>NZ_QQBJ01000031.1 GCF_003347205.1 Mycolicibacterium moriokaense
CCTTCCGGCCCGGTCGTGCGATATCGGGGTTCGTCACCGGGGCGCAGGGGTTGGGTCATGTGGTGCTGGCGACGCCGGACCTCGCGCAGGCCGACCGGTTTTTGCGGGGGGTGTTGGGGTTTAAGAAGAGTGATGAGATTTACACCTTCATCGATCTGTGGTTCTACCACTGCAACCCGCGCCATCACAGCATCGCGTTGACTCCGATGCCGGGTGTGCGGGGACTGCATCACGTGATGGTCGAGGTGCAAAGTTTTGATGATGTGGGGATGGCTTATGACCTGTGCATGTCGCGCAACATCCCGCTGAGCATGACGTTGGGGCGCCATGTCAACGATCGGATGGTGTCGTTCTACGTCCGAACACCGAGCGGTTTTGATCTCGAGTACGGCTGGGATGCGGTCACCGTCGACGAGGAAACCTGGACCGTCGCGCAGTACGACCGACCCAGTGTGTGGGGCCACCAGATGGTCGCCCAAACACCACCAGGAGCACTCGAAGCCGCAACAACATGAACACCGTATTCAGAAAACCATCTGTCAAAGCTCAATCACCAGCGCACGGAAAGGGGAGGCCCGATGAATCATCACCATCGGGTAGACCCCAGGATCGGCTATGCGAACCGAAAGCGGTTTGAATTGGATTATCAATAGCAATTCTTTTTCGGATTCGAGTTAGAACAGAAATTTTTATCCAGCCAGACCAAGAAACGTAGGAGATGACATGTCCATTGTCGGAGATAAGAACGACATCCAGCAGCTGATCGCAGCGGGTCAAGAAAGCCTTGCAAAGGGTCGTCTGCCCGCCGGATTGGTCGCCAACGCGGAAGTTCACAAGCTTGAAGCGCAGCGAGTTTTCGGGACGTGCTGGCAATTCCTGGCCCACGAGACGGAGGTACCCGAGGCGGGCGATTACGTGGTGCGATATCTAGGCGGCGGTTCAATCATCGTTGTCCGCGGCGAGGACGGCGAAGTGCGCGCGATGGCTAATTCGTGTCGGCACCGCGGGACACAACTGTGCCGCACGGAGATGGGCAATACCTCCCACTTCCGCTGCCCCTATCACGGCTGGACCTACCGCAACACCGGAACTCTGGCCGGCGTGCCGGCGCAAAAAGAGGTCTACGGGGTCGAGATGGACAAAAACGAGTGGAGTTTGACCCAGGTTCCGCGCCTCGAGAACTATGGCGGATTGATCTTCGGTTGCCTAGACGAGAAGGCAGCACCTCTCGTCGACTACCTGGGCGATATGGCGTGGTATCTGGACCTCATCACGAAGAAGACCCAGGGTGGACTGGAGGTGCGTGGCGAGCCGCAGCGTTGGATCATCGACTCCAACTGGAAGCTCGGCGCAGACAACTTCGTCGGGGACGCCTACCACACGTTGATGACGCACCGATCGGCGGTGGAACTCGGTCTGGCTCCGCCCGATCCAAAATTTGCATCGCAACCCGCCCATATCAGTCTCTCCAACGGTCACGGCCTCGGCGTCCTCGGGGTGCCACCCGGCCAACCGATGCCGCCCTTTATGAACTATCCACGAGAGGTCGTCGACGGGCTCGCCGAGGCTTATGGCGACCAGGACCACGCAGACATGCTGCAAGGTACGGCCTTCATTCACGGCACGATCTTTCCGAACCTCTCATTCCTCAACGTCCTCATCGGTAAGGACAACAAGTCAATGCCGGTGCCGATGTTGACGTTTCGGCTGTGGCGGCCACTGTCACACGACGCGATGGAAGTTTGGTCGTGGTTCCTCGTCGAGAAGGACGCCGACGAAGAGTTCAAACAGCAGTCGTATGAAACCTACGTGCGAACCTTCGGCATTTCCGGGGTGTTCGAACAGGACGACGCCGAGACCTGGCGCTCCATCACTGCGGGAACGCAAGGCCTTCTCGCAGGCAGCCAGATGCTCAACTTCGAAATGGGCATGGGTGTCCTGACGAGCGACGACACTTGGAAGGGGCCCGGTCGTCCCCTGTCCAGCGGGTACGCGGAGCGTAACCAACGCGAATTCTGGGGTCGCGTGCTGGAGTTACTCACCGACACGGGCGACGACGCCAGCGAAACTGGGCCCCAACTGCGCGCGCAGCCTCTGACCGGTGCGGACGAGGTCGCCTGATGACGCATCGGGTATCTGCTGGTCGCGCAATCGGGTTCAAGCGAGTCATAAAGGATGGTGTTCCATGGTAGCGACGGTCGAACAACAGATTCTTCTCCGCAGTGAGATGGAAAACTTTCTGTTCCAAGAGGCGGAACTGTTAAACGACGGCCGGTTTCACGACTGGCTGGAATTGTGTGCCGAAGATATCCGGTACATCATCCCGGTGCGCATGAGCAGAGAACGCGCCAACGGCGACGGAAATTCGACGACAATGACCCACTGGGACGACGACTACGCAGGCTTGCAGCTACGGGTGCTACGTCTGGACACCGAATACGCATGGGCAGAAGATCCGCCCTCACGGATCCGACACCACGTGTCGAATGTGCGGGTACAGCCCGGGACAGGGACGGACGAATACGATGTCCGCTCCAATCTCCTCGTGTTCCGAAATAGGGGGGACAGCCCGCAGCACGACCTCATCTCTGCGGAGCGCCACGATGTCATCCGCCGCAGTGAGGTGGGCCTGCGGTTAGCGAGCCGACGGGTAGTGCTTGATCACGCCGTTGTCGGCACCCACAACCTGGCTAACTTCTTTTAACGGGTGACGTTGAGGTTGCATCACTTAACGCCTAGGAAGGTGCAGTCGTGACAGGCGATGCCAGCACGGAAACGACCATCGCGAACGAGTTCGCGTTCGTCACTGTGGACAAAATCTATACCCGCAACGGAGAGCGGTTGGAGATCGCCAGTCCCCGCCTTGGGTTCCGTATTCAGCTCGACCCACTGGAACTTGAGAGTCTGTCGTGGCAAACCAAGGAGAGCCTTTCTCGGTTTCTTCAAGACCCCTACGGTCCCCGCGATTGAGGTGGCGCCAGAACGCAGTAGCGGATCGTTTCTCGTTCACCCATTCACAGATGGTCGGCAGGACGTCTGCAAGACAACTGCAGGCGCCTCGGCCTGGGACCGCTTGAGCCATGTCGGTGAGGGGCGCACTTAGTGAGGAGTGGACAAATGGTCCATGCGGACATCGATCCACGTCGGTGCTGCGGCTACCGTTTGTGCGTGGACGTCGCGCCAGACGTCTTCGCGATCAACGCCGCTGGGAAGGCGGAAACATTGGTGGGCGACATTCCGGTTGGTCTAGTAGTCGCGGCCCGTGCGGCATCGCACGAATGCCCGTCGGCGGCGATCGCCATACGCGATGCCGACCGCCAGCAATAACGCCGCTAACGGCTCACAATCAGAAGAAGGCCGATAGCTCCTCGACGACGTGATGGGATTGTTAGAGGTTGAGCTATGAGAACGGCTGTCGTCTATCGTCGGCTTGCAACTGCCGCAAAAGATGACTTCGCAAAGGACAACTACAACGCGCCTGATGAAGTGCAATTCGAGCTATGCGTTTTCTCTGATGGCCGTGTCGCGCAGCGCTGGATGGTGGGCGCTGGCTCTTGCGTTTGGTGGGATGACCTAGACCATCTGTATAAGGTGCACATTTACGCGCACCCTGATTACGGAACCAAGGTTGTCTGGTCCGACGGCGAGGTCGAGGAGCTATGAAAGCTGGTGCCATTACGACGCCTCACGTCCAACCTGGTGCCGGTTATGATCACCGCAGCCACACCGCCGGGTGTCCGCTCCAAACCTCTCTGCTTAACAGAGCCCTCTTCTACTAGAATAGTTTTGTGCATGCGGGTCCGTGACGCACGACCCTGAGTCGGGGGGCCAGACCTTCGGCGTTGGTGTTCGGCGGAGCGACAGACTCTGTCGGCGAGCTGCGCTTTCCGCAGCGAGAAAGTGAGGTGTTGCCAATGGCGGCGACGGCGAAGATCGCGGAATCGTACTTTAGCCGACGGGAGACCGTATGCACTGAACAGTTGAGCGCGGCCGAGCACCTCGCTTCGGAAATTTTCACGCCGCACCGTCTCCGCTTCTCCGGGCGCGGCCAGCGGTTGAATGCCCGGCTCAGCGCCGCCCGCATCGGTGCTGTGACCATCGGTTATCTGCGGTACGGTGCAGATGTCGAACTCGTCAATTCGACTGCGCTCGATGATTACCACATCAACGTTCCCCTCACGAGCCACGCCGATTCGTGGTGCGGCTCAGCCACTGCTCAAGCGACGCCCACGCAGGCGGCGGTTTTCCTCCCAGGCCGTCCTGCTGGCATCAAGTGGGCCGCCGACTGTGGCCAGCTATGCGTGAAGTTCAGCCGCGCGGATCTGGAACTCGAACTCGAAGGCTTGCTTGGAAGACCTGCGATTAGACCGTTGAATATCACGCATAGCATGAACCTGACGGCGGACAGCAGCCGGGCCTGGCTTGCGCTGCTATCGATACTGTACCGAGAGGTCTCTCGCCCTGAGAGCATCGTGCAACATCCGATGACCGGGCGACATTTCGAACACTTGCTTATGCATGGGTTTCTACTCGCCCAACCCCATTACCAGGCCATGGCGCTCGCCGCCGCCGACCAACAAGCGGCGCCGCCGCCCAAAGTGCTGAGGACAGCACTCGACCTGATTGAGGAGCATCCCGAACGGAGTTGGACGACAACCGATCTTGCGCGCGAGGTTGGTATCGGTGTCCGCGCTCTTCAAGAGAGCTTCAGGCGGCACGTCGGGGTTCCCCCGCTCACGTATCTGCGCGAAGTCCGGCTAATCCGTGCGCACGCAGAACTGGCGGCGTCGTCCGAGGGTGCCGTCACTGTTGCTCGCGTAGCGATGAAGTGGGGCTTTGGTCATTTGGGTCGCTTCAGCGCGGACTATCGGCGCAAGTTCGGCGTCACTCCCCAACATACTTTGCGCGCGAGCTGAATTCGCCTTGGCGCAGCGCCATCGAACGGCGTCAGCGGCTAGGCCAGGAATCCGTCGACGGTCTTGATGATCTGGTAGGCGACTCGCAGCGTGGGCACATCCATGGCCAGTTCTTCAGCGGCGGCGACGTAAGGGCCCAGCATGAAGTCGACCTCTGTCTTACGTCGTCGCAGAACATCCTCGTACATCGAGGGGTGGCCCGTGTTGCCCTTCTCGCGCATTACTTTGCCCTGTCCGATGACAAACTTGATCGCCTCGTCCGTCGGAAGGGCGTCGAGTTCCTTGAGGCGGGATAGGGGCGCAAAGAAGTTCATCGGCTCGTAACCCTTCGCGCGGTAGACCGCGAGAAGGTCCTTCGCCAGCGCGACGAAGTACATCGCTCCCTCAGGCACCTCCATGCCCTCGAAGACCGAGGCGCCAGGGATTGCGCCCAGCGCGGTGACCGACCACGCGGCCGCCAGCGCGATCTGCGCGAGCTTTTCCCACTCGACCTGCTCTATGTTGTCCACCGCCATTGAGGGAAGGCCGGCGTTAGTGAAGGCAGTCGTCAGGTCGTCGACGCGCGCACTGCATGAGCCGTCAAGTTCCCCAAAGTAAGCGGTCACCTCAGCTGTTAGGTGATTGCGTACGAGGCCCGGTTCGAGCAAGGTGCCGCCCTCGATCGTGGAGGCTCCGATCACCCGGTCCGGCCCAAGCCACCCGGCGAGAGTCGCATCTTTCTCGACGGTGTTCTGCACCGACAACGCGCTGCTCACGACATCGCGCAGGCCGTCAGCCTCTGCCAGCGCCTGCGCCGTATCTTTGCCTTTCACCGCCAACACTAGGTAATCGAAGTCTCCAGTGGCCTTGGCGGTCTGGTCGACCGCTGTCAAGTTGTCGGTGATCACCAGGTCGCCCCGACGGCCCGTGATTCGGAGGCCGTCGCGGGTGATCGCCTCGATGTGCGCCGGCCTACCGACCAGGGTGACATCCACGCCAGTGTTCGCCAAATAGCCGCCCAGGACCGAACCGAGCCCGCCCGCGCCGAGGATCAAGACGCGCATCAAATGGCCTCCGCGGCCGTCAGTTTCTCCTGCAGAACTTCACGCTCCGGAGCAGACAGCCGGGCTTTGACGGGCGGCCGTACCGGGCCGGCACGAAGCCCCAACAGCTCGAACCACGCCTTCAGATAAGGCATCGCCGCGACGTAGGAACCCGTTGCCGCGATGCGGCCGATGAGCACCTCTTCGTACACCTGGCGGATTGCGTCCAGCTTCGTCGACACAGGCAGTGCCCCCGCCAGTTCACCAGCGAAGGCAAGGTCGGTGTAGTGGTGCAGTTCCTGCCGCCGTTTTCCGTACAGGATCAGAGAGAGCTCCCCATAAAGCACCCGACCCCCGAAGAGCGCAGCATCATGCGCCCAATAGCGCTCATTCGGCTCGCTGATGACAAGGCGGTCCCCGAAGCGGCGGCGTAACGCGATGCTGTCGGTCCAACTCAAAGTGCCATTCTTGATCCCGATGACGTTGGAGTGCTCGGCGATCCGAGCGACGGCGTCGTGGGTGTACACGAAACTGGATACCGGCGTCCGGTAGAGCACTAGCGCCAGCCCGGTGGCAGGCGCCACGAAGTCGAAGTAGTCTACGACGTCGTCGTCGGTCTTGAGCTGAACCGATGGGTTCATTATCTCGGCGCCGGTGAAGCCCAGAGACGCCACGAAGCGTAATCTTTCGACCGCCTGGTACGCCGACGAGTCCAGAATGATCGTAAACAAGGGAAGGCGGCCGGCGGTGGCGTCAGCGACTACCTCGTGGTAGCGCTGCCATTCGGCCAGTGTCATGTTCCATCCCTCAGCGAAAAAGCCGCCGACGACGAGGCCAGTGCAACCCATCTCCACAAACGCGTCGATGTTCTGCCGCAGACCGTCCTCGTCCAGCTCGAAATCGTCGGTGAGGGGCGTGACAGGACACATATAGAAGCCTCGAAGGTTCTCGGTGGCCCACGCCCTAGCATCGGATCCGAGCGGTGTCGTGATGGTCATCTTGTATGCGGTTCCTTCGGCGGTAGTTCGGCAGTTTGAGGGTTTGAGGCGGACCGACTCGCCTACTCCTCCGCTTAATGTTCGAAACTGACGGAGGGCGTTGGCTCTCTGCCGAACATTGCCGGGGAGAACCGTGGACGTCTATCCCGTAAGCGCTGCGGAGACTCCGATTCGCGCCCAACCTGTAGCACTTCGACCTTCTTGGAGATGCACCGATTCGTTGCAAATCAGCGAGTCGACAGTGGTTCTGCGCGTCGAAACATGCCTGCCAATTTCGGCCCCCTTCCGCTGAGTGAAATTCATCGGTTCGCCAGTCTCGAAGTCGTCGGTACCGTAGGCGCCGTGACAGCGTTGATCGACAGCAATCCCGACGGCGCCCTGGCGAGTCAGCAGGCGATTAGCGCGGAGATCGCGATCAAATCCGTTCGTCGGCGTGATTGGGATCAGCACGTCACATCGATTTCAGTTTTGGTTCGTGTGACACCAAATTCTCAGTGGCACCCTTTGCGCATCGATCGAAGAGCCGTGGCGAGCTTGATCCTCGCTGCGCCGTCGGCCGCTGCTGGTGGGATCCCGTCCATTTTCGATCAGTGGGACGAGGCTGCGGCCGGCCCGCCGACAGACTGCCACACTGATGAAATTGCTTACGAGTAACTCGATGCACGAAAAGCGCCCTTGCCGCGACAAATTCGACGCTTCGGTACCCACTCCACGCAGGGTGAAGACGGTCAAAAAGGGATCGGCGTCCGGTCTCCTGCCCCGTTTGACACTAGGTATCGTTGCAGCACTTGGCGTGCAAGCACTACTGATACCGCCCGCCGCGCACGGCGACAACAAGCGACTCAATGACGGCGTGGTAGCCAATGTCTACACCATTCAACGCCAGGCGGGCTGCCCGAACGACATCATCATTAGTCCGACCCTCCAGCTCGCTGCCCAGTGGCACGCTCGCGATGCGCTGGCCAACCGCAACGTCGACGGCGACATTGGATCGGATGGTTCCACGCCCCAGGTGCGGGCGGAAGCCGCGGGATTTAGCGGCGTGGTGTCTGAAACCGTTGCGATAAATCCAGCACTCGCGTTGAGCGGCATCGAGCTGATCAACCAGTGGTATTACGACCCGGTCGATTTTGCGGTCATGTCTGACTGTGCAAACACTCGGATCGGGGTGTGGTCAGAGAATTCCATCGACCGCACAGTTGTAGTTGCGGTGTACGGCAAGCCCCAATGAGTCAAGAAGCAAGTCAGCGCCCAGACTATGCGGACTGCTCAACGCTTCCTGACAAGCCCCGCAAAGTGGTTCCCAGTGCATGACGCCGCGAGGCCGCGAAGCGCACCTTCACTCCGATGGCGGCATCTATGTCCCTAAGCAGGGTCATTTCATACGAGGCTCCGCCGTCGGCAGTTGCAATGGGCGATAACGCACTCAGCAGAACCAGAGCTGATCCAGCCCAACTCAAGCCGCGCCGACGAATGCTGACGGGTGCATCCCCCTGCAATGACATTTACACGTTTCTGTGGTTATCGAACGATGAATCCCATTGGCACCGCATTGTTCCACCGGGTGTCATCTTTTCCAGCAAGCCAACAATTCTGTGGACTCAACGAAGAAATACACGAAGGAGCCCGTTCAATGACGCTATCCCGTGACGAGATAGATGAATTTTCGGAGAGTATGGCACGAGCAGCAGGCCGCGACAGCCAGCACGTGGGGGAGGAGCACCTTGTCGTTAGCTCCGACGACGCGCACTGGATCCAGACTGGCAGCCCATCTCAGATTGGGCTGCTCCTACGAATACCTGCTCGCTCGGTAGAGTTTTTTCTGCAGAAGATTCCCGGGGGCGAGGGCAGTGACCTTCATCGACACGTACATGAGTCGGTTCACTTCGTGCGATATGGCTCGGGTTGGTCGGAGATTGGCGATCAACGCGTCCGGTGGAGCGCGGGCGACTTCGTGTATACGCCGCCGTGGATCTGGCATCGCCACTATGCCGACGAGGGGCACGACGTGGAGATGATCGTCATCGAGAATTCCCGCCTGCTGGCTGCTCTGGACGCCACCCAGAGGGAAAGCATGGGCAACACTAGCTTCGCAGACGCCTTCGGCGAGAAGTAGCGATTCGTCCTCAGCGGATCGGAGCTGCGCACATCCGCTCGCGCGCCGACCTCGCCGGGCGAAGGAACAAACCCCGAAAACCTCGGCTACGCACATCTTTGGACGGCTTCGCCAATCATTGTGAAGGACGTCATGGCGTTCGTTTCGCGTTTCCGGAGGCGGATTTCGAAGGCCGGCAATGGTGGCATGGCCGAGGGCCGCTTCGAGCATGGCCAGGTGATCGCGCTTCAATTTCGCGGTTCGCTGGCAAGGCAACGGTGGGAGCGGATGATTTCGTCCGGTGGCAGCCGGTCAGTGTCAGGCACAACTAGGCGGTTTAGGGCGGCCGAATCCTGTTGTGCCGCAATAGTTAAGTCAGCATGGTGACGTCTCCCCCACGGTTAATGTGGATAGGAGGTTTGCCTAATATTACCAAACATTGAAATTCATCTGTCTCAACTATATTGCCTCCATACGGTTAGAGGTTGGCCTAGCCTCAGACTGTGCGCCAAACGGCAGATGCTGATGCCTTCTCACCCTGGTCGATGCGTGAGACTGAGCTGCTCGAGGTCGCGTTGCAGCTCCTGGAAGCGCGGGAATATGACGGGCTGACGGTCGACGCGTGCCACCCTCCGTGCCAGCAAGGCCACTATCTACCCGCGCTGGACCACCTCGACGGTGTTCGCCCCAATAACCGTAAGTGTCCGCCAGGTCGCGGACGTAATCGACACCGGAACGCTGTGGGGTTATCTTCTGGCTTGGCGCACGGGAATGCGTGCGCACCCACGTCGAAACTCTGCCACGGGTATCTGCTACCGAGGTATGTAGTCTTGCGCTCAATCATCGTCGGCTGGCCAACAACCGACCGCACCGTTCAGATTCTCGACGACATAGTCGTCCCACCCTGAATCCGTGGAACGGGTTGAGACCCAGTCGCTGGGCTACCTTCTGCACCGCTTAACTTCGGCGCTGCGTAACGAGGTGACCGCCACGGTGCTCTCGCCGTTGGGTGTCTCCTTCCCTCAGTACCTATGCATGCGCTTGTTGTCGCAATCGCCCGGCATGTCCAATGCGCAATTGGCGCGCACTATCAACGTTTCCCCACAGGCGATGAACAGGGTGGTGCGGGAATTGCAGAAGCGCAGTTTAGTGGTACAGGCCACCATGGCGCCGTCTGGGCGATCACTTCCCATGGAGCTTTCGATTGAGGGCGCCGAGTTGCTCAACCGCACCAACTCCGGTGTGCGTGCGGCCGAACGTCGTGTTCTCGCCGAGTTCGCCGAGCAGGACCGGCATGAACTGCTGAAGCTACTCGCCATGCTCGGCCAGCGATAACCACCCTGAAATATTTACCGGCCTATCCGCGAGTGGTTACCTTGTAGCGGTGCCGCGGCCGGGCCGACGTTCTCGCGCCCAGCGCACCGGCGGAGGATCGCTACGGAGGTAGGTTCCCTTGCCTGCCGCCGTCGCCGACCTTCTGCCGTATTCGGAATCGGAACCAGTGTGCTGACCAAACTTATGCAAACCCTATCGGAGGTACCGACAAACCTTGTGCGCCGACCGAGGGCCTCGTGATGTGCGCCGCCACCATTCGTTAGAAGCACCGTGGGTGACGCCGCCAACCGCAGAGCCCCGTCTGCCAAGCAGTGAAGTGATCTCGTCGAAGACGGAGTGGCGCTACGCCCGAGACCGTGCTCAGCAAGGCCGTGCCAGGCGGTGCCCCGGGCCCTGTCGAGCAGAAGCCACGTACCGGTGCATCGAGCAAGCTTGGTGATGTTCACCCCCCGGACAGGACCAACGCCCTGACATTGACCTACTGATCACCGAATGCCGCGGCAACGGCGCTGTTGAAATACCAGGGCGAGTATGGAGTTTGGCGTTTCCCCTCCGCTACCACGGGGCGGTTGAAGGCACGCTCGTCGTCAGCGCCGTAAGCCCACCCTCGAGCGCGCACATCCAACTACTGACTGTGCCCGCGAATCAGAACGGCGCTGCCCTGGCATGCATTGCCCTCCATCGGCAAGACAAGCGGTGTACCGAGGAACTGCAAAGAGCGACACAACTCGTCGACCACTGAGGGCCTGGCCATGGTGCCCTGTGGGTTACAGCGAGCGGCCGATGCCGCGCGCCGCGACCTGCAGGGCACCGAGCAGTCTCTGGCGATCGCGTCGCAGGCTTGGCACGACCACCCCGATCGCTGCGGCCACGGTGTCGTCGGACGATCGCACCACGGGGACGGCCAGCGAACAGGCGCCGAGCGACATTTCCTCGCTTGTGGTCGCCAGTCCGTCTCGACAAGCTCGGTCGATCTGGGCGGCAAGCACTGGGCGTGCGACGATCGTGTACGGCGTGACGCGGATCAGGTTGGCAAACACATGTTCCTGAATCTCTTCCGGTGCGTAGGCAAGCAGGACCTTGCCGACTCCGGTGCAGTGCATGGGCAGTTTGCTGCCGACGCTGCTGACGATGGGGACCGAGGTGCTGCCCATCATCCGCTCGAGATAGAGCACCTCGGTGCCTTCGCGGATCGCGAGGTGCACCGTGGCCGTCGTCGCCGCGTAGATGTCATGCAGATATGGTTCGGCAACCTGGCGCAATCTGCCTTCGACGGGTGCGAGCAGTCCCGCATCCCACAGCAGTCTGCCCACCTCGAAACGGCCGTCTTTTCGTCGCTGCAGCGCGTGTCCGGCAACCAGTTCGCCTGCCAGTCGATGCGTGGTGGGAACCGGCAGGCCGGCGCGATGGGCAAGCTCGGACAGCGGCAGGCTGCGGTGCCGTTCGTCGAACGCGCCGATGATGGCCAGCAAACGACTTGTGACCGTCGCTCCGGGGGTGGACGTGTTTCCTGCCATTCTCTGCATCCTTCCGCTGAGCGAAATTCTAGTCTTCACTGCATTTCCCAGGAGCCGATAGCGTGCATCGCATGACAGCAACGCCCGCCATCAACTCGGACAGCGCTTCGGCAAGTCAGGCTGAGGTCAGCGGCGAGATCGGCGCGATCGAGTCGGCCTACCTGCGTTCGGGTGTGGAAGAGACGCAACCGCGGCTCGACTACGCGCCGTATCGGAGCAGCTTGTTGCGCCACCCGACCAAGGATCTGCACCACGCCGATCCGGAAGGTGTCGAGTTGTGGACGCCATGCTTCGGCGTGCGCGACGTCCATCCGCTCGAGTCCGACCTGACGATCCAGCACACGGGCGCACCGATCGGAGAACGCATGGTCGTGACCGGGCGGATCGTCGACGGTGACGGTCGGGCGGTGCGTCGGCAGCTGGTGGAGATCTGGCAGGCCAACGCGGGCGGTCGCTATATCCACAAGCGCGACCAGCATCCGTCGCCGATCGACCCGAACTTCACCGGTGTCGGGCGCTGCCTCACCGACGATGACGGCTACTACCGGTTCACCACCATCAAGCCCGGGCCCTACCCGTGGAAGAACCACCGCAACGCGTGGCGGCCCGCGCACATCCATTTCTCTTTGTTCGGAGCCGAATTCACGCAACGCATGATCACTCAGATGTACTTCCCGGGCGATCCGCTGTTCGCTCTCGACCCGATCTACCAGTCGGTCACCGACCAGAAGGCGCGAGACCGGCTGGTCGCCGGCTACGACCATGATGTGACCACCCACGAATGGGCGACCGGGTACCGCTGGGACATCGTGCTGTCCGGTGCCAACCGGACCCCTGTCGACGAAGGAGCCGACCACTGATGTCCACGCTGCTGACCGCGACGCCCGGCCAGACCGTCGGGCCGTTCTTCGGGTACGCGTTGCCGTTCGACCGCGACAGTGATCTCGTGCCGACTGGCTCACCCGGTGCGATCCAGTTTCACGGCGTCGTCATGGACGGGGCGGGCAACCCGGTTCCCGATGCGCTGCTCGAGATCTGGCAGGCCGACGCCGACGGCGTGATACCCACCGCCACCGGCTCGCTGCGTCGCGACGGCTGGACTTTCACCGGATGGGGCCGTGCCGCCACCGACGACGCGGGTCACTACAGCTTCTCCACGGTGTCGCCAGGTCCCACGCGTTCTGGTGCCGCACCGTTCTTCCTCATCACCGTCTTCGCCCGCGGGCTGCTCAACCGGCTGTTCACCCGGGCCTACGTCCCATGTGAGCAACTGGAAGATGATCCGCTGCTGAATTCGCTTCCCGCGCAGCGCCGTCAGACGCTGATCGCGACGCGCGAGGCGGCCGGCCTGCGGTTCGACATCAGGCTTCAAGCCGGAGACGACGAGACAGTTTTCCTCAGCTATCCGGGACATCGGCCATGACGGACCTGTTCTGGCCGGGGGATCACCGTGCCGATGGTCTGATGAGCGATCGTGCCTTCCTCGCGGCGATGGTCGCAGTCGAGCAGGCCTGGCTGGACGCGCTCGTCGGTGCCGGGATTGCGCCTGAGGAGGCGTTGGCCGATCTCGCCGAGTACGTGGCCGACGGTGACCTCGAGGCGATCGCCCGCGGCGCCGATGCCGATGGCAATCCGGTCAGCGGATTGGTTGCCCTGCTGCGCGAACGTACGCCACAGCCGACCGCACAGTGGCTCCATCGCGGCTTGACGAGTCAGGATGTCGTCGACACCGCACTGATGGTGTGTGTCCGAGACGCCGTCGACCGCCTCCGCAAGGAACTCGCCCACCAGGTGCGGGCGCTGTCGCGGCTGGCTGAAACGCATTCCGCCACACCGATGATCGCGAGGACGCTGACGCAGGCCGCGTTGCCGAGCACCGTTGGCGTGAAAGTGGCGCGGTGGTTGTCGGCGGTGCTGGACGCCGCTGAACCGCTGACCGAATTACGCGTGCCGGTCCAAGCCGGAGGTGGGGCGGGCACCCTAGCCGCAGCCGTCGAGCTGAGCGGCTCGGTGGAAGGTGCGATCAGCTTGAGTGACTCGTTGGCCGTCGCCCTTGGCCTTGCTCCCGCGCCACCGTGGCACACCACGCGATCCGCGATCACGAGAATCGGCGATGCCCTGGTTTCCTGTTGCGACGCATGGGGGTACATCGCCGCCGATGTCGCAACAGGCAGCCGGCCCGAGATCGGCGAGTTCGCGGAGGCAGGCGGCGGCAGTTCGTCGACCATGCCGCACAAGAGCAATCCGGTGCGCTCGGTGCTGCTGCGCCGCACCGCGATCACCGCGGGGCCGCTCGCCGCCACACTGCACACCGCATCGGCGATGTCGGTCGACGAACGCTCCGACGGTGCATGGCATGCCGAATGGGCCACCCTGCGGACGTTGGCGCGACACACCGTCGTCGCCGCGGCGCACGCGACGGAGCTACTGGCCGGGTTGCAGATCAATGTGGAGCGTGCCCGCGCAAATCTGGGCGCCGCCGACGGCGTGCTATCCGAGCAGAAGACGATGACGGATCTGACCGGACACGCTGCCAGTGCTGAATACCTCGGAGCGGTCGAGCAACTCGTCGACGCCGCGTTGCACCGGGCCGGTCACTACCTGAAGGACGTCCCGTGAGCATTCCGCGTATTGTCGGCACCGAGTTCGGGGGAGCGGACACCGCCCCTCTGCTTCTTCTCGGGCCGTCACTGGGCACCAGTGCCGCCACATTGTGGAGCGCGGCCGCCGCCCGTCTGAGCCAGAACTGGCGTGTGGTCGGTTGGGATCTGCCGGGCCACGGCCGCGGCGAGTCCGCGGATGCGTTCACCATCGCCGAATTGGCGGCGGCAGTGGTGGCACTGGCGGACGAGTTCACCGCCGAGACATTCCATTACGCAGGCGATTCGGTAGGCGGCTGCGTCGGGCTGCAACTGTTGCTCGACGTTCCGCACCGGATTGCGTCGGCCACCCTGCTGTGTACCGGCGCGGCGATCGGGACGCCGGACGCATGGCGGGAGCGGGCAGCGACCGTGCGGTCGGGCGGAACCGAAACCATGGTGGCCGCCGCGGCGCAGCGCTGGTTCCCCGAAGGCTTTGCCGACCGTGAGCCGGTCGTCAGCTCAGCACTTTTGGAAGCCCTGCGGGCCGCCGACGCGGACTCGTATGCCCAGGTGTGTGAGGCGCTGGCCGAATTCGACGTCGTCGACCGGCTGCATGAGATCACCACGCCGGTGCTCGCGGTCGCAGGGAGCCAGGACATCGCCACGCCGCCGGATCATTTGCAGCGCATAGCCACCGGCGTTAAGGACGCACGGCTGGTGGTGCTCGACGGCGTGGGGCACCTGGCTCCCGCCGAGGTCCCCGTTCGGGTCGCGGCGCTGATTGCCGAACACGCATCGGCGGGTTCGCCGAAGACCATCGACGAGGTGTATGCCGGCGGCCTCGCGGTTCGCCGTGATGTCCTCGGTGATGCGCACGTCGACCGGGCTATCGCAGCGACCACCGATTTCACCGCGGACTTTCAGCGGTTCATCACTGAATATGCCTGGGGCGCAATCTGGACGCGCCCGGGACTGGACCGTCGTAGCCGGTCGCTGATCACGCTCACCGCCCTGGTGGCGCGGGGGCACCACGAAGAACTCAAGATGCACCTGCTGGCCGCCCGCCGCAACGGGCTGTCCAACGACGAGATCAAGGAACTCTTGATGCAGACCGCGATCTATTGCGGAGTCCCGGATGCCAATACGGCGTTCCGGATTGCCGCTGACGTCCTACCCGACTTCGATGTCGACATGGGGGAGAGGCCGTGAGCCGCACGGAGATCTGCGACACCGCACGACAGGCCGTCGCCGGAATCGAGAATGGTTCAACAGTTCTCGTGGGCGGATTCGGGATGGCGGGCATGCCGACCGTGCTCATCGACGCGCTGATCGAGCAGGGCGCCACTGATCTCACCATCGTCAGCAACAACGCGGGCAATGGTGACACCGGCCTGGCCGCGTTGCTCGCGGCCGGTCGCGTCACCAAGGTCATCTGTTCGTTTCCGCGACAGGCCGATTCGTACGTGTTCGACGAGCTGTACCACGCGGGCAAGATCGTGCTCGAGGTGGTTCCGCAGGGAAATCTGGCGGAACGGATCAGGGCGGCGGGTGCAGGCATCGGCGCGTTCTTCTGTCCGACAGCTGTCGGCACCCCCCTCGCGGAAGGCAAGGAGACGCGAACGATCGACGGTCGGACCTACGTGCTGGAGTATCCGATCCGGGGCGATGTCGCGCTCATCGGCGCCCACATCGGCGACCGGGCCGGGAACCTCCTATACCGCAAGACCGCCCGCAACTTCGGGCCCGTGATGGCCACCGCGGCGGCACTCACCATCGCCGAAGTGTCGCACGTGGTCGACGCGGGTGGCATCGATCCCGAAATCGTTGTCACACCCGGAATCTTCGTTGACCGGATACTCGACCTGTCGACTGCCCAACACATGACGGAGGTGGCGTCGTGACGCTGCATGTCCCCACTCGCAGCACTGTCGAACACCTCGACCGCGATCCACTGGACCGTCGAGAACTGGCAGCCATCATCGCTCGCGACATTCCGCCCGGTTCATACGTCAATCTGGGAATCGGCCAACCGACGACCGTCGCGGACTACCTGTCTCCGGAAGCAGATGTGGTGCTACACACCGAGAACGGCATGCTCGGCATGGGTAGCGAAGCGGTGGGCGACGAGATCGACGGGGATCTGACGAATGCGGGCAAGGTGCCCGTCACCGAGACGCCCGGCGCATCGTACTTTCACCATGCGGACTCGTTCGCGATGATGCGCGGCGGTCATCTCGACGTCTGTGTCCTCGGTGCATTCCAGGTCAGTCAACGTGGCGATCTGGCCAACTGGCACACCGGCGCCCCCGACTCGATTCCCGCGGTGGGCGGAGCCATGGATCTCGCCATCGGCGCGAAAAGCGTGTTCGTCATGATGAACCTGTTCGCCAAAGACGGCACGGCCAAGCTGGTGCCGGAATGCACGTATCCGCTCACCGGCGTCAGATGCGTCAGCCGGGTCTACACCGATCATGCGATCTTTGCGATCGACTCTGCGCATGACCGCGGGGTGCGCGTGCTGGAGACCTTCGGGCTGTCACTTCGTCAGCTCAGCGACAGAATGTCGGTGCCGCTGCACTAGCGAGACGGCAGGCGCACTCGCCAGCCCCCGATAGCGAGCCGTTCGTCGGCTCGCGACCGAGTAACAGATCGCGGTTGCGACGACCGTCGGCAGCCCGTACGTGAGGATCACGACGAAGACGACGAAGCCGATGTTCGGCTCCGTCAACCAACTAGGCGGGAATCGGGCCAGGCTGACAGCCAACCACGAGGCGATGATCGCCAGGCCAAGCGTCGTCACGGTGGCGACCTTTATCGAACGCAGCGCCAGGCGCGTCGGCTCGGACGGATCGGCCAACGACTTGCGCAGAGTCCGGGTGCGGATATCGACCAGCGCGAAGTTGGCGAGGATGACGATCGCAGCGCTGACGATGATCAAGCCGGTCGCCCAGAGGTCCGGGCTACGACCGAACAGGAAATGCAGATAGTCGATGGTTGTCTCAGACAGGATCAGCGTCGTCGTCATCATCGCTGCGAAGGTCAGCCAGCCACCCAGGTCGGCGAGAAAGCCGTAGGCGGCGGAGCGGCGGCGCATTGACCTATCGCGTTGCACCAAGCCGATCCGGCCGTCCAATCAATACTGACGCCGGAGGTTGGGTTGTGCGTTCATCGGACGCCCCAGCTGTAGATGGGACGAACGTCGCCACGGCCTATTCACTACTGAACGGCGGCCACGGACAGGGACAGTTCGCAGGCGGTCCGCAACACATCTTGCGGGGACGCCTCAAATGGGCAATGCTCGTGTTGATGCCATCAACACCTGCCCTGTTTTCCCAGGTGACTTCGCGCGCTTTCATGTCGTTTCGCGTCCGCGAATTCGACATCCTCGCCGGTCAGGGCAATTTCTGGGGCGGGTTCGATTCCCGGCAGCTCCACGAAACGGACCGCAGCAGAGCGCCCGGCTTCTTCCACTGGGCGGAACGCGCATCAACATGCCATCAACACCGTGCAATTTGGTGAAAATGTGGTGCCCCCGAGGCTCAGCACCCGCCGTAGACCCCGCACAAATCGGCACGACGATCGACGGGTCGATGCTTAGCCGTATACATCCAAGAGGTTTGACGGTGGGAGTTATCGCCTATCCACCCGAGGGCAACTGACAAGCCAGGGGTGAATCCATGGACAAAAGCGATGCCGATTTCAAGACGTACTCGCTCGCCGAGGTCGCTGAGATAATCATGCCGGACATGGCGGACGGCGTGCGCTGGGTTGCACGTCGCTTGAACCGCGGCGAGTTGTCTGGATACCGTGTCGGCCGAACATGGCGCATGACGCGCAAAGATGTTGCAGACCTGATCGAGCGCCATCGTTCACAAGCACATCACGATGTTAATGTGCCACGAACCGAATTCTGTGGCTTGACGCCGACATCGCTTCGGCGGCGGGGCCGGGGCGAGTTGTGATCGACGTCCTGAACTACCCATCGACCCGGCCCAGCAGTAAGCGACATTAATCGTGGATTAGAGATTGTCCATGAAGGAGGAGTCTTTATGCTGACCGCCGAAGGCGCTCCGTCGTTGTTGTAACGAAATGCGTTGGTGCACATAGTCGTAACGCGAGCAGTAGAAATAGATGACAGCGATTTCGCGGGTTCATGAGAGCGTCGTCAGCGCGGCGCCAAACATGGCCGAATCCGAAGATGAGCGCAGAACCGGGCACATCCGGGACGGGGGAGCGGCCACGGTGCAGTGCGTTTCATCGACGATCGGTTAGGAGGCGGCCTGCTGCCGGTCTTCGAAGATGTCCAGAAGACTTTGCAGCGTGCGTGTTTCGATTTTTGATGCCCAGGATGGCAAGCAGTGCTGGTTGACTCTTGCGCGCATCTCCAGCCGTTGGGCGAGCCGCTCGGTTTCGAGTGTGGCCCGCCATGGCTTCGGGCGAGCCAGCAGGTTGGCCATCTCGGCGGCACGCGAGTGCACATAATGCATTCGGGCGGATCCAACGGGTTCGAGTATGCCGTTGCGACAGCCGCCTGTGCGACAGGCCAAGCGGCTACGGATCTCACGGTTTTCGAGAAGCGCGGTAGCCAGCTTGCGGGGGACCGTGGCCGCTATTGCTTGCAGGTAGACGCCGGCGGTCGGGCCCCGGCGCTCAGCATCTGCTGCTGGGGGCCGTGCCTGACGACTGATTGCCGCTGAGTGATCGACCTTTTCCAGGTAGCCGATCCCGAGGGAGTGAGCGTCGGCGTGGCCCAATGCCACGGCGACTAGGCCGATCGTTCCGCAATGTCCGACCGTGACCCGCAGCCCTTGAGAATGGAATTTCTGAAGTACCAGGTAGGCGTTGCGGATGCGTGGCAGGCTCACATCCTCGCCGCCGAACGGGGATAGCCGGATCTCGATCGCTTCCACGCCTGCACGGGCGTACTCGGCGGCCAGGTCCAGATCGTCGACGAGCTGGGCAGCGTTTCGGGCCGAGATGGTCAGGATCGCGCGGGTTGGCTGCTCGGGGCGCAGCTCGTGGGCCCGTTCGGCGAGCGCGACGTTGAGCTGGGCAGTCGTCGCGTCGCTTGCATAGAAATGGGGAGCAGTCACGTGGGTGACACTGTCGGGGTGTGCGGCCAGCGTGGCCTCAACAAGGTCGTCGCTTTGGTCGGATGATGTGGCGAGAACCGCCGGGTTGAACGGCGCACCACGCCACAACGGATGCTGGTCTTGGTTGTAGCCGATGCTTGCTAGGCGTTCGGTGCCTGGCTCCCAGTACACGGCAATGCCGGCTTCGCGCGCAGCTCGGGCCGCATTGAACTGGGTGGGGCCAGCCTTTGTGTCCAGGCTGACCGCAGTGACGCCGTCCGACCGACGGCCGAGGAAGTCTTCGATCGGCTTCTGGTCGTTTCGGGAGAGCCGGAATTCGACGCCCATCGCCATCACTCCTGTCTGTTGTACGTGTCATAATACATGACAGAGATGCGACAGAAAGAAGACAGAAAATGGGCGAGGGAGCGGGAGCGTTTGCAAGCAAGGTGTCGGCGGCAATCAACGGGCTCGGCCTGACAAACGAAGAGGTAGGCGACATCGTCGACGCCTCACCCCGGTCCGTGGCGCGGTGGGTCGCCGGAGACGTGGTACCGCAACGACTCAACAAAGAGCGCCTCCTGGAGCTGGCCTATGTCGCCGAAGCGGTCACCGAAGTCCTGCCCGCTGATCACGCCAACGTCTGGATGTTCTCGCCGAATCGCCTGCTCGGGCATCGCAAGCCTGCCGACTTGATCCGAGAGGGGAAGTTCAAAGACATTCTCGACCTCATCGAGGCGATGGCCGAAGGAGTGTTTGTGTGAGCGATGCGCTCGACGATGAATTGGTCGAACGCGTCGACTCGCTCGGAACACAGCAGTGGTCGGGCGCCTGCTTTCGCTACACATCGGCCAGGCGTGATCCTCTCTCGGGGGAGGGAGCGCGACGCTTTGGCGGTCGCTGGAACAAACGCGGACTCTTCTCAGCGATCTACCTGGCCGACTCAGAGAAGGGGTGCATGGTTGAACTCGAACGGGCCGCCGTCGTAGCCTCAACGACGCCACAGAACAAGCTGCGTGCACCACACAAACTGCATCACATCTCCGCGAGTGATCTGAGCGTGCTCGACCTACGGACATCTGACGCGCAACTTACCGTGGGCCTTGATCCAGCTGACCTCACCAGCGATGACTGGGCTGCCTGCCAACAAGTCGGCCATGCCGCCTGGTTTCTACACATCCAGGCGATCCTCGTACCGTCTGCAGGCGGGGTCGCCCTGGTCATCACCGCCTACGAACAGCGAATCAGGCCAGGCCAGCTGACCGTCTTGCGAAGCGACGATCTCACTCCCGCCACGTACGAAAGGCTCCGCGCGGCCAGCTGACACACTCCAACCCTCTGAGTCAGTGGGCTTGGCGCCGTCGACGCCATAGC
Organism: Mycolicibacterium moriokaense; assembly: GCF_003347205.1. GTDB lineage: Bacteria > Actinomycetota > Actinomycetes > Mycobacteriales > Mycobacteriaceae > Mycobacterium > Mycobacterium moriokaense_B. The sequence goes on from NZ_QQBJ01000031.1 coordinate 20,912, forward strand.
CGTTCCGCTTCAACATAATCGATGTACGGGCTCGAGTGCCGGTCAAGGGACGGTGCGACGAGATAGCGCGTCTTACTGGGTGTCCTGCGCGGTAGCCGCACTGGCTGCGCTGTTTCATGGATAATAGAGATTTGAACTACCCCAGGTTTTGTTCCTACTCGGTTGCGAGTGCCGGGATCGGCTGGCTCGCAGGGTGTGAGGTGCCGGTGAGGGCGGCCTCGTACTCGGCTGGACTCTGGTAGCCGAGGGCTTGGTGCAGGCGTTCCTGGTTGTACCAGGCCACCCATTCGGCGGTGGCCAGTTCAACATCATCGACGCATCGCCAGGGCTTACCGCGGTTGATCAACTCGGTCTTGTAGGCGGCGTTGACGGCTTCAGCGAGGGCGTTGTCATAACTATCGCCACGCGACCCGACCGATGGGGCGATCCCGAGTTCGGCCAGGCGGTCGGTGTAGGCCAGCGATAGGTACTGTGATCCGCGGTCGGAATGATGAATCAACTCGGATAGATCGGTATTCGACTGCCACACAGCATGATTGAATGCCTGAAGCGGCAGATCCTCGGTCCGCATGGTGGCCGAGACGGCCCAGCCCGCGATCTTCTTGGTGGCTGCGTCGGTGACGAACGCGGTGTAGCAGAACCCCTGCCAGGTCCGCACAAAGGTGATGTCGGCGACCCACAGCCGGTTGGGTGTCGGGGCCTTGAAGTGGCGGTTGACCAGATCGGCCGGTCGCGCGTCGGCCGGGTCGGTGATGGTGGTGAATACCGGCTTGCCGCGCTGCACACCGCGCAGGCCCGCCTTGCGCATCAACCGCCGGGTCTGTTCCCTACCGAGGTGCCAGCCGCGACGTTTCATCGCCGCATGCATCTTCTTGACCCCGTAGACCGAGTAATTCTGCCGGTGCACCTCAACCAGGTCGGCGATCAGCTGCTCATCACGAATCTCGCGATCCGAGGGCGGCCGGGTCCGGGCGGCCCGGTAACCCCGAGAGGTCAGGAATCCCGGGATTGCTGCCCGCAAGACGCGGCAGATGAGCTCGACCCCGAATTGATGCGATGTGCATCGATGTAGGCGATCATTTCGTCGCGGGGCGGTCGAGCTCGGCTGCGAAAAACGCAGACGCAGACTTCAAAATCTCGTTGGCTCTGCGCAAGTCAGCGACCTCACGCTTGAGACGACGGATCTCGGCATGCTCAGAGCTGGTCGTGCCCGGACGTTCACCGGCATCGACCTGGGCCTTGCGCCGCCACCGGCGCACCGACTCCTCCGAGATACCCAGTTTGCCGGCCACAGACTTAATCGCCTCAAACTCCGATACTTCCGAGGCCTCCATCGTGGTGTCCAACAACCGCAACGCACGCTGCCGAAACTCCGGCGAATACTGACGGGGCATGTTCTCGATCCTCCTATAAAGATCGGAACAAAACCTGGGGCGGTCCAATTATCCATGAGGGCCGGAAGAACTTTGTAGACAATATAATTCGACAGACGTCCAAATCTAATGGGCACACGAATCGAATTCATACCCTCGCTCAGCCCCTTGGGGAGGCCGATACCGCGCCGATAGAGGTGGCCACGCTCGTTGCTAGTGTTGCCGGGGCGACCCGGTATACGTGCTGCGTTTGATTGGCCGCGTGTCGACACACTGGTATCGGAGAGGGGAGGCGGCCCAGATTGGTGGATATCGGCGGTTCCATGAGTGTGGCGCGAAGTTCCAAGGCTGCGGGCCAGCGAAAGTCATTATCACTGGCTTCCCACACCGGCAGTGACGGAAGCTTCCCGGCGTGCGCCGCACCTTGCTATCGCAGTTCTCCCACGGGGCCGACGATGAATTCGTCATCGCCGTCCTCGCGCGACCCCGGTTGGAGGGCGCCGTGTATTCGGTGGACCCGGTCACCCGTGCCGTCGCACTGGCAGCTCTCGCATTTCGCGATCTCCGCGGGCGACCGCAGTGACGGATCGGTTGCGGCGACAACCAGCTTCTCGCTGACACTCCGACAGCGGGGATATTGAGCGGGAAGTGCATTGGCCAGATGTGGAGTCAGGCTAATTGAGCTAGCGGCTCAACTGCTGGGTGGAGGTAATCACCGATAAGCAGAACTATGATCCGCTGGCGGGCGCGGGAAAAAACAACGTACAGTAAGCGGCTGGTCGTGGGGAAGGGTTCGCCTTCGGTACCCATGAAGTCGCCCTCGCGTAGCACAACGATCGTTGCGTCAGCCTCGCGGCCTTTGGTTTGGTAGAGGTTCATGAGTTGTACCTCTCGCGGGTCGACCGCCACGTCGGTGAGCACGGAAGATGCCGCTTCCTTGGCCATCGAGGCAATCTTGGCAGCGACCAGTTGCTTGGAGCCGGTGCGACCCGTTTGGCGACTAGTCCTCGCGCGCATGGTTCTGAGCAACGACGCCGCTTGTGACCATGCACTTGATTTGCTTGTGAGACCGATCATTTGATGCGCTTCGGCAGCGACTTCTAGATCGTCCTCAACAGACGCCTCTTGCTGCGATGCCAACCGAGTGCGAAGATCTGTCAAACGTGCTTGGAGGGCTGATGAGCCTGTTGCATCGATGATGTTGCGGGCCAGAGGGGGTACTTGCGAGCCACGTTGGGCACTTGTGACGAAAACGGCAATCGCTAAGAGCACGTCCTCCCAAGTGATGTCGTCTGTCGCGAAGCTAAGCATCGCTACTTGTGCGTCCAGCGCGCATGCGAGTGCGTCACTGAGCCCGGCGATTTCATGATCTATGCCGTCTGCTTCTAAGCCGTCAGAGAGCGCTGCAAGCATGTCGTTGTGGTGCGTAAATACAGCGACACCAAGGCCCTCGTCCTGAAGCTCTCTGACGTGTTCGGCAACGACAGCGACTTCGTCCTCCAAGGAGATCTCTGAACTAACTTGTAGTCGGCCGTCCTGTATTGCGGTTGTGAGAGATGGTGACGTGAAGTCCCGTTGCAACACGGCACGGGCTACGCTGGGTATGACGCCGGTTGGATCACGATGTGATACTTCGGGAAGGTTGATCGTGTTTTCGGGACCCGCGGTATCGCACGCTTCGACGATCCGTTCAAGGCGGACACCGTCAGCTGCAAGGAAGGTGTAGATGCACTGATTCGGGTCCCCTAGCAGGATTACTCTGGAATCCCGCGCAATCTCGTTGAGCAGTGCTTGTTGCGAGTCTCCCGTGTCTTGGAACTCATCCACGATGATAAGGCCCCAACGCGAGCTCAAATGATCGGATACTGCTGGTGTGGACTGAATTATCTTGAGCGCCAAAGATATCAAGTGTCGGTAGCCGATGGATTCGGGGTTCGAATCAAAGCGCTCACGGGGAGGGCTAACTAGCCTTACGTTAGGTCTTCCCACCAACGAGCCGAACCTCCGTACGACTGAGTACGCCAACGCGTGAAAAGTAGATATTTCGACGTATGGTTCGTAGTGACCGAGGGCACCCTGGCTGTGGTCGGCGATTCGGCTCACGGATGCACGCGAGAACGAGAGAAATAGAACACGTTGTGTGGGTGAAGTTCTCGTCCGTTCGAGGTGGGCGCTAGCCGCTGCTAGAGCGCACGCGGTCTTGCCGGTGCCAGCGCCGCCAAGTACCACCGTAAGTTCGGCCTCTGCACTAATAATCTTGCGTTGCTCAGGGCCGCGCGGCTCAAATGTCATTCGTCGCCCGAAATGTCGATGCGTCCCGTTTGGTCGCTGCAGACCGCATTGATGACCGACGTCCCTATGGGCGGTGCTGCGGTCAGAGCGTGAACCCAGGCAATATGAAGCCCCTGTTGCTTCAGCACCTTTGACCGTACGAGGTAGTTGGCGATGTCGTCGTCGTCGACATCATCAGGCAGCGGCGCCATATATTCCTCGGTTACAAGGGCTTCTACCGTCTTGCGGAGCTTGTCACCTGGTACGCCACGAATAAGCGCAGCCTCCACCGCCGTCCGCGTCGGAAGTACTACCACCTGTTCGCAAATGGCCAGCAGGTCATTGATCAGGTCGTCCGACGACCCCGGCTTGTCGCTGTCCATAACAGCTTTGACGTGGAAACCGAGTTGGATGGCTAGCTCCGCCAGCCCGAGCAATCGGGTATTCCCTCCGTCCGGGCCAGGCGGGCAGACGAGCCTCAATCCGTTTGCAGGCAGGCTGTGCTTCCGCGGATCGCTCTTCTTCGCCTTCGCTAGCCTGGACGCGAGAGCTCCGTACCCTTCGAGATCGAAAGGCCCCTCGACAAGGACCACCTTTTGACTCGTCAGTGCTGCTAAGAGTTGATCGAGAACAAGCCGGCGATTGACACGGCCGTGTTTGTCCGTTCTACCTAGTTGGTGCTGCATGCGGGTGCCGTGGCTACGAGTCAACCGCAGAAGGCTTTCCGGCTGAAAGGCTCTTACGACCTCTGGTCTGCGAGTTGTCAGGATCAGCTGATTGGACGCCTTGTGGAGGAGGATGGCGAGGTGTTCGGCAGATGGTGCGTCGAGCTGATCGCCGAAGTCATCAGCGATGACGACTAGGGCACCGCTCTTGGCGGTCGCTGCGGCAACGCCTTCTGCCGCAGATAACACAGATTGCGCTGTAGTGCCATGCGACCGCACGGGCAGCATGCCAGCTTCATCGAGAGTTGCTGCCGGCTGCAACACGCGCAGCAATGTTGCCAGTGTGCCGTCGTCCGACACGAAGGTCACTGCATCGGAGGAGTCGATACCTAATAGGTCACCGGCACCCGAGCCGAGTACTTGTTGGACTCCCGCGGAAAGTGGCGTTGAGTACGAAAATGTCTCTGTCGCCGCCCGTATGTCCTCGTCGAGGTTTGTGAGCGCTTCGTCAAGGGCGTCCGCGTGGCTATCGATGACGAGTGCGCGAAATGCGCCTTCGGCTCTGATTTGCAATGGAGGCCCAGAGTTCAGGAAGAGAACGGGTAGCGCTTCACGATCCGCGCGCGGCACTTTGCGAAAGGTTTCCGCATCGATATCACTACGCGCCGGGCTGTCAACCCAATGATCACCAGTATCGCTTTCGAAGTCGTAGTGCGCGCGATAGCAGAGTCGCATTCCAAGGACCGCGGCGCCGGCATTTGAGCCGTCGGCAAGCTCTCCGGATCCGGGGTCGAACGCCTCGAGGTAGTCGTCCAGGAGATCTTCGAGTTCAGAGCCGAGGTCGAGTAGCGTGACCTCGACTTCCGTCCGCGGAGTGGTGTCCGGGTCAGCGAGAGCCTCGGTGTCGTCGCCCGTCTGGGCGGCCGGCTCGCCTGAAACGGAACGACGATGTATGTCGAGCGGGTTGACGCGGCTACGGGTGCTCCGTGGGTCAAGCACGCGCCTTAATGCTTCGATGACGTCGCTTCGCCCAGACCTGGGTTCTCCGGCAATGACGGTGTGCCCGTCCAGGGCGACGTCTGCCGATTCGAAGCCCCTGAACCGCTGTAGTCGTACTCTTGCGACTTTCACGCTCTCCTTTTCCCTCCGCTAGCCAACAGGTCGACCAAGTTCATGATGGTAGGACTCGTCGTAGTGACTGTGATGGATGTATTGGCCGATGACGTGTCTAGTTGTCTGACTCCGCTCACGCATCCGCCGGGAGCGGCGCATCGCAGATTCGTGAATCGACTGGGGGCGGGTCGCGGGGACGCATGCCAGCGTGGGGCGGCTAGGTTGGGTTGACGCAGGTAGACAGGCGGCCCAAAGGTACGACGAGAGCGAGACGCTGACCATGCATCCGACATTCGCAGCGCCCGTCACCGTTGGCACAACCTCAGTGCCCGAGGGGAAGGTTAGCGATTTCTTGACGGGTCGGCTGGTCAACGATACGCCTGAAGAGTACGTACGCCAGAATGTGGAAAAGGCATTAGTTCGAGGCTATCGATACTCGCCAGGGGATTGCGAGCCTGAATTTCCGATAAAGGTCGGGTCGTCGCGCCGTCGGGTCGACATAGTTGTGTTCACGGAGGGGCAGGAGCATCGCCAGGAGGCCGCATGGCTTCTGGTTGAGACCAAGAAGCGCGGGACCAATACGAGCAATAAAACAGACGGTGTGGAGCAGCTTAAGTCGTACATGGCCGCCTGCCTCAATGTCGAGTACGGCATGTGGACAAATGGCGATGAACAGGTCTTCTACGCGAAAAGGCGGACCGCAACCGGGTTTAAAATCGAAGAAATTATCGAAATCCCCGCGTATGGGCAAACTGAAGCAGACGCTCAGCGACCTAAGAGAAAGGACCTTAAGCCTGCAACGGCTGATAACCTGTTGTTCGCCTTTAGGCGCTGCCATAATTACATCGCCGGCACTGAAGGTAAGCAAAAGTCTGATGCTTTCTGGGAACTGTTGAAGTTAATATTTTGCAAGATCGAAGACGAACGTTCGAAGGTACTCGACTTTTACGCGACTGCAGCCGAACGAAGTTCCGCAACAGCAGCTGTAACAGCGAAGAAACGCATACAGAAGGTGTTTACCGAGAAGGTTGTCAAGAAGTATCCGAGCATCTTTCCAGGAGCTGACGTCGACATCGACCTCAAGCCAACCGTTGTTGCGTTCGTGGCGACTCAACTGCAGGGGTTTTCTCTGCTCGCCTCGCCTGTGGACGTAAAAGGGATCGCGTATGAGGAGGTAGTTGGTAGCAACCTACGCGGCGATCGCGGCGAGTTCTTCACTCCGCGCAATGCCTGCCGTATGGCAGTGACGATGCTGAATCCGCAACCGGACGAGCGACTGATCGATCCGGCCTGCGGAACCGGTGGCTTCCTAATCACTGCGATGAACGCAGCGCTGAACCATATTGAGGCCGAAGAGCGGAGCGAGTGGGCTGACCCGGCGAACGGCACTGATGCCGAGCGCCAACAACTATGGAGTCGGCGTAACGATTACTTATCTCTGTGTGTACATGGCACAGACCTAAATCCGGGACTTGTCCGTGCGGCGAAAATGAATATGGTCATGAATAATGACGGCTCGGGCGGTCTCTTTCAGGCGAACTCTCTCGCAAACCCACACTCTTGGGAACCGAAGGCGACGGATGCCATTCGACTCGGATCATTCGATGTCGTCGTGACTAATCCTCCTTTCGGCGCAAATATATTGATCGATGATGAGGAGGTGCTCCGTCAGTACGATCTTGCTGCTATGTGGGATCGCATGGAGGATGGCGTATGGCAGATGAGAACTGCGCGAAACGGTGAGCCCGTTTTACAGAAGTCGCAGCCGCCGGAAATCCTATTCATTGAACGCTGCCTGCAGCTCCTAAAGCCGGGCAGCGGTCGAATGGCGATGGTAATTCCGAACGGTATATTAAATAATCCTGCTCTTGGCTACGTACGGCACTGGATAATGACGAACGCTCAGGTGTTAGCAGTCGTCGATATGTCACGTGAACTCTTTCAGCCTAAAAATGACACACAGACTAGCATGGTTTTGCTCCGACGACTCTCGTCGGATGAGCAAGCACAAGCTGAAGTTGGCGCCCTAGATTACCCGATATTCATGGCCGTCACCCACAAGATTGGACATGACAAGCGCGGAAACACGCTGTACCGCCGGACTGAAACTGGCGAAGACGTCGTGGTCGAACGGATCGACACCATAGCAGAGATAGATCCGATGACTGGTGAAGAAGTACTGCGGCAAATCGAAACTCGCGACCGACTTGTGGACGATGAATTGCCCGAGGTCGCGCGAGAGTACCTGCACTGGCTTGGCGAACAGTCGTGACGCTGACAACATCTTTCGGAGTATCGATACGTTCGCGATCGATAACTGCGTATGACCGCCTGGACGCAGCGTTTTACTCCAGTGCATCTGTGATGGCTACTGAGCAGATCGCCCTCCTGGAGGCGTCTGGAGTGCCTGTCAGAACAATCGGTTCGATTGGGGCGGCCTCGATGCCGCCGCGTACTGCGCTGGCCCGTGCTTCTTCACGCGAGGAGTCCATGCCGTACCTCCGGCCGTACGATGTATTCGACTACCTAACCTACAGAGGCCGACCGCATTTCTATCTCGCGCAATTCGGGTGCCGAGGCATTCCGAATCAGACCGGGCATGATTTTGCAAACGCGATCAGGTAGAAACCTCGGGCCGTGCACGCTTGCCGACGATGAGCTCGCGAAGTTTGCGCTTTCCGACGACATGGTGCGCATCAAAATCGAAAATGAGGAAGAACGGTACCTAGTATTCGCATTCCTTAAAACGACGCTGGGGCAGCGGCTAATTAAGCGCGGGCGTAGCGGGTCGGTGATTGACCATCTCGCGGTGCCTGACGTGGAGGCGGTGCCAGTGCCGGTCTTTCCGGAGCGCGTCACTGCGCAGGTCAGCGGTCTAATTCGAGATGCTATCGAGCGCCGTCAACGCGGCCGGACGGTGCTCGGCAGCCTTATCTCGGATGTCAATCGCGAGACTCCTTCCGACGAAGGCCGGGCCTGGACCTGGTGGGAGAACAAGGCGACTCAATGCCGTGACCGGCTCGACGCAGGCCACCACCACCCTGCAGTAAAGGCCGCGCGAGCCGGGACAAAGGGTGCTGGCGGCATCCGCCTCGGCGAGCTGGCTAAAGCAGCGTTGCCACTGAGGTACAAACGGTACTACGTCGAAGCCGGGCACGGCCGCGCAATTGTCAGCGGACGGCAGCTGCTCCAACCCGAGCCGATCAACCTCCGTTACGTATCTGATCGTTCGTTTAAGCGCCCTGCTGACTACGAGATTCACACTGGTTACACGGTCTTTGGAGCCGTTGGGCGAGCAGAGGGTCGGCAGGCCTGGCCGGCACTAATAACAGGGGATCGTGACGGATGGCTTGCAAGCAATGACGTGATGCGCCTCATTCCGAGGGCGGGCGTGGAGCCAGGCGCGGTGTGGCTCGCGGTTGCGGCTGCAGCATCACAGGTGCAGATCAAGGCTTTGTCGTTCGGTAGCGTCGTCGACCACATGAATCCATGGGATGTCGAGACTGTCATTGTGCCGACAATCAAAGATGCGATCGCTATGAAGGTTGAGAAAGCTTGGCTCGACCTGGCGAAATCCACAAATCTGATTAAGCAGGCAGTAGTAGTGCTTGAGGATTCTTTAGAGATGCTGGGGTCCGAATAGCGGCGCGCGATGATCGCAGCGCGTCGACTACCTTTGGCGATGGGGACATGCGGTGCGACGGAAGCCGGGGCAGCACGGCAAAGCTCGCCATGATGTGTCATGGATACGGAAAGTTGCGCGGCAATCAAGCGGCGCGACCGTTGATTGCTAGCATCAGGCGATGGAACGGTTGATTGCGTTGCGGCTGTTCGACGGGGCCTACGAGGCCGCCAGGCGCAGGCAGGTGCAGACCAGCCGTCGATGAATTCATGGATCGAAACTCTCCTCGACATCGAGGAAATGCGGCGTCGTTGCGCGGCGCACGATCAGTGGATGCGAGAGCACCCAGATGTCAGCGCACTCAGCGAGGCTTGGGCCGATTGCAACCTCGACGATCTCGCGGGGCATTGAGCCAATCCCGGCGCAACGGCGACGTATGGACAACGGAGACCGGCATCAGCATGTTCGTCATCGCCTCAACGGTGTTGAACAGCGGACACTCGACATCACCGGCAGTCGCTGAGACGGTGGGAACGCTGCGAGGCAGCTCTACACACCAGCGGTCGGCGGTTCGATCCCCCTCCACCGGGCCGAAGTTTGATCGACCATCCGCGTCACCACCTCGCCACCGAAAGGCTCGGGCGGGGCGGCGGTGATGCGGTGGCCCGGTCGGCGACGCCGCTGCAGGACCTCGAAGACGGCACCCCCGCATCGCCGGGCACCTACCCCGCCTGGAGAGTCGCTGCGACCAACGCCCGCTGCCACAACCGGGTCAGGAGCGCCTGGGTTGTGGTGGTGGCCGGCGGCAATCGACGTCTCAGCTTGTGAACGGATTTGTGAACGAAACGGGGCGCAACTGCCGAGATGACGTGAGACGCACCGTGATGCTTGCGACGGGCGGTCGATCGTGACCTGCACGTTTGATACCCGGGAGGCCGTGCGAGACCGGAACCGGTTGGCTCATAACCCAGAGGTCGCAGGTTCGAATCCTGTCCCCGCTACTAAGAAAAGGTCATTGACCTTGGCAAATGCCCCCGGCAACCCCGGGGGCATTTCCTTTGGAACAAATCGATGTCGCAGAGCAGGCGTCGGTGGTCACCTCGGCGGTGGTCGACCGGACACCTTCTACGCGGCCAGTATGGCCGTGGTGAGGGTTTCTTCCATCCAGACCCGGAACTCGTCGAGGGTGTACCCCAGCCGGCGCACTAGAAGGTCGTAAGTTTCCGGACTGGCGATCACCCACGCCGTGTCGATGGCCTTTTGTGGTGTGAGGCCATCGGCGAGGGCGCTGGCGGGGACGTCGCCGAGGATCCTGGAAAGCGTTCGGTGTCGCAGACTTTGGAGTTCCTGCCAGTCGGCCGCGATCTCGGGGTCCACGGCGGCCGCGTCGCGGTACAGCTGCCAGCCGTCGGCGGCCCGCTCGGCTATTTCTGCGACCATGGCCGCGATCTCGGTCAGCCGCTGCTCGGGTGACAAGCCCGTGAACCGCAGGCTTGTGTCTTCCGGTGATGCGAGCTCGCCGGCAATCGCCCGTTCCATGTACCCACGGAGCAGTGCGCGCTTGCTTCCCCACGCCAGATATAGGGTCTGGACGGAGACCCCTGCGGCGGCCGCCAGTCGGGTGACAGTCGTTGCCGTGTAGCCGTGTTCGGAAAACTCTGCCGCCGCGGCCTCGAGGAGACGGTTGCGCGTGTCTTGCCGCAGGGCGTCGCCCACTTGTTTCTGCCGACTCACCGGTTTCGCAGCTTTCGACGTCGTCATGGACAACAGGTTACGCATGCTTTAGAGTACCGTTCAAGTGCATTTGAGTGTCACTAAAAACCTCAGAGGAATCGCAATGACCGAGCCACCGCTCGACCAGCCGTGGGAGCGCCCAGGAAAATTCGCGTACGCACGCAAGCGGCGTCGCGCGATGCTGCATCCGCCGGTGACGGTGTATCCGCTGCCGGCCGATGTCACGAAGGACGAAGACGTGGAAGTGCGGATGCGCGATCAGGTGGTGTTGCGGCTCAATCTGTTCCGGCCCACCGGTGACGGGCCCTTCCCGGTGATCCTGTCGGCGCACCCCTACGGCAAAGACCGAGTACCCAAGAAGAAGGGTGGCGGGTGGTCGCTGAACAAGCAGTTCCGGATCATGAACCAGCCTGCGCCGCTGCGGATCTCCGACCAGACCAGTTGGGAGGCACCCGATCCGGCGTGGTGGGCCCAACAGGGGTACGCGGTCATCAACCTGGATACCCGTGGTGGCGGCCACTCCGACGGGCGTGGCGATCTGCTGTCCGACCAGGAAGCCGATGACATCGCCGAGGTCATCGCGTGGGCCGCCGGCCAGCCCTGGTCGAACGGCCGCGTAGGGATGCTCGGCGTGTCCTACCTTGCGCTCTCGCAGTACAAGGTCGCTGCCCTCAAACCTCCCGCCTTGAAGGCGATCGGCCCCTGGGAGGGGTTCACCGACGCCTACCGCGACTTCTTCACCCCTGGCGGAATCGTCGAGGACGGATTCGCCCGAGTGTGGCTCTTCCTGACCAACCGGGTTGCTCGGCTCAACATCGACCTCGCCGCCGAGCGCCGCAAGCATCCCCTGCGAGATGCCTGGTGGGAGGCTCTGACACCGGATCTGTCGAAGGTCAGGGTGCCCATGCTGGTGTGCACGAGCTTCTCCGACAACAATCTTCACAGCGTTGGCTCGATGAGGGCCTTCCAGGAGACCGGGTCGGCCGAACGCCACGCCTACGCCCACCGCGGACCCAAGTGGGCCACGTTCTACGGAGAAGACGCTCTCCGGGCCCAACTCGCGTTCTTCGACCGGCATCTGCGCCTACGCGATGTCGCCCCGCTGCCCCCGGTGCGGCTCGAGATCCGGGACCGAGCCGACCACGTCGTCGAGGTGCGCGACGAGCAGGAATGGCCGTTGGCACGCACCCGCTGGCAGCAGTTGTACCTACGCGCCGACGGCGGCCTCGGCGAGCGGCCCGACGGCACCACCGGCAACGTCACCTTCGACCTGAAAAGCGAAGCCGCCGCATTCGACTACCGATTCGCCGAAGACACCGAACTCAGTGGGCCCATGACGGTGCGACTGCAGGTCGCGGTCACCGGTGCCGACGACCCCCGGTTGTTCGTCGGTATCGAGAAGCGGTCACACGGCGCCCCGGTGCCGTTCAACGGGTCTTACGGATACGGGCGCGACCGCGTCGCTCAAGGGCGGCTGCGACTGTCGCTGCGCGAACTCGACCCGGAACGCAGCAGACCCCACCAGCCCGAACACAGCTTCCGTGCGTTGGCGCCGGTTCGCGACAACGAGCAGATCGAAGTCGTCATCCCGCTGGGCTCGTCGGCGACCCTGTTTCACGCCGGTGAGAGCCTTCGCCTGATCGTCGCCGGCCGATACACCGAACCCCGCAACCCGCTTTTCGGGCACTTCCCAACGCACTACCAGCCCAGCACCAGGGGCAAAGCGACCATCCGTTGCGGCCCCGATCAACCGTCCGTGTTGGAAATCCCCGTCATCCCGCGAAGCGACTACCGCTAGACCAGAAGAGAAACACCGGCGCGCCGCCCAACCTCATGTCGTGGTGCGTCCGGACACCTAACATTTGGCGCCGTGGCTCTGCTCGACGATCACGACGCCGTTGCCGAGTACGTTGCGAACATCGCAGGCTGGAAAGGTGAAGTCATGTCCACCGACGGCAGCGACCGCGGGCGATGTTCGAGGAATGCGCAGATCCAGGTCGGTCCGCGCTCGGTGACGGTCGTCTGCTCGCCCGCTTTCACGTACGGGTCGACATGAGCACCGCGGAGCACGAGCGCCTGGATGATATGAAGACCGGCAACGCCGATTGGCGTCGCTGGGGTACCTACCTGAGCGAGCGCGCATGGGGAACCGTTCGCGAGGACTACAGCGCCGAGGGCGACGCGTGGTCGTACTTCCCCTTCGAACACGCGCACTGTCGCGCCTACCGCTGGAACGAAGACGCGATGGCAGGCTGGGGCGATCGCGAGCAGATCATCTGCATGGGGCTTTCGCTGTGGAACGGTCGCGACGCCATCCTCAAAGAACGTCCCTACGGTCTGTCGAACGCCCAGGGCAACCACGGCGAGGACGTCAAAGACTATTGGTTCTACACCGACAATCTGCCCACGCATGCCTATGCGGCGATGATCTACAAGTACCCGCAGGCGGCGTTTCCCTACGAAGATTTGCGGCGCACGAACGAAAGCCGCGGTCAGGACATCGGCGAATACGAGCTCTTCGACGCCTTGCGCGACGAGTGGGTGCAGCAGCGTTACTTCGACGTCCAGGTCGAATACGCCAAGGCCGCACCAGAAGACGTGGTCTGCCGGATAACGGTGACCAACCGCGGTCCCGATCCGGCGCCGATCCATGTCCTACCGCACTTGTGGTACCGCAACACCTGGTCGTGGGAACGCGACGAGGCCGCGCCTCGAATCACCAAATGCGGCAAGGGGACAGCGACCACCACACACGCTGCGCTGGGCGATCGCTGGTTCTCCGTCACCGCCTCGACGGGCGAGGTCCCCACGCTGGTGTTCTGCGAGAACGAAACCAACAATGCGCGCCTGTTCGGCTCGTCGAACGCTTCGGCAACCACCAAGGACGGCATCAACGACTACGTCGTCCACGGTGACGTCGAAGCCGTCGACATGACCGAGGGAAGCAAGGTTGCCGCGCACGTGATGACAACTGTGCCACCCGGCGAATCCGTCACCGTCACGGTTCGGTTCGCGTCGACTGATCCGGCATTGCCGATCGACGATGCCGACGAGGTCTTGGCGGCGCGCAATGCAGAGGCCGACGACTTCTACAACGCGGTTGCCGCGGCAGACCTCACCGAGGACGAGCGCCTGGTGCAGCGTCAAGCCCTCGCCGGATTGTTGTGGTGCAAGCAGTTCTACAACTATCGCGTACGGCGCTGGCTACAAGGCGATCCCGGCCAGCCGACACCTCCGGACCTGCGTTGGACGGGCCGCAACACCGACTGGCAACACTTCGCCGTCAGCGACGTGATCCTGATGCCCGACGCCTGGGAATACCCGTGGTTTGCCGCCTGGGACTTGGCGTTTCACTGCGTGTGCATGGCGCTGATCGACCCGGAGTTCGCCAAAGAGCAGATCCTGATTCTGTTGCAGTCCACGACACAGCACCCCCACGGGCAGATCCCGGCATACGAATGGGCTTTCGGTGACACCAATCCGCCGGTGCATGCGTGGGCAGCCTGGCAGGTCTATCAACTCGATCGCGCTCACACCGGCAAGGGTGACCGGGCATTCCTCGCGGTGGCATATCGGTCGGTGACCCTGCTTGTCATGTGGTGGCTCAACCAGAAGGATGCGGCCGATCGCGGCGTCTTCGGCGGCGGCTTCCTCGGCATGGACAACATCGGTGTCTTCGATCGGGACGAACCGCTGCCCGTCGGCGGCAACCTCGCCCAGGTGGACGGCACCGCCTGGATGGCGGCTCTGGCTCTGCACTTGCTCGAAATCACCACCGAACTCTCCCGTGAGGATCCGGGTTACCTCCGCATGTTCGGCCGATGGGTCTGGGAGGCCTGGCTCATCGCCAACGCATTGGAGAAAGGAAGCGGCCATGTCAGCTTCTGGAACGACGAAACCGGCTTCTACCACGATGTGATCGAATTGGCCGACGGCACAGCACGATCACTGGAGGTCTTCTCCATGCAGGCCATCGTTCCGCTGTTTGCCTGCATCTCGATTCCAATGGCTGCAACGGAGGCGGTGGACGCCATGCAGGGCTTGTTGGCTGACCTGGCGCGCACCTACGAGCACACCGACCAAGATGTCCGCCTGAGCCTGACCGGGGGCGACGGTTCGTACTACATGCTGGCGGTGGTCGACCAGGATCGGCTGGCGGCCATTCTGGAAAGGGCCTTCGATCCGGACCAATTCCTGTCGCCGCACGGAATTCGCTCATTGTCGAAGTACCACCTGGACCATCCCTACGTCTACCACGCGGACCATCAGGACTACGACGTCACCTACGCGCCTGCAGAGTCACGCAACCGCATGTTCGGTGGCAACTCCAACTGGCGTGGCCCGGTCTGGATGCCGATGAATTTCTTGTTCGTTCAGGCGCTCAACTCCTACGCCCGGTTCCTGGGCGACACGTTCACCGTTCCCGATCCCGCTGATGCGACAGGAACGGTTTCGCTCGAGACCGTCGCAGATCGAATGGCTCGCCGCCTCACCGGGCTGGTGGTCCGAGACCGGTCGGGGCGGCGAGCGGTGTTCGGCGACAACGAGTTCTTCCAGAACGACCCGCATTGGAGGGACCTGGTGCCCTTCAGTGAGTACTTCGACGGCGACACCGGTCGTGGCATCGGAGCCAGTCATCAGACGGGCTGGACCGCAACGATTGCGTTGCTGCTGCAATTCCGCGGCAAGCTGCGCTTCGGCGACGTTTCCCAATGAGCGGTAGAAGTCAGCGGCGTGGGGTTCTGGGAAGCAACTTCTGTGCGCACTCGATCGAGAACTAGCTGAATCGAGTCGACGCTCACGAGTGAGACAACCGGCCGTCGGGTTCCACATGGACATCGCCTGTCTCGTGGGCCCCCGGCGTATCGGGCAACTCGTGTCGGCCACTGTCGCGCCGGCGCCGCAGAAGCCACACGAGGCCGCTGGCCGTGAGCAGGCCGCCGGCGATCACCGTCGGCCACATCAGAATCTGAGCCAGCCACACCCGCCGCTGAACCGTGACAACCCGCTGTTGCGCGCGCCGGAGGCGGCGGAGCTTAGCCATACGCGGGGAATGCCCAAGATCGGCCGCCCGAAAACACGGCGCCGCCGGAACTACGGTCCGCCTCTCCAATGGTCGATGCGATTGTGGTCCGGGGTGAAGCCGTGCTCGACGCCCCACAGGACGGCCTGGGTCCGGCTGCCTGCGCCGATCTTGCGGTAGATGGTCCGGATGTAGGACTTCACGGTGTTCGGGCTCAAGTAGGTCAGCCGCGCCACGTCGGCATTGCTCTTTCCTTGCGTGATGAGGGCGAGAATCTCCGACTCGCGATCGCTGAGTCCCTCGCCGCGTCCTGGCCAATCGAGGCCGACGGCGCTTCGTGCTCGCGGGCCGACGTCGCTGACGACGATCTCGCCGGCGTGTACCGCCTCCAGCGCGGCGACCAACTCGCGTGCGGGCAACGTTTTCGACAGATATCCGTGTGCGCCGTGCTTGCGGGCGCTTTCAACCAGGTGCGGGTGAAAGTTCCAGGTATAAACCACAACTCGGCGCGCACGCGGATTGGCGACCAACTCGCCGATCTCGTGATGGTCGGACTCGGGCTGGGCGAAAGAGTCGTACAGGACGATGTCGACGGGGTCGTCGAGGGGCATGGTGGCGTCGATCTCGGCGACCACCACACGGTCGCGATAGTTGTCGAACATCTTGGCTATGCCCATCAGCACGACGTCGTAGTCGTCGACGAGGGCGACGGTGATCGCTTTCTTCGCGGATGAGGGCACGGCGGGAAGATTACCGCCCTAGGGGTGTATTGGAACCCCCCCTAAAGGGTCTTCTATTGGTTGCAGTGCCGAGGACCACTCGGCCGTATTCGAAGATCAAGCGCGCCGCGACCGGCGCCATACCCAGAGGGGTTCATCATGATCGTTCTCGGAATGATCCTCATCGTCCTCGGGCTCATCCTGCCCATGCTGATCCCGACGTTCGCGTTCGCGCACGTGCTGTTGGTCATCGGGGTCATCGTGCTGGTTGTCGGCATCATCCTGGCTGTCTTGGGATCGACAGGTCGTGCTGTCGGCGGCCGTCGCCACTACTACTGATCGCATATAGCAGCCACGAGTGAACGGAGATCGAAATGCCTTTATGGGGATGGTTTTTCCTCGCCGCGCTGCTCTTGATCGCCATCGCAGGGGTGATCGTCGCGCTGTCGGCCGCCCGACGCAGACGAACCGACCGCCTCAGGGCGCAGTTCGGTCCCGAGTATGACCAAACCGTCGCCAAGACCGGCGGGCAGAACGCGGCGGAAAAGGAACTCAAGGCTCGCCAGCGCCAGCGACGCAAGCTCGACATTCGTCCGCTGTCTCGCGATGCGCTGGAGGGCTATTCGCACCGTTGGCGCGAAGTGCAGACCGCATTCGTCGACAGTCCGGCACGCGCGCTGGATGACGCGGACCGCCTCTTGTCAGAGGTCATGCGTGAGCGCGGCTACCCAGTCGACGACTTCGATCAGCGAGCAGCCGACATCTCCGTCGACTATCCGGCGGTCGTGGAGAACTACCGGGCAGCCCACGCCATCCACCACGCGGGACGGGACGGGCAGGCAAGCACGGAGAACCAACGCCAAGCCTTCGTGCATTACCGGACGCTGTTCGACAACCTTCTCGACCAACACGAAAACGGTGACACGCCAACACAATCTACACAGGAGGCAAGCACATGACCGTCCACGATCACCCAGGTGAAGCGGAATCGACCACGGCCGCTGATCCGGCTTGGCAGCGGCAAGCCGACGAGTTCGCGGCCAGGCAGGCCGCAGCCAGTACCGGCGCTTCGCCAGAAGATGTCCAGCCCTCCACCGAGACAGCGCTTTTCGCCGACACAGAACTGGCCGAGTTTCGGCAGGGATGGGACAGTATCCAGGCGGGCTTCGTCGATGACCCCAAACGCTGCGTCGAACAAGCAGACGGCTTGGTGACAGATGTCGTCGGACAACTCAGCAATGGGTTCACCGCAGCGCGCTCGCGACTCGAGGAGCAGTGGAGTCGTGGCGAAGATGCCTCCACCGAAGATCTGCGGGTCGCCCTGAAACGCTACCGGGAGTTCTTCGAACGGCTGCTCGCCGTCTGAGGCGGTCGGCGCAAGCCTGCACCCATCCGATCCGCGCGGGGTCGGATGGGTCTGGCGGCTGCCGATTCTTACCGGACGCTGACGCATCGCCCTGAGAGCCAGTCGCAGGGCTGAGACGGCTCTACCGTCGGGAGCATGACTGGTCCAGTGCCATCGCGACCCACCTCGCGACGCCAGGTGCTGCTGGGCGCGGCGCTGGTCGGTGTGCTCGCCGGGTGCGGCTCGCTGCGGGTAACGGCGGCCGCGGACCCGTCGCCCCAGCCCCAAGGGCAATTCGAAGTCACCCACACCGATGCAGAGTGGCGGCAACTCCTGACGCCCGAGCAGTATCACGTGCTTCGGCAGGCGGGCACCGAGACCCCGTTCACCAGCCCGCTCAACGACGAGCACCGCACCGGCATCTTCTCGTGCGCAGGCTGCGGGCTCGACTTGTTCTCATCGGCCACCATATTCGACAGCGGCACCGGATGGCCGAGCTTCTGGCAGGCGATGGACAACGCCGTCATCGAACGCGACGACAACAGCCTGATGATGACGCGCACTGAGGTGTTGTGCCGCCGCTGCGGCGGGCACCTCGGCCACGTCTTCGACGACGGGCCGGCACCGACCGGCCTTCGATACTGCATGAACGGCGTCGCACTGACGTTTCGGGCGACGTAGCGCTCCGGGTCCCGATCCGCGCCCCAGGCACGCCTTGCTAGACGTTGGCCGCCGCGCTCTCGATATCCATTAGTTGCTCGCCCCGCCGCTCGGCGTCGTAGGCGTCGCGACCTCCCCGCAGACCGAACAGCCGCTTGGAGATCAACAGGTAAAGGACCGCCGCGACGTTGATGGCGAATGTCGCAGCGCGTGTCATCGTGATGCCCGTGGCGAGATCGCGGATCTCCAACGGGAGGAACACCGATGTGGCGATGACGGCGAAATACTCGCCCCAACGCTTCAACAGCCACAGGCCGATGCCCTCCACGACTTGAAGGGCCGCGTACGCGGCAAGCGCAAGCACTATCAGGGCCAGCGTCGACGGCTTGATTGCCAGCGCCTTCTCCAAGTCGTGCACGGTGGTCATCTGGTCGACGTTGAACCCCGCGGCGCGCAAGACCGGCAGATCTCGATCGAAAGTGGCCTGGACCGCATCGTGTGCGCCGCGGAACTTCCATACCGCATAGGCCGCAAGCGCAATCAGTGCGGCGCGCAGCCACCGTTCCACGGCCAGAACACGCACGATGACCGCTTGCCGTAGCGCTTTGCCGCGCAAGATGAGTGGAGCGTCGTCGGCGCGCCCGCGACCGAGCGGTGGTCCGAGCGTGTAGTCGCCGCAACGCAGGCAGCGCCACACTTCGCCCAGCCCGGTCTGGCCGCTGAGGCGCTTCGCCAACGCCTCGTCGTCAGGAGCATAAGTGGCGTGACCGCGGCGCGCGCACGTGCGCAGTTCCCACTTGTTGACGCCCCGATGCCTCGTCATGCGAACAACCCCCTATCGCGTCACCGCCCGCCTGTGACGCCGTTGTTCACTCTGGCTGTGCACTCCTCTGCGCCTCACAGGAATCGCCCGCGAGACTATCCGCTCATTCCGCTCATCGCCCGAGAGTTGGCGCTGAATTGCTGTGAGAGTGCTGAGCGACATCGGCCGACGGTGACCGTCGCCGGACGACGGCGATTCCCACCAGCGCAATCGTCGCCGCTTCGGCCAGCACACTGAGCCAGGTGTACGGCGAAGGCTGCCAACCGGTTTCGATGAAGCCGAACAGGCCGACCGTCCGTGACAGCGCGAAGGCCACCAATGATCCCGCGGCGCCCGCCGCCGCGACCAGGTGCAGCCACAGCGGCCCACCGACCAGGATCAGCAGCGCAAGTGCACAGAACACACTGGCCTGCAGCAGAAATCCCGGTCCGACGGTCGGAATGTCACGGTAGCCGTTGATGTAGAGGTAGGCGTGTATGACGCCGCTGACGGCCACCGATGCGGCGATCGCGACCCGCAGGACAGTCTGTTCGATCTTCATGTCAGCTTCTGGTCCTTCAATGCGAGAGCCTGCTGCCCCTTGGTGTAGGTCACCTCGCGGATGCCCAGCGCATCGCGCAGCTTTCCCGCTGGCAGCGTCACGGGCTTGGGGGCCGGCCCCTGCCCAGGAGCGGGCAGCGGATAGGCGGTGGTGGTGCCGCTGTAGAACGTCACGTTTCCTTCGGTCTTGGAGAAGAGTTGGTGGACATGGCCGTTGAGGCACGTCACCGACGAGAAGCGTTTCAGGTAGCTCAATGCCTGCGTGGCGTCGTCAGTGCCCCAGCCCCAGTCCGGGTACATCGCGAACAGCGGGATATGGCTGAACACCACGATGGGGGTGTCGCTGGACAGCCTCGCGACGTCCTTCTCGATGAACTCCAGTTGGTCGGTGCCCAGATGCCCGAGCTTGTTGAGGTTCAGCGTGTTCACCAGCCCGATGAGATGCACGCCCGCGACGTCGAAGCTGTACCAGCCGTCGCCCCGGGTGCCCGCCCCGAACGCCTGGCGGTACTTCTGGCCGGCGTCGTCGGTGGAGTCGTGCTCGCCGGGCACGGTGAACACATGCGGGGCGTTGATGCCGGTCATCATCTGCTTGACCTGGTCGAACTGCGCGGGCGTCGCGAGATGGGTGAGATCGCCGGTGTGGATCACGAAGTCGGGTGTGTAGCCCAGGCTGTTGATCTGCCCGATGGCGTGGGTGAACGTGTCGGTCACGTTGGGGTTCGCCGGGCCGTTGAACCCGATGTGGCTGTCGCTGATCTGGGCGAATCGCAATGTCGGTCTTGCTGTTTGGACGGTGCTGGCCGCCGAGCCCGCGACGTGCGAGATCACCTCGCCGCCGGCAACGGTCAACGCCACCGCCGCGCCGAACCAGGCGCCGTGCCGGATCAGCTGGCGCCGGGTCATCCCCGGCTGATCGTCGGCGGCGCTCACTTGGTCACCACCACAGTGCCGGTCATGAACGGGTGGATGGAACAGACGTAGTCGTAGGTGCCCGCTGTCGCGAACGTGAAGCTGTACGTGCCGTGCGTGTCCAACCCGGGGGAGTGGAACGCGCCGTCCTTGGCGGCGATGGTGTGCGGTTCCTCGTCCTGGTTTGTCCACGTCACCGTCGTCCCGACAGGGACGCTCAGCGTGGCGGGGTTGAACTTGAAGTCGCTGATACTGACCGCCGTGCCGCCTTGGGGCGTCGGTGCGTCGGTGCTCGCCGTCGATGCCGAAGCGGGCGGCATGTCCATCCCCGGCATGGCCTGTCCGGACATGCCCGGCGTCATCCCGGACTGGAATGTGAACGAAGGGGCGGTGGTGGTGGCGGTGCCGGATGCATGGCTGGCGCAGCCCGCCGTGAGCGCGATGCCCGCAGCGGCGAGCGCGAGAGTGACCTTCATACCCAGAGCTAGGCGTCCGGGTTACAGCGGCACCGTTGGCGGCGCTTTTCGCGGCTCAGCTCTGGTCCACCAGCACCGAACCGTCGGGTGAGTCGCCCAGCGTGTGCAGCGCGACGTCGGACCCGTCGACGGTCAGCCGGATGATCTGCGCCAGTTGCTCCGGGGCATCACATTGCAGGTAGTGGTCGGCGCCCGGGACCACCCAGTAGCGGTTACGGCCCGGCTTGTTCTTCAGATATGTCTGCCACACGTGGTTGGGAACTCGCAGCGGCGCCACCGAGTCGTGCAGCCCCCACACCAGGGTCAGATTTGTCTCGTGCGTGGAAAGGCGCTCCAGCCAACGGGTTTCGTCGGACGCGCGCTCATGCAGATATTTGATGGTGTCCGGCAGCACGCGGATTCCGTCGTTGTGCGCGAAGCACTGCGCCAGCGCAGCGATCTCGGGGTCGTGAAGATCACGTCGCGGCATGAAGGTGCTGGCTCCCAGCCCGGCCGCCAACAACTCCGGCGTCGTCGCTGCCGCGGTGGCGCGGGCGGTCGCGTCATCGAGAAGCGCACTCTGGAACGCGGTCAGGTTGGCCAGCGGAAGGTAGATGTTCGCGTTGGTCATCACCACCTCGGCGGGCACCGCGTCCGGATGCTGCGCGGTCAGCATGTCCAGCGCGATCATTCCGACGCTGCTGCCGCGATCGTGGGTGACCATCAGGTAGTCGGTCAGCTGCCAGACCTCGGTGATCGCGTGCACGAGTAGGCGCGCGTCGTCGTAGAGCGAGTAGACGTGGGGCGCCGGAGGCTTGCCGGACAGCCCGTAGCCCGGGAAGTCCAGCGTGAAGACGTCGAACTCACCACCCAGTTCTCGGGCGAGCGCGTAGTAATCGATGCTCGACGTGGGGAAGCCGTGTACGCACACCAGAGGAGGCGAACCCGGTGTGCCCGCACGCCGGACGAACACTTCTGACTCGGCCCCGTCGTTGGCCTCGGTCGTCGATCGCCAAGTCAGCGTCGTCCCGCCGTCGCGCCAGTCCGCAAAGATGTCCACGATGCCGCCTCTCCGGGGTGATGCCCGTCACAGCAAACAGTACCGCGCTCACGGGTGTATCCAAGATCACCCCTGAAAAGTTGATTTACTCAGAATTAACAACCAGGATCGAAGCGTTCCACTAGTGGCAGATCCACAAGTGTGGACATCTACAGCAAACGCACCTCGTGACCCGGGGTGGTGAAAAGGAGTCAACGAAATGTCTTTCGCGCAGTTCCGCGCAGATGTGAAACAGGCCCGCAGTCGGCGCCGCCTCTACGCACGGATCAACGCCCTTCCGGACTCGACCGTCCGCGAAGAACTGCTGGCCATCGCCCAGCGCCACGACTTCGCCGACCGCTAGCCCTCAACCAGGGCTACGCGTCCCCCCACGCCACCGCATGACGGCACTTGGCGACGTGATCCAACCGGGTGAGCGCCGCCTCGAGATCGTCGATCAGCGGCAGCTCACCGTCGGGATCACAGATCCGCAGAATCCGTAACACCGTCCGGCTGCCCGCGACCATCCAGTCCACATCGCGGCGGGCGCACTGCACGCTCACGAAGTACAACGCGGTGAAACCCTGGCTGCCGAAGAAATCGACGCCAGTCAGGTCCAGGATGAGCTGCTTGGACACCCGGATGTGACGCTGGACGAAACGGCCGAGCGCGTGCCGGTTGGTGGCGTCGACGTCCCCGCGGACGCCCAGCAGCATCCGCCCGTCGGCCAGTTCCTGCGCCGAGAACACCGCTCTGCCGGCCGGCTGCACCTCGTCGATGGTCGGAAGGTGCGCATGGCGCAGCTGAACAGGGGTGGCAGTGGTCAAGGTGAACTCCTTCCACAGCGCGCAACGGCGCTCGAGTGAGACTCGAACGGCCCTGCAGTCTGAAGGCCGGATACGCGGTGCTGCGAATTTCGCGCCCCGCAACCGGCTGCAAGCTCAACCAAAGTCGAGATTACTACGAATCCCGCGCCGTGGCGGAAAACTCAGGATTCTCTCAACAACCCGTTGCGATGCTTCGTGTTTCGGATTCATTGTCGTTTGCAAGCAATACCGGTGGCTCGCGACTTCGACGCTGACACGACGGATTTCGTAGCCCTGTATGCTCCGGCCATGGGACTACTACGCGACGTAGTTGTTTTGCTGCACATCGTGGGGTTCGCGGTGACATTCGGCACCTGGGCCGCCGAGGCGGTCGCGCGCCGGTACCGCACCACCCGCCTGATGGACTACGGGCTGCTGCTCTCTTTGGTCACCGGACTCGTACTGGCGGCCCCCTGGCCCGCCGGAATCGACCTGAACTACCCGAAGCTCGGGGTCAAGCTCGCCATCCTGATCGTCCTCGGCGGTGTGCTCGGTATGGGCAACGCCCGGCAACGCCGCACCGGCGAGCCCGTACCGCGCGCTCTGTTTGCCCTCGTCGGGATCCTCTCGCTGACTGCCGCGGGGATCGCGGTGCTCTGGTGAACCGGCGCACCCTACGATCCGAAGGTGACCTCAGCGCCTGAGCCCTTCGTGACAGAGGCGCCCGACGGCATCCGCATCGTCTCCGATCGGCTCGGCGACCCCCGGTCGCGCGCCGTGGTGTTCCTGCACGGCGGCGGCCAGACCCGCCGGTCCTGGGCCCGCGCGGCCGCGGCTGTGGCGGCCCGCGGGTGGCAGGCCGTCACCGTCGACTTTCGCGGCCACGGCGAGTCCGACTGGTCCAGCGAAGGCGACTACCGCGTCCTGAGGTTCGCCGAGGACGTCCGGGCGGTGCTGGCTCAGCTGCCGCCGAACCCGGTGCTGGTCGGTGCCTCCCTCGGCGGCTTCACGTCGATGTTGCTCGCCGGTGAGCTGGCGCGGGGGATCGCAGGCGCCGTCGTGCTGGTCGACATCGTGCCGAGCATGAACCCGTCCGGTGCCGAACGGATCCACAACTTCATGGCCGAGAAGATGGTGGAGGGCTTCGCCTCACTCGACGAGGTGGCCGACATGATCGCCGAGTACAACCCGCACCGGCCGCGGCCGGCCGATCTGAATGGCTTGCGCACCAACCTTCGTCGCCGTGGCGATCGCTGGTACTGGCACTGGGACCCACAGTTCATCGACGGCACTGCGGCCAACCCGCCGATCGAGGTGACCGACCCGGAGCGGATGCACAACGCCGTCGAGGCGATCCTCGCCGACGGCGTGCCGATGCTGCTGGTGCGCGGCCAGGTCAGCGACCTCGTCAGCGAGGATCGCGCCGAGGAGTTCCTCGCCCGCTTCCCGCAGGTCGAGTTCGTCGATGTGCAGGGCGCCGGGCACATGGTGGCGGGGGACCGCAACGATCTGTTCGCCGAGGCCGTCGTGGACTTCCTCAACCGGCACGCCGCGCGGTAGCCATTCCCTACGATCAGCGCATGTCCAAAATCCTGATCACCGGACCGAGCGGGCAGGTCGCCGCACCCATCGCCAAGGCACTCGCGGCCGACAACGACGTGTGGGGCATCGCTCGATTCTCCGACGCCGCCGCTCGCGAAAGCCTCGAGCAGGCCGGGGTGCGATGCGAGACCGTCAACCTGGCATCGGGTGACTTCAGCGCGCTGCCCACCGATTTCGACTATGTGCTCAACCTCGCGGTGGCCAAGAGCGGCCGGTGGGACAAGGACCTCGCGGCCAACGCCGAGTCGGCCGGCCTGCTGATGGCGCACTGCCGCACCGCGAAGGCGTTCCTGCACTGCTCGTCCGCCGCGGTCTACGACCCGCCCGACGACGAACCCCGCACCGAGCGGTCCGCTCTGGGCGACAACCACAAGCCGATGTTCCCCACGTACTCCATCTCCAAGATCGCCGGCGAGGTCGTCGTCCGCACGATGTCGCGCGCCCTCGGCGTGCCCGCCATCATCACCCGGCTCAACGTGCCCTATGGCGACAACGGGGGCTGGCCGTTCTTCCACATGGAGATGATGCTGGGCGGCATCCCGATTCCCGTTCCACCGGGCGCCCCCGCCGTGTATCACCCGATCCACGAAGACGACATCATCGCCATGATCCCCAAGCTGCTGGACAAGGCCGCCGTGCCGGCGCCGACCGTCAACTGGTGCGGCGAACAGGCCGTCAGCATCCAGGAGTGGTGCGCCTACATCGGATCGCTGGTGGGCAGGGAACCGACCTTCGAGGAGAGCCCACAAGCGTTGCGCGGCAACCCGACCGACGCGACGCTGATGCGTGAGATGGTCGGCGGCACCACTGTCGACTGGCGCGACGGCTTCGCGCGCATGGTGGCGACGTTCCACCCGGAGCTGGTCGGCTGAGTCGGTGGCCGAGCGCGTCACGTTTTCCAGCAGCACCGGCCCCACGCTGGCCGGCCTCGTCGACCTGCCCGACGGTGAGGTGCGCGGCTGGGGCGTCTTCGCCCACGGCTTCACGCTGGGCAAGGACAGCCCCGCGGCCAGCCGGATCTGCAAACAGCTCGCCGGCGAGGGCATCGGCATGCTGCGCTTCGACAACCTCGGACTCGGCGACTCGGAAGGAGACTGGGGCGACGGCTCGTTTTCCCACAAGGTCGCCGACACCACCCGTGCGGTGGAGTTCATGAACCGGTCCGGGCGTGAGGTCCACCTGCTCGTCGGGCATTCCTTCGGAGGCTCGGCGGTGCTGGCCGCCGCGCACGACTGTCCCAGTGTCGTCGCGGTCGCCAGCGTCGGCGCGCCGTACGACCCCGGTCACGTCGAGCACAACTACGACGCGCTGGTCGCCCGGATCGAAGCCGACGGCGAGGCCCCGTTCTTCGCCGGCGGCAAGGCGCTCACGCTGAAACGTCACTTCATCGAAGACGTGCGCAATGCCGACCTGCGCGAGCAGATCCGCACGCTGCGCCGTGCGCTGCTGGTGATGCATTCGCCGACAGACAACACCGTCGGCATCGCCAACGCCAGCGAGATCTTCCGGGCTGCGCGTCACCCGCGCAGCTTCGTCTCGCTGGAAGGCGCCGACCATCTGCTGACCGGCAAGAACCAGGCTGCGCGTGCGGCGCGGATCATCAGCGCCTGGTCAGACCCCTATTTGTGACGCCGCCACCATGCGGGGTTTCGTCACGCGACGGGTCGGGTAACTGCACTTACATCGATCTTCGTTGCCGAGTTGCGGAGAAAGGCCCATGAGTGGAAGACATCGCGTAAGGACCTCGAAGTCCAACCTGGTGATCGGCTCGATCGCCGCATCGGTGGGCGTTTCCAGCGTGCTCGCCGCCGCCATCGTCGAACTCGTCACTCCGGAGACGTCCGCCTCGCCGCAGGCCGTGCAGCAGGAGCAGCCACTGACCCAGCAGGGCCGGCTGATCTCGGTGACGCCCGACACCCTGACCACCCAGAGCGCCGACGGCACGCTGCAGACGTTCAGCATCACGCCAGACACCACCGCCATCACCGGCAGTGGCCAAAGCTCAACGCCCGCATCGTCGTTCACCGTCAACGATGAGGTGATGATCGTCGGCACCCGCAAGGGCGAGGACGCCGTGGCGACCGCCGTGGCCGACAAGGCCGCGGTGGGACCGCAGGGTCGGCCTATGGATTACGGTCTGTGAGGACGCATTCCACACCGAAGTGATCTGACGGGAACACCCTGGGCAGATCAGCGGAGATGGGCTCGGTGCCCAACAGTTCGATGCCGGTGGGCGCCCAGCGGCGGCCCTTGAGCAGCACTCGGTCGAACCGCACATGGCGGTGCTTGTCCTTCATGTCGTATCGCATCAGGTTGATCGTGGTGTCCTCGGTGTAGCCGTCGTGATCTGGCCGCAGATCGGGCCACACATCGCGGTAGGGAGCGGGGATGTGCGGGTTCTCGACATCGCGCATGTTGAAGTCGCCCAGCACCACGGCGTCGTCGACCCTCCGCAGCGCCCGGACGATCCGGCGTAACTGCCAGCGGCGCAGGCGCGATGAGGACTTTCCGCTGTCGAGGTGAACGCAGCACACCACCGTCGGGGCGCCGTTGAGCATGACCGTCGCCTGCAGGAACCCGCGCCACTGCCGACTGGGCAAGCGGGTGTACGTCACGTCGGACATCGGCAGCCGCGACAGCATCAGCAGCCCGTAGTTCCCGGCGTCGCCGCCGGTGATCACGGTGCGCGAGTACCGATCACGAATCCACGGCGCAGACGCGAAGATGTCGAGCGCGTGCGGCGTGACCTCCTGGAACACCATGATGTCGGGCTCGCGGCGCGAAAGCAGTTCCGCGATGGCGCGATAACGGTCGTCCGCGTGTTTGGTGTCGTTCCAGACGTTGTACGTCGTGATCGTCAGTTCGCGGTAGCCGTCCGCAACTGCGGCATTGGTGTCCGATTCGACGGGGACGCTGCGGCGTCGGGCCAGAAACCTCACCGAAGCGCGACGACGACCTTGCCCTTTGCGGTGCGGTTCTCCAGCGACGCGATGGCATCGGCTGCGCGCTCCAGCGGGTAGACCTCGGGTTGCGGGGCCGAGATCTTCCCCGACGCCAGCAGCGGTTCGAGTTCGTCCCACTGCTCGCGCAGGTAGTTGGGATGGGTGAACGTCCACGCGCCCCAGCCCACGCCCACCGCGTCGACGTTGTTGAGCAGCAGCCGATTCACCTTGACGGTGGGGATGTCACCGCCGGTGAACCCGATCACCAGCAGCCTGCCGCCGGGCGCCAGGCACCGCAGCGAGTCCGTGAACCGGTCGCCGCCGACCGGGTCGACGACGATGTCCACGCCTTTGCCGTCGGTCAGTCCCATCACGGCGTCCTTGAACCCGTCGGCCAGCACGACGTCGGACGCGCCCGCGGCCTCGGCGACCGCGATCTTGTCCTCGGTGCCGACGACCGCGATGGTCCTGGCCGCGCCCCACGCCGGAGCCAGCCGCAGCGTCGACGTCCCGATGCCGCCCGCCGCGCCGTGCACCAGGACGGTCTCACCGTCGGCCAGCCGCCCTCGGGTGCGCAGCGCGTGATGCATGGTCAAGTCGTTGAACAGCAGCCCCGCGCCAGCTTCGAACGACACGTTGTCGGGTAGCTTGAACACCCTCTCTGGTTGCAGCGCAACGACTTCGGCCATGCCGCCGTTGAGCATCGTCAGCCCGGCGACGCGATCACCCGCCTGGAAGCCGCTGTCGGCGGGTGCGCTGCGCACCACGCCTGCGATCTCGGCGCCGGGAACGAACGGAAGCTCCGCCTTGTACTGGTAGAGCCCCCGCGACTGCAGCGCGTCGGGGAACGCCACGCCGGCCGCGTGCACCTCGACGATCACGGCGTTGTCGTCTGCCGGCTCGTCCAACTCGACGAGCGTCGCGGCTTGGGGACCATCGAGGCTGGGGATCTGAATTGCACGCATCGCCGTAATTTAACAACCGGGGTCGAGGGGGCCCGTGGCCGCCCGACGGTAAGATTTGCAAGCTATGCCCCGAGGTCAGCAGCTCAGGCGCACCGTCAGGCGATTCGCCCCCGCCGACGCGCTACCGCCGTCCCGCCAGATGACCGTCCTCGCCGGCGACGGCACCCGACTGCACGCCGAGGTGTTCGGGCCCGAGGACGGATATCCGATCGTGCTGGCCCACGGCATCGTGTGCGCCGTCCGGGTGTGGGCCTACCAGATCGCCGACCTGGCCCGCGACTATCGCGTCATCGCCTACGACCACCGCGGTCACGGACGCAGCGGAGCGCCGTCGCGGCGGGCGAACTACGGCCTGAACTTTCTTGCCGCCGACCTCGACGCCGTGCTGGAGGCGACGCTGAAGCCCGGCGAGCGGGCGGTCATCGCCGGGCATTCCATGGGCGGCATCGCGATCACGTCGTGGGCGCAGCGCTATCCCCGCCGGGTGGCCGAACGCGCCGACGCCGTCGCCCTGCTCAACACCACCACCGGCGACCTGCTGCGCCACGTCAAGCTCGCGTCGGTGCCCGCGCCGCTGGCCAACGCCAGGGTGCGCGCCGCCGAGGTGGCGCTGAAGAACTTCGGCGCGGTGCCGCTGCTGCGCGCCGCGGAGCGCCCCAGCAGGCGTTTTGTCTCGATGATGGCCGTCGGCCGCGACGCCGACCCCGCCGTCGCCGAATTCGTCTACGAACTGTTCGCCCAGACCCCCGCCGCAAGTCGTGGCGCCTGGGCACGCGCGCTCGTCGATTCGCTGGGCACCGGCCAGCACATCGGGTTGGCCAACCTCACGGTCCCGACACTGGTGATCGGCAGCGAGAGAGACCGGTTGCTGCCGATGGTGTCCTCGCGCCACATCGCGAGAATGACGCCCAACCTCGCCGAGTTCGTCGAACTGTCCGGCGGGCACTGCGCAATCCTCGAACGGCCCGACGAGGTGAACGGACACCTGCGCCGCCTGCTCGAGTCGGCGGGCCAACCGCAGCGCGCGACATCCTGAGGAGTTTCAGCCGGACAATTTCGCGTGCACCTCGGTGGCGGCGCGACGGCCCGACCGGACGGCCCCGTCGAGGAAACCCGTCCACTGATCGGCGGTTTCCGTGCCCGCCCAGAAGATCCCGTCGACCGGTCTGCGCAACCACGGCCCGTAGCTGGTCCACGAGCCCGGCGGCACCGCGGCCGTCGGGCCACCCGGCGCGAAATCCTCACTGCCCCAGCGGTGGTCGACGTAGTCGATGGGCCGCAGCGCCTCGGCGCCGAACAGGTCGGCGAATCCGGCGAGCGCGCGGTCGCGGCGCCCGGCGGGCGGCAGCGCATCGAAGGTGCGCGGATCGGTGAAGCCCAGCAGAATGCCGGGCCCCGTCGCATCCGGGCTGACGTCGAACGTGATGAACACCGGCCCCTCGTCGGAGAGCGCCTCGCCGCTGCACCCGTTCGCGCGCCAGAACGGCGTCTCGTAGGCGGCGTAGGCCTTGCTCAGATTTCCCTGCGGCCAGTGCTGGGCCAGCTTCTCGTACTCGGGCGGCAGGTCGGGGGAGAAGTCGATGGCCGCCCGGTGCGCGGGCGGCACCGCCACGACGACGGCCCTGGCCGTGACCTCGACTCCGTCGGCGCTGACGGTCACGCCGCCGTCGGCGCCTCGTTCGATCCGCCGCACGATCGTGTTGTACCGGACCCGCTGACCCAGCTCGTCTGCCATTCGCAGCGCGATCTGTTGGGTGCCGCCGGGGAACCGGTCCTGTTGCGCGCCGCCCTCCACGTCGAGCATCCGCCCGATCCCGCCCGCGGCCTTCACGTAGCGCACGGCGTGCAGCATCGACACCTGGTCGGGCTCACACCCCCAGGTGACCCTCGACATGATCGCCATCAGATCGCGTGTCGATGCGCCGGCGTGCAGCGACCGCAGCCAGCGGTCCAGCGTCTGGTCGTCGAGCGTGTGGGCGTTTCCCGCGGTCCACGGCTCGGCGACCGAGAGCCGTCGGCCCAGCCGCTCAAACCTCCACTGGATCCGGGACACGTCGAACAGCTCGAGCATCGACAGGCGCGGAATGGTGCTGCGGTACTCGCGCACCCGACCGCGCCACTTGATCAGGTTCTTTCCGCTGCTGTGCGTGGGCACTGTCTGGCAGCCCAGCTCGCGCGCGAGGTCGATGACCGCATCCTGCGTGGGGCCGACGAATGTGCCGCCGAGGTCGACGGGGACGCCCGCGATGGTCGTGGTCGACGACCGCCCGCCGACCCGTTCGCGGCCCTCCAGCACCATGACCTCGTACCCCAGCCCGACCAGGTCGCGCGCGGCGGTCAGGCCCGCGAACCCGGCCCCGACGACCACCACGTCAGCTGTCTGTGGGTGTGTCACGCGACTAGGCTCTCACGCCGTGAGGGTGATGACAGCGCTGTTCGGGCCCATCAACGCGATCGAACAGGCGCGGGCCTTCCGCGAGGCGGGCGCCAGCGGGGTGTTCACCTTCGAGGGCACCAACGACGTCTTCACCCCGCTGACGCTGGCGTCCACCGTGGGCGGCCTCGATCTGATGACCAACGTCGCAATCGCGTTTCCGCGCAACCCGATTCATCTCGCCCATCAAGCGATCGACCATCAGCTGCTCAGCAAGGGCCGCTTCGCTCTCGGGCTGGGAACTCAGATCCGCACGCAGATAGAGAAGCGCTTCGGCGCGGACTTCGACAAGCCGGTGGCCAGGATGACCGAACTGGTGGCCGCCCTGCGGGCCATCTTCCGCGCCTGGGACACCGGCGAGCGACTCGACTTCCGCGGCGAGTACTACCGCCACACGCTGATGACTCCGACGTTCAGCCCAGGAGAGAACCCGTACGGTGCGCCGCCGATCTATGTGGGCGCGCTCGGTCCGCGGCTGACCCGGGCGACGGCCGAGCACGCCGACGGCCTGCTGGTCATGCCGTTCGGCAACAAGCGGTTCCTGCACGAGGTGACGATGCCCGCGGTGCGCGAGGGCCTGGCGGCGGCCGGCAAGTCGGTCAACGATTTCGCCGTCATTCCCGAGATCATCGTGTCGGTGGGCGAGGATCACTCGGCCGCGCGTCGCCTGCTCGGCTTCTACGGTTCGACGCCCGCGTACCGGCCGGTGCTCGAGGTGCACGGCTGGGGTGACCTGCAGCCGGAACTCAACGCGCTGTCCAAGCAGGGCCGGTGGGAGGAGATGGGCACGCTCATCGACGACGACGTGCTGCACACGATCGCCGCGTGCGGCACAGCGGGCGAGGTCGCGGCGCATATTCGCGACCGGGTGGGCGGCATCTCCGACCGGATCTGTCTGTATCAGCCGGGTCCCATCGCGCCCGAAACACTGGCGGAGGTCGTTGACGCCCTGTGAGGCCGACCACATATCGTGGTACCAAGGGGGACCAAGGGAGGTCTACATGGGTGCCCAGGAGCAGGCCGAGTATTCCGATGTTCTGATCGTCGGCGCGGGAATCTCCGGGATCGGCGCGGCCTACCGCATCCACGAGAAGAACCCGAAGGTGTCCTACACCGTGCTCGAGCGGCGGGCGAACATCGGCGGCACCTGGGACCTGTTTCGCTATCCGGGCATCCGGTCGGACAGCGACATCTTCACGTTGAGCTTCCCCTTCGAGCCATGGACGCGGCCGGAGAACGTCGCCGACGGGCCCGACATCCGCGACTACCTGGCGCAGACCGCGCGCAAGCACGGCATCGACGAGCACATCCGCTTCAACACCCGCGTGCTGTCGGCGAATTGGGACTCGATCACCGACACGTGGACCGTGCAGACCGACGTCGACGGCGCGCCGAAGACCTACCGCGGCCGGTTCCTGTTCTTCGGCACCGGCTACTACGACTACGACGAGCCCTACACACCGGACTTTCCCGGCATCGAGCAGTTCACCGGCGAGGTGGTGCACCCGCAGCATTGGCCGGAGTCGTTGGACTACACAGGCAAGAGGGTGGTGGTGATCGGCAGTGGCGCGACGGCGGTCAGCATGATCCCGGCGCTGACCAAGACGGCCGGCCACGTGACGATGCTGCAGCGCTCGCCGACATACATGTTGTCCTCGCAGCGCATCAACCCCGTCGTGCAGGCGATCCGTAAGGTGTTGCCGTTCCGCGCGGCGTACCGCGCGGTGCGCTGGTACAACACCACGTTCATCGTGCTGACCTACGCGATCGCCCGCAAGTGGCCCAACTTCAGCCGCAAGCTCATCCGTTCCGGTGCGAAAAAGGCGCTGCCCGAAGGCTATCCGGTCGACGTGCATTTCAAGCCGAAGTACAACCCGTGGGATCAGCGGGTGTGTCTGATCCTCGACAACGACCTCTACAGCGCGGTCGGCGAGGGCCGCGCGGAGATGGTGACCGATCACATCGATCACATGGACGCCACCGGCATCGTGCTGCGTTCCGGCGAGCGGATCGACGCCGACGTCATCGTGACCGCCACCGGGCTGCAGTTGCAGGCGCTCGGCGGCGTCGCGCTGAGCATCGACGGCGCGGAGATCAAACCCCAGGACCGGTTCGTCTACAAGGAGCACCTGCTCGAAGACGTGCCGAACGCGGCATGGTGCGTCGGCTACATCAACGCATCCTGGACGCTGCGGGCCGATCTGACGGCGCGCTCGGTGGCGAAGTTGTTGGCGTACATGGATTCTCACGGCTACACGCACGCCTACCCGCATCTGGGCGATGTGCCGATGCCGGAGAAGCCCGCGTGGAACATCAACGCGGGATACGTGCAACGGGCCCTGCACGCGCTGCCGAAGTCCGGTACCCGCAGGCCGTGGAATGTGCGGCACAACTTCGTGCTCGACGCCATCGATCACCGGTTCGACCGCATCGAGGAGTCGATGGTGTTCGGCCGCGTCGGGGCCGACACCGCGCGGTCGGCCTAGGGGCGACCGGCCGTGAGCGTTGCGGTCATCCTGGTGGTCGCGGTGTTCTTCCTGGGCATGGGCATCTACGCGCTGGTACTGCCGCAGAAGCTGATTCGGCCGTTCGGCATCGCCCTGGAGTCGCCGGTCGCGCGGTCGGAGGTGCGGGCGGTCTACGGCGGTTTCGGGTTGGCGGTCGCGGCCGTGCTCGGGTGGGCGGCGTTCCGCGGTGGCGACGTCGGCAAGGGCATCCTGATCACCGTCGGCGTGGCACTGGCGGGGATGGCGTTGGGCCGCATCGTGTCCGCGATCTTTGGCGAGCGGACATCGTTCTATCCCAACTGGTTCTACTGCATCGTCGAGGCCGTCGCCGGGGGTGCGTTGTTCGCCGTCAGCTAGCCACCGCTACGGGCACATGAAAGCGATCGGCGGGCACTGACGCACCTCGATGGCCTCCGGCGGCGGGTTGTCGCCGTCCCAGATCGACGTGGGTTGGCCGTTCATCGTGACGTTGCCGTATCCATAGTTGGTGCCGTACCAGGTGTGGCAGATGTTCCAGTCCCAGTCGATGTACTGGTTGACCACGTACGGCATGTTCTTGGGGTCGCCGGGACACCAGCGGTGCGGACCGTCTGCGTGAGCGGTGCCGGCGCCGAAGCCCACAGCGGCGGCGCCGAGGCAGGCCGTTACCAGTGCGCCGGCGGCGACGTTTCTCGTGTTCATGCGCCAAGTGAAGCGGATGACACGAGCTACCGATCCCAAAATCCCGACGATCGACGCTTTACCAGGGCAATATCGGCGGCTAGGGCGCCACGGTCAGCCAGTCGGCGAACCCCGACGGGTCGTGGCGGCCCAACGCGCCGTGCTCGAACAGGCCCCAACCTTCCGCAGCGTTCTCGCCCTCGGTGCACACCGCCCGGCCGACGTGGTCGATCACCCCGAACCCGGCGCGCCCGACGATCGCGGGATCGGTCATGTCATAGGTCAACCGCTCGGTGAACTTCTCGCCCTTCCACACGCCGTGGATCCAGTCCGAGTCGCCGCCGTAGCCGCCGCCCACGTGAATGGGTACGGGCAGTTTGGATTCCACGTCGAAGCGGACCGGTGTGCCGTCGGCCGCGGTGGCGTCGATCGTCGCGCCGGTTGGGATCCGGGTGCCCGACGTGTAGTGGATCTTGATCCGCGGCCAGCCCAACTGCTCGACGCGGCCGTCCTTCCAGATCCGGGTGCAGTCGTTCAGCGACCGGAACCCGTTGGGCTCCTCCTGGATGATCAGCACGATCGAGAAGTCGTCGAACGCCATCGGCACATACAGCCACCACATGCCCTCGAACGGCGGGTCCGCGGGCCGACCGGCGGGTTCGGCCTCGCCGATGGGCCGGATGCCCCATGACCGGTCGCGCGAACCGATCCACACCGACGGGTCGACACTGATCTCCTCGCCGTCGATCGCGATGGTGCCGCTCCACGAGCCCACCTGAGCGAAACGCTGCGCGTCCAGGGTGATTCGGGTGCCGGCACGCAGAATGTGGCGCTGCTCCTGCACGACGTCGAACAGCCCGTTCCACGTCAGGTCGACGGCCATGCCCTCGGTTTCGTCCATCACGATGCGCAGCTTGTGCAGCGGCTCGCTGACCTCGACGCGATAGCCCAGCACGTTCTGATTCAGCCGGTCCTGGTCGATGGCGTCCGACAGGTGCACCGCCGTCTGCTCGTCGCCGCGGCGGACGAGCACGAAGGCATCCTTGACGCCCAGGTTGGGGTAGTAGCCGATGCCGGAGATCAGGAAGATGTCGCCGGTGCGGTCGTGGGCGTTGAAGTAGGACCGGTCGTAGAAGTTGCGGTCCGACGATCCGGGCCACGCGATCGGTTGGGGGAGTTGGTGGACGGGGAACTCGTCCATGGGACCGAGCATCAGGCTTCACCTCCGATGAGGCGCCGCAGCAGGGCGCCGTGATAGAACAGCGACTCGATGTCGTCGGGCTTCTCGATCTCACCGAACCGGACCCGACGGGCGCTGGTCCGCATGAACACACAACACCAGATCACCCCGGAATACACGTAGAACCAGTGCAGGTCGCCCAGCGCGACGCCGGTCTTCTCGGCGTAGGTGGCCTTGACGTCGTCCTCCCGCATGAAGTCGGGCAGTCCGGGCATTCCGGCCAGCCCGGCAAGCTCCTGGAAGACCATGTGCGCGAACACCATCCACGCCGCATCCATCTCTCGCGGCCCCAGCGTCGCCATCTCCCAGTCGAGCACGGCGACCGGCGTGAAGTCGTCGTACAACACATTGCCCACCCGGGAGTCGCCCCAGATCAGCACCGGATCGGCCGCCGCGACATCCTCCGGCCAATTGGCCTCCAGCCACTCGAGAGCCTGCTCGACGAGCGGGGATCTGCCGATGTCGGGAACCGCGAATCGGTACCACGACTGCAGCCAGTTCAGGTTGCGCCGCAACGCGTTCGGCTCGTCGCCGTCGGCCTGAGCGGCCAGGAACCTGAACGTGGTCTCGGCGTCGGGGATGGCGTGCAGCTTGGCCAGCACGTCGACGGTGTTGTCCTGCAGTGCGCGCTGCGATTCGGCGGGGGAGTCGGCGAACCAGTTGCCGCCGAACGTGTACGGCATCACGTCGGGCGGTACCACTCCGGCCACGTAGTCCATCAGGAAGAACTGCGTGCCCAAGACCGTCCCCGTCGGCTCCAGCCAGCGCACCCGGGGCACGGGAACGTCGGTCATCTCGCCGACCAACCGGATCACGTCGAACTGGTGGTCCATCCGGTACGACGAGAACACCGGCACGTCTTCCTTGGTGGGGGCGACGCGCGCCACCCACTTCTCCTCGTGCTGCTCACCGTCGGCTTCCCAGCGCCCGGTCAGGATGATGGTCTCCGACGACATGCCGTTGGAGTCGACGCCGCTCTCGACGGTCACCTGCGGCTTGGCGCCGTCGGGCATCACGGTGGACAGCCACTGCGACATCACGTCGGGCAGCGTGCTGACGTCTCGCGCGGAGCGCTGGAGTCGGCCGACGTCTTCGACAGCCGGTTCTGTAGCCACGGTTCTTCCTCCGGCCTAATTACGATACGGTGGGTAGCGTTATGAAAGCAGACCCGACTTCGGTTGACAAGGTCTCAACCGCTGGGCGGCCCCGGGACCCGCGTATCGACGCTGCCATACTGCGCGCCACCACGGATCTGCTTGTGGAAATCGGCTATTCGAATCTGACGATGGCCGCGGTCGCCGAACGGGCCGGCACCACCAAGACCGCGTTGTACCGGCGGTGGTCCAGCAAGGCCGAACTGGTCCACGAGGCCGCATTCCCCGCCGCGCCGACCGCGATCGCGACCCCGCCGGGCGATTTCCATGCCGACATCCGGGCCATGATCGCCGCGACCGCCAGCGTGTTCACCAGCCCTGTGGTGCGCGCCGCGCTGCCCGGGCTGATCGCCGACATGACCGCCGACGCCGACCTCAATGCGTGCGTGATGGGACGGTTCACCGATGTCTTCGCCGCCGTGCGCGCCAGATTGGCCGAGGCGCTGGCGCGAGGCGACGTCTATGCCGACATCGACCCGCAGCGGCTGATCGAGGTGATCGGTGGGGCGACGATGTTGCGGCTGCTGCTATGGCCCGACGACGACCTCGACGACGTCTGGGTGGACCAGACGACTGCGATCGTGGCCCACGGTGTGATTGCCTGACAGCGTGGTTCATCAGCCTTTCCCGACCGCCTGGGACCGAGCGTTGATGCTTGTTCCGCATCCCGACGACATCGAGTGGGGGTGCGCGACGGCCGTCGCGAAGTGGACGTCGCAAGGCAAGCATGTTCACTACGCGCTGGCGTGCCGTGGTGAGGCAGGCATCGAGGGGATGCCGCCGCATGAGTGCGGTCCGCTGCGCGAACGCGAGCAACGGCTGTCCTCGGCGATAGTCGGCGTGCACGACGTCGAGTTCTGGGACTTTCCCGACGGCGAGATCTTCGATACGCCGCAACTGCGGGCCAAGATCGCCGAGACGATCATGGACGTGGCGCCTGAAGTGGTGATAACGCTCTACAGCGGGCCTGAGTGGGCGCCGGGCGCCCCGAACCAGCGCGACCATATCGAGTTCTCCAATGCCGTTGCGGGAGCTTACGACTCGCTGGCCGACAAACCGAAGTGGTTCTTCGAGCACGGTCCCGGCGGGACACACGGTGAAACCGTCGACGAGTTCATCGAAGGCGGCGTGGATTCGTTGGCCGCACACGACGTCTACCTGTCTGCGATCGACCCGGACACCCCGGTTCGTGACCAGGCCCGCAAGGTCGTCGACATGACGACGCTGCCGCCGCTGCCCGGACTCGAAGGCCACCGCTCGGTCGAGTTCATCCTGAAGCGCGAAACGGGCCGCTGACTTTGGCGCCGCGGCCTTGACACCGCGGCCTTGACACCGCGGCCTTGCACCGCGAGCGTGCGTGTTTGCACACGACACGCCGCGAAACTCTGTACAACTGCGCACGTCCCCAGCTAGCGCGTGGGCCCACGCGGTGCGACGAGAGCGCTCGTTCGGTCTAGCCGCCGTCGATCTGCCGCTTGTTGTGTTCGGACACGGCACGGAATTGGTCGCCCAGGCCCTCGAAATCGCGGTGCTGTGCGTACGCGATCTTCTCCTCGGCGGCCAGCGCCGGGTTGATCACCGTCGCCGCGCCGGTGGTGTAGATCTCCTTGAGCCCCAACATTGTTGGACCCGGCACCTCGGCGATCTGGGTGGCAAGTTCGATCGCGCGGTCGAGCAGCCGCTCGTGTGCCACCACCTCGGTGACCAAGCCGATCTTCTCGGCGCGGGCGGCGTCGACGACTTCGCCGGTCATCGACAGCCGGCGCGCCATCGCCAGACCGACGAGTTGGGGGAGGCGGGCGGTCATCCCGCCGCCGGGCAGGATCCCGACGCGGGCGTGCGTGTCGGCGAACACCGCGCGTTCCGAAGCGATGAGAAAGTCGCAGCCGAGCGCCATCTCCAGCCCGCCGGTGAAGACCGCGCCGTTGATGGCCCCGATGATGGGCGTGCGCATGTTCCCCGTCGCCGCGATGCAGCTCTGCGAGCGGAACTCCTCGAAGTAGCCGAGCCCGTCGCGCTGTGCCTCCTTGAGATCCACGCCGGCGCAGAAGGCCGGGTCGGCGCCGGTGAGCACCACTGCCCGCACCGTCTCGTCGGCGTCGGCCTCGGTCAACGCCGTGTAGGCCGCCTTGATCAGATCGCGGCTCAGCGCGTTTCGCGCCGCGGGCCGGTTCAGCGTCAGCACCCGCACCGCGCCGTGATCGGCGGTCAGAACCAGC
The DNA here is from genome assembly GCF_003347205.1 of Mycolicibacterium moriokaense. Taxonomy (GTDB): domain Bacteria; phylum Actinomycetota; class Actinomycetes; order Mycobacteriales; family Mycobacteriaceae; genus Mycobacterium; species Mycobacterium moriokaense_B. Next base: position 59,735 of record NZ_QQBJ01000031.1, read on the forward strand.
ATCCTCAACCCTTCGCCGAGATCGACGTGATGGCGGAATCCTCTCGCACTTGCACGCCCTTGTGTCCGTTTGGGCGCAACGCGGGTCAGCGCAGGAACTGGTTGGCGATGTTCGCCAGGTCCAGCAGCGGCTGCGGCAACGCGCCCAGCACGAAGGTCACGATCGCGGTGATCGCGACGACGCCCGTCGTCAGGAAGCTCGGCACCACCACATCGGGCGCATCGTCGGGCGGGTCGGTGAAGAACATCAGCACGATCACCCGCACATAGAAGTACGCGGCGATGGCGCTGGCGATCACGCCGACGATCACCAGCGGAATCGCGCCACCCTCGCCCGCGGCCTTGAACACCGCGAACTTGCTGACGAAGCCGCTGGTCAGCGGGATACCGGCGAAGGCAAGCAGGAAGAGCGAAAAGACAATGCCCACAATGGGATAGCGTCTGCCGAGCCCGGCCCAGCGCACCATCGCGGTCTCTTCCTCGCCGGTCCTGTCGCGGACCATTCCGACGACGGCGAACGCGCCGAGCGTGCTGAACCCGTAGGCGAACAGGTAGAACAGCGTCGCCGACAGCCCGGACTCGTTCAGCGCGATCACACCGGTCAGGATGAACCCGGTGTGCGCCACCGCGGAGTAGGCGAGCATCCGCTTGACGTCGGACTGCGTGACGGCGGTGACGGTGCCGACGATCATCGTCAGGATCGCGATCGCCCACAGCACGGGGCGCCACTCGGCGCGGATCTCGGGCACCGCGACGTAGAAGATGCGCAACAGCGCGCCGAAGGCGGCGATCTTCGTCGCGGCCGCCATGAACGCGGTGATCGGTGTCGGCGCGCCCTGGTACACGTCCGGAATCCACGAGTGGAACGGCACCGCGCCGACTTTGAACAACACGCCCACCAGCAGCAGGCCGACACCGATCAGCGCCAGCGACGCCTTACCGGAGTTCTCGCCGATCGCGTCGGCGATGCCCACCAGGCTCAGCGTGCCGGAATAGCCGTACAGCATCGCCGCGCCGTAGAGGAAGAAGGCCGACGAGAACGCGCCCAGCAGAAAGTATTTCAGCGCGGCTTCCTGCGAAAGCAACCGGCGACGCCGGGCCAGCCCGCACATCAGGTACAGCGGAAGCGAGAGCACCTCCAGCGCGATGAACATCGTCAGCAGGTCGTCGGCGGCCGGGAACAACAGCATCCCGCCGACCGCGAACAACGTCAGCGGAAACACCTCGGTCTGCATCACACCGGCCTTGACGGCCTGCTTCTCCGCGACGCTGCCGACCACCGCCGACGCCTGCGCCGTGAACGAATCCAGCCCGCCGGCAACGTCTTCGGACTCTCCTTCGACTGGCACTCGGCGCTCCGCGATCAGCAGCACGCCGAGGATGCCGACCAGCAGGATGGTGCCCTGCAGGAACAGCGCAGGCGCGTCGACGGCGACAGCGCCCACGACCGCGGTGGTGCCGACCGCGCCATGCAGGTTGCGCGCCACCTGGATGACCGCGACCAGTCCGCCGACCAGGCCCACCAGGCTGAGCACCACCTGAACGGAGTAGCGCCTCCCACGCGATACGAAGGCCTCCACCAGCACGCCGGCGATGGCGGCTCCGAACACGATCAGCATGGGTGAGAGCAGGCCGTATTCGATGCTGGGTGTTGGCAGGTTCATCGCGGGCCCTCCGCCATTTTCGGTGCGGGATCAGGTTGGTCGATGGTGGTCAGGGTGTGGTCGACGGCCGGGTTGATCACATCCAGCGCGATTTTCGGGTAGACGCCGAGCACCA
>NZ_QQBJ01000032.1 GCF_003347205.1 Mycolicibacterium moriokaense
CACCGACAACACCACAGGACAGTCGAACACGAACGACGCTCCGGGCGGACCCGAACCACCCGACGATCAAGCCGCCTGAATCTCGCGCCGTGGTGAGTAGCCCACCACGGAACTCACCTAACCGGCGACGGTGACATCGGCCTTGTCCGGGTAGAAAGCGACGTGGCCCGCGATGTCGGCCACCGCCGGATACGGCGCCACATAGGTCCAGATCGCGTCCTCGACGGTGTCACCCGCCGCCGTACTCACGTGGTAGTACGTGGCGTCGCCCTTGTACGGGCAGTACGTAGTGGTGTCGCTGGACGTCAACGCGTCGGCGGCGACGTCGCCGATCGGGATGTACTGCACCGCCGGGTAGGTCGACTCCTGCAGCGTCAGCGCCTGATCGCTTTCCGCGACCACCTGGCCGTTGACTCGCACGACGACGTGCTTGCCGGTCGGTGTGACGGTGATCGGGTGCTCGGCGCTGGGCTGGTGTACCGGTTTGTCACTCATAGTTGAGCCAACGCGGCGAACAGGACACCTGTTCCGGGCGCACCGATACGATTCGCCCATGACTGATTCCGGACCGGCCTCCGCCGAGGCCTCGGTGACCATCGCCGCAGATCCCACCGAGGTGTATGCGTTGATCACCGATCTACCGACCATGGCGTCGCTCGGCGAAGAGATCGACGCGATGGAGTGGATGAAGGGCGACTGCGCGACTCCCGGAGCACGATTCAGGGGGCGCAACAGCAACGGCGGCCGCAGATGGACGACAACGTGCACGGTCACCGACGCCGATCCCGGCCGGGCTTTCGCGTTCGACGTGAAAACCTTCGGGGTCGTGCCCGTCGCACACTGGCGATATGAATTCACCCCGTCGGCTGACGGTTGCACTGTCACCGAGCGGACCTGGGACCGGCGGCCGGGGTGGATCCGTAAGCCGGCCGAGCTCTCGACCGGGGTGAGCGACCGAAAAGGCGCCAACGCCGAGCACATCAAGCTGACGCTGCAGCGGCTCAAGGCCAGGGCCGAGCAGGGCTAAGGCCGGCCGGCGATCTTGTCGGCGATCACCGCGATCGGCGACGTGGTCGCGCGGCCGCGGGCTTCGTGCCAGTCGGCCAGCTTGTATGCCAGATACATGCCGCGGACGCCGAGCCAGCGCAGCGGCTCGGGTTCCCAGTTCGGCGACTGGTGGCCTACCCAGGGCAGTTCGCCGCGCGGGGTCTGCCGGTCGAGCACGAGTTCGGCCAGGGTGCGACCGGCAAGGTTGGTCGCGGTGACGCCGTGGCCCACATATCCACCGGCCCAACCCATTCCGGTGGCCTTGTCGAACGCGACGCCCGCCGACCAATCGCGTGGCACCGCCAGCACGCCGCACCAACCGTGCGCGATCGGCACATGGCGAACCTGCGGCAGCACCGTGCGCAGTACGTCGGTCAAGTAGGTGATCGTCCGCTCCGGCACCTGGCCGTCGACGTCGGTACGAGACGCATACCGGTACGGCACGCTTCGCCCGCCGATGGCGATCCGGTTGTCGGTCGTGCGTTGCGCGTAGAAGAAGCCGTGCGCGGTGTCGCCGACGGTCTCGCGTCCAGTCCAGCCGATGGTCTCCCAGAGCTCGTCGGAGAGCGGCTCGGTGGCGATCATCGAGCTGTTCATCGGCAGCCACCGGCGGCGCAGCCCGGGCAGCCTGGCGGTGAAGCCCTCGGTGGCACGCAGCACGACCGGGGCGGTAACGCTTCCGTGCTGCGTCGTCGCCCTGCCGGATTCGATCGCGGTGACGGGTGACTGCTCGTAGATGTCGACGCCCAGTCGTTCCACTGTGTCGGCGAGGCCGCGGGCCAGCTGCGCGGGCTGAATGCGGGCGCAGTGCGGGTTGTGGTAGGCCGCGACCACGCCGTCGAAGCGGATCCGTTCGGCCGCTTCGGCTTTCGACAACACAGCGATGCCGTCGACCTTCCAGTTGAGCTCCTCCTCGGCCTCGGCGGCCAGCCTGGACGCCTGCGCGGCGTTCCTCGCGATCTGCAGCGTGCCGCCCTTCACGATGCCTGCGTCGATCCCTTCGCGGGCCGCGACGTCAATCACCTCGTCGACGGCGCCGTTGAGCGCGCGCTGCCACGCCACCACCCCGTCGCGGCCGTGCTGCTGCGCCATCCGGTTGCGGTCACCGGGCACCAACCCGGACAGCCATCCGCCGTTGCGGCCGGAGGCGCCGAACCCGGCGAACCGGGCTTCGAGTACCGCGATCCGCAGCGACGGATCGGCGCGCTTCAGGTAATACGCCGTCCATAACCCCGTGTAGCCGGCGCCGACGATGCAGATGTCCGCATCACGATCGCCCGGCAGGGAACCGCGGCAGGCGGGCACAACGTCGTACCAGTTGGAGATTCGGCCGTTGACGGGAGCGGTGGGCACCGGACGATTCTGCCACCGCTCGTCGGGTGTCAGAGCGCGGGCACATCGTGAGGGCAAGTACGAAAGGACATGCCATGTGCTGGCAATGTGAATCACGCGATGACGACATCGCCGAACATCTCGACGAAATCCACAACGCCGTCCGCGAACACGGTTGGGTCGTCAAATGCGTCGACGACGTCAAACGGCCGTACGCATACACGGCCGGTCTGCACCAGTTCGGTTTGCCCGAACTGATCGCCACGGGTGTGACGACAGAACGCGCGCTCGTCCTGTTGGACCACTTCGTCGCTGAGACCAAGACCAACGGCCCGCTGCGACCGGGAGCCCGCCTCGATTTCCTGGGCGTCGCGGTAATCGAAATCGTCGAGGTGGACCATCCTGACGCCCACCTGGGTCTGGCAGTCGCTCTGTACGGCAACCACATCCGCGCCGTTCAGCTCGTATGGACGGACCTATGGGGCAGCTGGCCCTGGGAAGCGGCGTTCGACGACACGCCTCAGCCGGTACTGGGTGTACGCGCCCAAGCCGTGTAGCGGCCTGATGTCGGTGCCCCGGCGCATGGTGTTGACAAGTACTACGAAAGGACACGCCATGTGCTGGCAATGCGACCATCCGGAGGCGACTGCCGCCGACTACCTCCGCGAGCTACGGAAGACCATCACCAAACGTAAATGGGTTGTGCAATACGTCGAGGACGAGCGAAGGTCGTTCGCCTACACGATTGGTCTGCACAAGCGTGGCTTCGCCGAATACCTGGTGACCGGCGTATCGCCCGAACGTGCGATGCAACTGCTGAACTCGGTCGCCAACTACACCATTCGCGAGGTAGCGCCCAGGCCGGGCGACACCATGAACATCGCAGGAGAGGTGGACCTCGAATTCGTCGATGTCGACCAACCGGACGCGCACTTGGTTCACGCGGTCAACCTCTACGGACCGGACGTGCGCGCGCTCCAGGTGGTCTGGCGCGACGAGCGTGGCCACTCCCCCTGGTGTCCCGACTTCGACGGGGGTAGTGGCAGCCAGCCGGTGCTGGGTAAGCGGGGCCCCCGCTGCGCGTGAGTGCCCGCTAGTCCTGGGTCTGCCTGCTCTGGCGCTTCGCGTTGCGCAGGCCGACCCAGAACCGGGCGGCCTCGCGGATGGAATCCTCGACCGGCCTTGGCTGCCAACCCAATTCGCGCCGGGCCTTGGTGCAGTCGACGGGCGCCTCGGCGCGCATCAGCCGCAGGGACGCCAGCGAAAGCTGCTCGTCGGTGCCGCGTAGACGCGCCTTGACCGTGCCCATCCCCGCCAGGGCGTATGACATCGCCAACGGGATCGCCTTGGCCGGCGGCGGCACCGCGGCCGCCTCGGCAGCGATGCGGGCCACGTCGGCGTTGGTGATCATCTTCTCCGAGACGAGATAACGCTCGCCGACGCGCCCCTTCTCCGCGGCCAGGACCAGTGCACGGGCGGCGTCGTCGACTCCGACGGCTTCCAGTTCGATGCCCTTCATGACGAACGGCAGCTTGCCGAACGCGGCACCCGCGATGATGGCGCCGTGCGGTGTCCGGCCCCAGTCGCCGCCGCCGTAGGTGGTCGATACGCACATCGCGATCGCGGGCAGCCCCTGCTCGCGCGCGTAGCGCAGCACCAGTTCCTCGGCCTGCACGCGCGAGCGCACGTACGGGGTGAGGCCGCGCTCGCTGATCTGGTCCTCTTCGGTGGCCACCCGGCCGCGCCTGCGGCCGACGGTCACATAGCTACTGGTGAAGATGAAGCGGCGCAACCCGGCATCCTTGGCAATCTCGAGCACGTTCCGGGTGCCCTCGACATTGGTGTGGAACAGCGGCGCCGGGTCCTTGAGCCAGCCCCGGGTGTCGACGACGCAGTAGTAGACGACGTCGCAGCCGGCCATCGCCTCCCGCAGCACGTCGTCGTTCCAGATGTCGCCGACGAAGCGGGTGGTCTTGAGGTCATCGATGCCGACGGTGTTGGCGCCGTCGCGCACCATCACCCGGACATCGGCGCCTTCGTTGACGAGTTGGCGCGTCACGTGGCTGCCCAGGTAGCCGTTGGCGCCGATGACGAGAACGGTCGTGCTCCTCACGTCCGCGGGGCCTCCTTCGCTCCTCGCGTCCGCGGGGCCTCCTTCGCTCCTCGCGTCCGCGGGCCGAACTGCTTCATCCACTCCGCCGCCTCGTCGGGCAAGGTGCCGAGTTCCGCTGCTTTGCGGCACCACTTCACCGTCGCCGACACGAACCGAAGCGGGTTGTAGATGTCCTCCTGCCGGCACCACAGTCCGTCGCCGGCGTAGGTGATGATCGAGATGTTGGTCGCGCTGATGATCGTGCCGTCACCGGGGTCGCGCATCGGGTTGTCCAACTCGCAGATGATCCTGCCGGTCGGCTCGTCGATCACCGACCACAGCGACGGGAAATGCGTCATGTGGCTGCCGGGAAAGGTCTCCATCGTCCGCCAGATCCACGCCCGGACCTCTTCGCGACCGCGCATGGTGCCCGCCGCGTGCTCGACGTAGACGATGTCGGGGCTGTACTGCTCGACCCACGGGTCCCAGTCGCGGGTCCGCGCGGCTCGGTCCACGGTCTGCTCGAATGCCGCGAATGCCTCTGCCAGCTCCTCACGCGTGAACACCTTGCTCGTCACGGCACAAACTAGAACACGTTCTAAGCGGGTTTGTCGAGCGGTCACGCGGCGCTGAGCACCCGCCGATCACCGAGAGGCGCGGCCAACGGCACCTCGAGCGTGCCGAACAGCGCGATCATGATGCACGCGCGGTTGCTCGGTCCTGGCAGCATGCCGCCTTGCAGATCGACGGTGACCGTCTCGGCGGTCTCCTGCGCCTGCGCAGTTACGCCGTAGCACTGGTCAGTGCCCGATGTGAAGTTCACGTTGACCGCGTTGGCGTTGGGCGACCGACTCCACGATTCGACGCGCATCGGATGCGGATTCACAATGCTCGGGTTGTCGGTGAACACCACGCCACCGGGCGGAACCTCGGGCGGCGCGAAGCCAGGTTCGGCCATCGCCGAGCCCACCGGGGCGACGACGGCGATTCCTGCCAGAGCCAGGGCGACAAGGGTCCGCATGTGTCCACCGTAACGGCTCTGACCAGGATTAATCGACCGCCCTATACGGTTATAGAAGCGCCATGAAAAGCAATTACCACAGAAACCCCGAAGCGGTCGGTGCACTGTCACCGGAGCAGTATCACGTCACCCAGAAGAACGGCACCGAGCGGCCGTTCACCGGTGAGTACTGGGACAACCACGAGCCCGGCATCTACGTCGACGTCGTCTCGGGCGAGCCGTTGTTCGCCTCGGTCGACAAGTTCGAGAGCGGCAGCGGCTGGCCCAGCTTCACCCGACCGATCGACAACGAGAACGTGATCGAGAAGCGCGATTTCTCGCATCTGATGATCCGTACCGAGGTGCGCTCGGCACACGGTGACAGCCACCTCGGGCACGTGTTCACCGACGGCCCCAAGGACGACGGCGGGCTGCGATACTGCATCAACTCCGCCGCGCTGCGGTTCGTCCACCTCGACGACCTCGAGGCCGAAGGGTATGGCGATTACAAGAGACTGTTTTCCAACCAGGAGGCACAGGCATGAGTGACAACAAGAAAGCCATCCTCGCCGGGGGCTGCTTCTGGGGCATGCAGGACTTGATCCGCAAGCAGCCAGGCGTCGTTTCCACTCGCGTCGGTTACACCGGCGGCGAGAACGCCAACGCCACCTACCGCAACCACCCGGGCCACGCCGAGGCGATCGAGATCGTCTACGACCCGGCGCAGACGGATTACCGTGCGCTGCTGGAGTTCTTCTTCCAGATCCACGATCCGACGACGCGCAACCGCCAGGGCAACGACGTCGGCACCAGCTATCGATCGGCGATCTTCTATACCGACGACGAGCAGAAGCGCGTCGCGCTGGACACCATCGCCGATGTGGACGCTTCAGGGCTGTGGCCCGGCAAGGTCGTCACGGAAGTCACGCCGGCAAGCGACTTCTGGGAGGCCGAACCGGAGCACCAGGACTACCTGGAGCGCCAGCCGTGGGGCTACACCTGCCACTTCCCGCGGCCGGACTGGAAGCTTCCGAAGCGAGCAGCCCAGCAGATTTAGCCGAGCGACGCGGTTCCTCCGAGTCAGCGCCCGTGCGCGCGTAGCTGATAGAGCCCGTGGGTGACTGAAACGGTCTGGCCGGCTTCGTCTTTGACCACCGCGTCGAGGGTGAAGTCGGCCTTTCCCTTTTCGGCCGCCTCAGCTTCGATCCGCGCGATCTCGTCCTCGTCCAGGCTGGTCTCGGCACGTAGGTCGGTGCGCGCCATGCCGGTGAACGTGATGTCGACGTTCTTCACCAACGGGTAGTACTTGGCCGCGTCGAACGTCGCGAGCGCGATGACGCCGCCGAGCATCTCCGCGACGGTGAACTGCACTCCGGCGTAGACGACGCCGAAGTGGTTGCCGTTGCCGTCCATCGGCACCGAGGCGACGGCGCGCCCACGGCCCGCTTCGAGCACCCTGATGCCCATCCTGTGCGCGGGCGGGATGGCCTGCTCCATCGCGCCGTTCATCATGTCGACGAGATTGCTCACAACCGCAGAGACTACTTGCGGCGACGCACCACCACGCGGCCGCCTTCCTTGGGCGTGTAGGCGATGCCGCGGTGGTGGATCTTCTCATCGGGCGCATCGTCGGTCTGGATGTCGAAGTGCTGCAAAATCGTTCGCAGCACGACATCCATCTCGGTATTGGCGAACGCGGCGCCGATACAGCGTCTGGTGCCGCCGCCGAACGGCAGCCAGGCGAACGTCGGCGGCTTCTTGTCGACGAAGCGGTACGGGTCGAACCGCTGCGGGTCGGGGAACACCTCCGCGTTCTCGTGCAGGTCGGCGATGCTGACCAGGACGGTGCGGCCGTGCGGAATCTCCCAGTCACCGAGCTCGAAGTTCGGCGCCTTGACGTGGCGGCCCGCGAAGTCGATGACGGTGCGTGCCCGCTGCAACTCCAGGATCGTGGCCTGCCGCAGCTCGCTGCCGCCTTCGTCGACCTCCTTGACCAGCTTGGCGAGGATGTCCGGGTGGCGGCGCAGCCGCTCGAACGCCCAGCCGAGCGAGGACGCCGTGGTCTCGTGCCCGGCGCCCAGCAGCGTCAGCAGCTCGTCGGAGACATCCTGCCGTGACATCGCCGTTCCGTCCTCGTACGTGCTGCGCAGCAGCAGCGCCAGGATGTCGGAGCGTTCCTCGCGATTCGGGTCTGCCTCGGCCTTGTCGATCAGCGTGAACACCAGCCGGTCGAACCTGCGACGGAACTCCTCGAGCCGGCCCCACGGGCTGCGTCGCCCCGTCTTGAACGGCGGCTCGGGCAGCGTGGCCATCCGCGAACCCAGCTTCACCCACGGCGGGATGATCTCGCGCAACTCGTCGAGTTCTGCGCCGTCGGCACCGAACACGGTCCGCAGGATCACGTTCAGCGTGATTCTGTTCATCGGCTCCAGCGTGCGAAACTCCTTGCCCTGCGGCCAATTCGCGCTCTCGCGCAGCGTCTCCTCTTCGATGACCTTCTCGTAGTTCTTGATGCTCTGGCCGTGAAACGGCGGGGCCAGCAGCTTGCGCCGGTTGCGGTGCTCCTTGCCGTCGAGCGCGAACACCGATCCGGGCCCGAAGATCCTGCTGAGGTTGGGCTGCACGTTGATCAGGTCTTCGGTGGGGGCCGTGAACACCGTCCGCACCAACGCGGGGTCGGAGACGATGACGGTGCGACCGAAGAACGGCACATTGATCTCGAAGACGCGACCGAACCGGCCGGTGCCGTACTGCATCGTCTTGCGACGGAACGCGGCGAACGCGACGCCTTGGACGATCTTGGGCAGCCGTGGCGTTGGCGGGCGCTTCCCCCGGTGCGTCGTCGGGGTTTGCGTGTCGACGGTGGTCGTCTCGGACATCAGAGCATCACTCCAGACCAGTCTGTGGTACCGCATCGTACCGCGCTCGTTTTCCCAAACGGTACTCTGCGGTACCGTGTTGTGACAAGCTTTCTTCACCTACTTCGGAAGGATTGAGGCCGTGACCGTGACCGACAGCCGGCAGCCCACGGCCGCCGACCCCCCGGTCAGCCCGTTCCGGGTGCGCTTGCTCGACGGGCTCGACGCCTCGATCAGCGAGCGCGGCTACCGCGACACCACGGTCGCCGACATCGTTCGGCACGCCCGCACGTCAAAACGCACCTTCTACGGCGAGTTCTCCAGCAAGGAGAACTGTTTCATCGAGCTGCTGAGAACCAACAACGAGGCGATGATCGAGCAGATCCGTGGCTCGGTCGATCCCGAAGCCGACTGGCGCCATCAGATTCGCCAAGCCGTCGACGCGTACGTCGAGCACATCGGATCGCGACCCGCCATCACGCTCACCTGGATCCGCGAGGCGCCCGCGCTCGGGGCTGTGGCGCAGCCGTTGCACCGCATGGCGATGAACAACTTCACGGACATGCTCGTCGATCTCAGCGGCAGCCCCGGCTTCCGGCGGGCCAACCTTGCGCCGATCACCAGGCAGCTGGCGTTGCTCATCGTGGGCGGATTGCGCGAGCTGACAGCGCTTTACGTCGAGGACGGCCAGGACGTGCACGAGATCACCGAGGCCGCGGTGACGGCGTCCACCGCGATTCTCGGCATGGGCAAAGTCAGCTGAGCATCAACCGAGCGGATTTCTCCAGCCGGTCGGCGATGTCGGCGTAGGACCCGTAACCCATTCCGGCCCGCACCAGCGCGCCCGCATACAACAACTCCAGTGACTCGATCACGTCCGGATCGCGCTCGGAACCGAGCGCGGCCAGCAGTCGGTCGTGGATGTCGCGACCGATGCGCAATCGCAGCACCTCGACGTCGGGATCCTTGCCGAGCAGCGCACTGGTCACCGCGCCCGCGAATTCCGGCTCGTCGGCGACCAGCAGTGCGATGTGCCGCAGCACGTCGATGACTCGCCCCGGCGCGTCCTCGGAGTCGTGGCTCGCCAGCGGCGCTGCGGCGAGCTTGCGCCAGAACACCTCCGCGACAAGGTGTTCCTTCGAGGAGAAGTAGGTGTAGGCAGTCGCCGCGCCGACGCCCGCCTCGGCGGCCACGCGGCGGACGGTCAGGCCGGCGAAGCCGTCTCTGGTGAGGATCTCGACGGCGGCCCTGCCCAGTCGATCGACCGTGTCGGCCTGCTTGGCGGTCAACCGGCGCCTGGTCGACTCCAGAGCCGGATCGGACACGTGTCCGGACGCTACTACAACCACACCTCACCAGCAACGGTAAGTTGGACGCGATGAGCAACACCGATACCGCACTGCCCGAGTCTGCCGCCCGCCTGTTCGCGCTCGCCGAAGGGGTCACCGGCTTCATGCCCGCCGACGAGGGCCGCACGCTCTACGACACCGCACTGCGTTATCTCGGCGACGGCGTCGGCGTCGAGATCGGCACCTACTGCGGAAAGTCGACGCTGATGCTCGGCGCAGCGGCGCAGCAGGGCGGCGGCGTGCTCTACACCGTCGACCACCACCACGGATCCGAAGAGCACCAACCGGGTTGGGAATACCACGACACGTCGTTGGTCGACGCCGACAGCGGGCGCTTCGACACGCTGCCGTCGCTGCGCCGCGCCCTGGACGCCGCGGACCTTGACGAGCACGTCGTCGCCGTGGTCGGAAAGTCGTTCGTCGTCGCCCGCGGCTGGCGAACGCCGTTGTGTTTCTTGTTCATCGACGGCGGACACACCGAGGAGGCCGCTCAGCGCGACTTCGACGGCTGGGCCAGGTGGGTCGGCGTCGGTGGCGCGTTGGTCATCCACGACGTGTTCCCCAATCCCGACGAGGGGGGCCAGGCTCCGTTCCACATCTACCAGCGCGCACTGGCCACCGGCGCCTTCACCGAGGTGTCCGCGACCGGGTCGATGCGGGTGCTGGAACGCGTTTCCGGCACCCCGGGTGAACCGCTCTAGCCTTCGCAGCCGCTCAGCGGCCGCTGGTCGCGCACTCGCAGTCGAAGTCACCCTCCAGCCCACGCGGCAGGTCCGCGCCGCGGAAGATGCCGTTGGCGGGCGTGGTCCGCGACAACGCGTCGGCGGCCAGGATCATCGCCCCGCCCGTCCAGGTGGTGCGCTCCTCCGGCCATCGCTTGCCGTCGGCGAAGACCAGGCCGGTCCAGTAGGAGCCGTCCTCCTCGCGCAGGTGATGCATGGCGGCGAACTGCTCGTGTGCCCGCGATGTCTGGCCGATGGCGTCCAAAGCCATTACCAGCTCACAGGTTTCGGCCCCGGTCACCCACGGCCGGTCGTCGACGCATCGAATCCCGAGGCCCGGCACCACGAAGTCGTCCCACCGCTCGTCGATGCGGGACCTGGCCGCCGTGCCGCGCAGCGCACCGCCGAGCACCGGGTAGTACCACTCCATCGACCAGCGGTCCTTGCAGACGAACAGGTCGCTGTGATGAGCGATCGCGTGACCCAGTTGGCCAACCGCGACCTCCCACTCCGGCTGCGGGTCGTCGAAGTAGTCGGCCAGCGCCAGCGCGCAGCGCAAGCTGTGATAGATACTGGCGCAACCGGTCAGCAGCGCGTCCGGCTCGAGCCCGGAGTCGCTTCTGGCCCAGACGATCTCGCCGCTCGGGCGCTGCATGTCGATGACGAAGTCGACGGCCTTGCTGACCACGGGCCACATGTCCGCGGCGAAGCGCCGGTCGTCGGTGCAGAGCACATGGTGCCACACTCCGGTCGCGATGTAGGCGCAGAAGTTGCTGTCGCTGTTGCCATCTTCGACGACGCCGTTACGCAACTGGATCGGCCACGAACCGTCCGCCCGTTGCGCGATCCGACACCAATCGAACGCCGCGCGTGCGGGTTCCAACAAGCCGGCAGCCGTCAGCGCCATCGCGTTCTCGACGTGGTCCCACGGGTCGGTGTGCCCGCCCACCGACCACGGGATGGCGCCCGAGGCCTCCTGGGTGTCGGCGATCGACTGGGCCGTCTGCCTGCATTGCGCGGGGGTCAGCGCGCCGGAGACGAACGGGACGCCAGAACTGTCAACTCGCCGCACCGGCCACCCCCGGCTTACGGAAGTACAGCGCCACGCTCTTGCCGATCAACGGGTTGAGCAGCGACTCGGCGGTGCGCGTCAGCCACGGCCGGCTCATCATGTCCCAGACCAGCAGCCTGTGGTACGCGACCACCGCGGGATGATCCGACTTCGACGTTCCGACAGCGCATTTCAGCCACCAGAACGGTGAGTGCAGCGCGTGCGCGTGATGCGTGTGGGTCAACCGCAGCCCGTGGGCGAGCACCTTGTCACGCAGTTCGTCGGCGCGGTAGATCCTGATGTGGCCGCCCTCGTTCGCGTGGTACTCGTCCGACAGCGCCCAGCACACCCGCTCGGGCAGCCACCGCGGCACCGTGATCGCCAACGCGCCGCCGGGCTTGAGCACCCGCACCAGTTCCGCGATCGCCCGGTCGTCTTCGGGGACGTGTTCCAGAATCTCGGAGGCGATCACGCAGTCGAATGTGCCGTCGCCGTAGGGCAAGTCGAGCGCATCGCCCTTGACCGCCTCGGCGACCGCCGACGGCGGCACCTCGCCCTGGTCCTTCATCGCCTGCAGGATCTCGTCGACGTCGTTCAGGTCGGACGCATTCTGGTCGAACGCCACGACATCGGCGCCGCGCCGGAAGGCCTCGAACGAATGCCTGCCCGCGCCACAGCCGACGTCGATCACCTTGGTGCCTGCGCCGACCCCCAGTCGGTTGTAGTCGACGGTCAGCACGCGCCCACCCTGGCCCTGGCCATCTCGTACACCGCGACCGTCTGCGCGGCAACCGATTCCCAGCTGAACACGTCGAGCGCGCGCCGGCGTCCGTTCGCGCCGAGGCGGCGCAGTTCCAGCGGTGAGTCGAGCAGTTCGCCCAGCACTCTGGTCAGCTCGTCGACATCGGCCGGCGTGACCAACCGCGCGCATTCGCCGTCGGCGCCGACCACCTCGGGCAGCGCCCCGGCCCTGCTGGCCACGATCGGGGTACCGCTGGCCATCGCCTCCACTGCGGGCAGCGAGAAACCTTCGTAAAGCGAAGGGATGCAGGCGACTTCGGCGGAGGCCAGCAGGCTGGCCAGCTCCGCGTCCGACAGGCCGCTGGAGCTGTGCACGATGTCGGAGATGCCCAGCTCGGCGATCAGCTTCTCGGTCGGCCCGTTGGGTTCGAGCTTGGCCACCAGCTGCAGTTCGAGGTCGCGCTCGACTCGCAGCCGGGCGACCGCGTGCAGCAGATGACTCACGCCCTTGAGCGGAACGTCGGCGCTGGCGATCGCGATGATCCGGTTGCGCACCCGCTCGTCGGCGGGTTTGAACAGCGACGTGTCCACGCCGAGCGGAACGACGTGCAGTTGGTCGGACGACACGGCGAAGTCCTCGGCGATGTCGGCGGCCGACGTCGAGGACACGGTCAGCAGTTCCGGGATCCGGCGGGCGACGTCCTTCTGCATCTCCGCGAAGCCGTACCACCGGCGTACCAGCGGCTTGCGCCACCAGCGCGCCGCGGCGACGTCGAGCACGCGGTCGCGGGTGATCGGGTGATGCACCGTCGCGACCACGGGCAGACCCGACTCGGCGATCTTGAGCAGGCCGGTGCCCAGGCACTGGTTGTCGTGCACGACGTCGAAGTCCGCCAGCCGTTCGGCGAGCACCCGCGCGGCGCGCAGACTGAATGTCCTGGGCTCCGGGAAGCCCGCCGTCCAGGTGGTCAGCAGCTCGAGCAGGTCGATGCGGGTCTTGATCTCGTTCGGCCAGGGGACGCGGAAGGGGTCGGGCTCCCGGTAGAGGTCCAGGCTGGGCACCTTGGTCAGCACCACGCGCGGGTCGAGCCCGTCGGGGTAGGGCTGGCCGGAGAACACCTCGACGTCGTGTCCGAGTTCGACGAGCCCGCGGCTCAAATGGCGGACGTAGACGCCTTGCCCACCGCAGTGCGTCTTGCTCCGATAGGACAGCAGGGCAACACGCATACTCAGTTCACTCCGGATTTCAGGGCCGCCGAGATACGGCCTGGTTACCCCTGTGACCTGCGGTCGGAGTCGACGGCAGGCCACTGGACATGTGTCCAGACTATAGTTTGACCGGCTATCTGACGCAACGCGGCCACCCTGCCTGACTACCACAGTCGCGCCTCATCGTCGCGCCCAGCGACCTCGACCACGAAATGGCTGATGGCCTACGCGCCCGACAAGACCGCGACCTACGTCGGCATCGAACGGATCAAGGGCACGGTCGGCGGCAAGCGCGGCAGCCTGGTGCTGCTGCACGACGGCACGTTCGAAGGCGGTGCGGCCACCGCGACCGTTCGGGTGGTCTCGGGCACCGACGAGTTGGCCGGCGTATCCGGCGACGGGAAATTCCGCGCCGACCCGGCCGGCACGCTGAACCTGGACCTCGACGGGGTCTGAAACGGCGCTAGGGCCCGGCGCTAGGGCGGTGGAAAGCCGCCTGTGGCGATCGGACCCCACCGGGTCGGGGTGATCCGGATCAGGCACTTGCCCTGGTCCACCATCGCCTGCCGGTACTCATCCCAGTCGGGATGTTCGCCCGATATCGCCCGGAAGTAGTCCACCAGCGGTTCGACCGCCTCGGGCAACTGGATCACCTCGGCGTCTCCGTCGACGTGGACGTAGGGCCCGTTGAAGTCCTCCGACAGCACGGTCACGCTGGCGCGGGGGGTGCGCCGGATGTTGGCCGATTTGGCCCGCTGCGGGTAGCTGGCGATCACGATGTGGCCGCCGTCGTCGACGCCGGCGCTCACCGGCGAGCTCTGAAGCGACCCATCGGCACGAAAAGTGGTGAGCACCATTTGATGTCGCGGACGGATGAACTCGAGCAGTTCGGCTAGGCCGACGACGTCGGCGGTCGCGTATTTCCTGGCCACCAGGCCACCCTAGCGACGGTGCCGGATTGACCCCGGCGACGACTGCGAATCCCCTGCTCTCGGGGTATTTGCTCGGTACCGTTACCGATTACGGATCATCGATATCCCAAGCGGAGGACGATCGACACCATGGCGGGAGAACCCACGGGGGGCGCCTCAGCCGCTCGGCAGGGCGGGCTTGCGGCCGAGTTGGCGGCCGCCGGGTTCACAGAGGCCGTCGAGGTCGGCCGAGGCGGCGGCGGCATCGTCTTCCGCTGCAACCAGACTTCTCTGGGACGCAGGGTCGCCATCAAGCTGCTCGCCTCCGACATCGATGACGACGACCGGGAACGCTTCCTGCGTGAGGGTTACGCGATGGGTGCGCTGTCCGGCCACCCGAACATCGCGAACATTCTGCAGGTCGGTGTCACCGAGAGCAACCGGCCGTTCATCGTAATGCCTTTGAGCGCAATGGGTTCCCTCGCCGATCGCATCCGCCGGGAGGGTCGGGTGTCGTGGCCCGACTCGTTGCGCATCGGGGTGAAGCTCTGCGGGGCGCTGGAAACCGCGCACCGGACCGGCACCCTGCACCGCGACATCAAACCCGCGAACGTCCTCATCAACGACTACGGCGAGCCGCAACTGAGCGACTTCGGCACGGCGCGCATCACGGGTGGGTACAAGACGGTGACCGGATTCTTCACCGGCACGCTGTCCTACACCGCGCCGGAGGTGCTCGCGGGCAACTCTCCGACCGTCGCAGCCGACGTGTACTCCTTGGGCGCAACGATTTACGCGTTGATCGCCGGCAGTCCGCCCCATGAGCGCAAGGCCGACGAGGACCTGATCGCGCACTACATGCGCATTACCTCGACGCCGGTGCCCGACCTGCGTTTGCAGGGCATCCCCGCCGACGTGTGCGCCACCATCGAGAAGGCGCTGTCGCAGGATCCGGCCGACCGGCAGGCGTCCGCCGAAGAACTCGGTCGCGAACTGCAGTTGGCCCAGCGCCACAACGGGCTGACGCCCGACCAGATGGCTCTGAGCGAAGCTCCTGGTCACCTCGAGCACGCGGCGGGCACCGGCGGCGCGGGCGGCACACAGTCGATACCGCCGTCGCAGACGCCGGGCCGCGGCGGGGCGATCGAGGACAGTTCCGTCCCCTCCGGCGGTGCGTCGGGGTCGATGCCGGTTCCGGATCCCCGGATGTTCGCCCACACCGCATCGGTCAGCCAGTCCAGCCTGCCGTGGCAGGTTGCCCAGCCCGATCCCGTGACCACCGTCGTGCCGCCGAACAAGAACGGCAATCGGAAGAAGATCCTGATCGCGTCCGCGGCGGTGGCGGCCGTGCTGCTGCTGGTGGCGGGCGGCGTCTACTGGATCACCTCCCGCGGCGGCGGAAACAGCCAGGCCCCCAGCCCGACTCGGCCGACCGCGGAGACGCAGGCCGGTTGGCAGACGATCGCCGACGCCAGGGTCGCCCGCGACGCCGTGGCGGCGACCCAGTCCGACGGCACCATCTGGGTGTTCGGCGGCATGGACGCCGAAGGCCGGGTCAGCGGCAGGCATGAAGGCTACGACCCCGCCATCGACAGCTGGAAGAGCGGTGAGGACCTGCCCGTTCCGGTCCAGCACGCGATGGCGGTGACGTGGCAGGACACCCCCGTGGTGCTGGGTGGCTGGCGAACCGAGGGCACCAACTCCAAGGTCGCGACCGACCAGGTGTGGCGGGTGGTCAACGGTCGCTGGACGCCGTTGCCGCCCCTGCTCCAGCCCAGGGCGGCAGCAGCGGCGGCCGTCGTCGGCGACCGCCTGGTGGTCACGGGCGGGGTGGGCGCCGCCGGCGACCTGCTGAACACCACCGAGATCTTCGACGGCACGTCCTGGAAACTCGGTGCGCCTCTGCCCACCCCGCGACAGATGCTGGGCGCGGCATCCGACGGCAAGCTGGTCTACGCGCTGGGCGGCTCGAACGGGACGGCGGACGTGGCGACCGTCGAGACCTACGACCCGGCCGCGGACACCTGGTCGAGCCTGCCCGAGCTACCCGGGCGGCGCAGCGACTTCGGCGTGGCGATCGCGGACGGCCGGCTGGTGGTGGTGGGCGGCATGTCGCAGGGCCAGCCGCTGAAGAGCGTGGTCGCGCTCGATCTCGCCTCGCAATCGTGGAATGGGTTGCCGGACTTGGCAACTGCGCGCCATGGCATGGCGGTGGCGGGGGTCGGCAAGACCATCTATTCGATCGGAGGGGCCAACGCCGCGGGCGATGCGCAGATCACCGCGTCGGCGGAGTCGCTGAAGCTCGCCCCGCGTAAACCGCAGCCGGCCTCCGAATGGCGCACGCTGCCCGACGCGCCCACCGAGCGGTTGATGACGGCGTGGACCGTGCTGGGCGACGAGATCTGGATCGCGGGCGGCATGCGCCACGGCGAGACGCTGACGACGGTGGAGAGCTACAACACCAAGACGGGGGTCTGGCAGACGCAGCCGTCGCTGCCGATCCCCCTCAACCACGCGACCGCAGCGACCTATCGAGGTCAGATGGTGGTCATCGGCGGCGCCACCGACGAGATCGCCAAGGCCTCGGACAAGGTGTTCGCCCTCCGCGACGGGCAGTGGGCGGAGCTTCCCGCCCTGAAGCACGCCCGCGCGGCCGGCGCGGCCGCCGTCGTCAACGACAAGCTCGTCGTCGTCGGGGGGCAGAACGACAAGCAGTTGGTCAAGCAGACCGAGGTGTTCGACGGCAAGTCCTGGTCCGACGCCGCCGACATGCCGACGCCCCGCGAGCACCTGGCGGCGGTGTCGGACGGCGTCTACGTCTACACCATCGGCGGACGGTTCCTCAGCGCCGACGAGAACTCGGCCGCCTTCGAGCGGTTCGACCCGGAATCCGGCAACTGGGAAGCGCTTCCGGACATGCCGACCGCGCGGGGAAGCTACGGCGCCGCCTACATCGACGGCCGGATCGTGGTGGTCGGTGGCGAGGAGCCGACCCGCGTGCTGGACACCGTCGAGATGTATGACATCGCCACCCGCAAGTGGTCCACGCTGGCCCCGATCAACACGCCGGTGCACGGCGAGGCGGTGGCGGCGGTCGGCTCGACGGTCTACGTGATCGGCGGTGCGGACCGGCCCACGCACGAGGGCCCCATCGCGGCGGTCGAGGCGCTGGACTTCACTTAGCGCCGCCGTCGCGCAACTGGGCGATGGTCACCGCTCCGCGGCGCAGCGCCTCGTTGGCCAGCCGCACCCTGCGGTCGCCCTCGGAGGGGATGGCGAACTTGTCGTACATGTTCTGCAGATGCTGTTTGACGGCCGCCTCGGTGACGAACAGTTCGCCTGCCATCCGGCGCACCGACGCGGGCTCGGGAAACGGGTCGTCGGAGACCAGCGGCCGGCACAGCACCACAAGCACGTCGACTTCGCGTCTGGTCAGCCGCGGCGGAAGCTCGGTGGGCTGGGCCGTCATCGTCTCTTCGTCGCGCGGCCCCTCCCCGGCTTCACGCACCTCCCAGAACAGCAGCCGGGTCTTTCCGACCCGCACCTCGTCGCCCGACCGCAGGACGCGTTCGGCGGTGATCCGCTCGCCGTTGAGATAGGTGCCGTTGCGGCTGCCGAGATCCCGTATCGACCAGGCGAATCCGAGGTTCTCCAGTACGGCGTGCAGCCGCGACACGGTTTCGTCGTGCGCCAGCGACACGTCGTTCGTCGAGGCCTTGCCGACGGTCAGTCGCTGGCCGCTGAGCGGGACCAGCTCCCGACCGGACGGCTTGGAGACTTCGAGGTGGGACGACATGTGGACCTCCTGTCCGTGGCAATTCTCACCCAGGGGGGCGGCGTTTTGCCGGTTAACGCCGCAGCCGCAGTGGCGGCCACGGCCATTCGCGATGGGCGCCGCCGCGCGGGGCCTTCAAGAAGGCGAGCCCGAGGACGAAGCCGAAGATCAGATGGCCGATCAGGGTGATCGAGATGGTGGCCGTGTTGAGGGGGAACATCATCTCCTGACCGCGCGGGGCGAGCGCGACCGTCGCGATCAGCCCGGTCCAGGTGGGAAAGACCGCGAAGGACACGGCGGCCGTCACCGCGCGGGTGCTCGACCAGCGGTCGATCCCAAGGGCGAACGCGATGACGAAGAACGCCACCCCCAGGCCGCCACCGTCGCCGAGGTAGCGCCACACATAGCCGACGGCCGCGCTGCCCGCGGTGTCCGGCTCACCGGTGACCCACGAGCCCATCACCGGGATGAAGTCGCCCATCAGCCCGAGGACGTGCACGGCGAACAGCCGGGCCCCGTCATAGACGATGCAGGCCACCATGCCTGCGATCAGGCCGCGGCCGACGATCATGTCGATTCGGTGCGGCGAGAACGCGATGATGGCGCCCACCACCGCGCTCAGCGCGATCACCACCACTGAGGTGGTGGCCTGCGACACCAGCCCGAACACGTCTGCCGAGATCCCGAGGATCGGCATCGACGCCAGCACCAGCACCAGCACCACCCGAGCCGCGAGCCAGCTGCTGGGGCGGCGTCCCACGGTGCGGGGGATCCGGTCGCCGATCGCGTTCGGCAGCGGCTTCACCGCCAGGTCGATCACGCGGTGACGGACCGTTTTCGTGTCCATGCCGCTGATGACGGGCGGCACCGGCTTGGCGGGTCGCACCGGCTTGGCGGGCAGCACCGGCTTGGCGGGCAGCACCGGCGCCGACGGGTGGACGGTCGTGCGCACCCGCACCGTCTGGTCGTCGCTGACGACGACGGGGCGCATCCGGACTGTGAGATCTGTGTTGGGCATGAACGGGTTCCTGATGTCGTATCGGTTAGCGGAAGGGACGGCATCCATGGTCGTGATCAGCCGGAAGGCGTGGAATCGCCGGGCGGGAAGGTTTCGCTCGCGGCGGGGAAGAGTTTCCTGTCCGCCGGGCAAGGGACGCCGCGAGGCACCCGCAGGTAGCGCCGGGCGGCGATTCGGGTAGCTCGCCACTCGTGGCAGCCGCGCACCGCGTTCCTAGCGTGAATCTCGCCGACATCGTCGCCGAGAGGACTGGAGATGACCATCACGCTCACCAACGACAGCGCGGTCGACACCCGCATCGTCCGGCTGCAGGGTGGCGGCCTGCGTTATCTCGACGCGCAGCCGCGGGCGCTCGTCGTCACCCGACCGTTTCGGGGCGCCGACACCGCCCAGCACTGGCGGGTCACCGAGGACGACGCCGGGGTGTGCACCATCCAGCAGGTCAGCACCGGCCGCTTCCTGGACGCCTACGCGATCGAGAAACTCGACTTCCTGGTGGTGACACGCCCACGACGGGACAGCGAAGCGCAGCGGTGGCGCATCGAGGACTTCGGCGGCGGGTTCGCCACGATCCAGCAGGTGAGCAGTGGCCGGTTCCTCGAGGCCACGGTCGACGGCGACTTCGCCGTGGTGACGCGACCCGCGGGCGACAACGAGCAGACCTGGCGGATCGGCGAGCCGTGACGTGTCGGTATCTCGAACTAGTGTTCGAGGTATGAGTTCGAAAGATGACATCGGTGCGGCGCTGGACACCATCCGGGCCGGCCGGGACAAGTTGTTGGGGCTGCCGCTGTACAGCCTGACGTGGTCGGAGCGGATGGCGCTGCTCCAGCAGATCGACGAGTTGGGGCGCGAGTTGGCCGCGTTCGATCGCCGGCTGATCGGCCGGCTGATCACCCAGGCGCCGCCTCCGCAGTTCGGCGGCGCCTCGTGGGCCGAGGTGCTGTCGCGACGGTTGCGGATCTCGCGGGCCGAAGCCGAACGCCGACTGGCCGCGGCGGTCTATTCGCCCGACGTGGACCGGCCGTCGGCCTGACGCGGTGCCGGGCGTTCTGGCTTGCGCTTCAACATCCACGCCGGGATCCAGTGCGTGACCGATCGGCGTTTGGGGCCGTAGGCGATGGGATAGGTGACCAGGCCCCACCAGTGGCCCTGCTCGCAGATGCCCCAACAGGTCAGTCGGCCTTCGACGACCGTGTGCATCTGTAGGCCGGCGGGGTTGTAGCCGCCGCGAGTGTGCGGCTCGCGCGGAAACAGCGCGGCCAGGTCGACCAGGACCGCCATCGGCGGCTCCACAGGCCGGAATGCCTCTTGTACGGGTTGACCGTTGTAGCCGATGGACTGGAGCTCGCCCACCGTTCGATCATACGTTCGAAAGAGCTATGCTGGAACGCGATGTACATACCGCGCAAGTTCGCGCTCACCGACGAGCAGACCGCATCGGCGCTCGCGGCAGCGGAGTTCGCGCAACTTGTCAGCTACGCCCCCGGCGCCGGCTTTCTGGTGACCCCGCTCCCGTTGATCTACGACGAGCCCAGCCACTCGCTGATCGGCCACGTCTCCCGGGCCAACCCGCACTGGCACGCCGACGGCGCCGACTCGGTCGCGGTCTTCACCGGTCCCGAGGGCTACATCTCGCCGAGCTTCTATGCGACCAAGGCCGAAACCGGCAAGGTGGTTCCGACCTGGAACTACGAAGTGCTCTCGGTGTCCGGCCGGCTGATCGTCCACGACGACGTCGATTGGCTGCGTGATCTGGTCACCAGGCTCACCGCCCGGCACGAGTCTGCACGCCCGCAGCCGTGGCAGGTGACCGACGCCCCAACAGATTTCATCGCATCCCAGCTTCGCGGCATCGTCGGACTCGAACTCGCCATCACGACGGTGGAGGGCAAGGCGAAGATGTCGCAGAACCAGCCCGACCGCAACCGGGCGGGGGTGGTGGCGGGGTTGCGCGAATCCGGCGCGTCGCGGGATCAGCTGGTCGCCGACCGGGTGGCCGCCTTCGACGAGGGCAGCACGAACGCGAACGGCCGCGGATAACCCAGCCCCGTCAGCCGGGAGTCGCGTACCGCATCGACCTCGGCAGGCCGCACCTCACCCGACGAGGGTTCGTAGCACTGCAACGCCCGCCCGCTGACGCCGACGATCAACACCCAATGCCTCGGGATGAACCGCCCCACCAGCATCGCGACGGGCCACCCGGCGCGCGCGAAATGGAGCACGTCGGTCAGCCGGTCGCGTCGACCGCGGAACAGCCGCCACCGGTACCGGACGCCGCGCACCTCGGTGCGGGTGGTCAACGCGCGGGCGATCCCCATCGGGGTGGTGCCGAGCATCCGCGGCCAGACACGGTTCACCTCCGTGTGGATGCGCGACTGCTCGTCGTCGAACCAGCTTCTGGGGGACCCGGTCAGCGTCGAGCGGTACGCGGGGTCCACCAGGGCACCGGCGACCACCGCGACGCTGGGGCCGCACGTCCTCCCGTCGCGCTGCCGCAGGTGCAAGGCGTCGAGCCTCACGTCGGCTCCCCGAGCAGCGCCTCGCCGCGCTCGCGCAGCTCCACCTTTCTGACCTTGCCCGTCACCGTCATCGGGAACTCGTCGACGACCTGGACGTAGCGCGGAATCTTGTGGTGGGCGATCCGGCCGGCGCAGAACGCCCGCAGGCTGTCCGGGGTCGGCGCCTCGGCGCCCTCCCTAACCCGCAGCCACACCATCAGCTCTTCGCCGTACTTCTGGTCGGAGACGCCGACCACCTGCGCGTCGACGATGTCGGGGTGGTGAAAGAGAAACTCTTCGACCTCACGCGGATAGATGTTCTCGCCGCCGCGGATCACCATGTCCTTGATGCGTCCGGTGATCGCCAGGTAGCCGTCGTCGTCCATCACGCCGATGTCCCCGGTGTGCATCCAGCCGTTCGCGTCGACGGCCTCAGCGGTCTTCTCGGGATCGTCCCAATAGCCGAGCATCACGCTGTAGCCGCGCGTGCACAGCTCGCCCGGCGTCCCGCGCTCAACCTGCGCGCCGGTCTCATCGACGACCTGCACCTCCAGATGCGGACCCACCCTGCCCACCGTGGTGACCCGCCGGGTGAGGCTGTCCGACGGCAGCGTCTGGGTCGAAACGGGCGACGTCTCGGTCATGCCGTAGCAGATGGCGACCCCGCTCATGTGCATCCGGTCGATGACGTTGCGCATCACCTGCTCCGGACACGGCGACCCCGCCATGATCCCGGTGCGCAGCGAGCTCAGGTCGAAGCTGTCGAAGTTCGGCAGGCCGAGCTCGGCGATGAACATCGTCGGCACTCCGTATAGCGACGTACACCGCTGCGCGGCAACAGCTTTCAGCGTCGCTTCGGCGTCGAAGCCGGGCGCGGGGATCACCATCGCGGCGCCGTGCGACGTGGCGGCCAGATTGCCCATCACCATGCCGAAGCAGTGGTAGAAGGGCACCGGGATGCACACCCTGTCGTGCTCGGTGTACTCGACGCCCTCGCCCACGAAGTAGCCGTTGTTGAGGATGTTGGCGTGCGTCAGCGTGGCGCCCTTGGGAAATCCGGTGGTGCCCGACGTGTACTGGATGTTGATCGGATCGGTCGGCTTCAGCCCGGCCTGCACGCGGGCCAGCGCGTCGGCGTCGACCGCGGTGTCGGCGATCTGCTGCCAGTCCGGCCCGCCGATGACGACGACCTCGCGCAGCGCCGGACACCGGTCGCGCACGTCGTCGAGCATCGCGACGTAGTCGGAGTCCTTGAACGCCGGCGCAGCGAAGACCGTGCGTATCGACGACTTGTTCAACGCGTACTCGAGTTCGTCGGTTCGATACGCGGGGTTGATGTTCACCAGGATCGCGCCCACCGCGGCCGTCGCGTACTGGATCATCGTCCACTCGGCACTGTTCGGCGACCAGATGCCGACCCGGTCGCCGGGTTCGATGCCCGCGTCGATCAGCGCGGTGGCGATCCGGCGGGTGGCTTCGTAGAACTCGCTGTAGGTCCAGCGACGACCGGTCGCACACTCGACGAGCGCCTCCCGGTCACCGAACGCGGCGACCGTTCTCGCGAGGTTGTCGCCGATCGTCTCGTCGAGCAAGGGCGGGTCGGCGGCGCCCGCGTCGTAGGACAACATGTGGCGGCCTCCTTTGCCACTCGATGCGCGTCTTCGCGTGAGCGGTTCATCCGACCGTGGAAATTTCGCCATCGCGGGTACCCCGACACCGTAAATCGGACGAGGAAGGCGGCGGTGAGGAAATGTCAATCCTGCTGACGGGGCGGCCATGGGTTTCGATCTGACGCCGACCGGGGCGCAGCACGACCTGGCCCGCCGCACGCACGAGTTCGCCGAATCGGTGATCCGTCCGGTAGCCGCCGACTACGACGCGCGGCAGGAGTTCCCGTGGCCGGTGCTCGAGGAGGCCGCCGAGCGCGGCTTTTACAGCCCGCTGTTCTACCGCGACCTGATCGGCGATCCGACCGGGCTGTCGCTGCCGATGTTCATGGAGGAACTGTTCTGGGGTTGTGCCGGTATCGGGCTTGCGATCGTGATGCCCGCTCTGGCGCTGTCGGCGATCGGGCAGGCCGCCTCTCCCGAGCAGATGCTGCAGTGGGCGCCGGAATGCTTCGGCGCACCCGGCGACCTGAAGCTCGCGGCGCTCGCGATCTCCGAACCGGAGGGCGGCAGCGACGTGCGCAACCTGCGCACCCGTGCGAGGCGCGACGGAGACGACTGGATCATCGACGGCCACAAGATGTGGATCGGCAACGGCGGCATCGCGAACGTTCACGTGGTCAACGCCGTCGTCGACGAAGAACTCGGCCACCGCGGCCAGGCGCTGTTCATCGTGCCCGGCGGCACCCCCGGCCTGGAGATGGTGCGCAAGCTGGACAAGCTCGGGTGCCGCGCCTCGCACACCGCCGAGTTGAAGTTCCACGGCGTCCGGGTGCCCGGCGACCACCTTCTCGGCGGACAGGACAAGCTCGACCACAAGCTGGCCCGTGCCCGGGAGGCGGTGCAGGGCGGTCGGCACTCCGGCTCGGCCACGCTGGGCACCTTCGAGCAGACGCGGCCGATGGTGGCTGCCCAGGCTCTCGGCATCGCCAGGGCCGCAATGGAATACGCGACCGAATACGCCAACCGGCGGGAAGCCTTCGGCGCACCGATAATCGACAACCAGGGTGTCGCGTTTCCGCTGGCCGAGTTGGCCACCGGGATCGATGCCGCGCGACTACTGACCTGGCGGGCCTCCTGGATGGCGGCCACCGGTGTGCCGATGGAACGCGGCGAGGGATCGATGTCGAAGATGGCCGCCAGCGAGATCGCGGTCAAGACCACCGAACGCGCCATCCAGACCATGGGCGGCTGGGGCTACATCAAGGACCACCCGGTGGAGAAGTGGTATCGCGACGCCAAGCTGTACACCATCTTCGAGGGCACCAGCGAGATCCAGCGCGTCGTCATCGCAAACGCACTGGGCGCCGCCGACGGCAGGCCGCCGCTGCACGTCGACCTCGAGCCGTCCGGCGGGCCGCTGAATCGCATGTTCGGCCGCGGCACCCCTGCGCGCACCCAGGTCTCCAACGCCGTGCTCGGCATGCGCGAGTACGTGCCGCAACCGGTCATGCAGGCGGCCATGAAGGTGCTGAAGCCACCCAAGAAGTAGCGGGCCCCGGCACCGCGCCGCGAAGTTCCCGATACCCCTGGTTTCACCTACATCTGGTCTGGCAACATTACCGACCAGTAAGAAGCTTGCTTGGCGAGTCGACGGGTGGGGCGCGGATGACGGGTGCAACGGAGATCTCCTTATCAGCCGCGGCCGACGAAGGTGGCGGCGCGGCGCTCGACCAGGTGATCGGCATGACGGTGGTGGCGCTCGTCATCGGAGCGCTTCTGTGCTGGCTGGGCTACCTGCACCGGACCCGCAAGATCACCTGGGTGAACAGCGTCGCCGAATGGACCGGCCGCAGGTTCAAGAGGCCGCCGTGGGTCGCGGTGCCGATCGCGCTGTTCATCGCCACGCTGATCTGCGCGCTGTTCGGCTTCATCTGGGACGTCAGCCTGCACATCGGCAAAGGCCGCGACCCCGGTCCGCTGGCCAACCCGGCGCACTACTTCATCCTCTTCGGGCTGTTTTTGCTGTTCGTCGCGGGCTGCGCGGCGATCGTGCTGCCCTACGAGAAGCCGGGCCCGTTCGCGGTCCGGATCACCCAGGACTGGTACGCCCCGGTCGGCGGCATTCTGATGGCCGGCTGCGGCCTGTACGCGCTGACCGGCTTTCCGTTGGATGACGTGTGGCACCGCATCTTCGGCCAGGACGTCACGCTGTGGGGACCGACCCACCTGATGATGATCGGCGGCGCCGGCTTCTCGACCATCTCCGCGCTGTTGCTCGAATACGAGGGGCAGCGCGCGATGGGCGACGACAAGCCCACAGAAGGCGTGTGGCTCAAGCTCATCAAGTACCTGGGCTTCGGCGGCATCGTCATCGGCCTCTCGGTGTTCCAGATCGAGTTCGACTTCGGCGTCGCCCAGTTCCGCCAGGTCTTCGAGCCGATGCTGATCGCCGCCGCCGGCGCGTTCGGTCTGGTGGCCGCGCGGATGATGCTCGGCCGCGGCGCCGCTGTGCTGGCCGCGGTGCTGGCGATCGTCCTTCGCGGCGTCGTCGCGTTGCTGGTCGGGCCCGTGCTCGGCGCGCCGATCAACTGGTTCGCGCTGTACCTCGGTGCGGCCGTGGTGATCGAACTCCTCGCGCTCACCCCGGTGTACCGGCGGCCAATCGTGTTCGGCCTCGTCAGCGGGTTGCTGGTGAGCACCGTCGGGCTGTGGCTGGAGTCGCTGTGGATCGACGCGGTCTACCACTACCCGTGGCCGTCGAGCATCTGGCCCGAAGCCCTGGCGATGGCCGTCCCGGTGGCCGTCCTGACCGGCGCCTGCGGCGCGATGCTCGGCATGGTGCTCACCGACCAACGGCTGCCCGGCCGTGCCATCGGCATCGGCCTCGTCACGCTGACCGTCGTGGTGATCGGCGCGGCCACCGCCAACGGGCTTCGCTATGACGTGCCGCAGAACGCCACCGCCGCCATCACGCTGACCGAGGTGCCCGGCCCCGCCGACAAGCGGATGGTCACCGCGGACGTGCACATCGAACCGGCCGATCTGGTCAGCGACGACCCGAACTGGGTGTCGATCCTGGGCTGGCAGGGCGGGCTGGCCAACGACCGCGGCATCTTCGTCGACCACCTGGAGCGGCTGGGGCCCGGCCACTTCCGCTCGACCACACCGATGCCCGTATACGGATCGTGGAAGACGCTGCTGCGGGTGCACGACGGCCGCACCCTGACCGCGGTGCCGATCTTCCTGGCGGGCGATCCGGGTATCGGTGCGCCCGAGGTGCCCGCCGAGTCGATCATGAAGCGGCCCTTCGTCGCCGAGGTCACCATCCTGCAGCGCGAGCGCAGCCCCGACACGCCGATGGCGCTGTGGACCATCGGCTGTCTGGTGGTGCTGGTCTGCACGCTGCTGCTGATCGCGGGCCTCACCTGGGGCGCGGGCCGAATCAACAGGAGCCAGCCCACCGACTCGAAGACCGAACTCGAACCGTCGACGCAGGCATGAGCCGGCATCCCGACCTGGTGGTGCTGGCCGACCACTCGTTGCTGCTGGCGATCCCGGCATTCGTCCCCGCGTTCGTGGTGGCCGGTGTGGTCGTCTACATCGCGATGCGGGACCGTCGAAACAGAGACGGGACTCACAGTGAAGAGCCAGGGGCCACCAACCAAGATGGATCACCGTGACTTCAACTCATCCCGATAAACGACTGATCGCGGTGCTGGCCGCCGGCGCCGTGCTGATCGCAGGCTGTGGCGGCGGCGGGGGCTCGCAGAGCGCGCAGAGCTCGTCGGCGTCCCCGTCGGCGACGACCGTCAACCCGTCGGACATGCAGAACGAGCAGGCCGCGCCCGACCGGCTGCTGATCGACGTGCAGATCAAGGGCGGCGAGGTGACGCCGGTCAACCAGCAGCTGCAGGCCAAGGTGAACCAGCCGATCGTCGTGAAGGTCAACAGCGACGCCGCCGACGAACTGCACGTGCACTCGAACCCCGAGCACTCGTTCAAGATCGAGGCCAAGCCGCTGCAGCAGTTCCAGTTCACGGTCGGCGTGCCCGGCACAGTGGACATCGAGTTGCACGACCTCGGGAAGACCGTCGCCACGGTGCAAGTGCAGCCGTGACCGGCCGGCCCGTCGTGGTGCTGGCACATGGCCTCGGCGGGTCCTCGGATCTGCCCATCCCGTACACCTACGCGCTGATCGGCGCAGCGTGGGCACTGACGTTCACGTTCGCCGTGGTGGCGTTCGCGTGGCGGCGACCGCGGTTCGATCCGGACAAGCCGGGGCGCGCCCTGCCGCGGTGGGTGACGACCGCCGTCGACGCGAAGGCGACGCGATGGCTGCTGGCCGCGGCGGGTCTGGCCTTCGCCGCGTGGGTGGCGATGGCGGCGCTTTTCGGCCGGACCGACGGCAACCCGGTCCGCGGCGTGTTCTACGTGCTGATGTGGGTCGGGCTGGTGGCGGCGTCGCTGGCGGTCGGGCCGGTCTGGCGGGCGATCTCGCCGGTCCGGACGGCCTACCGGCTGCTGCGGATCGCGTGGCTGCCGTCGGGTCGGGGCTACCCGGAGGCACTCGGCTACTGGCCCGCGGCGGGCGGCCTGTTCGCATTCGTCTGGCTGGAACTCGCCAGCCCCGACCCGGGCTCGCTGGGCGCGATCAGGCTCTGGCTGTGGGCCTACCTCGTGATCACCCTGACCGGCGCGCTCGTCTGCGGCGACAGATGGTTCGGCCGCGCCGACCCGTTCGAGGTGTACAGCGTCGTGGCCTCCCGGTTCTCGCCGTTTCGGCGCAACCCGCACAGCGGGGGCATCGAGATCGGCAACCCGTTCGACCACCTACCGTCGCTGCCGGTGCGGCCTGCCACCGTGACGGTGCTCGCCGTGCTGCTGGGCTCCACCGCATTCGACAGCTTCTCGGCGATGCCGGTGTGGCGCAATTTCGTCGCAGCGCAAGCGGATTCGACGACGGTCGCGACCCTGATGCGCACGTCGGGACTGCTGGCGTTCATCGCCGTCGTGGTCGCGACGTTCTGGTTCGCGGCCCGCGCCACCGGCGGCGTCGACCGGCGGACCCGCCGCCGGTTACCGGGTCTGATGGCCCATTCGCTGATCCCGATCGTGCTCGGCTACGTCTTCGCCCACTACCTGTCGTATCTCATCGAACGTGGACAGCAGGCCGTCATCGACCTCGCCGATCCGCTGGGCCGCGGCTGGAACCTGCTGGGGCTGGGCGACGCCGAGGTGAATTACGTTCTGTCGCTTCATCCTTCCGTGCTGGCGACCATCAAAGTCTGCTGTGTGGTCGGCGGACACGTGGCGGGGGTGCTCGCCGCGCACGACCGCGCGCTGCGGCTGTTGCCGACGGGCTATCAGCTGACGGGTCAACTGGCGATGATGCTGGTGATGGTCGGGTACACCTTCACCGGTCTGTACCTGCTCTTCGGAGGATGACGAAACTATTAATCACATAAATATTTTTCGTTACGTCCCGTAGATTGGCGTGGTGCCGGGCGACGACACCATAGAACAAGCTCTAGCCGGGGGTTCGCCGCAACGGGTCGGGTGGTTCCGCTTCTATTTCGCCGACGAGCGGTGGGAATGGTCGGAACAGGTTCAGCTGCTGCACGGGTACGAGCCGGGAACGGTCGTGCCCACGACCCAGTTGGTGCTGTCTCACAAACACCCCGACGACTACCACCAGGTCGCGGCCACGCTGGAGGAGATCCGGCGCACGCACCGGACGTTCAGCACCCGTCACCGCATCATCGACACCGAGAACACGGTGCACGACGTGATCGTGATCGGCGACCAGCTGCGCAACGACCGCGGCGACGTCGTCGGCACCCACGGTTTCTACGTCGACGTGACCGACACCGGCCGCGGGCGCGACGCGATGGTCAATGCGGCAGTCGCCGAGATCGCCGAGAACCGGGCGACGATCGAGCAGGCCAAGGGCATGCTGATGCTGATCTACCGGATCAGCGGCGAGTCGGCGTTCGAGCTGCTGAAGTGGCGCTCCCAGGAGACCAACGTCAAGCTGCGGGTGCTGGCCGAACAGGTGCTGCACGACTTCGCCGAGCTGATCTACGAGGACGTCCTGCCGCCGCGCGCGACGTTCGACCACCTGCTGCTCACCGCGCATCTGCGGGTCGGCGCGAACGGGTCCACGGCCAAGACCGCGTCGTAAGGTGGGGCGCATGCGGGCGCTGCTGATCGTCGACGTGCAAAACGACTTCTGCGAGGGCGGCTCACTGGCCGTGACCGGCGGCCGGTCCGTGGCGCGGGCGATCAGCGAATACCTCGCCACCGCCGAGGGCTACGACCACGTCGTGGCCACCAAGGACTTCCACATCGACCCCGGTGAGCACTTCTCCGACAATCCCGACTTCGCGGCCTCGTGGCCGCCGCACTGCGTGGCGGGCACCACCGGCGAGGACTTCCATCCGGCGTTCGACCACTCCGCCGTCGAGGCGGTGTTCACCAAGGGCAGGTATTCGGCGGCCTACAGCGGCTTCGAGGGCACCGACGGGTCCGGCACCTCGCTGGCGGACTGGCTCCTGGCGCGCGGCGTCGACGAGGTCCATATCGTCGGCATCGCGACGGACTACTGCGTGCTGGCGACGGCGACCGACGCGGCCCAAGCCGGGTTCAAGACCCGGGTGCTGCTCAACCTGACCGCGGGGGTCGCGCCGGACTCCAGCGCCAAGGCGGTCGCCGACATGCGTGCTGCCGGCGTCGAGGTGACGGGCACGGCGGCCTGACGCTACCGCCCGGTCCACCGCGGCGGGCGGCCCTCGAGGAACGCCCGCACCCCCTCCTTGGCGTCGTCGAGCGCCATCAACTGCAGGTGGATCTCGGTTTCCCGGGCGCCGACGCCGTCACGGTCGAGGTCGAACGAATCCCACAGCAGACGCTTGCTGGCCGCCACCGAGGCGGGCGCGGCGTTTTCGGCGATGTCGTGGGCCAACTCGCGCGCCGCGGGAAGCACGTCATCGGCGTCGAGTACCCGACTGCCCAGCCCGAGCGCCACGGCCCGATGCCCGTCGAACGTGCCGCCACTCAGCAGTATCTCGGCCGCGTTCGACAGCCCCACCAGCCGCGGCAGCACCCAGTGCGAGTAGGCGTCACCGACCATGCCGCGACGCACCTGTACGACCCCGTACTTGGCGTCGGCCGCGAAATACCGGACATCGCACTGCAGGGCCAGCGTCAGGCCCAGCCCGATGGCATGGCCGTTCACCGCGGCGATGACCGGCTTGGACAGCGACCATGCGGGCACGTCGATGCCCGCGGCGGAGAACGTCGGCCCCGGCTCGGTGAAGGTCCGCTCGCCCGCGGCGAGGTCGGCGCCTGCACAGAAGGCGGGCGGGGCGCCGGTCAGCACCACCGCCCGGACGGATTCGGCCCGGTCACACCAGCGATACGCATCGGCGAGTTCGGAGCGCATACCGTCGCCCACCGCGTTGCGCTGCCGCGGCCGGTTCAGCGTGATGGTGCCCACACCACTGTCCACGTCGAGGCGCAGAGTTCGGTAAGAGGGCAGGTCGGAACTGCTCGGCACGCGGGCCACCTCTCCTCGGTCCCGTCGGACGGTTTGGTTGTGATGCTCTCCCATTGGGCATCCCCGTAGGGTCTCGTTGACCCCTTCGTTATCCCACCTGGAGCGTGTTCTTTGACCCAAGCTGCCGCCTCGAAGTCCGGTTCGCCGGAGACCTGGCCTGGTATCTGGCCTGGTAAGGCCTATCCGTTGGGTGCCACGTTCGACGGGTCGGGCACCAACTTCGCGCTGTTCAGCGAGGCCGCGGAGCGCGTCGAGCTGTGCCTGTTCGACGCCGACGGCGCCGAGACACGAGTCACGCTGCCCGAGGTCGACGGGTTCGTCTGGCACGGTTTCATCCCCAACATCCAGCCCGGGCAGCACTACGGCTACCGGGTGCACGGCCCGAGCGACCCCGCAACCGGGAGCAGGTGCAACCCGAACAAGCTGGTCCTCGACCCGTACGCCAAGGCCATCGACGGCAACATCTCCTGGGACCAGTCGGTGTTCGGGTACAACTTCGGCGACCCGGACAGCCGCAACGACGACGACTCCGCGGCCAGCATGCCCAAGTGCGTCGTGATCAACCCGTATTTCGACTGGGGTGTCGACCGTCCACCCAACCACCAGTACGCCGACACGGTGATCTACGAGGCGCACGTCAAGGGACTCACCCAGACCCACCCGGACATCCCCGAGAACATCCGTGGCACCTATGCGGCCGTCTCGCACCCGGCGATCATCGAGCATCTGAAGTCGCTGAGCGTCAACGCGATCGAGCTGATGCCGGTGCACCACTTCGCCAACGACTCCACGCTGATCGAGAAGGGGCTGACCAACTACTGGGGCTACAACACCGTCGGCTTCTTCGCCCCCGACTCCAAATACAGCTCCAACCTCAACCCCGGCGGACAGGTGCAGGAGTTCAAGGCCATGGTGCGGGCGCTGCACGAGGCCGGGATCGAAGTCATCCTCGACGTCGTCTACAACCACACCGCCGAGGGCAACCACCTGGGCCCGACCCTGTCCATGCGGGGCATCGACAACGCCGCCTACTACCACCTCGTCGACGACGACAAGCGGTACTACATGGACTACACGGGGACCGGCAACAGCCTCAACGTCCGGCACCCGCACACGCTGCAGCTGATCATGGACTCGCTGCGGTACTGGGTGACCGAGATGCACGTCGACGGATTCCGCTTCGACCTCGCCTCCACGCTGGCGAGGGAGTTCTACGACGTGGACCGGCTGGCCACGTTCTTCGAACTCGTGCAGCAGGATCCGACGGTCAGCCAGGTCAAGCTGATCGCCGAGCCGTGGGACGTCGGGCCGGGCGGATACCAGGTGGGCAACTTCCCGCCCCAGTGGACGGAGTGGAACGGGAAATACCGCGACACGGTCCGCGACTACTGGCGCGGCGAGCCCGCGACCCTCGACGAGTTCGCGTCCCGGCTGACCGGATCGGCCGACCTGTACGAGCAGACCGGCCGCCGCCCGGTGGCGTCCATCAACTTCGTCATCGCCCACGACGGGTTCACGTTGCGAGACCTGGTGTCCTACAACGAGAAGCACAACGACGCCAACGGCGAGGACAACCGCGACGGGGAGAGCCACAACCGGTCGTGGAACTGCGGCGTCGAAGGCCCGACCGACGATCGGGAAATCAACGCGTTGCGCTCACGCCAGCAGCGCAACTTCCTGACCACACTGCTGCTGTCGCAGGGCGTGCCGATGATCGCGCACGGCGACGAACTCGGGCGCACCCAGCAGGGCAACAACAACGTCTACTGCCAGGACAACGAACTGTCCTGGATCCACTGGGACGAGGCCGACGAAGCCCTGATCGAGTTCACCCGCAAGGTTTCGGCGCTGCGGGCCGCGCATCCGGTGTTTCGCCGGCGGCGCTTCTTCAGCGGCACGCCGGTGCGGCAACGCGGCCGCGCGCGGCTGCCGGACATCGCCTGGCTGGCGCCCGACGGCGCGGAGATGACCGACGAGGACTGGGAGTCCGGGTTCGTCAAGTCGCTCGGCGTCTACCTGAACGGATACGGGATCCCCGACCTGGACGTGCGCGGCGAGCGGATCGTCGACGACTCCTTCATGCTGTTCTTCAACGCCCACTACGAGCCGATCGACTTCAAGCTGCCGCGCAAGGAGTTCGGCGCGACATGGGTTCCGGTGATCTACTCCGCCGACGACGTCATCGAGGAGTCCAAGCCCTGCGCCGCGGGCGCCAAGGTCACCGTGGACGCGCGCTCGGTGATGGTGCTGCAGGCGCAGACCTAACCGCACCGGGGCCGGTCGGTGCCGGTCCGGGCTAGTCTTCTACGTCGTAGAACGACTCGCCGTCCTCCGGCGTCCCGTCGATCTGGCCGCGGGTGCGGCCGTGCTCCTGTGGGTCGCGGCGGTCGAGTTCGTCGTCGGACATCGATTCGGTCTCGCGCGCCGCGTCGTCGGCGTCGCGCGTATCGATGTCGCCGGGCCCGACATCCGGTTCCTCATCGGAGAGACGCTCGTCGAGTGTCTCGTCGTCGCGGGCGTCGATCCAGCGCTCCGGCGGGTCGACCACCTCGTCGCCGTCGTCGTTGCGCACCTCGTCGGAGTCGAGCGCCTCTTCGGGCGTCAACGGGAAGTCGTCGGAGCCGTCGCTTGCCATGACCCCATGGTGCCCGACACTCCCCGGGTGTAAACCGCGCCCGCAATCGCCGGCGACGACGGTGCCCGGATGGCGCGGCGGGGAGTGTCCGGCGGGGAGCGAACTCAGCCGAAAAGACTTGCCATACCAGGCAGTATGGTAACCTCAAACGGCTGAAGCAGCCGTGGTCGCATACGGCACCGAGGGGTGCCGCCGGCCGGGCGGGCTGGAAGTAGAAGCCGAAGAGCGGCGGTGACTACCGGCGGCCACGGTTGCAACAGCACCCCGGTCCAGATGCGCCTCTTTAGCATCGCTAATTTCCACGGGCGTCAAGTGCCTGGTAGTCGTATGCTCCCGTCCATGAGCCCGCCGCGCGGTGGTGGACGCCGGCTTTCGGCCGACGACTGGATCCAGGCTGGATTCGCCCTCCTCGCCGACGGTGGACCCAATGCGCTTCGCATCGACCGGTTGTGTGAACGCCTCGGTGTCACCAAAGGCAGCTTCTATTGGCACTTTTCGGACCTGCATGCCTACCGCACCGCGCTCCTGCACGCCTGGGGCAGCCTGCACGACCAGGACCGTCAGCGGTTCGAGAGCTCGTCCGGCGTCGAACCCCGCCAGCGGCTCAGGAACATGATGCAGGCCGTCGTCGGGCCCCAGCAGTGGGCGCTCGAGCGGGCCATGCGGGTGTGGGCGCTGACCGACGAGGACGTGGCCGCCAATGTCCGCAAGAGCGACGGGCGGGTGCTGCGCGCGGTGTATCAGGCGTTCGTCGAGGCGGGTTTCGACCCCGAGGAGGCTAGCGTGCGGTCGGCGGCCTTCTTCGGCGCGGGGATGGGCGTACTGCACAGCGAGGACCCAGGAGGCGCTCCCGCCGAGTTGCAGGAACGCTTCCTGGACTTCGTCCTACGGCCCTAGCCGGACGGTTTCTGACGAGCGCTTGCGCGAGGAACCGATGGCTTCAGCCCGGTCTTCGCGTCGAGATACTGCAGCAGGTCGTGGGCGGCCAGTTCAATGTCCTTGTGCCGCCATTCCGAGGCGCGGTAGACGCAGGCGATCAGCCCGGTGCGGTGCACACGGCGCAGATCCCCGTAGACGAACGCGTAGCGCGCCTTGGTGTGCTCGGCGGCCCCGTCGGTGAGGCCGAGGTGCCATTCGGCGTACTCGTCCCAGGAATGGTTCT
The DNA here is from genome assembly GCF_003347205.1 of Mycolicibacterium moriokaense. GTDB lineage: Bacteria > Actinomycetota > Actinomycetes > Mycobacteriales > Mycobacteriaceae > Mycobacterium > Mycobacterium moriokaense_B. The sequence goes on from NZ_QQBJ01000032.1 coordinate 34,569, forward strand.
GCAGATACGCGTTCTGTGCGTCGGATCGCGGTTGCGCCTGGCCCCAGTCGCTGTCGAGCACATACTGGCGGGCATCGATCAGCTTGCGCGCCTTGGTCACCGCCGCCTTGTTCACCGAGTACGTGGCCATGCTCTCGAGTACCCGCTATCCGGCCCGCACACAGGCCGTCACCCGACACATCAGCCGACGATGCGGGCGATGGAGCGCATCGGGATCGGCAGCCAGGACGGCCGGTGCCGCGCCTCATAGGCGGCCTCGTAAACCGCCTTGTCGAGTTCGTAGGCCGCCAGCAGGGTATCCGAGGCCCGTGGATCGGCGCCCGACTCCTCGGCGTACCCCTCGCAGAAGGCGGTCCCGTTCCGCTCCACCCATTCGCGCGCGCGGGCGGTCAGCTGACGTGACCGGTCGTCGTCCGCGGACTGTTCCATCAGCCGTTGATAGGCGGCGTATTCGAATGAGCGCAGCACGCCCGCCACGTCGCGGGCCGGCGAGTCAGGGCGTCTGCGTTCGTCGAGGGGCTGCCCGGGTTCGCCCTCGAAGTCGATCAGCAGCCACCGCTCGGGCGTACGCAGCACCTGGCCGAGGTGCAGGTCACCGTGCACGCGCTGAACGGTGATGGTCTCCTCGGCCAGCTTGCGGTAGCGCTCCTCTATCAGTGGGGCGTACTGCTCGAGCGCAGGGACCGACCTGGTAGCGGCCGCCAACCGCGCCAGCACGGCGTCGGCCGGGAACGGCACGGCCGACGTGCCGAGCGCCTCGGCGAGGGTGGCGTGCACCGACGCGACGGCCTCGCCCAGCCGATACGACTCGGCGGCGAAGTCGCCGCCCACTTCGTCGGCGTAGAGGTCGCCCTCGGCGAACAGGTCACGCGTGCTCGCGGTCGCCATGTCCCAGCCCTCGGCCGAGTTCGCGGCGAACTCGGTGACCATCCCGAGCGCATAGGGTTGGTCGCCGATCGTCGTCTCGTAACACCCGAGCAGCCGGGCCACATGCGGGTTGCCCGCCCGCCCCAGCACCCGGTTCAGTTCGATGTCCGGATTGATGCCCGGCGTGATTCGGCGGAACACCTTGAAGACGGCCCGGTCTTCGAAGACGACGCTGGTGTTGCTCTGCTCGGCGCTCGACACGCGGGCCGCGGCCTCGATGGGCAGGTCGGCATCCGGCTCCTTGGCGAAGCGCACATCTCCGATCGTCGACGACGAATCGATGAGAGAGAGAAGGTATTTGGCGTCCTCCGGATTGAAGAGGGCGTCATAGGCGGTGCGGTCGCCGTCGGCCCCGATCGTCGCGATGTCGAGATATTCGTCGATCGGGCCGGCGCCCGCCCATCGCACGATCACCTGGTACCTCTCGGCCGGCCCGTCGGTATAGGAGACGTCGAGCAGCACGAGGTCGAGGTCGTCGCGCAGAGACACGACGGCGGCCGGTGCAGCCGAAGCGAGCTGACGGTTGCGGCCCGCGTACCAGCGTTGCGTGGCGATCCATCGGTCGAACGGCAGATTCATGACGGCTCTCCAGACTCGGGCTCAGGCTCAGGCGGGCGCAGCTGGAACCAGTAGAAGCCGTGGCCAGGCAACGTGAGCAGATACAGCAATTGACCGATGCGGGGAAACTCCACGTAGCCCGTCATCTCGACCGGCGTGAAACCGTTCCAGTGCTGCAGGTTCAACTCGATCGGCTGCGGGAACCGCGACAGGTTGTTCACGCACAGCACGGTGTCGCCGTCGAGTTCGCGCACGTAGGCCAGCATCGAGGGGTTGGTGCCACCCAGCTCGGTGAACGACCCGACTGCGAAGGCGTCGTGGCGGCCGCGCACCGCGAGCATCGTCCTGGTCCAGTTCAGCAGCGACGTGGAGCTGTCGCGCTGCGCCTCGACGTTGACGGACTGATAGCCATAGATCGCGTCCTGGTTCGGCGGCAGATACAGCCGACCCGGGGTGGCGGTCGAGAACCGGGCGTTGCGGTCGGGGGTCCACTGCATCGGCGTGCGGACGCTGTCACGGTCACCCAGCCAGATGATGTCGCCCATGCCGATCTCGTCGCCGTAGTACAGCACCGGGGAGCCGGGCAGCGACAACAGCAGCGCGGTGAACAGCTCGATCTGGTTGCGGTCGTTCTCCAGCAGCGGCGCCAGTCGGCGGCGAATGCCGACATTCGCCTTCATCCGCGGGTCCTTGGCGTACTCGGCGTACATGTAGTCACGCTCTTCGTCGGTGACCATCTCGAGCGTCAACTCGTCGTGGTTGCGCAGGAAGATGCCCCACTGCGCGAGGTCGGGAATCGGCGGCGTCTGGGCCAGGATCTCGCTGATCGGGAAGCGCGACTCGCGCCGCACCGCCATGAAGATGCGCGGCATCAGCGGGAAGTGGAAGGCCATGTGGCATTCGTCGCCGCCGGTGTCGAGGTCGCCGAAGTACGCCACGACGTCGGCGGGCCACTGGTTGGCCTCGGCCAGCAGCACCCGGCCGGGATATTCGTCGTCGATGACCTTGCGGCAGTGTTTGAGGAATGCGTGCGTTTCGGGCAAATTCTCGCAATTGGTGCCCTCCCGCTCGAACAAATAGGGCACCGCATCCAGCCGGAAACCGTCTATGCCCAGATCGAGCCAAAACCGCAGGACATCGATCATCGCCTCCTGCACATCCGGGTTGTCATAATTCAGGTCGGGCTGGTGGGCGAAGAAACGGTGCCAGTAGAACTGCCTGCGCACCGGATCGAATGTCCAGTTCGACTCCTCGGTGTCGACGAAGATGATCCGGGCGTCGCGGTATCTGTCGCTCGTGTCGCTCCACACGAAGTAGTCGGCGTACGGGCCGTCTGGGTCTCGCCGCGACTCCTGGAACCATGCGTGCGACTCCGACGTGTGGTTCATCACCAGGTCGGTGATCACCCGAATACCGCGCCGGTGCGCGGCATCGAGCAGTTCGACGAAGTCCTCGACGGTCCCGAACTCGGGCAGCACCTTGTAGAAGTCGCGGATGTCGTAGCCGCCGTCGCGCAGCGGCGAGTCGTAGAACGGCGGCAACCAAAGACAGTCGACGCCAAGCCACTTCAAATAGTCGAGCCGTTCGGTCAGCCCGCGCAGATCACCGATGCCGTCTGAGTTCGAGTCGTAGAAGGCCCGCACCAGCACCTCGTAGAACACGGCGCGCTTGAACCAGGTGCGATCCTCGGGCAGGACCGCGGCGTGACCGAAGTCGTCGGCAGTCGGATGTTCGACCACGCCGCCCTCGACGTGGCTGCCCTCCGCGGGGTCGTGGCCGACCGTTGCGCCGACGTTCCTCGTCGCCTCCATATGAACTTCAAACCTACCCACCATGGACCGAAACGAATCGGCTCAGCGTGTCACGGCGCCAATGAGCGAAGAACCGTTGCCGATGGGGTAAAGGAGCGGTTGAAACCGCCGCCGAACCGGGATAACGTTTCCGCGTCCTTTGTTCCCATTGTCGGGCATCGGACTTCATCAATTCTTCGACGAATCGAGTGGCCGTGTCAGAGCCTAATGATGGCGAAGCTCCAGTAATCGTTGGTTTGTCCGATGCGGCAATGCACATGTACGCCGCGGCTATCGACGCCCTTCCCGATCCCGGTGATCCCGAGTTCGGAGACCGGGCCGGGGTGATTCTCAGCGGCCTACGCAAACTGCAGGATTCACTCGCCGATGCGGCCGGCCGCAGCCGCGTGACGCCGTCGGTCATCGTCGCGCTCAGCGGCGTGCGCAGCCGCTACGACGACCTGATGGCCACCGCGGCCAACGGGCCGGGCGCCACCCTGGGCCAGCGCCTCTACATCGCGCGTGGCCGGGCCAAGCTGTCCACCAAGGAGGCGGCCAACGGAGTCGGGCTGCGCAAGGATCTGATCGAGGCCGTCGAAGCCGAAGAGCCGGTGCTCGAGGACGAGGCGTCGCGGATCAAGGATCTGATAGCCGCTCTGGGCGGCTGATCGGCTGGGGCGGCTCTGGGCGGCTGATCGCTTCTAGGGCAGGAAACGCGCTGCCGCGCTGGTCCGGATCATCCGGCCGGCGTTGGCTTGGCGGTGGCCGATGATGCCGCCGGCCACCGTCATAAACACGATGCCCGCGACGCCCGGCAGCGCCGCTCCGGCAAGCTGCGGCAGACCGGGCCGCCGCAGGTAGTCGGTGTAGCCCAGCTGTCGAGTTCGGTCGGACATGCCGGACATCGGCTTGACGGTGCCGGCCTGGCTCTGCGGCTGCGGGCCCGGTACCCGGCTGCCCTGGCCGGCCGTCACCAGGCCGGGACCACGAGCGGCGGCCGAGCCGAGGCTCGGCTCAGAGCCTGGCGCGGGCGGCAGCACTGGAAAGCGCGCGAACGCCGGCGGGGGCACCGGCAGCGCGACGACGGGCGCCGACAGCACCGGCGCAGCGCCGAATCCGGTCGCCTGATAGTCACCGCCACCGGGGGCCGCACCACCGGAGGCATCGAGAACGGGCGGTTCTGGTGCGGGGGCCTGCGGGACGTCCGGCGCGCCGCTGCGGAAGGCCGGCGCGGGGGCCGGTGCCGGCTCCGGCGTGGGCTCTGGCTGGGGGGCAGGCTCGGACTGGCGCGTGGTGGACAGGCGCGAACCAATCACCTCGTTGAACCGCAAGACGACCCGGTCCGCGTTCCACCAGTCGCCGCCGCCACGACGCAACTCCAGCAGGTAGTACGGGAACGGGTAGCCGGAGGACCCATCCGACTTCTCCTGCGCCTCGGACGCGGCCTTCGTGGAGGGGTTGTCTGCGTAGTCGCTGCCGCCGCCGGTGTCAGCGGTCTCGACGGGCGCCGCGACGGCGGCCGGTTCAGGTTCGCCCGTACCGCTGTCCGTCCCGGCGATGCGGACGTTGTCGCCGTCGGCATCTGGCTCTTGCGCGGGCGACGCCTCGACCCCGGCGGAGAGCGTCGTGTCGAATTCGCTGGTGACGAAGCCGCTGTCGGGCTCGGCGCCGATTTTCGCCTGTGGAGCGCTCCGCAGGTGGCTGCGCACCTTCCTGCGATGTTCGCCCAGGATCCGGTGGATCACCTCGGACAGGCTCATCCGGTCGTTATTGACACCTTTGCTGGCTTGCTCGTCGCTGCGGCCGTGGCGGACCCCGCCGGGATCGGCGAACGCCAGGCCGACTGTGCTGCTGCCGAGCATGAGGCCACCGATAAGCACGCCGGCACACGCCGCAATGCGCAGGGCCGACACCCCCATCTACTCCTCATTCCCGTCGAAATAGTTGCTGACTAGGCGTTTGCCGTGTGGGGATTCTCGCATATTTCGCGCCATCAGTCGGTGGATTCTTTGCTTGCTGGAAGCGCGCTGAGGGCGGCGTGACGGCGGCGGTGAAGTATGGTGCCGACGTGGACGAAGTCCGCCCCTCACCGGCCGAAGAAGCGCGGACGATCGCGGCCTCCACCAACGCCGCCACGTTGGCGACGGTGACCGCGACCGGCGACCCGTGGGCCTCGTTCGTCACCTACGGCCTCCTCGACGGCGCTCCTGTGCTCTGCGTGTCCAATCTCGCCGAGCACAGTCGCAACCTCGCCGCCGACCAGCGGGCGAGCATCGCGATCGTGGCACCCGCCGCCGACCCGTCGGCGAGTGGACGCGTGACGCTCGCAGGTGCGGTCGAGCGGCCGTCGGACCGGGAAGCCGCCGCCGCGCGCGAAGCTCACCTGGCGGCCGTCCCGGCGGCCGAGCACTACATCGACTTCAGCGACTTCACGCTGTGGGTGCTGCGCATCGAACGGGTGCGGTGGTACGGCGGCTACGGGCGGGCGGACTCGGTGACCGCCGCGGCGTACGCCGCCGCCGAACCCGACCCGGTGGCGCCACGCGCCGCGCGGGCCATCGCCCATCTCAACGCCGACCACGCCGATTCGCTGTGCGCGATGGCCCGCACGCTGGGCGGCCATCCCGATGCCACGGCGGCGACGTGTACCGGCGCGGACCGCTACGGTCTTGACCTGGAGGTCAGCACGCCGGGCGGGCTCGCCCGTGCCCGCGTCGGCTACGTCGCTCCCCTCAACTCGCACGGCGATTTACGCTCGGCCACAGTCGAATTGGCGCGACGCGCTACCATCAGCCCGTGACGCACTCAGCTGGAGAAACCGGGGACCGTCAGCGCTCCGAACTGTGGCAGGCGGCGTTCGACCTGGTCCGCACTCGCGGCCACGAACGCCGTGACGAGCCGTTCAAGCTGGTCAGCGGGCAGCTCAGCCACGACTACATCGACGGCAAGTACGCCGTCGACACGGGTGAGCGGCTGACGATTGTCAGCCGCGCCGTCGCCGAGCTCGCCGCCGAGTGCGGCATCGAGTTCGACGCGGTCGGCGGGCTTACCATGGGGGCCGACCCGCTGGCGCACGGCGTCGCGATGGTCACCGGCAAGGCCTGGTTCTCCGTGCGCAAGGAGCAGAAGCAGCGCGGCCGCGAGCAGTGGGTCGAGGGCACCCGGCTGCAGCCCGGCACCCGGGTGCTGCTGGTCGACGACGTGATCAGCACCGGCGGCTCGACAGCATTGGCGTTCGATCGCATCGCACCGCTGGGCGTCGTAGTGACCGGGGTGATCCCGATGGTCGACCGCGGCGACGTCGCGGCCAAGCTCTTCGCCGACCGCAACGTGCCGTTCGCCGCCCTGGTCACCTACCGCGACCTGGGCATCGACCCCGTCAAGGCCGTCTGACACCGCCCGCCGTCTGTCTCGGCGAGGAGTTACGCCTCGACCACCAGCACGCCGGTGGGTTCGACGCCGACGGTCACCCGGTCGCCGGGACGAAACTCCCGCGCCGCCGAACTGGCCATCTGCGCGCCGACGGCCGTGCCGTCCTCCAACGTGCAGTGCACCCGCGAGATCGGACCGAGAAAGGCCACTGACGTGACCGACGCGGTGCCTGCGGGGTCGGCGGTGATCGTCACCGACTCCGGTCGCACCATGGCGAGCCCGGCACCCGAGCCGATCGAACCCGGCAACGCGGACACTGCGCCGCCGAGCAACTGCGCCTGCCCGCCCGAGACCTGCGCGGGCACTTTGTTGTTCAGCCCGACGAACTCCGCGACGAACGGCGTCGCCGGGTTGGCGTAGAGGTCCGCGGGGGCGGCGAGCTGTTCCAGCTTGCCCTGGCTCATCACCCCGACCCGGTCGGCGACCGCGAGCGCCTCCTCCTGGTCGTGCGTGACGAACAGCGTCGTCGTCCCGACCTCGAGCTGGACCCTGCGGATCTCATCGCGCAACTGGACGCGCACCTTCGCGTCGAGCGCCGACAGCGGCTCGTCGAGCAGCAGCACCCGCGGCTGGATCGCCAGCGCCCTGGCGAGCGCCACCCGTTGCTGCTGACCGCCGGAGAGCTCGTTGGCGTACTTGTTCCGGTGCGCGGTCAACCCCACCAGCTCGAGCATCTCCTCGGCCCGAGATGTCCGCAGGCCCTTGTCCTTTCCACGCATCTTGAGCCCGAAAGCGACGTTGTCGAGCACGGTCAGATGCGGGAACAGGCTGTAGGCCTGAAAGACCATTCCCATGTCGCGCTTGTTCGCGGCCACGGAGGTCAGATCGTTGCCGTCGACGGAGACGCTGCCCGACGTCGCCTCGTCCAGCCCGGCCAGGATGCGCAGTGCCGTGGTCTTGCCGCAGCCGGACGGGCCGAGCAGGGCGACCAGCTCACCCGGCTCGATGTGCAGGGTGAACCCGTCGAGTGCCTTGACCGGGCCGTAGACCCGGGTCAGCTCATTGAGCTCGACGGAAACGCCGTTCGTCATGTCGCAACTCCCGGTTGGTCGGCGGGCGTGGGGGTGAGTGCGGCGGTGCTGCGCCTGCGCCCTCGCGTCACGAGCGCCAGGACCAGCAGCAGCACGAAGCCGAACACCAGCACGGCAAGGGATGCGGCCACCGACGTCGGGCCGTCGGTCTTGCCGATCTGCACGATCTGCACCTGCAACGTCTGGAATCCGGACAGCGACGCAATCGTGTACTCCCCCAACACGACTGCGATCGAGATGAACGCCGCCGACAGAATGCCCGACCAGATGTTGGGCACCACCACCCGCGCGATGGTGGTCGCCCAGCCCGCACCGAGCGAGCGGGCCGCCTCCGAGAGCGTCTTCAGGTCGATCGCCGCGAGCGACGCGTCGATCGCGCGGTACGCGAACGGCAACACCAGAACGACGTAGACGAAGGTGAGCGTCAACGCGGACTCGCCCAGGAAGTAGGTCACCCACAGATAGACGTTGCGCAGTCCGACCACGATCACCAGCGCCGGGATCGTCAGCGGAAGCAGGCACAGGAATTCCACTACGCCCTTCGCCCACGGCGCCCGCAGCCGCACCCAGATCATCGTCGGCACCAGGATCACGAGCATCAGCACGACGGTGAACACGGCCAGCAGCAACGAGATCACGATCGCCTGGTACAACGCCTCGTCGGCCACCAGGTTCTTCCACGCCTGAGCCGTGCGCCCTCCCTCGATCAGGTTGCGGGTCGAGAAGTCGGCCATCGCGTACAGCGGGAACAGGAAGAACAGGCCGAATGCCGTCAGCAGCGCGGCCCGAAAGACCCTGCCGCCCAGCGTCTTCTTCTTCATTGCAGCCACCTCGCGGTGCGGCGTACCAGCGCGTTGTAGGCCACCATCACGATCGCCACGATGACGATCATCTCCAGCGCCAGCGCGTAGGCGAACCCGGACTGGCCCAGGACGACCTCGCTGGTCAGCGCCGCCCGGATGAGCAGCGGCAGAATCGGGCTGCCCTGGCTGACCAGCGCGGCGGCGGTCGCGTAGGCGGCAAAGGCGTTGGCGAACAACAGGAGCAGGGAGCCGAGGAACGCCGGTGTCAGCAGCGGCACGGCCACCTGGCGCCAGTATTGAAACGTCGACGCGCCGAGGCTGACGGCCGCCTCGCGCCACTGCTCGCGCAGCCCCTCCAGGGCGGGGACGAACACGATCACCATCAGCGGGATCTGGAAGTAGGTGTAGACGACGATCAGTCCGGTCAGGCTGTAGAGCCAGCCCGACCCCGCCAGGTTCCAGCCGAAGTGCTGCTGCACCCACAGCGTCAGGACACCGTTCAGTCCGATGGTGGCAAGAAACGCGAATGCCAGTGCGACGCCGCCGAACTGAGCGAGCACACTGCACAGTGAGATCACCGCTCGGCGCAGCACCGAGGTGGGCGGACTGCCCACGATCAACCAGGCCAGCACGGCACCCAGCACGGCACCGATGGCCGCCGTGCTGGCCGACAACAGCACGCTCTTCCACAGCGCCGACAGGGCCGTTTCTGAGAACAGCGCCTCGATCCGGGCAAGGGAGAAGGCGCCGTCGGAGAAGAACGCGCTGACGACGACAGTGACAGTCGGGATGATCAGGAAGATCGTGACCAGCGCGAAGAACGGCAGCAGGGGCAGCGCCTCGTTGAGCCGTCGCGCTCCCCGCGGGCGTGGAATGCGTTGGGCCCCCGGCATATCAGCCGACGGCCTTGGCCCAGTTGTCGGCCAGATACTCGGTGGCCTTCGCGGTCTGATCCGGCGTCGGGACGGTCACCGGGCCGTCGATCACCGGGATCTTGCTGACCGCCTCCTTGTCGATGGTGCCCGCCTGCAGCATCTGGTCGGCCCGCACCGGGCGCACGCCGCCGGCGGCGTAGAGGTTCTGTCCCTCGTCGCTGTAGAGGAACTCCTGCCACAGGCGGGCGGCGGCCGGATGCGGCGCATCCTTGTTGACGGCCTGGTAGTAGTAGCCGGCGACGATCGCGTTCGACGGCACGAAAACCTGCCAACTCGGCAGCTTCGCCGTCCGCGCGGCATTGAGATAGTTCCAGTCGATGACGACCGGTGTCTGACCCGACTCGATGGTCGCGGGCGTCGGGTCGACGGGCAGGAAGTTGCCTGCGGCCTTGAGCTTTTGGAAGAACTCGACACCGGGGGCGATGTCGTCGACCGAGCCGCCCTGGGACAGCGCGACCATCAACACACCCGAGAACGCCGCTCCCGCCTGGGTCGGATCTCCATTCAGCGCCACCTTGCCGCTGTACTCCGGCTTCAGCAGATCGTTGACATCGGTGACGGCGGGCACCTTGGCGGAATCGAAGCCGATGGACATGTAGCCGCCGTAGTCGTTGACCCACTTGCCGTCTGGATCGGTGTACGCGGCGGGAATCTGGTTGAACGTCGCCACCTTGTAGGGCGCGAACATCGACGTGTTCGCCAGGGCGACGGCCTGGCCGAGGTCGAACACATCCGGTGCGGTGCTCTTGCCCTTCTGCTGGTTGGCGGCGTTGATCTCGTCCTGGCTGGACGCGTCAGGCTGCGCCGAGTTCACCGTGATGCCGTACTTGTCGGAGAAGGCCTTGATGATCGCGCCGTAGTTGGCCCAGTCGGGCGGCAGCGCGATCACGTTCAGCTGGCCCTCTTTCTTGGCGGCGTCGACGAGGGCGTCCATGCCGCCGAAGTCCTGTGCCGACGTCGCTTCGCCTGCAGACACACCCGACTGCGTTTGCTCACCCTCGGTTTTCTTCTCGGGAGGCGCGCAGGCTGCGAGCCCTGCTACGAGAAGGCAGGAGGCGGTGATCGCGGCGATGCCGACGAGGCGTGTTTTCTTCATGGGCGAACCTTCCGACGGGCAGGCAGACCAGTGGTGACGCGGGGATGACGAAACCGGGTCGTCGCAGTGAAGGATGACCGCGGCGTCGGGAACCCTACCGTGGCCGCGCACGCTCGGCAGCCTGTTCCCGCGAGTCCATCTTTCTCGCCCGTGACCGCGCATTTCCCCAGGTCGCGGCGTTAGCATCAGATGGTGCAGGAGAAGGGGGCCCCAGGGGACTTCGACTACCTGTTGGAAGAAGCCGACGGGAGCGACGGGGCCGGCGACAGCGACGGGGTCGACGGAGGCAACGGGCACGCCTCCGAGATCGACCTCGACCATCTACGCGCCGAGGAGCAACCGCAGGGTCACAACGGTTTCGACGCGTTCGACGAGAACACGTGGGACCACGACTTTGCGCCGACGACCGCGGCGCCGTGGTACCGGTCGGCGCAGGCGCGCACCCTGCTGATCGCCAGCGCGGCGGCGGTGGCTGCGATCGTGGTCTCGGTTGTGCTGCTGCTGTTCCGCAGTTCCAGCCCGGCAGTCGCGCCCTCGCCGGTGCCGAGCCAGACGCCGGTGACCACCCCGTTGGCCACGACGACCAGCCAACGGCCTCCCGCGCCACCGCCTCCGCCACCCGCGCCGCCGCCGCCGCCAGAGCCCTCCACGATGAACGAGGCACCCGCGGTCGTCCGGCCGACGGCGCGACCCAGGCCGTCGAAACAGCCCGAGATCAACGTGACCCGAACGCAGGAGACCAGGTCACCGATCAGCGTCGCTCCGCAGCAGCGCGCACCGAGATAGTCGGCGGCACACCATCAGCGGCGTGGTCCGCCATGATGGAACAGCAGGACGTTCCCGTAGAAGGGGTACTGGTACGGATACACCACGCTGTGGTCGCTGTTGATCTGCACATTGCCGGGAGACTGACACTGCGTGGTCTCTGCACCGATGTAGGTGCATGTGAGCCCGGTCGATTCGGCGGATGCGGTCGGCGCTATCGCGATCGCTGCCGATATCGCGCCCGCTGCGAGCAGTGCGGAAATGTGGCGTGATTTCATCTGAATCACCGTCCTAACTTTTCGAAACTGAACGTTCAGTTTCAACAGAGCACGGGCGAGTCACCATGCCTCTCCTCGAGGTGACATCAGTCACGCGCGAGGCCGCGGACTGCCGCGTCGACGAGCAGGTCGGCCACGTCGTCGGTCAGCGGGGCGTGGCCGATCATCAGGCGGTAGAGCACCGGGCCGACCACCAGGTCCAGGGCGACGTCGGGATCGACGTCGTCGCGCAGTTCGCCGCGCAGCACACCCCGGTGCCAGATCGAGCGGAGCAATTCGCGTCGCGGGTCGACCAGGTTCCTGCGCAGTTCTTCGCGGATCGCCGGGTCGGCCTGGGCCTCACCGACGAGTTCTGCGAAAACCCGGCCGCTCGGGCCGGTGTAGAAATGCAAGAGCCCACGCACCACCTCGGTGAGATCGTCTCGCGCCGACCCGGTATCCGGATCGAACGAGTCGGCCATCATCTCCGACAGGAAAGCGTCGATGGCCACCGCGTACTTGTTCGGCCACCATTTGTAGATCGTCGCCTTGCTCGCCCCGCTACGACTGGCGATCTCCTCGGTGGTCATCGCGCGCAGGCCCACCTCGTGCAGCAATTCGGAGGTGGCGCGCAGCACGGCGGTGCGGGACTGCTCGCTTCTGGGACGGCCCGGTCGAGCGCGCGGCGGCGGTCCCGACGCCCGGCTACCCGACATTCGCCGACCACCCTTCGATAATGAACGGCGCGTTCACAATCATTACTATGACTGGTGCGGGAATGCCGCAACTCGAGAAGGACAGCATGGCGGAGTTCGATGCGAGGGAGATGTTCACCTCGTCGCGGGTCGCTCAACTTGCGACCGCCGGCGCCGACGGTGTCCCACACCTGGTTCCCGTGGTGTTCGCCGTCAGCCACGACGTCATCTACACCGCCGTCGACGCCAAACGAAAGTCCACCCGCCGGTTGCGCAGGATGGCCAACATCGAGGCCAACCCGACGGTCAGCCTGATCGTCGACCACTACGAGGAAGACTGGTCGCGACTGTGGTGGGCGCGCGCCGACGGCAACGCCGAAATCCATTACAGCGGTGAGGAAATGGCGACAGGCTATTTCGAATTGCGGCGAAAGTACGTGCAGTACCAACGCATCGCGCTCGACGGCCCGGTCATCGCCGTGACCGTTGCGCGCTGGTCGGGGTGGCAGGCCTGACCACGCGGTAATACCCGAGCCCGGCGCGGCGATAAACCACGTGACATGACACAGGGTGTGGGGCTGTCGGTGGGGGCCACGAAGATCGCCGCCGTGATACCGGGTGGCACTGCCGTCACGCGGCATGCGGTGCTCACCCTGTACCGGCACCGCCCGCCCGAAGTCGGGGTGCCTTCGGAGAACCCCCTGCTGAACGAGGCGGGGCTGATCGTCACCGACTTCGTCGACCGGGGCGGCGACCCGGTCGCGGTGATGGCCGCGGACGGCTCCTTTCACCGCGGCGAAGCCCTGACCGTCGGCGCCCTGCGGGCGTTGACCCGCACCATCACGCTCGGCCGCGCGCCGCTGTCGCCGCCGGGGGTCACCTATCCAGCGCATTGGGGGTCGACCGCGGTCGACGCGCTGCTCCGCGAGCTGACGGCATCGCCGGAGTGGTCGACGAACCCGGGGCGGCTGACCCTGATCCCGGATGCCACCGCCGCGCTCACCTCGCTGCAGGCCGTGCCCGGGCTGCCCACCCGCGGCGTGGTGGCGCTCTGCGACTTCGGCGGCACCGGCACCAGCATCACGCTCGCCGACGCCGCCGACGGCTACCGGCCGATCGGACCGACAGTGCGGCACGCCGACTTCTCCGGTGCGCTCATCGACCGGGCCCTGCTGGCGCACGTCATCGCCGATCTGTCGATCGGTGGCTCCGCCGATGTCGGCGGGACGGCCGCGATCGGATCGCTGCATCGACTTCGCAGCGCATGTCGCGACGCCAAGGAGCGGCTGTCGCGCGGCGCGGTCACCTCACTGTTCGCCGATGTGCCCGGCTATCGCGGTGAAGTTCGGCTGACCCGCGCGGAGCTGGACGCCGAAATCAGCACGCCCCTGGCTTCTTTCATCGAGGCGCTGCAAGAACAGCTGTTCCGCAACCGGATTCATGCCGCGGACCTGTCCGCGGTGGCCACGATCGGGGGCGGCGCGCGTATCCCCGCGATCACCACGGCACTGTCCGAGCAGCTGCGGGTGCCGGTGATCACCACCGCCCACCCCGAGCTGACCGCCGCCCACGGCGCCGCCCTGCAGGCCGTCCGGACACCGGCCGACGACAGCCAGACGGCCGTGGCGTCCCCGGCCAGGCTCCCCGCACTCGCGTGGTCGGAAGCCGACGATGTACCCGAAATCGCCTCGCCCTCAACTGAATCCAATTCCCCCGCCACAGCGGGCGCCGCTCGGCCACCGATCGACTTCGCGCCCCGCGAGACGGCGCCGCGCCGCAGCCCCGCTGGCGACTCCTGGTATCGCCCCATCCTGCTCAGTGCCGGGATCTTTGCCGCCATGGTGCTGGTGGGGACGGGCGCCGTGCTCGCCCTGCGTAACGACGCATCCGCCATGCCCGGCGCGACAACAACGACGACCGTGCGCCCCGACGCTCCGACCCCTGCGGCGGCGCCGCCCTCAGATCCCGCGGTCACACCGGAGCAGGCGCCCAGCGCGCCGTCCTACATCCAGGGACCCGCGCAGCCTCCGACCCACGTCGTGGTGAGCACACCTCCGCCGGCGATGATGCGCGCGCCCGAGCCCGCGGCGCCGCCGGCGCAGGCCCCGCCGCCAGAGACCACGCAGCCAGAGACCACGCAGCCAGAGACCACGCCGACCAGCACCTCGCCGACCGCGACACCGACGACCACCCCACCGCCGACAACCTCGACGACCACCCCGCCGTCCAGCACCCCGCCGCCGTCCAGCACCCCGCCCAGCAGCACCTCGCCGACCACCGAGCCGTCCACCCCGCCCTCCACGGAGCCGTCGGGCACGACACCGAGCACCCCGCCGAGCCCAGACCCCGCGCCGGCACCAGAGTCGCCGGAGGATCCATCGGCCGAGCCTGCCGATCAAGCCGTCTGAAACACCCCCCGAAGCGGGGGAATATTTCTTTGCTGTTAGGCGTTTGGGGCGCGCTCTTTTTCGGTGCCGCAGGGCCGGTGCGGTGCCTCCGTACCACTTGGATCCTGCCAATCTGCGATCAAATCCTGCCAGCGGAATTAAAGCGCTGACCTGTCGGTTTATCCGATCAGCCGAAGAGAAAACGTTGTCTCGCGGCACCCATGGCGGCTAGGCCGATGCGCCCGCACCGCTCACAACAGAAGAGAAGAAGGCACCAAAGATGAAGAAGATCAGATTAGCCACTCTTGTCGCAGGCGGACTGACCGCGGCGACACTGGGCCTGGCCGCCCCCGCCGTCGCCGCGCCGACCGGCCCGGGCAACGCCCAGGACACCATCAACGAACTCAAGGCCGACGGCTACAACGTCATCGTGAACCGTGTCGGCGGCACCCCGCTGGAGCAGGCGAGCGTCGTCGCCGTGCGACCGGGCCAGACCTACTCCCGGACCGACTCGGGCAACCCGGGCGACAGCCTGCAGACCACGATCACCAGCAAGACGGTCTACGTCGACGTCAAGTAGTCACCGAAACCGAGGCAAGGGGCACCCCATCGGGGTGCCCCTTCTTCGTGGGCCATCATGTAGCGCGTGACGGAGTACTCGCTGCCGATCGTGCCCCGCTACGCCGAGATCGACCAACAGGCGGTTGTGTTCAACGGCCACTACCTCACCTGGTTCGACGAGGCGGTGACCGGGTACTTCGACCACCTCGGCGCCAGCTATCCCGACCTGATGTCCGCCGACCTCGACATGCAGGTGGTACACACCGAGATCGACTACGCCGAGCCAGTCCGGTGGCGCGACACGGTCCGGGTCGCGGTCGCGTGCGAGCAGGTGGGGACCACGAGTTTCACCATCGGCTTCTCCGTTCTGCACAGCCGAGACGGTTCCGGCGAGTCGCTCGCGGTGCGCGGCCGCAACGTCTACGTCGTGGTGTCCACCGGTGACTGGACCAAGCGCCCAGTGCCCGACGCGCTGCGCAAGGTGCTGGCGCCGTAGCGGTCTCGATTACCTCGCAGGTAATGGTGCCGCGGACACGGCGGGGCTAACGTCGGCGAGGTGGCCCGCAACACCAGTCCGCACGGCGGTGACCTGCTGCGTCAGTGGCGGCAGCGGCGCAGGCGCAGCCAGCTGGACCTCGCGCTGGACACCGGCATCTCAGCGCGTCACCTCAGCTTCGTCGAAACCGGCCGGTCGCGGCCCAGCCGCGGGCTCCTGCTCGCACTCGCCGAGCAGCTCGATGTGCCTCTGCGTGAACGCAATGCGCTGATGCTGGCCGCCGGTTATGCACCCACCTACGCCGAATCCGATCTGAACAGCGACGAGTCCCAACAGGCCCGCGAGGCGCTGGAGCGCCTGCTCGCCGGACACGAACCCTATCCGGCGGTGGTGCTCGACCGCTGGGGCGACGTGGTGTTGACCAACCGCGCCGTCGGCCCGCTGCTCGACGGTGTGGACGCCGACCTGCTGGCGCCCCCGATCAACACCTACCGGCTCAGCCTGCACCCGTCGGGGCTGGCGTCGCGCATCCGCAATCGGGCCGAGTGGACCGCTCACCTCGGTCACCGGCTGGCCCGACTGGCGCGCCTGACCGGTGACACCCGGTTGGCGGACCTGCTCGCGGAGATCCGCACCTACCCCGGCGTCGCCGAGGCGCTCGACGACCACCACGAACCGACGGGCTCCGACCTGCTTCTGACCCTGCAGCTGGCCCACCCGGCGGGAGACCTTCGGCTGCACAGCACCCTGACGAGCTTCGGCAGCCCACACGACGTCACGCTCTCCGAGCTGACCGTCGAGTCGTTCTTCCCGGCCGACGACGCCACCCGGCAACGGCTGCTGAAACTTTCGGGCTAGCCGGTACTACGCCTGAACGATGATCGGGTCGCCGATGCGCACGGTGTTGTAGTACCAGTCCGCGTTGTCGGGGCTGAGGTTGATGCAGCCGTGGCTGACGTTCGAATTGCCCTGCGACCCGACCGACCACGGGGCACTGTGCACGTAGACCCCGCCCCAGGTGACGCGGACGGCGTCGTACACGGTCAGCTTGTAGCCCTCCGGGTCACTCAGCGGAATGCCGATGGTGCGGGAGTCCATGATCACCGGGTTCTCCTTCGCCAGCGCCGTGAAGCTGCCGATCGGCGTCGGGTACTTCGACTTCCCCATCGACGCGGGCATCTGGCGCACCACCTGGTCGTCGATGCTCACGGTGAAGGTGTGCGCACTGATGTCGGCGACGCCGACGACGGCCGAACCGGTCTCGAAACTGGTGGAGAAGCCGTCCGCGGTCACCGAGATCGGCGAGTGCGCGGGCCAGTAGTGGTCCGGAACCCATTGCACGACTTGGTTGCTCAACCAGGTGAATTGCCCGGTGGGCGTCTTGGCCGACTCGATGTCGATGGATTTCTCGGCGCGGGCGCGGTTGGTGACCGGCTCCGCGAAAGTCACCTCGACGGGGGCGGCGACGCCGACGACATCACCCGCGGCGGGCGTGATGGCGGTGACGGTGAGGTCCGTCCTTGGCCCCGGCACGGCGGCGTGGCCGACGGGGGCCGAACCCACCGTGGCGAGCGCTGTAGCCCCCATCACGGCGAGTACGTATCGAACAGATCTGCGCAACTCTTTCATCCCTTCACTGACTTCCCGACCAGCAAAGAACATTCTAGGCAACGGCGCGCAGTGCGGCGGTCGACAAGCCGTTAGTCCACGTGGGAACGGGTCTTGCACAAGGTGGTGATTAGCGGAATTGTGGGTTAACACCACGGGCCCGACGAAGTGACCCGGGGCTGGAAGGGACCGTCATGGCAGACAAGGCGAATACTTCCCAGGGCGCCGGAGCCGCCCCGACCGCGGACAGTCCGGCCGCCATCCGAAACGTGGTGCTCATCGGCCCATCGGGTGGCGGCAAGACCACCCTCGTCGAGGCTCTGCTGACCGCCACCGGCGTGCTGTCGCGACCCGGGTCCGTCGTCGACGGCAGCACCGTGTGCGATTCCGACGAGGCCGAGATCGCCCAGCAGCGTTCTGTCGGGCTGGCGCTGGCGCCGCTGTCGCACAACGGCGTCAAGGTGAACCTGATCGACACCCCCGGATACGCCGACTTCGTCGGGGAACTGCGGGCCGGGCTGCGGGCCGCCGACTGCGCGCTGTTCGTGATCGCCGCCAACGAGGGCGTCGACGAGCTGACCAAGTCGCTGTGGTTGGAGTGCCAGCAGGTCGGCATGCCACGAGCGGTGGTGATCACCAAGCTCGACCACGCCAGGGCGAACTACGACAGCGCGCTGGCCGCCGCCCAGACCACGTTCGGGGACAAGGTGCTGCCGCTCTATCTGCCCGCGAACAGTCCGTGCACCGGCCTGATCGGTCTGCTGTCCCAGACGCACTACGAGTACAGCGACGGCAAGCGGTCCACCAAGGACCCCGACTCGTCCTACGCCGACCGACTCTCCGAGCAGCGGGGCACCCTGATCGAGGGGATCATCGAGGAATCCGAGGACGAAACGCTGATGGAGCGCTACCTCGGGGGCGAGGACATCGACGAGAAGGTGCTGATCGAAGATCTCGAGAAGGCGGTGGCCCGCGGCTCGTTCTTCCCGGTGATCCCGGTGTGCAGCGGTACCGGCGTCGGAACGCTGGAACTGCTGGAGATCGCGACCAGTGGCTTCCCCTCGCCGCTCGAGCACCCGTTGCCGGAGGTGTTCACGCCGCAGGGCAAGGACCACGCCAAACTGAGCTGCGACCCGTCCGGTCCGCTGCTCGCCGAGGTGGTCAAGACGACGTCGGATCCCTACGTCGGCAGGGTCAGCCTGGTCCGGGTCTTCTCCGGCACCATCAGGCCCGACGCGACCGTTCACGTGTCGGGCCATTTTGCGTCCTTCTTCGGGGCGCCGGGGACCAACGGGTCGGCCACGGGCAGCCACGAGGACCACGACGAGGACGAGCGCATCGGCACGCTGTCGTTCCCGCTGGGCAAACAGCAGCGCCCGGCGGGCACGGTGATAGCAGGCGACATCTGCGCCATCGGCAGGCTGTCGCGGGCGGAAACCGGAGACACGTTGTCCGACAAGGCCGATCCGCTGGTACTCAAGCCGTGGACGATGCCCGAGCCGCTGCTGCCGATCGCCGTGCAGCCCAGAGCCAAGACCGACGACGACAAGCTGTCAGTCGGCTTGGCGCGGCTGGCGGCCGAGGACCCGACGCTGCGCATCGACCAGAACCCGGAGACCCACCAGATCGTGCTCTGGTGCATGGGCGAGGCGCACGCCGGCGTCGTGCTCGACGGCCTCGCCAACCGGTTCGGCGTCAGCGTCGACAAGGTCGACCTGCGGGTGCCGTTGCGCGAGACCTTCGGCGGTTCGGCCAAGGGGCACGGCAGGCACGTCAAACAGTCCGGCGGCCACGGCCAGTTCGCGGTCTGCGACATCGAGGTCGAACCGCTGTCCGAGGGTGCCGGTTTCGAGTTCGTCGACAAGGTGGTCGGCGGGTCGGTGCCGCGGCAGTTCATTCCGAGTGTGGAGAAGGGCATCCGCGCACAGATGGAGAAGGGGGTGGGCGTCGGCTACCCGGTGGTCGACATCCGCGTCACGCTCTTCGACGGCAAGGCACACAGTGTCGACTCGTCCGACTTCGCGTTTCAGATGGCCGGCGGGCTTGCGCTGCGCGAGGCGGCGAGCGCGACGCGGGTGAACCTGCTGGAACCCGTCGACGAGGTGTCGGTGCTGGTGCCCGACGACCTCGTCGGCACGGTGATGGGCGATCTGTCCAGCCGGCGGGCACGGGTGCTGGGCACCGAGAACGTGGGCGAAGACCGCACCCAGGTGAAAGCCGAAGTGCCACAGGTGGAGTTGACCCGCTACGCGATCGACCTGCGCTCGCTGTCGCACGGCGCCGGTTCGTTCACCCGGTCGTTCGCCCGCTACGAGCCGATGCCGGAGGCCGCCGCCGCCAAGGTGCGCACCGAGGGTTGAGACACCGCGCGAGCGCACAGCCCGGTACACAAATTCCGCCCGAAACCGTACACAGTTGTGCGCTGACCCTCGGGCGTTAAGACACCGACCGCAGCGCGGCGACCGCCGTCGCGAACATGGTGTTCTTGATCGCACCGAGCGTGCCGGGGTCCTTGGCGCCCAGCGGGGCGAGCATGTTCAGCGCGGTTCCCGTCACGGCATCCTCGGCCGCGGTCGCGTCGACGATGCCGATCGCCGCGGCGTCGGCCCCACCGAAGCGGCGGCCGGTGGTCATGGCGGCCACCGCGGCCTGCGGGGTCAGCTTGGCCTGAATCAGCGCGGCCATGCCCGGGGTGAACGGGATGCGGATGTCGACCTCGGGGAAGCAGAAGTAGCCGCGGTCGGCGCGCATCACGCGAAAGTCGTGCGCCAGCGCCAGCATTGCGGCCGCACCGAACGCGTGGCCCCCGATCGCGGCGGCCGTCGGCACCGGCAGGGTCAGGATCTTGGCCAGCAGCGCCTGGACCCGCCCGACGTACCACTGCGTGGCCTCGCCGTTGGCGGCCAGCCAGTCGAGATCCAGGCCGTTGGAGTAGAACTTGCCGGTCGCCACGGTGACCAGCCCGTGCGCGCCAAGGGACATCGCATCGTCGAGCTGGGCATCGAACTGCTCGAGAAACTCTGGCGAAAAACGGTTTTCGTCGTCACCGAGATGCACCAGCGCGATGGTGTCCTGGAAGCTGAGGTCGATGGGCATTGGCTCAGTTCACTCCGGCGGGGCGAGAGGGCGGCGGGTGCGTGCTGCGGTGACCACATCACGAGGGTATCGGCCGCGCCGCGCGCTGCCACGGCCACGTCATCAACGCCCACACGGCCGCCACCAGCACGGCGGCCACGAGCACGTAGACCGGCCACGGGCCGAACAGATCCAGCAGCGACGCCGTGGCGGGCTTCCGGTTCAGGAAGCCGTAGTTGCTGCCGGCGAACCGGTTGAACGTCAACGTGATCCCCGCCCACGCCAACGTCGCGATGACGACCATTCGGTAGTCGCGCCAGGTCGGCCGGAAGCCGCGGCCCCAGGTCAGATAGATGGCCGCCCAGACGACGAGCAGGTGGATCGCCCAGAACGCCAGGAACCGGTAGTCCGGGAAGTCGGGTCCGGTGAGCACCGGCGATATCAGCGCCTGCACGCTCAGCGCCAGCCCCCAGTAGTAGGTCAGCGCGGCCGCCCAATGTCGTTGCGACCACAGAGCGTAGGCGGTCACTGTGGTAGCCAGGTCGGTCAGTTGCAGCGGCACAGACCGATCGATCGACGGCGGGATCAACGAGTAGACGAACACCGCCGCATAGATCACGCCCGTCAGCGCGCCGAGAACTCGCCCGAGCAGTCGGGCCTGCGAGTCGCCGTGCCTGCGCCCGACCCACACCAGAACCACCGCAACGATCACGAACACCGCGAGGACGGCCCAGTGCGACGGGCCGTACGCCGTGAACTGTCGGTGTGTCAGCGCGCCGCGACCTCGGCCGTCGCGGCCTCGGGCAGCGGACGGCCCGCGCTTTCCCTCAGGGTCAGCACGGTGACAAGCGAAACCAGCGCCGCGACAATCACATAGAACGCGGGCGCCAGGTTGTTGCCGGTGCTGCCGGTGAGCCAGGCGACCATGTACGGGGTGGTGCCACCGAACACTGCGACGCAGACGTTGTAGCCGATCGAGAAGCCGCTGTAGCGCACGCGGGTGGCGAACAGTTCGACGGCCGTCGCCACCGCGACCGCGATGTAGGTGGACTCGATCACCGCCAGCAGTGCGTGTGCCGTCAGCGCCGCGACGACCGATCCCGAGTTCAACATCAGAAACAGCGGGTACGCCAGCACCGCGAAGGCCACCGTGCCCGCGATCAGCAGGGGCTTGCGGCCGATCCGGTCGGAGAGCGCCGCGAGCGGAAGGATCAGCGCGATCGCCACCGCGCACGCGATGGTGATGGAGACGAAGGCGGTGGTCTTGGAGAATTCCAGCGTCTTGATGAAATACGTTGGCAGGTAGGCGAAGACGATGTAGTAGCCGACGTTGAACATGATCATGATGCCGATCACCTGAAGGATCGGCCGCCACGCGGTGGCCACCGCCTCGCGGAGCGGCGAGGTGGCGACGTCATCCGATGCGGCCAGCGCCTCGAAGGCAGGCGTGTCGGACAACTTCAGCCTGATGTAGAGGCCGACGAGGCCCAGCGGCCCGGCGATCAGGAAGGGGATGCGCCACCCGAAGGAGTCCATCGCGGCGTCGCCGAGCAGCGCCTGCAGCAGGGTCACCGTGACAGAGCCGAGCAGGAACCCGACCACACCGGACCATGCGATGAACGTGACGGTGACACCGCGGCGCCGGTCGGTCGCGAACTCGGCGAGATAGCATGCGCCACCACCGTATTCGCCGCCCGCGGAGAAGCCTTGCAGACAGCGCAGGAACAGCAGCAGCAGCGGGGCGGCGACACCGATCGCGTCATAGGTCGGCAGCAGTCCCATCGCCAGCGTCGAACCCGACATCAGCAGGATGACGACCGCCAGCACCTTTTGCCGGCCGACCCGGTCCCCGAGCGGACCGAAGACCAGGCCGCCGAGCGGTCGCATCACGAAGGCGGCGGCGAAGATCGCGAAGGTGTTCAGCAGCGCCGCCGTGTCATCGCCGGCGGGGAAGAAATTCGCGGCGATGAAGGTGGCGAGGAAGCCGTAGACGGCGAAGTCGTACCACTCCACGGCATTGCCGATGGATGCGCCGGTGATGACCTGGCGAAGGGGGGACGGGCCGCTCACCCGAACCACGTTAAATCAATCGACTGACTTAATGAAGGGAGTTCATGTACTCGGTGATCCGGGCGTGCGTCTCTTCCGACATCCAGCTTGCCCGCACCACGCCGTCGACCTCCGCACCCGCCTCGATCGCCTCGCGGGCCGGCCGGTGCAGCTGTCGCTTCGTCATCGCGTAGGCGGCCGGGGCGTATCCGCCGAGTTCTCGGGCCAGCGTGACGGCGCGGGGCAGTAGCTCGTCGGCGGTGGTGACTTCGTCGACCCAACCCAGCGCGGCGGCGGTGGAGACGTCCACGGTGCCGGCGCCGAGCGCGGCCTGTTTCGTCGACGGGCCCATCGCGTATCGGCAGATCTCCAGCGCCGCCATCGGGAACATCGCCCCGACGGCGAGTTCGGTCAGGCCGATCGTGCCCGTCGACATCAGCCGCATGTCGGCGGCCATCGCGAAGACGGCGCCGCCCGCGATGGCGTGCCCGTTGATCGCGGCGACCACCGGTGCCGGGTGGTCGAACACGGCGAGAAACGCCGCGGACAACGCCGTCATGAACCGGTCGGTGTACTCGGCGCCGTGCTCGACGATCGCCCGCAGGTCGACACCCGCCGAGAAGCACCGGCCCGCGCCGGTGATCACCACGGGCCCGTCCAACCCGCGCATCGTGACGATCACGTCGTCGAGCAGATCGAGGTCCAGCGCGTTGACGGGCGGGTGGTCGAATCGGACCGTCGACACCCCATCGATCACCTCGACACTCATGTCCGGCTCACGTCCTCCGAATCCTTCTGGTCGTCCGTTCGGTCTTTTTGGTCTTTCACTCGCGTCTTGTACAGACTCGCGGCGGTGGTGATCACCAGTGTCACGACGATCACCCCGAGGGACAGCAGCGTCGGTATCTCGGGCACCGGGACGTGCTGGCCGCCATTGATGAACGGCAACTCGTTCTCGTGCAGTGCGTGCAGGATCAGCTTCACGCCGATGAAGAACAAGATGAACGCGAGCCCCTGCGACAGGTATACCAGCCGCTTGAGCAGGTCGCCGAGCAGGAAGTACAGCTGGCGCAGGCCCATCAGCGCGAACACGTTCGCGGTGAACACCAGGTACGGCTCCTGGGTCAGCCCGTAGATCGCCGGGATCGAGTCCAGCGCGAAGATCAGGTCGGTGGTGCCGAGCGCGATGATGACGAGGAACATCGGCGTCATCAGCCGCTTGCCGTTCTCCTTGACGTAGAGCTTGAGGCCGTCCCACTTGTCGGTCAGCTTCAGGTGGCTGCGGGCGAACCGGACGACGAAGTTGTCCCCGTCGTCGTCGTGGTCGCTGTCACGCACCAGGCCGACGGCGGTGTAGAGCAGAAAAGCGCCGAAAATATAGAACACCCAAGAGAATTCGTTGATCGCGACCGCGCCGAGCGCGATGAAGACGCCTCGGAATATCAACGCGATGATGATGCCGACCAGAAGTGCCTGCTGCTGGTACTTCTTGGGCACGTTGAAGCTGGCCATGATGATCAGGAAGATGAACAGGTTGTCGACCGACAGGCTGTACTCGGTGAGCCAGCCGGCGAAGAACTCGACACCGAACTGGCTGCCGTGGAACATCCACACCCAGATGCCGAAGGCCACCGCGAGCCCGATGTAGATCGACAGCGCCGTCACCAACTCGCGCTTGGACGGCTCGTGCGGCCGCCTGCCGATGACGATCACGTCGAACAGCAGGACGGCGATCGTCACGACCAGTGTGATGATCCACTCGAGTTGGGTTACGTGCATCTACGGTGCCTCCGGTCGTCAAAAAACGCCCGAGGTCTCTCCCACCGTCAGCACGGCCCGCGGGCCGGTCGCCCGATGACGGCCGACGTGGTGACGACACCGCGGCGAAGGAATACTCCCCTCGCTGACCAGTGTGTCAGATGCGTGCGGATAAGCCCACCCGGAGCGCTTCGGGGTGGCCCGCTCTGCGACGATGCCCCGATGACGGCACGTCCAGCACATTTCACCCCGGCAGGCGAAGATGGCTACCTTCCCACCAAGTACGCGCAGAGCCACTGGGGTGCCGACCATCTGAACGGGCCCGCGCTGGTCGGCCTTGCCGCGCGCTGTCTGGAGGAGAAGTTCGGGCTGCCCGACTTCATGCCCACCCGCCTCACCGTGGACCTGTTCAAGGCCGCCAGGGGGGTGCCGACGACCACCACGGTCAGCCTGGTCAGGGACGGGCGGCGGGTGCGCAACTCCGAATGCGAGATCGTGCAGGACGGTGTCGCCGTGGCGCGCGCCACGATGGTGCAGTATCGGCTGTCGGAACCCCCGCGCGGCGAGGAGTGGACCGCGCCGGGCGACTTCGACTGGCCCACGGAACTGGCGGGCGAGGAGATGTCCTACATGGGCAGCGACGGCGTCGGCTGGACCAAGGACATCGCCGGGCACCAGCACACCGCGCGCAAGCGGTTCATCAACCGGACGATCACCGTCGTCGAAGGCGATGACAACAGCCCGTTCGTCCGCGGGGCGATGATCGCGGAGGGCGCGAGCCTGGTCACCAACCTCGGCTCGGCGGGCGTCGGATACATCAACGGCGATCTGACGGTCGCGCTGGCCCGGTTGCCCGTCGACGAATGGATGGGCGTGCAGGCGGACTCGCACTGGGCGGCGGCCGGGATCTCGGTGGGCACGGCGACGATGTTCGACCGCCTCGGCGCCTTCGGCTCGGCATTGGTCACCGCCGTCGCCAACCCGGCGGCGCAGATAGATTTCGGCAACGACCCCTTCCCCTCGCGCAGCCGCTGAGCCGCTGTCCCCCGATCGGCCCATGCGTCAATCCCCCGGGGCAGGGGCCGGTCGGCGGACAGACCGCGCCGCGCATCGGCGGAATAGTCCGCTACATGGACATAACCGCCTCGCAGACAACGTCTTCCGTCGTTCCGTTCACGTTCGCATCGGCGTTCACACCGCGACCGCAACGAAGCCTGCCCGCGTCCTCGAAGCTGCGCGAGGTCTCCTATGAGATTCGGGGTCCGGTGCATGAGCATGCGGCGCGGTTGGAGGCTGAGGGTCATCGGATCCTGAAGCTCAATATCGGTA
>NZ_QQBJ01000033.1 GCF_003347205.1 Mycolicibacterium moriokaense
GACATGGCCGACCTCCACGCTCAAACGAGGTGTCAACTATGTCGCGAGACAGCTGCCAACTATGTCGTGGAATCACACACTGTCCCCGCTACCAGGTAAAACGGCCCTCGGAAGACACTCCGGGGGCCGTTTTCATGGATCTTGTGAACGAATTTGTGAACGTCAGACTTCCTGACTAGGGCACATCTCGGCACCTAAGGTCGAACGTGCGGTCGCACTGTACGAAGCGCTGCCGCAAGAATGGCGCGGAACCAGCGAGAGCTGCGCCTAAATCCGGTGAGCCTGCGTTGACCGTGGGCCGCGCGATGCCTGCCGGGCACGACGTAGGCAATTGCTTGGCGGGACGCCGGCAAGATATGCCACGCTGGATAGCATCGGACCGGCAAGCCCACGAGATTCACTAACAGGAGTTCCTTCAACAGAACTACCGCTGTCCCCCTCGCAATTAGTCCTTATCTCGACCCGATTCAATCGGCGAACCGAAGCTGTTCCCAACCAGGAACGCTGCCGCGTGCTCCGCGGCCTCTCTGTCATCGTTCTTGAGCACGTGAGCGTAGGTCTGTAGGAAGAACCCGACGTCCGCGTGCCCAATGCGCTCGCTCACGATCTTCGGACTTACGCCGGCCTTCAAAGCGGCTGTCGCGTATGAGTGCCGTAAGTCGTGAAAGGTAATCCGCTCTAGCCCAGCGGCCGCCGCCAACCGATCGAACCGTTGGCGGATGGAATCGGGGTGAGGTGGTCGGCCGTCTTCGAACGTGAAGACGTAGTTCCCGGGGCGATAGTCCGGTCCGAAAAATGCGCGTTCTTCATTCTGGAATTCACGCCACTTCTCAAGTGCCGCCGCGGTAGTTCGGTCAATCGCGATGGTTTGATCTGCATTACGCGTCTTGCCGCCGGCCTTATCTCGCGCATGCCCGCCAACGACTACTCGATTGTCGTGCACCGTGATCTCGCGAGCGTCTAGGTCGACGTCGTGCCATCTGAGGCCACAGATCTGTCCACGACGTATTCCGGTAGTGAGCTCTAGAAGAAAGAGCGCGACGAAGCGATCGTCACTTGCCGCCCGCAGAAACTTCTGTATGTGTTCCGGGTTCCACACGGTGCGCCGAGCGCGGGAACGTTTCGGCGGCCTCACATTCGCTGCTGGATTGTGAGCCTTGTACTTCCACGCGACGGCATCGACCAACGCTCGGTGGATCATGGCGTGAATGTTTCGAACAGTCTTTGGTGCTAGTCCGGGATTCACCCTTATCGGGACGATTCCTGCCTTGTACCGACGGACAGCGGCACGAGCGGCGTGAATCGTTGTGCCACAGGCGTTAGCGACTTCACGTGGCGCCGGTGACTCTCCATCGACCACATGGCTGAGCCAATAGCGATACATCTCGTAGTTTCGGTCTTGCTTGATCCGACCTTCGTTGAGGAGCTTCGCGTACAGCTTGAGCAGCTGTGGCTCATCCAGCCGCTGCAGCTTTTCTGCCCCGATGTGCGGCACGACGTAGCTCCTGGCATAGTCCTTCCAGTTCTGCCACGTCGTGGCGTCCATCGACGCTTCGACGGCGACGAACCACTCCTCGAAGAATTGAGCCACCGTGCGGGTAGAGGGTCGGACCACGCGACCTTGATCAGCTTCCCGCATGGCGTCGCGACACGCCTTCCATGCCTCCTTCTCAGTCGGGAATCCGCCCTTGGAGATGGTGGGATACTCGCCGGTGGACGAATTTCTCTCCGGCGCCCGGAAACGATATGTCCACGTGCGCCCACGCTGGTAGACCGCTCCCTTCACGAGGCAATCAATTCACGCAACTCGGAAGTAACGATATAGACGCGACCGCCTAGCCTGCGGACGGGGAGTTCGCCCGATGCGGCAAGCCGGTAGGCGGCAGCCCGGCTGATACCCAGAATGCTGGCCGCCCTTGGTACTGCCAGCAGCAGTGGAAGCTGATCAAACACGTTGTTCTTCACTATTTTTCACCTCCTACGCGTGCTGGATTTGACCTCTTCTGTGGACTGCATCGCGGGCAGAATGCTGCTGCCTGCGTGCCGTCCGATTGCGTTATTGAGATCGTGCGCGACAGCGGATCCTCGCATTCGCCGCACCATGCCGTCTTGCGTTCTGTTGCGAGGAGCGGTGGGGCCGGCAGCTCGGAAAGCCGCCGCTTAAGAACCGCGGCGGGGTAACGGACTCCCTCGGGACGAGACGAAAGGTGATCCACCAGGGTCTGAGATGACCAGCCCGCAGCGAAGGCTGCTTCGATTGCAGGTGAGAGTTTCTTCGCGTCCTCCCCGTTGACCCGCCACGGTCTTGGAAGGGAGTCCAGCACGAACGCTGAGGATGGTTCGGATGGAGGTTCTTCTGGGAGGTTCAAGGGCTCCACGCTCTGGACCTTCAGCCGTACGGGGGGTGGACCTCCCCTGTATGAAGATCGGACGGGCCTCGCCTTTCGCGCGGACTCGGAGAGTCCGAGATTTGGGCTGCCCTGCATGTGTGGCGCACATGGGTGATTGAGGAGGTAGCGGTTTGACCGTCTGGCTCCGGATTCGTGATGCCGAGCAACTCGAACTAGGAGCCCGTCGTCCTCCAGTTTGCGGAGCACCTTCAAGACGGTGCTTCGCGCGGCACATGTCTCCGACACAAGCGTTCGTTGCGACGGGTAGCAGGAGAAGCTGTCGTCAGCCCGGTTCGCGAGCAGCATGAGGACAAGGCGTTCTATCGGAGTCGAGACCTCAACCGCTACCGACCATTCGAGCGCTTTCCAACTCATCGGTCACCCTCGCTTGCTTCTGGCGTTTCGTCGAACATCGGCGCTAAGTCCCCTCGGACGGTCGTAGACGATCGCTCGGAACGGCCGTGCTGAAGGGGCACTGGGGCTGTCGCAAGCGATAGCAATATCGGTGAACTGGAACGTAGATGAACAGACGAAACCGCGTCCACCACCTTGGACGACTTGAGCGAAAATTCAACTCCTGTCGTCATATTGCACGGACAGAACGCGAATTTAGGACGGTGCGGCGCTGTCAAGCTCCGTACTTCGATTGCCTAGGGAAGCTGAACCTCTTTGGGAGTGCGACAGAAGTAAGTGCGCTGCCTCGAACGCATCCATCCGCGGCTCCCCGACTTGGCTCTGCTGATCGATAATTGATCACTGGTTGATCACTCGTTGAGTGCTAGTTGAGCACTAGATGCCCCTTCGTTGTGTACTGCGTGAACATTCGGCATCTCAGTGAACGCCTTCATTCCTGATGGGTTCGCCGATTGGTCAGCACCTTTCTCGCGGAATGCCTTTGGATCGGTGGTCAGACGACGCATGATTTCGCTACGCTTGAATGCGTGCACGGCGCGATGTTGACAACCACGTCTGGTGATGGCCGGATGGCCGCGCCGAACGCGCGCGCTGGCTCTTGTGGCAGCTATGAGAATGGGTGCAGAATGCTTCCCTTTAGCTCGGGGACCAATCGTGAACGATGAGCTAAGTCAAGCCAATAGCCGCGGATTCGAACTCGGCAGGAGGCATGCCGCGCTAGCGGATGTCATCGGGCAAGCAGCGCTATGGGCGCGCTCTTTCGGGATTGCAACCTCAGAAGTCCTGCCTGACCAAGAGGCGTTGGTGATTTACCCACTTATGCGACATGCCGAGCACTTGGTGACGCTGTGGATTCGTCTAGGCGGCGCTTGCATGGACCTTGCCTCGTCTTTCGAAGACGGGTTGACCGCACGAAGTGCTTCAGTAACGCCGCCTAAAGACGAAGCTGCGGTTCACCCAACGACGTATGTCAGCGGCGCTGAATACGTGCACATTCTGAAATCAGAGAGCGTGCATCACCCTACCTTGCAAAGCCTTTGGCGAAACGAGGTGACGAGCGCATCTCTGTGTCTCAGCGTCGCTGGTATTCGTACCGATGAGCTCGAACGCTATGCCTTGGTTTCTCAAGCGATCTTCGACGACGCCTCGGCAGTGGTTCGTGACGCCTACAAGCATGCGGTTGCGGCGACCTATGGACGGATCTGGGCCCGCGCCTCGCGCGCAAACGAGGGGCGCGCACTCATCGCATGGATGAAGGCGCTGGTTCAAGTAGGGTTCAGCCTAGAGGAGTGCATCTCGGAGCTGCGCGACGTGGAAGTGGCTTCGCCCGAAGCGGTTTCCGATTGCCTCCGTAGCAGAAGCGTATGGCTGTACGAAGAATGATTGCACTTGCACCAGCCGGCCTTATGCGGATGGAGTTCAGTGTCCGACAGCGCTAGTGGTCGCCGTCGTAACTGGCGAAATCGCGAAACACGTTTGAGTACAGCAATTTTAGCGAAGCGGGTTAGTCAAGAAGATCACGATCTGATAGTGGCATACGCCAAGAGCATGAACGTCACAGTCGCAGACCTTCTTGACCCGGCTGTGAAAGAACTTATCGACCGGGCTAGTGCCTATATGGCAATGACAGCCGTAGATACGTCTGAGCACGAAGGCCCTGAGTAGGCCAATCGGTGAACAAGCCGTAGCCGTCAGTACTCCGGTCCCGCAATCTGATTACTCCCGCGCTAGTCACACCTTGACACGGACGCGGCCCCTTGACATCAACACCGCATGACTCATTCTAGGCGGAGGTGGGGTGCTTCCCAGGCTCCAATTTCCCTCTGTGGTAACGGCTCATCGAAGTCAACCGGGATAATACGGCCGGGCCGTTGACCGAAGCGACGCGGCGGAGCGGCCGCGCATTCAGTGTCACTGTCATCGTCAGTCACATCAGCAGTATCGGCCGCCTGCGACGCGAGCGAGCCGGAAGTCGTCGGCCGTAGACAAAATCAAACAATAGGCGATGATGTCTGGATACTTCAGCGCGACGCTGGCATAAGTCCGCCGGAGATTTTGCTTTCGTCGCCCGTGGAGTTGAAAGAGGGGAGGGTCAACACCTGGGCAACGACGCGGAAACAGGGAGTGCCGATGGCCACAACGAAAGCCAGCGGCAACAACCTCCCGAAGCCGAAGGCGGGTTGGAGCTTGGCTGTCGTCTGGCCGCTGCGCGGGCGGCCGCCACTGCGAGCAAGAAGACCGAGCGTGCCGTTGATGCGCGAGTGCAGAAACTCGCAGACTTGCGGTAGACCTAGACCCCTCGCGACGCGGCACGTCAAGGACGTGAGTGCAGCAGCGCATCGACTGTGCTGGTCTGTCGGATGTAGCGACCAAGACCGGCTGAGATGTAACCGGCGTAGCGGCGCATTCGCCGGATCAGGTTGTTGACGTCGGAGACGCGGACGGGCTCGTGGTGAGCTACCCGGTTGCGTGCCTTACGCATGTCATCGAGGCCGGAATGGATTCGGTTCCGCTGCGAACCGCCTGGGTAGAGGGCTTCCAGATGCGGGTTCCAGAGCAGCGTCGTGTGCCGCGCGCTGGTCAGCAAGACCCAGAACCCGAAGGTCAGCTCGGCAAGGAGCTTTCCGGGAGGGGCAGAGGGGCCGCCGGCCTTGATGCGTGCGGAGGCCAGGTCGGCGTGGGTGCGGGCGTCGTTGCCCGGTACCGCGGGGAATAGCGCGGCGAACGAGGCTTGGTCGGTCCAGTGGGAATCGCCAGGTAAGACGGCATTCATCAGCGCCCTGTCGTAGAAGCTGCGGAGGCCAACTTCGAGGTGGGCGAAGTCGTGCAGCAGTGCGGCGTTGAGCTGGGTGTTCCATTCGTGCAGGTCGAGAGCGCGGGTGCGGTCACCACCGGCCAGGCGTATGTACGTGTGGAATCTTTCGGGGCTCAACCATTGTTCAACCCAGGTGCCAGGTGCCGTCCCTTGTTGAGTTCTATCAGGGGTCCACGTACGATTGAGTGCATACAGGCCGGTGTGACGTGTAGCGCGTGCCCGGTTAAAGCCAGGAAGAGCCCGGTATTCGGTCCTTGCGACCGACCCGGGCTCTTTGCTTTGAACAGCGCTGTCTGCGGCTGTAAGGCCATCTTCCGTTTCGTGGTCTGAGGTCCCACAACTGGCAGCTAGCCCACAACCCGCGCCCCGGAGAAGCCGCGTACGACGATTCGGGCTGCCAGCAGCCCCTCCTTTCTATGTCGAGGCTTGTCGGCTCGACCTGGGACAATCGTGGCAGCGCGGCCTGCGACCGCTTGCCTGGGAAAAAGTTTCTCCAGGTTTCAGGGGTTCGCGGTACGCGCGGACTTAAGAGGAAGCGACAACCGTAGGGATCGGTTGTCTCTTTCTCGCCTCCTGGAGATGTAGCCATGGATCGACCGGCACGCCGCCCCGGCCCGCCCGTTGATGCCGCGCGCTTACAACCGGACGACCAGCCCGACCTCCAGCACGTCGATGACGGCTTGGTCGGTGCCTGGCTCGATGATCCTGATCTGGCTGCTGAGCTTGCCGACGAACTGGAACGACTCCGGCGTCTTCAAGCCGATGAGGAGCTGCTGTTGGCGCTGCAGTTGGAGCAGTTCACCGGCCGGCTGTGGGAGCGGTTCTCCCGCGAGCTGACCCGCTACGGCCTGGGCGTGCTGCGCGCTTGGATCCGCCACGGCACCATCTACGGCAAGGCCAAGGCGCTGACCGGCTACGGCCTGGGCCGCATCGACGGCTGGCCCGATGACCAGACCATCGACGACATCGCCACCGACACCGTGGTCGCCGCGCTGATCTATTTCCGCGACAAGGTGCTCAAGACCCACCGCTGGCAATCCTCGGGAGGCGCGTCGCTGGGCACCTTCTACATCGGCCAGTGCCTCTATCAGTTCGCCAACATCTACCGCAGCGCACTCCGGGCCGAGAAAGAGCGCATCCAGGAGGCCACCACGCCGATGGCCGAGCTGCCCGAGGACCGGTTCGACATCATCAAGGGCATCGAGGAGACCATCGTCGCCAACGACACGGTGGCCGAAGCGATGGCCCTGCTGAGCACCGACCGGGCGCGCCGAGCACTGTTCCTGCAGGAGCACGGCTTTACCCAACGGGAGATCGCTGATGAGCTGGGCCTGACCGACGCCAAGAGCGTGGAAAACCTCATCGGCTATCAACTCCGCCAACTCCGAAAGAGGACGTCGTGACCACCATCAAGAACCTCACCGCACTCATCAACGCCAGCTCGTTGGGCACCCGAACCGCGCGAGTAGCACGCAGGTCGGTGACCGCCGCCGAAGGCGACGCACTGGCCCGGCGTGCCGCCGAGGGCGGCCACAGGCATGACGGTTCCGGGGAATTCAGGGGTCAAGCCGCCCAGCGCACTTATAGACCGGTATCCGGCTCAACACCGGGCCGGACAACACGAAAGGACAAGACAATGGCCAAGGGACATCACCGCAGCGCGGCCACCGGTCGCTACGTCAAGACGTCCACCGCGGCGCGCAACCCCAAGACCACGGTCACCGAACGGGGCGCCAACCGCAGCAGTGGAACCCATCACCGCAGTGCCATCACCGGCAAGTTCGTGAAGGGCTCCACGGCTGCACGTCACCCCAACACCACGGTCACCGAACGCGGTTGAGCATCAACCGGATTCGGGCGGTGGCCCCTCGACTCGACAGACGGGTCGAGGGGACACCAGACCAACCACTTCTGAAGGGCAATCCCATGATCCGGACCACCGTCGATGCCCTCGGCGGCGCGCAAACCGTCCCCAGTGAGCGGATCCCGGCCCGCGAACTTCATCAACACCTGATCGATCAGGTGGCCACCGGCGCAGGCAACGTCGTCCTGGCCGACACAGCTTGCACACCCGCGGCCGTCGTCACTCCATCCGGCGCTATCAACATCTACTCGACGAGTTGAACACCCTGCGCCGCAACAACTCCGACCACACCTGATGACGCGGGAGGGGCATCGCGTGCTGACCGACACCGACGTGCAAGCTCTCGACCGACGCGCGCGAGGTGGGAGGCGACATCGGCTGGGATCTGCAGTTCGTTGTCGCGCCCAACTCGCAGTACGTCGGACTAGCGGCCGGCGGAGGCGCTGATCAAGCTGAGCAGATTATTGTCCTTGGCCCCAGCCGCATCTCCGATCTCGCCGTCCACGAGATCGACCTCGCGCTCGACGCGCTCCAGCGCGGCGAGCGGCACATCATCCTCGACGAAGACGGCGACCCCCGCCTGATCTAGGTGCAGGAGTATCTCACCGTCAGCGTTCCATGCCTTCGTCCTCCGGCATCACTGATATCGGCCGTGTGGTCGCGACATCATCGACGCGATCACCGGGCGGCGCCGGTGAACGTTGGGGGAGCGGGCCCCTGGCGAGGAATCAATCCTCACTCTGCGTCTAGCCGCGGTAAACCGTAGCGAGCACGGATGTCTTCCGCGCTAAAGGTGCGGCCGGCTGCGAGGTCGGCTTCCGCCTCTAGCAGCGATTTCTGTAAGGCTGCTACATCGATGGCGGGGTCGTCAAAAGGCCAGTCGTCGAGGTCATCGATGGGCCACTCTTCGAGTGCACCGCTGTCATCCTGGGAGGCCGGGTCGGGCAGCTGGCCGAAGCGGTTCGGAACAGCACGTCCGAAGCCGGTGTCAGCGCCCTCATTCGTCACAAGCTCAGGATAGTTACCGGTCTCGCCTCTATGGGCGCGCAAATGGGTCGCACACGCTCTGGTCGATACAGGCTTGGTCGCCGCCCCATTCCGGGTCTAGAAGGCCCTCAAAAACTCGGTGCCCTCGGGTGCTTGCTTTACGTCGCTGGTCGACGGATGTGGCGGCCGATCGAGGCAGCGGTACACGCTGGACCGGGATACGCCGAGGGTGCGTGCGTTCTGGGCACGCAGAGTACCCGCTTGATCCAGGGCATGGACAGCGGCGATGGTGTAGACGGTGAGACCAGGGCGACCGGGGTGGCGGCCTGCAGCGCGGGCGGCGGCGACCCCTGCGGCGGTCCGCTCGCAGCAATGGCGCGTTCGAACTCGGCGACCGCCCCGACAACGTGAAAGATCAGCCGACCGCCTCAGGTGGTGGTGTCGATCGCCTCGGTGAGCGACTTCAGCTCAACGTCGCGGTCCTGGAGGTCCTTGGCGATGGTGAGCAGGTTGCGACAGGGAGCGGCCGAATCGGTCAAGTCGCCACACCATCAACACTTCACCGCGGCGGGCGTAGTCGAGGAGAGCCGCGAGTTCGGGCGGTCGTCGCGAGCACCCGACATCGTTTCAGTCCAGATCCGTTCTGCGCCAGCATGTTTGAGGGGCCACCATCTGCATCTCGGGGACTGATGCAGGATCGAGACGCGGGCGTATCCCAGGATAATCACCGGCGGACATTTCTCGTCTTGGCCGCTGTCGGCGGACCCGAACTGGGCTCGTCGACGTCATCACGCAATCCGGCGCGCAAGGCGAGGACGAAGGCGTCTTGAGCAGCCACGACGCGGGCGCTAGGCAGACAGTCCCCCAACCGGTCATATTAGACACATGGCGCATCGCCCCCGCTGAATTGCTCAATGTCGCTTATAGGCAACATGAGCTGCGGAAAGCCGCGCTGGGAGATGTGCCCGCAGCGGTGGCTCAGTGTCGTCCACTCGGGATACCGTCGTTTCATGATCTCGACGAGGCGGCGTCACCGCACCGGGCTCACCGCCGGCGCGGCGGCGCTCGTGGTCGCAGCGAGTGCCGCTATTACCAACGGCCTGGCCCTCGCCCACCCTGTCGATCCGGCCCAACAGACAGTGAGAGTGGTTGCCCCTCCAACACCCACCTACAGCAGCAGTGAGACCGACGCGGCCAGAGCCGCCGCATGCACGGCATGGGATCGGGCGGCGCGGTCGACGGCGCTGGCGAGTAGAGCCAGCGCAGAGGTGTTGGAGCGGAGCTGGAGAAGCCTGGAGAGCACTGAGGCATTGGCCTCCGAGAAACGCACCGGCATGGCTGCGGTCTCGTACTTGAGTACTCAGCTGACCGACGCCACACCAGCTTCGACGGCGAAGCCTCTGCACGACTGGATGACGGCCAGGATCGACATGTTGCATGCGTTAAACATGCGGCGCTGGGACGAGGCAGATCGTGAACAAGAGCGGGGCAACGATCTGGTCGATGTCATCAAATCGGAGTGTGGGTTGCGCTGATGGCTGCTGTCGTGGGTCCTGCGGGTTCGTATGGGCGGCTAATTGTTACGGCGGATATGGAGCCGCCCGATGCTTCGCATTGGGACGCTGTGGAGCAGACGTATCGGGCTGGCGCCACTTCGTGGAACGGGATCTACGACGAGATCACCCGCAACAACGCGGCATTTCGCGACGCCGCCGATTCGCGGGGCTTCGATGAAGCTCACCGAGCAGCAGCGGTGTTGGCTCAGGAGGCCAAGACGGTCGCTGAATGGCACGCCAAGGTGGCGGATAAGTGCGCTGATATCGCCACCGTGCTGCGCGATACGCGTGCAGGACAAGAGCAGCTTGTCCGCGAGGCTGATGCCAAGATAGCGAGCGCGAAGTTACCGGGCGAAGCGGAAGCGTTGGTATCGACCTACCACAGCTTGGCGCGGTATCAGACTGAGGCGGGAGTAACCGCCGCGATGGCCTCGCATGTCTCCTTCAAGAAGAGCAGCGAAAACACCAGAGCTCTAGGTCTTTTGACGAAGTGGAGCGACGCTCCTGCCACACCGCCTGCACAACCTGTCGATCACACATCACCGGGCATCACGCAAGGTGAAGATCCATTCCGCGATACCAAGAAGCCCGAAGCGGGCGAGGACGCGCCCAAACCGCCCGCAGATGCACCAACCGATCCGAAGAAAGGTACATCCGTCGCGCAGCCCGGTGTTACGTCCGGTGACGAGTCTGGGACGGGCGGAACGAGTGCGGGCGATGAGGGGATCACGGCTTCGGGCCCGGTTCCTCAGGCAACACCGGGGCTGACCCCTGCGCCGCGGCCGGCGGCTTCATCCCCGCTCGGTGGTAGCGGGGTGCCGTCGATAGGCGGCCTGGGCAGCGGTGGCGGCGCGATGGGATCCGGGGGTGGGATTCCGAAGATGCCCGGCGGTCTGGGCAGCGACGTGCCGGGTGCGGGATCGAATTCGTTGAGTGGAGGCATGGGTCAAATACCCGGCGCTGCAAGTGGATTGCCGAGTGCTGGCGGGGCACCGGGCACGGGAGCCGGGTCGCCGCTGTCGGCGTTCACTCAAGGTATGTCGACGACTTCGGCTGGGATCGGCGGTGGGGGGCCAGCGCCCGCTCCGGCCAGTCCGTCGCCAGCGTTGTCGGCCGGTGGCCATGCGGCCCCCTCAGTGTCGGCTGCTCCTGGCGGTGGTGTGCCCCCGGTCGCGGCTCAGCCGGGGATGGTTACTCCGGCCGCCCCGCCCGCGGCACCGACCGGTGCGGGAACGGCCGGTGGCGGTGCGCCAATGATGCTGCCGCCAGGTTCGATGGGACCCCCGGCTGGTGCCCCGCCAGCGGCGACGGTGCCGGCAGGCGCCTTCAGCTCAACGAGTGCCCCGCCGGCCTCGGCACCGCCATCACCGAGTGCGGGTGCGGGCCCGACGCTGATTCCGGCGAGCGTGGTGGCCGCGGGTCAAACAGAGGCGGCTCGTGAGCGCCGAGAATCAGCGGACGCGGCGGCCGCCAAGGAGTTAGCGTGGAAGCTTCAGCACGCCGCTCAAACAGTCAGCTACCCCATTGAATGGGCAGTAGGGGTCTTCCGGTCACCCAGCGGAACGGAAACTGTCATCACCTCCAATGACGGAGAGAGCTATATCCCCGCTGGCGTGTTCGTTCCGCGCTCGGTACGCGTCTTGGCCACAGATCCGTTGTTGGACGACCATTTTCGGCAACTATGGTTCGGCTGGGCCGATCCGGCGCGGGGGCTCATCGAGTACGCGCAGCTGCGCGCTGAGATGGGATGGCGTCTGGTCGCGGCCGCGACCACAGGCGGGTTGGGTGTGCTGCGGGATGCCGGGGTAGAGCACCCGCCCTCGTGCACGCGCCAGATCAACCCGTTGTTGCAATCTGGCGTACAGGTCCCTGCTCCGGTCCTGGACGGCATGCATGAGCACCGCCTGGCAGCGCTGTGGCCCGGCGTGTACCCACGGCTGCTGCCCGTGATGGAGGCGGACCCGATTTTTCAGGATCGAATCGTCGCAGGGGTGAGCGCATCGCTGATCCACTCAGCGACCACTCAGGCTCAGGCGGTCGACGACGGCGTGCCTGAGTCGATCCGCCAGGTCTGGATGGCCAGGGGCGGTGACCGCACGCCCAGCCTGCAGCAGTGGGCCAAGTACGACGACGACGCTAAGAGTTTCAACACCACCACAGCGATCTGTCGGCCGGCGTTCGTCAACGGCTCCACCGCCGATCCCAGCGACACCATCCAGGAGCTGGCCAGGTACCGGGCACATTGGCTGGTGGCGCGCACCGCCGAGCACATCGGAGGTTGGGCCACGCGCCCGCTGCCACTGCCGGACATGTGTTACGCCGCGGCCGCCACCGGCAACTTTCAGCTGCGCGAAATGATCCTCAAGGCTCTGGTCAGCGTCGAAGAGGACCTCGAATATGAGGCTCCTCGATGAGGACACCACCAAGGAGTGCGGACGGTGCAGCGTAAAGAACGGGTAGCTTCGAGGCCCGAGCTGGAGCACTGGCATGGAAAGCTGGCCAACACAGCCATGTTGCTCACGTTGTGCTGACTGACCTGCTTCTCCGGGATTTAGAGACGCGCAGTAGCTACGCCATACCTGCGAGGATGTAGCACCGGGAGCTTTCGAACCCAGAAACTGCCTACTTTGCCCAGGTCGACTCCCCTATAAGCACAAGCAGATTTCATAGTTTCCGGCGTCTGATGTGGATGTCACGCGCCGTCCGTCGCTCGGCGTCGGCGACCTCGCTGTTGAATGCGGCGGCCAACCGCGTGTACGCGACGTTAAGGAGATCGTCTGTAAGCGAGCCTGGCTGGACTGCGACCGCTCGGGATTCGTCAGGTAATCGCAACGCCATGTCATCAATGATAGGTGGCGTGCGTGCAACAGAAAACGTACATCTCGTCGACGCTCGCGGCGGCGTAGTGGCAGCCGACCCTCAAATCTGCCCATGCTCCGCACGCAGTGCATCTCGTCGACCATACGAAAGGTGACGACCGGAGAGGGGGCCTGCTAGTCGTCGATGCCGGCGTCGAGGATGTGCTTAGGGTCCTCAGCCGCTGACACACTCCAGCCGAGTGCGGTCTGACGGCGCTGGGCTGCTCGGACGGCGCGCGCGGCGGTGTCGTAATGGGTGAGCACCTGGCGCCACTCTTCGCCGAGATGAGTGCGCCCGAGGCGGTCGGCAAGGATCACCGCAGGAGTGGGGTTCAAGATCGAAGCTTCAGGTGCGGAGGGGTCGGCAGTGAGGGTGATGTTCCAAGGCAGCGAGTGCGTGAGTAGATGCAGCGCGGCGGAGCTGGCCCCGCGGCTCGCGCCGTGGTCGAGCAAGATCACCCTTGCGTTTGCGGACGCGGCGTGGGCGGCGATGTCGGCGAGCTGGTTGGGCTCGGCGGTCGCGGGGTCGTCGATGATGACGATGGCGCCGGGCGGTAGTGCCCACTGCTGATAGCTGATTTGGTGATGGGCATGCCTGAGCGTGGTGATGGTGTCGGCCAGCTCGGCATCGCGGGCGGGCGCCGCGCTGGCGTCGGTGGTCGAGAGCCAGAGCACTTTGCGGTCGTTGGCGTTGGCCATGCTGCGCAGGGTGTAGAGCGCCGCAGCAATTTCGCGGTCGGTGGCGTCGGCCCGGACGACGCTGAGTCGATAGGGCTGCGCGGCCAAGGATTTGAGTCGGTCGGCGGTGTGGGGCTCGTGCGCTGCGAGGGCCGCCGTGGGGATGAGCAAGGGCGTGCGGGTGTGGTCGGCGTCGCCGGCCACTTGGAGCATGGCAACTTCGGCGCGCGCCGATTTCAGCAGCTGCTCAAGAGTGTCGGAGGTGGCGGTCTGGGCCGCGGCGAAGGCACCGGCGACGTCGCGCTCAGCGCGGTCGAGCTTGCGGCGCAGCGCCTGCCGGCGGTCGCGCAGCAGCGCGCGGGCGGCCAGGTCCGCGCGCTCGGCGTCGCGGCGTGCGGCGGCGATGTCGTGCTCGGTGACGATCTTGTGGCCGCTGGCGGCCGCGGTACGCGCAGCCTGCGCCTCGGCGAAGGCCTGGTGAAACTGATGCGACGGTGGCTGTTCGGGCAGGTGGCGGGTGTGAAAGGCCAGATCGGCTTGGGCTGAGGCGATGTCGAGTTCGTCAGCATCGGGGTTGGTCCGTAGGAGGTCGAGCTGAGTGCGGGCGTGCTCGATCAGGCGCAGGGTGTCGTTGTAGGCGGCGTCGGCATCGGCCCACTGCTCCATCACCGCGGCGACGGCGTGGCCGTAGGGTCGATCGGCGTCGACTTGGCGGCGCATCTGCACCAGCTCGTCGGCCGCAGCGCGCATAGCGGGGCCATTTCCCGCGCGAATTTCTGCGTCCAAGGTTTTGATCGATTCGCAAACCTCGCGGTATTCCTGCTGCAGCGCGGTGACCAAATTCATGGAGATGCCTAATTCGGGTACAGGACGGTTTGCTGAGAGGTCTTCGAATTGCAAATCTCCGAAACCTTCTGACCCGTATTCACATGAGCCATCGGTCGGGGCGGCGTCGTAGTGGTCGTCGAAGGGCGCGGCTTGGTCGACGTCGGCGAAGGGGTTTTCGGGGTCGGGCGGGAACAGTGCTTCCTCGTCGGGGTGCGGCGGGGCGTCGGCGGGGGTGGGCAGGTCTTCGACGTCAATGCCGAGCCGCGCTTGCAGCCGGTGGGTAAACGCATCGACGGTGTAGGTGATCAAGCGTGCGTAGTCGCCCGGTGGGATTGGGTGGTCGGCGTCGGCGGCGTCGGCGAGGTGTTCGGCGGCGACGTGGAGCAGGTCGCGCGGGGTCCAGGTGGCCGGGTCTGCCGCGCTGATCGCCGCGACCAGCCCGGGCCAGGCCGGGTCGGAGGTGATGGTTTCGGTCAGCGCGGCCCCGAACGCGGCGTCGACGTCGGTGATCCAGGCCGGGCGCAGCCGCGAATGCGTGGTGGCCAGTGTGGCGGTCGGGGACAGGGCGCCGGCGATGCGCCACCAGAGTGCGGCGGCGGGCAGCTCGTCGGGCAGGGGGCCTTGGCGGGCGGCGGTGGTGATGATCTGCCGCAGGTCGGCGGTGGTGCGGGTGGCCTGGGCGAGTTGGGCGGCCAGCTGTGGCCAGTAGGCATCGGCGCGCAGGCGCGGGTCGATGGCGTCGATGAGGTCGTTCCAGCGGGTGGTGTCGGCACTGCGCCGGCCGATGTCGGCGGCGGCGTAGCGCTGCAGGGTGGCCTGTACGGCGCGGGTCCGCACGGGGTACTGGCGCGCGCCGGTGAGACGGGTGTCGGCGTCCTCTACGCCGGTGGCGGACCGGAACACCGCGATTTCGGCGGTCAGTGCCGGATTCACGGTGATCAGCGGCCGCGCCCAGGCGGGGGCGGTCGCGTTGGTCCATGCCCGCGCCCGCTCGCGGATTTGGTCGGCCAGGCCTTGGACGAGTTGCTCGCGGCGGGTGAGGTAGGCACCCCAGTGCGGATCGTCGGCCAGCGCCGGCGGGATGGCGGGAAGCCAGCGCAGCACCCCGATGCCGGCGGAGTGGGTGCCGGCGGGATCGATGCGGTGATCGAGGACCGCGGCGGGGTCGGCGGCGTCATCGACATTGCCCTTGGCCAACGCTTCGGTCAGCAGCTCGCGGGGATCAGCGCCGCCGAGCGCCAGGACAGACAGGTTGCGCCGCAGCACCGGCCAGGCTTCGCGCTGGCTCAGCCGGGGGATGACGTCATCAGCGATGGCGTCCAACTGATCACGCGCACCGGCTCCCAGCTGGTTTTCGGCTGCCACGCCCAAGGCGTCGTAGAACATGTCGGCCGCAGCCTGTAGCCGCGTGGCCGGATCCTCGGCGCGGCGGGCTTCGGTGGTCGCCGACACCTGGGCGCCGTCGCGGGCCAGGGCGCGGGTCAGGACATCGACGGCGGTGTCAGGGTGGGTGGCCTTGGGGGAGAGCAGTCGGTGGGGATCGCCTTCGGCGGTGGACAGGTACAGGTGGTTTTCGTCGGTGGCGCGTGTCATCGCGACGTAGAGGTGCTGGCGGGTCAGCATGTCTGAGCCGACGATGTGGCAGGTGCCCTTGGTATCGCGCCGTCCTGCGGTCAGGCCTTGGGCGGAGTCGATGGTGGCCGCGTAGCCCAGCGTGACATGTTCGGCGATGTAGTCGGCGGGCAGCGTGACGATGCGTCCGCTGCGCAGGTGGCGGGCTTTCAGGCTGTGATCGGTGAGGACCTCGGTGATGGTGTAGCGGTAGCCGTTGCGCACGAAATCGTTGCGCCCGATGGTGATTCGGCGATTGTTTTTCCGGGTGCGGATGGTGTCTCCGACGCTGGCGTGCAGCTGATCTGCCAGCACCACACGTGCCGCGGTGGCCGCGTCGGGATCGGCGGCCAGCCGGTCAGCGCGGGCGCGGGCGTTGAGCTCGTTGATGACATCGTTGGTCGGTGCGAGCAGGATGGAATCTGCGCCGGCTGCCAGATCGGCCCGCCATGCCTGATAGGCCATGTCGGCGGCGGTCTCGTCGGTGCCGACGTGGATGCGGTGGTGGTCGATGTAGAAGCCGATGCCTGCCGGGTCGGCGTCGTGCAGCGCGAGCCCGGCGGCGGCTTCGGCCGGTGACTTGAATCGCACGACTTCGCTCAACGTGAGCGCGTCGGTGGCTTCGGCGATGTCGCGCAGAACACCGCCGGCCGAGATGGACGACAACTGGCCGTCGTCACCGACCAGGCGCACGCTCGCGCCCTTGCGCAGCGCGTCGGTAATCATCGCGTCCAGGCCGGCCGTGGCGGCCTTGCCGGCCTCGTCAACGATGATGAGGGTGTCGGGACCGACCCGCTTAAACCAGTCGGGCACACCGGAGATCGCGGCCTTGTCCGGATCGGCTGACCAGACGTACTTGTCGAGGGTGTCGGTGGTGGCGCCCAGGTCGGACCCGAGCACGATCGCGGCGTCGGCTGTCGGGGCCAAACCGATGACATGTCCGCCTGAGCTGCGCCACGCATGGGCCAACGCCGCCATGGCCGTGGTCTTGCCGGTTCCAGCGGGTGCGAGCGCGAGCGCGACACGGCGCCCGGTGCTCGCCATCTCTGAGACCAAAGCGGCCTGGCCGGGGTTGAGTGTGCGTCCGCGCGCCGCCGAATCTGCCAGCGCCAGTTCGACATCGGCGGCGGTGGCGGCGCGGCCGTCGCGGCGATGCACCGCGGCCAGAATGCGCCGCTCGGCGGCCAGTGTGTCGCGGCTGGTGTACAGCGCCACGCCGTGGCGGGAGTAGACGCTGGCACCGTCGCGGCGACGCAACGCGACAGGCTCGCCCAATTCGGTGTCGGCGATGCGGGCGTGCGGCACCGAGAACGCGTCTGACAGAGCGGTATCGGTGAGTCGTTCGATCAATGCGACATCGTGCGCCATGCCGTGGGTTCGAGCGATTCGCAGCGCTTCGGCGCGCACGTGGTGACGCTGCCAAGTGGCCCGCGATTCCGACACCGTGGCAATCAGTTCGCCAGCACGCGACGCGACCCATTCATGGTCGACGACGGGCGTGGTGCGGGTTCGGTCGGGACCGGCCAGGACAGCGGCCAACATGCGGTGCAGCCCGTCTCGTCCGAGGACTTCGACGGCTTGGGTGCGCCACACGTGGCGCTGCTCGGCCAGCGATCGCGGCTCGTGTTTGGCCTCGCGCGATTCCAGGGTCGCCTGCTGGGCCAACGCGATGATTTCGGTGTTGGTTGGTTCGCGGCCGTGATCGGCTTGAAACTGCTTGGCGAGCTCGGCTGTGCGCGCCTTGATTGCGGCCCGCCGGCTCGACCACCGTGTCATCAGTTCTGGTGACATTCCGTCGATCTCGCGGACGGGCCGTTTCCCTAGTCCGCGGGACTGTTCGACGAACGAGACGGCGAGCCTGTCGATCATGTGGGCTTCGAGGCGGGTGTTGTACAACTCCGAGGCCGCGACCGTGACCCGGTGCAGCGGTTGGCCGTCCAGGGCGAGCCATCGGCGCACGCCGTTGGCGTCCACATGGGACACCTTGTTGGAGATCGCGACGTGGGTGTGTAGGTCGGGGTCGCCAGCGCGTGAGTCGCGGTGGGTGAACGCTGCGGCGATGAGTCCTTCGGTGTCGACCTGGGCGACGCCGCCGGCGCCGGTGCGGGTGAAGGTGGCTTGATCTTGCAGCCACTCGAGCACGTCGGCGACGGCGGCATCATGGGCCGCTTCAATCTGCTCGGCCACCGATAGCGGGGCGATGGCCCACAGCGCCGACACTGATTTCACCGGCGAGAATGTCAGGTCGTATCCGGCGACGGCGGTCGTGCGGGCGCGGGTGTTGCGGGCGATGAATCCGGACAGTTCGCGGTCATCGGCGGGCGGGCGGCCGTACTCCTCGGCGAACAGTTCCACAGCCACGCGGGTGCGGATCTGTGCGCGGATCTCCTGGGCGATGGTGGCGTTCCAGTGTGCGCCGTCCTCGGCGTTGTGGTCGCGGAAGGCCACCGCCAGACGCCGCGCGTACTCCGGTTCGCCGTCGCGTACCAGGAATTCACGCCCGAGTCGGCTGGCCGCGCGCCCCGAGCCCATGCTGCGGCCGATGACGTAGGTCTCGATGCGCTCGGCGTTGGGGTGCAGACCCAATCCGTAGAGGGCGCGCATCTGCGCCTCGCCGACGCCCGATCCCTCATCGACGGTCCAAATCTCTTCGCGGGCTTGCGGACTGGCTTCGCAGCGGCCGGTGTCAGACAGAGCGGCCAAGCCCCGACCCATCCACCGACCGGGCGATTCACCTTTGGCCGAGTAGTAGTCGGCCAGCGTGGACCGGCCACGCTCGGTGCTGTCGGAGGCAGCGACCTGCCGCACCAGGTACAGGTATCCGTCCCCGGCGGTCAGCTTGTGCAGCGTCATCACCATGACGGGCACGCAGGCGTCCGCATGCGCCGCACGCTACGAACTCGGCGGTTAGCGAAGCCACCACCAAACCGGAGGTTCTTAGAAAAGTCTCAGACGGCGGGTTTTCCTGAGTGCAAGAGGTGTGTGGTCTGTCGTTGGACTACGCAGAGGGGTCGTTGGGCAGGGAGCTGGGGGGGTGAGCGGGAGTGGTGAGAGGAGTGGGCAGCGGTGTGGTGAGGGCAGAGACGGTGGTGCGGCAGGAGCGACGGCGAAAAATTGGTGAACGGCGAATGTGGCTGTGGTGGTGGCCCGGTCGGCCCGCAGGCTTCTAGGGTCCCGACCATGACAACACCACGGATATCGAAGCTTGCGGCCCGCAAGCGCGCCCATGAAGCGTCTCGCCGAG
This sequence comes from Mycolicibacterium moriokaense, assembly GCF_003347205.1. GTDB lineage: Bacteria > Actinomycetota > Actinomycetes > Mycobacteriales > Mycobacteriaceae > Mycobacterium > Mycobacterium moriokaense_B. The sequence goes on from NZ_QQBJ01000033.1 coordinate 19,246, forward strand.
CCAACGAGGCCCGCGCCGCGAAGGAGAAGGCCAACATCGACGATGCCGCGGAGATTCTCGTCGCGGTCGGCAAGATCGCCGAAGTCGAGACCTGGAAGAAGGAGCGCCTGGCCCAGCTGCGCCAGCAGCTCGACGTCGAAGTCGCCAAGAAGGTGGATGCGCAGCGCGCCAGGGGCGGCGCGGCGGTCGTGCGTATGCAAGGCCGCGGCGAGACGCTGACGACGATCGCCGCGCGCACCGAACTGGGGATCGGAATCGTTCGTACGATGCTGCGGCACGGACCGAGGCCTGAGAAGCCCACGGCCAGTGTTGATTCGCATGCACTAGGTGAGGGTGCAGTGGCCGGTGGACCGGTGAGGGTTGTTGACCCTTACATCAGTGAGCCGCCGGCCGACGCGGCGTCGGCGTGATGTGCGGCGGGCTTTGAGGCGTGGTGAGGCGAGGTCGTCGGTGCGCGGGATGAGCGGGCCTGGCGGCGTTGGTCGGCTCGTGCGTGCTGTGTCATGCCAGTCCACCGCGACGCAGGTCGGGGATGTGGGCGGACAAGCCGTTTCAGCATCGTGCGGTGAGAAGCGCTTAATGGGCACGCCTGCAAGGCGTCTGGCCAGGTGTCCTCTGGGTGCTCGGTGTGGCGGCGGTTGCAGGACCACACAGGACCTTGGGAAGCGTCACAACGGCGCTGGAGGCTGGCCGCGCTGAGCGCTCTGAATGTCAGCTCTGAGGGTTAGGTTCATCGGCCATGAGAAGCGCGGAGCAAGTGATCGTTGATCGGCGTGTGCACGCTGTGGAGATCGCCCGCCTTCACAGCCACGTCGTCTGCGGGCCAACGGCTTCGGATTGCAACATCTGGGCCGGCGCGATCGGCGCCGATGGCTACGGTGGCTTTTACCTCACTCGGGAGGGGGCGGGGTTGTGTCTTCGCCCGCACCGCTACGCGTTGGCGATCGTGTCGGGCGTGGTGGCCGCTGGGGTGCTCGGGTTACACGAGTGCGACAACCCGGTGTGCGTCAAGGTCGAGGCCGCGTCTGACCCGCACCAGCATGTCGTTTTCCGGTTCGCAGGGCGACAACACGGACCGCATGGCGCGGATGCGCCGCGGTGGCGGCCGATATGCGTTGCGACGCTTTGATAGTCGCGGCGTGCGGCGTGAACGGTCGGTGGCGTTGCGCGAAGCGGTGCGTCACGGCTGGGACGACGCTGCGGTGCAGGCGGCGCTACTTGGCGACCAGGCCACATTGTGGTGAGATCCGACAGTACCCGTTGAAGGTCGGTCAGCGTGTGGCCGGATGTGGCGAGCTGGGCGGTGTGGGGCGCGGTGTCGCAGCGGCGAGCTGGAGGCGCTGAGAGGGTGCGGCAGTGGGGGATTGGCCGCGGGCGCTTAGCCGCGTTGCAGGAGCACCGCGTCGCGAGGCGGTGCCACCGTCTTGGTGTCGAACCACACGGGCACCGCGGCGACGCCGGCTGTGCGGGCCCAGTAGGTGCGGTGCTGACCGATCGTTTTCGCGGTGTCCATGACCGCTCGTGCAACGCGCAGCGGGTTGCTGTAGCTAAGGAGCTTGCAACAGTGTCGCGAAAACGTGATCGACTATCCGGCTGCGATCGGAGGACCGGAACGTCGCGTTTTCATCGGCAGTCCTTCATGGATAACGAATGTTATCCATCAAAGACGGCACCCGGATCATATCGCCACGAAGGCGGTCGACGGCTTTAGACGTGGACCACCCTAAGTACGGGGGACGCCTCCGGAGAGTTACCCTACCTCCGCCGAGGGCGGTATGTGGTCGTGATCTTCGCTGTTCAGACGGGTTTTTGGGAGGAAACTCGCACCGGCTCCCGTACTTCTTGCCCACGTCGTGCCCACTGTCTTTGGAGCGTAGGCGGCGTCCAAGTTCGACGCCACATCGTCGAGGTCGGAATCGAATAGGTCGGCGTAGACATCGAGAGTCACTTTCGCGCTGCGGTGTCCCAGCATGCGTTGTAACGCCAGTACGTTGGCTCCGGCCGATACCGCCAACGAAGCACAGGTATGTCGCAAATCGTGCGGAGTAATCGTGGGCAACCCGGCTCGTCGCAACGCTGCGGCGAACCAGCCAGTGGAGGAGCGCGGACGAGGGATGTAGCCGTCATCAGGGCCAGGGAAGATCAAGGCGTCGCGTGCCTTGCCCACACAGAGACGTGACAAGTCACCGAGGAGAAATTCAGGGACTGGCACTGACCTCGCCCGGCGCTCCTTCGTGGGTCCACCCTGATGGCGGCCTCCGATTTCCACGGCGTTGATCGAGACGAGAACCCGGCGTCGAAGGAAGTCGACGTCGCCGACCCGTAGTGCAATGGCCTCACCCCACCGCAGGCCACAGAACGCCAACAGCAGCACCAAAACTCGGTGCTCACCCGCCTCGACACCAAGTGCGTGCACGTCCGACGCCGTCAGGTAGCAGTGTCGGCGCGCGACCCGGCGTGGCAGGTTCTCAACGCCGCGGGCTGGATTGATGACCATCCGGTGGGCCTTGACCGCATCGCTCAAGATTCCCGACAGCACCGCATGCGCACGACGAACCGTGGTCGTCCCATGACCGCGACGTGCCATCGCCGTGATCCATGCCTCGACCTCGATCGTGGTGATTCCGGCGATGTCCCGCATCGCCCAGATCGGCTGAACATGTGTCCGCCAGGAGGACTCCAGGGTGCGGTAGTGAGACTGTGCGGTAAGTTGCTTCTTCTTGTCCAGCCATGCCTGCGCAAGCTCGTCTACTGTGAACACGCCCTGCAGCCGTAGACACGAAGGTGCCCAGGGCTTTTCGTGCGTCGATAGTTGCGGCGAACGCCCTGGCGTCTCGCTTCGTCGCAAACCCGCGCTTATCGGTCTGCCGTCGGTCCGGTGTTCGATAACGCACGCGCCACCGCCGTCCCGACTTGGTCTCATACGCTTCCACCGTCGCCATTGACTTGCCTCCAGACGCGCCGCCTTGCCAACAAAAATGCAACGCTGACGGCGACCGAACTATTCCAGCGTGGAGCTGTCAAGGATCCGACAAACAAGTTGCGCGGCAACGACTTACGGGCTAGTCGGATGTGTCGGGCGTTGAGCATCCGGCCGACGGATGTACATTGTTCTCTAGCAAGGCCGAGCCGCCGAGTCCGGCGGCACCGCGTAGCTCAGTAGTCGGTTTTGAAATCACGTCGACCGATGAGCCGGCCGGCAGGGGGTAGGACTTAAGGTCTGCGTTGAGGAATCGACCTCACGCTCGCGAGTTCCGGACTTGCCGCTGATGTACTTGTCGAGTGTTGTTTTTCATGGTTCCCGCCTGGCCGGTTCATCGCGACGCACCGGCGAGCGGATACTCGCACGAAAATTGTCGAACGCCGGGAAAGCGAACACGCGGTGGGCTGAAATGTAACTGAGCGGATCACGGTTATCCGATGTTGACGAGGTGAGATTGTCGCTGTATTCGCCCGCGGGTACCAGCGGCAAATCAGCCGCCGGCGACGTCGCAGCAGTTGGCTAGGTAGGCGTCCACTGCTATGGTTCAGAGCATGGCTCTGCTTAGCAGAAACAGCTGGCCAGATGCTGGCATCGTCATGTTGCTACGAGACGAGATCGAGAACTCCGAGCGTGAGCATCTCGACGAGTCCGCGCACAGCCGTCCGGGCGCGGCGCTTCGACTCGAGCAGATGTTCGTGGCCGACCACTAGCTACGTCCCGAAACATCGCGGAGACAGACAAACTGATGAAATATCCGACCTGCACGCAGCAGGGCATGAGTGGTTATGAAGACAGGGCCCTGCTCGCAGGTGCGGTTGTGTCGTGTAACGGACACTACGCTTTCGGCCTGGCGGACCTCACTGATGCCGACCCCACCCGTTGTTCGTCCTCAATCCGCTGCCGTGGCTGACCGGGACCCGTTCGACATCGCCGGCAACGTCATCGTGGTAACCGGGGGCGCCAATGGCATAGGTGATGAAGTGGTTGCAGATCTCGTGAACGCTGGCGCCAACGTAGTGGTGGCCGACCTCGCGCCACCCCCCGGCCGGCCGACGGTGATCTATCATCGTGCGGACGTCACCGACGAAGACGCGCTCGCAGATCTCGTCAACGACACCGTGGAGCGCTTCGGCCAGATAGACGGCTTGGTCAATTGCGCTGCGATGTATAAGGCGCTCGGCTCCAAGAAGTCCTTGGAAGAATTGACCATCCAAGAATGGGACGACGTCCTACGCATCAATGTGCGGGGTACGTGGCAAGCGATGAAAGCCATTCTGCCAGCGGTGCCAGCGCGGGGCGGTCGCGTTGTGAACGTTTCCTCGTCGACCGCGCGGACGGGAACGCTCGGTTTTCCGCATTACATCGCCTCCAAGGCTGCAGTCGAGGGCCTCACCCGCGCTGCGGCCCGAGAGCTGGGCGCGCGTGGAATTACCGTCAACGCAGTCGCCCCAGGGCTCGTGGACGACGAGGCCACAAACGAACTCAACGATCCCATCTACGTCGCGCAGGCGGTCAACCGCCGATCAATCAAGCGGACGCTTTTCCCGGCGGATGTCGCGTCCGTGGTGCGATTTCTATGCAGCGGCGGCAGCGCGTTCATCACCGGTCAAGTCCTGATCGTCGATGGCGGGGGAGTATTTGTCTGAGTCTCGACCTACCGTGAGGTCTGACAAAGAAAGTCGCCGTCCATAATCCCCTCCGCGGTGCAAGTCTGCGCTCGCCCACACCGCTGACGGCAGAGTCCGGTCCCGGTGTCTTTGACGGGCCGTGCAACATCGGCGCAGGCCTTCCACCAATGCCCACGACGTCGAGCGAGGCGGCTGGTTGGTCCTTAATACCTAATGGTATTACTATTAGGGCAATTCGATCGGGCGTGAACGGCCGATGGTGGGAGAGAAAGAGAAGTAGCTGAGGTAAAGGTGCTACGCGCAGAGGTTAACGAGCTTTTGACCAGGACCGGGCCGGGGACGCCGATGGGGGAGTTGTTCCGCCAGTACTGGATTCCAGCCTTGCTCGCCGAGGAGCTGCCGGAGGATGATTGCCCACCGGTACGCGTGAAGCTTCTGAACGAGCGAATGATCGCTTTTCGTGACAGTCACGGCAACTTCGGCCTGATCGACGAGTTCTGCGCGCACCGTGGCGCCTCACTGTGGTTTGGCCGCAACGAAGAGGGCGGTCTGCGATGTCCCTACCATGGTTGGAAGTACGACGTCACGGGACAAGCCGTCGAGGTGCCGTCAGAACCTATGGGGTCCACCTTCTGCGCGCACGTCAAACTGACGTCCTACCCGCTGATGAAGATCGGGGACGTGCTGTGGACTTACATGGGAGACCCCGCGAAGCAGCCGCCGTTACCGGAATTCGAATTTGCTCTTGTGCCGGCCGATCAGACCTTCACGTCCAAACGATGGCAGGAATGCAATTGGCTGCAAGCCTTCGAAGGTGGCATCGATTCCAGCCATGTGTCGTTCTTGCATTCCGGGGGCCTTAAGTCGGACCCGCTGTTCAAAGGCAGCAAGGCTAACGACTACAACATGGCGGACCTCAAGCCGTTCTTCGAGGTCGCGGACTCCGAGGGTGGTTTGTTCGTTGGTGCCCGGCGCAACGCTGACGCCGACAACTATTACTGGCGCATCACGCCGTGGGTGATGCCGTGCTTCACGATGGTGCCGCCACGTGGGGATCATCCTGTCCACGGCCACTTTTGGATCCCCATCGACGATGAGAACTGTTGGGCGTACTCGTTTGACTATCACCCCGTGAGACCGTTGACTTCGCAGGAAGTTGAGGCGATGAAGGACGGGCACGGGGTGCACAGTGCCAACATCCCTGGCACGTACCGACCCCAGGCGAACAAGGACAACGACTATCTGATGGATCGTGCGGCGCAGAAGCGTGGAGACACATACTCAGGCGTGCGGGGTATCGCGATCCAAGACTCGTCGCTGCAGGAGAGTATGGGGCCGATCGTCGATCGGACCAAGGAGCGGTTGGTGTCTGCCGATAGTGGCATCATCAGAGCGCGTCAAAAGTTGAAGCGGGCGGCTGGGGCGTTGCGCGACAAGGGTACGACTCCTCCAGGTGTTGACCCTGAACATCATCGTGTTCGGTCTGCGGCCGTCGTCCTTCCGCGTGGCGCATCGTTCAGCGAGGCGTGCCGAGAAGATCTCAGGGTGCGCGAAGGCGTGCGGCAGACATCGGTATGACCAGTCCACTGCAGCCGCTTCTCGGGAGTAGTTGCGCGCGTGCGACATCTGCTGCCGAGATGCGATACCGGATCAACCGCCCGATCGCCGGGCGGAGGGGCGTGCGCGTCATTGCGCTCGACGGTGGTGCACGAGCGATCATCGAGCGGCTTTCATCTCAGCCGTCGGGATGTGCACGCTTCCTGTCGGTAGCCGAACCGAGAACGAATGCGGGGGAGCAGGGTTGGGTTTCGCTGCTAGACACCGACGGCGCCGTCTCCAGTCTCGCGGATGAGCTTGCCGACGCCGATGTGGTCGTCATGGTTGCCACCACCGGTGGGGATGCCGCTGCAGCAAGCATCATCGGTGCGGCGAGCACGGTTCGCGCGATCATGACCGCTGGCCTCGTCGTCGGGAAGGCGCGGCGGCGAGTCAGACCGTTGCTGTGCTGCGGCCTCTTGCGCGCGTACTCGTCGTCAGCGGTCACGAAGTAGACGTGTCCGATCTGCTCTCAGCGTTGCGAGTCTGAAGGGACCCGTCGTGGGCACGAAGGTGAAACTCGCTGACCTGCAGGACATGAAACTGCGTGGGCAGAAGATCGTCGGTGTGGTGGCGTGGGACTACCAGATGGCACGGATAGTCGATCGTGCCGGCGTCGACTTGGTGTCGGTTGGTGACACTGTGGGAATCAACCTGTGGGGTCAGCCGAATCCGCTTGAAATCACCATGGATCAGATGGTCGTGGTGTGTCAGGCAGTGCGCCGCGGTGTCCGGCGCGCCTTGCTGTCCTGTGATTTCCCGTTCGGTCCGCTGCAGGACGGGCGAAAGAGTGCTGTGCGGGCGGCAATTCGTCTCGCCAAGGAAGCCGGCATCGACATGGTGAAACTAGACGGGGCATCCGATCATTTAGATGCCGTGACCGCGGTGACGCGTGCAGGGATTCCCGTGTTCGCTCAGTTCGGTATCACCCCGCAGACTTCCCTCAAATACGGTGTGACGTATAGCGCCACACCGAGCGCCGAGGATGCGGTTTCAGACGAACTTCTCAATGAGATCGTTTGTGAGGCCCGTCGTCTCGCTGATGCGGGCGCAGTGCTGCTGAACTTCACGAATTCGGGACCCGTCGTTGGGGCGGCAGTGGCCGAGGCGGTACCCATCCCGGTGCTCGGTGGATTCGGTGGCGGCCCGTGGCTGGACGGCCGGATCCGGATGGCGACGGCCGCAATTGGTTACAGCGCCGATGGTCTCGACAGCCCACCGGATACCTATGCCAACGTCGCCCAGATCGCGCTGGACGCCATCACGGCGTACGCAGATGACGTGCGGGCTGCTCGCCAGATCAAGGGAGGTCTTCGACGTTGAACGTGGCTTCGGCGAGGATTGATGGCATTGAAACGCGTTACGCGGTAGCAGGTTCGGGCCCGCCGCTGCTGATGTTCTCGCCCGGCGGCTTCGCCGCCTCCATGGACGCGTGGGAGAAGCACGGCCTCTATCGTCGAACGCGGATGCTGTCACAGTTGCAGGAGCGGTTCCAATGCATCACTTTCGACAAGCGTGAGGCCGGCGAGTCTGGCGGGCGCGTCGAGCGTGTCTCATGGGCTGATTACGTGAGACAGGGTGTCGGCCTGTTGGACCATCTTCGGCTGGACCGAGTGCATATCATGGGTGCCTGCATTGGGTGTTCGATCGCGGCGTGCATGGCGAGCGCTCATCGCGGGCGGGTTGGGGGGATGGTGCTGTATTCGCCGGCCGGCGGCGTACGGTACCGGCGAAAGCAGCTCGAACGGTTCCGCGCCCACCTTGCCTACGCCGCGGAGCACGGGCTGGCCGGTGTTGCCGACCTGGCGGCAACGACCGACGGCAACTTCTCCTCAGACGCCAGACTGGGCCCGTGGGTAACCGTGTTGCGCTCCGACCCTGATTTCGCCGCGCAATACCGCGATCTCGGCAGCCTTCATTACCAGATCACTGTCGCGGCGATGGCGGCTCTGTTGTTCGACCGTGACACCGTGCCTGGCCCTGAAGCCGATGACCTACTGGTGTCGGACGTGCCCGCGCTCATCGTGCCGGGTGAAGATGCGTCGCATGCGCCCTCGGCGGCGCGTTACCTACAGGAGTGCCTTCCCGTCAACGAGTATTGGGACGTTCCGGTCGCGGCGCAGACCGCCGAAACTGCGCCGGCGCGGGTGATCCGCTTTCTGGGGTCAGTTGCCCTTTGAGACGTGCTTTGCCGTTCGGCCGATATGGGTACGCATCACGGACGTCGCTTTGTCGACATCGCGCTTCGTGATCGCCGCCACAAACTGGCGGTGCTCCCGAATGCCTCGGATACCCATCTCCGGGTGTGACTGCTGGACGTGGCGCATCGAGAGCAGAGTGGGTCCGTGAAAAGATTCAGCCAGCATCGCGATCGCCTTGTTATGGCTGGCCTGGGCGACGCGTGCATGGAACTCCGCTGACAGTTCCATTGGATAGAAACCTTCTTTCAAAGCCGCGTCGCCCCGGTCGCAGATCTCAGTCAGTTCGTCGATGTCCTGTTCAGTCGCACGCTCGCACACGAGCGGGATGATTCCGATCTCGAAAACCTGCCGCGCTTCGGTCACATCTTTGTCGGTCAAGCCCGACAAGCTGAGCAGATCCTCGATGCCTTCACCGATACGCTGGCTCGTTGGTGCCGTCACAAACGCGCCGCCGTGGGCGCCGACCTTGATGCGCACCATGCCGTTCGCCTCGAGGCCGCGCAATGCTTCGCGCACCGTAACCCGGCTCACCCCGAACTTGTCACCGAGTTCACGTTCGGCAGGCAGGCGGTCGCCCGGCCGCAGCTGACCTTCCCGAATCAACACACGTATCTGGTCGACAATCATCGCCGAGGCCCGGCCCGGACTGACCGGGCTGAACATCGAATCAGCCGGGGTCGTCGAGGGACTCTCGGATGCAGGCATGGCCCAATGATAAGGCGACCGCCCTGGCGGTCGTCCGCCACTTGAGCGCCGGCGTGGCGTGGGCGCTTAAAGGTAGACGCCTCCTCGTAACAGTGGCACTAGCTTATCGCCTTTGTCGAAACGCACCGCCGCTCCGGTCGGTATGTCCAGGGCACGTACCTGCGCGGGCATCATCTGTTCCACGATCATACGAATCCTTCGCAGTGGATTTCCATGTGCCACAACTAATGTGACTGGCTGGTTCGCCAATCGACTGCTATCGCGGAATTCCAATAAGGCAGAGCCCGTGCTCGTACGTCGGCTAGAGGAGAACCCTCGTCATCAGTCGATCCGCCGCGAGCAGCGGCGGACATCCCCGTGCCAGCTCGTCACGAATGCGTGCTTCACAGCCGTTGGCGTCGATGCGCATCCTTCCCCGTCCCGTATCCCGTAGGTCGCCAACTTCAAGGTATTATGGTCAGGCCTTAATCTCTTGACTGGAGTACCACATGCCGAAGGTTGTCTTCATCGCTCCGGACGGTTCGCAGCGCGTGGTGGATGCGCATCTCGGCGAGTCGGTCATGTCCGCCGCCGTACGCAACGGCGTTCCCGGCATCGTAGGCGAGTGCGGCGGAAACTGCAGCTGTGCCACCTGCCACATCTATGTCGATGAAGAGTTTGCAGTTGACGTTGGTGGGCCTCAGGGAATGGAAGAGGACCTACTCGAACTCGGTGCTGCCGCCGAACGGCGTGAGTCGAGCCGATTGTCTTGTCAGATCACGATGATCGAGTCGCTCGACGGCCTCATCGTTCACACTCCAGAGGAGCAGTGAGGGTGAGCGCAGGGACGTTAATCGTCGGCGCCAGTCAAGCAGGAATCCAACTGGCTCTTTCGCTTCGTGATGCAGGAGAAGGCGGACCAATAACACTAGTTGGCGACGAGCCGCATGCGCCGTACCAACGGCCCCCATTGTCGAAGTCCTATTTGCAGGGTGACATCGGCTTCGAACAGCTGCTACTCCGTGCCCCGGAGTATTTGGTCGGCCAGGACATTTCGGTACTGACGGGCGAGCTTGTTAATTGGGTTGAACTAGAGGGGGAGGGGCCGTCAGGAGTCGCGCTTACAGCGTCAGGAGAAACGCTGTGGTTCGATAAGTTGGCGTTGACCGTTGGCGCCAGTCCACGGCGAATGGTCGTGTCGGGCGCCGATCTCGACGGGGTGATGTACCTCCGGACAGCGAATGATGCCGCGAAGCTGCGCCAGCTCCAGGGCGAAGCGGAATCCGTCGTCGTGGTCGGCGGCGGGTTCATCGGACTCGAAGCCGCGGCGGTTGCGCGCGCCCAAGGTAAAACGGTGACCGTGGTTGAGGCCGCCGATCGGTTGATGGGGCGAGCCGTGGCACCCGTGGTCTCCGGCTTCTACCTCGATGCGCACGCGCGCCGCGGTGTCACCATACGTCTGAACGCGGAAGTAGTGTCGCTGACCGGGCGGGATGCCCGCGTGCAATCGGTGGAATTGTCAGACGGCAGCAGCCTTCCCGCAGATCTTGTAATCATCGGTATCGGAGTCGTGCCACGGACCGAGCTCGCGGACCAACTGGATCTCGTTTGTGACGGTGGCATTGTTGTCGACCGCTTCGCGCGTACCAGCAATCCGAACGTCGTAGCGGCGGGCGATTGCACTGTTCAACCCGATTGGCGTACCGGCAGCGGCAAAGTGCGCTTGGAGTCGGTTCAAAACGCCATAATTCAGGCCAAAGCGGCCGCCGCGACATTGGCGGGCAGGGTGGAGTCAGACCCGCCGGTGCCGCGGTTCTGGTCCGAACAGTTCGATCTCAAGCTTCGCATCGCCGGCCTGTCGAGGGGACACGACTACTACTTGGTTCGCGGCGCTCCCGAACGTGAGTCATTCTCCGTGCTTTATTACCACGACGACGCTTTGATGGCGGTTGACTCCGTCAACGCGCCAGGTGACTACATGGCAGTACAAAAGGCGCTCACCCAAGGATCCACAATCCGCGCCCAGGATGCCCGCGATGTCTCGGTTTCGCTTCGCGAGCTGATCCGTCCCGCACCCGCGGAAGCTAGACGAATACGTCCTCGATCTTGATCGGTCGGCTCAGAATATGTTGCGCCAGTGCGAACTCCAACAATTGCTCGAGCATTGGCCGGTTGAGCTCAACACCATAGGGCAGCGGGTCTGCGCCCGTCGTCTTCATCACCTCGACGTACATCCGATCGGCTGGGCTGGTCACCCGTCCGTCGGAGAGGCGAGCGACATAGCGCTCCTTAGCTTTACTGAATGCTGTGTACACTGCAGCCGCAGCGTCCGGGTAGTGCTGCAGCACCTCGTCCTTGAGGACGATGAGGTGGTTGATGGGGTAGAACGAACGATCACGCAAGGCGCTGATTGCGGCACCGTGGGGGTCGGCGATCAACGGCGCGACATCAGGATGGTCGACGTCGACGCCGATGACCGCATCGATTTCGCCTGCGATCAGCATATCGGCCAGGTCTGCGCCGGGGCCGGCGGAGACCACGTTGGGCGGAGGGACGTACGACTCTACGTGTTCGTCGCCGGAAAGCAGCCAAGTCACTCGGTCGAGGTCGACGGCGTGCTCCGAGGCGAGAATGCCGCGCGCCCACACACCGGTGGTGACGGTATACCCGCGGTTGACGCCGACCCGCCGGCCTTCGAGGTCTTTCGGGTGTCGGATCGTCGAGTGCCGGTTGTACAGGATGGCCCCGTGGTGAAATCCCCGCACGAGAAAAACTGGTAAGGCGGTGAAGGCGACACCGTGTTCACGTGCGGTCAGGTAGGTGGTGAGCGCCATCTCGCTGACGTCGAACTCCAGGTGCCGAACCATTCGGCGAAACCCGTTGACCAACACGGGCACTTCCTCGAACTTCAGCTGAAATCCTGCAGGAGCTACCGAGCCGTCCGTGACGGCTTGGTTGGCTCCTTGAGAGCGCGTCAGCGTGGTCAGCACGCGGCGGTTTTCGGGCATCAGTCTCCGGGCACTGGCGGCTTGGACAGCACATTGGTAAATTGGCATGACCATTGTGTCACGGTCGCTGAGGGCCTGACACGTCATGCCATTACGCGGAATCATGACCGAGGCACAACAGGCGATTTGCGGATCGCCCTGCGGCGAGCACGGCAGTTTTAGGCGCCGGCTTTGAGCACATCGCGCTGATGCTGAGAGCACCGTATCCGGATCGTGTCGCGGAGTGTGTTGCCGAAACCATCATTCCCGAGGGTCGAAGGGCTGGCGGCGTTGGCAACCCTTGGAAAACGGGCAGTTACCGGCAATGGCGGCCGATGCCGCGGATGGTAAATTGGCATGACCATAATGCCAAAAGGCGATTGCGAGGATGAGTTGGTCGAGCGCGTTTTGGCTGCTGTACGTACGGCGCCGAACACCACCGAGTTGCGGGATTTGCCCCTGCCGGAACTGTCCGATGATTCCGCGCTGCTGAAGGTGGAGGTCGCCGGGATATGCGGCACGGATGTCAAGATGTATTCCAAACCGCCATTCGACGAGCCGGTGATCATGGGCCACGAGAACGTCGGCATTATCGCCGCGGCGGGAAAGAAGTTCACGCGGTTGCACGGTGTGGGCGAAGGCGACCGAATCTTCGTCGAGCATTACGTTGGTTGCTATCAGTGCGAATGGTGCCGGATCGGCGAGTACCGCCACTGCGAGGCAACCGACTGGCGAACGAACGCCGATGCGCGCAGATACGGCTACACCTCAGCTAACAACGCCGGAACGCTGTGGGGTGGCTTCTCCGAATACATGTACTTGCCGTGGAATGCGGTGGTACATAAGGTGCCCGACAGTGTCGATGCTGAACTGGCCGGTCTCGTTACTCCCTTGTCGAACGGCATCGAGTGGGCACTGATCGCCGCAGGTGTCGGTTACGCCGACACTGTCCTGATTCAAGGACCGGGCCAGCAGGGACTGTCGCAAGTCGTGGCTTGCAAGCAAGCCGGCGCGTCCCAAATCATCGTTACGGGCGCGACGCGGGACAAAGCTCGCCTGGACCTCGCGCTGGAACTCGGTGCAGACGAGGTCATCGACATCGTTGCAGAAGCTCCCCACGACCGGATAATGGACTTGACCAACGGGCGCGGCGTCGACTTCGTACTCGACTGCACCTCGCGGGCTGGTGTGGGACCGGTGTTACTCGGCATCGACGCCTTGAAACGCCGTGAGGGCACATTGCTCATCCAGGGGGAACTAGCTGCGTTCCCCGATTTTCCGGTGAAGAAGCTCACTGAGAAGGCCATCACGATCCGAAGCGCACGCGGCCATAGTTACCGCGCGTGTGAGCTCGCACTCGAACAGCTTGCGTCGCGACGGTTTCCGCTGGAGCGGCTGTCCACGCACAAGTTCGCGCTCGATCAGGTCGACAGGGCTATCCGAGCGCTGGCTGGTGAGACAGAGGACGCCGACGTGATCCACATTTCGCTGATGCCTTGGCTGGGAAAGGAGTCCTGACGGTGTCTGTCGTCATCCGCAATCCACCTCGCGCCCATCCCGCGGTGCGGGAGGAGCTCGCCCAGTTCGGCGTTGCAACCATTCATGAAGCACAGGGCCGCACCGGGCTGCTCGCTGCGTACATGAGGCCGATCTACACCGGTGCACGGGTCTGCGGATCCGCGGTGACTGTCAGTGTGCCGTCAGATGACAACTGGATGATCCATGTGGCGGTGGAGCAGTGTGAGGCAGGTGATGTCCTGGTAGTCGCTCCCGAAGAGCCCTCGGAGTATGGATTTTTCGGTGAATTACTGGCCACGGCACTCGCGGCCCGGGGTGTGAGTGGTCTGGTGATCGACGCCGGATGCCGGGACGTCACGGAACTCGCGGCCATGAATTTTGCAGTCTGGTCGAAATGTGTCTCAGCACAGGGCACGGTGAAAAAACGTCTTGGCTCGGTCAATGTCGGGATTACTTGTGCCGGCGCCTGGGTCGAACCGGGTGACGTCGTGGTCGGCGACGACGACGGTGTCGTCGTCGTCCCCCGCACGGAGGCCGCTGCGGTCGCAGCGGCCGCCAGGCTGCGCGAGACCAGGGAAGCTGAGAACCGAAAGCGTTACATGCACGGTGAACTCAGCCTGGACGTCAACAACATGCGTGCCGACCTTGCCTGCGCGGGGTTGCGCTATGTCGACTATGAGGACGCCGTGCGGTGATCATTGACATCCACGGTCACTACACCACGTCACCGCCGGCGCATCAGGCGTTTCGTGACCAACAGCTCGCGGCGTTGGAAGATCCCAGCGTGCCCGCGCCGGCAGCGCCGAGGATCGGTGACGACGAGCTCCGAGAGAGCGTCGAGAACAATCAGCTGCGCGTGCTTCGCGAGCGAGGTGGTGATCTGATGCTGTTCTCGCCGAAAGCTTCCGGGATGGAGCACCATATAGCGGACCAGGCCACCGCCACCGCTTGGGCCCGTGCGTCCAACGACCTGGTCCACCGTGTGGCGCAACTTTATCCCGACGCTTTCGCGCCAGTGGCTCAGTTGCCGCAGACGCCTTGTGGAGACCTGCGTGCCGTGGTCGACGAGCTACGACGTTGCGTGGATGAACTCGGTTTCGTCGGGTGCAACGTCAACCCGGACCCGACGGCCGGGTACTGGACGACGCCCCCGATGACGGACGAATACTGGTACCCGCTGTACGAGGTCATGATCGAGTTGGAAGTGCCTGCGATGGTGCATGTTTCGACCTCGTGTAATCCAAACTTCCACACGCTCGGCGCGCACTACCTCAACGCTGACACGAGCGTTTTCATGCAGTTCGTGCAGTCTGACTTGTTCCAGCGATTTCCGACGCTGACCTTTGTGATCCCGCACGGAGGTGGCGCCGTCCCGTACCACTGGGGCCGTTACCGCGGCTTGGCGGCTCGGCTGGGCAGACCAGACCCAAGCGAACTCCTGGAAAATGTGTACTTCGACACTTGCGTCTATCACCAGGCTGGAATCGATCTGCTGCACCGGGTGATCGGTCCGGCGAACCTGCTTTTCGCGTCCGAAATGCTGGGCGCGGTTCGCGGAGTTGACCCGGACACCGGAGTCGCATGGGACGACACGCTTGTCTACATCAACGAACTCGATTTGAGTGAGAGAGAACACCACGCAGTGGTGGAGGGTAACGCGCGCAGGGTGTATCCCCGGCTGGACCGGAATTTGGCCAGTAAAGATCTCGCCGGCACCGGATCCGCCGTAGCCGACGTCCGCTTCGGATGAGGGGACGGGCGACATGGATAGGTCTCGCACGGCAAGCGGGGGGCAACCCAATACAACAGAAGGAGCCGAGAGTCGGTGAGCACGATCCCAGAGTTCGACGTCGATATCTTCTCCGACGAGGTGTTGCGTGATCCGTTTCCCACGTACGCCCGCATGCGTGAGCTGGGGCCGGTCGTCCGCCTGACCGCTAATGGCGTGCTCGCGGTGGCGCGGTATGCCGAAGTGCGGGCAGTCCTCATTGACCACACGCGATTCATATCCGGCAAAGGTGTCGGCTTCAACAATCAGTTCAACGAGGTCCGTAGACATAGCGTCATCGCGTCCGACGCGCCACGCCACGAGATGCTGCGCGGTGTTCTCCAGGATCGTTTGGGGCCTCGCTCAATTCGCAATGTGGAGCAGATCATTCGGCCCAGAGCTCAATCGCTTGTCGACGAGATGACCAGAAGAGGCTCCTTCGATGCGGTGACCGACTTCAGTCAGGTCTTTCCCGTAGAGGTCGTCGGAGAGCTGATCGGCCTGCCCGTTGATGCTCGCTCGGAGTTGCTGCGCTGGGCCAGCGGTGCGTTCAACGCCTTTGGGCCGCCAAGTGATCGCACCTCCGCAGGCCTGGCCGACATCGCCGAGCAGTTCGAGTACATCCGCACCGTCGCAACGAGGGACCAACTGGCGCCGGGCAGCATGGGTGCCGCGGTATACGAAGCGGCCGACGCTGGGATCATCCCCGAGGAGTACTGCCTGCACCTACTTTCGGCGTACCTTACGGCGGGGATGGACACGACCGTCAATGCGCTTGCGGCGATGGTATGGCTGCTCGGGACGCATCCTGACCAGTGGCACGAGCTCCGCGGGTTACCCCACCGGGTCAACGCCGTCGTGAATGAGGTGTTGAGGATCGAAGCACCTGCGCAGCTCTTCTCCCGTGTCGCAGCGGTGGACGCCGAGGTAAGCGGAATTGAGATCGCCGCGGGTGAGCGGGTTGCTGTCATCTATGGAAGCGGCAATCGCGATGAGCGCCAGTATCCGGAGCCAGACAAATTCGACATTCACCGAAACGCTGCGGGTCATCTGACGTTTGGAACCGGCCTTCATGCCTGCGCGGGTCAGGTGTTGGCCCGGATCGAGCTCCAAGCGATATTAGAATCGATGATCGAGCGCGTCGAGACGATCACGATTGGCGAGCCCATCCGCAAGCTCAACAACGTGTTGCGTGGATTCCGTAGTGTCCCTGCGACTTTCGCGCACGCTGCGGTCAAGAATCCAGTACTTTCCGGAGAATCGGCGTGATCGGCAGTCGCCACAGCCATATCTATGTCGATGGTGTCTGGCGGGAGTCCAATTCCGATGCCTTCATCGACCTCACCGATCCGGCCACCGAGGACTGGGTCGGGAGCGTTCCAGACGGGAGCCCCGCCGATGTAGCGTCAGCGGCGATGGCGGCGCACGCCGCGCTGCGGGGGTGGGCCGAAGCGCCATCCAAAGATCGTGCAGCCCTGATCGCCGCGCTGGCCGACCGTTTCGATGAACGACGCGAGGAGATCGCGCACCTCGTGACGGCCCAGAATGGAGCCGTCATCTCGAGGTCACGTCGTACCAATGGCACTCGTCCCATAGCTCTCTACCGTCACTATGCCGAGGAAGCCGAATCGTTCGAGCCCGAAGTTGCTAGTGCCGACGGGAAGAACATCGTCAGACGTGAACCGGTGGGCGTCGTCGGGATCATCATCCCGTGGAATGCGCCCCAGTCACTATTAGCCCACAAGCTGGCTCCGGCTCTCGCCGCAGGGTGCACGGTCGTCGTGAAACCTGCGCAGGAAACGCCTTTGGACTCATTGCTCATCGGGGAGCTCGCTGCGGCAGTCGGATTCCCTCCCGGTGTGATCAACGTCGTCACCGGTGGCCGCACGACAGGGTCCGCGGTGGTTGACGATCCGAACATAGACATGGTGTCCTTCACGGGTTCCACGGATGCCGGTCGCGTAATCGCCTCGCGTGCAGGGCATTTGTTAAAGCCGGTCGTAGCGGAGCTGGGTGGGAAGTCGGCGGCCGTGTTGCTCGACGATGCGGACCTCGAGCTCTTCTCCGACAACTTGGTCACCACCTGCCTGCCGAATACGGGGCAGGTCTGCTACTCGTGCACGCGTGTCATCGCGCCTCGCGCACGCTTCAGCGATGTACTCGAGGTCGTCACATCATGCTTGGCCAGTGCTCAGGTGGGTGACCCGCTGGATCCAGGGACAGTCTTCGGTCCGCTTGTCAGCGCGGCGCAGCGTGCACGTGTCGAGGACTACATCGACTCGGCTCGTGCAGAAGGAGCTCGGGTGACCCTCGGAGGTGGCCGTCCGTCCATTGCGACCGGCTTCTATGTCGAGCCCACGGTGATCGTCGACGTCGACCGTACGATGCGCGTGTTCCGCGAAGAGATATTCGGGCCCGTGCTGGTCGTGGTACCTCATGACGGAGATGAGGACGCGACACGAATGGCCAATGATTCGTCATATGGGCTTGGCGGTGCGGTGTTCAGTCGTGACGTCGAGCGTGCGACGGCGGTGGCGCGCAATATGCATACCGGGCGCATCTCGATTAACGCGCGGAGCCACGGTGTCTCCGACTCAGCCGAGGGATACAAAGACAGCGGAGTCGGCGGCTCGCTCGATATCTCCTCCCATCTTCGACTCAAGTCCATTGCCGGGGTGGCCGACGTCGACCGGCATGCGGAAAGCCCTCGGCAGTAAGAAGGGCTTGCCTGGCAACACTTGCGCGAACCCCATCAACCCTGTCCATAACGTCGATGACGTTGCCGCCAAAAAGGGAAGGTCACATATGACAACCACAGTTCGCGATATCAGCATCATCCGAGCTGCCGCAGACCGTATCCAAACCGCTTTCGTGACAGGGCAACCAGCACTACCGGTGCGCACGCTGATCGGCGCGGAGGACATTGATTCGGCGTATGCGGTTCAGCAGGAGCTCAACGCTCGCCGGGTGGCGGCGGGAGGAGTGGTAATCGGTCGAAAGATCGGCCTGACCGCTCCTTCAGTGCAGCAACAACTCGGCGTCGACCAACCGGATTTCGGTGTCCTATTTGCGGACATGGACGCATCCGGCGAGACGCTCGTTCCTTATCGAAAGTTGTTGCAGCCCAAAGTCGAAGCCGAAGTCGCCTTCGTACTCGCGGAAGATATCGACAGAGACGTGTCAAGCGAAGATCAAATTCGAGGATCGATTCGCTACGCCGTTGCGGCACTGGAGATCGTGGACAGCCGCATAGCGAATTGGGACCTGAGTATCGCTGACACCGTGGCGGACAACGCCTCCAGCGGGCTGTTCGTTTTGGGGAAAACCGGCTCGAAATCGACGAATTCGAGCCCCGGGACGTCGTCATGCGAATGTCGGCCGATGGCGTTCCGGTATCAGCGGGCTCTGGGGCTGCCTGTCTGGGTGACCCGATCCTTGCATTGATGTGGTTGGCCAGGACAGCTGCTGCGTACGGGCAGCCACTTCGCGCTGGCCAGATCGTTCTTTCGGGAGCGCTTGGACCCATGGCCGCGGTCAGGCCCGGAGTTCATGTCGAAGCGGAGATCGAGCCTCTGGGATCGGTTTCCGCCGCGTTCTCAGAGGCATGATGGCAATGACGAAAGTCGCCATCATCGGTTCGGGGAACCTGGCACCGACCTACTGCAGAAAATCATGCGCATAACCGCGGTACTGGACGTCGCCGGGATGGTGGGTATAGATCCCGATAGCCGGCGTCGCAAGGGGGAGAGGTCGGTTTCCAATAACTCGTGAGGGCCTACAGGGCCAGATTGCGATGTCTCATTTCGACGAGATCGACATCGTGCTATAGAGAAGCGAGGTTTGATCGTGCGCCTCGGCGTCGGTGGACGTCTACCGCCTTCGTCGCTGTAGCGCTTATTCGTCGAACCCTTCATCTGGGATGGCAAACACCGCCCGTGCGTTTTCGTTGAGATTGGCGAATCCATCGATAATCACCTGCTTCACGCGCATCTCGTTGTCAGCTATGCGAATCAGCCACGTGCGAAAGGCCGACCCGGTGAATTCTTCGCTGACCAACGAGGGTGCTTTCCAGCGTCGAAAGTAGAACTCAAGATGGGTCGTCAGCTCGACCACACCCTCCTTCGCCGGGATATAGGAAAGTACGTGGCGCAGTTCCAGGCGTTCGTCGAAGATCCCGGCCCGTTGATCAAGGTACGTCTGCAGACCATCGCGGCCTTTCCACTGGTAACCACCACGAAAACCGATCTGAAAGTCGTCGGTGAGGACCGCCGCGAACATCGGTTCGGCATTCCGTTGCTTCTCCATGCTTAGGAATGCGTCGAGGGTGGCAATGAAGCCAGGCAAATCTGGGGCGCCGCTGGGCATTTCACTGTCGGCTTCCACTTTTTTGTACGTCATCAGCCGAGATTGCGGGCTAGCTCGGCGGCGGCGTCTGTTAGGGCAGTGCGAGCTTTGCGAATATCCGAGGGCCGGAATCGATAACTGGGCGCTGACGCATTGAGTGCCAGCCTCATCTGGGAACCTCCTACGGGTACGGCCACGGCAACAGACGCGACGCCTTCCTCACTTTCCTGGTTGCTGGTCGCAAACCCACTCTTCCTGACCTCTGCCAATTGAGCGCGCAGTTCGGTGAGGGTACGCACGGAATGCTCGGTGAGTGGCTCCAAATGTGGGTCGGGATACAACTGGTCAAGCTCGTCATCGGATAGTCCGGCGAGTAGGACTTTACCTGTCGACGTGCAATGTGCAGGACGTGTAGTACCCAAACGCGATATCACTCGAACAGCAGAAGGGCTTTCGAGTGCCGCGATGAAGCGAACGAGTCTGCCATCCAACGTTCCTACGTGCACGGTTTCTTGCAACGTGTCCGCGAGGTGGCGCAGAATCGGCGCGGCGGTGCGCGGTATGTCCATCCTGGAGTGCACAGCGAACGCCACGTTTGTCAAGGACGGTCCGGGCTGGTATGCCTTGCTGATCGGATCTTGGCGGACAAACCCGCGGTACTGAAGCATCGATAATAGGCGATGCGCGGTCGACGAAGCGACGTGCAGGTACTCGCTGGCGTCAGTGAGCCGGATCTCAGAGCGGTCTCCCAGGAGGAGGATTAGGCGAAGAGCATTATCGACAGACTCGATCGGATATTGCGGGAGCTTTCCGGTGCTGTCGTGCTCCATGCCCGCGACAGGAGGTTTCTGCATGACAGAGACCTTACCGCGGTGAAAGCCGAATGCAGCTCGAAGAATCGCGACGCTCAGACATCGGCGGCGAAATGTCGCCTCCACCGCACAACACCTGGCACCGCCGTCGGCCCGGGCGGTCCGCAGACTTGCTTCCCGCGGCGTCGTCGTCGATGACAAGTCCAATCCGTAGGCGGCGCAGCGTCTCCGACGAAATCTGCTCGGCCAGTACCGTTGACAGCTGCTGGCATCCCACGCATGCCCGCCCGTGTGCAGCAGTACCGGGGCGCGGTCGTTTTCGTTACGGGCCCTGCGCCCACTCGTCGCAAATCCCGTGGGCAAGGAAGACATACTGCCTCGCGCGGTGAATGCCGTTGTGGACGTTTCGTCGAAGGCAACGAAGCGGATTGCGCGGCAGTTCGACATCTCAGCGAGGCCGGTTGACTCCACCGGCAAATAGACGGCATACTCTCTGCTAGACAGAGTCGTGTTCTACATAACAGTGAAGGCGCCTTGGTCGAGGATCGGTCCCGTCGCTGAGTCATGGAGTTGAAGATGCAGGATCACGGTGAGGTGTTGGCGGCAGTACGCACTGGCATGATTCCGGCGCACGTGTACAACGACGAGCAGATTTTCTCGCTCGAGAAGGAGCGGCTGTTCAGTCGGGCGTGGTTGTTCGTCGCGCACGAGTCAGAAATTCCGCAGCCGGGCGACTATGTGGTGAGGCAAGTGCTTCAGGATTCGTTCATTGTCGCCCGTGATTCTGCGGGCGAGGTCCGTGTGATGTTCAATATGTGCCTCCATCGCGGTATGCAGATTTGTCGGGCGGAGATGGGGAACGCGTCGAATTTCAGATGCCCGTACCACGGGTGGTCTTACCGCAACGACGGCCGCATCATCGGACTGCCTTTTCACCAAGAGGCCTACGGAGGGGACGCGGGGTTCAACAAGGCGGGTCAGACCCTGTTACCGGCGCCGAGTGTGGCCAGTTACAACGGGTTGATCTTCCTGTCGATGGATCCTGACGCAGAATCGCTTGAAGACTACCTGGGTGATTTCAAGTTCTATCTCGATTTCTACACCAAGCAGGGCCCCAACGGTCTCGAGGTGCAGGGTCCTCAGCGTTGGCGGGTAAAAGCGAACTGGAAGATCGCAGCTGAGAATTTCGCCGGGGACATGTACCACACCCCGCAGACGCACACGTCGGTGGTCGAGATCGGCCTGTTCCGAGAGCCGAAGGCCCACAAGCGCAAAGACGGCGCAACCTATTGGGCGGGCAGAGGTGGGGGCACCACATACAAGCTGCCGGAGGGGAGTTTCGAAGACCGGATGAGCTATGTAGGCTACCCGGCGGAGATGATCAGTCGTGCCAAGGCGACCTGGACCGAGCAGCAGCGACAGGTCGTGGGCGCCGACGGGTTCATGATCTCGGCGGCGACGTGCTTTCCGAACATCAGTTTCGTGCACAACTGGCCGAAAGTGGAGGACGGCGAGCACGTCTTGCCGTTCATTTCGATTCGGGTATGGCAGCCCATTAGCGAGAACGAGACTGAGGTGCTGTCCTGGTTTGCGGTGGATTCTGATGCCCCGGAAGCGTTTAAGGCGGCCTCATACAAGGCTTATTTGATGTGTTTCGGCTCGACGGGAATGTTCGAACAAGACGATGTCGAGAACTGGGTGTCGCTGACCAACACCGCGGGGGGTTCGATGGCCCGCCGACTGCGGCTGAACAGCCGGATGGGGCTGCTCGCAGACGATGCCCGGGTGGTCGACACCCTAAGCAGCGCTCAGTTTCACGGGCCTGGATACGCTCAGCTCGGCTACAACGAGAACAATCAACGGGAATTATTGAGGCTCTGGGCTGACTACCTCGACATGCCGCCGCTGCGAGTCGACCCGGCTACTGTGCTCACCGACAACCCGCAAGGTATTGAGCCGATGGTGCAGACCAATGGCCGGGCCGTCGCCGGTATCGACTCGGAGTCGGCTACGACGTCGGTGACGCTGTGACCGTCGACGATCAACGCACTGGTCGACCCATGGCCCCATCGGTACTCGGTGCGCACGCCGCCCGCGCCCAACGTGTGGGGGAAGCCTTGCCGTTCGACGATTCTCGCCATCTGGAGGCGCATCGCTTCCTCGTCAACGAGGCGTACCTTCTCGATGCCCAAGACTACGACAGGTGGCTGGGTGTTCTTACCGAGGACATTCACTATTACATGCCGGTGCGGATCACCACCGCCGCCGGCGCCGGATTCGATACCTCAGCAGGAATGGCGCATTTCGACGAGAACAAATACTCACTCAGTCGCCGCGTTGCCCGATTCGCCACCGAGCACGCCTGGACTGAGGATCCGCCGTCGCGCCTGCGCCACTTCATCACCAACGTGCGCACATTCCTCACCGACGACGCCGACTACCTCGCGGTCGACAGCGCTGAGTTGTTGTTCCGCAGCCGCGGCGACGTCAATGAGTCCACGCTCCTTTCATGCGGTCGTGAGGATCTCCTACGTCGCGATGGCAACGCCCTCAAACTCGCCCGGCGCACAATCGCCGTCGATGAATCAGTGCTTCGAATGCAGAATCTGGCGGTATTCCTATGAGCTCGAATCGACCCGGCGAGGGCGCGCAGTCACCACCACAATCGGCGTGCGAGGAACTGGCTACGCTGCTGGCCGGGGCGACCGGCGATGCACTTAACATCGCCAACGAGTTCGCAGAGGTCGTCGTGCGCCGAGTGACCACTCGCAACGGAGCTCGGCTGTTGATTCAGGCGCCAAAATCGGCGCAGTGGGTGTCGCTGGATGCCTTGGAGATCGAGGCGTTGACCTGGCAGAACCCAGCCACCTTAGCGGCCATGGTGGGGAACGCAGGGACTCCCTTGATTCTGGGCGACGAGGTATGACTGGCTGGCTGGCGGGCAAACGCGCATTGATCGTCGGCGGAGGTTCGGGTATCGGTCGGGCCACCGTCGACGCGTTCCTGAACGAGGATGCCCAGGTCGCCGTGCTCGAGTACGACAGCGATAAGTGCTCGGCGCTGCGCCATCAGCTGCCCGACATCCCGGTAATCGAGGGTGATGGGACCACCCACACCGCCAACGACGAAGCTGTGCAGGTCGCTGCCGACGCGTTCGGCGGACTCGACACATTGGTGAACTGCGTGGGGATCTTCGATTTCTACCGTCGTCTTCAGGACATCCCCGCCGAGCGAATCGACCAGGCGTTCGACGAGATGTTTCGTATCAACGTCCTGAGTCATATCCACTCAGTCAAGGCTGCAGTGCCGGCATTGATGGGCCAGGACGGCGCCTCGATCATCCTCACCGAGTCCGCTTCATCATTTTATCCAGGACGTGGCGGCCTGCTGTATGTCGCGTCGAAGTTCGCGGTGCGTGGCCTCGTCACCGCACTGGCTCACGAACTCGCGCCGAGGATCCGTGTGAACGGTGTTGCCCCAGGGGGAACGTTGAACACCGACCTGCGCGGACTCGACAGTCTCGACCTTGGCGCCCGCCGTCTGGATGCTGCACCCGACCGGGCCCGCGAATTGGCTGCTCGCACACCGCTCAACGTGGCCCTATCGGGTCACGACCACGCGTGGAGTTACGTCTTTCTCGCTTCGCACCGCTCCCGCGGGCTTACCGGCGAAACGATCCGCCCCGACGGCGGTTTCGGCCTCGGACCTGCACCCCAGCGCAATTGAACCCGACGAACATAGGGAAGGAAAGCACATGGACGGAGTCATAAAGGCTAACGACGCGGTATGTCAGGGATACGCGAACTGTGTCGTAGCCGCCGAGGACTACTTCGACATCGACGACCGGGGACTCGTGTTGGTCCGGAAGACGGAGGTCCCTTCCGCGGACAGGACCCGGGTCGAGGAGGCTGCGCGCAGCTGTCCGGTGGCAGCGTTGGAAGTCGTAGACGAATGACGTCACGGGTCGTCATCGTCGGCAGTTCTGTCGGCGGGGTCCGCACGGCCCAGGCGCTGCGATCGGAAGGCTACGACGGCGACATCGTCCTCGTGGGCGAGGAAACTGCACTGCCCTACGACAAACCGCCGCTATCCAAAGCGTTGCTTGCGGGTACGAGTGACATCGCGGCTGCGACGTTACTCACCAGAGACGCTGCCGCCGCCGACGCCATCGAGCTTCGCCTCGGCCGCCGCGCGATCGGAGTGGATGTCGCAGCGTGCGAGGTTGAGTTCGCCGATGATGAGCCCCTGCACTATGACCACCTGGTGGTGGCCACCGGAGCGAGCGCGCGACCATCCCCGTGGGGCCAGGGACCGGGCGTTCATGTGCTACGCACCCTAGAGGATTGTCTGCGGCTAAGGGCCGACCTCGTTGCCGGTGCCCGCCTCGTGGTGATCGGGGCAGGATTTATTGGGGCCGAGGTCGCGTCAACCGCGCGGTCACTGGGGCTGCAAGTGACGGTTGTCGACCCGGTGCCGGTGCCGATGAGCCGGGTGCTTACCGAAGAGATCGGTGGGTGGTTCGTCGATTTGCACCGAGACCACGGAGTGCACACGCGATTCGGCGTCGGTGTCGAGAATATTGAGGGGGAGCGCGGCAACTTGGAGGTCGGCCTCACGGACGGGACCGTCGTGGAAGCCGACACGGTGGTGGTGGGCATCGGTGCCGTTCCGAACGACGGCTGGCTGATGCCGTCGGGACTGGTCGTCGATGACGGCCTGGTCTGCGACCAGTTCTGTCGTGCCGTCACGTCAGAGAACGTCTACGCAGTCGGTGATGTGTCGCGTTGGTTTCATCGCGCCCGCGGGGTGATGATGCGCATCGAACACTGGACAAACGCGGTCGACCAGGCGTCTTGCGTCGCGCACAATATCTCGCACCCCGACCATCTGCGCTGCTACGAGCCCGTCGAGTACGTATGGAGCGACCAGTACGACTGGAAGATCCAGTTTTGCGGCCAAACAACTCACCTAAGTGAGCCACTCGTCGTCGGAGATCGATTGTCCGACAATCGATTCACAGCGCTCTACCCCGATCGCGAGCAACGTTTGAGCGGCGCCGCGATCGTGAACTGGCCTCGAGCACTGATCGAGTGCAGGCGTGCACTGAAGGCCGGCAGCGATCTCGAAACTGTGCGGGAGAGGCTCGAACTGTTAACAAACCCACCCGACACTGCCGCGACGCGATCACCATAGTGCGGCCACGCGTGGTTGCCCGCTGCATCAGACGTGACACTGTACGTCCGCCGAAGATGCTCGCTGCGGCGCCGCAATCTTAGTTCGACAACGTCTCACCAGCGGGAAACACGGCCCTCAAGATAAACACCTTGCCGTTATCTCGCCTCACCCGATCCCGAGTTGCTCCCCAGCGGCAACAGTGTCCTCGTTGCGTTGTGCGCCGATCCGAGATGACTAGCGGAGCTGGCGCGAGTCGGCACGGGGGGCTGCCGACGTGCTGGCTGAAGAAGATAGTCTTTCCGCAAATCGGCGCGCGAGCAGCTCAACGAACACGCTCGCAAGTCCATCCGGGAGCACCCGCGACACCACGAATTGCGGCACCGGATGATCTGGATGGCGGCGGAGTCGGCGAATTCGTCTAGCGTGCTGCATATCTCGAGCTTTCGCCCCGTTAGGGGTACTGACCCAAGAGGTCAGCTCAGTGCGGCCCGTGCGGTATTGACGCAACCGGCGGGTGCCGTTAATCTCTAATTGACAGAGTGTCATTCTGCCAACCAGAGAAGGTAGCCAATGTCCACCGCCGAGAGTTCAGAGCTCCGCGAATTTGACGTCGAGCTCGAGGCTGCCAACTTACGTGGGCAATGGATATACGACGAAATGCTGGAAAGCGTCGTCGGCGGCCCCAAGCCCGCCGGTGTTCCGTTTCTGTGGCGATGGCACGATGTTTACGCGAAGCTTCTGAAGTCGTGCGACGTGATGCCCGAAAGTTTGACGGCGCGACGCAATCTCTCGTTCATCAATCCGGATGCCCGGGGAACCACGCACACCATGAACATGGGCATGCAGATGCTCAAGCCCGGCGAGATTGCCTATGCGCACCGCCATACCATGGCAGCGCTGCGGTTCGCTATTCAAGGCGGCCCCGGCCTGATTACTGTGGTGGACGGCGAGCCGTGCCAAATGGAGGACTACGACCTCGTCTTAACCCCTCGCTGGACGTGGCACGACCACGAGAATGCCACTTCGGAGAACGTCGTTTGGCTCGACGTGCTCGATATCGGATTGGTGCTCGGGCTCAATGTTCCCTTCTATGAGTCCTACGGCGAGAAGCGCCAACCTCAACGCGACGAGCCTGGAGAGCATCTCGCCGACCGCGGGGGCCTACTCCGCCCTGCGTGGGAGCAGGTCAAGACGGCGAACTTTCCATTCCGCTATCCCTGGCGCGACGTCGAGCGGCAGCTCCAGCGGATGGCGGGCCTTGCGGGCAGTCCCTACGACGGCGTCGTCCTGCGGTATGCCAACCCCGTCACAGGCGGATCGACCATGCCAACGCTCGATTGCTGGGTGCAATTGCTGCGGCCCGGCCAGCGGACCGACGCCCATCGCCACACGTCGAGTGCCGTGTATTTCGTCGTGCGTGGCGAAGGGACGACGGTCGTCGACGACGTGGAGCTTGACTGGGGGCCCCACGACAGTTTCGCGGTGCCTAACTGGAGCACCCATCACTTCGTCAACCGGTCGACGGAAGATGCCGTGCTGTTCTCGGTCAACGACATCCCCACACTCAAAGCGCTCGATCTGTACTACGAAGAGCCCGAGCTGTCATTGGGGGCGCACCCGTTTCCCCCAGTACCCGCCAACCTCCGAGCCCGCTGACGTTTCACCAAAGAAAGGCAATGCCTGTGCCTAACACGAAGTTGACCGTTGATGACATCACCGGGGTCGTCGGCATCATTCCTACGCCCTCCATCCCGACGGCCGATCAGCCCGACACAACATTCTCCGTGGACCTCGACGAGGCGGCGACGCTTGCCGACTCGATGGTCCGCGGCGGGGTCGACGTGCTTATGACCACAGGCACCTTCGGCGAGTGTGCTTCGCTGACATGGGACGAGTTGCAAAGCTTCGTCGCCACCGTCGTCGATGCCGTCGCGGGGCGAATCCCGGTTTTCGCTGGAGCGACGACGCTCAACACCCGCGATACGATCACTCGAGGTCGTCGGCTCGGCGAGCTCGGTGCCGACGGTTTGTTCGTCGGTCGTCCGATGTGGCTGCCCCTCGACGACGCCGGGATTGTGCGCTTCTATCGCGATGTGGCCGAGGCAGTGCCGAACCTGGCAATGGTTGTCTACGACAACCCAGGCGCCTTCAAGGGAAAGATCGGGACCCCCGCATACGAGGCGCTTAGCCGGATACCACAGGTTGTCGCTGCCAAGCATCTCGGACTGCTCAGTGGCTCCGCCTTCCTCTCCGACCTCCGCGCCGTCGGCGGTCGTGTGCGGCTACTGCCGCTTGAGACCGACTGGTACTACTTTGCCCGGCTATTCCCAGAGGAGGTCACCGCCTGTTGGTCGGGCAATGTGGCCTGCGGCCCTGCGCCGGTAACCCACTTGCGCGACTTAATCCGAGCCCGCCGCTGGGACGACTGCCAAACGCTCACCGACGAACTCGAGGCCGCTCTCGAGACGCTCTACCCGGGCGGCAACTTCGCCGAATTCCTCAAATACAGCATCCAGATCGACAACGCCCAATTCCAAGCAGCCGGTTTTATGCGCACCGGGCCCACCCGGCCGCCGTACACCGAAGTGCCGGAGTCCTATTTGGCTGGCGGGCGCGAGGCCGGCAAGAACTGGGCCGCACTCCAGCAGCGCTATGCGTCACTTGCCGTCTCGAACCACTGAATCGCCTGAGGACAGCACATGTTGGTGAAGGCGTTGGGTTATGTGGGTGTGGAGTCTCCGGATGCGAAGGAGTGGTTGGAGTTCGGTCCGGAGGTTTTG
>NZ_QQBJ01000034.1 GCF_003347205.1 Mycolicibacterium moriokaense
CTGTAGGGCCAGCTCCCCTCACCACCTCCGCGTGGATATCGCCGATTCCAGAAAGGGCCCAACCATATGACCACCGAAACAACCGGAACAGCTGACGCGACCGATCCCTACCTGCGGCTCGCGTTGCGCGACGTAGCGGACGGGCTCAAGGTCGGGCGCTTACCGGCCCGCGTCGTCAGCGATCCTGCGCTGCACACAATCGAGATGGAGCGGATTTTCGGACGAGCCTGGGTGTTCCTCGGACATGAGTCGGAGTTGACCAAGTCCGGCGACTTCGTCGTGCGGCACATCGGGGCCGATTCGGTGATCGTTTGCCGGGACAGCTCCGGCCGGATCCAGGCGCTGTCCAATTCTTGTCGACACCGTGGTGCGCTCGTGTGCCGGGCGGAGATGGGAAACGCCGCGCACTTCCAGTGCCCGTACCACGGCTGGGTGTACAGCAACACCGGCGAGCTCGTCGGTGTGCCGGCGATGAGGGAGGCCTATCCCGGCGGCTTCGACAAGTCGCAGTGGGGATTACGTCACATCCCCCATGTCGACTCTTACGCCGGATTCATTTTCGGCAGCGTCGATCCGAAGGCGCCCAGTCTGACCGACTACCTCGGCGACACGACGTTCTACCTCGACCTCATTGCGAAGAAGACGGCGGGCGGTCTGGAGGTGATAGGGGCACCGCACCGATGGGTGATGTCGGCGAACTGGAAGACAGCCGCCGACAATTTCGTCGGCGACTCCTACCACACCCTCTTTGCTCACCGCTCCATGGTCGAGCTGGGAATGGCGCCCGGTGACCCGAACTTCGCGAGCGCACCAGCGGAGATCTCGCTGCAGAACGGCCACGGCGTCGGCGTACTCGGCTTTCCGCCCACGCTCGCCGATTTTCCCGAGTACGAGGGATACCCCGACGAAGTCGTCGACCAGATGGCGGCGTCCTATCCGTCGCCGGCACACAAGGACATGATGCGACGCTCGGCCTTTATTCACGGCACCGTGTTCCCGAATTTGTCGTTCATCAACGTGACCATCGCGCCGGACCATATGTCGCCCCCTACCCCCTTCATCACGTTCCGGGTGTGGCATCCGCTCTCTCATGATCGGATGGAGATCCTCTCCTGGTTCCTGGTCGAACGCGACGCTCCGGAATGGCTGCGCGATGCGTCCCAGGCGTCCTACGTCAACAACTTCGGCCCAGGCGGTGTTTTCGAACAGGACGACGCCGAGGCATGGAAGGCCATAACCGAATCTGTCCAGGGTCCATTCGCCGGTGCAGGCCTGCTGAACTACGAGATGGGCATGGACTTGACTCCGCTCACCGACTGGCCAGGGCCGGGAGAGGCTCTCCCGAGCGGGTACGCCGAGCAGAACCAGCGGCGGTTTTGGGGGAGATGGCTGGAATACATGGGCCAACCTGCCGCATTCGGTGGGCGTGCTTGATGAACCTGTTACCCAGGCTGTGCGCGAAATGCGCCTGTCCAACGATCGGCGCCGCGTGAGTGCCGTGACGGCGGGGGACCGCCGGGTCGCGATCGTCACCGCCGCCGCGGCGGGGATCGGTAAGGCGATCGCCATGCGGTGGTGCCGCGAAGGTGGGTGCTGTGTCATGGCCGACACCGACGGCGAGGGCCTCGATGCCGCCGTGGCCGAATTGGCCGAGTCCGGCGCGGCGGTTTGCGGCGTCGCCGGCGACGTTTGCCTCCGCGAGGTCGCCAACGGTGTCGTCGAACGGACGCTGACCGAGTTCGGGCGGCTCGACACACTGTTCAACGTCGTCGGCGGGAGCCTGGCCCGCAATGTTGAGGAGATCAGCGAGGAGCAGTGGCGCAGCCAGATCGACATGAACCTCGGCAGTGTCTTTCAGATGTCCAAACCCGTAATCCCCTTGCTACGCCAGGGTGGCGGCGGATCGATCGTCAACGTCGCGTCGACGGCCGGGATTCTGGCCGAGAACAGGTGCTCCGCCTACAGCGCGAGCAAAGGCGGGGTCGTGCTGCTCACGAAAAACATGGCCCTCGACTTCGCCCGCGACAACATCCGCGTGAACGCGATCGCCCCTGGGGGCACCCGCACGCCGAGGATCGAACGGTTCCTGGCCGAGCACCCCGAACACAGCTCGATGATGGTTGACCTCTGCGCGATGCAGCGTTTCGCAGGACCAGACGAGATCGCGGCGCCCGCTGTGTTTCTTGCCTCGCCCGAGGCGTCCTACATCACTGGTGCCGTGCTGCCGGTCGACGGAGGCATGACCGCCGGCGTCACTTTCCGGGCGTTCGAGGCGGTATGAGCATGGTCCCTAACCATTGGAATCGTCGCCGGACCCACGAAAGCGCCGCGGGCTGAGATGGAAGCGATCGTTCTTAACGGCAACAACGACGTCGGTCTGACATCGGTGCCAGACCCGGCGCCGCAGGCCGGTGAGGTCATCATCGAGGTGGCAGCGACCGGACTATGTGGAACTGACCTCCACGAGTTTGTCGCGGGGCCTACCTTCTCGCAGCCGCCAGTGGTGCTCGGCCACGAAATCTCGGGCCGGATCGTTGAGGTTGGAGCGGGCATCGACAAATCCCGCATTGGCGAGGGCGCCGCGGTGATTCCGATGGACTTCTGCGGGAGCTGCCACTATTGCCACCGGGCGCTCTATCACTTGTGCCAGCGGCCAGGGTGGATCGGCTTCACCCGAAACGGGGGCTTGGCGAACTACGTCGCAGTGCCATCTCGGCTCGCGGTCCGAGTGCCGGACGTGGTGGACCTCGAGGTCGCAGCGCTGACCGAGCCGACGGCGGTGGCGTTCCACGCGGTGCGGCGAGCGAAACTGCTCCTCGGCGAAACGGTGATGGTCCTCGGCGCCGGGGCACTCGGGCTCACCGTGATCCAGTGCGCACGCGCAGCCGGAGCTGCGCGAATCTACGTCACAGAGCCAAGCGGCGTACGCGGCAGGCTGGCGCGCGACCTCGGCGCGACGTTGGTGCTAAATCCGAATGACCCCGGCACCACCGCGCGAATTTTGGAGGAGACACGGGGCGTCGGGGTGGACGTCGTCTTCCATGTGGCAGGCAGCGCGGAGGCCTTCACACAAGGCCTGGACTGCCTTCGCAAACAAGGCCGCTTCATGGAGATGTCGTCATGGGCCGGTGCGGCCTCGCTGGATGTCAACCGCCATCTGCTCAAGGAGATAGAGCTCCGGATGGTTTTCGGTTACGACATGTTCGACGATTTCCCGGCTGTTCTCGCCCTGATCGCTGACGGAAAACTCGCGCTAACGCCGCAGATCACCGCTCGAATCCCGCTGGACCGCGCCGCCAAGGATGGATTGGGTGGGCTGTTAGAGGGCCGGGAGGGTTTGGTCAAGGTGCTGGTGAAGCCGTGAGTGAGGCAGGCTTGATGGTCGTCGCCGCGACAAGCCGCGGTGTGTTCACCGTGTCCGGCGACGGCAAGGTCCGGGCCTGGCCCGAGTTGCCGGGGCAGGTCATGGCCATGGCTGTTCAGGACGAGCGCGTCGCCGTCGCCGTCCACAAGCACGGCGTGTTTCTGGCCACCGCGGGCTCAGACCACTGGACTGACCTCGGCGATGGCCTCGCCCACCGCGACGTGCGCGCCCTGGCGTTCGACCCGCACACACCCAACGCGCTCTACGCCGGAACTGAACCAGCGCACTTGCTGCGGTGGCAAGACGGGACCTGGGCCGAGTGTGGAGACCTACTCGGCGTACCGGAAGCGAAAAGGTGGAGTTTTCCCATCCGCCCGGGAATCGCGCACGTCCGTACCATCGCCGTGCACCCACGCGATGCCGACGTCGTCTACGCCGGCATTGAAGTCGGCTCCCTCCTGGTCACCCGGGACCGGGGACAGACGTGGGAGGAGATCGATGGCCTCGGTCACGACATCCACCGCGTGGTCCTGCACCCGGAAGCTCCCGACCGGCTCATCGTCACCACCGGCCAGGACACGAAGCCTTACCGCGGCGGCAAGGGCATTTACCGCAGCACCGACCGCGGATCGAGCTGGGTGCAGTCCAACACCGGACTTGGCGAGCGCAACTACACCGAAGACGCGATCGTGGTGCATCCCGCCGACCCCGACGTAGTGTTCCTCGCCGCGGCCGACGGCATCCCACCGAAGTGGGCCGCAGTGCGCCGGCTGGTGATGGGCGTGCTCAACGGCAACGTCTATTTCCTGTCGCCGTCCAAACTGCGCCGACGCCGCGGCGCCGACGTGGGATTCTTCCGCAGCAACGACGGTGGCGCCTCCTGGGTACGGCTGGATAGCGCGGACGACCGCGGCTTGTTCGACATGGTCTGGGCGCTGGAGGGCGAGCTCACAGATGGCGGCGAGCTGCTGCTATACCACGGCACCACGGCGGGTGGACTTTACGTGTCGGAAGACGAGGGCCACACCTGGAAGTGCCTCGCCGACGGGCTCGGCGCGATCACCCACATCGCGACGCCGAAGAAAGGAACAGCGCAGTGAAGCTTGGACCGACGCTGGAGTTCGACCATGTACAGCCGGCGATCCGGAAACGGTTCACCTCTGCCGCGGACATTCCCAAGGAGGTGTTCAGCGACCCCGACGTCTACCGGGAAGAGCTCACCCGCATCTTCTATGGCCCCTACTGGCATCCGATCGCGCACCGGGCCGAGCTGGCCGAGCGCAACGCCTTCCGGACGAGATGGCTAGCCGACGTGCCGCTGCTGATGGTGCGGGACGGCGATGACCGCATCCGCGTGTTCGTCAACTCCTGCGCCCATCGGGGAACGCTGCTGGAGCAGCGCCGGTGCGGGGTGGCGGAGCGATTCGAGTGTCCGTACCACCGGTGGCTCTTCAACAATGACGGCCGGTTCGCAGGCGCGCCACGCCGCATGCAGTTTCGCCCCGACTTCCGCGAGGAGGACTACGGCCTACGAGAGCTGCACGTAGTCGAGTCGTGGGGGTTGATCTTCGTCAGCATGGCCGAGGAGCCGCCGCCGTTCGACGATTACCTCGGCGATAGCGCTAATCCGTTGCGCGACTGCATGCTCGATGACGGGGACTTGACGCTGCTGGGCTACCAGACGGTGGTGTTTCAGAGTAATTGGAAGACCTACATCGACAACGATCCCTACCATGCGCCGCTGCTGCACAGCGCGTTCAAACTGCTCAACTGGCAGGGCGGCAGCGGAAACGTGCTGGTCAGCGAGCCCTACGGGCACATGTCGATTCTGTACGATGCGCAACCCTACGTGGACAACGGCTTCCTGGCAGACCCGAGTGTGGTCACGCGGAAGGGGGACGACAGCCGAGCCCGTGTGATCGCGTTACGGCCGGTCACGGGGATCGTGCGTCACGTTGACACGATCAACATCCGGTACGCCCGCCCACTCGGGGTTGATCGAACCGAGGTGCGATACACGTTCTTCGGCCACGCCAGTGACAGCGAGGATTTCGCACGCCACCGAGTACGCCAGTCGTCGAACCTGCTCGGGCCGAGCGGCTTCATCAGTATCGAGGACGCCGCCGTCTACAACCGCGTGCAGGCGACCGCGCGTGACGGCGGCTATCAGCGGTTTGTCGCCGGGGTCGGCCGACCATTGTCGGAGTCGTCGCAGAACGATGAGGTCGCCAACACCGGCTGGTGGGCGCACTACCAGGAGGTGATGGAGTTTTGTTGACATCGAGCATCGAAGATCGGCGGGCACGTGCCGCTTACCTGGTGGACGAACTGCTGGGAGCCTACGCGCGCGCAGTCGACGAGCGAGACTTCACCGCGTGGCTGGCGCTGTTCGCGCCGGAATGTGCCTACGAGGTGCGCGCGATGGAGAACGTCCGTGAGGGGCTGCCGCTGGCGTACATGATGGACGATTGCCGAGAACGGCTGACCGACCGCGTGAAGATGATCCAGGAGGTCTGGGCGGGCACGGTCGAACCTTACGATACCCGCCACTTTCAGCAGCGTACGGCGATGCGTGAGCTCGGCGAAGACCGCTGGGAGGTAGGGTCCAACGTCCTCGTCACCTACACCGGCGCCTCCGGCGAGCCGGGGATTCTGGTCAGCGGCTACAGCGAAGACGTCGTCGTCCTTGACGACGAAACCGCGCTGTTTCAGCAGAAATTCGTGGTGGTGGACAACACTCCGCCGCGCTATCTGGTTTACCCCGTTTGACTCGTCGACCGAAGGAGTGGATTCGATAATGACTGCCGTTGCGTTGATGTCGCCCGCGTGGGCACGCGCGTACCGCGACCTGTGGAACGACTCGGCCGAGATCCGGCAGGGTGGCAAAGAGTTGAGCATGCTGATCGAATGGCGAGTACAGGACGCCAACGACCAGGTCTCACAGTTGGAGATCACCGATGGTGAGGCCGTCTACGGCGGGGTGCAGATCGAAGGGCGAAAGCCTGACTTCGTTCTGACTGCAACCGCGAGCGTCTGGCACCGGGTCGCGGACGGCGAGCTCGGCGTAGCGAACGCCATCGCGACGCGCAAGATCAAATTCGTGGGCCCGGTCAAGGTGGCGATGGCGAACATGGGGGTGCTCGGCGCCGGACTCCGCCTCGTAGGTCAGGTCGACGGACTCGTCTGGGGAGACTGAGCATGGCAGCTGCTTCTCGATGGCATTGCGACCGGAGGGTCGGCGCCTCCGGGGCCATTCAGTTTCACGGGGTGATCACCGGTGAAGATGGTCGACCAGTTCCTGACGCCTTGATCGAGACCTGGCTTTCCGCGGGCGACGACAACAACGCGGTTGAAAAGGCCGGACTGCTTCGGAGCGACGGCCGGATTAATACTCGACGGACGTGCGTCATCACTGACCAACAGGGTCGATACAGCGTGAAAATGGTGCCGCCTCAAGCACCTGAGCACGGATCAGCACCGTTCATAGCGGTATCAGTAGAAGCTCGCGGGTGTCTCGATCGGCTGATCACCCGCGCCTACCTTCCGGGGTGCCATCTCGTCAAAGACTCCCTGCTGCGCCGTCTGCCCGCCGAGCGGCGGCAAGCCCTTATCGCCACCCGCGACGACATCGGACTTCGTTTCGACATCACGCTGCGGCCAGCAATTTGCCTGACGGCTGAAACCTCTGATGAGTCGCGCCAGGGCGCAGTGACGTGAACGTCTTGGGGCGATACGGCCTCGCCGTACCGGCTGTCATGGACGGATTCTGGCGATGCTGTTGGCGTCGGCGTGGCCGCGGCGACGCCGACTCCGGCCCCGCAGGCGCACCTCAGCACGGTAACGGGGTATTCGAGTGAAACGCTTTTCCCTCCGTAACACGGTCGAAGCCTTCCCGGCAGCGGCTGACGTCAAAGCGCTGAAACCACTCAGCATTATTGGCGGGCTCTACGCGATGACGCTGGACATGCTCGTCGCAATGGTCAAGCCACCGTTCCAATGGCGCGAGTTCCTCTTCCAAACATGGTTCGTGGCGCGGGTTTCTGTGGTTCCCGCGCTGACGTTGTCGATTCCCCTCGTTGTCCTCACGTCATTCACCTTCAACACGTTGCTCATCGAATTCGGCGCCGCCGACTTCTCAGGAACCGGCGCAGCCTTGGGCGCGGTCAACCAGATCGGCCCCTTCGTCACCGTTCTCGTCGTCGCGGGTGCGGGCGCTTCGGCGATGTGCGCCGATCTCGGGTCGCGCACCATCCGCGAGGAAGTCGATGCGATGCGGGTCCTGGGGCTTGACCCGATCCATTCCCTTGTCGTCCCCAGAGTGCTGGCGACGACAACGGTCGCGGTGCTGCTGTCATCTGTCGTGACCGTGACTGGTCTCCTGGGCGCTTTCTTCTTCTCGGTGTACTTCCAGCACGTGACACCTGGGTCATTCGTCGCCAGCATGACGCTGATCACCGGCCTCAGCGATGTCCTCGTGTCTCTCGTCAAGGCCACGCTGTTCGGTTTCGTGGCGGGTCTGATCGCTTGCTACCAGGGCTTGCGCGTGCAAAAAGGCGCGGCAGGCGTGGGTAACGCGGTCAACGAAACCGTCGTGATCGCGTTCCTGTTGCTGTTCGTCGTCAATGCCATCGTCACTGCGGTCGGCTTCGAGGTCACAAAATGAGCACCGGCGTCGTCTTACAGCAGAGGTTTCCCGGCACTGCCCGCTCGTTGAGTCGGTGGAGGGCCAGATGGAGGGAACTCGGCGACCAGGCCCACTTCTACGGTCAGTCGATCTACTCGACCGTGCAGGCGGTGACGGCATACCGGGCAGAATTGCTGCGCCAGATCGCCGCGATCGGTCTCGGCGCAGGGTCCTTGGCGGTGGTGGGCGGCACTGTGGCGGTCGTTGCCTTCCTGAACTTGTCGACCAGCGGCGCGCTGGCAAGTCAGGCCTACAACCAGATGTCTCAGGTCGGCGTGGAAGCGTTGGCCGGCTTCACCTCTGCCTTCGTCAACGTTCGCTTGGTCACCCCGGCCAGCTCCGCCTTTGCCTTCGCCGCGACGATCGGTGCCGGTACCACCGCGCAGCTGGGCGCAATGAAGATCAACGAGGAGGTCGACGCACTGGCGGTGATGGGCATCCGGCCGATCGCGTACCTGGCCTCAACCCGTCTGCTCGCCGGCATGATCGTCGTCATTCCGCTGTACTGCGTGGCGTTGTTGATGTCGTTCTTCTCGGTACGGGTCATCACCACCGCGTTTTACGGGCAGGGGCCCGGCGTATTCGACCACTACTTCGACACCTTTCTCAATCCGCAGGCGGTGTTCTTTTCCTTTGCCGTCACGGTCGCCGAAGTGCTGGTGATCATGCTGATCCACACGTACTACGGACTAAACGCCACCGGCGGGCCCGCCGGCGTGGGCGAGGCGGTCGGGCGCGCGACCCGGACGTCACTGATCGCGTCGCAAATGGTGATTCTCCTAGTCACCCTGGCTCTCTACGGCCAGACCGGCAACTTCAACTACGCGGGGTGACGCGCATGACAGACGGTATGGGCATTCGTCGGATCTCCCCCGAATGGTGGGCGGTGTTCCTGGTCGCGGGCATCGTCGCGGCGGTGGTGCTGAGCCTGGGCGCGTTCAACAGGACGTTCACCCCAGCCGTGCCGGTGACCCTGACAGCGGACCGCTCGGGTCTGGTGCTGGAGCCCAATTCCCGGGTGAAGATGCGCGGGGTGCAGGTCGGCCGCGTCAGGTCGGTGAGCGGCGGAGACTCGACAAGTATCCAGTTGGACATCGACCCATCCCAGGTCCGGCACATCCCGGCCAACGTCGAGGCGCGCATCCAGTCCATATCCCTGTTCGGGGCGAAGTACGTCGACCTTGTCTACCCACCCAACCCCAGCTCCCAGCGGCTGTCCGCGGGAGCGGTACTGAAATCACAGAACGTCG
Organism: Mycolicibacterium moriokaense; assembly: GCF_003347205.1. Taxonomy (GTDB): domain Bacteria; phylum Actinomycetota; class Actinomycetes; order Mycobacteriales; family Mycobacteriaceae; genus Mycobacterium; species Mycobacterium moriokaense_B. The sequence continues at coordinate 9,299 of NZ_QQBJ01000034.1, forward strand.
CCACCGAGGTCAACACCGTGTTTCAAAACGTGGTGCAGCTGATCAAGGCGATCGACCCGTTCAAGCTGAATGCCGTACTCAGTGCCCTCGCCGAAGGGGTGAGAGGACAAGGTGACCGGATCGGTGAAGCGATCACCGCGAGCAATCAGGTTCTGCTGGAGCTGAATCCGCGCGCCGACACTATGCGCGAAGACTTCCGCGCGCTCAAAGGTGTTGGCGACACCTACAGCGCCGCAGCACAGGACATCATCGACACCCTGGCCGCCGCGACCACAACTAGCGTGACGGTCACCACGCACGCACAGCAACTCGACGCGCTGCTGCTCAACGCCGCGGGGCTGGCCCGCAGCGGAATCGACGTGCTAGGCCCCAGCAAAGACAACCTGGTGAAAGCGGTCAACCTGCTGGAACCCACGACGAACCTGCTGATGAAGTACAACCCCGAGCTGACCTGCTTGTTCGTCGGCGCCAAGACCACCCTCGACACCGGCTATGCCGACATGCTCGGTGGAAACGGGAAGTCGCTAATCATGGATGCTGAGCTGTTGCCCGGATACGACCCCTACAGGTATCCGGACAACCTGCCTATCAACGCCGCCAAGGGCGGGGAGGGCGGCAAGCCCGGGTGCGGCTCGTTGCCCGACGTCGCCAAGAACTTCCCGGTGAGACAGCTGATCGCCAACACCGGCTTCGGCACCGGGTTGGACTGGCGACCCAATCCCGGCATCGGCTTCCCCGGGTACGCCGACTACTTCCCCGTTACTCGGGCCGTCCCCGAACCGCCGAGTATCCGCTACCCGGGCGGCCCGGCTCCCGGTCCCGTGCCCTACCCCGGCGCGCCGCCCTACGGGGCACCCCAGTACGGACCCGATGGCGCGCCTCTCTATCCCGGGGTTCCGCCACCGCCGTCACCGGGACCCACACCACCGTGACCGCCGGCCACACCGACCGTCGAAACAAACTCGCTAACCGCGGAGGGGAGCATAGCCGTGACCAATAAGGTGTCGGCCGTCTTGTGGCGCCTCGGCATCTTCGTGCTCGTGTGCGCGCTCGGTGCCTTCGCACTCATCACCGTCTTCGCACAGCTGCGCTTTGAGCGCGAGCAGACCTACACCGCTGTCTTCACCAACGTCAGCGGACTGAAGAGCGAGGACTTCGTCCGCATCGCGGGGGTGGAGGTCGGCAAGGTCCAAAACATCAAAGTCCGAGACGATTCCACCGTGCAGGTCGAGTTCGGGGCCGACGACTCGGTGGCACTTACGGACGGCAATCGGGCTGTCATCAAATACGACAACCTGATCGGGGATCGCTACCTGGCGATCGAGGAAGGCCCGGGCGGAACCAAGAAACTGCGGCCCGGCGACACAATCCCGCTGAGTCGCACCGCGCCGGCACTCGATCTCGACGCCGTGATCGGTGGGTTCCGGCCGCTGTTCCGCGCGCTCGACCCCACACAGGTCAACACTCTCACCAGCCAACTCATCGCAGCCTTTCAGGGTCAAGGCGCCACGATCGGTTCCATCCTGGCTCAGACCGCAGCACTGACGAACACTCTGGCCGACCGGGACGAGCTCATCGGGCAAACCATCGTCAACTTGAACGCGGTGCTGGGATCGCTGGGCGAGCACAGCGAGCAATTCGGCAAGGCCATCGACTCGCTGTCGCAGCTCGTGCACGGGCTGCAAGCCCGCAAGCAGGACATCAGCAACGGAGTAGCCTACGCCAACGAGGCTGCCCGCTCGATCGCCGACCTTCTCGCACAAGCCCGACCACCGCTGCAGAAAACGGTCCACGAGACCGATCGCACCGCGACCGCTGTGCTCGCAGATCGCGACTACTTCGACAACCTCCTCAATACATTGCCCGACGCCTACCGAGTACTGCTGCGGCAAGGGCTCTACGGCAACTACTTCGACTTCTACCTGTGCGATCTGCTGCTGAAAGTGAATGGAAAGGGCGGACAACCCGTGTACATCAAGCTGGTCGGACAAGCTAGCGGCAGGTGCACACCCCAATGAAGACCTTCGCCGAGCGCAACTTCGTTCTCATGGGAACCATCGGTGTATTGGCCACCGCCGCACTCGTCCTCGGCGCGCTCAACTACAACAAGCTGCCGTTCGTCTCCTCCGGCAAGACCTATTCGGCGTACTTCGACGAGGCCGGCGGGCTGACCACCGGAGCCCCGGTACGGGTGTCGGGCGCTCCCGCCGGCCAAGTCGAGAGCATCACGCTCGACGGGCAGTGGGTACTGGTCACGTTCACGGTGGCCGACGACATCCGGCTGGGGGACCGCACCGAGGCTGCGATCAAGACGACCAGTGTGCTTGGCAACAAGGTCCTCGACCTCACCACCCGCGGCACCGCGCCGCTCTCGGACACCATCCCAGTCGAGCGGACCACCTCACCGTATCAATTGCCGGACGCCCTCGGAGACCTCACGACCACCATCAGCGGGCTCGACACCGACCAGCTGTCCACGTCGCTGGCAGTGCTGTCCCAGACCCTCCAAGACACCCCCGACGACCTGCGCCTCGCCGTCGCGGGCGTCGCCCGCTTCTCGGAAACGCTCAACCAGCGCGATGCCCGGCTGCGCGAACTGCTCGCGAACGCCGCCAAGGCCAGCACCGTCCTGGGCGAACGCACCAACGACATCGTGCGCCTCATCTCCGACACCAATGCGTTGCTGGCGCAGCTGCGCTCCCAAAGCGCTGCGCTGGATGAGATCTCGACCAACATCTCCCAGCTGAGTCGACAACTCGCCGGGTTCATCGCGGAAAACAAGACGACGCTCAAACCCGCCCTCGACAAACTCAACGAGGTTCTCGCGATCCTCGACAACCGGAAAGTTCAGATCCAAGAGTCCATCAAAGGACTGGCGGCCTATGCAATGCAGTTCGGCGAGACCATCGCAGCCGGTCCCTTCTTCAACGCTTACCTCGCCAACCTAGTGCCTGGACAGTTCATTCAACCGTTCGTCGATGCGGCATTCTCCGATCTCGGTCTGGATCCCAACGTGCTGCTACCTTCCGAGCGCGACGACCCACAGGTGGGCCAGCCCGGCACCCCGGCACTGCCGATTCCCTATCCGAGGACCGGCCAGGGGGGCGACCCCAAACTGACGCTGCCCGACGCGATCACCGGAAACCCCGGCGATCCCCGCTACCCGTACCGCGAACCCCTACCGGCCCCTCCGCCAGGTGGACCCCCGCCAGGTCCGCCGGCGTCCCAACCAGCCGATCAGCAGAGGCCACAATTGCCCACCCCAAGCCCGGTCTTCGTGTCGCCGCCCGGCGAAGTCGCGCCCGGACCAACAGATTCCTCGATTCCCCAAGGCAGACCATGACGAAATCTCGGACCAAACTCGGATTGGCCATCGTTTTGGTGGGCCTCATCGCGGGCGGGTCGATTGCGGTGGGGCGCGCGGCACAACAGTCCGATCGCGTTCACGTCGTCGCCTATTTCGACAACAGCAACGGCGTGTTCGTCGGCGATGATGTCCGCATCAAGGGCGTTCGCGTAGGCGGGATCGACGCCATCGAACCGCAGCCCACCCGAGTCAAGATCGCCTTCTGGGTCGACGCGAAATACAAAGTGCCCGCCGATGCCAAAGCCGTGATCCTGTCGCCGACGCTGGTGACCTCTCGCGCTATCCAATTGACTCCCGGCTACACCGGTGGCCCGACACTGCAGGACAACGCCGTCATCCCCAGAGAACGCACCGCCGTTCCAGTGGAGTTCGACCAATTGCGCCAACAGCTCGAACGGCTGACGACACTGCTGCAGCCCACCGAGCCCGGCGGAGTCAGCACACTGGGCGCCCTGGTCAACACCGCCGCCGACAACTTGCGCGGCCAAGGCCCGGCAATCCGCGACGCCATCATCAGGTTGTCCCAGTCGGTGTCCGCGCTAGCCGATCACAGCCCGGACATCTTCAGCAGCGTCAGGAATCTTTCGACACTCGTCTCTGCGCTGCAGGACAGCACCGTCCTGATACGTAAGCTGAATCAAAACCTCGCATCGGTCACCGGGCTACTGACCAACAACCCCACCGAAGTCGGGGACGCGGTCAAGAACCTCAATGACGTGGTGGGGGAGCTGACCTCCTTCGTCGCCGCAAACCGCGAGACGATCGGCGCCACGTCGGACAAGTTGACGTCGGTCTCACAGGCACTGACGGGCAGCATCGACGACATCGAACAGCTGCTGCATATCGCGCCGACGACGTTGTCCAACGCCGCCAACCTCTACAAGCCCGCGCAGGGCACGCTCACCGGAATTCTCAACGTCGCCAACTTCTCGGATCCGATCACCTTTTTGTGCGGCGCAGTGCAGGCCGCCTCGCGACTGAACAACGAACAATCGGCGAAATTATGCGTGCAGTACTTGGCGCCGATCATCAAGAACCGCCAGTACAACTTCCCCCCAATCGGTATCAACCCCTTTATCCAGGCCAGCGCCCGGCCGAATGAAGTCACCTACAGTGAGGACTGGATGCGCCCGGACTACATTCCGCCGCAGCCCACGTCGCCACCCGACGCAACCGCCTCCGACTCGAATGCGCCGCCACCGCTTGCCGGGCCAGTGCTGCCAGCCGAAGCCCCGGTGCCGGTTCCCGGCCCGTCGGATCAGCAGACCGATCCGGCCGCCGGGCTGCCCGGCATGATGATTCCACCCGGGAGCGGCTCATGACGAGCAAGCGCTACGCCCGCGCCGCCACGGCGATCATGATCGCGCTGACCATCGCCGCACTGTCGGGATGCGGCTTCCGCGGCCTGAACTCCTTTCGGCTGCCCGGAACGCAAGGCCACGGGCAGGGCTCCTACACGATCCAGGCCGAAATGCCCGATGTCGAAAACCTCCAACCCAACTCGCGCGTCCGCGTGGGCGACGTCAACGTGGGCACCGTCACGAAAATCGAGCGTCGCGGCTGGCATGCGCTGCTCACACTCGCCCTCGACGGCGACGTCGACCTGCCTGCCAACTCGACCGTGTCGCTAGGTCAAACCAGCCTGCTGGGGTCACTGCACATCGAGTTGGCACCCCCCACCGACGTCACCCCGGCGGGAAAACTGCGGGCCGGATCGTTGATCCCGCTGACCTCGGCTGGGGCCTACCCGTCCACCGAACAGACCCTGGCATCGGTATCACTTCTACTCAACGGCGGCGGAGTGGGACAAGTACAGGACATCACCACAGCACTCACCTCCGCGCTGGGAGGCCGCGAGGCCGACTTCCGCAGCCTGCTCACACAGCTGGAGACCTTCACCGCCAACGTCAACGACCAAATCGGCGACATCATCGCGGCCACCGACAGCCTCAACAATCTGGTCGCCCAGTTCGCGGCACAGAAACCAGTCATCGACAACGCTCTCGACACGATTCCCGACGCGCTGGCGGTAATCAACGCCGAACGCGACCAGCTCGTCGAGGCGGTCGACCAGATCGGCAAATTCAGCGCGCTGGCGGCCGACTCGGTCAACCAGTCCAAAGAGTCGTTGATCCAGATCCTCAACGATCTGGGACCGGTACTGGAATCACTCGCCAACGCCGGTCCCGCGCTGACCCGTTCACTGAACCTGTTCACCACGATTCCGTTCGTGAAGGACAACCTGACCAAGTGGTGGCGCGGTGACTACGCCAACATCACCACCATCGTGGACTTGACATTGAGTCGCATCGACGCAGCGCTGTTCACCGGCACCCGATTCGAAGGCAAACTCACCGAACTGGAACTGCAATGGGGCCGCACCATCGGGCAACTGCCCAGCCCCTACACCGCTCGAAATCCGCTGATCGTCCCCTACCGGACCGACCAAGGACCGTAAATGTACTTAAGTAAACGAGTCAGGTTGCAGCTGGCCGTCTTTGGAGTGGTGGCACTGTTGGCCGGTGGAAGCATGGCCTTCTCCTACCTCCGGCTGCCAAGCCTGCTCTTCGGTGTCGGCCGCTACCAAGTCACCATGAAGCTTCAGAACGCAGCGAGCCTGTACGACAACGCCAACGTCACCTACCGGGGCACGACGGTGGGCCGGGTCACAGACGTCCACCTCAGTGACACCGGAGTCGATGCCGTGCTGTCGCTGCAGTCGGACATCAAGATCCCGGCGGACCTCGAGGCTCACGTGGGCAGCCAGACCGCGGTCGGCGAGTTGTTCGTCGACCTCGTCCCGCGAAGCGGCGACGGCGCGCCGCTGAAGAACGGCGACGTGATACCGGCCGACCGCACCTCGGTCCCTCCCGACATCAACGCGCTGCTGCGGGCTGTCAACACCGGTGTTCAGGCGATCCCGCGTGACAACCTCAAAACGGTGATCGACGAGTCCTACACTGCTTTCGGTGGCTTGGGCCCCGACCTTTCCCGGCTGACCCGGGGTGCCACCACGCTGGCCATCGATGCGCGCAACAACCTGCCCGCACTGACCACCCTCATCGACGACTCCAAACCCGTCTTGGATACCCAGACCGACACCTCCGAATCCATCCAGACCTGGACGGCCAACGTCGCTCAAATCACCAATCAGCTGCAGCTGCAGGACGAATCGGTGACGGGCTTACTGGTCAACGGACCCCCCGCGGCAGACGAGGTACGTCAGCTGTTCGACCGGGTAAAGCCCACCTTGCCCATCCTGCTGGCCAATCTGGTCAGCCTCGGGCAAGTGGGGCTGACCTATCAACCCAACCTCGAGCAGATCCTCGCGCTGTTCCCGATCGAGATCGCCGGCCTCCAGGGTGCCGCACTGGCCAACCGAAACACCAAACAGGACTACAAGGGTGTGTTCCTGTCCTTCAACCTGAACCTCAATGTGCCCCCGCCATGCAGAACGGGATACCTACCCGCCCAACAGCAACGCACACCGACTGAGGTGGATTACCCACCGAAGCCGGCCGGTGACTTGTACTGCCGGATACCACAGGACTCCGGCCTCACAAACGTCCGCGGGGCTCGCAACCTGCCCTGTGAGACTCGACCGGGAAAGCGCGCGCCGACGGTGAAGATGTGCGAAAGCGACGAAAACTACGTACCACTCAACGACGGCACCAACTGGAAAGGTGATCCGAACGCGACGCTGTCCGGTCAGCCGGTTCCGCAGCCCCCGCCAGGACCGCCCACCCCGGTGCCGGCGACCGCCCCGATTGCAGTCGCCGAGTACGACCCGAGCACCGGCAGCTACATCGGACCCGATGGCAAACAGTACAGGCAAGCGGATTTGGGCCAGAATGCTGCCGGGCAGCACACCTGGCAGGACATGCTGCTTCCACCAAAGGACGGTAAACCGTGACTCTCCACACCGCCGACCACCCCGCCCCCGACGATCCCACACCGTGTACGACGGCCCCTGATGACACCCTCGATGTCGGCCCCGACAACGGCCCCGACAGTGGAAGCACCGACGGCGAGGACCCCAAAGTCGTCAACGACAAACACCAGCGGTACACGACGCGCTCCTGGCGAAAGCCAATGCCGCCGCAGCGATTTGCGCTTGTGATCGGGTTGCTAGCCGCCGTGACGATGGCTGCACTGACCAGTTGGCTGGGCTACCAGGCCCACCAAGCGCATCAGTCCTCCGAACAACGGCAACTGTTCGTGCAGGTCGGACGTCAAGGCGCGCTGAATCTGACGACGATCGACTGGCAGCACGCCGATGCCGATGTCAAGCGCATTCTCGACTCGGCCACCGGCACGTTCTATGACGAGTTCTCCCAGCGGTCACAACCGTTCATCGACGTGGTCAACAAGATGAAGTCGAAATCAGTGGGCACCATTACTGAGGCGGGCCTGGAATCGCAGTCCGGCGACGCGGCCCAAGTGCTGGTCGCGGTCAGCGTGAAGACCACGGTCGGCGATGGGCCAGAACAGGAGCCCCGAGCATGGCGAATGCGTGTCACGGTGCAAAAGGTCGGCAACGAGGCGAAGGTCGCCGATGTGGAGTTCGTGCCATGAGGAATTCACCAGCGAAAGTCGAACCCGATGGCGCGGACGCCGCGGAAGCCGCCGACCAAGCGCCATCAACTGCGAAAGCGTCGAACAGCGCGGCGATGTGCGAGGCCGACGCAGCGTCAGAATGCCAGGACCCCCACGATGTCGCCCCGACACGAGATCGTCGCGGCTCCTTCGAGCGGACGCTCGCATACTGGCTTTTGCCCTGGTTCCTGTTGTTGTTGGCGCTGGCCGCGGCGTACCTCAAGTACCAACATGGGACCGCCGATGAGGTGGACCGGGCCCGCGTTGAATCCGTTCAGGTCGCCACCGAAGCGACGGTCGCGATGCTGTCTTACACACCCGAAACGGCAGCCGAGAAACTCAAGGCTGTGCGCGATCGACTGACGGGACCGTTTCGCGATTCATACACATCGTTGACCGATGATGTCGTGATTCCGGGAGCACAGCAGAAGCGAATCTCGGCCACCGCCAAGGTGTCAGCCGCTGCCTCCGTGTCCGCCGGTAAGAACCGTGCCATCGTCTTGGTGTTTGTCGACCAAACCACCACCGTGGGCAATGACGCGCCGACAGACACCGACTCCGTCGTTCAGGTCAGCCTCGACAAAGTCGGATCCCGCTGGCTGATATCGGGTTTCGAGCCGAAATGAGCACCATCCAAACCTCAAGGTCTGCTGGTGTCTCCCTCGTCTGCCCGATGGCAGCGTGTGAGGAGTTGGGATTTTGACTGGTCTGCCGGCGTTGAGACCGTTTTGCATCGACGTCGCTGATGACGTTCTCGATGATCTACGAACGCGTCTGTCGCGGACCCGTTGGCCCGAAGCCGAGTGTGTACAGGACTGGACCCAGGGCATCCCACTCGGGTACACCCGCGACCTGACCGCGTATTGGGCCGACGTATACGACTGGCGGTCCCGTGAAGCCGCCCTCAACCGATTCGATCAGTTCATCGTCGAAATCGACGGCGTGGACATCCATTTCATTCACCAGCGATCTCCGCACGAAGAGGCTTTCCCGCTGGTCATCACCCACGGTTGGCCTGGCTCGATCGTGGAGTTTCGCAACGTGATTGAGCCACTGACCAATCCGACTGCCCACGGCGGACGCGCCGAGGACGCCTTCCACGTGGTCTGCCCGGCGCTTCCCGGCTACGGCTTCTCCGGCAAGCCCACCCACTCCGGGTGGGGTGTTGAAAGAATCGCGCAGGCGTGGGAGGCGCTCATGCTGCGACTTGGCTACGAGCGCTACGGTGCCCAAGGCGGCGACTGGGGAGCAGCTATCACCACACAAATGGGTCGCAACCGCGGCCACTGCGCCGCCATCCATCTGAACATGCCGATCGCTTACCCTCCCGCGGGCAGCATCGCCGATCCGACCGAGGAAGAACAGCTGGCCCTGGCCGCCCTGACGGCTCATCAGCGTTGGGGGACAGGCTATTCCGAGCAGCAGTCCACCCGGCCACAGACCATAGGCTACGGACTGGCCGATTCGCCAGTCGGCCAGATGGCGTGGATCGTCGAGAAATTCGCAGCGTGGATGGACTGCGACGGGCATCCCGAGAACGTGCTCAGCCGCGATGAGCTCCTCGACAACGTCATGATCTACTGGGCTACCAACAGTGGCTCCTCGTCGGCGCGGTTGTACTGGGAGAGCTTCAAGACCCTGGACGCGACAACTCGTGTGGAATTGCCCACCGGTATTGCTGCCTTTCCCAAGGAGGTCCTGCGCTCACCACGAAGTTGGTGCGAACCGATCTACAACATCACCCACTGGACGACCATGCCGCGCGGCGGGCACTTCGCCGCTTTGGAACAACCGGGTCTCTTTGTCGACGACGTCCGCGAATTCTTCGAAACCGTGCGGTGATACGGCCAGTTGGCAGGCCACGAAGCCTTGGTAGCACACCTGCGATGAGCTAAACTCTCTGCATTGCGGAGACCCGATCTGCTAGCAAGAGGACACGTACAAACATTGGGGCACGTGTCAACTGTCAAGGAGGCTACGAGTGGTAGACGACGCACGCAGTGCAGTCATGAGAACGTGGACGCTACCCCTAGGTGCCGCGACTTTGCAGAGCCAGAGCGTCTACGACGTCGAGGACCCGTGCACCGGCAACGTGCTGACCCAGGTGCCCGACTGCAGCGGAGAAGATGTCGACAGGGTGGTGACAACTGCACATGCCGCTCAACGCGAGTGGGCGCTGCGGACGCCTCGCCAGCGCGCCACCGCGCTGCGGGCTTTGGCGACACTCATGCGGGATCACTCCGAAGAACTCGCGCTGCTCGACGCCGTTGACGGCGGCTTTCCATTGCCTGCGATGCGCGACGATGTCACTTGGGCGGCCGACGTGTTGGAGCTGATGGCAGACGGCGCGCTCAACCTCGGCGGGCGGACTATCCCTCTCTCGGCGAACCTGCACTACACGCTGCAGCAACCGTACGGCGTGGTTGCTCGAATCGTGCCCTTCAATCATCCTGTCCTATTTGCAGGAGCCAAGATCGCCGCTCCGCTGATGGCGGGAAACGCCGTGGTGCTCAAAGCTCCCGATCAGACACCGTTGTCGGCCATCCGGCTCGCCGAGCTCGCCAGGGAGGTCCTGCCCGAAGGCCTATTTGGGGTGGTAACCGGACATGGGGCGACTGCCGGCGCCGCGTTGGTCGCTCATCCACTAGTCCGGCGAATCGGCTTTATCGGCTCCCCGGGCACGGGCCGCCATATTCAGCGCTTGGCAGCCGAGCACGGCGTCAAATACGTCACGCTGGAACTCGGCGGCAAGAACCCCATGATCGTCATGCCCAACGCCGACCTGGAGGCGGCTGCCAAAAGCGCCGTCGTAGGGATGAACTTCACCACCACAGCCGGCCAATCATGCGGGTCAACAAGCAGACTGCTGCTGCACGAAGCGATCGCTGACGAGGTTATTAACTTGGTCGTCGATCAAGTCGCTGCCATCAAGGTAGGCGACCCGCTCGTTGACGGCACAGACATGGGACCCGTCATCGACCAAGCGCAATACTCAAAGTCGCTGCAGGCCATCGAATCAGGACGGGCGGCCGGCGCCAGCGTGCTTACCGGTGGGGGACGCGCGCAGGGGGTTGGGCCCAAAGGCTGGTATGTCGCACCGACCGTATTGGCCGACGTGGCACCACAAGCCGCCGTCGCCCGCGACGAGATCTTCGGGCCCGTTCTTTCGGTGCTAACCGTTCGCGACGAAGCCGAGGCTGTTCAAGTCGCCAACAGCGTCGAGTTCGGATTGACCGCCGCGGTGTGGACCAACGACTTAAGCCAAGGTCACCGCATGGCTGCGGGACTTGATGCCGGCTACGTCTGGATTAATGGCAGCGCACGCCACTACTGGGGGTTGCCATTCGGAGGCTGGAAGTCATCAGGCGTTGGATCGGAAGAATCTACGGAGGAATTGCTGTCGTACACACAAGTCAAGGCGGTAACCGTCACCATGGAATAAGGCGCGTCCATCCCCGGTCGGACACGGATCGGCGAATGTCAATGCGTAGCAGTGGATTCGGAGCATCGTCTAGTCGCCTCCCAGACCTAATAAGTAGGTGACCGAAGCGTCAATGTGATGCGACGCGTTCGAGGTCCACCGCACCGAAGTCGGGCAGCGGTGACCGCCGGACACCGCAGCGAAGGGGCGTAGTTCTGTGAATGAAAGTGCTGTCGGACAGCTGAGCCGCCGACGTAAGGCCTTCGTCTTGGCGTCCTGCTGCATGAGCGTGCTGATTGTGTCGACTGACGTGACAATCGTCAACGTTGCAATCCCGAGCATCCGCGCCGAGTTTTCGGCGTCGCCTTCGCAAATGCAATGGCTCGTCGACATTTACACCTTGATGGTGGCCTCGCTGTTGCTGCTGTCGGGTGCCACGGCCGACCGATTCGGCCGGCGGCGCACATTGCAGATCGGGTTGATGGTCTTCGCATCGGCCTCCCTACTCTGCAGCGTGGCTCCCAACGTCGAAACGCTGATCGGCGCCCGCTTCCTGCAAGCTATCGGCGGCTCGATGCTCACCCCTGCTGGATTGTCGATCGTCACGCAGGTGTTCACCGGTAGAGTGGAGCGCGCGCGTGTGATCGGCATATGGGGGGGCGTCGTAGGCATCTCGATGGCGTTGGGTCCGATCGTGGGCGGAATACTTATCGAGTACGTCGACTGGCGAGCAGTGTTCTGGATCAACGTGCCGATCTGCGCAGTAGCCGTACTATTGACCGCTGTCTTCGTTCCCGAATCCAAGTCGGTCACCATGCGCGACGTCGACTTGATCGGCTTGGGCCTGGGCATGGCCTTCCTGTTCGGACTGGTTTTCGTGCTCATCGAGGGGCCAGGAATGGGCTGGACCGACACGCGTGTCGTCGTCACATGCGGACTCTCAGCCATTGCGTTCGCGATTTTCCTGCGCTACGAGTCACGCCGCCCCGACCCGTTCGTCGAGCTGCGATTCTTCCGCAGCATCCCGTTCGCTTCGGCGACGGCCATCGCGGTGTGCGCATTCGCTGCATGGGGCGCGTTCGTATTCATGATGTCGATGTATTTGCAAGGGGAGCGGGGGCTCTCCGCGATGCACACGGGCCTGATGTTTCTGCCCGTCGCCGTCGGCGCACTCATTTTCTCACCTCTGTCTGGCCGGCTGGTGGGGCGATTCGGTGCCAGACCGTCGCTGATGATCGCCGGGGCGTTGATTGCCGTCGCGACTCTAATGTTCGCGCAGTTGAGCGACGCTACCCCGCAATGGCAGATGCTGGCCGCCTTTGCGGTCTTCGGCATCGGCACTTCAATGGTGAACGCACCGATCACGAACGCGGCCGTCAGCGGTATGCCAATCGACCGTGCCGGTGGGGCAGCGGCAATCACGTCCACCAGCCGACAGGTGGGCGTGGGAATCGGTGTGGCCCTTTGCGGTTCGGTCGCTGGTACGGCACTGGGCGACACCAACGTCGATTTCGCGGTCTCCGCCCGGCCGCTTTGGCTGGTGTTCGCCGGAGTTGGTGTGCTAATTATCGCGCTCGGTGTCTACTCGACGTCGAAGCGTGCGCTGCGCTCAGCTGAGCACCTAGCGCCGCTGATCGCAGGAATTGATCCGCGACGGGAGGCTGCCGGTGTCGCATAATGCAGAAGCGGATGAGGTCTGGCGCGTGATGACCACACTGGTCACCGACAACCGCGACAGCTGGAGGCGAGCGACCGCCGACCAAACGGGCCTGCCATTCAGTCGCATCCGAATCCTGCTCCGGCTGGCCCGTGGTTCGATGACCGTCAAAGAGGTCGCGCAAGCCGTGACAATCGATGCCCCGGCGGCCACGGTGGCGGTAAACGATCTGGAGGACCGCGGGCTAGTCACGCGTCAGACTGTTCCCAGCAACCGGCGGTGCAAAGTGGTTTCACTGACCGACCGCGGCTGGTCGATGGTGGCCACGATCCATGGGATCGACGACCCGGCTCCCGAAGCGCTTGCCGCACTTGATAGTAACGAGCTAAAGGCTCTGCGAGACGCGATAGCCAAAATCAGCGCTCCCGCCAAAACACCGCGGCGTGAACGCTGAACGAACGGCTGTCAGTCCACCAGTCGACGCATGGACGGCTTGAACTAGGCGCGCCCCTACGTGGTGGTGATGGACTTCGGCCATCGAGCCCACCGATCATCCTCGAAGTGAGCGTGTTCTTCGTCGCCGAGTTCCCAGGGGCCAAATGAAAATCAGCAATACCTAGTTAATCCTGACGTGCCCCGACGTAGGTCTGCAGGGATGCCACCTAGCGCTGCAGGTACCACGGTAGCCTAAATAATAGCTTGCAAACAGTTGCTGTCCTATGTAAACTTCGCTGTGGTGTAGCTCACGTGAGTGCTCATGTTTCTGCAGGCAGGAATCGACAGGAAGGTGCGCCTGGTGAATTCGATGGTGCCGGATGCGACGACAATGCGACTATTAGAGAATGCGCGCGGCTCCATCCTGAAGGGCCGCCTCCCTGCGTCTCTCATTGCTAATGCGGCGCTCTACCAGCTTGAATTAAAGCGAGTATTTGGCAGGACATGGCAGTTTCTCTGCCACGAAGACGAGATCCCTAATCCAGGCGATTATGTTGTCCGCTACATCGCTGATAACTCTATTATTGTTGCGCGGCAGCAGGATATGACGATTCGGGCGATGTCGAACTCGTGCCGGCACCGCGGCACGCTGCTTTGCCGAACCGAGGTGGGGAATGAGTCGGCGTTCCAGTGCCCATACCACGGTTGGACCTATCGAAACAACGGTGATCTCATCGCGATACCTGCGCAGCAGGCCGTCTACGGTGCTGCGGTCGACAAGAGTCGGCTAGGGTTGCGCGCTCTGCCGATGCTCGACTCGTACGCGGGCCTCGTTTTCGGGTGTGTGTCAGATGAGGCCCCAGGGCTGGATGAGTACCTCGGGGATATGCGCTGGTATCTCGACTTGATGATGAGTAAGAGCGCGGCCGGCATTCAGGTGTGGGGAGCTCCGCAGCGTTGGGTGATTGACGCGAACTGGAAGACAGGCGCTGACAATTTTGTTGGGGACGGCTATCACACGGTCATGACGCACCGCTCCATGTGCGAGTTGGGGTTGTTACCGCCCGATAATGTGGCCGTTTCGCCGGCGCACGTCAGCCTATCGGGGGGTCACGGGGCGGGCGTTTTAGGCGCACCCCCCGGCATACCCGCACCACCGTATATGGGCTATCCCGAGGAAATCGTCTCCGGTCTCAGCGAAGGTTACGGCGATGACGTCCATGGCGAGATGCTGAAACGGACAATGTTCATTCATGGCAATGTGTTCCCGAACTTGTCCTTCTTGAACGCCTTCATCGCCAAGGACAGCGAGTCTATGCCGGTGCCCATTCTGACGTTGCGGCAATGGCGTCCTCTGGACGCGGCGCGCATGGAGGTGTGGTCGTGGTTCTTCGTGGAGCGCAATGCGCCCGAAGAATTCAAGCAACAATCGTTTGAGACTTATGTGCGGACGTTCGGGGTCGGGGGCGTCTTCGAGCAGGATGACGCCGAGATATTCCAGGCTATTACCAAGGGAACTCGCGGCGAGTTGGCTGGTGGCGTGGAGTTGAACGTGGAGATGGGACTGGACAACTTGGCCCCTGATCCAACGTGGCTGGGTCCGGGACGACCGTTGGCCAGCGGCTACGCCGAACAAAATCAGCGCGAGTACTGGAAGCAGTACTTCGACTATCTGGCTACCCCGAGAAGGGATGAGAACGTATGACGACAACGCTGCCGCAGGATCCACCTCAAGCTGCGAGGGTTTCGCGGGAGGTGCGTGAGGAAATCGAAGACTTCCTTTTCGACGAGGCTGATCTGTTGGATCGCGATGAGTTCGAGGAGTGGCTGGGATTGCTGGCACCGGATGTGCACTATTTCGCGCGCGTCCGTCAGACGCTTCGAAGAGCAGGGGGAGCGGGGTTTTCTGAGCGCTCCATGCACTTGAACGATAACTACACGAGCCTGAAAATGCGTATTCAGCGGCACCGAACGTCGTCGGATTGGGCTGAGGATCCTCCCTCGCGGATCCGGCACTTCATAACCAACGTCAGGGTCAGGTCTGGTGACGGCGACGGTCGATACCGAGTCACCTCGAATGCATTGCTGGTGCGCACGCGTGCGGACGAGGCCAAGGCGGAGACAGTCTCTGCCGAGCGCCGAGACATTATTCGTCGCGACGAGGGGGGTTGGAAACTGGTCCAGCGCGAGATCCTGCTGGATCACACCACGTTGCCCACGCACAACCTGTCATTCTGGATCTAAGGTGCCGGTGAGCTTGACATCAACACGGCGGCACCGCCGCCGAGACTCCGGCCAACGAAAGTCGGTGCTGCCGAAAGAATCCGGGTCCGTCCTGAAGGTAGGCCGGTAGGTGCGCGCAGCTGTTTATCACGGTCGCGAAGACGTGCGAATCGAAGAACTTCCCGATCCGAGTCCACGTGCGGGAGAAGTGGTCATCGAGGTGGCCCGAGCGGGGATCTGCGGCACAGACCTGCACGAGTACATCGCCGGTCCGATGCATGCTGCGTCAGGGGTCGTCATGGGGCACGAATATTCCGGGACGGTGGTCGGCGTCGGGCCCGGCGTGCACGAGTTCACGGAAGGTGACCGGGTTTGCGGCGTCGGTGTTTTCGGCTGCGGTGAATGCGGCTCCTGCAAACAGGGCGCTGAAGCACTCTGTGGGACAGTCGGTTTCATCGGCTTCGCTCTCAACGGGGCACTTGCCCGCTACGCCTTGGTGTCGGCGAAGGCGTTGTTTCGCATCCCGGATGACATCAGTCTCGTCGAGGCTGCCGTCGTCGAACCGATCGCGTCGGCGTACCACGCTGTTCGCCGTAGCCGGCTGGCAGCGGGTGAGACCGTCTTCATTGCCGGTGCCGGCGCGATCGGCCTTGCCCTTGTGCAGTTCTGCCTTGCTCAAGGTGCGACTCAGATCATCGTCAGTGAGGTTTCGGCATCCCGCCGCGTCGCCGCCCACCGGGTCGGGGCTACATGCGTAATCGATCCTCTGGTCGAGGATCCAGTCGAGGTGGTTCAGACGTTGACACACGGAAACGGCGTCGATGTCTCCTTCGACGCTGCGGGCGTACAACCCGCGCTTGACGCGGCGTTGAGCGTCCTGCGCCCCCGCGGTCGATTGATGGTCGTGGCGATTTGGGAGGCCGCGGCTGGTATCGACATCAATCGAAGCATCATGCGCGAAGCCAATATCGGCTTCTCGTTTTGTTACGAAGCCCAAAGTCAGGTTCCGGCAATTCTCACCTTGATTTCTGTTGGGGCCCTCAGCCTAAGTGAACTCATCACCGATGAGATCCCGTTGGATGCCGTGGTCAGTCACGGTTTCGAGGAATTGCGCATCAACCGCGATGCACACATAAAAATACTGATCGACCCATCGGCATAGCTGCGACCGGCACCCCGCAGTGGATATCACGCCGCCGCACCAAAGGAGTTAAGTGTCCGCGAATATGGAGAGCCTCTTCGACGGTCTCACGGTCCTCGAGCTGGGGCACGTGATCGCGGCGCCTTTCGCTGCGTCGTTGATCGGCGACTTCGGAGCACAGGTCATCAAGATCGAAGACCCCGGCTCGGGCGACATGTTGCGCGGGTCCGGTCCCACGAAAGACGGAGTGCACCTTTGGTGGAAGTCCGCGGCCCGGAACAAGTCAAGCGTGGCTATCGATCTGCGCCTCCCCGAGGGGCAAGCGCTGGTGCGCAAAATGGTCGAACGCGCAGACGTGGTGATCGAAAACTTCCGTCCGGGAACGCTCGAGCGTTGGGGACTGGGATGGGAGGAACTGCACGCAGCCAACCCGCGGCTGATCATGTTGCGGATTTCTGGGTATGGCCAGATCGGCCCGGAGAGTGCAAAGCCGGGATACGGACGGGTCGGGGAGGCTATGAGCGGCGCGGTACACATCACCGGCCACCCTGACCGACCACCGACACATTTCGGTTTCTCCCTCGGCGATGTGACGACAGGAATCATGGGTGCATTCGCTGTTGCCGGAGCACTATTCAAACGTGAAGTGATCGGGACTCGCTTCGATGGGGAATGTATCGATCTGGCTCTCTACGAATCACTGTTTCGTGGTATCGACTGGCAGGTCATCCTCTACGACCAGTTGAACTTTATTGCCGAGCGTCAGGGCAACCAGTTCCAGGTCAGCCCGTCGCCGGTGTCAGATACTTATCTCAGTTGCGATGGGGTGTGGTACACCGTGGCGACCGGCACCGTCCGGTCAGTACAGAGCCTGCTCGAACTGCTGGGCGGCACGACTCTGCGCAACGATCCGAAGTACGCGACACAGGAACTGCAGATGTTGCACCGCGAGGAGCTCGGCGAGATGGTTCGCCAGTGGTTCGCCGAAAACAACTCCGATATTGTCGAAAAGGCCTGCGCGAGCGCGGGTGTCGTGGCTGCGCGGATCTTCACGCCGGCAGAGATGTTCTCCAGTCCCACGTTCGCGGCTCGCGAGAGCCTGGTCGAGGTCGCTGACCAGGAATTGGGTCCGGTCCGTGTCACCGGGGTGGTGCCGAGGTTGACGAACTTTCCCGGATCCGTGCGCAGCACCGGGCCCCGTCTCGGGATCCACGGCCAAGAGGTGCTGACTGAGTGGCTCGGCTTGGCCGACTCGGAGTACGAGGCGCTGGTATCGAGTGGCGTCGTCGGGGCGGTCGACGTTGACGGAGAGGTTCCCGGGCATTGACTGCGCTGCGGGACAAGGCTTGCATCGTCGGCGTTGGTCATACGGTCTACCGTCGTAATGTTACTGAGTCGGCAACGGACCTTGGCCTGCAGCTTGAAGCGGCCCATGCCGCGATCGTGGATGCCGGGCTGTCGGCTGGCGAGATCGATGGCCTCATCTGCCCGATCAACGGTGGCACGGCCGAAGATTTCATCGCGAATCTTGGCCTGACGAATGTTCGTTACGCGGTGACTTCCCATACCGGAGGCGCGGCAAGTGTGGCGGGTCTGGCCACTGCGGCGATGGCGGTTTGGTCGGGCGTCGCTCGCCATGTCCTCATTCCCGCGGGCTGGTGTGGGTACTCAGGTCCGCGTGCCCGCGGGATGGCGTCGAGCGCGGACATGGCGATAGGCAAGGTTGTCCGGGATTATTACGCGCCACAGGGCGCGGTGTCGGCGGTGCACCAGTATGCGCTCGTGGCCGACCGCTACGTCCGCAGGTATGACGTGCCGCCTGAAGCGATGGGGGCGGTGGCAGTTGCGTTTCGTGCTAACGCGCAGCTCAACTCGAATGCGGTGATGTGCGGCCGTGAGATGACGATGCAGGACTACCTCGACGCTCCACCGATCAGTTCGCCGTTGTGTTTGTTCGATTGCAGTTTGGAGACCGACGGCGCAGCGGCGGTGGTGGTATCAGGGGCCGAATGTGCGGCTGACGGCCCGCACCGGCCGGTGTTTGTGATGAGCGTGGCGGAAGGTCGCCCATTTCCCGTCGATGAATTCGCCAACAGGGCCGATCCATTGGAGATCGGGCTCGCCGAGGCTGCGCCGCGCGCGTTTGCCGACGCCGGAGTCGCCCCGTCTGATATCGATCTGCTCGAGGTTTACGACAGTTTCACGATCAACGTGTTGCGGCAGATCGAAGCGGCCGGATTCTGCAAGCCGGGCGAAGCAGCGGATTTCGTGCTCGACGGGTGTATCGCCGCGGACGGCCTGTTGCCGACGAATCTCAATGGCGGTTTGCTCTCCGAAGCGCACGTGCAAGGGATGAACAATCTGGTTGAGGCGGTGCGGCAACTGCGCGGGGGCTTAGCGGAGAGGCAGGTCCGCAATGCGGAGTTGGCGGTAGTGACCGGTATGGGCGGCGGATGGGGTTCAGGTGCTCTCGCCATATTGCGTCGGTGACAGCGTCGTGACCGGCGGGTTCACGAGGGGCCCGATGTGAGGCGAACGGAAACGGATGTCGCAGCACCGCTGTTGCCATCCCTGGAAGGTCTCACGGCGGAGTTCTATGAGCATTGCCGACGTCAGGAGCTGTCGTTTCAGCAGTGTTCAAGGTGCGGCCGTTGGCGTCACGTTCCTCGCCTGACGTGTGCTGGCTGCGGCAGTAACTCCTGGTCTTGGCAGAGGTCGTCGGGCAGGGGAGTGGTATTCAGCTACACGGTTATTCACCGCGCGCTGCATCCCGGTTTCGACGAGGCCGTCCCGTTCGTGTGCGCCGTTGTCGAAATGGATGAGGGTGTGCGGATGGTGGCACGGATAGTGGACCTAGTTGCCGACCGGACGGCGATGCTGGTTGATGCGGCCGTCGAGGTTGTCTACGTGCACGTCGCCGATGATGTTGTGCTGCCGGCATTTCGGCTGTCCGCCGCGGAAGTGCGGGGCAATGGCCGCCGCTGACGAGTTACGCGATCGTGTCGGTGAGAAGATCCACTTTCGAGGAGCCGACTCGGTGACGCAGAACGACATCCGCCGCAAACTGGAGGTTTTCACCTTTTCCTGCCCACTGCATGACGACGAGGCGGCAGCGAAGGCGCACGGCTACCTCGGCGTCGTGGCCCCAGTGACGATGACCCCGCTGTGGGGGCTGCCGCCGTATTGGGCACCCGGACAGCCCAGTCCCTATCTGGTCGACGGGCAGGAGATGACGGGCAACATCACCGACACGCTGGCTCTGCCGTTCAGCCGATCGGTCAACGTCAGCAGCGAGTGGCAATACCACGCACCGCTGTACTTGGGGGACAGGTTGCAGGGGACTACGACGATCATCTCGGTAGAGCAGAAGCGCACCCGGGTGGGTACCGGAGTCTTCCTGCAATACGAGTCGGAGTACGTGAAGGTTTCGGGAGAACTGGTGGCGCTCAACCGAAATACCGTCTTCAACTACGACCCAGACGACGCCTCCAGGCCTGAGCCCGGCACTTCGGCCCGCGCCCAGCAGGGCGACCGAGGTCCCCGCACGCGCTCAGTGGACGATGCCGATACCAGTGTCGACTGGAACACGCCACTTCAGTTCGACGACGTTACGGTCGGTGCGCAAGTGCGCGGACCGGCTCTGGCCCTGACCTACCAGCGCATTGTGATGAACATTGCCGCGGATCGCATGTTTTCCGGGATACACCACAGCGCCGCGGCCGCTCATGCCGCGGGGCTTGCCGACATCATCTTCAATACTCGTGGCCTGGAAACTCTTTTCGAGACCGGGCTTCGTCGCTGGATGGGCCTTCGAGGCAGGTTGGTGCATCTGGGTCCGTTCAAGATGAGTGCCTCAGTTCACCCGGGCGACGTCGTGCAGGCGCGATGGACGGTGACTGGCAAGCATGCCCAGGCTGGCGCAGAAACCGTAGATCTCGACTTCGGTGTCTTCGCCGGGGATCGGCAAGCGGTGCAAGGGATTGCCGCCATCGCCCTCGATGGCAAAAAGCAAAGCTGATCAGAAGTTTGTAGGACAAGAAGGGTTCCAATGAGTGTCATCAAGGCGGACGAGGAAGTCTGCCAGGGTTACGCGAACTGTGTCGTCGCAGCGGCCGACATCTTTGACATCGGTGATGCGGGAACCGTTGTCATTCTTGATGACACGGTAGCCGAGAGCGATGAGGCACGGATCGTCACAGCAATTCGCAGTTGCCCCGTCTCGGCTCTACGTCTCGAAATGGTGTGAGCGAGACGGCCGTGAACGGCGCAAATACCAGGGGGTCAATGCGTCAATACATGGTGGAGACGAGTCGTTTCCCGAACGTGCTTGCCGCTCAACCGACTTTGGTTTACCTGCGAGGTACGACGTGAGATCGACGCCTGGCAGACGCGGTGACGGTTTGTGGTGATCTGAATTACGGCTGTCTCGGGGGTGGTTCGGGCATTACAGCAAGGAAAGGTAGCGATGACGTTAAGAATGATTACTTCAGGCGGTTCGGATCAAACCGCTCGTAGTCTCGTCGATGTCGATCGCGGGGAGATCAGTCGCGAAATCTTCTTCGATGCTTCGATTTTCAACCGTGAGTTGGAGTATTTGTTTCCGCGAGCCTGGTTGTTTGTGGGCCATGCCTCGCAGGTGTCTGCGCCGGGCCAGTTCTTCTCGTCGAGGATGGGTTCGGATCCGGTGCTGTTGACCCGTGACGCTCAAGGTGATGTGAATGTCCTCCTCAACTCGTGCCGACATCGGGGTATGGCGGTGTGTCGCTATGACGAGGGCCGTACGCTGCAGTTCACCTGCCCCTACCATGGCTGGTCGTACTCGATGGACGGTTCGCTGGTGTCCACTCCAGGGGATTTGCACGGTGTGCCGCAGCAGGGCATGGCCTACGGCAATGGCCTTGACAAAGCGAGTTGGGGACTTGTCAGGGCTGCCAAGGTGCACAACTTCAAGGGCCTGATCTTCGCGTGCTGGGACCCCGCCGCCCCGGATTTCGACGAGTATGTCGGCGACTTTCACTATTGGCTGGACAACCTGGCTGATGCTTTCGATGGCACCGAGGGCGCGACCGAGGTGTTCCGTGGAGTGCAGAAGTGGCGCATCAGATCGAATTGGAAGTTCGTTTCAGAAAACTTTCTGGGCGATACCTATCACGGGGCGACGACTCACGCCTCAGTTGAACAGGTGGGTATCGGCCCGGGCGGCAGAAACTCCCGGCGTCACGGTGAACGACAGGATCAGGGTGGTTTCTCGAAGGGCCGAGTGAAGACGTCGTTTCGTACGGGCCACGGTGCATCGGACAACTTGGCGTATGAGATCGCCTATCCTGAGTTCGCCGAAGAACCGGCCTTGAGTGAGTACTTCTCCCAGGCCTGGGCACTCCGTAAAGAGCGATTAGAGGCGCAGGGCAGACAGCTCGGTGGTCGTGGCCCAGCGACGATGTTCCCCAATATGTCGTTCTCCGCCGGTTTTCCGCGGACGATCCTGGTGTCACACCCGATCAGCCCCACCGAAACCGAAGTGTGGCGGTGGTACCTCATCGACAAGAACGCACCCGATGATGTACGTGACTGGCTGCGCCGCTATTACATGCGCTACTCGGGTCCTGGAGGGATGACGGAGCAAGACGATATGGAGAACTGGAATTACGCGACGCAGGCCAGCCAGGGCGTGATAGCCCGGCGCTATCCCTACAACTATCAGCAGGGTCTCGATATGGAAACTCCCAGTGCGCTTGACCAGGCTGTGCATTCTCACCACCCCATCGCTGGCGAGGTGAATGCACGCGCCTTTTACCGGCGATGGGCCGAGTTCACCGACAACCTCTCGTGGCCTCAACTGACCGAGCTCGCCAAATCCGACGAGAGAGCCGCACAGTCGTGAGCCGAGCGAGGGGCGATGATATAGCGACGAGGCAGGATGCGGTTGAGAAGTTGCTGCTCCAGGCCGAAATCGCCGATTTCCTCAATCGGGAAGCCGACCTGCTCGACGAACGGCGTTACTCCGAGTGGCTTGATCTGCTCACCGACGACTACGGGTACTCCGTTCCACTGCGGGCGAACGTCGCCTACGACGACCTCGCGGAGCTGGAGCAGACTCAGGAAGGTAACGACATCTGCTGGTTCGACGAGACGAAGGAGACCGTCGCTTTGCGGGTGGCGCAGCTGATGACAGGACTGCACTGGGCCGAAGAACCCGTCTCGCGAGTGTCACACCTGGTCACCAACGTACGCATCGAGGGGATCGACGGCGCGGAAGTCGATGTGAGTTGCCGGTTCCTAGTGTATCGAAACCGGGTCGCCGATGAGACTGATTTGCTGGTCGGCCGGCGTAAGGACCGGTTGCGCCGCGTCGCTGGTGACTTACAACTGTGCCGTCGCCGGCTACTCCTCGACCAATCGGTGTTGCTCGCCAAGAACCTCTCGATCATCTTATGAAGCGCGACCCTTTCCTTGAACTCTTGACCTTCAGTACGCGAAAATATATTGTTCTCTAAACATAATGCAATAGTGCGCGACCAACGAGGGGGCAGCTGGAATGTCTACTTCGCTCCAACCGAAGCGGCGTGCCGATGATGTGACCGCCCTGCGAGTGATGACAGAGGAAATGCGCCCGCTTCTCGTCGGCGACGGGTATCAGATGTTCGATGTGCGCGCTCCGCAATCATCTGGACCGCCACCGCACCAACACCCTTGGGATGAAAGCTATGTGGTGCTCGAGGGCGAACTGTGGGTGAGCCGCGGCGGCGAAGAAACGACTCTGCAGGTGGGTGAGGCGATTCGGGTGCCGGCTGGCGTCGTGCACGCCTATCGCGTTCTCTCTGAGGGCGCCCGGTGGCTTACGACCTCGTCTTTCCCGGGGGGCGCGCTGGATTTCTTCTCAGATGTGGATCAAACCTCGAACGGCCCCGGCGACGTGAAGGCCCTTATTGAGGCGGCCAAGCGAAACAATGTCAAATTCGCCGATCCCGCGCTGGGATAGCCGTCGGTTGAATCACCTGGCCGCAGTTGCCATTTGCCGACTGTGTCGGTAGTCGGTTTACTACCCGACATTCGGGGGTCGGTGTCATGAGGCGGGTCGGCGTGATCGGTTTAGGCGGTATGGGGTCCGCCCTGGCAGCGTCACTTCTCGCGACGGACCATTCGGTAGTTTGTTTCGACATTCGGCCCGATGTGTTACGCCCAGTTGTAGAGCTAGGCGCCCAGTCCGCTGGGGACGCGCGTGAGCTGGCCGGCGCATGTGACGTCGTTTTGACGGTCCTGCCGGGGCCGACTCAGGTGCTGGAGGTGGCGCTCGGGTCGGAGCGAGGTGTGCTGGCCGGCCTTGCCGAAGGGGCCGCCCTGCTGGATATGTCGACGTGTAACCCCGAGGTTGCAGCGGTCATCGGGCAGGCCTACGACGCGGTTGGGAGGCGCTTCGTCGATTGCCCCGTTAGCCGAAAGGCGCCGGACCTGACCGTTCTGGTCGGAGGGCCGCGCGGGGTGCTCGGCCCTGATGCCGATGTCGTCGCCGCCGTGGCCCGCACCTTGGTGTACTGCGGCCAACGAGGTGCGGGTTACGCCACCAAGCTCCTCAACCAGCATGTCAAGTACAGTTGGTACCTCGCCTCTGCGGAAGCCCTTTTAATTGCTGAGGCGATGGGGTTGAAGGCCAGCGAGGTTGCCGAAGCGATCGCGGAGTGCAGCGGGGCGGACTCGGGTCTCACTACGGCAGCAGCGTACTTCCGTCACGACACTGAGTTCGTTCGTAGCCGCGCACCCGCTAGCACCATCGAAAAAGACTCCGCGCTGGCGGAGAGAATGGCGACGAACGCCGGTATCCGCAGTAGAACGCTTGCGGTCGTCGTCGACTTCTTCCAAAGCGTTGCGGCCTCGGAGTTTCGCGACCGTGCCTACCCCGAGAGCACAGAACTTCTTAAACGAATCCGGTCGATGCCTCCGAAGTCAACCTCCAGGCCGTGACAGTAAGGCGCTCACGCTGTATAGCTAGCTGAATTGCAAATGGCCGAATATCGGCGAACGTAAAGAAAGACCACTAGCCGTTTGCCGGTATGATCATGATCAATATCGCCGGAGATGTCTGCCAAACCGCTGATCAACGTTGCAAGGGACGTCATGACTACCGAGAAGTTGACGATGGCCCAACAGGTCGCGGCCAAGACCCGCGAAGCGGGACCCGATCACGATCCCTCGTCGTTGGCGCTCCCGCTTGCGCTCTACCGTGCCGTGACGGCGTTCGGCCGGGTAGCCGTCGATGAGCTTGCGCCTGTTGACCTTTCGATGAGCCAGTTCAATGTTCTCACCGTCCTCAAGCGGGCCGACGGGCCGATCACCATGGGTGCACTGGCCGATTCGATTTCTGTACGCCAAGCCAGCCTGACGAGCGTGGTGGACAGCCTGACCAAGGCAGGGTTGGTCACGCGCAAGATGAATCCCCGCGATCGGCGCTCGGTAGTGGTCGCGATTTCGAAGAAGGGGGATCAGTTCATGACCGAGTTTCTGCCCGGTCATTACGACTTCCTCGAGGGACTCTTTGGCGGTATCAACCCGCGACACAGGCAGCAGCTCCTCGCACGACTGAACGAACTTATAGATTGCTTGGAGAATTATCCGACCGGCCAGCGCACCTCCTGATCGGTAGCCGGACAAAAGATTGTGACCGCCGATATGGACTGGGCCCCATCCTCGAACTGACCGGGCGATGCTACGACTTCTACAACGTTGAGCGCCTTCACAACTACCTCGGTACTTAGCTATGGAGTTTCGGAGCGCGCTCTGATGCTCCCTTGGCAGTCCTCGCCTCGCATACCTTACGGCTCGAAATGGCCGGTCAGATCGGCGGCACTCAGGTAATGAGCACTGCCGAGAAGAAGATTCGCTCGGCGGCTAGGCTGCGTCCTCCTACGTGTCACCTAAAGGCTCCAGTGCGGCGTTCAGCGTTGGTCGTAACGTGTCGAATGACATTGCCACACAGGGGAATCGTTGATACGACGCGGCACGACCGCAGCGAAGAACTGCGTGGATGATGGTCGATGTTTGCGTCGGCAGCCGCACCGCTGCGCCGGCTTCCCTAGCAAGACCTATTTACAGAGAAACCTAAATTTCTATCTTGCAGATATTCGGAAGCTGTGGTAAAACGTTGTTACCGAACTTGCTGAGAGGACGTCCGAGGTTGCTCAAAGACACTTCGATTTGTGTGAGCTTGCTTGGGGCGGAGACACGCTTCGTGTATGTCGATGGCATCCGAACTCGGACAATTCAGGCGGGCGAAGGTCCGGACCTGATTCTCATGCACGGGGGAGGTGGTCACGCCGAAGCCTTCGCACGCAACGTGTCGGCGCTGTCGCGTCATTTCCGGGTGCATGCGCTGGATCTGTTGGGTCACGGTCTCACCGGTCCTTGCGATGTCGCCCCGGGGCGAAAGGACTATGTCAGTCACCTTCTCGGATACATGGACCAGGAAGGTATCGATCGAGCCCACTTGTTAGGCGAGTCGTTGGGAGGTTGGATCGCGGCGTGGACTGCGCTGAAACATTGCGACCGTGTCGACCGGTTGATCTACGTGTGCGGCGCGCGATTGACACTGCAGGTCGGCGCCGATGCCGAGGCTCGCACCGCTGCCGGGCGCGCAGAGCTTGCCCGACTCACCCAGCAATTCCTGGCTGACCCCAGTCCGGCGAATGTACGGGAGAGAATGGCCTGGCTTTTCCACCAGCCTGACCGCGATCTGACCGATGAACTGGTGGCGCTGCGGTGGGCGCTCTACCAGACCGAAGAATCGCGGTCGGCGATGACCAATTCGACGGCGCCGCCATCAGCGGCCACTGCGCAGGACAATCTCACGGCTGAGCGGCTGGCTGGCTTGAGCACGCCCACGCTAGTTCTGTGGACGAGTCACAATCCCTCGGCGACTGTGGATTTCGGCCGGCGCGCAGCCGAGCTGATTCCCAATGCCGAATTCGCATTGATGGAGGACTGTGGCCATTGGCCGCAATGGGAACGGCCGGAGGAATTCAACCAGATCATCACCGACTATCTCAACGGTGATCGCGCATCCCGAGGGCAGGGTTGATGGAGACAATCTCTTCCATAACAGGCTCGGCGGGGCTCGTCGACTCCTCGGCCTTCTACGACGAGGCGGTGTACCAGCGGGAACTCGAAGTCATCTTCAAGCGTTCGTGGCTCTTCGTCGGCCATGAGTCCATGATCCCCAGGCCCGGTGACTTCCGCACGACCTATATGGGCGACGATGCGGTGATCGTGTGCCGGGATAAGGAATCCGGTGTTCGTGTGCTGCTGAACAAGTGTCGGCACCGGGGCAATAAAGTCTGTCAGTTCGACAAGGGCAATGCCAACATCTTTCGCTGTAGCTACCACGGCTGGAGTTACGACACCGCCGGGCAGTTGCGCGGTGTTCCGCTAGCCGAAAGCGCCTATGGACCGCAGTTCGACAAGTCCAGTATGGGTCTGGTTTCGCCGCGGGTGGCTACCTACAAAGGACTTATCTTCGCGTGCTGGGATCACTCGGCGCCGCCGCTGACCGAATACCTGGGTGAGGGCCTTCTGTGGTACCTCGACAACTTCCTACTCGACAGCGACCCCAACGGCCTGCAGGTTGTTCCCGGCCTGCACCGCTATCTCATGCCCGTCAACTGGAAGTTGTTGGCCGAGAACTTCGGCGGCGACCAGTACCATTTTGCGGCCACTCATGGATCGGTCGCCGCACTGTCGAAAGCGGGGCGGACTGCCCGCATTGACTTCTCGATTGACGAGGGTCAGCACTACAGCGTGGTTCTCGATGGCGGCGCACCCCATGGGTTGCTACAGCTGGCAGTCGGTAAGAATTTTTATCAAGACGATCTCGCCCAAGCCGAGACGCTCGGTGCCGAAGCGGTCCACTGGCTAACCGAGCGGCAGCGTCTGCAAGACGAGCGGTTGGCGGCATACTCCGTGCAGCCCTACAGCTTTCATGTGGCCAATATCTTCCCGAACTTCAGCATGATTGGCATGGGCACGGCCTTCTATGGCCGGGGTTTCATCATGTGGCAGCCTCGGGGACCGCGGTTGACCGAGGTTTGGGAGTGGTGTTTGGTGGAAAGCTCCGCGCCCCGCTCGGTCAAGGAACGCATGGTCTTCGTCTTGAGTCAGCGGCAGTCGGCGGCCGGCCTCGTGACGCCCGATGATCACGAAAACTTCGAACGATTGTCCGACGCCCTTGAGACGGGAATCGCCCGGGAGGTGCCGTTCAACTACTCGCTTGGCGAGGACGTCGAACCGGTGGAGTCGCTGATCGCGGAGTTACCCGGCAATGTCAGGCCACAGGTCAGCGAAACCTACCAGCGTGAGTTCTACCGGCACTGGCATCGAACCATGACGGAGCCGGCCTAGCCATGGACACCAGCCAGTTGGACGTGGAACTGCGTCTGCGAATACACGAATTCTATGCGCGGGAGACCATGTTTCTCGACGATGGGCGGCTGGACGAGTGGCTGCGCTTCTTGGCACCGGATGTCAGATACACGATGCCGTTCCCAGAGTCCAGCACACATCCGCTCGGCGATGATGATGACGACCTACCGCCGTTTCTGCTGTTCAACGACGACTATGAATCATTGAAACTCAGAATTGCCCGTCTGGCTACCGGGCTCGCCCCGGGAGAAACTCCGCGTACGACCACCCAGCGCATAGTCAGCGACATCCTGGTCACGGATGCGTCCGATCAAGAGTTCAGCGTCCGATCCAGCGTATTGGTGTTCCTCGTACGCCATGAACGCCACGAGAACTTCTTCATCGGCAAAAGACAAGACGTGCTACGCCGAGACGAAGACTCGGGCCTGCTTCTGGCCGCCCGGGCCATCACTCTGGCTCATAGCGTTCTTCCACGAGCGATTTCGATCTTCTTCTAAAGCCCAGCAATAGCCCTCAGATAGGTCGCACATGACAGATGTCGCTTCACGCGAACTCGGCCTCGGATTTCTCGGAATCGGTCAGGCTGTCGCCAGAATTTTCCAGCAGTACCCGGACATGTCGACACTGCCGTATCGGGTTGTGGCGGCAGCAGATACCCGGCCACACTCGCTCGCCCGCTTCGCGAGCGAGTTCTCAGGCCACACCTACACGAACGCAGAGCAGCTGTGCGCGGATCCAAGCGTGGACGTCGTCTACATCGCTACTCCTCCCGAGCTGCACCGGGAGCATGCGCTAATGGCCGCACATTACAGAAAACACATGATCGTCGAAAAGCCGTTGGCCATGTCGATCGACGATTGCACTGCAATGGTTGAGGCGGCCCACGCGGCGGGCGTACAGCTGATGGCCGGCCACACACACAGCTTTGACGCGCCGGTGCGAGCGATGGCCGAACTGGTAGGCAGTGGCGATCTCGGCGAGTTGCTCATGGTCAACACCTGGAACTTCAATGACTTCAATCGGCGACCGTGGCCGACTTTGGAATTGCGCTCGACCAGTGGGCCAGTTCTCAACCAGGGACCCCACCAGGTCGACATCGTGCGGCAAATAGTCGGCGGTCTGGCCAGAACAGTACGCGCGTCGACAATATGGGACGACGTCCGGGAATGCGTCGGGGGATACACCTGTCACCTTGGATTCAAATCGGGAGCTTCCGCCACGCTCGTCTATGACGCCCGAGCCTTCTTCGATGTCGCGGAGTTGCACTCGTGGGTGGCAGAAGACGGCGGCCGCCGCAGCCCCCAAGCGAACCAGCGAGTGGCCAGCAACTTCGCTCAGCTCAGTCAGGACCCTGACCAACTCGAAGTCGCACTGGAAGCTCAGAAGGAACAGGGCCGCTACGGTGCTGCGACGACGACCGAAGAATCACAGGAACTGTGGGGTTACTCCGCGCCGGGAGAGATCGTCCACCACCCCTACTTTGGCCTGACCGTGGTGTCCTGCGAACGCGGCGCGATCAGGCAGTCGCCCGACGGCCTGGTGGTGTACGGGCAAGACGGATTGCAGGAAATACCGGTCGCCCGCACGATGCGGGGCAGGGCCGCCGAGTTGGCTGAACTACATCGTGCGATCACTCAGGACCGCCCTGTTC
This sequence comes from Mycolicibacterium moriokaense, assembly GCF_003347205.1. Lineage (GTDB taxonomy): Bacteria > Actinomycetota > Actinomycetes > Mycobacteriales > Mycobacteriaceae > Mycobacterium > Mycobacterium moriokaense_B. Next base: position 39,196 of record NZ_QQBJ01000034.1, read on the forward strand.
AGCACGACGGCCGCTGGGGGCGCGCCACGCTCGAAGTATGTTTCGCCATCCTGCAATCGGCCTACGAAGAACGCGAAGTCGTTCTCTCCCACCAGGTAGCGCTGTGACTCCAGAGAAGGAGGAATCGTGGGTGAGATTGTAGCGGGCTACGCGTCGTCCCATGCCTTCACTTTCATCCCGCCGAGCAGGTGGGAAGTCTTCCGTAGAAAGAACAGGAAGAACTACACATTGCGACGCGGTAAGAACGCACCTTGCCCGCCAAAGACAGACGAAGAACCATTCGACGCCGCCGCGGCGCGCTACACGCACATTGAAAACGGGCTTCAACGGCTGCGGGACAGCATTAAACGCGACCGACTCGATTGCCTGATCATCATCGGCGATGACCAAAACGAGAACTTCGACGGTTCTGCACTGCCCCAGATAGCCATCCACACAGGAGCGGGGTTCGAAGTGTCCGACCGCTTCTTGCCGGCCGCGCGGTTCTGGAAAAGCTCGCCCGAGCTCAGTAAGGACTTGAGTGAGCACACCGTCGAGGCGGGCTTTGACGTCGCCACCGTCGTCGATTTCCGTGAGACAACCTTGCATTCACACGCCCATGGCGAGATTGTGGCCAACATTCTCGGAGACCACGAAGTCCCAGTGGTGTTGGTCTTCCTCAATGCCGTTCATGTGCCGTCGTTGTCGCCTAAGCGGTGCTTCGCGCTCGGATGTGCGATTGGCGACGCCGTGCGATCACGGCGCCCCGCAGGCGAGAGGATAGGTCTTTACGCGTCCGGCGGGCTCTCACACTTCACAGCGGGCTTTCCGTGGGCTGCCTATGACGGGCCGCGCGTCCACGGCTCAATCGACGACGAGTTCGATCGCCGCACTCTGAAGGTCCTCGCCGCCGGGAACGGCTACGAGCTGAGCAAGCTGACCAGCGAAGACTTGCTCAACTCCGGCAACATCGAGCTGAGATCGTGGATATGTGCTGTCGGCGCTGTCGGCGGCAACACCCCATGGACCAGCGTCTACGAGCCGATCCCCCGCGCGCTGATGGGAATGGCCGTCGCGTGGACCGACCCCGACGTCACCACTTAGAGCGTCGAGCGTGAGCCACGCGGGCGCACGGTTTTGCCGGTTGACCCGACTGCGTCGCCACCATAGCCTCTGTTTTACAGAAAGGATTTCTATCCTCCAGTGGATCTATCGGTCGATGAATTGAACTAGTCACGGAATGGAAGTAATTGGCTCGTGGCGGAGGTGCAGCTTCAGCCTGGGGCCTCGAGAGGCCAATCGCTCACATAGAGACCGATAAGAAGGAGGCGACACGGATGGCCATTTGCGCTGCCAGGAGCGCCCATCGCAGTTGGTACCAGGCGCCCGCGAACTTGGGCATCGCCGCCAAGGGCGGCGTCGGCACCGATAGCCGGGGCTCGCGATGAGCTCCACCCCGTCGGCAAAAGGGCTAGACACTGAACGACACGCCATCGCGCTGGCCTGTCGCGTCCTGGCGGCGCGCGACTTGGCGCCAGGCATCCTCGGCCACATCAGCCTGCGCGTCGACAAGGATCGACTGCTGATCCGATGCCGTGGTCCACACGAGCGAGGGCTCGCGTTCACCCGTGCAAAAGACATCCGGGTGGTCACGTTGGACGGTCAAGAGGGCGCCCCAGGAGAACTCGACGACGGTTACCAGCCGCCAAACGAGTTGCCACTGCACAGCGAAGTGCTCCGCACCCGACGCGATGTCAATGCCGTGGTCCATGCGCACCCCGTGGCGGTAGTTGCCGCCGATCTCGCCGGTCTGGGCGTCCGGCCGATCGTCGGAGCGTTTGACATCCCCGGTTTTAGGCTCGCCGTGGATGGCGTGCCGGTCTATCGGCGAGGCGTCTTGGTGCGCAATCGGCAACTCGCCCAGGAAATGGTTGCTGCTATGGCGGACCGGCCGGTGGTCGTTCTCCGGGCCCACGGCCTCACTAGTGCTGCGGAATCCGTTGAGCGGGCCGTACTACAGGCCATCAGCGTCGACACGATATCGCGTTTGTCGCTTCAGATCGCTTCTGCTGGTGGCACTCTGGCTGATTTGCCCGACGATGATGCAGCAGAGCTGCCCGACCTGGGGAATGCGTTTAACGAGACCATCGCGTGGCGTCACGAGTTGGCACGCCTCCAAACCCATCGTTCGTCGCGTCACACCTCCAAAAAACGATCCTCATAGGCACCTGGCGGGCCATGCGGCCACGAGCTCACGGCCATCGCCGCGGACGGTCTGGGACGCCGCTTCCAATCCCGTCGAATCGCTGGTGTAGACACCCTGCACCGTCCTCGCCCGAGCATTGCTTAGCGTGCGGACCGCACGCAGTCGTTCGCAGTTTCCAACCCTGGTCGTGAGACCCGCGTGAATCGGAGCTTCGACCGCGCTGTGCGGATAGACCCCCCATTCTACGACGAGGAAGCTAATCAGCAAATGAAGAGCAGCTGTAACGGCGACACCACCGGAGGGCAATAGTTTGAGTTGGTTGACCGGGCAAGTCGCACTGGTGACCGGCGGGGCAGCCGGAATCGGTTTGGCCGTGGTCGAGCGTTTCTTGGCCGAGGGCGCATGCGTGGGTGTCTTGGATCGCTCGGAAGGCGACCTGGCTACCATTGGCAGCGCCGACGGCAGGCTCATCGCGGTAACAGGTGACGTTACTGCGTATGACGACAATGTCAGGGCGGTGCGCGAAACGGTCGATGCTTTCGGAAAGCTCGACGTGTTCGTCGGTAACGCTGGGATCTTTGACTACTTCGCCCCCTTGATAGGTTTCGACGGCGCCGACCTCAGCAGCGCCTTCGATGAAATCTTCGCTGTCAATGTCAAGGGGTACCTCCTTGGTGCTAGGGCCGCGGCTCCTGAACTCCTCAAAAGCGATGCGCCGAGCATCATCTTCACCGTCTCGAACTCTGGCTTCTATGCCTCCGGTGGCGGCCCGCTATACACCGCTTCCAAGCACGCAGTCGTTGGCGTAGTGCGTGAACTGGCGTACGAGTTGGCGCCGAAGATCCGGGTGAATGGCGTGGCTCCAGGCGGCACGATAACGGGCCTACGTGGCATCGAAGACCTCGGCCAGGGCGGAAACGTGTTGTCATCGGTGCCCGGCATCGCCGACATGATGAGTGTCACGAACCCTCTGCAGTGCGCCCAGCAGCCTGCCGATCATGCCGGCCTGTACTTGCTACTCGCGTCTGCAGAAAACTCGCGAGCAGTGACCGGCGTCGTCATCAACAGTGACGGCGGCTTGGGCGTGCGGGGTCTGAACCAGCCGTCGGGAGGGCTGGAACTCGCCACCGGCGCGATGCGCAACGAAGTTCGGTCGCCTTAGAAAGGTTTTACGCATGTTGGTGAAGGCGTTGGGTTATGTGGGTGTGGAGTCTCCGGATGCGAAGGAGTGGTTGGAGTTCGGTCCGGAGGTTTTG
>NZ_QQBJ01000035.1 GCF_003347205.1 Mycolicibacterium moriokaense
TAATCATCACCGCGGTCACACCGCACTCGGCGGTCAACCACCAGCCAGCCGCGTACCTAACCTGTCAGGTCAGTACAGCTAGACGTCGGCCACGCAGCGGAATCCGATGTGCGTGGTGGCGCTGTCCTGCGACTGCGGCGAGCGCGCCGCCGGCCGGTAGCGGTGGCAGTACTCCGGCGCGCAGAGGTGCGAGCCGCCCTTGAGCGCCTGGTTGACCGACGGGTCGGCGGTGTCGGTGGGCGGGCAGCAGCCCTGCGCCGGCTGGTCGACGCGGTGGTGGCCGGTGAACTGCGTTGTCGTCCACTCCCACACGTTGCCGATCATGTCGACCAGGCCGTAGCCGTTCGGGGGGAAGCTGCCGACGGGCGATGTGCCCGTCCAGCCCAGGGCGCCGTCGTTGCGATACGGGAAGCGGCCCTGCCACGTGTTGGCCATCAGCTGCCCGTCGGGCACGGGATCGTCGCCCCAGGCATAGGTTGCCGTGCTGCCACCTCGCGCGGCGTACTCCCACTCTGCCTCGCTGGGCAGTCGGCGGTGCGCCCATCGCGCGTACGCGGCCGCGTCGGGAAACGCGACCTGCACGACCGGGTGGTCCGGCCGATCCGGGACTCCGCTGTCCGGGCCGAACGGGTGCCGCCAGCACGCGCCCGGTTTCCACTCCCACCACTGGCGCCAGTCACGCAGGTCCACCGGGCCCGCCGTCGGCCGGAACGCCAACCCGCCCGGTACCAGGTCGGCGGGGTCCGCACCGGGGAACAGCGCGGGGTCGAGTTCGCGCTCGGCGACGGTGACGTAGCCAGTGGCATCGACGAATTCGGCGAACTGCGCATTCGTGACCGGATGACGGTCGATGGCGAACGCCGCCACCGACACCGTGTGGATCGGCGCCTCTTCCGGATAGAAGCTCGTCGACCCCATCCGAAAGGTTCCGCCCGGCAATTCGACGAGCTCGGTGAGCATGGTTTCAGGGTATTCCGATGGCGAAATCCTCGATCAGCACCGTCGAGTCGGCGTCGAAACCGTCGGTTCCCGCAGGCGCCTGCACGTGGATGGCCACCAGATAGTCGTCGGCGTTGGTCCAGATGTGCGCGATGCGGTCGAGGAACTCCACGGACTGCTGCGGCGTGTCCGACCACGCCCCCATCAGTTTTTGTCCGCTGTAGCCACACAGTTCGGCGGGCAGCACGCTCACGCTGCTGACCGTCGACACCGCCATCAGCTTGTCGGCGTAGTCGGTGAACGCCGCCTCCGGGTCGAGCTTCGTCGACTCGATCGTCACCGTGGCGAACATGCCGTCGGGTCCCTGCATGCGCAGCCCGACGTCGCCCGAGCCCGGTTGCACCGACCAGCCGTCGGGCACCGCGACCGTGATCGTCGGCGCGGCCGGGTCGGCCACCTTCGCCACCGCCGACACGGCGGGCTTGACCGGTTGCGCGCAGCTGACCTGGCCGGCGGGGATGGGTGTGCGGGTGGTGGTGACGATGCCCGGTGCGGCGGGGCCGGCATCCTCGGTTGATCGGGCCGTCGACGGCGGCTGCTCGCCGGTGGTTGTCGGGGCACTCTCACTGCGGATCGCGACGCCCTCGTCGGTCCGCACGCACCCGGCGAGCGGCGGTGCCAGCAGGCTCAGCAGCACCAGCGCCATCCGACCGATCTGCTTCACCGCCACACCGTCAGTCTCGCGCGAAGGCCAGCGCCATCTCTTTCTCGACGTCGACGTACGGCGCCCCCGAGAGGTCGACGTTGACCTGGGCGATGGTGCCTCCGGTGAATGCATAGGGAGCCTTGAACGTACTCGACACCGCCGATCCGGTGTTGCGTCCGACGCTGATGGTGGCCCCCGCCAGACCGAAGGTCCCCGGGTGGGCCTTCACATCCGCCAGCGTGGCGACGGCGTCGCCGTCGATGTAGAGCGTGACGTCCCCGAGCGGCGTGTGGCTGTTTTCCACCGTGCCCGTGCGGCTGTAACTGGCCCCGAAGATGTGCGGGCCCAGCGGGACCGCGCCGGGCGACGACACCATCTGCTCCTCGTCGCCCATGAAGTTGTAGACGTAGTGCAGCCGCCCGTCCTGGATGAACAGCACGTGGCCGCCGTGGCCGCTGCCCTGCTTGTACAGCACGCCCTCAGCGCCGGTGGTGTCGATGGTCACCTCGGCCAGCACCGAGATCGACTGTCCGCGAGGCTCGGCGGCCGCGCCCATGCCGACCTCGGCGGCGTTCGGGTAATAGATGAAGCTCTTGCGCTCACCCGTGAGGTAGGGGCGGAAGCGCGTCAGCGTCTCCATCAGGTTGAGGTCGGCCAGCGGCAGACCGTTGTACTTCGCGGCCTCGGAGAACCACAGCTCCTTCATCTCCTCGAGCTTGTCGGGGTTCTCGGCGGCCAGGTCATGACACTGACTGCGGTCGGTGTCGATGTGGTAGAGCTCCCAGCGGTCCTTGTCGAAGTTCGACCAGCCCGCGGGGGACGCGGCGTGCACGGTGTTGGCGAACCAGCCTTTGTGCCAGATCCCGCGGGTGCCGAGCATGGTGTAGAACTGCGTGTCCTTGCCGGTGTCGGCCGACGGATCGTCAAGAGCCGCTTTGAAACTCACGCCGTCGAGGGGCTTCTGCGTTATCCCGGCCACCACGTCGGGCGGGGTGATGCCGACCAGGTCGTAGACCGTCGGCGTGATGTCGCAGACGTTGACGTAGTTGTCGCGAACTTCGCCGTGAGCCTTGATTCCGTTGGGCCAGCTGATGATTGCGGTGTCGGCGATGCCGCCTTCGTGGGAGGCGTAACGCTTGTACAGCTTGTAGGGAGTGTTGAACGCCATCGCCCACCCGATCGCGTAGTGCGGGTAGGTGTCCGGGCCGCCGAGGTGCTCGAGGCTCTTCATGCTCTCCTCGACGGTGTCGATGTAGCCGTTGAAGAACTTCACCTCGTTGACCGATCCGTTCGGCCCGCCTTCGCCGCTGGCGCCGTTGTCGGAGATCACCACGACGATGGTGTTGTCCAACTGCCCGGACTCCTCAAGGTAGTCCAGGATGCGGCCGATCTGCTCGTCGGTGTAGGACAGGAATCCGGCGAACACCTCGGCCATCCGGCTGAACAGGCGCTTCTCTTCGTCGTTCAGCGACTCCCACGGACGCACCGTGTCCTGCGGCGGCCACGGCTCCCCGTTCGGGCCTTTCACGTCGAGATACGGGTTGACGGGCGACAATTCGGTGTCCGGCGGGACGATGCCGAGCTTCTTCTGGTTCTCCAGCACGATTTCGCGGTAGCGCTCGCAGCCCATGTCGAACTTGCCCGAGTACTTTTCGACCCAGTCGGCGAAGACGTGGTGGGGCGCATGCCCCGCGCCCGGGCAGACGTAGGAGAACCACGGCTTGTCCGGTGCGATCACCTTCGCGTCCCGGATGAACTCGATCGTCTTGTCGGCGATGTCCTTGGACAGGTGGTAGCCCTCTTCGGGCGTCGCCGGGGGTGAGACCTGGTGGTTGTCGTACACCAGGTCCGGATACCACTGGTCGGTCTCGCCGCCCATGAAGCCGTAGAACCGTTCGAATCCGCGCGACAGCGGCCAATGGCGCCTGGTGGCAGCAAGATTGGACTCTTCCAGCGGCGTCAGGTGCCACTTGCCCACGCAGTAGGTGTTGTACCCACGCTCGTTGAGCACCTCCGACACCAGGGCGGCGTCGGCGGGGATACGGCCGTTGCAGTTCGGGAACCCGTCGGTGAACTCCTCGATGGTGGCCATGCCGACAGTGGTGGCGTTGCGTCCGGTCAGCAGCGACGCGCGGGTCGGCGAGCACAGTGCCGTCGTGTGGAACTGGGACAGCCGCACACCGCGTTCGGCGATGCGACTCATCGTCGGCATCTCCACCAGGCCACCGAAACAGTCCCATGTCGCGATGCCGGTGTCGTCCCAGACGAGGTAGAGGATGTTGGGTGCGCCGTCGGGCGCGGTGGGCGCGGCGTAGGGGCCCCAGTCGGGCTCCGAATCGCGGATGTCCAGCTCGATCTTGCCGTTGAATTCGGTTGCCATGGCCCGCCTCGTCGGTGTCGTTGCGTCGTCGCGTGCTCCCCAACCGCCCGGAGGTTACACCGGCCAGTTATGGGGCAGCTGAGAAATTGACGAGGACCCCACCCCGCGTGTCGCGCCGGTTGGCTTGGCGGATTGCGGGTAACACCCAAAGGTCCGGCGTGTGACGCCGCGATGGCGGAGCCCGGGTATCCGTGCACGAATATGGCGGCGGTGGAATCATGCCGGAGGTGGCGACAACGAACCCCCAGACCATCTCTTACCCGGCGCCGGGCGCTCGCCCTCACCGATACGACGACTTCGCGGTCGACCCGCATGTCGTGGTGCTCTTCGGGGCGACGGGTGACCTGGCCCGACGGAAGCTGATCCCCGGGCTGGCCTACCTGGACCAGTCGAAGCTGGCGCCCAACATCGAGATCGTCGCCACCTCGTTGGAGGACGTCTCGCGAGAGGACTTCCTCAAGCTGGCCAAGTCCGCGATCGACGACTTCGGCACCCACAAGCTCACCAAGGAGCAGTGGGAACGTTTTGCCGAGACGGTCACCTATGTCCCGCAGGGCGCCGGGCCCGAGGCGCTCGCGACGGCTGTCACCGAGGCCGAGAAGAAGCTGGGGCCCGAGGTCCGCCGCCTGCACTACCTGTCGGTTCCGCCGAAGGCCGCGCGGGCGGTGATCACCATGCTGCGCGACGCGAAACTCGTCGAGCGGTCCCGCGTCGTGATGGAGAAGCCGTTCGGCACCGATCTGGCCAGCGCCGTCGAACTCAACGACTTCGTGCACGAGACGTTCGACGAGAGCCAGGTCTTTCGGATCGACCACTTCCTCGGCAAGGAGGCCGCGCAGAACATCCTGGCTTTTCGGTTCGCCAACGGCCTGTTCGAGCCGATCTGGAACCGCAATTTCATCGACCACATCCAGATCGACATCCCGGAGACGCTGGGACTGGACGAACGGGCCAACTTCTACGAGAGCACCGGCGCCTACAAGGACATGGTGGTCACCCACCTGTTCCAGGTGATGGCCTTCGTGGTGATGGAGCCGCCGACGGCGTTGGAGCCCCGCGCAATCAGCGAAGAGAAGAACAAGGTGTTCCGGTCGATGCTGCCGGTCAAGTGTTCCGATGTGGTCCGCGGCCAGTTCACCGGATATCGCGAACTAGACGGTGTGGCAAGGGATTCCGACACCGAGACGTTCATCGCGCTGAAGGTCGGCATCGACAACTGGCGCTGGGCCGGCGTCCCGGTCTACCTGCGCACGGGCAAGCGGATGGCCGAGGGCATGCGGATCATCTCGATCGCCTTCAAGGAGGCGCCGCGCTCGATGTTCCCGTCGGGCTCCGGCGTCGGCTCGCAGGGTCCGGACCATCTGACGTTCGACCTGGCCGACAACTCCAAGGTGTCACTGTCGTTCTACGGCAAACGGCCCGGGCCCGGCATGAAGCTGGACAAGCTGTCGATGCAGTTCTCCACCCAGGAGATCGACACCATGAACGACGTCCTCGAGGCCTATGAGCGGCTGATCCTGGACGCGATGCGCGGCGACCACACGCTGTTCACCACCGCAGAAGGCATCGAATCGCTGTGGGAGCGTTCGGAGAACCTGCTGACCGACCCGCCACCTGCCAAGCCGTACCCGCAGGGCACCTGGGGCCCCAATGCGATTCACCAGTTGATCGCGCCCAACGCGTGGCGGTTGCCGTTCGAGCGGGCCTGGCGGGAGTCGAAGAACGGCAACTAGCCGCGACCGGGCGGGCGACCTGCCTACGATTCGTCGATGGCGGAGCACGATCACGCCGTAGACATCGCCGAGGCGGCCGCGACGATCGCCGCGCGGTTGACCGACCGCATCGACGACGTCATCGAAACCATTCACCAGTACTTGCTGGCCGAAATCTCGGAGCTACGCGGCGAGGCTGCGCTGGTCGAACTGCTGAGGGCCAGCGCCGAGGGCAACGTCGACACCGTCTTTTCAGCGATCCGCCACGAGATACCAATCGAACATGTCGAGCCGCCAACCTCGGCGTTGGAGTACGCGCGCAGGCTGGCTCAGCGGGGAATATCCGCGAACGCGCTGGTACGCGCCTATCGGCTGGGCCAGCAGACGCTGCTCGGTGAAGTGCTAAACGAGGTCCGTGTGGCCGATCTCGATCCGCAACGCGCGCTCGACGTCTTCGAGCAGATCACCGCAACCACGTTCAAGTACATCGACTGGATCTCGCAGCAGGTGATCGCCGCTTATCAGAGCGAGCGCGACCGCTGGCTGGAAAATCAGAACAGCACGCGCGCATTGCGGGTACGCGAACTTCTCGATGCCGACCTGGTCGACGTCGACGCGACCAGCTCGGCGATCGGATATCCGCTCCGGCAATGGCATCTCGCCGCCGTGGCGTGGTGCCCGGAGGCCGACCAGGGCGACGAGCTGATTCGGATGGAGCGGTTCGTACGTGCGCTCGGCGAATGCCTTGGCAGCCAGGGTCGTCCGCTGTTCGTCGCCGCGGACCGGGTGAGTGCGTGGACGTGGATCCCACTGTCGGCCGACGCTGCGCGAGAAGCGGTTTCAACCTGTCGCGAATTCATCCAAGCGAACCATGAATCCCCATCGCTCGCACTCGGCGACCCGCTACCCGGCGTGGACGGCTTCCGGCGTTCGCACCGCCAGGCGCTGGGCGCGCGTGCGGTGGCGACCGCCTCGGATCCGCATGGGCACTGGATCATCGCCAACGAGGATTCGGGCCTGTCCGCCGCTGCGCTGGTTGGGCGCGACGTCGACGCCGCAAGCGCCTGGGTCAGCGAGGTGCTCGGCCCGCTGGCGTCGAACACCGACAACGATGAACGGCTCCGGGAAACGCTGCGCGTCTTCCTGCAGACCGGTGCCAGCTACAAGGCCGCGGCGGCGGAGTTGAACATGCACTTCAACACCGTGAAGTACCGCGTTCAGCGCGCTGAGGAGCGAAGAGGGCGGCCGATCGCCGCCGACCGCATCGACGTCGAACTCGCATTGCTGCTGTGTCGCTGGTTTCGGGGCGCGGTATTGCGTTGACGCCTACGCGGCGGCCGCCGCAACCTGCGCCCGGCGCGGAGCCGTGGCTCGCGCAGTGCGGACCGGGCGCCGGCGCAGGCCGGCCGCGGCGGCGTGACACCCGGTGATCGCGGCGGGCACGAGCACCGGAAGAAGCACCATCAGGAAGATAGCGATGGGGGCGAGGTAGGACATGGTCGCTCCATTTCTACAAGCAGCGGATGTGTTGGGAAAGGTGAACTCCTGCCGGGTTGAGCAGCGCGTTCGCCGTGAAAAGTTACGCAGCCGCGGTGTCGGCCACGATGTCTCCAACCGACGAAGCATGGGCGCCGCCTTGTCTCCTGGCAACAAGTGGCGAGGCGGAATCGGCGCCGGACCCGGGCAGGGCGCGGGCGTTTGTCCTGGCGAGACAAGCCAGTCGCTTGACTTGGTTGCGTGACGACGGTGTTTCGGGCGTCATCGATTCATAGCGTTCGTCCTGTCTTCGTAACCGACAGAACCAGGACCAACCGTGAACCTGCCCTCGCTCCCCGACCGACGCGCCGCCGAGGCGCCTGCCGCGTTGTGCCTGTCCGACGACAACGCCGCCCTGTCCAATGCCGATTTTCTGGACGCAGTTGCGCGGGCGGCGGAGACGCTTCGCCGCCACCGAGTGAGTGCAGGCGATGTCGTCGCCGTCATGCTTCCGAACACCGTCGACCTGGTGGTGACCCTGTTTGCAGCGTGGCGAGTCGGCGCCGCGGTGACACCGCTTAACCCGTCGCTGTCGAATGACGAAGCCGGTTTTCAGATTACCGACGCCGCCGCGAAGGTCCTCGTCGTGCAGGAGCCCCGCGACCTCGGGGTCAGCGCGACAACGATCACGACCCGCGACCTCACCGCCGACCCGTGCACACACGACGCGGCGGCGCCGTCCGATGCGAACGCCTTGGCGCTGTTGATCTACACGAGCGGCACAACGGGCCGCCCCAAAGGGGTCATGCTGGACCACGCCAACCTGAATGCGATGTGCCGCATGGTGATCGATGCCTTCGAACTGACCGCGGCGGACCACAGCCTGCTCGTCCTGCCGCTGTTCCACGTCAACGGCATCGTCGTGGGCACGCTGTCACCGTTGCTCGCCGGTGGACGTACCACGATCGCCGGCCGATTCGACGCCACCACCTTCTTCAGCCGAGTCGAGAAATGCGGCGCGACATTTTTTTCGGCGGTACCGACGATCTACACCATGCTCGCCGACCTGCCCACGGATCAGAGCACGGATACGTCGACGCTGCGGTTTGCGGTGTGTGGAGCGGCGCCTGCGAGTGTGGAACTGCTGGACCGCTTCGAAAAGCGTTACGGCGTAGAAATAGTCGAGGGTTACGGACTGTCCGAGGGCGCCTGCGCCAGCACCGGCAACCCGCTGCGCGGCAAGCGAAAGGCCGGCACCGTCGGCCTGCCCCTGCCGGGACAACGCATCCGCATCGCCGACGTTGACGGGAACCCGGTGCCCGACGGCGAGGCCGGTGAGGTCCTCATCGCAGGCCCGAACGTGATGCGCGGCTATCTCAACCGACCCGAAGATACCGACAAGACGCTTATCGACGGATGGCTGCACACCGGTGACATCGGCCGTCTCGACGAGGACGGCTATCTGGTGCTCATCGACCGCGCCAAGGACATGATCATCCGCGGCGGCGAGAACATCTATCCGAAGGAAATCGAAACCGTCGCGTACCGCTTGCCCGAGATCGCTGAGGCGGCCGTCGTCGGCCGAGCGAATCCGCTGTACGGGGAGGAACCGGTGATGTTCGTCGCCGCGTCGCCCGGCAGTGTGCTCGACATCGAGGCGGTGCGTGAGCACTTGGCGGCACTCCTCTCCAAATACAAACTGCCCGTGGAGATCACGGTCCTCGACGAACTGCCCAAGAACGCCGTCGGCAAGATCGACAAGCCGACTTTGCGCAAATCCGTCAACGCCGTCGCCCCGTCCGTCTGACTCGGCACTACCTATTCGAAACAGGAGATATTGCCATGGGATTCACACAACCGGACCTTCCCGCGGTCGACCCGCAGGAGTTCCTCCGCCAGCCCCTCCGGGAGCGTCTGCGCATCCTCAGCACCAACTGGGTCGAGCACGGCTTCGGCTCGCCGACGATGGTGCATGTCATCTACCTCACCAAGCTTGTCTTCTTCTACGCGCTCGGCGGTGTCATCGTCGCCACGGTCACATCGGATCTACCAGGGTTCTGGCACGTCTCGCAGTGGTGGAACCAACCGATCGTCTACCAGAAAGCGGTGCTGTGGACGGTGCTGCTGGAGACGATCGGCGTCGCCGGCTCATGGGGTCCGCTGGCCGGCAAGGTCAAACCCATGACAGGGGGCATCCGGTTCTGGGCCAGGCCAGGCACAATCCGGCTGCGTCCCTACAAGTGGGTCCCGTTCACCGCCGGCGATCGGCGTACCTGGTTCGACGTCCTGCTCTACGTCGCACTCCTGGTGGCGGTCGCGGCGCCGCTGGTGGCACCCGGTGTGCCCAGCGAGTCATTGTCAAACGTTCTGCCGAACAACACTTCCGGTTTGGTCAGTCCGGCGTTACTGGTGGCGCCGATTGTCTTGCTGGTGCTGACGGGGCTGCGGGACAAGACGATTTTCCTCGGCGCTCGCGGAGAACAGTATCTGCCAGCGATGGTGTTCTTCACCGTGCTGCAGTTCACCGACATGATCATCGCCCTGAAACTGCTCATCGTTGTGGTCTGGGTCGGCGCGGGGGTGTCGAAGTTCGGCAAGCATTTCTCCAACGTGATCCCGCCGATGGTGAGCAACAGCCCCCTGATCCCGTTCCGATGGGTCAAACGTGCCCACTACCGTGACTATCCGCACGATCTGCGGCCATCGCGGACCGCCGATGTGATGGCACACGTGATGGGCACGACGGTCGAGATCATCGCCCCGCTGACATTGTTGTTCTCGCAGAACAAGGTTCTGACGATCGGCGCCGCGTTGCTGATGGTGGCCTTCCACCTGTTCATCATCTCGACGTTCCCGCTGGCCGTTCCGCTGGAGTGGAACGTGCTGTTCGCCTACGCGTCGCTGTTCCTGTTCGTCGGCTTCCCCACCTGGGAAGGCTTTGCCGTGACGGACATGTCGTCGCCGTGGCTGACCGCCGCGATCGTCGCCGGCTTGCTGTTCTTCCCCATCCTGGGCAATTTCCGGCCCGACAAGGTGTCGTTCCTGCCCTCGATGCGCCAGTACGCGGGCAACTGGGCATCGGCGACGTGGACCTTCACGCCGGGCGCCGAGAAGAAGCTGAACAGGGTGACCCGGTCGGCGACGAACACCGTCGACCAGTTCGTCGCCTTCGGATACGAGCCGCAATGGGCGGAGGTCACCATGAACCAGCCCGTCGCCTGGCGCTCGATGCACAGCCAAGGCCGCGGCCTGTTCTCGGTGCTGCTGAAGTCACTGCCCGACATCGACACCCGAACGGTGCGTGAAGCCGAGTTCATCTGCAACACGTTGATCGGCTTCAACTTCGGCGACGGGCACCTTCATAACGAGGACCTCATCGCGGCGGTGCAGACCGAAGCCAACTTCGAGCCCGGCGAGTTGGTCGTGGCGTGGGTGGAGTCGCAGGCATGGGGCAGTCCGGTGCAGCACTACAAGTTGATCGACGCCGCCATCGGTGTGATCGAGACAGGCACCTGGAAGGTCAGCGACGCGGTCAACGCGCAGCCGTGGCTGCCCGACGGCCCGATCCCCACCGATGTGACCTGGTCGCTGAGAGGCCACCGGAACGACAACGGAAACAAGGCGTTTGCGTGAGGACCGCGATCGTCGTTGGTAGCGGCCCCAACGGGCTCGCCGCCGCCGTCGTCCTGGCCCGCGCCGGGCTCTCGGTCACGGTGCTGGAGGCCGCCGACGACATCGGCGGCGGCACCAGGACCAGCGAAGCCTTGCTGCCCGGCATGCTGCACGACCACTGCTCGGCGATCCACCCGATGGCGGTCGGCTCTCCTGTGCTGACCGACCTTGGGCTGAACCGCTACGGGCTGGAATGGCGGTGGACCGAAGTCGACTGCGCCCATCCATTGGACGACGGGACCGCGGGCGTGCTCTACCGGTCGGTGGCCGACACCGCCGCCTCGCTCCGCGCCGACGGCTCCCGCTGGCAAGCCCTTTTCGATCGTCCCGCGGCCAATTTCGACGCGCTGGCCGACGACATCATGGGCCCGCTGATGCAGGTCCCGGAGCACCCGCTGACGCTGGCCAGGTTCGGGGCCCCGACGGTACTGCCCGCCTCGGCGCTGGCTCGGGTGTTCCGCACCGATCAGGCCCGCGCTTTGTTCGGCGGCGTCGCCGCCCATGCGTTCCGGCCGCTGCATTTGCCGATGACATCGGCCATCGGGCTGGGCATCCTCACCGCAGGTCATCGGCACGGGTGGCCGGTGGCCGCGGGCGGATCGCAAACAATCACCGACGCCATGGCTGCGCTGCTGCTCGACCTCGGCGGCAAGATCGAGACCGGCATACGCGTCGACTCCGTCGGGCAGTTGCCGCCCGCCGATATCATCATGTTCGACCTGACGCCCGAATCCGTCGCCGAAATCATGGGTGATCGGTTGCCGCGCCGGGTGTCTCGCGCCTACCGACGCTTTCGGCGCGGACCTGGCGCGTTCAAGGTGGACTTCGCGGTCGACGGCGGCGTGCCGTGGACCAACCCGCATGCCCGCAAGGCGGGCACCGTGCACCTTGGCGGGAAATTCGTCGAGATCGCCTCGACCGAGCGCGAGGTTTACGCCGGCCGGATGCCGCAACGTCCCTTCGTCCTCGTGGGCCAGCAGTATCTCGCGGACCCACAGCGCTCGATCGGCGGGATTCATCCGGTCTGGACATACGCCCACGTGCCCAACGGCTACACCGGAGACGCGACCGAGGCGATCATCGCCCAGATCGAGCGCTTCGCACCAGGTTTCCGCGAGCGCATCGTCGACCACACCACCCGCAGCACCACGGCGATGTCCGAGTACAACGCCAACTATGTCGGCGGCGACATCATGACCGGCGCCAAGGACATCCGGCAGCTGACGTTCGGTCCGCGCGTCACACTGTCGCCGTATTCCACCGGTGCCCCCGGTTTCTATGTCTGCTCGGCAGCCACGCCCCCGGGCCCCGGCGCACACGGAATGTGCGGCTACCACGCGGCCAGGGCCGCGTTGTCGCGGCTCTGACCGACCGCCGAACAACCCTCGCAACAAAGGAATTGGAGAGAACACCATGAATGACCTGTCAGATCGCCGGGCAATCGTGACCGGAGCCGCGCGCGGCATCGGACTGTCCATCGCGCGGCGCCTGGTCGCAGGCGGCGCCAGGGTCGCCATTGCCGACATCGACGGCGACGGGGCCTCCTCTGCTGCGGCCGAATTGGGTAATGAGTGCATCGGCATCGGATGCGATGTTCGGTCGACAGCAGATGCGACCGCCGCCGTCGCCGCCGCGGTCGACACCTTCGGCGGGCTGGATCTGCTGGTGAACAACGCCGGCATCGAGATCGCCAAACCCGTCGTCGACATCACCGATGAGGAGTTCACGCGAATCCTCGACATCAACGTCGTTGGTACGTTCCGCTTCACCAAGGCCGCGGTGCCCGCGCTCGCTGAAGCGGGCGGCGCGGCGATCGTCAACATGGCGTCCGTGGCCGGAACCGCCGGCGGCCCTCTGCTCAGCGCTTACTGCGCCTCCAAGGGAGCGGTGATCCGCTTCACGGAGTCGACCGCCATCGAGTTGCGCGCGGCGGCGATCCGCGTCAACGCCGTGTGCCCCGGCATCGTGCAGACCGACATGGCCGACCGGCTCGCCGCGCCGATCGAAGCGATCTCGCCGATTCCGTTCGACGACCTCATCGAACTCAAACAAGGCCGATTCGGCACGCCGGGCGATGTCGCCGAGACCGTGGCCTTCCTGGCGTCCGATGAAGCGCGCTTCATCACCGGCAGCCACTACGTCGTCGACGGTGGCCTGACTGCAAACCTCTTCTAGACAGGAGCAATGCTATGACCCACGCAACTGAAACCCGAAGCAGCTCAACCCCAGTCGCGAATTGCCTGATGGGCAAGGTCGCCGTTATCACCGGAGCCGCGCGCGGAATCGGCCTGGAGATCGCCCGCACCTACGCAGCCAATGGCGCAAAGGTGGTCGTCTCCGACGTCGACGGAGACGTCGTCACCGACGTCGGGCGCGGCCTGCCCGGCGCCGCGGCGCATCCGTGTGACGTCCGAGACGAGGACAGCGTCGCCGAGCTGATCGAATTCACGCTCGACCTACACGGGCAGGTCGACATCGCGGTCGCCAACGCCGGTGTCGCCACCGTGTCGCCGCTGACCGAGATGTCCTTCGACATGTGGCGCACGATGATGTCGATCAACCTCGACGGGGTGTTCCTCACCGTCAAGCACGCCGCACGGGCGATGCTCGCGGCGGGCACGGAGGGGTCGATCATCACGATGGGCTCGGTCACCGCGATGTGTGGCACCCCTCTGGTCGGCCACTACGCGGCGGCCAAGGCGGGTGTTGTCAACCTGACCAAAACCGCCGCTTTGGAACTGCGGCCACACGGAATTCGGGTCAACTCGATCCTGCCCGGGTTCGCCGAGACCGCACTGGTCACCGGAAACAAGACGAGCTACACCGAAGTGCTGGGGGTCGACTTCGACGCCGTCATCGCGCAGGCCCAGGGCGGCTATGTCAGCGTCGAGGATGTCGCCGCGGTCGCGTTGTTCCTCGCCGGCGACCGTGCTTCGTTCTGCACCGGCGCCTCTTATGTCGTCGACGGCGGGCTGACCGCCAGCTTGCTCTGACTTTCGTGGACTGCATCGACTGCTAGCGGCCCGACGACAAGACTGGTCCTGCGCCACAAATTCTTCGAAAGGAACCGTAAGTGACACTGCCCGCCGACCGTTTCCAGACCTTGGCAAACCTCGCTTTCGATGGCGGTTATCCATCCGACGACGCCGCCCGCGCCCTGGATGAGGAACTGTACTTCCAACGAGCGGTGCAGGTGTATCTGTGGGCTTTGCCCGCGGTGAACATGTACGCGATGAAGAAAGGTCTCGGTGACGTCGCCGGGTACGGCTACCACGTCATGTCGGTCTACGAGAAGCGACTCAAGCCGAACACGATCATCACGACACCCAACTCGGACGTCATCTACGGACTGGCTTTCGCCGACCTCTCCGCCACTGGCCCGTTGGTGGTCGAGGCACCGCCGAAACTCCAGGGCCTGATGGACGATTTCTGGCACCGTCCGCTGATCGGGCCGAACATCGGCGGCATGCAGTACCGAGGAGACATCGGCATTCCCGGGCCCGATAAGGGTCGAGGCGGAAAATATCTGGTCGTACCGGAGGGACAGCAGGTCGATACCGACGACAAGTACTTCGTGTACACCAGTCCGACCAACGGCGTGTTCATCTTCCTGCGGGGCTTCTTCACCTCAGTGGACGATCTCTCGCCTGGAGTGGCCTCCGTCGAGGGCATCACGATCCGCCCCCTGAACGGCGTCGCCGAGCCAATGCAGTTCCCGCACGTATCCGACATTCCCGCCAATGCGCTGTTCCCCGGGGACGGCAGCTATTTCGATGTGCTCGACGAGATGATCCAAGGGGAGCGGATCGACGCGGTCGACCCGTACATGCATGGCATGCTCGCCGCGCTGGGCATCGTCAAGGGCGCCGAGTTCGCGCCCGCCGCACGACAGCGCGAACTGTTGGATCTGGGCGCGCAGACGGCGTGGAAGATGGCCAAGAACATCGCGGCGCATTTCGACGCGGAGGCGGACGGCCTGTGGTGGGACGACCGGCACTGGGTGGCGCATGCCAAGACCGAACTCGACGATTTCATGCATACCCTGCTCGACGAGCAGTTCCGGGATCGAACCACAGGGCACACCGACGTCAACGCCAAAGCCCACATGTTCGTCAACGCCTACTCGGTCAGCACGGGCATGATCTCGTCGGTCGTCGGACTGGGAGCCAAGTACTGCGCCGCCTACAAGGACAGCAGCGGCGAGTATCTGCGCGGCGAGCACACCTACCGCATCGACATGCCCGCGGACCCGCCGGCGAACATCCTGTGGTCGCTCACGATCTACGACGCCGAGACGGCGGCAGGCGTGGCCGCTGACGGCCAGGTGTATCCGTCGCTGAATTCGATGAACGATTTGGCATACAACGACGACGGCACGGTCACTTTCCATGTCGGACCGCAGAGACCAGACGGAGCACGTAACTGGCTCAAGACCGTGCCGGGTCGCGGCTGGTTCAGCCTCATCCGCTGGTACGGCCCGACTAAGGAGTTCTTCGACCGCAAGTACAAACCCGGCGACTTCGTCAAGCAGTGACCGGATACCCATCAAACACTCAGGAGCCCAATATGACTCAACAAACGGTGCCGCTGGAATCGGCGAGCCTGCACGGAGACGAAGTAATCGAGACGCCCGTCGGGCCGATATCCCTGGTGGACAGTTATTTCGACGACGACGCGTCGCAGCGCCTGTTCGCAGAGATGGACTATCAACGCGGCCACCCAAAGCTACGTCTGGAGTCACCCCTTGGTCAGCATCGCCACGTGGCGCGGGAACCAGGCGACCGCGTTCGGCGCGGAGAGCGAAAACGACTTCGCGGTGCTCGAGTCGTTGAAGGAGAAGCGCGGCATCGTCACCGCGAACCTGACCACTCCCTACATCTTCGGGTTCGGGAATCTCGGTTCAGGGCCGCTCGAGATCAGCTACCCGCCCGGGCAGACGGCGGGCGGGGTGCTCGACTTCTGGCAGCGGCCCGTCTTGGACCTCGGCCTGACGGGACCCGACAAAGGCAACGGGGCGACCTACATCATCGTCGGGCCTGAGGACGATCCGGGCAAGTACCAGCGCGACGACGCCTACGTCTTTCAGAGCGCGACCAACAACGTCATGATCGGAATTCGCATTCTCGACCGGGAGGCCGGCTACTTCGACACATTCACCGCCGGCTACAAGGTGGGCCGCGTCGGCCAACCGCTGTCGAATGCCCGCTTCATCGCGGGCAAGGACGTCGAGTGGAGCGCGACCGCACCACGCGGACTGGACTATTGGCGCAAGCTCGCCGAGATCATCAACGAGGAACCCGTCCGCGAAGTCGACAAGGCGTGGATGGCGATGTTGTCACCTCTGGGCATCGAGAAGGGCAAGGCCTTCGATCCCGACGGGCGGCAACGAACCGCCCTGCTCGAAGGCGCCGCGATGGGTGAATTGATGACTCGCAACCTGCAGGTCAATCCCCGCTACACCGAACCGTATTGGCCGGGCACGTCGTGGTACAAGAGCTTCGACTTCCACACCGCGCAGGAAACCGATACCCGCATCGAGTTGGATGAGCGCGTCACCTGGTTCTACGAGGCGGTGGGCAGCAGCGACGGCATGGTGAATCCGACTCCGGGCGCCGGCCAGGTCTACATGACCAGCAAACGCGACAGCAAGGGCGACATGCTGCGGGCCGACAAGAACTACCGCCTGCACGTGCCCGCTGAGGTGCCGGTCGGTCAGTTCTGGGCGCTGACGCTCTACAGCGAGAACACCCGTCGGCCGTATGACAACGGCGGCAACGAGATTCGCAGCGTCAATCTAGACAGCACGATGGAGGACCTGAAGCACAACGACGATGGCAGCATCGACCTCTTCATCGGGCCCGACGCACCGGCGGGCTACGCGAGCAACCACATGAAGACCGTGGGCGACGACGGGTGGTTCGTCTACTTCCGGCTTTACGCCCCGCTGCAGCCCTTCTTCGACAAATCGTTCAAGCTCGACGACTTCGTCATGGTCGATTGAGGCCGCTCACAGCACCTCCACCGCGGGCGGTTTCCAGGATCCGTCGAGGATGCCCTGTTCACCCCAGTACGCGCGGATGTACAGCGAGAAGTGTGCTTCCGGGGCGGGCAGCCAGTTCGATTCGTTCTCCGGCGCAGGCGGTTTCGCTCCGACGTAGATGATCACTGATCCGTCGTCGCCGCGCTTGAGCTGCTTGCTCTTGGTACCGAGCGAGTAACGCTTCAAGTCGTTCGGGTGAAACAGATGCTTGTCGTTGTACAGCGTCAAAGACCAGAACCCGCGAACCGGTGGCTCGCCGCCGGCGGGGAACGTCACCCGGTAGTTCCGATTACCCTGCAGGCTTTCGCCGCTCGCGTCGTTGTCGGTGTAGAAATACTGGGTCTCGGTGGGCCGGTTGTCGAACATGTTCGACTTCGCGGTGCCGGTGCGGTTGTAGTAGTCGTATCCGAACTGGGCGTTGTTGGTGGAACGGTTCCAGCCATTACCCGCGGGCCGGCCGTTGTATCGCCATTCGAAGAACGGCGCGATCACGTCGCGCTCGGTCGCGACCGCGGTGTCGGTGAGCACCTTGTTGATGTCGTCGTTCTTGGCGCTGTCGAGCAGGACTCGGAACTGACCGTAGAGGGCGTCTTCGCCGGGAAACGGTTGGACCGCATCGAGCACGCCGCCCAGTTCGTCGAAGAACTTCTCGGGAACCACCCACTTCGTCTCGCCGCCGCCGCCGCGTGACGGCGGACCGGGGATTGCAGGCAGCTTGCTCCACTCGGTCGTCTTCATGGTGCCGTCGAAGTCGGCAAGCGGATAGATGCCGATCTGGTTGATGACCGCCTGAATGGCGGCTTTGTCCTGCGGGGTGTCATCCATGAAGACGCGCGGGATGGCTGCCGCCAGTGGGGTGGAACTGCGAACGACGGACTCGACACCGTCGGGCTTGTCGCCCTTCCAGTTGGGACCGGTCAGCAGATAGAAGCCGGGCTTGGTGTCGTATGGCTTGCCCATCTCGCCGAACTGATCAGTGCGCGCGTCGTAGAGGGCGTACACCCAGAACCGGTCACCGAAGTCGGGTACCTGAACGATGACGGGCTGCTCGTCCAGCGACAGATAGGCGAGCCCGTAAACGACATCCTGGTTGGGGCAGGTGACGAAGGTCTCCTCCGGCACGATGTAGTCGGCCAGCATAGCCAGGTGTCCCTTCGGGGCAACCGGAAGCACCCCGTTGAGCAGGCCCGGTTTCGGTGCCGCGGTGATTGTGTTGTTGCGATTTGTCATGTTGACCAGCGGCCATCCCCACACGTAGGCGGTCTGCGCCATCGTCCTGGCGTAGCCGGGCTGCATCACCACGCCGGTGGCCGGCGCGGTGATGTCAGCAGCCGGTGCGGCGGGGGTGTTCGGTGCGGCCGGCATGGTCGTCGGCGTTTCAGTCGTCGCACCCGGTTCGCCGTCGTTGGAACAGGAAGCGACCGCGATGGCGGCGCCCGCGGACGCCGCCGCGACACCCGCTGCTTGAAACGCCGAACGCCGTGACAACATCATCGGTGAACTTCCCTCCGTCGTGTGCAGTACTTCGGACCATAACCTCGACAGCCGCCTCGAATGCGTCATTGCGAATGCGAGGCGGCGGGACCGGCTCGTCCACCCGGTACTCGATCCCGATGTGCGATAGATGGTTCAGCAGCGTCGTGAAGTCCGGGTCGGAGGCCACCACAAAGGTTGTCGGCTTGCTCGACGAATAGCCCGACCGCGAAGTCGACGATTCGCGGGCACGCTGCCCCGTCCTTCGATCGCGGCTTTGCCGAGCCCGAATGCAACAATCCCCCGCGCACACCGGGTGCCGGGGGATCGTCTGCGTCTGCTTGCGCAGGTTCTGCTATTTGGCCTTCTCGAGGATCTCGACCAGCCGCCAGCGCTTGGTCGCCGACAGCGGACGCGTCTCCATCAGCGACACCCGGTCGCCGATGCCGGCGATGCCGTCCTCGTCGTGCGCCTTGACCTTGGTCGTGGTGCGAATGATCTTGCCGTAGAGCGGATGGCTCTTGCGGTCCTCGATCTCGACGACGATGGTCTTCTCCATCTTGTCACTGACCACGTAGCCGATGCGGGTCTTGCGACGGCCGCGCGGCTTCTCGGTGCGCGGCGTGTACGCCGGACCCTTGGTTGCGTTGTCTGCCATTACGATTCCTCACCAGCGGGCCCGGATGCCAGGCCCAGCTCACGTTCGCGCAGGATGGTGTACACGCGCGCGATCTCCTGGCGCACGGTACGCAGCCGACGGTTGTTGGCCAACTGGCCCGTCGCCATCTGGAAGCGCAGATTGAAAAGTTCTTCCTTGGACTCGCGCAGCTTGTCGGCCAACTCGTCGTCGGTCAACTCCCGCAGTTCACCCGGCGTCACTCCCACTGCCATCAGAACTGCTCCTCTCGGGTAACGATGCGTGCCTTGATCGGCAGCTTGTGGATCGCGCGGGTCAATGCCGCCCTGGCCGTCCCCTCATCGGGGTAGCTCAGCTCGAACAGGATCCGGCCCGGCTTGACGTTGGCCACCCACCACTCGGGCGAACCCTTACCGGAACCCATCCGGGTTTCGGCCGGCTTCTTGGTCAGCGGACGGTCCGGGAAGATGTTGATCCACACCTTGCCGCCACGCTTGATGTGCCTGTTGATGGCGATACGAGCGGACTCGATCTGCCGGTTGGTGATGTAGGCGTGCTCGAGCGCCTGGATGCCGTAGTCACCGAAGCTCACCGACGTGCCGCCGCTGGCGATGCCGCGCTGGCGGGGGTGGTGTTGCTTGCGGTGCTTGACCTTACGGGGAATCAACATGATCTAGCTCTCCGTACCTTCCGTGGTCGGCGCGGTCGCCTCGGCTGCCGCACCCGCGGCGGCCTCAGTGCCTGCCGACGCTTCGGCAGCGGCGGGCGCCTCTTCGGTGCCCGATTGCGCTGGACCGGCATCGCTGCCGGAGGCGGCACGACCAGCCTCGGTGCTTGTCGCGGTGGTTCCCGAGGAACCGCTGCGACGGGGGCGGCTGCCCGACGGGCGCTCGCGGCGCGGACGGTCGGCGCCTGCCGGGGCGGCGGCGGCCAGCTCGCGCTTGCCTCCGACGATGTCGCCCTTGTAGATCCACACCTTCACGCCGATGCGGCCGAACGTCGTCTTCGCCTCGTAGAGGCCGTAGTCGATGTCGGCGCGCAGGGTGTGCAGCGGCACCCGACCCTCGCGGTAGAACTCCGAGCGGCTCATCTCGGCGCCGCCGAGGCGGCCGGAGCACTGCACCCGGATGCCCTTCACGTTGGGCTGACGCATCGCCGACTGAATGGCCTTGCGCATCGCGCGACGGAACGCCACGCGGTTGCTCAGCTGCTCCGCGACGCCCTGCGCCACCAACTGTGCCTGGCTCTCAGGGTTTTTCACCTCGAGGATGTTCAGCTGCACCTGCTTGCCGGTCAGCTTCTCCAGGTCGGCCCGGATGCGGTCGGCCTCGGTGCCGCGACGGCCGATCACGATGCCTGGCCGCGCGGTGTGGATGTCGACGCGGACCCGGTCGCGGGTGCGTTCGATCTCCACGTCGGCGATGCCTGCGCGCTCGAGTCCGGTCGCCAGCAGTCGTCGGATCGCCACGTCTTCCTTGACGTAGTCCTTGTACTGCTTGTCGGCGTACCACCGGGACTTCCAGTCGGTCGTGATGCCGAGGCGGAAGCCGTGGGGATTGATCTTCTGGCCCACTACTCTGAGCCCTCCTTCGCTTCGTCAGAAGCCTTCTTGGCCGGTGCAGCCTTCTTCGCTGCGGCCTCGGGTGCCTTCTTGGCGGGAGCCTTCTTTGCGGGCGCTTTCTTGGCAGCCGCCTTCGCGGCGGGAGCCTTCTCCGGCGCCGTCGTCTCGGTCGCGGCCTTGGTCGCGGGTGCCTTCTTCGCAGCGGCAGCCTTGCTGCCCTGCGCGCGACGCGCACGAGCGGCGCTGGCCGACCGGCCGCCCCGCTCGTCGCGGCTGGCGCGGCTTTCCAGGATCACCGTGATGTGGCTGGTGCGCTTACGGATTCGGAACGCACGCCCCTGGGCGCGCGGCCGGATGCGCTTGGCGGTCGGGCCCTCGTCGGCGTAGACCGTCGCCACCACGAGCGTCGACGGATCGAGTCCGTCGTTGTTCTGCGCGTTGGCGGCGGCGCTGGCGATCACCTTGGCGACTGGCGCGCTGGCCGCCTGGGGCGCCCACCGCAGGATGTCGAGTGCTTCGGCCACCGGCTTGCCGCGCACCAGGTCGATCACGCGGCGCGCCTTGGTCGCCGACACACGGACGAAGCGTGCCTTCGCCGTCGCGGTCGGGTATTCGATCTCTGTTGTGGTCATCGGCGCTTGGCCTTCCGATCATCCTTGATGTGACCCTTGAACGTACGGGTCGGTGCGAACTCGCCGAGCTTGTGTCCGACCATCGCTTCGGTGACGAACACCGGGACGTGCTTGCGGCCGTCGTGCACCGCGAAGGTGTGCCCGATGAAGTCGGGGATGATGGTCGACCGGCGCGACCAGGTCTTGATGACCTGCTTGGTGTTCTTCTCGTTCTGGCCGTCGACCTTCTTCAGCAGATGGTCGTCGACGAACGGACCCTTTTTCAGGCTGCGTGGCATCGTGTCTTCTCCTGGCTCCGACTAGTCCCGGTCTACCGGTGGTGCTTCTTGCCGGTGCGCCGGCGTCGGACGATGAGCTTGTCGCTTGGCTTGTTCGCCTTGCGGGTGCGGCCCTCGGGCTTGCCCCACGGGCTGACCGGGTGACGGCCACCGGAGGTCTTGCCCTCGCCGCCGCCGTGCGGGTGGTCGACCGGGTTCATGACGACACCGCGGACGGTCGGACGCTTGCCCTTCCAGCGCATGCGGCCGGCCTTGCCCCAGTTGATGTTCGCCTGCTCGGCGTTGCCGACCTCGCCGACGGTGGCGCGACAGCGCACGTCGACGCGACGGATCTCACCGCTGGGCATGCGCAGCGAGGCGTAGCTGCCTTCCTTGCCGAGCAGCTGGATGCCCGCGCCCGCGGACCGGGCCATCTTGGCGCCGCCGCCCGGCCGCAATTCAACGGCGTGCACGATGGTGCCGGCCGGGATGTTGCGCAGCGGCAGGTTGTTTCCGGGCTTGATGTCGGCGTTGGCGCCGGACTCGACGACGTGGCCCTGCTTGAGCCCCTCGGGCGCGATGATGTAGCGCTTCTCGCCGTCGAGGTAGTGAAGCAGCGCGATGTTGGCGGTCCGGTTCGGGTCGTACTCGATGTGGGCGACCTTCGCGTTCACGCCGTCCTTGTCATGACGGCGGAAGTCGATCACGCGGTAGGCGCGCTTGTGGCCACCGCCCTTGTGCCGGGTGGTGATTCGACCGTGCGCGTTACGCCCGCCCTTACCGTGCAGCGGACGCACCAGCGACTTCTCCGGCTCCGAGCGAGTGATCTCGGCGAAGTCGGAGACGCTTGCACCGCGGCGACCGGGGGTCGTCGGCTTGTACTTGCGAATAGCCATCTTGAAAATCTCCCTGCCGGCTAGGCCGGCGCTCCGAACAGATCGATCGGCTTGCTGCCTTCGGCGAGCGTGACAATGGCGCGTTTGGTGCTCTTGCGCTGTCCGTAGCCGGCGCGGCTGCGCTTGCGCTTGCCCTGGCGGTTGGCGGTGTTCACGGACGAGACCTTGACCTTGAAGATCTTCTCGATGGCGATCTTGATCTGGGTCTTGTTCGAGTCGGGGTGAACGACGAACGTGTAGACGTTGTCCTCGATCAGCCCGTAGGACTTCTCGGAGATGACCGGCGACAAGATGATGTCGCGCGGATCGGTCACGGTAGCCATCTACGCCGTTACCTCCTCTTTGTCCTCTTTGGTGGTGGCGCTGATGTAGGAATCCAGCGCCTCGACGCTGAACACGACGTCGTCGGCATGCAGCACGTCGTAGGTGTTCAGTTGGTCCGGCGAAAGCACATGAACGCCAGGCAGATTCCGCACGCTCTTGGCGCCGGTCTCGTCACTGCGCCCGATCACGATCAGCACCTGCTTGCCCTCGACCAGACCGGCCAGGAACGCCTTGGCGCTCTTCGTCGACGGCGTCTGGCCCTCGACCAGCTCGGTCACGGCGTGGATCCGGCCGTTGCGGGCCCGATCTGACAGCGCGCCGAGCAGCGCCGCGCGGATCATCTTCTTCGGTGTGCGCTCGCTGTAGTCGCGCGGCTTCGGGCCGTGCACGGTGCCACCGCCGGTGAACTGAGGTGCGCGGGTCGAGCCCTGGCGGGCGCGGCCGGTTCCCTTCTGCCGGTAGGGCTTCCGACCGCCGCCGCGGACGTCGCCACGGGTCTTGGTGGAATGCGTGCCCTGTCGGGCGGCCGCCAGCTGCGCCGTCACCACCTGGTGCATCAACGCGATGTTCGGCTCGACGTCGAACAACTCGGCGGGCAGCTCGACGGAGCCGTCCTTCTTGCCGCCGGGTGTGTGAACGTCGATCTTCACAGACTTGCTTGCCATCTCTACTTCTCGCCTCGCTTGATCGCGCTCCGGACCATCACCAGGCCACCGGTGCGGCCGGGGATGGCGCCCTTGATCAGCAATACGCCGTTTTCGGCATCGACCTTGTGCACCACCAGGTTCTGCGTGGTGACGCGATCGTTGCCCATCCGGCCGGACATCCGGGTGCCCTTGAAGACGCGACCCGGGGTGGCGCAGCCGCCGATGGAGCCGGGGCGACGGTGCACGGCCTGTGCACCGTGGCTGGCGCCCTGACCGCGGAAGCCGTGGCGCTTCATGGTGCCTGCGAAGCCCTTGCCCTTCGATGTGCCCGTCACGTCGACATAGCTGCCGTCGGCGAAGATTTCGGCGGTCAACTCCTGGCCGACCTCGAATTCGGATGCGGCGGCTTCGTCATCGAGACGCAACTCGGCGAGGTGCCTGCGCGGGTTGACGCCGGCGGCGCTGTACTGCCCTGTCACCGGCTTGTTCACCTTGCGCGGGCTGATTTCGCCGTACGCCAACTGGATTGCGCTGTAGCCGTCGCGCTCCGGGGTGCGGATGCGCGTCACGACGTTCGGGCCGGCCTTGACGACCGTGACCGGCACGACCCTGTTGTTCTCGTCGAACACCTGCGTCATACCCATCTTGGTGCCCAAAATGCCTTTTCTAGCCATTTGTCTCGGGTCTCCTACTGGATGTTGACGTCGACACTCGCCGGCAGATCGATGCGCATGAGAGCGTCAACGGTCTTCGGCGTCGGGTCGAGGATGTCGATAAGCCGCTTGTGCGTACGCATCTCGAAGTGCTCCCGCGAGTCCTTGTACTTATGCGGGGACCGGATGACGCAATACACGTTCTTCTCGGTCGGCAGCGGCACTGGACCCACCACACTGGCGCCGGTACGGGTGACCGTCTCAACGATCTTGCGCGCAGAGGCGTCAATCGCCTCGTGGTCGTAGGCCTTGAGCCTGATGCGGATCTTCTGTCCCGCCACGCTTCTCCTACCTCGCTCCTGCTTCGTACTTCGGCCGGCCCGTGCCCGGACCTGGTCCCCGCGCTTTGTCAGCGCTGGTGTTGCCGCCGCTGTTTACCTGTCTGAAGTTCACCGGTCCCCGCGGTCGGGTGTGTCGCCCGCACGCACACTCCGTCTCGAGCGGAAATTCCGCCTTCGTCGAAGTTGGCACCGGATGCGCCCGTCTGGACGCCGGTCGTATGCCCGGCCAGGCGCAAACCCGGCTCAAGGCAACCCGAACAGTATGCCCTAGATCTGTGCCTGCTCCAAATCCGTGGCTAACCACGCCGGAACTCACAAACGGGCGAGAAAGCGCAAGTAGATCGAACCATTTCGGCGATCTCGGCAACGCGTGACCGCGCGCTTATCTTACTCCAGAGTAGGGTGAGCCGGCATGGCCGCCCCGAACACCACGTACCAAATGTGGAAGCGCCTCGCCGGACGCCCGGGTGGCACCCGCCTCTTCTCGACCGCGGCGATGGTTCGGGTGCCGTATTTCGCGTCGATCCTCCCCCACGTCGTCCGGATGGAACCGGGGCTCGCGGAGGTCACCGTGCCGAAATGGTTCTTCGTCTACAACCACCTGCACACGGTGCACGCGATCGCGTCCTGCAACGCTGCCGAGATGGCGATGGGGATGGTGATGGAGGCGACGGTGCCGACCACCCACCGGTGGATTCCGAAGGCGATGACGGTGCAGTATCTGCAGAAGGCCACCACGTCGCTGCGGGCCGTCGCGCATCTTGACCCGCCGGATTTCGACGCGATGGTCGACGGCACCGAAATCGTTGTGCCGGTGGCCGTCACGGACCGAGATGGCGTCGAGGTCGTACACGCAGACATCACCACCTGGGTGACGCCCGCTCAGTGATTTCGAGCGCGCCGGAATCAGTGAAGCCCCGGCCCCGCGCCGCGAAGGCGGCCGGGCCGGGACATCACTTCCGGTTGCTACGGGCTGTCTGCGCCCTTCGCGCCGGTCTTCGTTTCGTTGGTGGAGGACCCGCCGTTGGTGGCCTGGACATCAGCCTCTCCACCGGCACCCGCCATGCCTGAGGTGGCATCGCCGCCGCGGCCGCCGGTGGCCTTGCCACCAGTCACGGTCGTGGTGCCGGTCTGATTGAGACCAAGCGCCGCGAGGACGTTGCCGTCACCGCCTCTGCCGCCGACACTGCCCGCGTGCGTGCCGTTACCGCCGTTGCCGCCGGTGGCCACACCTTGGTTGTTGACGGAGTTCGCACCCAACGCGACGTCCCGGCTGTCGCCGCCTCTGCCGCCCTGGCCACCATCGGCGCCCAGTCCGCCGGCACCACCGGTCGAGGTACCGCTGACCTCGGAGTTGGTGCCACCGGACGCGATAGATGCACCGCCGCCGTTACCGCCGTGGCCACCGCCGGTGGCGTTGCCGCCCGCACCGCCGGTCGACGTGCCGCTGGCCGTTCCGCCCGCGCCGCCACCGCTCGGGTCATCGAGGACGGTCGTCACCTTGGCGCCCTGGATATCGGAGCCGCCACCATTGCCGCCGATGCTGCCGGTGCCGGTGCCGTCGCCGCCCGCGCCACCGGTGGACTGACCGGAGACGGTGCTGTCCTGCCCTGCCTCGAGCTCGCCGAAGCCGCCGTTGCCGCCTTGACCGCCGTCGATCCCTGCTCCGCCTTGGCCGCCCGTGGCAAGAGCCGGGTCGCTTGCGGTACCGACTGCGCCACCCGCGGTTTGGCCGACGCCGTTGTCGTCCGGCGCGGCAACCAGGTAGCCGCCGCCACCGTTTCCGCCGATGCCACCGTTGGTGCCACCGGCACCGCCGGTCCCGCCTTGCGCCTTGCCGAAGATGGAGCCGCCCGTCGTTCCGAAGAGCCCGGCCAGACCACCGGCGCCGCCGTGGCCGCCTGGCGCGCTGGTGGTGCCCGCGCCGCCGACTCCGCCGGTCCCGCCGGTGGCGGTGCTGCCGTTACGGAGCGCGCCGCCGAATAGTGCGGCGGTCGTGGCGCCGCCACCACCGCCGCCGCCACCGCCGCCATAGCCGGCTTCAGAGGTGGTGCCGGTACCGCCGGCACCACCAGCGCCTCCCGCGCCTCCGGTCGCACCGTCACCGGTAGCGCCGCCGGCCCCGCCAGCACCGCCCTGGCCGCCGTCGCCGTACCGCCCACCGTTGATCGCGGCTCCACCCATACCGCCGGTGCCGCCGTAGCCGCCCGTCTGGGTGGTGCCTGCAGCACCCGCGCCGCCGACACCCCCGGTGCCGCCGACGCCGGCCGTACCGTCGCCGCCGAAACTGAATCCGAACAACGACGATCCGCCCGTACCTGCCGAGCCACCGGTGCCCCCGTCCCCGCCGTTACCGGGCAGGGTAGGCGTGGCGCCGCCAGTGCCCGCGGCGCCCGCCGCGCCGGTCCCGCCGGTTCCGCCGTTACCGCCGAAACCGAACATCGATCCAGTACCGCCGTTGCCGCCCTGGCCTGCGGCGACGGTCGCGGTGCCGACACTGCCCATTCCGCCGCTGCCACCGTTGCCGATGAACATCCCGGCATTCCCGCCGTTGCCGCCGGTCGCGCCGGTAGTACCTGTGGTCGGCGTATCTGCGTTGTAGCCCTTGCCGCCGTTGCCCGCGAGCAAACCGGCGTTTCCGCCGTTGGGATTGTCTGCGGTGCCATCGGCGCCGTTGCCGATGAAGATGTTGACCCCTGGGATTGCGCCGGCGATATCGAACGCCGGGTCGAGCAGCGCCGCTGGGTCGAGGCCGGCGCCGAGGTTCGCCGCAGACAGGCTCGGCATGCTGCCGACGTTGGCGCCGAGGGGGCTCGGCGAATTGCCATGGCCGCCGCCCAAGAGGTAGATCACGTCGTCGTACCCGGTCTGGGCGTGCGC
Organism: Mycolicibacterium moriokaense; assembly: GCF_003347205.1. Lineage (GTDB taxonomy): Bacteria > Actinomycetota > Actinomycetes > Mycobacteriales > Mycobacteriaceae > Mycobacterium > Mycobacterium moriokaense_B. The sequence goes on from NZ_QQBJ01000035.1 coordinate 27,227, forward strand.
CTCACCCGCGCTAGCCAGCAATGCCGCCGCGGGTGCGGACAAGAAGAGCCCGGCAGCCGCTGCCGCCGTCGTCTTGGTATGGCGTGAGGCCCGCCGTGAACGGTGTTTGGACATGGATCTGCCTTCCCCCTCTCTGCCGCCGTGGATCTGCCACCGGCGCGTCGTCGGGCAGTGTGCCATCAATCACACGCCGATGTCGACTATTTCCGCGCATGTCTTTTTGATCTTGACCTGGTAGTTCACCGGCAGGCGGCGTCGACCCCGTGGGTGTGATCGCCCTTCGCCGGATACGCATTCACACCAGATACTTGCGCAAACGCAAATATAGCGAACGCCGCTGCGGCTTCAGATGACGACGGCGTCAGTCCACAGCGGAGGACATAGACCCCAGCGTGCGGCCTTATTGCCGAGGGAACTTCCGCCTCGGATCCGAGCATATCCAGCAAATATTCCGGGGCGAGAGAACCGGCGTCGAGATGTCGATGAGCCGGGGGCTTTGTGACGTCATTTGCGGTGTTTCCTGCATGTCCCCTGTGAGAGCGACAACTCGGCCCTACGCGCCGTTCGCCGTTGCGCGCGACGGCGCCCGAACCAGTCCCTCCCTCACGGCCGGGGGAATGCGGCCGGGAGTGCAGAGCCGGCTGCCGCCCCATCGGCGGCCATCGACGACAACCTCATTGCCCGTGATCGGCGCCATCGCACCGCGGCAAATACCGCAGCGGCCGAGTCCACCGGCTTCACCGCCCCAGATACGTCCCGTGACCCTCTCGCACCAGGTCGCCGTCGAAGGTCAACACCTCGTTGACCAGTTCGGCGCGGTGGTTTCGGTAGTTGATCACCAGCGTCGACTCCCCCTGGTAGACGTCGATGACGTCGAAGTGCAGGTCGGGCAGCATCGCCAACGCGGTTGTCCAATAGTGGCGCAGCGCGACCTTGCCACGGACCACGCCGTTGGAGTCGGGCAGTACCCGCGCCGCCACCGGCGAGGTGAATACGACGTCGTCGTGAAAGTGCGCGAGCACCGCCTCGACGTCGTGGGCGTTCCACGCCCGCACCCATTGGTCGGCGAAGTGCTCGGGTTCCGGTGTCGGCATCAGCTCAGCGTATTGATCGAGTCTGCGCACTAGCGGGGCAGACTCGCCCAGAACGGGCACTGGTGGCTCTCGCCGAACGTCGAGACGACGCGGCTGCCGTCGGGCTGCAACGACATCCACCGCTGCGCGCTGGCGTCGGCCCCGAGCGCGGGCCACTTCGGCTGGCCGACGGCATCCGGGGACCCCTGGGTGACGAACCGGCTCCAGTAGTCGAGCATCTGGTCCGACAGCGCCTGCTGCCGGGTATCGAGCGGCTCGGCCCCGCCAATCTCGAAGAGGAAACGCAGTTCCAGTGAATGGCTGGCACCCACGGGAAAAGGCAACGTGCGCATGGCCTCTGGGGCGGGCGCATCACGATCGTTGAACTCGTAGGCGTACACCGGCCCGACCCGAGCGAGGTCATCGCCCATCCGCTGGGCCACGCAGGAGAACACCCCGTCGGTGACCGCCGCCGAGTAGGCCGAGGGCACATTGCCGCCGTAGCTACTCGGCGGATAGCGCGCTTCGACGGCAGCGGCGTTGGCGCCGAACGTTTCTCGAAGCAACTCGGAATAGTGATCGGCGGTGTACACCTTGCCCAGGCGCAGGTACTGCAACGCGACGAAGAGCGTGAACTCGTCACGGTTGGTGCCGACCAACACCGGCACGCGATCGGCCTCGTTATGGGCCATCGCAGTGACCGGGTCCACAGGAAGCGCCGTGCTCCCGGTGACCGGGCCTGGCAGCGCGTTCTCGCCGATGTCGTAGAAGGCCACCGGTTCCCGCAGCTTGTCCACCGGAAGACCGCGAAGACAGGCCGCGGCCGTCCGCACGTCGCCACACCCGACCTGGGCCGCATAGTCCACACTTCGGCGCTCCGCCGTGGGCAGGTCGGCCTGCGCACCACACGGCGCACTCTGGATGATCGCGGCCGAGAACAGCCCTTTCGAACCCGGAGCGACGAGGTGGTCGCACACCGACATCCCGCCTGCCGACTCTCCGGCGACGGTGACGCGCTGCGGATCGCCGCCGAACGCGGCGATGTTGTCCCTTACCCACCGCAGTGCGGCCTGCTGATCCTGCAGTCCGTAATTGCCGACGTCGCCGGGAGCCCCGAGTGCCGGGTGCGCCAGGAAGCCCAGCGTCCCCAGCCGGTAGTTGACGGTGACGACGATGATGTCGCCGCGCCGCACCAGCCACTTCGCGTCATACATCTTGCCGCTGCCGCCGGTGAACGACCCGCCGTGGATCCACACCATGACCGGTCGCGGCGATCCCGTCATCGCGGGGGTCCACACGTTGAGGCTCAGACAGTCCTCGTCGCTCTGCCTGCCGAATTCGGGATCGGCGCCGGGATCCTGGATGCAGCGCGGTCCCGGCTTGGTGGCGTCGCGGATGCCCCGCCAGGCCGGCGGCGCCGCGGGCGGGCGGAAGCGCAGCGGACCGACCGGCGGTGCCGCATAGGGGATGTCGGCGAACAGCCGGTGGTCGGACTTGACGACGCCGCGGACCGTCCCGGTCGCCGTCCGCACCAGCGAGGTGTCCGACTGCGGCGGCGGCGGTGTGGGGATGACCGGCGACGGCGGCTCCAGGATGTCGGGAACGGAAACGCCCGGGGCCCCCACCAGCCGGCCGAGCGCGACCACCAGCACCGTCGCCAACAGGACGAGCAGGACCGCTCGCAGGCTTCGAGCCGTCCCTGGCTGCACGGACTCCGAGCCTACGCAGCGTTTCCAAGAAAACCCTGGATCACAGGTATGACGATCGCCTAGTATCCAAACTTGACACCCGTCAAGTTTGAGCAGGCCCACCCCAGGAGACCCGATGAGCGCGCGCACGATGGACGAGGCAGCGAAGGTTCTAGCCGACCCGACGGCATACGCCGACGACACCCGGCTGCACACCGCGCTCACCCACTTGCGGGCCGACAACCCGGTGGCGTGGGTCGACAACCCGCCGTACCGACCGTTCTGGGCCATCACCAGGCACGAGGACATCATGGCCATCGAGCGGGCCAACGACCTGTTCCTGTCGGAGCCACGCCCACTGCTGGCCACCGCAGAAGCCGACGACACCTTCAAGACGCAGATCGAAGCCGGCATCGGCATCCGCACCCTGGTGCACATGGACGACCCGCATCACCGCAAGGTGCGAGCCATCGGCGCCGACTGGTTCCGGCCTAAGGCGATGCGCGACCTGAAGACACGGGTGGACGAACTGGCCAAGCGCTACGTCAATCGGATGGCCGAGATCGGGCCGGAATGCGACTTCGTCACCGACGTTGCGCTGAATTTCCCGCTGTACGTGATTCTTTCGCTGCTCGGCCTGCCGGAAGAGGACTTCCCGCGGATGCTCAAGCTGACCCAGGAGATGTTCGGCGGCGACGACGAAGAGCATCAGCGCGGCGGTTCGATGGAGGATCTGCTGGCCGTACTGGCCGACTACTTCGCCTACTTCAGCAAGCTGACGACCTCACGGCGGGAGCACCCGACCGACGACCTGGCGTCGGCCATCGCCAACGGACTCGTCGACGGCGAGCATCTGTCGGACATGGACACCGTCTCCTATTACGTGATAATCGCCAGCGCCGGGCACGACACCACGTCGGACGCGATCTCCGGCGGCCTGCACGCGCTGATCCAGAATCCCGGCGAACTGACGCGACTGCGCGCCGACATGTCGCTGATGCCGACCGCGGTGGAGGAGATGATCCGCTGGACCACGCCGGTGAAGGAGTTCATGCGGACTGCCGCCGAGGACACCACGGTCCGCGGCGTGCCCATCGCCAAGGGCGAATCCGTTTACCTGGCTTATGTTTCGGGCAACCGCGACGAGGACATCTTCGAGGAGCCGTTTCGCTTCGACGTCGGCCGCGACCCCAACAAGCACCTGGCGTTCGGCTATGGCGTGCACTTCTGCCTCGGCGCCGCGTTGGCGCGGATGGAGATGAACAGCCTCTTCACCGAACTGGTGCCGCGGTTGCAGTCGATCGAACTGGCCGGCGCCCCCGAACTGTCGGCCACCACGTTCGTCGGCGGCCTGAAGCACCTGCCTATTCGCTACTCGCTGCGCTGAGCCCGTTGGCCCTCTTTTGATGGGTGGCAAGAAACCCGTCGACGGCGCTCACCGCGATCTCGCGGTAGTCGAAGTCCGGCAGCGTCGAAAGCTTGCCCAGCGCAATGGGACCGAGCAGCAGTGCCGCCGCCTTGGTGCGGTCGACGTCGCCCAGTTCGGCCTGCGCCTGCGGACTGCTCAGAATCGTGTCGAACGGCGCCGCGTACTGCTCGGCGACCCGTTCGCGCAGGGTGCGCACCTCCGGGCTGTCCGGCGATCGGCGGTGAGGTGCGCCGGGCAGCCTTTCCAGGTCGCCGCCCAGCGTCAACCAGGACATCGCCGCAAGCGTGACCGGCGCCTCGGCGATCAGCTCTGCCTGCGCTTGCACCAGCGCGATCAGCCTGTCCCGCAACGACCCGTCGGCCGGCGGGGTGACAGCAGGCGGTATCAGCGCGTGGAAAGCCGCTGCCAGCAGATCATTTCCGCTCGGGAAGTGGCGATAGAGCGTGGCGCGAGCTACGTTGGCGCCACGGGTGACCGCATCGACGGTCACCGCGCTTGGACCTCCTGAGCGGAGCAGCGCCGTCGCTGCATCCAGCAGACGCGCTCTCGATCGTGCCGGTCGCGGGTCGACCCGCCCGTCGGTCATGGATTGATCCTCCCTCACCGCGGGTACAAGACTGTTGGTCTCGCACCGAGACTGTTAGTCTCAAACGTAGCCGAACGAAAGCGAGCCCCGATCGTGGTGGACACCCTCGTCCGGTCTGATCACACTATCGACGCCAACCTGGCCTCCTTGTCGAAATTCGGCCGGTTCTGGTTGTTGACCGTCGCCGCACTCGACGTGCTGCTGGTGATCGCCTCGATGGTCGCGTTGAACGCGGCGCTGCCCGACATCGCGCTGCAAACCGAGGCGACGCAGACACAACTCACCTGGGTGGTCGACGGTTACACGTTGGTGCTGGCGTGCCTGCTGCTGCCCGCGGGCGCACTCGGCGACCGGTATGGGCGACGCGGCGCGCTGCTTGTCGGGCTGGCCGTGTTCACGCTCGCCTCAGTCGCGCCGACGATCTTCGACAGCCCCGCGCAGATCATCGGCGCTCGTGCCGTCGCCGGAATCGGCGCCGCATTCATCATGCCCGCCACACTGTCCCTGCTGACCGCGGCCTTCCCGAAGAACGAACGCAACAAGGCCATCGGCATCTGGGCCGGGGTCGCCAGTTCCGGAGCAATCGTCGGGTTCATGGGGACGGGTCTGCTGCTGCGCTTCTTCGAATGGCAGTCGGTGTTCTACGCGTTCGCAATAGCGAGCATGGCGCTGTTCGTCTGCACGTGCACCATCCGCTCCTCCCGCGATGAAAGCGCGACTCCACTGGACTGGTTCGGCGCAGTGCTCATCGGCGGCGCTGTCGCGGTCTTCGTGTTCGGTGTGGTCGAGGCCCCGGTGCGGGGATGGACTCACCCCGTCGTCTGGGGATGCATGGCGGCCGGCGTCGCGCTGTCGTTGGTGTTCGTGGCTGTCGAGCTGCGCCGCAGACACCCGCTGCTCGACATCCGATTGTTCGCCCGTCCCGACTTCACCACCGGCGCAGTCGGGATCACCTTCCTGTTCTTCGCGAACTTCGGCTTCTTCTTCGTGGTCATGCAGTACATGCAGCTCATCCTCGGCTACAGCCCGCTCCAAACCGCCTGGGCGCTAGCACCTTTGGCGGTGCCGATCATCGCGTTGGGCGCCACCATGCACCTGATCCTGCCCAGGGTCGGTCTCCGGCTGGTGGTTTCGGTGGGCCTGTTGCTGTTGGCGGTGGGGCTGTTCGTCATGAGATACCTCGAGGCCGACTCGGCCTACATCGACTTGGTGTGGCCCTTCCTGATCACCAGTGCGGGCATCGGGTTGTGTGTCGCGCCAACGACCTCGGCGATCATGAATGCCGCCCCGACCGAGAAGCAGGGAGTGGCCTCGGCGGTCAACGACACCACGCGAGAGGTCGGCGCCGCGGTGGGTATCGCCGTCGCAGGCTCGGTGCTTGCCGCGCAATACGCGGGCGCGCTCGGTGACGGCCTGCGAGCATTCCCGGAGCAGATCCGCGGAGCCGCTTCCGACTCGCTGGCCGCAGCGCTCGAAGCAGCCAAACAGCTTGGCCCACAGGGGCCTGCGCTGACGAAGCTCGCAGAATCGGCGTTTCTCGATGCGATGGACCTGTCGCTGATCGTGCTGTCGACGGTGCTTGTGGTCGCCGGAGTTTTCGTGGCCGTCTGGGCGCCGGGCCGCGATGGCAGGCAGTTGGCGTTCGTCAGTCGGTTGACGGCACGCCGGTCATCCGACGACGAAGCCGGCGGCGCGATGTCCGAGCATCACGATGGTGGCGTGGGGACCGCGGCCGGTGACGGTGGGCAGGACCGAGCCGTCGATCACCCATAGCCCGTCGACGCCACGCACCCTGCACCGCCCGTCGACCACGGCGCCGTCGTCGCCGTCGCCGCCCATCGGAGCCGTCGAACACAGATGCTGCGCGGTGGACCAACTGGCCTCGCCGACTCTGGTTGAGGGCGAGGCCAATTCACGAGCCAGCTCAGAACCGGCGCTCAGCGCCGCCACATCGTGGGAGTCACCGTCGTAGCGGTGTTCGATCACCGGGGGGACGTCGGGATCATCGGCCACCACCCGCAGCCTGCCCCGCGACCGCGGATGCATCAGCGAGACGCCGATGTGCGGCCGCTCGGCCGGGTCGTGCACGGCGCCCGCCACCATGGCGCCGAAGCCTCTGGTGTAGGGCCGGATCTCCAGACCATTCGGAGTGGTCAGGATCGCCTCGACGGGCGGTAAATCATGCGTCGGCGTCCAGTCGACCGGCAGCACCCATTCCGGGTGGTCGCTGAACCGGGTGCCGACAGGCGAATCGAGGTGTATCGGGATCCCCGCCCTGGCGAGTACCTGCTCAGGCCCGACGCCCGAGAGCATCAGCAGATGTGCCGACCCGATTGCCCCGGCGCACAGCACGATTCGGTCAGCTTGCAGCTGCACGGGACCTTCGGGCCCGATCACGTCGGCGCCCACGGCCCGCCCCTTGTCCAGCCTGAGGCGGCGGACCTGCGTATCAGCCAGCAGCGTCAGGTTGGGACGGCCCAACGCGGGCGCCAGAAAGGCGCCGCCCGGCCCGATCCTGGTCCCACCGTCGATGTTCAGTGGCACGGCGCCCACACCGGCAGGCAGTGTCACATCGGCGGCGGCGCCGTTCAGGTCGGCCACCCACGGATATCCCATCTCGGTCGCCGCATCGACGAAAGACGCTGTGCAACCGTCGAATTCCGAAACCCGCCGAACCGCAATCGGGCCGTTCGAGCCATGCAGCGGGCCGTCGAAATCCAGATCCTGCTCGATGGCCCGGAAGTGCGGCAGCACATCGGCCCAGGACCAGCCGGGCACTGACCAACGCTCGAAGTCCTCCGGCAGCGCCCGGCAGAAGTAGCCGCCGTTGACGGCGCCCGACCCGCCCACCACGGCGCCCCGCATGATGTGGCCGACGCGCTCGGGCTTCTCCGTCAGAGTCGTCCGGTAGTGCCGTACCACCGCGCTGGCGGCGGCGATGGGCATCCGCACCCCGTCGGTGATCTGGGCCGCAACCTTCGGGTCGGCCGGCGCGGGCCCCGACTCCACCACCGTGACCCGGCACGTGGGATCGGCTGAAATGCGCTCCGCAACAACAGATCCAGCACTGCCGGCGCCGATCACCAGGACGTCACTGTGCGCGGCAGTAGCAGGGGGTGGTGCGGGCAACGGGGGTTCAGGTCCGAATCTGCGGTTTGAGCGCGCCGACGTGGCGTTCCCTCACCACGCCCGTCCACAGGCCGGTCCCGTAGGCGATGTCGTCGAGGCGTTTCAGCAGCAGGTAGCTGAACAGCCCGACGGGCTTGGTCTCGTCGTCGGCGTTGCCGTGCCGCTTCGCCCAGTCCACCACGCCGTCGATGACGGCCGCGACCAGCACGACGTTTCGGCAGCGGCGGGAGACGAGCGCCAGGATCAGGGCGATCGGCCAGTAGTGTCTGCAGATCGCCGCGGCCAGCTGCAGCGCGCCCGACCAGAGGCCGTGGGCGGCGACCACCGCCACTTCCTTGGGCTCGGTGTCGACCTCGCCGAGTGAGCGAGCGATCCGGCGGCCGGTGATCGCAGCCACCATCATGGATGCAATGCAGCTGAGTGCGGAACCCATCGTCAGCAGCACCCACACCACCAGCGTCCATCCGGAGATCACCAGCGGTGCGGTCTTACCCGGGTGGCGAACGGACAGCGGCGCAGCCGATTCGCCATAGAAAGCCCTGCGCGCGAACCATTCTCGCAACTGGGTGCGATGTTCATGGGCCACCATCGCGATGGGTTCGTACCGCAGTCGTGCACCGGCCTCGACCAGCCTCCAGCACAGGTCGACGTCCTCGCCGGACCTCATCGTCTCGTCGAATCCGCCCAGCTCGTTCAGCACGGAGCGGCGGCAGATGATCGCCGCGCTCGGCACGTAGGAGACGGTGCCGTACGGCACGACCGGCGCCTCGCGCTGACCCAGATCCAGCGACGATCGCACCGCCTCGTAGCGGGCCACCAGGCTGTCCGGCTGTGCCAGGTTCACAATGCGCGGCGCCACCAAAGCCACTGCGGGATCACAGAAGTGGCCGAGCAGCGCCTCCAGCCAGCCGCGCCGCGGCACGACATCGGAGTCGAGGAAGGCGACGAAGTCGGTGGTGCAGACGCCGAGTCCGGTGTTGCGCGCCGCCGCCGGCCCCTCGCTGCTCGGATGGCGCATCACAGCCACGTCGCAGTGCATGCCGTCGAAATCCGACTGCTGGATCGGCGTCGCCGAGCCGTCGTCGACCACCACCACGCGCATGCCGCGCAGTGCCGAGACCAGGCGGTGCACGCCAGAAGGATTGTCGTGCACCGGGATAACGACGGTGACGTCTCGGTGTGACGGTCCACTCGCGGGCCTGGGATGGGCCACGGTGGCATCGAGGAGCGTCCGCGCGAGCTGGGCGCTCAGGGCGTCGTGGACCTCGAGGCGCCCGCCGTTGAGCATCGTCTGCGCGGCAGGTGCCAGCCGCAGCAGCCGCGTCGGCGAACCGCCGAGCAGAGCCGACCCCTCCCCGAGCACCTTGACTCGGCGATCGACCTGGACGGCGAACCCGTCGGGCAGACGGGGCTGGCTCACGTCAACATCCCGTCGCGGTCGGGCTGCCAGCGGGTGATCCGGCGCACGCATCCGTCGACCATCTCGGCAAACAGTCGCTCGCCGTCGATCGCGGTGGCCGTCGTGGGATCACCGAGAACGCCGAGTTCACTCACGGCCGCGACGCCACCGCTGCGCATCGCCGGCAGCAACTCGCCCAAGGGTGCACGGTTTCCGGGTACGACCTCCTCGCGCCGGACCACGTCGGGCGAAATATGTAGCAATACAGAAGTTTCGGTGTGTCCAGCATGCGCATCGGCGCCCTTGACGGCGCACGAACACCAGCCCACATCGCGGCCCTCGTACCTCAGCAGCGCCGTCGCGGCGGCCAGCGCCTCGGTGTTCCCGCCGTGCCCGTTGACAAAGACCAGGCGCCGCGCCCAACTCGCTGCCGAGCGCCCAAACTCGACCAGCAAAAGCCGTAGAGCCGACGTGCCGATCGACACCGTGCCGGGAAAGCTCGCGTGTTCGCCACTGGCCCCGTAGCCGATCGGCGGTGCAACCATCCATCCGGATTCATGATCGACTTCCGCCAGCTGTTCAGCAACCCCCTGAGCAACGGCTCCCGCGATCCGGGTGTCCGTGTCCAGCGGCAGGTGAGGTCCGTGTTGTTCGGTGGAACCTACCGGGATAACCAACGCGGGGGACGTGCCGTGCAGCTGCCTCGACGTTGAGTTCCCAAGCTCGCTGGGGAAAGCCACCCGCCGATGGTAGGACGAATTCACCTGCTGTGCGCCGGTTGTTGGCGCATGAGCAGATTTTGTTTTCCCCGCATTTGCCGCAGCGGGTGGCGGCTAACCACGTCCGTCTCCTCTGCCACGCATGTCTCACGCGCAATCGCGCTGGTAGTCGAGTCGACGCGTCAGCCGGTGGCGTCCGGCGGCACTCCGAGCGCCCGGATGAAGTCGGCGGGCACCACCACATCGCCTTGGACAAGATCGTGCACCGACGCGCGGCCGAGGCCCATCATCGCCGAGTCGATGCCACCCCGGAGGACGTCGAGCACGTTCTCCACACCGGCTTGGCCCTCGGCTGCCAGGCCCCAGAGATACGCCCGGCCGATCATCACGGCCCGCGCGCCCAGCGCCAACGCCTTGACGACATCGCTGCCGCGCCGCACGCCGCCGTCGAGCAGCACCTCGATCTCATCGCCCACCGCCTCTGCGATCGGGGCGAGCGCGCGGATCGATGCCGGTGTGCCGTCCAGGTTGTTGCCGCCGTGATTGGACACCGAAATGGCCGAAACCCCGGCATCGACAGCACGTTTCGCGTCGTCGACACGCATCACGCCCTTGAGCATGAACGGTCCGCCCCAGAGTTCCCGCAGCCACGCGATGTCTTCCCAGGTGGGCGGCGGGGTCGCCATCCACTCGCCGTAGGCGGCAAAGAACGGCGGGCCGGCCTCGCCCAGCGGGGCCTGGTTGGGCACCCGCAGATCCGGTGGCCGCATCGTCTTGGCCCATTGCATCAACCACCGGGGTCGGGTCAGGCCCTCGGGAAGCATGCGCACAGTCGTGCGCAGGTCCATGTGTTCGGGGATCTTGGGGCTGCCCCAGTCACGGCCGTGCGCGAAGCTCCAGTCCGTGGTGGCAATCAGGCCGACGGCTCCGGCGGCCCTGGCGCGTTCCACCCGCGCCGCGATCGCGTCCCGGCCGCCCAGCCAGTAGATCTGGAAGAAGGTCTTGGGGTTGACGGCGACGACGTCCTCGACAGGTTTGCTCGCGAACGACGACAACCCCATCGCCGTGCCCCGCGCCGATGCCGCGCGGGCGACCGCGAGTTCGCCGTCGGGATGCACCGCCTGCACGCCCGTCGGGGAGATCACCACCGGCAGTGAAATCTCCTGACCCATAACGGTTGTCGAAAGATCGCGCTTCTCCATGGCGCCGACCACGTGAGGCGCGAACCCGAGTTCACCGAACGCCTCGACGTTGTCGGCGACGGTGATGCCCTTCTCGCTGGCTGCCAGCAGGGCGCTGTAGACGGACTTCGGCAACCGTTTCTTCGCCCGCTGCTGGGCGAACGCCACCGTCTCGAACCACGTGTCTTTCGCCATCGTCTAGACCGGACTCTCGTTGCACAGCCTGGCAGGCGGCTTCGTCAGCAGTTTCAGGGGAACAGGCCCCTGCTTTGTGCCGCGCGAGTGGTCTCCGCTGGGTTTGGGTTTGACCCGGTCCTGCTCGAGCGCCGGGATTCCATACCCTTCAACGCATTCAGGGTCGGGGCCATCCAGCGGCAGGCCGGTGAAGAA
>NZ_QQBJ01000036.1 GCF_003347205.1 Mycolicibacterium moriokaense
CGCACCGCCGACCGCATCGCAGCCATCACCACCGAACGCACCCACAACCACAACAACACCCCACCCTTCTAACGGTGCAGCGGCGACGCCGCGGTCATCCGTCGGTGGGAACCCCCACCGCGCGTAGTACGTAATCCGGCGACACCTCGAACGCCAGCGACCGCAGAGGCAGGCGCGTCATGACGTCGTCGGGAATCGTGGTCTTGTAGTTCAGCGACAGGTGACCTTCGAACTTCGGGTCGACCTCGGCGACATCGACTTCGATGTGCAACCCGGCGCGGGAGATGTCGGCTTTCACCGGGCCGGTCTGCGGCGCATCCCACCGCTGGTCGATGGTGCGGCCCGCAAGCTTGGGCACTGATGACAGTGTGCCCAGAACGCGCTGCGAGGTGATGACCAGTGAGCCGACGTAGCTTGCGATGTCGGCGTGAGCACGCTCACCGGGCACGGCCCCGCTGAATCGCCGCGTGACCGGAACGTACTCGGCCAGATACAGCACACCCTCGGCCTCGGCTTGTGTGCGTAGCTCCTTCGGCAGTCCCCCGATGCGGAGCAGCTTGCGCAGAAACACGGCCATGTGGGCACCGTAGCGTGGTACCCGTGCATGCGCGGAGAGGGTGGCTGGTTGCCTCGGTCGCATGCGCGCTCGTCCTGTACGCACTGCTGTGGATCGGCTTTGCGCAGCGGTGGGCATGGGTCGACGCGATCGACCGGCCCGCCATCGACGCGATGTTCGCTTACGGGACAGCCCATCCCGGCTGGGTGCAGTCGTGGGATCTGTTCTGCACGGTGCTGGGGCCGACGGCTTTCCGGTTGGTGGCGCTGGTGGTGGTCGTCGTCGCCCTGACGCGGCGCAATGTGCGCACGGCACTGTTCCTCGTCATCTCCGTCGAACTCGGCGGGTTGGTCACCGAAACCGCCAAGGCCGCCGCGAACCGACCACGGCCCGCCGAGGCGCTCGTGCAGGCGCCCTCGACGTCGTTCCCCTCGGGCCATGCGCAGGGCGTGATGGTCGGCGTGCTCGCTTTCCTGACCCTGCTCCTGCCGGTGGTGCGCCGACCGCTTCGCGTCTTGCTGGTCGCCCTGGGCGTCCTCATCGTCGTGGCGATCGGCGCCGGACGAGTGGTGCTGTGCGTGCACCATCCGTCCGATGTCCTCGCCGGCTGGGCGCTGGGCTACGTCTGGTTCGTCGTCTGCCTGATGCTGGTGCCGCCCGCGAAACCGGTCACGGCAGCGGACGAAACACCGGCAGCGCACGGTAGTTCACGCTGAAGCTCGCCTCGGCCAGGCGGGTGCCGACCTCCCCGTCGTGGGCCAGGATGGTCGGCCCGTCGACGGCGGTGAAGGCGAACTCGGGGACCCGCATCTCGTGGTAGAGCGGGCTGCGTTCCAGCCGGCCCAGCGCAAGCGAGGTGATGATCCGCAGCGTGCTGAGCCGGCGGCCGGTTTCGAGAATGCGGACGTCGAGCAGGCCGTCGTCCATCCGCGTGCGTCGTGACGGCGCGAAGCCCGACGGCAGATACGTCGAATTGCCGAGAAAGAAGAGCGACGTCTGAAGGGTCTTGTTGTCGTAGGTGATTCGCACCGGCTGGTCGCGGCGCAACGTGCGGAACATCGCGTACATGCCGGCCAGCGGCTTGCCGATCTTGTGCTCGAGCTTCTCCCTGATCCGCACGAACCTCGGGTAGGCGCCGATGCTCGCGGTGTTGATGACGATCTGTTCCTCGTTCAGGCAGACCAGGTCGACGCACGCGACGACGCCGCGCTGGATGGCGTCGACGGTCTTGGCGACGCTGTCGCAGCCGATGTCCTTGGCGAAGTGGTTGAACGTGCCGCCGGGGAACACCGCCAACGGAAGATCGTGGTCGACCGCGACGCTCGCCGCGACCGACACCGTGCCGTCACCGCCACCGACGGCGAGCACCTCGGCGCGTTGCGCGGCCTCCCGCAACGCGGCCTCCAGGTCGTCGTCCTCGCCCAGTTCCACCACCTCCGCGGCGGGCAGGGCCGCATGCACCTCGTCGACGACGCGCGCCCCGGTGCCGCTGCCCGACGCCGGGTTGATCACCAGCACCACCCCTTTGCCGTCGGGCCGCTTCGCGGTGTCCACCCACAGCGGATCCGCAGCGGGGATCCGTGTCGGCGCGATCGGCGGCACGATGCGGCCCCCGAGCACGGCTACCCCGGCTCCGATCCCGAAGCCGGCGAACACGTCGCCCGGATAATGCGCGCCCACCACCACCCGCGACAGCCCGACCAGCCCGGCCAGGAGCGCGAGTCCCAGCCCAACGGGTGGACTCTCCAGGCCCACACCGACCGCGAACGCCGCAGCGCTGGCCGAATGCCCGGACGGTAGCGAGTTGGACGTCGGGAAGTGCCTGCTCTGCCGGGCCAACGGCACCGACGTGCGGTTCGGCCTGGGCCGCTTCCAGACGCGTTTGGCGAACTGGTTGGTGAGCAGGCTCGTGACCGCCAGGCTCGCGACACCGCGCACCGCGCCGCGGGCCGTCGCACGATGGCGCGTGGCCATCAGCCCGGCCGCGATCGCGAACCAGAGCTTGGAGTGGTCAGCGGCCCAGGTCAGCCGCGGCATGGTGGCATCGAGCAGCGGGCTGGGCGACTCGGCGACCGCCTCGAAGACCTCGCGGTCGAGCGTCCCCAACCCCTCGCCGATCTGCGTCAGGCCACGCAGCCCCTCTGGCTTCCGGCGAAATCGCATGACGCAAATTTACCCAGGGGGCGACCTGCCCAATCCCGACCGCAAGCTGTGCAACCATGGCCCCGTGCGCCGGTGGCTGATATTCCTGATCCCGACGCTGCTCGTCGGCCTTGGCGCTGTCTGCGCGCCGGCGGGCCATGCGGACTACACGCCGTGGTTCGCGCCGAAGGTCGGCGACGCGACGCAGGTGATTTCCGTTGTGGGAACGGGTGGTTCGTCGGCAAAGATCGACGTGTTCCAGCGCACGGCGGCGGGCTGGCAACCGGTCAAGGTCGGCATCCCCGCCTGGGTGGGTGCGAACGGCATGGCGCCACAGACCCACGACGGCCAGGCCAAGACCCCGATGGGGATCTTCACGCTGGATTTCGCCTTCGGCACCGCGCCGAATCCCGGCGGGGGACTGCAGTACGTGCAGGTCGGCCCCGACCACTGGTGGGACGGCGACATGAGCAGCCCGACCTACAACACCATGCAGGTGTGCAAGAAATCGCAGTGCCCGTTTCGCACCGACCCCGCGAGCGGCACCGAGAACCTCCAGATCCCGCAGTACGTGCACGCCGTGGTGATGGGCGTCAACAAGGCGCGCGTGCCGGGCAACGGAGGCGCGTTCTTCCTGCACGCCACCGACGGCGGCCCGACTGCCGGATGCGTCGCGATCGATGACGGCATGTTGGTCGAGATCATGCGCTGGCTGCAGCCGGGCGCGTTGATCGCGGTCACCCAGTAGTGCTCAGATGTTCAGTGCCTCACCGGGTTTGGCTTTGAAATTGGTGATCGACTCGGTGGACATCGTCACCTCGTAGGTGCGTTGGTAGCCGGTGGCCGAAATGCGCCAGCCGTCGGGGGTGCGCCGGTAGCGGTCGTGATAGAAGGCCGCGCCATAGAGCATGAAGTCGAAGTCCGGGACGATCACGCGGTCCTGCAGGTACCAGGTGCCGGTGGCCTCGTCGCCGTCGACGTCGATCTCGGGATGGGTCACCCGGTGCTCGGTGAGGATGTTCGCAGGCATCGAGGTGCGCATGAACTCGACCAGCGTGTCGCGGTCGGTGAAGTGGTGCTCCTCGCCGAGCGAGCTGCCGTAATCGCCGACGATGTCCTCGGTCAGCGTGTCGGCAAACTCGTCCCAGTGCTTGGTGTCCAGCGCCCGAAGGTACCGGTACTTCACCCGCATGATGTCGTCGATGTCACCCATGCCGGGGATAGTACTGAGCAGCAGCGAGATCCGGCCCCGGGCACGGAGTGTCTGAGCCGTATCCAGCCCCATCGCAGCTAGGGTGTGGGCCGTTATGAGCGACCCGTTGGGGTTGTCGGTAGGGACAACAAACCTGGTCGCGGCGCGTGTCGGCAACCAACCTGTGACGCGCCGCTCGATGCTGACCCTTGCCCAATCCGGCGGCACCATCAGCGGCTTCGTCGAGCGGGTGGGGGACCGGGTGCCGCTGGTGACCCCCGACGGGACGAGCTATCGCGCCGAACAGCTACTGGTCGAGGCGCTCGACGCCATGGTGGCGTTGGGCGGCGGCCCGTCATCCGACGTGGCGATCGCGGTTCCCGCGCATTGGAGCGCGTCGGCCACGTGGGCGTTCCGGAGCGCGCTGGGCAACAGCAAGACCCTGGCGCAGACCGGCCAGCCCGTCCGGGTGGTGTCCGACGCCACCGCGGCGCTGACGGCCTTGCAGGCCAACCCGGGCATCGCCGCCACCGGCGTCGTCGCGCTGCTCGACTTCGGCGGCAGTGGCACCAGCATCACGCTGGCCGACGCGTCGGCGTCGTTCGCGCCGATCGGGGAGACGGTGCGTCACCAGGACTTCTCCGGCGATCTGATCGACCAGGCGCTGCTGGCACACGTTTTGGAGAACCTCGCCGACAAGGTTGATCCGGCAGGCACCACCGCCGTCGAGTCGCTGGCCAAACTGCGCGAGGAATGCCGACGGGCCAAGGAGCGGCTGTCCGCCGACACCGCGACGCAACTGGTCCTCGACGTGCAGGGTTATCGCGCCGACATCAGGCTGACCCGCGACGAGTTGCAGGACCTGATTGGACGCCCGCTGGACGGCGCGATCTCCGCGTTGGACGAACTGGCCGAGCGCAACGGCACCTCGGCCACCGGCCTGGCCGCGGTCGCGATCGTCGGCGGTGGTGCCAGTATTCCCCTTGTCGCACAACGACTTTCCGAGCACACCCAGCTGCCCGTGGTAACCACGCCGCAGCCCGCTCTCAATGCGGCCGTCGGCGCCGCGCTGTCCGCCGCGTTCGGGGCCGACGCTGACGCGCCCACCGGAGTCAATGCGGCGACCGCGCTGGACGCGGAGGCCCCGACCGGCGCCGCTGCCGCCGCCATCGAGGCGACGGCGGCAGCACCCGTCTACGACGGTCCCGGTCCCGATGCTCCCGGCTCGGCGACCTTCCGCGCGTTGGCCTGGTCGCAGGAGGAGGGCGGCGAGGAGCTCGTTCCCTATACCGGCGAAAACCCTTATCAGATAACTGATTCTGATGTTCGGCCGGCGGTGGAGTACGTGCCGACGACGGGCAGGGTCTACGCGGAGCCGCACCGGCCTTGGCACAGGGTGACAGCGCTGGCGATCGGAGTCGCCGCCGTCATCGCCATCGTCGCGGTCGGTGGGGTGGCGTACGCACTGACGAGCGCGACGGAGTCCACCAAGGCGAGCGAGGCGCCGAGCCCCCCGGAACCCAAGCAGCCCGAGCCCAAGCAGCCAGAGCCGCCGAGCCAGGAACCGCCGAAGCAGGAGAGCCCTCCGCCGCCCGAGCCGCCGAGCCCGGAGCCGCCGCCGCCCAGCCAGGTGACGGTCACCAGCGAAGCGCCGCCGCCCCCACCGCCTCCGTCGTCCACCCCGACGACGACGCCGCACCTGACCACCACCAGGACCACCACCACGACATCGCCGACCACCACGACGACGTCACCCACGACGACAACGACAACGTCACCCACGACGACAACCACCACCACCACGACGACAACGACCACGACGAGCACGACGCCGTCGATGACGACGACGTATGTCCGGGTGCCGTTCGTGCCGGTACCGGTGCCCATTCAGGTGCCCAACCAGGGGCCGGCGCCGCAGCCGCCGGCCTATCAGGAGCCCGTCTACCCGCAAAGCCCCTGGGGTTAGTCAGCCCTTTCTCGGGCCGCAATACCGTGCGCCTTTTATCGCTAATTGCCGCGTACTTGCACGGTGGTAAATATCGTTTGCTCTCGGGCGGCAATTGCAGACACGGCTGGGCGGAGTGATGTGTAACAGGGGACGACTGCGCTTCGGGGCGAGCGTCGAAGGTGGCCCACTGGCCGCCGACGAACTGGCTGCCCTGAGCGCTGCTATCGGCACGGCCCTCGACATCGTGCTGTGGTTCGAGGACTTTCACGCGGCCCCGCCCGTCGCCGGCCTCGAAGCTGTCGACAGCGCCGGTGCGCTGCCGATCATCACCTGGGAACCCTGGCACGCCACCGTCGAGTCGATCACCCATGGGAGGCTAGACGATCACCTGATCGCCTGGGCCGATGCGCTGCGCGAGTGCGGGTTTGCAGTGGGCCTCCGGTTCGCACATGAATTCAACGGCGACTGGTATCCGTGGACTCCGGCGCACGGCGCGTCGGCCGCACAGTTCGTGGCGGCATGGCGGCACGTGCACGACATATTTCGACAGCGTCGCGCGACGAACGTGGTGTGGCTGTGGTCCCCCAACGCGGTATCGGTCGCCACCGAGGTGCTGAGGGCCTGGTACCCGGGCCACGCATATGTTGATGTGTTAGCTGTTGACGGCTATAACTGGGGAGACGCGCTACCGGGCTGCGAATGGATACAACCGACCGAGTTATTCGATCCAATAATGGCAGAATTGCGAACCCTCGACGCCGAGAAACCGATACTCATCGCCGAAGTCGGCTGCGCCGAGCAGGGCGGCTCGAAACCGGACTGGATCGCCGATTTCGTCGACTATCTGAACGGACGGCCCGACATCGACGGCTTCATCTGGTTCGAACACGACAAAGAGACCGACTGGCGCCTGGTCAGCAGCGCCGCCGCAACGCGTGCCATGGCCCGCGCGCTGGCGCAGCGGTCCGCCACCTCTGAGGCAGCGGGATGACGTCGGACATCGTCAGCGACGATTTCGTGCTCGCCCCCGAGGTGGAGGAAGCCCGGATGCGCTCACTGCAGCAACTGCAACTCCTCGGTTCGCCGCCGGAGGAGCGCTTCGCGCGCATCACCCGGATGGCGCGCCAGGTGTTCCGGGTGCCGATGGCGTCGGTGTCCCTGTTGGACCGCGACGAGCAGTGGTTCAAGCAGGTCGACGGCCTGGACATCGGCGGTGCGGTGCCGCGTGAGGAGACGGTGTGCCAGGCGACGGTCGCGCGGACCTACGCAGGCGTCGACGACCGCGCGCTGGTGCTCGAGGATGCGCGCGACCACCCGGTGTTCTGCGAGCTGCCCGCCATCCGCAGCGAGGGCGGCGTGCGGTTCTACGCCGGCTATCCGCTGTTCGGCCCCGGTGGCCACGCGGTCGGCACGTTCTGCATCTACGACAGCGAGCCGCGAACCCTCGACAGCGACCAACTCGACACCTTCCGCGAGCTGGCCGGCTGGGCCCAGCGCGAACTCGAGCAGTCCGACGAGATGGACCGGGCCGCGCAGGTGCAGCGTCACCTGCTGCCGCGGGCCCTCGGTGAGCTGCCCGGCTACAGCGTGTGCGCGCTGTGTCTGCCTGCTTTCGCGGTCGGCGG
This sequence comes from Mycolicibacterium moriokaense, assembly GCF_003347205.1. GTDB lineage: Bacteria > Actinomycetota > Actinomycetes > Mycobacteriales > Mycobacteriaceae > Mycobacterium > Mycobacterium moriokaense_B. The sequence goes on from NZ_QQBJ01000036.1 coordinate 7,464, forward strand.
CGATTTCTACGACCACTATCCCTCCCAGCGAGGGGTGATCCTGACCGTCGCCGACGTGATGGGCAAGGGCCTCGGCGCCGCGATCCTGACGGCGAGCGTGCGCTCGGCACTGCGCGCCGCGTCGCGGGCGGTCGAGGCGGTGACCGACGACGCCGACCTCGCCGACGCGGTGAACTCGGTGGCCGCGCAACTGGCCGACGATCTGGCCAGCACCGACACCTTCGTCACGCTCTTTCACGCGCGGCTGGACACCGCCACCGGATCGGTGAGCTACGTGGACGCGGGCCACGGCTTCGCCGTCGTCGTGCGCAATAGCGGTGTGGTGCAACCCTTGTCGAGCGAGGGGCTGCCCCTCGGGGTGTTGCCGGACGACGAGTGGGTCTCCAGCGAGGTCGTGCTCGAGCCCGGCGAGACGCTCGTCATCGCGTCCGACGGGGTGCTGGACCTGATCGGCGACGGCAGCGACGTGCGGCCCGCGCTGACGTTCGTGGCCGAGCATCCCGACCCGGCCGACCTGTGCGCCCAGGCGAGGGCGCTCGCCGCGGCGAACGCACCGTTGGACGACATCACCCTGGTCGCGGTGCGCAGGGAGCGCGCCGGATGAGACACCGGCTCCCGGAGGAGCAGAAGGGCACCTACCCGTCGCCGTGGATGCGGCTGCTGTTCCTCGCCACCGCGCTGCTGGGCGTCAACTACATCGTGTGGCGCTGGCTGGCCTCGATGAACTGGTCGGCGTGGTGGATCGCGGTACCGCTGGTGGTCGCCGAGACGTACAGCGTCATCGACTCGCTGTTGTTCGGGTTGACGATGTGGAAGCTGCTGAGGCGCAATCCACCGCCGCCACCGCCGGACGGGGCCACCGTCGACGTTTTCATCACTACCTACAACGAGCCGATCGAGATGGTGATGGCCACCGCGGAGGCCGCCAAGCGCATTCGGTATCCGCACACCACGTGGATCCTCGACGACGGCGCCCGGGCCGATCTCGCCGATGCCGCCGCACAGCGAGACATCGGCTATCTGACCCGATCCGCCGGCTGGATGGACAAGCCTCGGCACGCCAAGGCGGGCAACCTCAACAACGCGCTGATGGAAACCGACGGCGAGTTCATCCTGATCCTCGATGCCGACCAGGTGCCCGAACCCGAGATCCTGGACCGCACGCTGGGCTATTTCCGCGATCCCTACATGGCGCTGGTGCAGACGCCGCAGTACTTCCACAACGTGCCGTTCAGCGATCCGCTGGGCAGCCAGGCGCCGCTGTTCTACGGCCCCATCCAGCAGGGCAAGGACGGCTGGAACGCCGCCTACTTCTGCGGCTCCAACGCCGTGCTGCGCAGGGACCCGCTGATGCAGTTGGGGATCACCGGCTACGTGCGGGCGGTGGAGGACGGAATCCGGCGCACGCTGTACGCCGCCGACAAGATCCTCAAACAGGCTCGCGCCCATGTGAGTTCGGAGGAGCCGGAGGCCCTAGCGGCGTTGGCCTCGGTGCGCGAGGCGGTGCACGACGCCCGCGGCGAGCTGCGCCAGAAGCGCCACCTCGGTGACATCACCTACGACTTCCAGCAGCGTATCGACGCCGCGGCGCGCACGGTGGTGGACTCCCACGTCAGCACCATGCGCGCCGACCTGGAGGCGATCGCCGCGCTGAACGAACATCCCGAAACCACCGCCACGACAGTGATATTCGATGACGAGGCACTGGAGACGCTGGCCAGCCGCGAATGGTCGCCGCTGGGCGCGCTGGAGTCCATCCGCGCGATGATCCGTGCCGTCGACGTCGGCCGCGACGACGAGGCCCAGCCGCTACTGCCGATGGCCACCATCTCGGTGACCGAGGACATGGCCACCTGCATGCGGATGCACGCCATGGGTTGGCGTTCGGCGTATCACCACGAGATTCTCGCACGCGGCCTCGCGCCCGACGATGTCCGGACGATGCTGACCCAGCGGCTGCGCTGGGCGCAGGGCACCATCCAGGTGATGCTCAAGGAGAACCCGTTGGTGCAAAAGGGTTTGAGCATCGGGCAGCGCCTCATGTACTGGGCCACGATGTGGAGCTATCTGGCCGGGTTCGCGGCCATCGCCTACATCGCAGCACCCGCGATCTATCTCATCACCGGGATCATGCCGGTGACGGCCTACAGTTGGGACTTCTTCGGGCGGCTGATTCCGTTCCTGATCCTCAACCAGCTGATGTTCATCATCATCAGCCGCGGCACCCCGACCTGGCGCGGCCAGCAGTACAGCCTTGCGCTGTTTCCGGTGTGGATCAGGGCCTGCGTCACCGCGTTTCGCAACGTTTACTTCGACCGGCCGCTCGGCTTCGCCGTGACGCCGAAGACCAAGCAGGAGCAGGGCGCCATTCCGTGGCACCTGGTCAGGTGGCAGCTGGCCGCGATCGCGTTGTTGGTCGTCGCATCGGTGATCGGGGTCGTGCAGCTCTACTTCGGCGCGATCTCGGTGCTGGGTGTCGGGGTGAACCTGTTCTGGGTGGTGTTCGACCTCGTCATTCTCAGCGTCGTGTTTCAGGCCGTCCGCTACCGCGGACACGAGGAAGAGGGAGGGTGATGAGCCAGTTCACCACTCGATCGACACCGTCCGGCGCGCTGGTGATCCGGCCGGAGGGGCGGCTGAACATGGTCGCCGCGCCCGCGTTGCGCAAGGAACTGCACGCGTTGGTCGACAACGGCAGCAGCCGGATCGTCGTCGACCTCAGCGGCACCGAGTTCATCGACTCGTCCGGGCTGGGTGCGCTGATCTCCGGGCTGAAGGCGGCCCGGCAAGCCGGCGGCGATCTGCGCATCGCGGCCCCGACGCGGCAGGTCAGCACGGTCCTCGAGCTGACGAACCTGAACCGGGTGCTGCGCAGCCACGAGTCGGCCGACGGTGCGTTCGATGACGCCTGACCCGCGTCATGTGCTCGAGACGACCACCGGGCCGGAGACCCTGAACGACATCCAGCGCGTCCTCGACGAGGTGTGGCAGGACCACGACGTCCCGGAGATCGTGCGCATCCACATGGATCTCGCTGCCGGCGAAATCGGGGCCAACATCATCGAGCACTCCGGCGACGGCAGCCCGGTCCGGCTGCGGATGGAGGTCCGGATGCTGCCCGACGCGGTGCAGGCCACCTTCACCGATGACGGCCGACCTGCGCGGATCGACCTCGTCGGCGCCACTCTGCCCGACGAACTGGCCGAGCGCGGCCGCGGCCTGGCGATGGCGCACCGGGTCCTCGACGAGCTGTCCTACCGGCGCGATGACCGCGGAAACCACTGGACACTCGTGCGGAAGCGCACAATGGATGAATGAGCAGCAATGGGCCGTTCGGGTTCGACCCCGACGACTTTGATCGAGTGATCCGTGAGGCCGGAGAGGGACTGCGCGACGCCGTCGGCAAGCTCTTCGACATGACAGGCGAACGGGCCGGGTTGGGCGTCATCTTCGACGAGTTCTCGCGCCGCCAGCGACACGAACCCGAAACCACCGGGGACACCGGCGACGGGGTGTGGTCCATCTACACCGTCGACGACGAGGGCAAGGCGCACGTCGAGGAGGTGTACGCCACCGAACTCGACGCGCTACGGGCGAACAAGAACAACACCGACCCGACGCGAAAGGTGCGGTTCCTGCCCTACGGCATCGCCGCCAGCGTGCTGGACGCCTCGCCGGACGTCTCGCCGGACTCGGAAGACGTGTCGCCGGACGACGTCGACCCCTAGACGTTCTGCGGGTGGTGACACGCCGCCAGGTGCTGCGGCCGGTGGTCGACCAGCGCGGGCTCGTCTGACGTGCAGACGTCGGTGGACCACGGGCACCTGGTGTGGAACCGGCAGCCGGAAGGCGGGTCGATCGGGCTCGGCACGTCGCCCTCGAGCACCAGTCGTTCGCGCGCGGAGTTGCGCCTCGGATCGGGGATCGGCACCGCGGACAGCAGCGCGTTGGTGTACGGGTGGATCGGTTTGTCGTATAGTTCGTCGGCGCCGGAGTCCTCGACGATCTTGCCGAGGTACATCACCGCGATCCGGTCCGACACGTGGCGGACGACGCCGAGGTCGTGGGCGACGAACAGGTAGGACAACCCGAACTCGTCCTGCACGTCCTCGAGCAGGTTGATGATCTGCGCCTGCACCGAGACGTCCAGCGCGGAGACGGGTTCGTCGGCCACGATCAGCTTGGGGCGCAACGCGAGTGCGCGGGCGATTCCGATGCGTTGGCGCTGGCCGCCGGAGAACTCGTGGGGGAAGCGGTTGTAGTGCTCGGCCTGCAACCCCACCCGGTCCAGCAGGTCCTGCACTCGCCGCTTCAACTCGGCCCCGCGGGCCAGCCCGTGCAACTCGAGCGGGTCACCGATGATCTGGCCCACCCGCTTGCGCGGATTGAGCGAGGCGAACGGGTCCTGGAAGATCATCTGCATCTGGCGGCGTGACGCGCGCAGGTCGCGCCGCGACCGGCCGACCAATTCCTCGCCCGCGAACCGCACCGACCCGGAGGTGGGGGTGGTCAACTGCAGGATGGCGCGGCACAGCGTCGACTTGCCGCAGCCGGATTCGCCTACCAGGCCCAGTGTTTCGCCCTCCCGGAGGGTGAAGCTGACGCCGTCGACCGCCCGCACCCTGGCGACCTCGCGGTCGACGACGATGCCCGACTTGATCGGGAAATGCTTGACGAGGTCGGTCACCTCCAACAGGACGTCGCCCTTAGTCATGCGCAGCCTTCACATCCGCGTCCAGCCAGCACCGGTCGAGGTGCATCCCGCCGGTGCGTGCCTCCAGCGGCGGAAGTGTGTCGCACTCGTCGAAGACGTGGGAGCAGCGCGGCGCGAACCGGCAGCCCGGCGGCGGGGCCAGCAGCGACGGCGGCGCGCCGGGGATCTGCGTCAGCCGCGCGGTGCGCGGCTGGTCGAGCCGGGCCAGCGACCCGAGCAGCCCCCAGGTGTAGGGATGCTTTGGCGCGTAGAAGATCTCGTCCAGTGTGGCGTCCTCGACCACCTGGCCGGCATACATGACGAGCACGCGGTCGGCGATCTCGGCGACGACACCGAGGTCGTGGGTGATGATGATGACCGCCAGGCCGCGCTCACGGTTGAGCTGGTCGATCAGTTGCAGGATCTGCGCCTGGATCGTGACGTCGAGCGCCGTGGTCGGTTCGTCGGCGATCAGCACGTCGGGTTCGAGCGCTAGCGCCATCGCGATCATCACGCGTTGCCGCATGCCGCCGGAGAACTCATGCGGGTAGAGCCGAACACGGCGCTCCGGGTTGGGGATACCCACCGACCGCAGCAGTTCGACTGCCTGGGCCTGCGCCTCCTTCTTGGAGACGTCGCGGTGCGCCCGGATCATCTCGGTGATCTGGGCGCCGACCCGGTACACCGGGTTCAGTGCGCACATCGGGTCCTGGAACACCATCGCGATCTTCTCGCCGCGGACGTCGCGCAACTGATCGTCGGTGAGCCCGTTGATCTCCTTGCCGCGGTAGTTGACCGAGCCGGTGATCCTGGCGTTGCTGCTGCGCGTCAGCCCGGTCAGCGTCTGCGCGGTCACGCTTTTGCCGCAGCCGGATTCGCCGACGATCGCCAGCACCTCGCCTGCGGCCAGGTCGAACGAGACGCCGTCGACGGCCTTGACCACGCCGTCCTCGGTGGCGAAGCTGACCCGAAGGTCCTCTACCGTCAGGATGGTTTCGCCGCTCATGCGGGCGCCGCCTCTCCCAGCCGAATCCGCGGATCCAGCACCGCGTAGAGGATGTCGACGATCGTGTTGAACAGCACGATGAAGAACGCCCCGAACATCGTGACAGCCATCAGCGGCGGCAGGTCCAGCGACCGGATCGCCTCTCCCGCATACAGTCCTACCCCGTCGAGGTTGTAGACGGTCTCGGTGAGGATCGCCCCGCCGCCGACCACCATGCCGAAGTCGAGGCCGAACAGCGTGATGATCGGGATCATCGAGTTGCGAAGCACGTGCCGGATGCGCACCTGACGTTCGGACAGGCCCTTGGCCCGCGCGGTGCGCACGTAGTCCTCGTTCATCACGTCGAGCATGTTGGAGCGCAGCACCCTGCTGTAGATGCCGACGAACAACACCGCCAACGTGAACCAGGGCAATATCAGGTGATACGCCCACTGCCCCGGGTCCTTGGTCAGCGGCACATAACTGCCCGTCGGGAACATCTGCACCTTGAAGCTCAGGAAGTAGAGCAGCATCGCCGCCAGCCAGAACACCGGCAACGAGATCCCCACCAGGGAAAGGATTGTCAGGGCGCGGTCGGTGAACCTGCCCGCGTGCACCGCGCTGAGGTAGCCGAACAGAATGGCCAGCGACATCCACAGCACCGCCGCGCCGATGCACAGCGAGAACGTGGCGGGTAGGCCGTCCCAGATCTGCTCGACGACGTTGCGGTCCTTGGCATACGACGTGAGCTGGCCGGTGAAGATCTGTTTCATCATCGTCAGGTACTGGATCGGGATCGGCCTGTCGAGGCCGAGGTCGGCGCTGACGCGGGCGATCAGCGCGGGGTCGGCGTTCTTGCCCGCGATCCTGGCGGCGGGATCTGAGTTCGGGATCACGTTGAAGATCAGGAACACGATCACCGAGATCGCGAACAACACCGCGACCATCCCCAGCAGTCGCCGCGCGACGAAGCGTGCCATCTCCTCAGTGCTCCAGCCGGATCTTGGCCCGCGGATCCATCGCGTCGCGCAGGCCGTCGCCGAACACGTTGAGCGACAACACCGTCGCCACGATCATCAGCCCGGGCACGACGGTCAGGTGGGGCGCGGTGAAGATCACCTGGTAGCCGTCGGAGATCATGGTGCCCCACGACGCGTTGGGCGGGCGCACGCCCGCACCCAGGAACGACAGCGCCGACTCGAGCAGCATGTTGTTGGCGATGTTCAGGGTGAAGAACACCACCACCGTGGACAGGATGTTGGGCGCCAACTCGGAGAACATGATTCGCAGCGGCCCCTTGCCCTGGGCCACCGCGGCCTCGATGAACTCCTTCTCCCGCAACGCGAGGATCTCACCGCGGATGGGCCGTGCCACGTAGGGCACGTAGACCAGGCCGATGATCAGGATCGGTATCCAGATCGAGTCGCCCGCGATCTCGATCGGGCCGGCCTTCAGCCCGCCGATCGACAGGGTGGTGCCCAGCGCGATGCCGAGCAGCAGCACCGGGAACGCCCAGATGACATCCATCGCGCGGGACAGCACGGCGTCGATCCAGCCGCGGTAGTAGCCGGCCAGCAGGGCGACGACGACGGCCAGGATCGTCGTCACTGCCGCCGCCGCCAACCCGACGTAGATCGACGTGCGGCCGCCGTACATCAACCGCACCATGACATCTCGACCGTTCTGGTCGGCGCCGAGCAGGAACTTGCCGTGCAGGCCCGGTCCCAGCGGAGTGCCGTCGGGTGCCACGACGTCGGTCTGTTTCCCGTCGATCAGGATCTTGTCGGTGAGGTGGTTCTCGTTCGGCCCGGTGTGGGCGACGTGCTCGGCCCACAGTGGGGCAGCCAGGCAGAACAACACGATCAGCACGAACAGGACCGCGCACGCCAACGCGACCTTGTTGCGCCGCAACCGGACCCACGCCAGATACCAGGGGCTACGGCCCTGGACCTGCGAGGTCGGCACGCCGGTCGGTATCGGCGGTTCGCCGGGTGCCTCCAGCGAATCGATGGGCGAGACCACCTCTCAGCGCCCTACTTGATGGCGAACGAGGTGTAGTCCTGGTTGAAGAGCAGATGGTGATAGGACTTGTCGAGGTCCATGCGCTCCGACAGGAACGTGGTGAACTGCTCGTTGCCGTAGGGCGCCCAGACCGCCTGCTCCATGTACGACTTGTCGAGCGCGGCGTACTGGTCTTCCACGCCGCCGTCGCCGATCAGCTTGGTCAGCAGTTCGTCCTGCTTGGCGTTGTTGGCTGCGATGTTGACCTTGGAGAAGTTGTTGCCGTTGGTGGGCAGGATGCTGTCCCCGTGCAGCAGCGGCCGGAAGAAATCGTCGGGATGCGGGAAGTCCTGGAACCAGTCGGCGAAGCCGGTGTCCACGTCGGGCGTGGACTCGTTGCCGATGGTGGTCCAATACACGTCGCCGGCAATCACTTTCAGCGTCGCGTTGAAGCCGAGTTGGGTGAGCAGGTCGTGGTAGTACTCGCCGATCCGCTTGCGGTCGGGCTCGTCGTCGGTCCAGACCGTGATGTCCTTGTCGGCCGGGTTCGCCTCGGCGATCAGTGCTTTGGCCTTGGCCATGTCCGGTCCGGGATAGAGCTTGTACTCCTGATACCCCGGCATGCCGGGCGGCAGGATCTGCTGCGTCGGGTGCATGCGGCCGCCGAAGATGCGGTTGAGCGCTTCGGGATCGACGGCGTAATTGATCGCCTGACGCACCTTGATGTCGTTGAACGGCGCCTTCTGCGTGTTCATGAAGAAGTAGTAGGTGTTGATCGAGTCCTCCATGCGGAACCGGTCGCTGTACTTCGCCTTCACCTCGGCGAGGCGGTCGGCCACCGGCGGGTCGGCCATGAAATCGACCTTGTTCTGCTCGATGTCCGTCACCTGGGCGCTGTTGTTCTTGTTCTCGTTGACCACGATCTTGTCGACGTTGGCGTCGGCCACCTCGGTGGCACCGGCGTCCTTGACGGTCTGGAAGTTCGGGTTGCGCTCCATCGTCAGCGAGCGCGGCGCGTCGACCTTGCTGATCATGAACGGACCGCTGGCCGGCGGCGGGTTGTTGGTCGCGTCCTTGTCCAGCGGCGTGCTCGGCGGCACGGGTGCGGCGAACATCAGCCCGAGCAGGTTCTCGAAGGTGCCGTTGGGCTCGGTCAGGTTGATGGTGATCTCGCCGGAGTCGTCGTCGGTCTTGATGCCGCTGATCGTCTCGGCCTTGCCGTCGGCGTAGTCGGAGGCGCCGACGATGACGTCGAAGAACACCGAGCCGCCGGAGTCGGCCTTGAACAGCCGCTGGATGGCATAGGTGAAGTCGGACGCCTTGATCGGCGTGCCGTCCGAGTACTTCATGTTCGGGCGCAGCTTCAGCTTGTAGGTCTTGCCGTCGGCTGAGATGTCAGGCATCGACTCGGCCAGGCCGGGCACCACCTCGGTGCCTTCCTTGCCTTTGACGTGCTTATAGGTGAGCAGGGGTGTGTAGACGTTCCACAGCACCTCCCACCCTTCGAGGGTGTAGGACAGCTGCGGGTCGACGTAATCGGGGAACGAGGTCAGGGCGATGTTGATCTCGCCGCCCTTGGCGCCCTCGCTCTTCTCGCCCCCGCACGCGGCGACTCCGAAGAACGCGAGTGCAGCGACGCAGGCGAGCATCACGATCTTGCGCAATGTGTACATGGTGCTCCCTTTGGCAGCCGATCCGGACATCCCCATACACCTACGCCACTCTGCTGGACTTGGTTGGGGCTTCGGGGAATCTCGGTAGATGCACTTTCAGCCATCGGCCCTGGCAATGCAACTCGTAGGACTACTATTTCGACGTGTTGGAGGTCGGGGACAATTGGCCAGGGAGGCCTTCGATGATGAGTTCAATTCATCGTCTGGCAACCGTCGGCGCGGCTGCGCTAGCGCCGTTCGCGTTCGCCACAATCGTTTCACCGGGAATCAGCAACGCCGTCGAATGTGGATGGGGCACGGTTTACGACGCCCCGTCCAACAGCTGCGTCGCCGCGCCCGCACCGCCACCGCCCCCGCCGCCACCGGCGTGGAACGGTGACATCACGCCGTACTTCTCGGTGGGCGCGTGTGTGCCGATCCCGGTGCCGTTCACACCGTCCATCTGCGCTGGCATCTGACTCCGAATAGCACACCCGTCAATTTTTGCTATCGGGTCTGGCGCGGATTCGCTGTCTGTGCCACCATGATCAATAATTCCTGCCGTTCATCGGTGCAGGTATACAGATAAGGACAATCCATGAGGACACAAAGTCGTTTGCCTCGCCGTCTCGGAGTCGTTGCCGGTTTGAGTGCAATCGCAGCGATGGGCCTGATCACCGCGGGTTGCGCGAAGCAAGAGCAGAAGGCCCCCGAGACCTCGACGACGACCACCACCACGACCACCACGACCTCACCGGCGGCAACCGTGTCGCCCACCGAGAAGGCCCCGCGCATCGATCCGCAGGCACCGAACCAGTTCTCGCCGTCCGTTCTCGCGCCGCCGCCTTCGCAGGCCGAACCCGGCGAGCACGGTCGGCACGTGACCAACGGTTCCTGAAGAAGTCAGCGCGGTGCGGCGGCGTCTGCCGGCGCTCGTCGCGGCGGCGGCACTGGTTGCCGCGTCGGGGCTGAGTGCCGGCTGCGCGCCTTCGGATTCGGCGGTCATCAAGGGACCGTTCGCGTCTCTGCTCGCCAGCTCGACGGATCTCGGGCCGTCGCGTTCCGGTGATGCGCAGCTGACCGTCGCGCTGCCCGGACCGGCCGCGCCCGAACAATTGCGGGCATGGGCAGGGGCGCACGGGCTCTGGGTGCGGTGGAATCCCGGCGAGGCGTGGGCGATCGTCGAGGGCCACGGCGGCGACATGGCCCGGGCGTTCGGGGTGCCGGTGCACGACTATCGCGGCCGAAAAGGCCAGGTGTTCTACGCGTCTGCGGAACAGCCGACGGTTCCGGCGGCCCTCACCGATGCGGTGACAGGGCTCGGCCGGATCATGGGCTACACCCCGCATCGCACGAACCGGCCGGACAACATGCCGCTCGATGTGCCCAGGGGCGGCCTGACCCCGGCCGGGTTGCTGGACGCCTACAACGCGGGACCGCTGGCCAGACAGGGCCACACCGGCAAGGGCGAGACCATCGTGTTCTTCGAGTTCGACGGTTTCGATCAGCGCGATCTCGACAAGTTCGCCGACACCTCCGGTCTGCCGCGGTTCACCCCCGAGGTGATCGGCGGGATACCGGATGAGGCCCACGGCGAGACGACGATGGATCTGCAAGTCGCACATGCCATTGCGCCCGACGCGCATCTGGTGGTGATCAACGCCCGACCCACCTTGGTGGCCGACGGCGCCTACGAGAAGATCGGCACGATGTTCGACGACGCCGACCGCCGATTCCCCGGCGCGGTGTGGAGCCTGTCGATCGGGTGGGCGTGCGACGAGTTCGTCAACGCGGTCGACCTCGCACCGGTCGAGGCCGCGTTGGTCAGGGCGCAGGCGCACGGCACGTCCGCTTTCGACGCGACGGGCGACAGGGCCGGTCTGGAATGCAAGGCCACCGACGAGTGGTCATCACCGCCTGGCCCGGATGACGTTGGGCTGGATGCGATTTCATCGCTTCCCACGATGACCGCGGTGGGCGCCACCACACTCTCGGTGGGCCCGAGGGGCCAGTGGCTCGCGGAATATGCGTGGTTCGATTCGCCGCTCTCACAGGGCACCAGCGGTGGGGTTTCGGACCTGTTCGCGCGGCCCGCGTGGCAGGACCGGTTGACCGCCGATCGCGACACGGGCAGGCGCAGGCTGTCGCCCGACGTGTCGGCGGTCGGTGATCCGCTCACCGGTGTGCGGTTCATCTTCGGCCAGAACGAGTATGTCGGGGCCGGCACCTCGCAGGCCGCACCGATCTGGGCCGCGCTGACGGTGCTGATGAACCAGTACTTGAAGGCCAACGGCGGCAAGCCGCTGGGCAACATCAACCCGCTTCTGTACCGGGTCGCGGCCGGTGCCGACCTGCCCGGCTTCCGGGATATCTCGTTGGGCGGCAACGCGGTCGACCTGTCGGGTCCCGGCTACGACGTCGTCACCGGACTCGGCAGCCCGAACACCTACAACCTGGTGCAGAACCTTCTCAAGATGCAATCGCGGGCGACGTGACCTGCTGGTCGTGCGGCGCGCAAGCGCCGGCCGCGGCGTACTGCGGGGTGTGCGGTGCGCGGTGGTCCGAGCCCAGGCCGTCGGGCAGCGACCGCCTCCGGATGGCCACGTATGCGGCCGCGCCCAGCGAGCAGGTGGTGCGGCTGTCGGTGGCGAGTTCACTGTTCCCGCATCTGTCGCACCGCTCCCGCAACGCCTTTCGGCTGGCGCTCGCGGTGCTGTTCCTGTTGCTGATCGCGCTGGGCCTGCTGCGCTGGCAGGCGCCGGGGCTTGCGATCAGCGCGCTCGGCCTGCCGCTGGTGTTCGTGCTCTACCTGTACGAATCGGGTGTCTACCGCGATCTGACACTGCGTTCGCTGGTGCCGACGGCATTGCTCGGTGTGGCGCTCGGCGCCGGATGGGCCCTGGCGACCGGCAGTCTGGTCTCCGACCTCTACGACGTGTCGCTGGCCGATGCCGACTCCAGAAGGCTGGCGACGGTCGTCGGCATCGCGGTGCCGGTCGGCGGGGCAGTCCTGATGCTGGTGCCCGCGGTGGTGATGCGGTTCGTGCGCGGCGGCCGGGAGTCGTTGGACGGCTATGTCATCGGGGCACTGGGTGCGGTCAGCTTCACCGCCGCCGCGGTGCTGGTCCGGGTGGCGCCGCAGTTCGCGACCGGGGTGACCGCAGGCGACCGGCCAGCCACCGTGCTGCTGGTGCAGGCCGGCGTGCAGGGTATCGCCGTGCCCCTGACGGCGGCCGCGACGGGCGGATTGGTCGGCGCGGCAGTGTGGTTCGGCCGGTGGCGCCCCGTCGTCTGGGCCGTGCTCGCGACACTCGTGCTGTATGCCGTGCTCGGCGTCGCGGAAGTCACGCCCGCGCTGGAGGGCCTGCATCTCGGCGCCCATCTGATGATGACCGTGATCGCGTTGCTGGCCTTGCGGATCGGGTTGCAGTACTGCCTGCTCAACGAGGCACACGAGGCGGGCGATCCCGATTCTCAGGTGCTCTGCGGTCAGTGCGAGCACACGGTCGCGGACACGGCGTTCTGCTCGAACTGCGGTGCCGCCGCCGCGGTAGCGACCCGAGCACCCGCGACCGCGGGTCGGCAGACCCGTGCGGGCGGGCTGATGACGGCGTTGGCCGCGGGCGTCGCCGTGGTGGTCGCGGCGGGCGTGACGACGTCGGTGCTGGCGACACCCGTGCGGCCGAAGTACACGTGCCCGCCGGACTGCGGCCGCCCGCCGATCGGTGAGCCGGTCGACTCCAACCCACGCTTCGTCTCCGATGACGGTGAGTTCTCGGTGCAGTACCCCAGCCCCGGAACCCTTTACAAGGCAACGCTGTACACGGACTGGGTGTCTTTGGAGTATTTCGGCGGCGACACCGGCAGCCTGGATCTCTGGGGTGAGGCCGCCGGAAGGCGCACCCCGAAGCAGGTCGTCGACGACATGGTCGCCGAGTACTACCCCGACGCCACTCTTGCCTACGAGATCCCCAATGCGATGGTCGGTTACGAGCCCGGATACGGCGCGGTGTTCGACCAGTACCCGCAGGATTCCAGCGGCGAGTTCACCCGCCTGCGGCTGGTCACCCTGTGTGCGGTCAAGAACGACTACGCCTTGGTGGCGTCGGCGATCGGCCCGTACCACGAGTTCAGCCCGTCGTTCGGATCCGGCCACCCGTCAGCGGCGAACCTCGCGCTGGCGCTGGATATGGGCAAGTACGTCAACAGCTTTCGCTGGCGCAGCGGGCCGTCAGGCTGAGACCGCCGAGGCGGCGGTGAACCTGACGGGCATCGAGTGGATGCCGTTCATCAGGTTGGACCGCACTCTCTCGACCGGTCCGGCGAGCTCGAGGCCCTTCATCCGGGCCAGCACTTCGGGGATGATCGCTGTCGCCTCGACGCGGGCGAGGTTGGCGCCGAGGCAGAAGTGTGTGCCGCCGCCGCCGAACGCCAGGTGCGGGTTGGGGGCGCGGCCGATGTCGAAGCGGTCGGGATCGGCGAATCGCGACTCGTCGCGGTTGGCCGACGGGTAGAACATCGCGGCCCGCTCGCCCTTCTTGACGGGAACGCCGCGCAACTCGGTGTCTCTGGTGGCGGTGCGCACGAACACGGTGACGGGGCTGGTGTAACGCAACATCTCCTCGATGGCACCCGGCAGCAGCGAGGGGTCCGCCGCGAGGCGCGCCTGTTCGGCGGGGTGCTCCATCATCGCGAGGATGCCCGCGGCGACCAGATTGCGGGTGGTGTCTCCGCCCGCGTTGATCAGCAGCAGGAAGAACATGTTGAACTCGAGGTCGGTGAGCCGCTCACCGTCCACCTCGGCCGCCAGCAGCGACGTCGCGATGTCGTCGGCAGGGGTCTGGCGTTTACGCGCGGCCAGTTCGGTGCCGTAGGCGAACATCTGCATCTGCGCGTCCAGCACGTGTGACGCGTCGGAGTGCGTGTCGCCGACCGCGCCGCTGTTCATGATCTCGGTCAGCTCGTAGAGCCGACGACCGTCCTGCAGCGGAATGCCCAGCAGTTGGGCGATCACGTACGACGGCAGCGCGCCGGCGATGTCACTGACGAAGTCACACTCGCCCCGCTGCGCGACATCGTCGACGATCTCGCGTGCCATCTCTGCCACGTGCTGGTTCAGCCTGGCGACCTGGCGAGGGGTGAAACCCTTGCTGACCAGCGACCGCAGCTTGGTGTGCCGCGGCGGGTCCATGGTCAGCATCATCAGCTCCAGCTGGAACTCGTCGGCCGGCCCGGGAACGTCGAAGAACACCCCGGCCGCCTGTGACGACCAGGTGGTGCTGTCGCGCGACACGGCCAGGATCTCGTCGTAACCCGTCAACGCCAGGAAGCCGGGGCCGTCTCCGTAGGGGTGCCAGGCGACGGGCGCGCGCCGGCGAAGCTCGCGAAATGCGTCGTAGGGGACGCCGGATGCATAGGTGTCGGGGTCGGCCAGATCGACACCGCCGATGGTGAGGGCGTCTTCTGCCATGCCAGACAGTGTGGCCGACAACCTTGGCAGAAGGATGAACATCGAACCGGGCGGGTGAAAACTGCCGGCTCGGTTTAGGCACCCGACCGATTCGACGCACGTCGAAGGGTACCGGTGCGATTGCCCCGCCTCGCCATCGGCGCGCCGGTGAGCTGCGAAAACGTTATCTGTCAGAAGAACTGAGTCGTCTGAGTGCTGGTGCCGTTGTCGCAGGTGATGTTGATGTTCCAGTTGTCGAACTTCGGGACGGCCGGAACGATCTTGAGGTCGGTCGAGCCGTTGGCGTCCAGCCGGAAAGTGCGTTTGAAGCCGTCTGCGTCATAGGTGCACTGCGACGTGACACCGCTGCGGTCGGTGATGTGGACGTTCAGCCCACCGAGGATCGGATCGAACGAAACGGTCGGCCCTTCCTTGGCTGCTGCCTGCTTGATGCATGTCAGCGGCGCCGCCAAGGCCCAGGGAGGAGTTCCCTGGACGATCGGTGACGTGTTGCGGGACTTTCCGCTCGCCATCCCATTGGCGTCGATTGAGCCGCTGTAGAACTGGTCGGCGCCCCCTGAGCCCTCGGGCCCGGGCATATGTTGGGCAATTTCGATGAAATTGTTTTGGCTGATGGTGGCGCTGGTGGGGACCGTCAAGTCGCCCGCGCCCGCCGGGCCCGAGAAGGAGGTTCCGGTCGCGTCGAACGAAGCTACGGTACCTCCGTTGACGATGACCTGGGTGTTGCCCCCGAAGCCCCACTGCTCACAGGCCGGGGCCGCGTGTGCGGGAACCGGTGCCGCGACCAGACCCGCGGCGATGAGGGCTGTTGCGCCAGCTAAGGCCGGAAAGTGGATCGAGTACGTCATGGCAATGCTCTCCTGTCGGTGTCGGTCCGTGCCCGACACATGAGCGCGACGTTATCGACCTGTGATCAGCAAATATATGAGGTGTTTCCCTACACTTTCCGCCGTGGAATGGCGCGGGTGATTGCTCTAGTCAAATGGCGCGCGCTATTCTTAAGGGTTCATTGAGGGATGATGAACTTCTGGGAGTTAGCTTTTATGGTGCTATGTGATGGGGAAGCACAGCGTGGCTCACAGCCGCCGACGGATGCCGTCGGTCGCGCCCGCGGCGGTCGTCCTGGCACCCTATGCCGTCCTTCTCGCCGCCGGTGGCGACGTTTCGATTCCGGCCCCCGCCAGTGAGGCGAAAGCAGCGCCCGACCAGATCGTCGACGACCCCGCGGGTCGCCCGGTGGAGGTCGTCGCGTCGGCACCGACAAGCTTCGCGGCCGGTCCGGCGACCGTCGAGCCGTCCGCGGGTCCCGCCCCCGTCCAGTTCGCGGCCGCCTCCCGGTACCGGGTCTACAACCGCGAAGCCGAGCGCATCCTGCCCGTCGGCCTGGCGCCCGAGAGGGGCCTGCAGGTCAAGACGATCCTGGTTGCGCGCAGCATCACCGCGCTGTTCCCGGAGATCCAACGGATAGGCGGGGTTCGGCCGGATGCGCTGCGGTGGCATCCCGACGGCCTGGCGCTCGACGTGATGATTCCGAACCCGACCTCGGCCGAGGGCGTTGCACTGGGGAACCGGATCGTGGCGTTTGCGCTGGAGAACGCGGACCGCTTCGACCTGCAGGACTGCATCTGGCGCGGCACGTACTACACCCCCGGCGGGGCCAAGGCCGGCGGCTACGGCCACTACGACCACGTGCACATCACGACACACGGCGGCGGATACCCCACCGGCGGCGAGGTCTACATCCGCTAGACGCGCCAGGCGCGCGCCGCGATGAGTTCGGGCACCAGCACCTCGGTCAACAGTTGCACCGTGTCGTCGCCGTCGCCCGGATAGCGCAGGTTGTACTGGGTTCCCGGCACCACTCCTCCGACGCCGACCACTGTGCTGCCGCGCTGGGCCGTCCACTCGGCCAGTTGGTCCTCCCATTTCGATCCCGCGAACACGAGCAACCGGTAGTCGAGGGTCTTGGTCAGGTAGACGTCGACGTGGCTCCAGTCGCCCGTCTCGCAGCCGACCGCGGGCAGTCGCGGGCCCTCCCGCAGCATCAGCGCACCCTGCTGTGCGGAGCAGATCCGCTCCGCCGGCGCCGCCAGATAGACACCGGAGGGGCCTGCCAGTTGCTCGGAAACCTCCAACCGCCAGTCGGTTTCGGTGTCCAGCAGATAGGCGCTGGCGTCGGCCGACAACGCGACCGCGTGGGCAAGCGCGTCCGTGGAAGCGCCCGTCAGATGGCACTCGAGCGCCAACAGCAGCGCCAGCGTGTGCTGGTAGCTGCGGCACGCGACACCGCCGATCTCGGGTTCTGCCGCCAGGTCCACCACCGCATCGCACTCCTGCGCGATGGCGGAACCCGCAGTGTTCGTCAGCGCCACGGTGTGCGTCGGTTCCGGCAGTCGTGCCAGGGCATCCAGCGTCTCCGCCGAACCTCCGCTGGCCGAGGTCGCGACGACGAGAGTGTTGGCACCCCACCGTGGAATGAATGTGGACGACGCGAGTTCGGATGCGGCGACCACGCCTCGTGCACGCATCCGGGCTGCCGCGACGCCGCCGGCATATGCGGAGGACCCCATCCCGAGCAGGACCACCCGCTCGACGCCCCGCGGCACGACATCCCGCCACGGGTTGCCTGCCCCGAGTATCGCCGCAAGGCGCTGCAGCACCTCGGGCTTGCGGTACAGGTCGGCGGCGAATCCGTCCGGCTTCACGCCGGCCCCCTTTCGTCGAGCAGCGCGGGCAGTGCGGCGTCGGGCACATACATCCACCGGGGCAGATGCTTTGCCGCGTAGACGATCTCGCGCAGCACCTGCTGCAGCTGGAAGGCTGCCAGCGCGCCCGCGTCGTACAGATCGGCCATCCCGAGGGAGGTCAGGCGCTTGTCGTATGCGGCCAGGAACGCCGCGCGGCCGGCCGCACCCACCTCAGCGACCGATCCGGGTTCCAGTTCGGAGTGCTTGCACGCCACGATCGCCGCGTGCGACAGCGACTGCACCATGCCCGCCACGTCGAGGGCCGCCGGAATCGGCAGGATTCGTTGCGCCGCAGGCAGTACCGGGTTGCCGTCGAAGTCGGTGACGAAGAACCGTCCCTCGCTGAGCAAGACCTGACCGACGTGCAGATCGCCGTGCCCGTCGATCACGGTGGCGCCCGACAGCGCACCGAGTCCGGTCAGCACGTCCCCGATCTCCTGCCGCCGCTGCCGCGCCAGATCGTGCAGGGCAACCGCTTGCTCCAACAGGTCGAGCGCCGCTTGCCGCCATCGGGTGGCGTCATCGGCGCCGGCGCGTGTCGCCGTCTGCCCCAGCGCAACATGCATATCCGCCACCAGGATGCCGACGCGGGCGGCGGCGTCGGCGAACCGGGTGACATCCCCGTCGCGACCCGCCGCGGTGATCAGGTCCACCGCCCACGTCCAGCCGTCCACCGCGCCGGGCAGGTAGCCGTCGACGCTCGCGGCGAGGGTTGGCGCGCCGCCGGTCGGGCGCCAGGTGACCAGACCCCACGGGGTGGGCATTCCGTCGAAGCCCGCCTCGCGCAACGACGCCAGCCGCCGCGGCGCGGGATGCGGGCCCTGCTGCAGATGCGTCGCCCACTTCACCACTGCGGCATCGCCGACCACCACCGACTGGTTCGTCTGATCGACGCCGATTGCCCTCTCGCCCAGCGACTCCCGTGTTGTCCAGGACTGAATCGTGAAGCCGCCGCGCGTCACTGCGGCAACGCCCGACGACAGGACACTCAGCAGTGCCTCGGCCACCCCGTCGCCCGCCGCGGCGCGCCGCCACCGTCCGTCCGGATCGCGGACCATCGGCAGCGCCCCCAGACCGTCGCCGTCCGCGACGATGGCCAGGCGCCGTCCTGCGGTGAGTTCCAGCGCGTCGAGCGGCTCAGGCAACCGATGCCCGATGTGCCACGCCGACCCTTTCGATGACGTCGGCGCCCACCCGCAGCCCGTCGCGGTCGCGGATCGCGGCGCCGATCTCGGCGAGGCGGGTGCGCAACTCGGTGTCGGCCAGCAACCGGTCCACCGCGCCCGTGAGTTCGTCGTCGGCGAACCCGTAGGTGTCCAGCCGGATGCCGAAGCCGAGTTCGTCTATGCGCTGGGCGTTTTCGTACTGATCCCAGAACAGCGGCAGCACGATCAATGGCTTGCCGAAGTGCAGTGTCTCGGTGACCGTGTTGTTGCCGCCGTGCGAGATGACCAGGTCGACCTGGGGGATCACCTTGGTCTGCGGCAGCATCTGTTCACCGACCATGTTGTCCGCCAGCGTGATTCGGTCGGCCTGCGGCCCCTTGCTGACGATGTAGCGGTGCTTCGTGGTGCCCAGCACGTCGACCAGGCGCTGCATCAGCTCGACGTCGGCGCCGCCCAGTGAGCCCAGCGACAGGTACACCAGGGCGCTTCCCTCGGGCCGATCGGCGACCTGCGCGGGCAGCTGGTAGGCGTCGTCGGTCTCGCGGACGCTGGAGTCCATCCGGCTCCAGGTGGCGTCGAGCGGCCTGACGTCCAGGTAGTCGGCCTCCGCGGGGTAGACGTAGAGGTTGGCCGCGGCGGTGTGCGGCATGAACTCCAGGTCCTTCAGCGGCGAGGCGCCCTGGGCCTGCACCCAGTCGTTGAAGTCGGACCACATCGCGCGGTGGGTGCGGTCGAACTCGGCGCGGTAGGCGTCCCACTGGCTGCGGTCGGCGCTCGGCAGGCCGGAGAACGGCGGCGGCACGTCAGGGCCGGTCACCTCCAGCGGGCTGCACGACACGATCCGCACGAACGGCACAGCCGCCGTCGCCAGCGCCGGGAAGAGCACCACGTTGTCCTCGACGATGACGTCCGGGCGGTGCTCGGCGATGATCTCGCGCAGCCGGGGCTCGCAGTACTTCGCGCCGTCGATCAGGGCCTGATAGGTGGGCTGGATGAACGACCCCAGCTGTTCGACGGTCGGCTTGCGGAACTCCGGCGCCGTCTCGGCGATGAACTGGGTCCAGAACGCGCCCGCGTCCTCGCCGCCCGCGTCCTCGGCGGGCTCGGCGAGGTCGACGAGTTCCTCGATGAAACCGAAGGGGGCGAGCTTGCCCGCCCAGGAGCTCTCGGCGGCGAACACGATGCGGTGCCCGCGGTCGCGCAGGATGGCGGCCAGACCGATGCACTGGTTCGTCGGCCCATAGGCCGACTCCGGCCAGAACATGATGGTCAGCGGTGTCGGCGCAGTTGGCATGATCGGACGATACTTCCCGGGTGGCACCCGCGTCATGGCCGGAACGTCACTCCGCCGTCGACGCTGATGGTCTGGGCGGTGATGAAGCTGCCGTCGTCGGACAGCAGCAGCGTCCCCAGCGCCGCGACGTCGTCGGGTCTGCCGAATCGGGACTTGATCATCTGCCGCGCCCGCGTCTGGTCGACGATCCCGTCGGGCATCGGCGTCTCGTCGAACTTGTAGTGCCAAATCAGGCCCGGCGCAATAGCATTGGCCCGGATGCCCTTGGACCCGTACTTGCGGGCGATGTGACGCATCAGCGCCAGCTCGGCGGCCTTGCTCATCGCATACGACACCCTTGTGCCCGCGCCGTTGTAGGCGTCGATCGACGCGGTGAACACGATCGAGCCGCCGCCGCCGGCGATCATCGCGGGGATCGTGTGCTTGGCGCAGATCACGAACCCGCGGGTGTTGACCCGCATGACTTCGTCGAACGCCTCCAGCGGCAGGTCGACGACGCCGCCGGGCAGGTAGGCGTCGGCGGCGTTGGTGAAGTTCAGATGGACCCCGTCGAGCCTGCCGAACGTGTCGACGGCGAGATTGACCGCCGCGATGACGGACTCCTCG
Organism: Mycolicibacterium moriokaense; assembly: GCF_003347205.1. Taxonomy (GTDB): domain Bacteria; phylum Actinomycetota; class Actinomycetes; order Mycobacteriales; family Mycobacteriaceae; genus Mycobacterium; species Mycobacterium moriokaense_B. The sequence continues at coordinate 28,078 of NZ_QQBJ01000036.1, forward strand.
TCGGCGCCGTCGATGGGCAGGCCGCGCACATGCTCACCGGCCGGGTCGATGTCGGTGGCCACCCGCGACGCCAACTCGCCGTCGAGGTCCCCGATCACCAGCAGCGCACCCTCGTCGGCGTAGCGCCTCGCGAGTCCATTGCCGATGCCGCCCAGCCCCACCAGGATCACGACCTTGTTCTCCAGAAGTCTCGTCACGCGATGAGTATCGGTGGTCGGTCGGGTCAATAGACAAACAGGGCATCGAGAGGAGATCCACATGTCGGAGAACGCAGCGAAACCGCGGGTGGTCGACGAGCAGACCTGGCGTGCCGAACTCGACGAGTTGCGGCGCCGCGAGAAGGCCGCGACCCGCGAACTGGACGCCATCGCCGCGCAGCGCCGACGGCTGCCGATGGTCGAGATGGCCGACTACACGCTGATCGGCGAGGAGGGGCCGGTCCGGCTCGCCGACGTGTTCCAGGGCCGCTCGCAGCTGATCGTCTACAACCACATGTGGGAGGACGGCGCGCCATGGCAATGCGGCGGCTGCACCGGCTTCACCTCACAGTTCACCCGGCTGGAGTTCCTGGACAGCTATGACGCGCGCTTCGTGATCGTCACCAACGGGCCGATCGAGGAGGCGCTGGTCTACCGGGACAAGGTCGGCAACAAGATGGACTGGTACTCGTCGTCGCGGAGCACGTTCGGCGGCGACGTCGACGCGCCGGCCGGTGCCGGTTTCGGTGTCAACGTGTTCCTGCGCGACGGGGACACGGTTTACCGCACCTGGCACACCAACGGTCGCGGCACCGAGCAGCTGAGCCACTCGTTCGCGCTGATCGACCTGCTGCCCTGGGGGCGACAGGAGGAGTGGCAGGACTCGCCGGCCGGGTGGCCGCAGTCGCCCACGTACACGCGCTGGCTCGACTCGCCCGACATCGCGAAGGCCTACGGGCCGTCCTAGTCAGTGCACGCAGAGATCGACGTTCGGGTCGCACGGCGTCTGTGCGGGCGGCGTGTCGACCTTCTTGGGCGCAGGCCCGACGGGGATCGGCTCCGGCGCGGGATCTTGAGCTGGAGCCGGGGCCGGTACCTGGGCTGGGGCTTGGGCCGGTGCTTGCGCCGGGGCTTGGGCGGGCGCTTGAGCCGGAGCCTGGGCGGGCGCTTGAGCCGGTAGTTGTGCCGGGAGCCGGGCGGGGTTCTGCGGCAAGGGAATCTGCGGCAACCCGATCGGGGGAATCGTGCCGAAGGGGAATTGCGGGATCGGTGCCGGCGCCTGCGCGGGCGGCGGTGCCACGGCGGGTGCCTGCGGTGTCGGAATCGGCGCCTTCGGCTGGGGCGTGGGAAGTTTCGCCTGCGGGGTCGGCAGCGGGGCGGCCGGACGCGGGGTCTGCGCCGGGAGCGGAGCCGGGGTGGCCTTGGGCGGCTGCGGTGTCGGCAGCACGGCGGCGGGAGTCGGCGTGGGCAGCGGCGCCGAAGTCGGCGTCGGGGCGTCCTGCACGACGCCGCTGGGGGACAGGGCCGTGCTCGGCAGATACACCCAGGCGAGCGTCCCGCCCAGGATCACGATCGGAATCCCGATCAGCAACGCCATCAACGGCACCACGCGCCGCTTGGATTCGTCCTCGGCCTGCGTGCCGACCACGGCCGCCGGTTCCTCCTGCGGCGCATACGGCTGCGGAGGCGGTGGCGGTTGGACCGCGGGCTGGGCCGCGGTGGCGGCGGAGTGCAGCGCCGACTGCGCCGAAGCCCCGCCTCCCGCGGAGGTTCCCATGGCGTGCGAAGCCGACGTCAGCTCGAAGTCCTTCATGACGTTGTTCTTCAGCCAGGCCGGCGCAGGGATGAACACCGGAGCACCGAGGAGGGCGGCCGGGCTGACCGCTCTGCTGCGCAGTTCCTCGCAGGCATCGCACGATTCGATGTGGCGGGCAATGCGTTTGCGCATCAGGATGTTGAACTTTCCGTCCCAGCCGTGCAGCACCGCGGCCAACTCGGGGCAGCGCCCCGGATCGGACTGGATGCGACGCGCAACCAGAAGGGCGCCGAGCGATCGTTCGATCGTGTCCCGCAGCCGGCCGACCATCGTGTTGGCGTTCGTCTGAGTGACCCCGAGGGCCATCGCCAGCTCCGGCCCGTCCAGCCCCTGGCGGTAGGCCAGCTCCAGCACCGCCTGGTCGCGATCCGAAAGTCCGCCCGCCGCTTCGGAAATGAGGTTGGCCAACTCCAGCCGTTGCGCCATCGTGTCCGGGCCCGCGTCGTGGGAGACGACGTCGGGCATCTCGTCGGACGGTCGTTCGCGGCGAAGTTCGCGCAGCCTCTTGTGGGCCTCGTTGCGGACGATGGAGTAGAGCCACGGGCGCAGCTTGTCCGGTTCACGGAGGCCGCGCAGGCTGGTGGACGCGATGCAGAACGCGTCCTGAACGCAGTCGGCAGCGGAGTCGCGGTCGCGAAGCATGCCGATGCAGAAGTCGTGCAACCGATCGGCGTAGCGGTCGTAGATCTGCGCGAACGCGTTGCGGTCTCCGTCGGTTGCCGCCAGCGCGAGTTCGGCGTCGCTGCTGCCGGGCCCGATGCCACCCCATTTTCTCAGTGCAGCCGTCATGATGTGTTTCTCCAGCTGGTCCGCATGGCGTTGGCGTCAGCGTAATTGCTGAAAGCGGTGGTGGCGCGGTATTCGACGGTTGGGATGACGCAGCTCACGGGGTCGTCTGCTTGGTGCCGCCGGCCGGTGTGGTGCCGTCGGGAACGGCGACGACGACGCCACCGGTCTCACCCTGACCGGGCACGCCCACCGCGACGTCGGGCGTCTTCACGGACACGCCGCCCTGGTTGGTCGCGCCGACCTCGAGGCCCGGTAGCTTCACCGTCACCCCCCCGCTGGGGCCGGGCGCGGGCGCGGGCGCAGGGGCAGGTGCGGGGGCAGGTGCCGGAGCCGGAGCGGGGGCCGGGGCAGGTGCCGGGGCAGGTGCGACGACGGGCTTCGGCGCGGCAATCGGCTTCGGCGCGACGATCGGCTTGGGCGCGGCAATGGCCTGCGGCACAGACACCGGGCCGCTGACGTGAACGGGTGCCGGGTTGTTGACGATCACGGGGGCCGGGGCGCTCTGCGCCGGTGCGAGGGCCGGAATGTCAACCGCGGAAGGCAGATTGACGACCGTCGAAGCGGCTGGGTCCGTGGCGGAGGCGTTGCTGGAGGCCGCCCGGGTCGTCGCCGCGTCGTTCGAGTGCAGAAGCATCACGCCGCCGAACGCGGCCGCACCGACGACGGCGAGGCCCGCGACGAACAACAGGCCCTTGCCGCCGGACGAGGACGTCGTGGTCGGCGCCTGCGTCGGCTGCTGCGGAATCGGGGCATAGCCGTAGTAGCCGTCGTAGTTCGGCTGCTGGGAGTAGTCGTATCCAGGCTCCGGCATGCACTGCGAGTAGGCCAGCGCGGCGCCCGAGCGAACAGTGGGGTCCGAGTGGGGGATGTAGGTGGTGGTGTCCATGGTCTCTCCTTGGCCTGAAGCCGCCTTCGTGGCTGCTTTTCACGGGTAGGAGCGGCGGGCGGGGGTTGGTCGCACACTTTTTTCGGAAGTTTTTTTCGGCCCTGTGGAGGCGGTTGCGGGCCCGCGACGGGCGAACGTCACCATTCGGAAACGGTGCGGCGTGCCGTGGCGCGTTGCCCTGCGCGGCTGCTGACAATTGACGCCGTCGTTCAAATCAGGAGGAGTCAACGTAGATGGCGATCTTCGATCGGTCCAAGATGAGTGTTCTTGTTGCCGGCGCTGGGTTGTGTGGGATCGCCATGGCGTTCAGCGCGGAGGCCGCAGCCATCCCGCTGATGACGGGCCCCGGCTACAACTGCATGCAGGAGTCGGCGGGCGCCGGAGCACCTGTCGCGGCCGGGGCGGGAGCACCTGCCGCGGCCGGAGTGTGCGCGGCCAGCGCTCCGCTCGCCGACATGGCAGGCGTGCCAATGGCCCTGCCCGGGCCGCTGCCGGTGGCCCCGCCGGTTCCCGTGGTGCCCGCCGCGCCGCCCCTTCCGGTGGTTCCCGCGGCGCCGGTCCCGGTGGTGCCGGCCGGTGCGCCCGTGCCCGCTGCCGCGCCGTTGGCCGCCAACGCCCCGCTGAGCGAGATGGCCGGCCTGGGCGGCAAGGGACAGCCGACGGGTCCGGCGCCAGAGGGCGCACCGGTGCCGGGTCAGCCGGTGCTGCCCGGCCCGACCGGCACCAAGTGAGAGCGGCTGCGCCGCAACGTCATTCCTGAACGATGACCGGGTCGCCGATGTTGACGGTGTTGAAGTACCAGTCGGCGTCCTCGGGGCTCAGGCTGATGCAGCCGTGGCTGACGTTGTCGTAGCCCAGCGAGTTGACGGCCCATGGCGCCGAGTGCACGAACAGGCCCCGGCTGGTGATGCGCACCGCGTCATCGACCGTGAGAAGGTAGCCGTCGGGAGCGTCGACGGGAATTCCGACGCTGCTTGAATCCATCACGACAGAGGGGTCCTTGGCCAGGACGCTGTAGGTGCCTACCGGCGTTGAATATTCGGGCCTGCCCATGGATGCCGGGAAGACCCCCTGCTGCCCCCAGAAGGGCCGGTGGTGCGGCGCGGGCAGCACGGTCGGCGGTCCCGTTTGGACGCCGTCGACGGTCACGGTGAACGTGTGATCCGAGATGTCGGCCGTGCCGACGAAGGCCGGCCCGGTGTCGAACGCCAATGACTGGTTGCCAACCGAGAGCGCAACCGTGCTGTGCGACGGCCAGAACCGGTCGGGTTCCCACTGCACCCTGTCGTCGTCGACCCAGTCGAACTTACCGGTCATGGCAGGCACCGTTCGGATGTGCAGGGCGCGTTCCGCCGCCGGCCGATCGCCGATCGGAGCGCTGAAGTTCACCACGATCGGATGGGCAACCCCCACGACCGCCCCCTGTGTCGGCAGCACCGACGTGATCGCGGACCGGTACGTCTGATTGGCCGCCGTCAGGCTCACCCCGGATGGCTCCGCGGCCACCGACGCGGCGATTCCGATCGCAGCAAGAACTCCCCAAGCAGGCCGGCGCATAGGTTCATTTCCTTTGAAATTACAATGTTGTCAATTTGATCGTAGGGGCGTGGCAACGCGTGGAATCGCAGGGGCGCGTTAGCAATTCGATCAAGTCTGGGTCACGTTTCGGCCACGGCCCAGTGGTCTGTCGGATCGGTCTTCCTTCGAGTTTTCACGTCCCGCCGCCTGCGGCGGTGACAAGGTGATCTTCTGGCACGCCGGGCGAGGAGGTCGACCATGTCGAAGGTGCGCGTCGGTGGCGTGGCCGCGGCAATTCGGTCGACGCTGGCCGCCCGTGCTGAGGCGACCGCCCTGCTGATCGACGAAAAGCCCTGCAGTTATTCCGACCTCGCTGTGTTGGCCGACGCCCTGGCCGCGGCGATGCGCGCCGACGGGATGGCCGGTGAACGCGTCGCGCTGATGCTGCCCAACGGGATTGACCTGGTCACCAGCTATCTCGCCTGTTTCGCCTCGGGTGCCGTTGCCGCCCCGCTGAACGCGCGCTACGCGCTGCCGGAAGTCGAACAGGCGCTGCGGCGGGCACGGCCACGATGGCTCATCGCGAGCGCGGATCGCCTTGCGGTGCTGAAGCAAATCGATTCGTCGGTGCTGTCCGGAGTGCGGATCGTCGTCGCCGGGGAGGACATCACGACGACGCCGGGTGGCGCGCAGTCGCCGGACATCGCCCCGGAGACCGAGGCCGTCATCTTCTTCACGTCGGGCTCGACAGGACGGCCCAAGGGCGTGGTGCACACCCACGCTTCGGCGCTCGCAACCCTGACCAGCACCTCGGAGGCGCTCGGCGGGGTGCGCGCCGATGACGTTGTCCAGGTGTTCGAACCGCTGGTGCACGTCAGCGGATTCATCGCGACGTTCTCGACCCTGCTCGCGGGTGGCACTGTGGCCCTCTACGACGGATTCGACCCGGACCGCTACGTGCGGGCCCTTACCACCGACCGGCCCACGCTGGTGTGCACGCACATCGATGTGCTCGCCCAACTGCTGCGGCTACCGGGTGTCACCCGCGACTGGTTCGCCTCGTTGCGAGGTGTCTACGTCGGCGGCGATACGGTGTCCGAGCGGGTGCAGCGCGAGTTCACTGAGGTCAGCGGGCTTCCCATCGGCGTCGGATACGGGATGACGGAAGCCATTTGGTTGACGGTGCAGCGTCTGCCGCGCACCGACGCCGAGGGCTGCATCGGGCGGCCGGTCGGCGGCGCCCGGCTTCGGTCCGACCCGAAGACGGGCGAACTGCTGGTCGCGGGTCCGATGGTGATGCAGCGGTATTGGGACGACGAAGCGCTGACGGCGGCGACACTGGTCGACGGCTGGCTGCACACCGGCGATCTCGGGCATCAGGACGCTGACGGGGTGTGGTGGTTCACCGGCAGGCTCAAGGACGTCATCGTGCGGCGTACGTCGAAGATCACCCCGGGAGAAGTCGAAGCGGTGCTCGACCAGCATCCCGCGGTGGCGATGGCCGCCGTCGTCGGTGTCGCTGACGCGGACGAGGGGCAGGTTCCGGTGGCGTTCGTGGTGCCGCGCCGCGGCACAGTGCTGACGGCCGATGAGCTGTTTGCCTTCGCGGCCGAGCGCATCGCCCACTACAAGATTCCGGTCCGCATTCACCTGCGGTCATCGCTGCCGCTGACGGCCAGCGGCAAGATCTCCCGGCGAGATCTGCGCGAATGACTCACTGTGGTCCACGCCACGTGAGCTTGACGTATATCCCCGGTGTCCCTCGGGTAACGCATACATTGCGTGCGGATGTCAGCTCGCACCCTCTGCCGTTGAGTAAGCAGCGCAGTGCGTCTCCGCCGCAACAAACCCCTTCGCTGAAAGGAGTCACAATGGACTTTCGGCTAATCACAAAGCAATTCGTTCCCGCCGCGGCGTGCCTGGGCTTCGTCGGATTCGGCGCTGCAGTCGCAGCCGCCGGACCCGCGCAGGCAGCCGTACCCAGCTTGCCCTGCCCGGGCAACGTTTCCGGGTCGGTGGTGGTGCAGGGATGCCTCCCGAGCACCAATGCGTCCGCGGACGCCCTCGAGATGCGCGGACCGAACCAGGTCCCCAAGGTCAAGGGCATTCCGTGCACGGGTTCCAACACCGGAACCTGCATCGGGTTGAGCAGGCTGCCATCGGCAGACGCGCCGCAACCGGACACCTCGGTTCGGCACAGCCCGTAACAGCGGGAACCCGCTCTCTACAGAAGTCGGCACTCGGCGCCCCGCGCGTCGGGTGCCGCTTCACGTCCGCAGCTCACATCGCGCCGTCGTGCCGAGTGAGAAGGTTTTGACACAGTCCTCGCAGCTGTTTCACAGCAGCGACATCTCCGGTCGTCACCGTGGAACGCACCACCCTGATTCCCGCCGCCCTGCGCCGAAGCCAGCCGCAACCTCCGGGGACGAACCGCGAGAGGAACTGTCTTGTCGTATCTGAATCCGCCTGAATTCGTCACGAAGATGATCGATGCCGGCGAAGAAAAGACGTTCATGTCCACGCGCGACACCGTCATCCGGGCCTACATGGCCGGTGCCATCTTGGCGTTGGCCGCGGCCTTCGCGGTCACCATCACGGTGCAGACGGGAAACGCGCTGGCCGGCGCAGTGCTCTTCCCCGTCGGCTTCTGCCTGCTGTATCTGATGGGATTCGATTTGCTCACCGGCGTTTTCACGCTGGTTCCGCTGGCGTTGATCGACAAGCGGCGTGATGTCACCGTGCGCTCGATGCTGCGCAACTGGGGCCTGGTGTTCCTCGGCAACTTCGCCGGCGCGCTCACGGTGGCGCTGATGGTGGCGGTGATCGTCACGTACGGATTCACCGTCGACCCGAACGAAGTCGGTCAGAAACTCGGCGAAATCGGTGCGGCCCGAACGGTCGGCTACGCCGCCCACGGCGCCGGGGGAATGCTGACCCTGTTCATCCGCGGAATGCTGTGCAACTGGATGGTCTCCACCGGCGTGGTTGCCGCGATGATGTCGACCTCCGTTACGGGCAAGGTGGTCACCATGTGGATGCCGATCATGTTGTTCTTCTACATGGGCTTCGAGCATTCGGTGGTCAACATGTTCCTGTTCCCTTCGGGACTGATGCTCGGTGGCGACTTCTCGATAGCGGACTACTTCATCTGGAACGAGATTCCCACCGTGCTCGGCAATCTGGTCGGCGGGATCGCGTTCGTCGGGCTGACTCTGTACGCGACGCATGCGCGGACCGGGCCCACCCGCCGCCGCGCGGAATCACCTGAGGACTTCGAAGTGCCGGAGGTAATCGGCGCGTAGCCACTGCACCCGCCCGATGAGAAAGCTCTCACCTTCGGCACCCGGCAGTTTCACGTTGCGGCGAAATCCTTGATCGGGAGGAACGGGAACACATCCCGTCCGGCACACCCCGAAAGACGAGGAGCACAACATGGAACGCACAATGGCCCGGACATTGCTGAGCGCCGCGGGAGTCGTTGCCCTTGCGGTCACGGTGATCTCGTGTTCGACGAAGTCGAGCACCGGTGAGGAAAAGAAGTCCCCGCCCCGATCTGGGGAGCAGCAGCGGCTCAATGCCGTTGCGGGCCAACCATTGATGATCACACCGGCCCAGCTGCTGGCGGCCACCGGCGGCCTGACCCCGGTCGCATTCGAGCAACCCGCGAACGGGCACCTCGCCTACGGCTCCGACGGCAGCATCGTCTACACCCCGAACGAGGGTTTCACCGGCACCGATGAACTGAAGATGACGACCACCGATGCGGTGCACGTGTACGCCAACCCCGCTCCGCCGATGGCCGTGGTCGGCGGCGTGCCGGTGCAGAGCAGCGGTGCCGGTTCGGCGATCGCGGCCGTGCCGGGCAGTTCCGACCAGATCTACGGCTTGACCGACCGCGGCCCGAATGTCGATGGCCGCACCGACAACGAGAAGGTGCTGCCCGTCACCGATTACTCACCTCAGATCATCAAGTACACCCTGGCCGACGGCGTCGCCCACGAGGAGCAGATCATCGTCCTCAAAGACCCCGACGGTCGGCCCCTCAACGGGCTGGTGGTCGACGTGGGCGACACCGGCGGGGAGACCATGGTCGACATCCACGGCACCCCGATGCCGAACTCCGACCGCGGCCTGGACAGCGAGGGCCTGGTGGCGCTCGAGGACGGGACGTTCTGGGTCGCCGACGAATACGGGCCGCACGTGGTGCATTTCGACGCCGAGGGCAACGAGCTGGAACGCCTGACGCCCTATGACGGCTCGTTGCCGGGCGAATTGGCGATGCGCGACCCCAACCGCGGAATGGAGGGCCTCACCATCACTCCCGATGGTTCGACGTTGGTCGGCGTCATGCAGTCGGCGCTTGCCACCCCCGGACTCGAGGGGCGGCCCAGGGCGGTGCCGCTGACCCGCATCGTCACCATCGATCTGGCCACCAGGGACACCAAGACCTACCTGCTCCCGTTGGCCGATCCGCAGCACTCCAAGGTGCTGGTCTCGGAGATCACCGCGCTCAGCAACACCGAATTCCTCATCGACGAACGCGACACCGAGGTGGCGCCCGACGGCAACAAGAAGATCTATGTCGCCGACATCTCGCAGGCAACCGACGTGGGACCCGCAGCGGCGGTCCCGGGCGCCAGATACGACGCGAGCAAGGGCGGTCTGCTGGTCGACGGCCAGCCGATCGAGACGTTCGTCGGCGTGAGTACCGACGCCGAGGCTGTCGAGAAACTGCAATCGGCAGGCATCGAGGTCGCGAGCAAGTCGCTGAAGTTGGATCTGGGTGAGCTGTTGACCGAACTCAACCCCGAAGGCCAGTTCTTCGGACACGACAAGGTCGAGGGCGTCGTCACACCCGACGGCGGGCGGACGCTGATCATCTCGAACGACAGCGACTACGGCCTTGTCGGAATCGAATCCGACAACCCGCCGTTCCCGCTGAAGCCGAAAACTCTGGCCAACGGAGCACAGGATTCCGGCGCGTTCCTGGTCGTCGACACGGAGAAGTTGCCTGCGGCGACGCAGAGCGCCACGGTGTCGATCAACGTGGGTCCGCAGGTCTGAGGATCACGAACCCGGCGAATCGTGCAAAATGGTTGTTGGCCAACCTAGTTGACTGGTGGTGGTGAATTCGGCTCGTAGGGGTCGTACCACCACCAGTCGGCGCGTTCGCCGGTCGGCCCGGGGTAGGGCGCGACGTCGGGTGGGGGTTTGGTGG
>NZ_QQBJ01000037.1 GCF_003347205.1 Mycolicibacterium moriokaense
CTGGTACATGGGGGACTGGGCGACGGCGGTGAGCTTGATCGAAGACCACCCCCAGGTGCCGGCCATGCAGGATGCGTGGGTGGAGGGCTACCGGTCGGTCGCGCCGCTGTCGCGCGAGGACGAGGGGGAGCTTCCGACATTCGTGATGCTCAGCCGCCTGTTTTTCACCGCCTGGGTCGGCTCGCACTACACCTGGGCGCCGGAGGCGGCGGAACTCGCTCCCGTCTATACCGCGGGGACCTGCCAGCTCGCCGAGCAGTACCTGTCACGCTTCGGTTCCGGCGCCGCGAAAGGCGCCCGATGAGCGAACTCTGCGGGTTAGCCCCTTGTCCCGGCTTGGCCATTCGGCGGCTTTGCTCTGTCGAGGCGGTCCCACCCCGGTGCGGCTTTGCACTCTGGCTCGCGAGCTGGCCATTCGCGTGCAGGCGGGGTGCCGACATAAGGTCTCCCCTGCAAGTTTCTCTGGCACGCGGCACGCCAGACGGCCACGTCCGGACGGTTCAGGCGGGGATAGGGGATGGGGCTAAACAAATGCGCGCCGACGTGGGAGAGCGCGGCCTTTACGCCCGGCTAGGCGCTCCGGCCGTGCAGCCGAGCCACCAAGATCGATGAATCGGTTGGCATGGCGCACCGGTGACGGTGTGTGCGCGGCGTTCGCATGCGCACTACCTGCCAGGCTGCATCCGGTCCTTCAGGACGGCGCTCAGCAAGCCGAGCATGTAGTTGATGGGCTGAGCCGACCACGGCTTGCGAGTCTTTCAGGTGGGTGACGGGAGACCGCCAGCTCCTCAGGGCTCGGACGAGCGAATCGAGCCCGCAACCTATTTCGGCGACCCGACGGGCGATTGACCGCTTCCCAATTCGCGCCGTGCCGCCCCGACAAGCCGGCTGTCATCTTCCGGTCAATGACGCGCATGCCGTTGCGAAAACCCACGTGCAGAAACGTTCCGTCTGGTTGCTCGTGACGCTCGAATATTCGGTCAATCACCCGGGTGAATCAGCTTCTCGGGTGACGACCACTCATCCCACGTCGGTAAATGCTGACTCAGCAGATGGTGAGCAGACGGTACGGCAGCCGAGCATGTACGGAATCTGCGTTCGGCACGGCATCACCGAGCAACGAATCGCTGACGGTGGACAAGCCTGCCGCGTTGGTCGCCGCGGAACGACGTCACCAGAAATTGGAGAAACCAGATGAAGCGTCGTCAACATCAACAATCGGCTGCTGGATACGGCCCCGGAACCGTGCCAACGCCATGGCTGCTGAATCGAGTGCGGGACGCCGCTGCCTTTGCCCGGCGTTCGTTGCAGAGGAACGGTGATGCCGCGGTGGACACCGTCTGGGCCATCGAGGATCAACTTCATACGCTGCAGCCCATCTGTAGTGCCCAGCGGGTATCCACCGGCACTGCGTGCGGAGCCCCCGCGATAGCGATCGCCGAGATACATGCCATCGACGGATGCGACCAGATCGGGCTGAGCCAAGACGGCAACCTCGTCGAGACGCTCTGCCGTGCCTGCCTGGCCGCTGTGCAATGCGCGATGGTCACTTACGTGGGCGATAAACGTGATGTGGCGTTCCAATGCGGCACCTCCCCTGTGTGCGACACCTGCGGGCGCCCCACTCGATACCTGCGCAGTGTCTTCGCCGTTCGCCCAATCGAACCAGACGGATTGGCATCATGACTGGGCTACGCATCGCCGCCTCGTTTGTGGCTGTGGTGTCCGGTTACTACGCGGCCCTCATGTTGATCGACTGTCAGCTCATCGATTTCGGCATCGCCGCCGCTATTTGTGCGGGATCTTCGGTCGCAGCCGGGCTGATCGCCCACGCCGGCAGGCGTCAGCGCAGGGCGGTAGCACGGGGACGGGCGGCAGTCTGGGAGCGCCGTGACCACCAGGCGGCTGAAGCAGCCGACCAACGGTGCCTGCTGTGCGGAGGCGTGCGTCAAAAGCAATGTGAATCACCTAGATTCGTTGATCGGCAGGCCGCGCGCCTATGCCGGTCATGCGCGCCGGCGCTCAACTCAGAGGCGACACGATGAGCCCGCGGTCGGTCTCGGTGCTGCTGTGAGGGTCAGCACCCAAAATGAGTGTGCGCGAGGAACGGCGACCCCCGCCTTGACGTCACCTGGATCGGCGAGGTTGGCGCGCGGGTGGTCGATGTCATTCAGAACGGTCCGAGCATGGCTGGGCGCATGGCCTGGCTCAGCGCCCGTTTGATGATCGAGCCCACGGTGAGCGTGGGCACCTACCCTCCCGCGGCGCCGTGGCCATGGAGCGCAGTCGAGTGCGCCGCCCGCCATCACGCCGCCACGAGGTACGGTTCGCCCGACATCAGTAATGGCCCGGCCAATTCCAGGTATTTCAATTCGCCGCGCCGACAATCCCTGCCCGCTTTCGCCAACTCTGGCGTCGGTCCACCCTTGATGCCTACGGCCCTCCCTCCGTAGTTGTCCTCACCCGGGTGAATTGGCTCGCCGGGTGAGGACCACTCACCCCTCGCCGGTGAATGCTGACACAGCAGCTGGCGAGCGGAGGAATGACTGGACATAGCACACCCACCCGACCACCTTGGCGTGTAGTTCGGTCAGGCGCTCAGCCTCAAACACCAATCCACATGAGGAAGGACATGCAATGAAAGCCATCACTGTCTCAGATCGTGAGAGCGGGGTCGCCGGCCTGACGTTTACCGACTTGCCCCAGCCCGAGGCGGCCACAAACGATGTCGTTGTGCGGGTGCACGCCGCGAGTTTCATATTCAACGAGCTTGAGTGGCCGGATACCTGGACCGATCGCGCTGGTCGTGACCGCACACCGAGCGTGCCCGGCCACGATCTGTCCGGGGTCGTGGTTGAGCTGGGCTACGGCACAACAGGATTAAGTGTTGGTCAGCGGGTGTTCGGGGTGACCGACTGGTCGCGCAACGGCTCGCTGGCGGAGTACATCGCGGTGGAAGCCCGTAACCTGGCACCGCTGCCGATCGACATCGATCACACGGTCGCCGCCTCGCTCCCGATCTCTGGATTGACCGCCTGGCAGGGCCTGTTCGACCACGCGCACCTCACCGCTGGACAAACGGTGCTGATCCATGGCGTCGGGGGTGCGGTTGGATCGACGGCGGTGCAGCTCGCTCGTGAGGTCGGTGCTCGCGTCATCGGCACCGGCCGGACCGCGGATCGCGAGGGGGCGGCCGAGCTAGGAGTCCATACCTTCCTGGCGCTGGATACCGAAAGGATCGAGGATGCAGGGGAAGTCGATGTGGTGTTCGACGTGATCGGCGGAGACATACTTGCCCGCTCGGCCGCATTGGTGCGCGCAGGCGGAACGCTCGTCACCGTCGCCGAGCCGCCGCAGGCCCAGCCGCACGACGGGCGGGCTGTCTTCTTCGTCGTCGAGGCTGATCGTGCCCAACTCGCCGACCTCGCCGTTCGAGTGCGAGATGGACGCCTCAAACCCCCGGTAGGCGCTGTGCTGCCACTCGCTGAAGCCCCCGCCGCATTCGCTCCCGGCAAACGCATCGCTGGCAAGACAATCGTGCGCGTAGTCGAAGACTGAAAAGGACCCACCCATGAACGGACAACGCCTACGCGGGCCCCCAATTGCTTCTTCGCTTCCCACTGCAACCCACGTCAGCGCCGCCTGCAGACCGCTCATCCGCTCGGCGCAGAGGCCGACGACCAGAGTGCGGCACCAAGATGGTCATTGTCGGCCGGCGACCGCAACCACCTAGGTGCGTCAGCTAGGTCTCAGGAGACTTCGCGCGGACAGATATTCCGCGTCGCACGATCAATCAGCTAGTCGTCAAGACACCCGAACAGAAGGCAGCCAAAAGTGGTCGGAAGAATGTTGCTCCCTGGACTGATCGCTGTTGCGACACTCATTCCTACGGCCCACGCTGAGCCAGGCGATGAGAATTCAGGTGAAAACCCGATTGTCCGAACAGCTTTCGATCAACTCACCAACGTTCCGGGCAAATCACTGGTCGGCATGACCGTCACCTATCCGCCTGGCGCAAAGAGCGGCGCCCACCGCCACGCAAGATCGGCGTTCATCACGGCCTATGTGATCTCCGGAGCGATCCGCAGCCAAGTCGAAGGTGAGCCCGCACGTGTCTATCACGCCGGCGAGACATGGAATGAAGCCCCCGGCGCGCACCACACGATCAGTGAAAATGCCAGTGCCACCGAACCCGCTGAACTTCTCGCAGTCTTCTTGGTCGATACCGGGGATGGCCCGCTTACCACGGACGACAACGCGCAGGGATAACCCACGCAACTGTGATGAAAGTTCCCGCTGCTCCGAAATCAAACCATTTGGGCACATGTCTTCGCGATCCGACACATCAGGAGAGTCGATCTACACGCCTGATCGGACCCGGGTTGTCCGGCTCTCAGTGTGCTTGTCGCTCGCGGCAGCGTTTCTGTCCTCTGTTGCCGACCGATTCGGCTGGTGGACGCCGTTTGGGCAGGGTAGCTGGGGAAGCATGGGCGCCTTCGCCGAGTATGCTAACCAGCTCGTTCCGTTTGCTTCCGGTTGGTTCCTGAGCGTCATTGTCTGGGTAGCCACGGCAACCGAAGCGGCTCTGGGAGTCTTGCTCTTGGCGGGCTGGCGGCCGGACTCGTTGGCGCGGCCACTTGCTTGGTGCTCACACTATTTGGAATCACGATGGCTGTATCGCTCGGTTTGGAATCAAGCGCTGCCGCGGCCTACGCGGTACTCGATGCTTCAGTGTCGCCTTCCGGTGGGCGGCCACAGTCGGCCGGCCGCCGAAGGGCAGGGTGGCGCCAAGCGCGCCACGGTCGAAAATCTGCGCCCTAGATGGTTCTCATCGGCCTCTCACCCGGGTGAATTGCAGATCGGGATGAGGACAACTCACCCCCCGCGCTCAGATATTGGTTGCTGACCCGAGCCGCCAGGGGCAGCACCTGTGAACGTTTCGACAGGGCCACAGCGGCGCAATGTTTTACGAACGGAGACCGCATGTCACACAATCGGACTACAGGCGTGATGGCTGATGAGCTGAGAAACTCCCGATCGGCCGGCATCGCAGCGCTGGTCGCACGGTACGGCCTGGTGATAGTCCTAGCGTGGTTCGGTGCCATGAAGTTCACTTCCTATGAATCGCAGGGCATTTCACACTGGGTGGCCAACAGCCCCTTCTTGAGTTGGTTTTACAATGTCATGTCAATCGACGGCTTTGGGCGATTGAACGGATCGATAGAATTGATCACTGCGGTACTGCTGGCCCTCAAACCGTGGTACCCGAAGGCTTCGGTGGTGGGCGGCATAGTCGCCACGCTGTTCTTCGTGACCACGCTGAGTTTCATGATCACGACCCCTGGGGTCGGCGAGGCCTCCGCAGGTGGCTTTCCCATTTTGTCCGCCGACGGGGAGTTCTTGATGAAGGACATCGCGCTCGTCGGCTTAGCACTATGGCTGCTGGCAGACGCCATCGACGCAACCCGGCGACAGCCGCTGGTCGCCAATCGAACTGACATTACTTGAGGATGACGTCGCATCTGCCGACGAAGTCCCCGTTCGGCGATTCCACGACGGCGTACGCCGCTATTGGCGGCCGGGCGTTCTTACGGCCACGTCCAGCCTATGCCGCTGCGATGCCGTGGCGGTAGTTGACACTCAGCGGGGCGGCGTCCGTTCTGGGGACCCGCGCGCTGCGAGCGCGGGCCTCGCGCCGCGCGGCAACACAGGAGTCCAGATGACAGCGTCATCCGAAAACCATTACGACCTCATCGTCCTGGGCGCAGGATCCGGGGGATATGTGGCGGCTATCCGCGCTGCCCAGCTGGGCATGACTGTAGGGATAGTTGAGGAACGCTACTGGGGTGGGGTGTGCCTCAACACGGGTTGTGTTCCCTCAAAAGCGCTGTTGCGCAACGCTGAAATCGCGTCCATCGTCACCCACCAGTCCACCACATTCGGCATCTCCGGCGACGTGAGTCTGGACTACGCCCGTGCCGTGTCGCGCAGCCGCGAAGTCGCCGATGCCCGGGTCGGCGGCGTGCACTTTTTGATGCGCAAGAACAACATCACCGAGATCGACGGCCACGGCCGTTTCACAAGCCCCCACAGTCTTCATATCGACCTGCGCGAAGGGGGCATTCGGCTACTGAGCTTCGACCACGCCGTCATCGCGACCGGATCGCGCGTGCGCATGCTGCCTGGGGTTGCCCTCAGCGACAACGTCGTCACCTATGAACAGCAGATCCTCAGTGCCGAACTGCCCGAGTCCATCGTGATCATCGGCGCCGGCGGCATCGGCATGGAATTCGCTTACATCCTGCACAGCTACGGCGTCCGGGTGGAGATGCTGGAATTCGCCGACCGTGTGCTTCCCAACGAGGACGTAGCTGTCTCACGAGAACTTCAGCGCCACTACCGGCGCCGAGGGATAACGATTCACACCTCCAGGCGCGTGGACACCGTCACGGACCACGGCGACTACGTCACCGTCGGCCACACCGGCGCCGACGGAGTATCCGCCACCCTGCAGGCCGCGCGGGCCTTCATCTGCATCGGATTTTGCCCCAACGTCGAAGGAATCGGTCTCGACGCTGCTGGAGTGCGTGTCACCGCCACCGGTGCTGTCGACATCGACGACTACATGCGTACGTCCGCGCCGCATATCTGTGCTGTCGGCGACGTCACGGCCAAAGTTCAACTTGCTCACGTCGCTTCCGCGCAGGGCGTGATCGCTGCCGAAACCATCGCCGACGTGGAGACGATGCCGCTGGACTACCCGATGATGCCGCGAGTGACGTTCTGCCAGCCACAAGTAGCCAGCTTCGGCTACACCGAAGAGCAGGCCCGCGCCGCCGGTCACCGCTTGCGGGTCGCCACATTTCCCATGCAGGCCAGTGCCAAAGCCCACGGGCTCGGCGAACGCGGTGGTTTCATCAAAATGATTGCCGACGATGCACATGGCGAGCTCCTGGGTGCGCATTTGGTGGGCAGCGAAGTCAGTGAGCTCCTACCCGAGTTGACGCTGGCGCAGCTATGGGACCTCACCGCTACCGAGCTAGCACGAAACGTACACACCCATCCCACACTCGGTGAAGGGCTGCAGGAATGCTTTCACGCCCTGAGCGGGGAGGCCATCAATCTGTAGGGAAACGACGGTACACAACCGGTCGCCGATTCACGTCCGGTGCGTATCGCGCTACTCCCAAGGCCGCTCAACCCATGATGCAGGAAGTGCCAGGACAGCTCGCCCGCTTTGGCTGCCGTCTCAGTACGACGAGAACCGCGCGGGATCGCCGGGCCCTGGCGGGGGGCCGCAAGTGAGGTCATCACGAATCATCGACGCGAGGACGTCTGCCCAGTCGAAGCCGTCAAGGAGAACCAGGAGGTGAGTCCCCATATGCATCTTCAAATCAAGAAGATCGTTCTTGTCCATTCCATGAGTGGCGACCGCGCCCACGCAATCGCGGGCGGTTGGCGTGGTTGACCATCGCGTCGTCGAACTCGACCCCGAGTCGCGACGTATTGAGACCCGCCGGCTGCTGTTGCGCCCATGGGGCCTCGACGACGAGATCGCCGCGTGCGCAATCTATGGCGCCGCGGAGGTGGCCCACTGGTTGTGCCCGGCACTGCCCGCCGTCGTCGATCGCAGCGACATGCGGCGCATATTGGGCGCCTGGATGGCGGAGTGCGACGCGGCCGGGGTGCCGTTGGGTCGTTGGGCGATCACAGACAAGCTCTCCGGACAGGTGATCGGGGGAGTGGCCCTGCTGCCGCTGCCGCCAGGGCGCAGCGATTTGGAGATCGGATGGCAAGTTGCCCCAGCGATGTGGGGTCATGGCTACGGGGCGGAGGCCGGTCACGCGGTCGCGCATCAGGCCTTTGAGAAGGCGGGTCTCAGTGAGGTATTCGCGGTCGTGCGGCCAGGCAATCATCGTGGTGTGGCCACGGCACGGCGAGTCGGGATGGAATGGGTCGGCGAGACCACCAAGTACTACGGGCTGTCACTTCAGGTCTATCGCCTGAGGAAGGCGGACCTGGACCTGCCGGAGCCAGGCTGCACCGATGTCACGAAGCCCTGATCACTGGTCGACATAGCCGCCGGCTCGGAAAGACACTGCGGTGGGCCGAATGCCAAAATCCCTGCCGCGCATTTGGTTAGCGATTCGCCAACGAATTCTGGGCCGGTTGGCCGGTGGCATTCGTCCGGGCCGCAGGTCTTTACCAATCGGCAAGTTCCGATTCCTGGGCGAGTAGCGGATCCCACACCTGATTGGCCGTTGGGTGTGGCGCGACAGCATGGCGTAGGAGACTGGTTGGGACTTTCGCGACGATGGCCAGGGTGGCTGCTTGAACAAGTTCGGAGAACTCCGGCCCGACGAATGTCGCCCCGAGCAGTGTGTTGGTCACGGCGTCAATCACTAATTTCGCCCATCCCTCAAAGCCATCCCTGAACAGGGCGAGCTGCGACACTGTGTCGGGGTAGCGGGCGGTTCGCGTCCGTACCACGAACCCTTCAGCTCGCGCCTGGCTCTCTGTGCGCCCCACTTGGGCTACTTGAGGGTCGGTGAAGATGACTTGCGCAGCGCTGAAGGAGTCACGAACAGTCAGTTCGTCCTCCCACAGTTCTCGCCCCGCGGCCCTGGCCGCGATGATGTCGGCCACGACGCGGCCGTGGTATTGGGAGATGTGCGAGAGCTGAGCACGTCCGGTGGTATCGCCCAGTGCGTAGAGCCAGTTTCCGGTGACGCCGACGGCCTGTAGCCGATCGTTCACGGCAACGAACCCGCCATCTTGTAGGCCAACGGTTTCTAGTCCGATGTTGTCGGTGTTGGCGCGCCGTCCGGCGGCGAGAACGATCTCGTCTACCTGGATGGACTGACCGTGGAACGTTGCGCGCGCTGGCCCGTCCGCCATTGGGCGGGCCACTGCTGACAACTCCGTCTCAAAGTGAATCGTGACGCCCTTCGTCCGCAGCGACTGCTCGACCAACTCGCGGGCTTCGGGTTCGCAGTTGCGAAGCAGCGTGTCCCCACGTACCAGAAGTGTTACCGCAGAGCCCAAACCGGTCAGGAGAGCCGCGAACTCAACAGCTACCACACCGCCACCCACCAGGAGCACGCGAGGCGGCACCTGTGTCATGGTCGTCAAGTCCCGATTTGTCCAAGGGCGCGCTTGCGCCAACCCGGGTATCTCGGGCACGTTCGGGCGAGTGCCGGTCGCGACAACGACCGCGTGTCGGGCGGTCAAAACATCTTCGGTGTCATCGGCATACGCCACGCGCACCGTTCGTTGGCCGCTCAACCGGCCGAACCCATGAAGTACCGCTATCCCGGCCTGCCGCAATGAAGCTACTCGACTTTGATCCGAAAGATGCTCGACGATCGCATCCCGTTTCGTGAAGACGGCTGGGAGGTCCAAACTGCCGTCCGAAATAGTCTCTCGCACACCAGGAACCGCCTTCGCCAGATTGAACACCTCGATCGGACGGAGCAATGCCCTGGTCGGATTGCAAGCCCAATAACGACACTCCCCACCGACCAGACGATCTTCAACGAGCGCTGCCGAAAGGCCTGCCGATGCAAGTTTCCGCACGGCGGCCACCGCGCCGACGCCTCCGCCTATCACGATCACGTCGAACTCGTTGCCAGTCATATCTGTCTTCACCTTCGATGATCGTTGTGCAGTTGTGCCCGTGTGAGGCTCAACCGCTGCAACGAACGAGCCCACGTCGGACCATTCGGGGCCGGTACGCGGCCCATTGCGAACACGGCGGCGCGACGCGATCGCGTAGGACATTTCGTCGAATTACTTACGGAGACTCGCCGTGCGCCGGTGAAGCCGTCCGGGCGCCGGACGCTTTTTGGTAGCGAAGCTCATCGGCATACATTTGCTCGTCGCTCGGGTGCATCGTTGCAGATGCCGACATGAATTCCTCGCTGACCGAGAACCGCGCCAGCGACGATTGGGCAAATCCGATCGAGACCAGCGGACGGGCAAACAATGAGTTGATGAGGTATCCTAATGCGACGGCCAGCCGGTTGGCGTTACGGGGTATCGCGTACAAGTGATAGAGCCGGGTCACCACCTTCGCAGCGAATCCTGACAGCTGAACGTTGAGCGGGTCGGCAACCGCGAACCCGGGGCCCAGGTCGACAACCGTTCCTAGATCACGGTGCCGATATTTCTGTGTGTGGCCGTAACCGAGGCTGGCAGCGACGTTTCGGGCGAGCACTTTGCCCTGCCGGCTGGCGTGTTGTGCTGTTGGCGGCGTTATCTTTCCAGGGTTGGTGGCATCGGGCACTGCCGCGGCGTCACCGCCAGCGTAGACGCCGTCAAAACCGGGCACCTGGAGATCCGATCCGACCTTGAGTCGGCCCTTTTCAGTGGGCAACCCCGTTGCTGGGATGACGGGGTTCGCGACCACGCCGGCCACCCACGCGACGGTATAGGTGGGGATGCGGGTTCCGTCGCTGAGGGCAACATGATCGGGCGCAACCCGGGAAAGGGTGGCACCGACAAGGATCTCCACGCCGCGCCGTCTGAGCACCTTCTCCGCCCGTGCGGCCAACGCGGCGCTGAGTTCCGGCATCATTCGTCCTGAGCGTTCGACGAGAATCAACCGGACTTCACCGGGTTCGAATCCGAACTCGTGCGCTGCCACGGTGGCCATCGCGCACAGTTGTGCGATGAGTTCTGTTCCGGAGTAGGAAGATCCAACGACTACGACAGTCCTGCGTGCGGCGGCGCGTTCACGGTCACCGTCAGTGCGAGACAGTTCGAACTGCTCGATGATGTGGTCCCGGAGGTAGAGCGCCTGCGATATGGATTTGAGGCCGCGTGCATGCTCGGCCAATCCCGGAATGTCGAACAGGCGGCTGATTGAGCCGGGAGTAAGGACGAGTCGATCCCACGAGAGCTCGTAGGAGGTGTTCTCTTGGTCGCGACAGTGCAGCGAACGCGCGGTCAAGTCCACCGAATCGACGTAGGCCCGAACCAGCCGGACCCCCGGCAGCCTGTCGGTCAGGGGCACTGTCGCGAAACGAGGGTCGATCGTTCCACCGGCGACTTCGGGGAGAAGGGGGGTGTACAGCAGATAGTCAACGGGCGAGATCAGGGTCACGGAGGCGTCGGAGCGGTGCCGCCGTAGCAGCCTGCTGAGGCGGCGTGCACATTCAAAACCGGCGAAGCCGCTACCAACGATCACAATTGACGGAGTACGCGTGGTGTCTTCGCGGCGGCGGGTGTTGACCGAACCGGCACGTCTTCGGGTCGGACGCATGTGATCTCCCGTGGTTGCGGGGCGTCGGAGGATTCTGTGACGCAGGGGCGTGCGCCGCAGTGCGGCGTGTCCGCGCCATGCAGACCGAATGGTCATATCGTCCAGTCTTTGCCTCCGACGCCGAGGGTCGGACTGTGTTCGCGGTTGCATCGTGTGCAGTTGTGCTTCGACAATCGAGCATGTCGCCGCGTCGGGTGAATGGTCATCATCCGTGGCTCAGGATCACCCGGGTGATCTGTGTCAGGAAACCGGGCAAGGTGTTCTCCGGTGTGACTTCAGTTGCTGGACCGGCTGTTTGTCGGTGCCCGACAATGTGGAGTTGAGCAGATCCGAGGCGTGTTCGAGCGGCGTGGTCTGGTCGTTGCCGTCGAGTGTCCACGTAGGTGGGGCTCATCAACACCACATCGCCGCCGATCGCGGGAACACCACTCGAAGATCGTTGTGCGTGCTGCAGATATGCCTCCAAGAACGCGGTCTCGCCCGCACGGGCCACAACCGCAAGCGATCCCCCGGTTTGCTGACCGCGGTGGAACGCGAGGATGCCAGGTTTCTGCGGTTGATGGCCATGACGCCGAGCGCGGTCGCCGACATTGTGCAAGATGCCCTGCGGACCAATGCAGATGCGTCGCTGCTGAGTCTGGCCGATAAAGCCCACGGCAACCCCGTTGCCGCTAACGAAGCTGCTGTGAGGACTGGACGAGGAAGGCTGGCTCGATGTCGGCGGCGGCCGCGCCGTCGCCACCGGAGACAGGTTGCCGCGCCGGCTCAGCGACACCACGCGGCAGCGACTCAACCAGCTCTTCAACGCCGCGAGCCAACTCTGTCCATTGACACACCTCTAGGCGTACCGTGCAAATCTGGGCCGCGCTGCCACACGTACGAAGAGGGTAAGAGCATGGCGGACGTAACGCGTACAGACCTGACACGGATGTCACAAGACAAGAGAATCTGGTCAGCCGCAACGATTTTTGCGAGAGCGGCGCTTGCAGCGGCGTTCCTGTCGGCCGTGGCCGATCGGTTCGGGTTATGGGGACAGCCCGGGACTAGCCAGGTCGGTTGGGGAAACTTCGAGACGTTCACACAGTACGCGCAGACTCTTGCCCCATACCTACCTGCCAAACTAGTCAGTGCTGTCGCATGGGGTTCCACCGTCGTCGAAATCCTGCTTGGCAGTGCTTTGCTTTTGGGGGTGAAAGTACGTTGGGCTGCGCTCGGCAGCGCCGCAACACTTGTCGTGTTCGCCGTGTCGATGTTCGTCTTCGGCGGCTTCGAGACACCGCTGAGTGCATCGGTTTTCAGCGCCGCCGCGGCTGCGCTACTTCTCGCGTTGGCACCGCCAGGAACCTACCCAGCCAGCGTCGACCATCTGCGCGAATCCATGCGACGCTCGACGCCGCCGTCAACCGCGCCGCCGACTGGCTGATGGCGCCAGTGTCGTGAGCAATGCGCATCCCGTCGCGTGCGGGCGTCGCCGTTAGCCGCGCCCGCGCTGAGAGGCGAAGCAAAAGCTGAGAACGGCTGCCAATTGCGCAGTCCAGTGCGATCACAGCAAATGGGGCGGCGGAACACAGGAACACGCATATACTTGCTGCCAACGTTAGCGGTGGCGAGAACTGTGGACGACACAATTGGGAGATCTTCCGCCCGCCTACTTCATGTCGGTGGGCGGCGGTTTGCGTGAGCACCGCGAGGGCGTCGGGGAAGGTTCGCATACCACCGATTCGTGGGCGGGCGGCAGAGCTCGAGGAGATCGGCGCGCTGATCGCGGCGTTGGCTCAGGGGCGAGGGGCCGTACTGGTCATCGAGGGGCCGCCAGGCATCGGGAAGAGCCGCTTGCTGACCGAGGTTTTGGCGCTCGCCGAGAAGGCCGGTGTTCGCGCACTATTCGGCGAGGCGTTCGAGTATCAGCAGACGGTGCCGTTTTTCTCGCTGTTCATGGCGACCCTGAGCGCGGATCCCCCGGTCGGCGATGCTGAGGCGCTGCGCAGGCTGGGCGGCTCGGCGGATCTGCGCTACTGGGTAGTGCACGATCTGGCCGACGCGATCCATGCGGCGGCCGCGCAGACCCCCCTGGTGATCATGTTGGAGGACATCCACTGGGCCGATAATGGAACGCTGTTGGCGCTGCGGTCGCTGGCCGTGCGTTCCGATGTGGCGGTGTTGTGGGTTCTGACCGCGCGCACAGGGGCGGGCGGGCCGGCGGTGCAGGAGACGTTGTCGGTGCTGCAGAGAGCGAATGCCACATCATTGCGATTGGCGGCCATGACGCCGAACGCGGTCGCCGACATGGTCTGCGACGCGGTGCGGGCGAGGGCGGATGTGTCGCTGCTGAATTTGGCCGCTAAGGCGCACGGGAATCCGTTTTTGGTCAGCGAGCTGGTCGGGGGGCTGGGTGAGGAGGACCGGCTCAATCTTTCCGGCGGCCGTGCGGTGGCCACCGGATATGGGCTGCCGCGGCGTCTTGGCGCAACGATGCACCAGCGGCTGGACGTGCTCTCCGGTGAGACATCAGAGGTGGTGCGGGTGGCCGCGGTACTGCCCGACCGGTTCTCGGCCGGGCTGTTGGCCGCGATGCTGGACCGCCAGCCGGCGTCGTTGATGTCGGCGCTCGAGGAGGCAGTGCGCGCGGACCTGCTCGTCGACGACGGTGAGCGGCTGCGGTTTCGGCATGACTTGCTGCGTGAGGCCACCCGGCAGTCGTTGCCGCAATCGTTGCGCCGAGCGATGGAGCGCCAATCGGCGTCGGTGATGCTGGGGCTGGGTGCAACGCCGGCCGAGGTGGCCACTCAGCTGGCGCGCAGCGCCGAGCCCGGAGACATGGAAGCGGTCGATGCGCTGCGCCAAGCCGTGAAATCGGTTGGCCGCGGCGATGCGAGTGCGGCGGCGGACCTGAGCAAGCGCGCACTGGAATTGTTGCCCGCCGATGACGCTGAGCACGGGCCACTAGTAGCAGAAACGGTGGAGTGGCTCAACCGGGCCAGCCGCTACGGCGAGGCGGAAGAATTGGCCGGCGTGGCGCTCGCGGAGGCGGCCTCCCCCGAAGTCGAGGCTGAGATCCGCCTCCGGCTTCCAACGCATACCAAGCAAAGTTCCCCCCAGCGGGTAGAGGAGAACCGCCGAGCGCTGCAGTTGAGCGGCATCAGCGAGGTCACCCGGACACGGCACCTGTCATGGCTGGCCTACAACCTTGTGTTGCAGGACAAAAACGGGCAATCGCGCACCGCGGCCGACGAAGCTGCCGCCGCTGCGGCTGCCACCGGTGACCTCGAGGCCACCATCATGGCCGAGGTCACCCACGCTTTGCTCGATTCCGGTGAGGGATACGCGGCGCGCGCACTAGAACGCATCGAACGGCTTCGCTCACTCGCCTACACGAATGAAACGGCGTTGGCACACGCCTATGCCGGGATGTTCCACGCAAACCTGCTGGCAGTGATCGGCCGATTGGACGACGCGACCACCCGAGTCGCCGAAGGCATAGGGCAAGCGCGCCGCGAGGGCAACTCATTGGCCCTCACTACCTGGGCCGTCTATAGCGGGTGGGTCCACCTCGCTGCGGGCCGATTGTCGGCCGCTCGCGACGCGGCTGATTCTCTGCCGCCTCCACAGCCGACAGGCGCGACGGAGCAGGACGTACATCGGATGCTGATCCTCACCGAGGTGGCGGTGCACACCGATGACCGGAACTTGTTGCAGCAGACGGCGAATGACGCACGCGATGCCCACTTCGGTGCACCTGGCCAACTTCGAGCATCGGCGTATGTGCTGACGCGGGCGGCGTGGTATCGCGGCGACATTCATGAAGCAGCGCGTTGGCTTGGCGAGATCAGCTTACTGGGGACACCCCTTTTCCCCCATGCATTGGTTCGGCTGATCTTGGGTGCGCGGGTGGCCTCGGCGGCAGGTGATGCCGGCTTGCGCGCGCGGGTCCTTCAGGCCGCCGAAGTGCTTGAGCGTGAGCAACCCGCTGTCCCGCTGTTGGCGGCGGTAGCAGGATATGCCCGCGGGATACTGGAACGTGACGAGCAGGCGCTGGTGGTTGCGGCGGGGTTGCTCAAATCGTCGGAGCGGCCGCTTCTTTACGCAAGCGCTGCCGAGGACGCCGGCGGCGAGCTGAGTCGCGCGCAGCGCAACGCCGAGGCGCTTGAACAGCTCAACGCCGCATTCGACACCTACATCGAGTGCGAAGCGTTTGCCGATGCTCGCCGGGTCGGCCGCGCGCTGCGCCGCTTGGGCGTGGAACGGCGCATCGTCACGCATCCGCGGGCAAAAACGGGCTGGGACAGCCTCACCGACTCCGAACTCACGGTCGTCAATCTGATCGCACAAGGCGCGACCAACCGCTCCGTCGCACAGCAACTGCACCTATCCCCCCACACGGTGAAAACGCATCTACACAATGCCTTCGCCAAGCTCGGCGTCACGTCTCGGGCTCAACTGACGCAACTCATGCATCGCTCGGATTAACCAGTTCGTCAAATATCGAGGTCACTAGGCATACGCCGACCCGGCCCTAAAGATCACCCGCGGGGCGATATGCCGGCCGTGCGCGCGCTGCCAACGTAGTCATTGACCCTGGATCGCCGCGACCGCCGCAGCTCGACCGCCGCAGCTCGACCAGGAACCGGCGCCGGAGGGCAATGGACACAGAGGAATCGAGAAATCGATGATGAGCACAGTGTTGGGAATGTTGATGATGATGCCGGTGGTGTTCGGCGTCGGCGGCTACGCGTTGGTCTCCCGACGGCCATGAGCACGAGATGACGACGACGGGCGCCCCGCAGGCGTCTCACGTTGAGACGCCGACTCACCCCATGTTGAGACGCGCACTCTCCGCGCACGGCGGTGTCCTGGGTCGCAGGAGTCAATGTATCGATGGGAAAAGAGGAGAACCACAGTGACCGGGCGCAGTGTGAGCGCAG
Source organism: Mycolicibacterium moriokaense (assembly GCF_003347205.1). Lineage (GTDB taxonomy): Bacteria > Actinomycetota > Actinomycetes > Mycobacteriales > Mycobacteriaceae > Mycobacterium > Mycobacterium moriokaense_B. Next base: position 16,186 of record NZ_QQBJ01000037.1, read on the forward strand.
CTCACGTGAAAGTCATGGCGGCCAGCGGGCCCGCCAGCCTCAACGGGCACCGGCGGCGTGGGCCTGAGAAATGCGCGCACAACCCATCCGATGTAAAAGAGTCTCCGGAACCGCCGGGCAGAACGAGCCCGGGCGGTCCAGCGGGGAACAACGAGGATGCCGAGAAGCCCGCGCCCAACGACAATGTGTCAACGCCGAGCGTTCCCGCCAGGGCTCTGGGTTCAACTGATTCGCGGAGTTTGGACCTGATCGGCTCAGATGAACGTAGTCACTCCGGTATCGGAAACGGCGCTGAGCGTGCAGTTCTGCTCTCCACCAAACTGCACGTCCCAGCCATCGGGGGCCAGCTCGTGCACCGGGCCGCCCTATTAGATGCCCTGTCGGCGGCACGACACCGCAAGCTGACACTGCTGAGTGCGCCCGCGGGCTGGGGCAAGTCGACATTGCTCGCGCAGTGGGCTTTGGCTTCGGGCGAGGACCAGCGGTACGGCTGGCTGTCGCTTGATCGTTCCGACAACGACCCGGTGTGGTTCTGGATGTACGTTGTCGCCGCGCTGCAGACGGTCAGTCCCGGGGTGGGAACTCGAGCGGTCGAACTCCTGGCGATGGGCGCAGACCCGGTGCAGGTCGTTCTGCCCACCCTGATGAACGATCTGGACACAATCGCCAGCCCGATAGTGCTCATTCTCGATGACTACCACCTGGTGGTAAATCAAGCGGTTCATGACCAGGTGGCATTCGTTATCGGCCGAATGCCTGCGAATCTTCGCTTGGTGTTGGCCACCCGATCGGATCCGATGTTGCCGTTGGCTCGGCTGAGGGCCAGCGGCGATCTCGTCGAGATGCGAAGCGACGATTTACGTTTCGACGCCCTTGAGGCGCATCAACTGCTGAACAATGTGCTCGGGCTGGACTTGGCTGACGCAGATGTTCAACTGTTGCACCAACGCACCGAAGGCTGGGCTGCAGGCCTCTACCTTGCCGCCCTCTCGCTTGCCGGGCGACGTGATGCGGCCGCGTTCATCAAGACATTCGCAGGCGATAACCGACATATCGTCGACTATTTGATGGCCGAGGTCCTCGACAGTCAGCCAGCGCAAATGCGCAGCTTCCTGCTGCGCACCTCGGTCTTGGGACGACTCAGCGGTGCGCTGTGCGACGCGATGCTGCAAACATCTGGCTCGGCATCGGTCTTGGAGAGGATCGAGCGCGAAAACCTGTTTGTGGTGCCACTGGACATGTCGCGTCGCTGGTATCGCTATCACCACCTGTTCGGCGAGTTGCTGCGCGCCGAGCTGCAGCGCAGCGAGCCCGATATCGTCGCGGATCTGCACCGGCAAGCCTCGGCCTGGTTCGAGGCCGAGGGTCTTGTCGATGAGGCCGTGCGCCACCTGGCCGCCGCCGGCGACATCGCCGGAACTTCGGATCTGATCGCCGCGGACTGGGTCAACGAATTCAACGGCGGCGGCTTGTCGACCGTCTCGGGCTGGCTCAATCTGCTTCCCGACGAGACCGTTCGTCAGGATCCGCGGCTGAGCGCGGCCCGGGCCTGGATCGCATTGAATGTTGGCCAGTTCGATGATGCGTACACGTGGATTGAGGCGGTCGAAGCCGGGTCCGCAGCCGACACTGTCGAGCACGCCTGCATCGATGCCGAACTCGTCGCCTTGCGTGAGGTCCACGCGTTCAAGACGGGTGACGTCGCCACCGCGCTGGAGGCGGCTCGCCGCGCGATCACACTCGACTTCGACGCCGCACTGCAGGCTCGGTCGGCCGCCTGCTGCATCTATGGATCCGCGCTGTACTTCTCGGGCAGCATCGACGAGGCCAAAGCCACCTTTCGGCAGGGCGTGCAGCTGGCCGAAAAGATAGGCGATCGGCGCCGTTGTATCTATGCGCTGGGTTATCTCGCTCTGATCGCAGCCGAATCTGGTCAGCTTGCAGATGCCGAGCACCAGATTCGCCGCGCGACCGGCAGCAGCAAAGACCTGGCCGACGGCGAGCACTTCGTCAATGCGATGGTGCCACTGGCGGCGGCCACCATCCTTGACGTGCGTGGCGACAGCGCTGCCGCAGCGGACGCGGCGCACTTGGCCGTCAGTTTGGCCCGCAAAGGCGGAGGAATCCTCGAGGTGGCGAAGGCTCTGCTGGTAAGGGCCAAGGTCCTCGATGACCTCGGCGATCACGAGGCGGCGACAGCGAGCCGGAATGAGGCCAGCGCCCTGGTTCGACGTTGTACAGATGTCGAAATAGCGCAAACGGCGCTCACCGCGTCCCCGCGCAGCAAGTGCGTCGCGGTCAGTCGTCGTAACCTGGGGGACACGGTCACCGAAGAGCTCACCGCTAAGGAGCGCGAGGTCCTTCGGCTGCTGGCCACCCGATTGTCGCGCCGTGAAATCGGCCAGCGGCTCTACGTCTCGCTGAACACCGTGAAAACCCACCAACGTGCCCTGTACCGCAAACTGTGCGTCGAGAACCGCAACGCGGCGGTCATCCGCGCACGCGAGCTCGGCCTGCTCTAAACCCAACCGACGACACCCAGCCCGATCGGGTCGCATCCCAGATCGTCGCGGGGCGAGCAATCCCGCTGTAATCACCCGGGTGAACAGGCAGTAAGGGTGATGACCAGTCATCCTGCCCTACGGAAATCTGATGGTGAGCAGCGTCGGCCGGCTCTGACCACACCGGCACAACGAAGGCCCGGCCGTCACACGGCGCGGCGACCGGTTCGAAAACAAGACGATCAACAGCAAACGGTGGCACACCATCAATCACTCCCCGGAGGGAATCAGGACATGCATTCAGACGTCGACGCGGGATGCCTCGCACCGGATCGAATCTCAAACAGCGCGCCGCTGATGAGTCGCCCGGCTTCCGTTCGCACCGTGATCGGTCGCGGTGCCCTCGCCCCGCAGTGTCAGCTGGGGTTCCTCGACACCGGATTCCGGTGCGACCTGACGGCGGTGGCGTACGTGGAATTTCACATGGTCGGGCACTGTCAACGCTTCGACTGCGACGCGCACGGTAATGCGTGCGGTTTTGTATGTGCTGACCATCTGGACGCACTGGAGTACACCGCGCAATGCACGGCGGCCGAGATGCAGCCCACTGCCCTCGCGCGACTGTTAAAACGTGTCGCTCGATGCCCGACGTGCGACAAAACGCTTCTGAGCGCATCCGACATCCTGCAAGCCGTGGTGGCGCTCTGATGCCAAACACGCGGGAAACTCCATCGATTCGTGGTCGCATCGCTACGGGCTGGGCGCGAGACCATCTGGCCCGCAGTCTCACAACGTCCGCCAACTGCATACCGCAGGGGGAGATGACTGCCACATTGGCGCGATCTGCGAACGTGAGATCGCCTGCGTCGTCAACGCCGGTGCCGACTACGGTTGACTTGTCGATCATCTCGGACGCGAACATGGCGTGGATGCTCGCCGATGCGGCAGATGCGTGTCTGACGGGCCATGAACGCATCATGACATTTGTCGAATTGGGCTGCGGGGAACACAATCTTGCGATCGAGCGGATGCTCAACTCGGTCTTGTCAAGCCGGATCACATTGCCGGTGGTGATGTTCGACAGGCTGATCCGTTGGCTGGACGGTTACGCCGGCAGCCTAGAAGAGTCCCACCTGCGCACCATGCTTGCTGAGATTCGGGGACAGCAGTTCGCGCCGGTTCCACCGCGGACCCAGCAACCGGAGTGTGACGATTTGCAGCGGCGCACCGCTGCGCCTGCAGGCAGCGTTAGCATCGCGGGACGAACGCGCGTATGAGTCGGCAACACGGCACGCAAGTGCGGCCGGCCATCTCAGATAACGACCGTTCCCAGCCGCGCGAAACGTGCACATCCAACCTATGGCGACAACAATTGCCGGTGCGGTGGAAGTGAAAGACATTGCGCTGCAGGCCAACAGCGCGATGCAAGGCGCAAGCCGGGTTCGCGACGTCGTCATTGTCGGGTCAGGTCCCGCCGGCTACACCGCGGCAATCTATGCGGCACGGGCGGGCCTCGACACCCTCCTCGTCGAGGGAAATCTCCCCGGCGGTGCCCTGATGGCCGCGGGGCAGATGGACAATTACCCTGGCTTTTCTCGGCCCGTGTGCGGAGCCGACCTCGCTCGCGGGATGCGCGCACAGGCACACCGATTCGGTGCCGAGTTCCACGCCGGCAACGTCGACGGGTTCGATCTGGAAGGTGAGGTGAAGTCGGTCGCCATCAACGACGACCTGCGTCACACCTCCGCGCTGATCCTCGCGATGGGCTCAGTCAACCGGCCCCTAAACGTGCCCGGAGAGTGTGAACTGCGGGGCAGTGGAGTCAGCGCCAGCGCCAAACGCGATGGTGAACAGTTCGCCAACCGTGAGGTCGCGGTCGTCGGCGGAGGCGACGCCGCCACGGAGGAAGCTTTGTTTCTTGCAACGCTGGCCCGCCGCGTGACCGTCATCCACCACAGGCCCAGACTGCGTGCATCGACTGCGGCTGTTGCCCGGCTGCACGCTCACCCCAATGTCGTAGTCCTGCACTCCACCGAAGTACTCGGCGTAAAGGGCCGACACCACGTCACCGGGCTGCGCGTACGCACGGCGCATACCGCCGCCGAGTACGACATTCACCTCGCCGCGGTATTCGTCGCGATCGGTCAGACTCCTCGCTCGGGTCTGCTGGTGGGGCTGATTGACCTCGACGCCCGCGGCTACGTCCTGACCCGCGACGAGGGTACCCATACCAATGTCGATGGGGTTTTTGCTGCCGGCGACCTGATCGACCGCCGATACCGCCAAGGGGTCACCGCTGCCGCCAGCGGCTGCCAAGCCGCACTCGACGCGCAGCGTTGGCTCGCCTAATCACACACTGCCATAACCACTATCACCATCAGGAAGGACAACGACCCAATATGACCCAGTCCCATCCGATCACCGTAACTGATGCCTCATTCATGGCCGATGTTCTCAAGAGCGCCACACCCGTTCTGGTGGACTTCTAGGCGCAATGGTGTGGTCCCTGCCGCGCTGTAGCGCCGGTCCTCGAACAAATCGCAGCCGAAAACGTCGACCGCCTCACCGTGGCCAAGCTTGACGTTGACGCCAACCCCCTGACTGCTCAGCAGTACCAGGTGGTGTCTGTCCCTACCCTGATCGTGTTCAAAGATGGCCAACCGGTCACCCGCATCGTTGGCGCGCGCGGAAAGTCCGCCCTCCTGAGCGATCTCACGGACTACCTCTGAAACCCTTCGCAGATGCGAAGGTGCCCAAACGTATCAGAAGCCCGGATTTGCCGCATTTCCCATACGACCTCACAAGAAAGGCGACAAGCTGACGGCGCGCCGGCCTCTCACCCGGGTGAATGATGCAGTGGGTGAGGACAGCCCGCCCCGCTGCGCGGCATGCTCATTGCCAAGCGCCAGCGTGCCGGTCTACGGGTGTCCGAATGGAGCAGCGGACCGCGCGGTGTGGCGAGACCGCGAAAGGGAATGGAGGCGGCACTGATGGGGAATTCTGAGTTCGATGACGTAGCAGCCCATCTGCTTGAACCAGAAGAAAGCCTGGACTCAGAACAGACTGGCGTCGACCTGGATGAAGGCTATTCGCCCCCGGAAAGGCCGCGAGAACTGGGAGCCTGGGGGCTGACCGCCAATGAAGCGCGCACCCATGAAAGTCTGGCGCGCCAACTGGCCCGCGAGCTGCCCGACGTCACCGACCGGTGGGATGGCGACGGGATCGGTGACGTCGCGGACAGCGATGGCGAGCCCATCGACGATCAAGTCGGCGACAGCCGAGCAGGTCGGCTCGTCGCCTTTGGCGTCGACCCCACAGATCCCACTACCGATTACCGCGCCCACGATGTGGGGATCGATGGCGGCGCCGCGTCGGCTGAGGAAGCGGCCATGCACATCATCGCCGATGAGGACACCATCGCCGGTGAACGATGGTGGCTCAAATGACCTCGGTCCTCTGACCTACGGAATCGCGTCAGGGACAACGCTTGAACGGCGGCGTCGCCGGCCTCATTCCGTTCTGTTTAGCGATGTATGGTGCCTGCAGACGTGGAAGCTGTTCTGTAAGAACCCAACTGATAAGCGCTGCCACCGCGCGCGTAGGCCACCCGCTTGGTTCTGTTTACCGGTCGCATCGGCCGAAACCGGTGGCACCGTTCGGCCCGTGACCTCGCTCGGCGGCAAGCGAAGTCTCTGGATCGCGAACCTGCATGCCATGCTGGTACAGCGGCTGGGCGGGTCGCTCGGTGATGCGCGAGTAGTAAATGACGGCAACCGATTTCGACACTGTGGCCGCACCCGGCGCTCGATCTTGGGCCCTTGCGCGCCAACCTCGGCGACGCCGACAGCCGGCGATTGGGGCGGAGCAATGCGAAACCTCGGCCAGTCCTCACCCGGGTGATTGCCGTTACGGGGTGACGACAGCTCACCCTCGGCCCGGCCAGGCTTGACTTCCGACAGACCTGTGCCGCGGTCGCCGACTGCTTTGGCGCCACACAGCCAAACGTTCAACGCGGCGTAGCAGGTGAAAGAAATCCAGGAAAGGGATTCGACGGTGGGCACAGAGTTCGATGGTAAGAAGGTCGTTGTCGTCGGCGGCAGTGCCGGCATGGGACGCCAAGCCGCGCTGGACGTCATCGATCGCGGTGGCAGCGCGGTGATCGTCGGGCGCTCGAAAGATCGTGTCGATGACACCGTGGCCGAGCTGACCAACCGGCAGGGCAAAGCCTGGGGGATCGCCGCCGAGCTGACCGACCGATCCGCGGTCGCCGATGTCCGGCGCGTACTGTCTGAGCAGCACGGCGACGCAACGCTGATGGTCAACGCGGCCGGCTACTTCATCCCAAAACCGTTCCTGGACTACGATGCCCAGTCCTACGACTCGTATCTCGATCTGAACTACGCGCTGTTCTTTCTTACCCAGACCGTGGTCGCGGGCATGATCGGCAACGGCGGGGGTGGCTCGATCGTCAATATCGGCGCCATGTGGGCGCATCAGGCGATCGGCACGACGCCGGCATCTGGATACTCCATGCAGAAGGCAGGGCTACACGCCCTCACTCACAATCTGGCCATAGAACTGGCCGGGCATCAGATCCGAGTCAACGCTGTCGCGCCGGCGGTGGTGAAAACACCGCTCTACGAGGGGTTCATCCCGAAGGACGAGATCGATGCCACGCTGGCGACGTTCGCGCCGCTTCATCCCCTGGGTCGTGTCGGCACTCCGGCCGACGTGGCCAACGCCATCACGTTTCTGCTCTCCGAACGAGCTAGCTGGATCACCGGCACGATTCTCAACGTTGATGGCGGCGTCATGGCCGGCCGCAACTAGTCCACTGGCATATCGGCGGAGAACACCGCCGCACTTCACCACTAGGAGCACCTGTGATGCACGACTACCACAAGAATCCGGCCGCGATAGACGCGTTGCGCCCCGAGCAGTACTACGTCACCCAGGAAAGCGGCACCGAGCGACCCTTCACGGGTGAATACCTGGACAACCGCGAGCCGGGCATCTACGTCGACGTGGTGTCGGGTGAGCCGCTGTTCGCTTCCGTCGACAAGTTCGACAGCGCTACCGGCTGGCCGAGCTTCACCAAGCCGATCGATGGCGACAACATCGTCGAGGTGTCGGACCACCGCCACATCATGGTGCGCACCGAAGTGCGGTCGCGCCACGGCGACAGTCACCTCGGGCACGTTTTCACCGACGGACCCCGTTCCGGGGGAGGCCTGCGCTACTGCATCAATTCCGCGGCGCTGCGGTTCATCCACCGCGACAACCTAGAGGCCGAGGGTTACGGGCACTACCTGAGCCTCTTCGAAACCGCGAACAACTCAGTGCAGCACGCTGATTCCGAGCTCACGGAGCCGCAACGATGACCGCCGACACTGCGATCCTGGCGGGTGGATGCTTCTGGGGGCTCCAAGCCCTCATCCGCGCGCTGCCCGGTGTGGTATCGACCCGCGTCGGCTATACCGGCGGTAACAACGACCATCCCACCTACCGCAACCACCCCGGACACGCGGAGGCGGTCGAGATCATCTACGACCCTGCTCTCACCGATTACCGCACGCTGCTGGAATTCTTTTTCCAGATCCATGACCCGACGACAATGAACCGTCAAGGCAACGATGTCGGCGCCAGCTACCGCTCAGCGATCTTCTATCTCGATGACGATCAGATGCGCGTCGCGCTGGAGACCATCGCCGATGTCGACGCATCGGGGCGATGGCCCGCCGCGGTGGTCACCGAGGTGACGAAGGCCAGTGAATTCTGGGAAGCCGAACCAGAACATCAGGACTACCTGGAGCGCTATCCCGGCGGCTACACCTGTCACTACGTGCGACCGGAATGGAAACTGGCTGTCCGCAGTGGATCTGGTGACACGGAACGCACCACGGTTGAGCCGAGCCGCCATGAATGACCGCCACCCTGCGCGGCGTCATCGCGTGTCGGCACGCGATCGGCAGATGCTCGCCGCTGCGTACTTGCCCGTCATCGCGTTGGCCACCGTGCTGATCGTCGCGCGAATCGCTGGTACGCGCCGACACGAGTTGCAGGCAGTGCTCCGATGACACAGAACCCCATTCTGAGCGCGCTGTCAGCTGCGGGGGTGTCGGTCTGGTTGGATGACCTGTCCCGCGACCGCATAGCATCGGGCAACCTGCAGCAGCTGATTGACACGAGAAGCGTCGTGGGCGTCACCACCAATCCGTCGATCTTTCAACACGCGATCTCCCGCGGCCAGGCCTACAAGCAGCAGCTCTCCCAATTGGCCGAATGCGGCGCTGACGCCGATTCGGCGATCCGCACCGTCATCACCGATGACGTGCGGGCGGCCTGCGATGTCCTGCACCCGCAGTGGGAAGCCTCCCGCGGCATGGACGGGCGCGTGTCGATTGAGGTCGACCCGCGGCTGGCCCACGACACCGATGCGACAGTCAGCCAGGCCGCCGACCTGTGGAAGATCGTCGACCGGCCGAACCTGTTCATCAAGATTCCCGCCACGACGGCCGGAATGTCGGCCATCACCGCCACAGTAGCCGAAGGCATTTCAGTCAACGTGACACTCATCTTCTCCGTCGAGCGTCACCGCCAGGTGATGGATGCCTATCTGGCCGGCCTGGAAGCAGCGCAACACGCTGGGCGCGACCTCGCCGGAATCCATTCGGTGGCTTCGCTGTTCGTCTCCCGGGTCGACACCGAAATCGATCAGCGTTTGGACGCCATCGGCACCGACGCAGCCAGGGCGCTGCGTGGACAGGCGGCAATCGCCAATGCTCGCCTCGCCTATGCGGCCTACCAAGACGTGTTCGAAGACGGAACACGTTATGCCCCACTCAGCTACGCCGGCGCCCACGTGCAGCGGCCGCTGTGGGCATCCACAGGAGTGAAAAACCCCGCCTATCCCGACACCAAGTACATCACCGAGTTGATCGCACCGCACACCGTGAGCACCATCCCGGAACACACTCTGGAGGCCCTCGCCGACCACGGCGTGATCGTCGCCGACTCCATCATCGGCACGGCCACCCACGCTCAAACCGTGCTCGACGACATCAGCGCGGTTGGCGTCGACCTCGCCGATGTCTTCGCGGTGCTCGAAAACGACGGTGTCGCCAAGTTCGCCACCTCCTGGCGCCAATTGCTCGACGCCTATTCCACATCAGCGGGCACCGCGGCCAACATCCGGGGCTCAGGAGGACCGGACCGTTGACAACCCACCCACCTTTAATCGGGCTATTGCAGGCTCGGCATCCCTTTCCCGCCCGGGTGGGTCCCAAGGGCACGCTGCTTTACAAGCTGGTGACGACTACTGATCACAAGGTGATCGGCATGATGTATGTGGTCATGTGCTTCGCGTTCTTCTTCATCGGCGGGCTGATGGCGCTGTTCATCCGTACCGAACTAGCCGCGCCGGGCTTGCAGTTCTTGTCCAACGAGCAGTACAACCAGCTGTTCACCATGCACGGCACGGTGATGCTGCTGTTCTACGCAACTCCGATCGTGTTCGGGTTCGCCAACCTCGTGCTGCCGCTGCAGATCGGCGCCCCCGACGTGGCGTTCCCGCGGCTGAACGCCTTCTCATTCTGGCTGTTTCTGTTCGGCGCGCTCATCGCGCTGGGCGGCTTTGTCGCCCCAGGTGGTCCGGCCGACTTCGGCTGGACCGCTTACACCCCTCTATCGAATGCGATCCACTCCCTGGGTGCAGGCGGGGATCTGTGGATCCTGGGTCTGGTCGTCGGTGGTCTCGGCACCATCCTCGGCGCGGTCAACATGATCACCACCGTGGTGTGTATGCGCGCCCCCGGGATGATGATGTTCCGGATGCCGATCTTCACCTGGAACATCCTGGTAACCAGCGTGATAGTGCTCGTCGCTTTCCCGCTGCTGACTTCTGCGCTGTTCGGGCTGGCCGCCGACCGCCACCTGGGCGCGCACATATTTGACCCGGCCAACGGCGGTGTATTGCTGTGGCAGCACCTGTTCTGGTTCTTCGGCCACCCCGAGGTGTACATCATCGCGTTGCCGTTCTTCGGCATCGTCACCGAGATCATCCCGGTGTTCTCCCGCAAGCCGATCTTCGGTTACATCACACTGATTTACGCGACGTTGTCCATCGCCGCGTTGTCGATCGCGGTGTGGGCCCACCACCTCTACGCCACCGGCGCGGTTCTGCTGCCGTTCTTCTCCTTCATGACGTTCTTGATCGCGGTGCCGACCGGTATCAAGTTCTTCAACTGGATCGGCACGATGTGGAAGGGCCAGTTGACGTTCGAGACACCGATGCTGTTTCTCGGTGGGCTTTTTGGTCACCTTCCTGCTGGGTGGGCTGTCGGGGGTGCTACTGGCCAGCCCGCCGATCGACTTCCACGTCACCGACTCGTATTTCGTGGTGGCGCACTTCCATTACGTGTTGTTCGGCACCATCGTGTTCGCTACCTACGCCGGCGTGTATTTCTGGTTCCCCAAGATGACCGGGCGGTTACTGGATGAGCGGCTGGGCAAGCTCCATTTCTGGCTGACCCTGATCGGATTTCACACCACATTTTTGGTGCAGCACTGGCTCGGCGCGGCCGGCATGCCGCGCCGCTACGCCGACTATCTGCCCAGCGACGGGTTCACCACGCTGAATGTGATCTCGACCCTCGGCGCGTTCATCCTCGGCATCTCGGTGCTGCCATTTGTGTGGAACGTGTTCAAGAGCTGGCGTTACGGCGAGCCGGTGACCGTTGATGACCCATGGGGCTACGGCAACTCGCTGGAGTGGGCCACCAGCTGCCCGCCGCCGCGCCACAACTTCACCGAGTTGCCCCGAATCCGTTCGGAACGTCCAGCATTTGAACTGCACCACCCCCACATGGTCGAGCGGCTACGTGCCGAGGCGCACGTCCGAAACACCCGCCGCGAGACGCATCAAGAGGCTGCGGTAGCGGTCGGGACGGCATCCGAAAAGAGGACACCATGAGCGGTCAGCTCGAATCGATCATGACCCGAGATCTTCCGCTGGTGCGGCGGAGAGTCGGCCATCGATTCGAATTGGTTGGAGATGTCATGATGGAGAACCTCGATCCCCTCCGCCTGGCGCGTCTCGCGGCAGGTGCCGCAATTCTGGCTGGGTTGACGGCATCGATCACCAGTTGTGGCGGTAGCGGTTCCAACGCGCCGCCGACCATCCAATCGCCTACAACAACCACTATGCGACCCCCAACCCCGGGCGCGTTGCCCGCGCCGGCGCCGACCGAGAAGAGCGGCCCCGTCTGCGGAGAGTTGTTCACGCCGACAGTGCTGGCCCCAGCGGCCATCCCCGGAACCAGAGAAAATGCCGGATAGGGCACCTAGAACGAGCCGAGATTGATGGTTGGCTCATCTCCACGACGGGAGCACCAATGAGTATCGTCAACAAAGGCTTTCGCGGACGCCGCGCTGAATCGGCCCGCCCGCTGCCGCCCGGTCAGCATTTGACCGCGGACTTCCCAGTCCTGCAGGCAGGACCGACTCCGCGCATCGACCTCGACGACTGGCGACTCACCATCCGCGACGAGCGGGGAGTCGAACACGTATGGACCTGGGCCCAGCTGAAGCTATTGCCCAGCGAGCGACTCACTGTCGACATTCACTGCGTCACGACCTGGTCCAAGCTGGATACGAAGTGGGAAGGCGTTTCTCTGGACACACTCTTCGAATCAGTGGATACCACCGCAGAATTCGCGCTGATTGGCTCTTACGGCGGCTACACGACCAACATCCCGGTGGCCGATCTTCTCGGCGGCAAGGCCTGGATCGTCTACGGTTACCAGGGCGAACCGCTGCCCGCAGTGCACGGTGGCCCAGCGCGGCTGCTGGTTCCGCATCTCTATTTTTGGAAGTCCGCGAAGTGGGTGCGTTCCGTTGAGTTGCGCGACAGCGATACGCGTGGATTCTGGGAGCGTTTGGGTTACCACAGCTACGGTGACCCGTGGCGAGAACAACGCTACGCCGGGGATTAACTCGTGCACGATGGTTTGACACCGAAGTTGCAGTGGCGGGCTGCGCGTGTGGTGGACTCTGAACCCGAGACCGAGTCTGCGCAAACGATCGGGCTTGCCGTGCCGGGTTGGGGCGGCCACTTGGCCGGTCAACACATTGATCTCAAGCTGACCGCCGAGGACGGATACAGCGCACAACGCAGCTATTCGTTGAGTAGACCGGCCGACGGTGAGCGCATCGAGCTCACCGTGCAGCAGATCGCCGACGGAGAGGTCTCGCCCTATCTCACCGGGGTGCGCCCCGGCGAGGAAATCGAGATTCGCGGTCCCATCGGCGGCTGGTTCGTTTGGCGGCCAGCCGAGCAGGCCCGCATTCTGTTGGTCGCAGGTGGATCGGGCATTGTGCCGTTGATGGCGATGCTGCGACAGCGGATAGTGATGGGTAGCACGAAATTTCGGCTTGTCTACTCGGTGCGCAGTCCCGCCGACGTCTACTACTCCAGCGAGTTGGCTCAGCTTCAGAGCGACTGTGACTGGCTACGGGTCAATGTGCTCTACACTCGGGCGGCCACGACGCAGACCGCCCGGCCGCCCGGCCGGGTCGGCTCCGGTGATCTCGCGGCCCCCGGGTGGACTGCCCGCGACGGGCTGCGTGTCTACGTCTGCGGTCCAACGGGATTCGTGGAATCGGTGACGACAAAGCTTATCAGCCAAGGACATCGGCCATCGGCTGTCCGGACCGAACGGTTCGGGCCGAGCGGCTAGTCGAGGAAGAAGGAATGATGACAGAGCCGACACACGTCGACGGTAACGCCGCCGGGGGCGCCTTCGCGGAAGTCCTCGGATTCGATGTCACCACGGCGACGCTGACCTGCGGCGGATGTGGTCGCGTCGCCGCCTTCGCCGAAAGTAGCGTCTATCCCCGCGCGCCGGGCATCGTGGTGCGCTGCCCGGCCTGCGACGATGTCCTGGCCCGGCTGGTGCAAACCCCGACCGACGTGTGGCTCGACCTGCGCGGCGCCCAGTCCTGGCGAATCCCTCTCCCAGCCCGCTGATGGAGTCCCTCGAGGCGCTCGCCAGTCGGGTGCGTACCGCCGACCTCGTGGATGCAATGGGGCGACTGCACCAACATCGCTGTCATCTCCTCGACCTCGCGAGCCCGACACCTGGTCGCCGACTCTTCGGCCCCGCCGTGACCATCTCCTACTTTCCGGCGTGCGGAGCCGCCCTCCCGCCCGAGCGCTACAACTTCAAGAGGTTGTTCTACCAGGCCATCGAAGGGGGCGCTGACGCGCACGTGCTGGTCTTGGCTAGCAACGGCTACACCGATGCGTCGCTGGGCGGAGGGACAAAGCTGTCGCGTGTCCAAAATCATCGGCTCGTAGGGATTCTCGCCGATGGCCGGTTGCGCGATTTCGCCGAGCTCGAGCACTACGACCTAGCCGTCTATTGCCGTGGTGAAACAACGCGGTGGGGCGGTGACACCGTCACCCCCTACGAGGCGAACCGTCCGGTGGTGATCGGCGGAGTGACGATATGGCCCGGCGACTACGTCTTCGCCGACGCCTCCGGCGCCGCGGTGATACCGGCACGCGACGTGCGCGCTGTGTTGCACACGGCCAACCAGATCGTCGCAGCGGACGCGCAGTCCATCGTCACAATCAGAGGTGAGAGCCCAAACACACTGGGAAGCAGTGAGAACTGGCTAGTGCATTGAAGAGCCGAAGCTCTGTGGCGGCAAGGCCGATGGCGATCGGGGGTGATGATGTGTCGGGTGACGAGTCCGGCGATGGCTCGATGCCTATAACCCGGGTGAAATTCGTGGCCGGGTGGGGACAATTCACCCCCTGCGCACAGATAGTGGTCGCTGATCCAAGCCGCACGGGGGAGCACCAGGACCGCATCAACCCTCTGTGCCGCGAAGTCCGTGGAGAACGGAACCACAATGACCCAGATTAGGAACGGCGTCTAATGCAGACGGTCTCTGTTTCAGATCGTGAGGCCGGTGTCGCTGGTCTATCGCTGACAGGCTTGCCCCACCCCGAGCCGGCCACGAACGATGTCATCATCAAGCTATACGCCGCGGGTTTGATACCCACCGAGCCTGACTGGCCCGACACTTGGACCGATCTCGCGTGCTCGCGTCCACCTTCGTCGCCCTTGGTGGGCGGTGCTGCCCCTCGCTGAAGGCCCCGCCGCATTCGCTCCCGACAAACGCACGCCTGGCAAGACAATCCTGCGCATCGCGCAAGACTGAAAAGGAACCTCTCATGAACGGACGACGTATCGAAGGCGGCATTCTGGCCGCAGGCGCGTCGGAACTTGCTGATTCCAACGGAGGGCCGGGCGGCGGAGTGTATGAAAGCGCACGGAAGCGAAATCCCATCTATATCAAACCCACTAGGCAGATCTTCCTCCGGGCAGTTGCGCTTCTGGCATCGTGGGCGATCGGACTGCTGGTTGCGGCGTGGACCGTTCCCGGAGTTTCGTTGTCGGCATCGGGGTTCATCGTCGCCGTAATGGTGTTCGCGGTAACGCAGGCGATCCTGTCCCTATCGATTCTGAAATTGCCCCATTGGTATGTACCGCTGCTCCTTGGGGGCACCGGCCTGGCATTGACGATCGTCGCCTTAATGCTCGCGTCAGTATTGACGCACCGGCTCACGATTGACGGCGTGGCATCCTGGCTGGCTACGACGGTTGTCGTGTGGCTCGTAACCACGATTGGGGCAATTACGCTGCCCGAGCTGGTCATCCGCGACGTGACCGGCCCGACGTGACCGTATGTACTCTCAGGCGCAAACGCAGTGAGTTCAATTTGCAATCTCGTCCGACGACGGAAGGAGCGGTGATGGGAGACACGCATGACGATCCGACGGATCACTCCCGCACCATGCAACCGCACGCTGGCCTCGTGATGAAGGACAACTTCTACTGGCCAGCGTTGATGCTGCTCGTCGTTGCGATGTTCGGGCTGATCAGCACGGCTGCAGCTGCCGCCTATGGACGTTACGAATGGCTGTCCACCACGGTGCTCGTCGCCGTTCTCGGCGCGATCGCCGGAGCGCTGTGGCTCGTCATGGAGAATCGCCGCGTGACCCGCATCGAGGCCCAGTGGGGCGCCGCGCACCCCGGTGGGCGGAGGCACCGGCGCACTCGCTAGTCGCACCAGGCGGGCACCCCGTCGCGTGACGTTCAGGGACGTCCGACCACAGTGATCACCAAAGGTGTGCGTCGCGTGCGCAATTCAATCAAGTATGACCTCCCAATGACTTCAGGAACGCCGCGCGGGTACCCGAGAATAAGACTGTTGCCCGTGTAGGGATTCACGGAAGTGCTTGTCCTACAGGGCGTTGTCCTACCTGCAGATGGCTTGGGTGCTTGCGAAGGAAGACAGTCGCTAGTGGAAAGCCGGTCTGTTGGCTTGCCGCTTTGTCGGTACCGTGTGGAACGATTCGCTGATGCACCGCGCTTGTGGCGTCGCTGGGCTGCTGAGTGGGAAGGTGAAAGTCCTTAGGCCCGAACCCGAAAGCCGTCGAAGCAGAATGACCCGGGTGAATCGGCGAGCGGGCGATGACAACTCACCCCGACACTAGCCAAGATCTAGCGCATGGAAACAGTTGACCATCCAGCATGCAACAGCGGCTCACCACCGGCTTCGCGCGACTCAGAGCTGGCCGCGCGGTTCTGCAACGATGCCCTCCCTTATCTGAACCAACTCCACGACCGCGCGCGGCGAATGACCCGCAACGCCGCGGACGCCGAAGATCTGGTACAGGAAACGATGCTAAAGGCTTACGTCGGCTTCAACACGTTCTCCGAAGGGACCAATATTCGGGCATGGCTGTTTCGCATCATGACTAACACCTACATCAACCGTCTGCGTCGCGCGCAACACCGCCCACGCGAGTACCTCAGCGCCCACATCACCGACCTGCAACTAGCCGCTCAGGATCGACACTCCTCACAAGGGCCACGATCGGCCGAACTCGACGCACTGGACGCGTTGCCAGACATCGAACTCGCCGACGCGTTGGCGGCACTGCCAGTGCAATTCCGGCTGGCTGTTTACTATCGCGATGTCGTAGGACTTCGCTGCCGCGAGATCGCCGAGATCATGGCGTGCCGCGAAGGCACGGTCCTGTCGCGTCTGCACCGTGGGCGGCAACGATTGCGAAACCTCTTGCAATACACATACGAACGGGTTTAGGCACCAGTAGTAGCGCGGCGACGATGCTGTGCCGGTGTCGATGCTAGTTCGTCCTTCTGGCGTCGTGTCCGTAAGTGCTGACGGGCTTCCCGAGCCGCGGAATGTCGTCCTCTTCGAGTGGCTCGATGGTGCTCCACCCGACGCGGGGGACATCGAGTCGTTTCGCCGCCTGGGTGCGATCTGCGCCCGTCTGCACAACCATGCACGCTCGTGGCGGCGCCCCGCGGGCTTTACGC
>NZ_QQBJ01000038.1 GCF_003347205.1 Mycolicibacterium moriokaense
CGATGATCGGGCCCAGAATCGACCAGGTGGTGGTGTTGCTCATTGGGCTGCCCCCCACTACCCCGAAGCCCTGTAGCGCGAACAACAGGCCGAAGAGGGCGACGACTACTCCGAGCACCACGACGATGACGCGTCCCATGCCTCGACAGTAGACGCGGGCAGCGAAAGCTACCCGTATCGCCCTCGCCCGCCGCGCAACCTAACCGAACCACATCGCAACTGCGGTCGCCGGCGGAGGACTCGCAACGGTGTGCTGCCCGAAAGCCGGCGGTCTTCGCGCCGTGTGGGCAACGTCCTTGCCCTTTGGGCTCGCCTGTTTCGGACCGGCCTCGGGGTTGCTTGCCTCGTGGATAGGAAATCCAGCCCTTCGATGAGTGGAATCTAGCTCTGCGGAGATTCCGGAGCTACCCGGCGGCCGCCGACCCTTTTCGTAGTCGCGAACTACGCCGCGACTATCAAGAACCAGTCGTGAACAGGAGACGAGAAAATGGAACGCTTACGCTCCATATCCTTCATTGCGGCGGCCGCGGCTATGGGTGCGCTCATCGCTCTCACCGCTCCCACCGCCAACGCCGAGAAGCTCTCAGAAAAGACCATCAAGAGCGAATGCGCCTCTGCCGGTGGCACTTACACCACCACCACCAGCGGCGGTACAAGGTTCTCCACATGCACCTATAAAGACAACGAGGGCAACAAGTTCCGCGACTACTACGCGGACGGCGGGTACTACTCGACGCGTCCGATGTGACAGCTCGACGCGAGGGCGAGCTTGTGCTGCGGAGATGCCCCACGCGTTCAGGGGAGACCGCACCGAATACGGCGGCGGACGCCGAGATCTGAGTTCTCTCAGATCGACCCCCGCCGGCGACGGGCACACCACTCGAAGAGAGCGACGAGCGCCTGATCTGCGATCGAGTTGTCGCGTTGTTGCCACAGCGGGTCAGAAGTTGCGGATCGGGTGATGAATTCCGAAGGCAAGTAATCCCTCCGGACCTGTTGAGCAACGACGACGTGGGGCTCGAAATGCAGTAGTTGAGTACTTAAGCCCGTCGGCCAGGGCGCATCTAACGTACGCACCTATCAGGACGCCGTTGAGGTGGGCCACGATCGCAAAGGGGCGGGGCCGATGCCGCATCTGTACAGAATCGGTACGTACACCATCGCTGCTAACAGCTCGCTGGATCTCCCAGTGGCTTGGGCTGAAGGATGGCTGACGCTCGACCGGGGCCCCGTGTTGTTCCGCGCAATCCCGATCCCTCCAAAAGATGGCTTACTCTTCAAGCCCCTCTGGGTGACCGAATATGGTGTGACGGCGGCCACCCTTGGTGGGTACCGGAGCACTTACGGCTACGTCTGCAAGGTCAGAAACGATAACTCGGTCGCTGCCGACTTCTATCTAGATTTGTTGACCTTTGACGATATTGGAGTGACCACATGGCCGAATAATTGGAAAGGTCCCTTGCCGGAAAGGACAGTGGAGCGAATGAAATCCCTTCACCCGAAGCTAACCATCCTCACCGATGGGGCCGGCAATATCGTCGGCACGGCCATCCACAATGGCAGCGAATCCGAAATCAACCCTCTCATGGCTCCAGGGCCGGATCAGAGAGTGCACGTTATTGATTTGTCCGAGGAGCTGCAAGAAATCGATGACCTCGATGATTTGTATAGGAAACTCGAACGCCGTCTGAAGCAGCTTGCTTTCTAAGCAACCGCGTGCGAGCTATTGGTTTTCCAGGATCTTGAGCGCCGTCGTATGCCGCATTCATTCGGGCGAGACATCGCGTGAGAAACTGGCGGTCGCATCGGTGTCCGCCAGCGCGACTGACGTGGCCCTCGGGGGACGCCTCATGGAGGCTCTCGCCGGCGCGATGACCCCCCTTTCCGCGTACTGCGAGTTCGCGACCCCGGCAACCCAATCAGCTACTTGCTTGGGGGATAGCTAAATCTTGCCCCACCGAAGGGAAGTCTGGCTTTCAGGCGGTTACAGAAGCACCCCTCGACCATGGAGCATTTTTACTCACCAGGCCACGAGAGGAGTCCACGATGATCGAGGTCACCCGCCCCGGACTGAACCCTTTCAAGCACGCAGCGATGCTTCTGGGCGCGGTGGACGTTGCCGGGACCTCGCTCGCTTCTGCCGCCATTGCGACCGCCCAACCCAACAACAGCGAGACGTGGGACTTGGAACGGTACGAAGAATGCATGAAGGGCGGCCCTATCGACTCTCAGGACGACCAGTACAAGCGCGAGCACTTCGGCTGCGGCCAGTCTGGCGGAGTGTGGAACGGAGCCTATTGCGTGGCTCCGCCCGCCGAACCGGCCTCGGGCTCACGGCAGCGTCCGGGCAACATTCAAATCCCGTCTGACATCGCCACCGAACCGGTAGCGGTCAACCCGCCGATTGCAGTGCCGTCCGACGTTGCGACCGTGTCGACGGTGAGCCAAGGCGAGGAGGTGGCGTCGTGAAGTTCTACGAAGAAGCCACCTACTGGCACAACCACCCCGACTTGCCACGCCTCGCCCAGAACATGCGCGACCAGATGGAACAACAACGGATGACGGTGGACGAGTTACCCCGCTGACCCATTTGCCCACATTGAGCTGGCGAGATGCTCATAGCAGCCGCTTGGTATCTGCAAAAGGCGCGTTGACATGCGCAAACTCTGGTGCGCGATACTGGGATTGAACCAGTGACCTCTTCCGTGTCAGGGAAGCGCTCTCCCGCTGAGCTAATCGCGCCTACAAGCTTGGAGGTGGAGACGGGAATCGAACCCGTGTGCACGGCTTTGCAGGCCGTTGCCTCACCACTCGGCCACTCCACCGCTGGGGTTGATGCGACTGCACCCTCGAGCGGATGACGGGATTCGAACCCGCGACCCTCACCTTGGCAAGGTGATGCGCTACCAACTGCGCTACATCCGCGCGCCACGAACGAGATCGTCGCCCGTCGCGAAGGACGACGATAGTCCACCGCGGCGTAGCCGCACAAATCCCTTCCGCGACACGCTGAACAGGCCCCGTCCCATCAGAAGATGCCGTAGGTCTCACGCGAGATGGTGAACCCCCGGCCATCCGAGTTGGAACACCTCATTCCCGACGGCTCGCTGTTGCAACTCATCCCGCCGCCGGCCCGGAATTGGCCGTAAGGCAGGGCCGGGCCCGCTCCCATCGCCGTGTCCCCGGCGCAGACGAAACGGGCCGGTCCGGTCGGGTGCAGCGAAATTCCCTGGCCGTAGTCGCTGTATTCCGGGCAATCGGCGGGACGCGGGGGAGGCGCCCACTCCCGCGCCGCAATGTCGCACCGCAGCAGGTCATCGGACAAAATGCAGCCGATATTGCCGCTAGGAGACGTGAAACCGTCGATGTCGGCGGCCGCGCCGGGTGCGCCGAGCAACGCCGCCAGCGTTACGGCCGCCGTGCCGACGACGAGTCGCTTAGCCAAACCGATCCTCCGATCATGGGTGGAATCACGCCAGGTGAAAGTCCTGGCGTGCGATGGAGAACTCGCCGCCGTCGTCGACGTCCCAGCAGGTGATGCCGGCGGGCGAGCTGGTGCACTCCAGCGAGCCGCTCACGATGGTGTCGCCGAAGGCCAGCGGGGCGCCTGCACCGAGAGCCGTGTCACCGGCGCAGACGAAGTCGGCCGACTTGCCGACGTCCAGTTGCAGCCCTTGGCCCCACCCTGTCATCTCCGGACAACTTGCCGGTTTGGCTGGGGGAGACCAGTCGCGTTCCCGGATGTCACACCGCACTGAATTGGGGTCGATGTAGCACCCGATATTGCCCGACGGCGACGTGAAGCCGGTCAACTCGGACACTTCGCGGGTGGTCAAGGGAAGCGGGCCGATCGCTCCCGGTGGCGCGGCCGTGGCAACACTGGCCATGACCCCGACTGTGACGGGAAGTGCAGCGACGACCACTGCAAGCGAAAATCGACGCATCGTCATGCCGTAACGCTACGTGATTTCCGTGTGTTTGCTGTGTGAAACCTGAGCGCCGACTGGCTTCTTAGTTGAGCGCAGCTACGTGCTAACCTTCGACGTCGTCCCCGGTCTCGTAGCTCAGGGGGAGAGCGTCCGCCTCACACGCGGAAGGTCACTGGTTCGATCCCAGTCGGGACCACTCACATTCTGTGCAGTTCACGTCCGTCACCCATCAGTGGGCATATTCCGTCGCTGATCGGGAGCGCCAGTCCGCATAACTCCGCGGCGGTATCCGACGGCTTCATGCTGCTGTCAATCGTTGATCATGCCGCTACGCCGAAGGCGGCCCGGACCCTTGAGGTTCTCGGTGGGATCGACGCCGATAGCCGTGTGTAGAGCCTTCCTATCAAGTTATTCAAGTATTATATTGAATAAGTGATTATTGCGGCCCAGTCCAACCGGCGCTTCAAGGACCGTCTGTATGGCGAGTTCGCGCGAATCGGCAAGGCGATCGCCAACCCCCACCGATTGGAAATCCTTGAGGTCCTGGCGCAGGGCGAGCGCACCGTGGAGTCGATCGCGGCCGAGACCGGCCTAGCGGTGGCGAATACTTCCCGGCATCTGCAGCAGCTGCGGCAGGCGCAGCTCGTGCTCGCCCGGCGCGACGGACTCTTCGTGCATTACCGGCTAAGCGGGCCTGAAGTCGTCGGCCTGGTGCTGGCGCTGCGACATACCGCTGAACAGCACCTCGCCGAGGTGGACCGCGTGGTCAGCGACTTTCTTGGTGATCGGGACGGCTTCGAGCCAGTCACCCCCGACGAGTTGGCGCGCCGCATGAACAACGACGAGGTCGTGGTGCTCGATGTGCGGCCCGAGCTGGAGTACGCGGCAGGACACATCGCCGGCGCGCGGTCCATGCCGGCCGGCGACATTTCCAAGCGAATCGGCGAACTGCCCCGCGACAAGGAGTACATCGCGTATTGCCGCGGGCCCTACTGCGTGTACGTCGACGAAGCCGTGGCGGTGCTGCGCGCGAATGGATTCACGGCGCAACGGCTCACCGACGGCTACCCGGAGTGGCGGTTCGCGGGGCGGCCGGTGCGCACGGCAAGCAAGTAACCACCACACCGGGAGGCGTCATGAATCGCTATCTCACGATCGGCTATGGCGGCGCGTGTTACGTCGTTTTCTTGGCGACGTTCCTCTACGCGATCGGCTTCGTCGGCAACCTCGTCGTACCCCGCAGCATCGACCACGGCGTCGATGCGTCCATCGCGGAAGCGGCAGTCGTCAACTTGCTGCTGCTTGGACTGTTCGCCGCGCAGCACAGTGTGATGGCACGGCCCGCCTTCAAGCGGTGGTGGACTCGGTTGGTGCCCAAGACCATTGAGCGCAGTACCTATGTTCTGGTCTCCAGCCTTGCGCTGCTGCTGCTGTTCTGGCAGTGGCGCACCATGCCGGCGATCGTGTGGAATGTGACGTGGACGCCCGGTCGGGCGGTGTTGTGGGTGCTCTTCGCCGCGGGCTGGGTGATCGTTTTGCTCTCGACGTTCATGATCAGTCACTTCGACCTGTTCGGTCTGCGGCAGGTATACCTGGCGTGGCGCGGAACTCCCTACACCAACCTGGAATTCCGCGCCTTCATGCTGTACCGAGTGGTGCGCCATCCGCTGATGCTCGGTTTCGTCATCGCCTTCTGGGCGACACCCACGATGACGGCAGGCCATCTGCTGTTCGCGGTGGCGACAACGGCTTACATCCTGATTGCTGTTCAACTGGAGGAACACGATCTCAACGCGGCCCTCGGTGACCGCTATCGCGACTACCGCACCCGCGTGCCGATGCTCATCCCCGGCCTTCACCGCCACGGCCCGGTGCCAGGGACCACGGCGCGGCCGGCGTAGCAGACGGTATGGCCATGCCTGTCAATCCGACGGTCCGCAGTCACCCTGAAAATCACGCCTTTTGCGGACTCGACGACGCCACGGTCGAGAGGCTCCGTCCGTTCCACCCATTCGCATGAGCACGACACACCATCCCCGACTCGGGTTGCGCCCCAACATAGCCCAGTTTTCGCTATTGGTCGTTGTCAACGGCTTTGTGGGCGGGATGGTCGGCCAGGAACAGGCCGTGCTTCCGCTGCTGGCCAAACATGAGTTCCACCTCAGCGGCTACACGTTTCTCTTGACCTATGTGTTTGCGTTCGGGATCACCAAGGCTGCCACCAACTACTTCGCAGGCACCTGGTCCGATCGATTCGGACGCAAGCCAGTGCTGATCGTCGGCTGGCTGATCGCGATTCCGGTGCCGCTACTGCTGATTTGGGCACCGTCGTGGAATTGGGTGATCTTCGCCAACGTCCTGCTAGGCATCAACCAGGGCCTGACGTGGTCGACGACGGTTGTGATGAAAATCGACCTCGTCGGGCCGCGGCAACGCGGACTGGCAATGGGTTTCAACGAAGCCGCCGGCTACGGTGCGGTTGCGCTGACCGCTGTGGTCGCCGGTTACCTGGCGGCCCACTACGGACTACGGCCAGCGCCATTCCTCCTCGGCTTGTCTTATGCCGTCATTGGATTGGGCATTTCCGCTGTCTTCGTGCGCGAGACTCGTGGATACGCGCACCTAGAGGCCGAAAATCACAGCAGTGCCAACACCAGCGGGTACGGCGCGCTGTCGAACCGAGAAATCTTCACCCGCACCACTTTCACCGAGCCTGCGTTGTCGGCGGCGAGCCAAGCGGGGTTAGTAAACAACCTCAACTTCGGACTCTCATGGGGACTGTTCCCGATCCTGTTCGCCAGCACTGGCACACCTATCGAACGCATCGGCGTGCTCATCGCCACCTACCCTGCAGTGTGGGGGGCAGGCCAGATCCTCACCGGCGCGCTGTCCGACAAATGGGGACGCAAACACTTCATCACCGCCGGAATGCTTATCCAGGCATCGGCTCTCAGCCTCATCGCGATCGGTGACACCTTCACGTGGTGGCTGTTGGCCAGCGCATTCCTGGGTGCGGGAACCGCTATGGTGTATCCCACTCTTCTGGCGACGATCGGCGACGTTGCCCATCCATTGTGGCGTGCGCGGGCTGTCGGAATCTACCGACTGTGGCGCGACAGCGGATATGCCGCAGGCGCAATCGTCGGCGGCGTCGCCGCCGATCTCTGGGGGCTGCGCGCCGCCGTCTGGGCGGCTGCCGCGATCACGGTGGCCTCCGGACTGGTCGTCGCGACTCGCATGTACGAAACCCACGCCCGTGTCGAGTCCGATCGCACATCATGAACCGCACCTGCGATTCGCGCACTCCTGCGTGGCGACGATGAGGCAATCACACGTCGGAGGACTTGACATGACTCTCCTAAAAGGGGTCGGTATTCATTCAATTTGGCGGGTTCCGAGCTGGCTGGAACGGCTGGCCGAGATCGGCGTCGTGCTCCGGACAGGCATCGATACCGGTCCCGTCATCGCGGGAGTGATCGGCCGCGCAAGTTCATCTACGACCTCTGGGTGACACCGTGAACACCGCGATTCGGGTGGAGTCTCATGCACCGCCCCGGACAGTGCAGGTCACCGAGCGCACATACGAGCGGCTACGAACACGTTGCGAGTTCACTCCGCGCCAAAAGATCGACGTGAAGGGCAAGGGACCGATGACGCCGTACCCACGTGTGGGGCGGCGCAGCGACCTTCCCGAGCACAGTGCGACCGTTGCCAAGGAATGAACCGCTCAGGAGCAGTCGCTCTCGGCCATCGCTGCGCACCCGTCATCGGTTTGTAGGTGGACACAAACGGTGGCGCTGAACGAACTCGAATTCTGCAACGCTATTTGGTGGGTTGCCGCCGTCGCTGTTGATTGCGCCGGAAACGTGCGGGCGTCGTCCCGACCTGGGCGCGGAAGGCGCGGGAGAATGCGGACTCGGACTGGTAACCAACCTGGCTGGCGATCGCGGCGACCGTCCTGTCACTGGAGTTGAGGAGTTCGGCGGCAGCCATCACCCGGACGCGCACCAGAAAATCACCTACGTTCATGCCCGTTTCCTGTCGGAAGTGACGCAGGAACGTCGCCCGCGACA
The DNA here is from genome assembly GCF_003347205.1 of Mycolicibacterium moriokaense. Classification (GTDB taxonomy): domain Bacteria; phylum Actinomycetota; class Actinomycetes; order Mycobacteriales; family Mycobacteriaceae; genus Mycobacterium; species Mycobacterium moriokaense_B. The sequence goes on from NZ_QQBJ01000038.1 coordinate 8,003, forward strand.
TGGCCGCGGTACGGCTGAGCCGATCGATCGTCCAGTCTGCGCCGGGCATCATCAAAACGTGCTCGATTGTCTCTGCGATACGCGGGTCGGCTACCGCGGTCCACAAAGCGGTCGCAGCGGTGGCACTCGTTGCCGTCCGCAGCACCATTGCCAATAGCACCGTGGCCAGGCCCGACAGGATCGCGGCGGTGCCGTCCCCGTCGCGTTGCGCCTCGCCGCGCATCATCGCACTCAGCATCGTCAGCATCTCCAAGCTCTCGGTGGAGTCGCCAAACGAGACGTGCAGCGGATCAGGCAGGCTGTTGAACAGCACCGCGCCCGCGCCTGCATCGAATGTGTAGTGCCCACAGAACAAGTCGATCACTGCCGTGTCGCCGCCTTTGGTGCGAGTCGTTACGAACGCATCACCGGCGGTCTCTGTTGTGCCGCGTAGACGACCAGCCCCGGGCGTGACCACCCGATGGCGCTCGCGGCTCGGGATCAGCACCACTTCTCCAGCGTGCATCTGCACCACACTGGAGCCGACGTGCACCTTGCACTCGCCTTCAAGCAGGACGTGGAACGGCGCCTGCAACTCCTGGTATTCGGCGACATCCATTCGCGTGGTGCCGCTCAGCAGGCAGCGCTTGTCAACGCTGGCGCCGACGTGCGCGAACCCCAGTAGGAGACTGACCGCATCCATGATGAGACTTTCAAGCAAAAAAGTGAACCAATTCGATCTATTTGTACCACGCATCCCTTCATACGCTGAGCCCATGGCGACGGTTAGGAAGTTGCGATACCCCGTAAGCACGGCAGAAGCGTCGGCACCAGCAGTCAATCGGCCGCACTCGCTGCCGCGGTGCCGGGGTCGTCGCATCGAAAGCCAAGATTGGATCAAAAGACGTTGCGCTGCGTGGATTCTCGAATTCACGCCAGCCCCGGAGTCCGGCCGACAAAACCCTTCTTCAACCTCCGTCAAAGAGGCGTCGTGACAAACACATCAACCCGAGGAGAGCGAAATGACCACTCAAAAAACAGATCTAGCTCATCACGCCTTGCGTGCACTGCCAGCGGTCGACATCGTCGCCGCGGCGCTGATCCGGTACGGACTCGTCATCGTCATCGGGTGGATCGGGCTGCTGAAGTTCGCTCACTATGAGGCTCACCAGATAGCGCCGCTGGTTGCCCACAGCCCGTTCATGGGCTGGCTGTACAGTATCTTCCCCGAGTACACTTTCTCGGCGCTCCTCGGCGTCATGGAGGTGAGCGCCGCGCTACTGCTGGCGGTGAAGCCGATCGCTCCGCGTGTCTCGGCTGTCGGGAGTCTGCTGTCGATTGTGCTTTTCGTCTCGACAATAACGTTCCTGTTCACCACGCCAGGCATCGGCGAGCCGGCCGGTGGCGGGTTCCCGGCGATCACGTTGCTCGCCGAGTTCCTTCTGAAAGACATTGTCTTGCTGGGCGCTTCGTTCTGGACCCTGGCCGATGCCATCCGGTCGGGCTGGTCCCGGAGTTGACAGCAAGTGGACCACGCCGTCTGGTTGAGCGGTGCCAAGACGTCGTCGGCCCCGGTGCTTCGGTAGCCCAACGCGACGTCATCGCGTTCTGCGTTGCAATAGCCATCTACGCTGCATGACGGCGAAACGGTTCCCCGGCAAAGACGGATAACACACAATGGGGTTTCCCTCGGTTTGCCCACCACCAACCCGTCAGGACCCCTGTGGTACGGGACGTGATCGATTTCGACACCACACTGGCCCACCCATGCCCGGACATCTGGGGCATCCTCGCCGCCCCTGACCTCTACCCGCGCTTCTTCCGCGGCCTCGGGGCGTGTGAGCAGGTTTCGGGCACCGCCCAGCAGTACGCGGTCCGCCTGTCCACCCCGCGCGGCGCCGTCGTGGTGCGGGAGATGGCGATGACGGTTCGTCGGTTGGGCAGCGAGATGCGTCTGGAGGCGATCCAGGCCAGTCGTTGCTTCGTCTCGATACGTTTGACCCCCGAGACGGGCGGCACCCACATCGCGCTGCGGATCTTCGCGGTCGGCCTGCTGCACCCCGACATCGCCAACGTCGGCGACAACGCGGTCAAGAACTGGGCGCGGGACGGCTTTCTCCGTATTTCCGAGTATCTGGACGGCAAGCAGTCGTCACTGCTGGTCAACGCCGGCGACATGGGTTCCCTGCACCTCAGCGTGGCCAAGACCATGATCATCAGTGGTGTGGTGCGGGCGTCGCGGCCGGATCGTGGCCTGCGACAACTCAATTCCCTTGCCAAGTGGGGATTCACGCTGGCGGGCGGTATCACGGCCGCCGCCGTGCGATCGCCGCGCAATACGGCGCTGGTCGACCGATATCGGACGTCGACCTACGCCGACGTGGCCGAGCGCACCACCTGCCTCGCATCTGGCCTGGCCGCCAGCGGCTTCACCAAAGACAGCAAATTCGCGATACTCGCGCGCAATTCCCCGGCGATGGTCGAATGCATGGTGGCCGCCAGCAAGTTGGGCGCAGACCTGACATTGCTCAATATCGGCCTGGCAGCCCGCACCATCGAAGAGATCATCAGCACCAACGTCTTCGACGCCGTATTCGTCGACGACGAGCTCGAGCCACAGGTGCGCTATCTTCCGCTGGAAATACCGCGAATCTCGACGGGTCCGGGTTCGGCAGTGCCGCACCGCCGTTCGATCGACGATTTCATTTCGGTGGGGGCCGACGCGGATCCGTTACCGCCGCCGAAGCAACCCGGCAAGCTGGTCGTTCTCACCTCGGGTACCACCGGCACGCCGAAGGGAGCACGACGTCCCACGCCAACGGGTTTCGGCGCCATTGCCGCGATGTTGTCGCGGATGCCATTGCGGCGCAATGAGGTGATGTTGATCTCCGCTCCGCTGTTTCACGCCTGGGGTCTCGCCGCGCTGCAAGTGAGCGCCCCATTGCACGCGGCCGTGGTGCTGATGGAACGATTCGACGCCGAGGAGTGCTTGAAGACCATCGAGCGACAACGGTGCACCGTCCTGGTGGCGGTCCCGGTGATGTTGCAGCGCATTCTTCAATTACCCGCCGGCGTGATCGAGCGATACGACACGTCGTCGCTGACGGTGGTTGCCTGCAGTGGCTCGCCGATCCCCGGCGCATCCGTGGTGAAGTTCATGGACACCTTCGGCGACATCCTCTACAACTTCTACGGTTCCACCGAGGTGTCGTGGGGAACCATCGCCGATCCGGTCGACCTTCGCATCGCCCCGACCACCGCCGGTCGACCACCGCTCGGTACCCGCATCGCCATCCTCGGCCGGCACGGCCATCCGCTGCCGGTGGGCGCCGTCGGTCGCATCTTCGTCGGCAACGACATGCTGTTCGACGGCTACACCAATGCGGCTTCGCCTGCCATCGAGGACCAACTGATGGACACCGGCGACCTCGGCTACCTCGACGCCGGCGGACGACTCTTCGTCGCCGGGCGCGACGACGAGATGATCATCTCCGGCGGCGAGAACGTGTTCCCACGGCCCGTCGAAGAAGCCATCTCCGTTCTGCCGCAGGTTGTCGACGTGGCGGTGGTCGGAGTGCCCGATCCCGAATTCGGTCAACGCCTCGCGGCCTTCGTCGTCCGTGCCAAGGGGGCGTCGCTGGACGAAGAGATGGTCAAAGGCTATGTGCGGAACCGACTGAGCCGCTTCTCGATTCCGCGCGACGTCACCTTCGTCAACCACCTGCCGCGCACCGCGACGGGGAAGGTACTGAAACGCCAGTTGGCCGACGGACAGTTCCCCCGTGAGATGGGCTGGCCCGGATAGCGCGGATCAGTCGAGGTCGGCGAGGACCTTGCGCGCGGCCTCGAGTTCCGCTTCGAGCGCGGCGACCTTGGCGGCCTGCTGAGAGCGGGCTTCCTCGATGACCTTGTCGATGGGCGAGGACAGGTCATCGTGTAGTTCCTTCGCCGCCCGCGAGACCGCTGCGGCCGCGACGGTGAGGTTGCGGGCCAGGTAGGAGCTGCCCTGCTTGAGCTCGGCCCGCCATTCGCCGTCGGGCGTCCCGATGACGGTGAGGCTCAGCTCGACAGTCTTGCCCCGCTTGCCCGCCGCCTTCTTGGCCGGGCTCTTCTTCGGCTTCTCCCTGGCGGAAGCGTCGGAGACGATCTCGTCGGCCGCGGGCGGGCTCGCGGGCGAGGTGGTCTCGACTGGCGATTCCGGAACGTCGGGCGTGTCGGAGGCGGTGGACAGCGCTTCTGATGCCAGAGTGTCTACGGTCATCGTTGAGACGAGCTCCTTTCGAAGATGGCCCGCACTGAGCGAGCTGACGGACGTGGCCCATTAGAACATATGTTCGACACAGAAGCCAATCCGGACCCGCCCCGGAGCCCCGATCGGAGCGCTATCGCACAGCGAGCCAACAGGATTCAAAATCTACGGACAGCAGGCGCCCTTCTCAGAGGCGTGTCGTGAGCGCCCGCGCCGCGAAATCTGCTGCCTGGTCGGCCATTCCGTTGTCCTTGTAGGCACTGTGCGCGGCACGGTCGCGTCCGCCGGGAAAGCAAATCGGGTCTCCCGGGTTGCACAGTTCAATGGTCTTGGCCGCGTAGAGGTGACCGATGGCGATGGGCGGCGCATCGTGCGCGACAAGATTGAGAAACCAGTCCGACGGAGTGCCGAACAACACGACCGCGGCGACATGTGACGCGATGGCGGGCGGCAGGGTGCCCGCGAGGCCATCGGGCAATGACGTGCCGGCAGGCACGGTGTCGGTGGTCGTGTAGCCCGCAACCGCGGCGCCCTGCGAGTACCCGCCGAGAACGATCTGGGTGTTTGCGCAGCCTGCGGCTATCGCCTGAACCTTGTTGGCTGCATCGGCGACCCCGCTGGCCGCGGCCTGGAAGTCCAGGGATGCCGGATAATCGACGCCGTAGCTTTCGACGGTCTTCCCGCCGAGGCGCGCGTTGAGCGCGTCGACGAATGCCTGTCCGGTGGCTCCCACGCCGGGGGCCTCGAATGTACCGCGGGCGAAGACGATCTCCACGTCAGAGCACGACGAATCCACGGCAGCGGCGGCCGACCCGGTGGCCTGCGGTCCGACAAGCGCTGCGGCGCAAACCAACAGGGCGCCAAGCCAACGCAGCGCTCGGGGCATTGACGGACGGGCTGGTGTGAGGCTGCGCATCGTCGCACTCTTCTCGGTCGGTCAGGTGACTCAATCGATGAGAACTCGTCGGCGGCCCGATTTAATTCCTCGAGAACCGAAGCCGCGCATCGGACCATGGCTAGGGTGATCGCCATGGCGGACACCGAGGCGCTGCTGGCCCAGATCGCCGGACTTCAGCGTCAAGTGGCGGATCTGCAGCAGCAGGTCGTCGCGCTCACGTCGGTCGAGCCGAACAACGCCGAAGACAGGTTTGGTGTCTCCCTGAACATGACCTACTGCGCTCCCGTCACCGGATACCTCTCCGTCTCGCCGACCGACGGCCGCACCGGCAGGCTGCGGTTGCTCGTGGGTTACCACGATCCGCCCGACGAACTCGTCGCGACGGCGAACTCCGGCGGTGACCGCGGCTATCTCGGCGCGGTGATCCGCGAAGGCGAGTACTTCGTCCTCGACGCGGGCGGCAAGAACCCCGCATTCCGTTGCGTGTTCACCCCGTTCTTCTGACGAATCCACCTGCACGACAAGACGAAAGGCAGCGCTGTGACCGAAGCGAGTGACCGGGCCCGAGCACGCACGTTTGTGGTGACGGGTGCGTCGTCGGGCATCGGTCTGGCCGCCGCGGAGCGCCTGATCGCCGAGGGCGGCACCGTCGTCGGCGCCGACGTCAGCGCACCACCCGATCTCGGCGAACGCTTCACGTTCGTCAACGCCGACGTCTCGGATGAGGAAGCCGTCGCCGACGTCTTCGCGGCGGTACCGGACCGAATCGACGGCGTCGTGCATGCCGCGGGCATCGCCAGCGGCGGTCCCGTACACCTGCTCGACAAGGCCGAATGGGACCGGGTGATCGCGATCAACCTCACCGGCACGTTTCTGGTGGCCAAGGCGGCTCTGGCAAGGATGATCGAGCAGCCACGCCTGACCGGCGAGCGCGGTTCGATCGTCACCCTGGCCAGCGTCGAAGGCCTCGAGGGCACCGCGGGCGGCAGCGGCTACAACGCCTCCAAGGGCGGGGTGGTGCTGCTGACCAAGAACATCGCGCTGGACTACGGCCCCAGCGGCATCCGGGCCAACGCCATCTGCCCCGGCTTCATCGCGACGCCGATGCTGGACGGCGTGTTCCGACTCGACGGCATGGCCGGCCCGCTGGCCTCGATCACCGAGGAGCACGCTCTGCAACGGCTGGGCCGGCCCGAGGAGATCGCGGCCATGGCGGCCTTTCTGGTGTCACCCGATGCGTCGTTCGTCACGGGCCAGGCGATCGCCGTCGACGGCGGCTACACCGCGGGGCGCGACCACGGAGTTGTCCAGATGTTCGGCTTTCCTCAGTGAGCTGACGTCACCGGTTATCGAGGCCGGTCGACCTCGTAGGTCCCGTCGTTGTCGGAGAACACGACGAGCACCTGACGTTGGCGGCCCTCGACGATCACGTCGCAGGTGAAGGTGCCGCCCTTCCTGATCTCCGGGTCGTCGCCGTTGTTGCACACCACGTCGCTGACGCTCGTCGCGCCGTAGCCGTCGACCGGGTCGACCAAAATGCGCTGAACACCTGCCTGCGCCTTCGAGACGTCGAGCACCTTGCCGGTCAGCAGTCCGAATCGGGTCAGCCCCCACCACAGCCCGACCGCCCCAGCCGAGAGGGCGATCAGGCCGACGACGGCCAGCAGAGCGAGGTGGCCGCGTCGCGGGGGCGCGCTCTTGGCGTGGCGATTCGCCGCACGCGGCCGCGGGGCTTCGCGCTGGGCCGGCTGCGGTGGGGGTGGCGCCCATGCGGCAGGTCGAGGGGACTGCGGTGGCGGTGGCGGGGGAACACGCGAGTTGGCGTTCTTCCACCACGGCTCTTCGGGAGGCGCAGAGGCGCGTCCGGGAGACCGCAGTGGCACCTCGACGGTCTTGTCGTCCGACCCCGGGTGCCGCCGATGCTCCCGCGGTCCGTTCACGAGCCGATTGTCTCAGGGAAACCGTTGATAGCAATCCTCGGCGTCGCCGAGAAGGCCGGTGCGAAAAGCAAGGATCCGCGTGAAGCCCGACGGCACTGGTGTTCCGCTGACGTCGGTGGCCACGACGCCGTTGGTGAGCAGACCCGACACCGCTTCGTCCAGGTCACCGGCGCCCAGGACCAACTGGTTGCCCGACGGTCCTCGGGTCGGGTCGGCCATCTTGCGCTGTGCGACGCCGGTCAGGCAGGCGGTCCGCATGGCGGCCACCGCCGAGTCGAGCGCCATGCCTCGCTCGTGTTGCAGCGCAAGCGCATAGCGCGACGTCACCATCGACAGCGCGGTGTTGTCGCCCTGCAGCAGAACGAAATCGCTTTCGTCGGCCGGTTTACCGATCTGGCGCAGTGTGGGCAGGTCGACGGCGATCGTGTTGGACTCCGGGCAGTAGGCCACCGGCTGCTGCTCGCTCACCGGGCACCCGCCCGACGTGGTCAGCGTCGGCGGGTCCGTCGGATCGAAGATCTGATTCAGGATGTCCATCAGGGTGGACAGGGTCTGCTCGTCGATGGCGATGTCGCTCTGCGGGCTGGCCGGATCGAACAGCGACGGCGGCAGGTCGCCGCGGCGCTTCTCGATCTCCGCGGAATCGATCGCGGCGCAACCGTCGGCGCCGACGTCGAATCCCGTCTGAAACGCGCTGACCCGATCGAGCGCGGTGCCGTGTGACGGCGGATCCAGCGACAGGGCGTCGAACGTCGAGATCGGGTCCCGTCCGGCGATCGCGCCTGCCATCACCTGGTCGAGCGCATGGCTGGTGTTGATGCTGTAGCGCGGCGAATGGCCTTCGGCCACCCAGCGCATGTACACGCCGGCCAGGCAGTCGGCCTGCTGCTCGCGCACCAGGATCGAGGATCTCTGCTCGCCGACCAGACCCGCGCGCCACTGCAGCGCATGGCCGTACTCGTGGGCCAGCAGCCCGTTGATCGTCATGTCACCGAAGAACTCCTTGGCGACGGGCATCAAATCGATTCTGTCCCAGGCGATCAGATCATCCGGTGCGCAATACAGGGCGTTGAAGTCGAATGCGCTGGCGTCCTCGCCGCACACGGTGTTCGAGCTTCTCGGATCAACCGAGACCAGCCGCGACACCGGTTTGAACGCGCCTGCGAACGAGTCCGAATAATGCTGCGACCAGAAATCCTCGATGTCCTCGACGGCCAGCAGGGCCTCGCGGTCGATCGGACCGTCGTCGGTGTTCTGCACCCGGCCCGCGGCCGACGCAGGGGCGGTGCGGGGCCCGCTGGGGCCGTCGGAGGTGGGCAGTCCCGCGACCCGGTACGGGTCGTACCGCATCGAGACCGCATGTCCGTCCAGCGCGGTGGCCTGGCTGCATCCGGTGATGCCCAGCATCAGACCGAGGGACGCGATACCGATCCGGGCGAACAAGGTCACAGCGCGACGGTACCGGCAGGTCGGCCCGACTCGACGGTGTGCGCAAATCCGTCCGCTGTAACGCGCCGAGATTCTCAGCGATGGAACAGGTGGAACCGGTTCGTCGCTCTGCCACAAGCGTCGCTCCGGCCGCACAAGGATTGCGGCGCCTGCTGGTCGGTTTCCAGTGTCGGGGGAGATGGCTGCACAGCAGAGGTGGCGGCCACTCGCCACCCCTGTCGAGGAGACCAGAGGAGTCGATAGCCACATGCGTGCCCCCGTTAAAACTTGCTTTCGTCGAAGCACCGTTGCTGTGCTGGCGTCGGGAGTCGTCATCTCCATGAGTGCGCTCACCGGGGGAGTCGCGCCTGCACTGGCCAAGCCCGGCGACCACAGTGACCCGGGCATCCCGATCATCCCGACACCCGAGGTCGTCGTCCCTGACGCGCCCGCGCAGGCTCCTGCCGAAAAAGCGCCGGAGCAGGCGCCACGCGCACCGAAGGAACAGCCGGCGCCGAAACCCGTGGCTCCACCGCGCCAGCAGGCGCCCGCGCCCGAGGTGCAAGCGCCCGCGCCGCAGCCTCAAGCGCCCGAGCCGCCAGCGCCACAGCCCCAGGCGCCCGCCCCGCAGGTCCAAGCGCCGGTGCAGGCGCCGTCGCCGTCCGAGGCGCCCGCGCCGACAGCCGAGGCGCCGGCGCCCAAGAAGCAGCCGCGCGTCGTCGATGCTCCGAAGGCGGACCCCCCGAAGGCAGTCGCCCCCAAAGTTGACGCGCCGCCCCAGGCTGACCCACCGACGGTAAGCGCTCCCGCAGCTGATGCGCCAAAACTCGACGCGCCAAAAGCCAACCCGCCCAAGGCTGATGCGCCCACAGCGAACGCCCCCAAAGTCGATACGCCCGCAGCAGACGTGCCGAGCGCCGACATGCCCGCGCCGCCACCCGCCGCGGACCTGCCCGCCACCCCCGGCGACCCGAAGCAGGACCCGCAGGTCGCGCGCGACCTGGCGCCGGGGCAGCAGCCGGGCGGCGGTGCCGACACCGCGGGCGACAACCGACCGCCGGTCGCCGATCAGGCCAAGCCGGGCGGCGCGGCCGACGGGAATGGCGACGAGAAGCAGGACACACCATCCTCGGTCGCCAAGGCGGCTGCGCGCATCCCCACCGCTGCGCCGGACCAGATGCAGGCGCCCGAGCAGGACCTCGAGGTCGCCAAGCAGTCGAAACCCGTTGAGCTGAAGCCCGAGCCGGCCAAGAAGGACGACGTCGACTTCCTGTCGAGCGCGATCAACCTGCAGAGCAAGACCAAGCTCGGCCCGTTCGAGTCCGAATTCAACGTGGGCTCGGAGTTCTCGATCGGAGACCGCGACCGAGACCGTGACCGTGGACACGACGGCGATCACGATCGCGACCGCGATCACAATTGGGACTGGGACCACAAGCGCTGGGACAAGAAGGTTCGGCAGTGGGACAAGAGGTGGATCCAGTACGACGACTGGTATCGGCCCGTCTTCTGCAATCCCTACCGGGCTCCGGTGCGGATCGTCTACCTCTACCAGCGCGCTCCGCGGATTCTGGTGATCCCGCCGCTGGGCCGCGCCGTCGTCGACGCAGCCGCGCTGGCGGCCTACAGCTTCACGGCGGTGGTGCTCAATTCGGCGAACCTGGCCGCCGACGTGGCGGTCGGCACCTTCTTCGGCGGTGGCTACATCCCACCGGTCGGGGCGCCGTTCGTGCCTCCGCCGCCGCTGTCGCGCTATGACAATGTCCCCGTTCAGGTCCGGTACTCCAACGCGACGTACCAGCCGTTCCGGGTCAACCAGATCGTCGACGTCGGCGATGACGCCCAGTACGGCGGCCGCAAGGTGCTGCTCGACGGGGCGACGCCGGCCTGGGGGCAGTGGACGACCTCACCCACCACCGGCGAGCGGCAGTTCGAGATCCACCGCACGCAGCAGTACCCCGGCTTGGGTGAACCCCAGGAGGCGCCGCTGCCCGGCGACTACCAGATGAGGCTGGCCTCCGATGAGTCCGCCAACGTCGACCACACACAGCTGTATCTGATGGCGGCGGCGGGGTTGGTCGCCGGACTGGGCTTCGGTGCCCTCGGTCTGGCCTTCTACCTCGGGCGTCGGCGTCGACCGCTGTAACTGAACCGGCTGGAGTGCTGGACATCTGTCCGGCACTCCAGCCGCTCGGGCCTGCTCAGTGCGGATGAGTGGTAGCCCGCTGTCTTGACCTGCCTTGTTTGTCCCGCGCCGCATCCGATAAATTGGACAGCTGTCCAGCCGCGGCCGTGAGGAGACAGCAATGGCGATTCGCGTCGCACACATCGGGACCGGTAACGCGGGCCGCATCGCGCTCAACCATCTGATCAGCGATCCCCGCTTCGAGTTGACCGGCGTCTGGGTGTCCTCGGATGACAAGGTCGGCAAGGACGCCGCCGAACTGGCCGGCCTGGACGTCGCGACCGGCATCGCCGCCACCAACGATCTGGACGCACTGCTGGCCGCCAAGCCTGACTGTGCGGTCTATTGCGCGATGGGCGACAACCGCATACCCGAGGCGGTCACCGACGTCCTTCGCATTCTGTCAGCGGGCGTCAATGTCGTCGGAACGTCGCCCGGCGTGTTTCAGTACCCGTGGGGCGTGATGCCCGACAAGTACATCGCTCCCATCGAAGACGCTGCGCGACAGGGTAACTCGAGCCTGTTCATCTCCGGCGTCGATCCCGGGTTCGCCAACGATCTGATCCCCTTCGCGATCGCCAGCACATGCCAGAAGCTCGAGCAGGTGCGGTGCATGGAGATCGCCGACTACGCCACCTACGACGGTTCCACCGTGATGTTCGACGTCATGGGCTTCGGGTGGACCCTTGATGAGACGCCAATGTTGTTGCAGCCCGGCGTCCTTGGCATGGCGTGGGGTACGGCGATTCGGCAACTCGCGGCCGGCTTCGGCATCGAGGTCGACGAGATCAAGGACTCCTGCACCAGGGTCCCCGCGCCGGAGGCGTTCGACATCGCGGCAGGGCACATCCCGCAGGGCGGCCAGGCCGCCCTGCGCTTCGAGATCATCGGCCTCGCCAAGGGCGAACCCGTCATCGTGATCGACCACGTCACCCGGCTACGCGAAGACCTGTGTCCAGAGTGGCCGCAGCCCGCGCAACCCGGCGGCTCGTACCGGGTGGAGATCGTCGGCGAACCCTCATACACCGTCGACATCTGCCCGACCAGCCGCAAGGGCGACCACAATTACGCTGCGATCGCTGCGGGTGCGGGCAGGGTGGTCAACGCGATCCCCGCAGTGGTCGCCGCGCCGCCGGGGATCAGGACGACACTGGATCTGCCGCTCATCACGGGCAAGGGACTGTTCGACGCCAATTGAGGCGTCCGACAACAACAAAGGAGAACACCGCATGGGACGCGTCGACGGCAAAGTTGCGCTCATCAGTGGCGGCGCGCGGGGGATGGGCGCCGCGCACGCGCGAATGCTGGTCAACGAGGGCGCCAAGGTCGTGATCGGCGACATCCTCGACGACGAGGGCAAGGCCTTGGCCGACGACATCGGCGACAGCGCGCGCTACATCCACCTCGACGTGACCCAGCCCGACGAGTGGCAGGCGGCGGTCGACCTGGCGGTCGGCGAATTCGGCAGGCTCAACGTGCTGGTGAACAACGCGGGCATCGTCGCACTGGGCCCGCTGAAGAAGTTCGATCTGGGCGAATGGCAGAAGGTCATCGACGTCAACCTCACCGGCACCTTTCTGGGAATGCGAGCCGCTGTGCAGCCCATGATCGACGCCGGCGGGGGATCGATCATCAACGTGTCCTCGATCGAGGGCCTGCGCGGCGCCCCGTTCGTCCATCCCTACGTGGCGTCCAAGTGGGCGGTGCGCGGGCTGGCCAAGTCGGCAGCACTCGAGTTGGCGCCCAAGAACATTCGCGTCAACTCCGTGCACCCCGGGTTCATCAAGACGCCGATGACCGCGCACCTGCCCGAGGACATGGTGACCATTCCGATGGGCCGTCCCGCGGAGCCCGAAGAGGTGGCCACCTTCATCGTCTTCCTGGCCAGCGACGAGTCGTCGTACTCCACCGGCAGCGAGTTCATCATGGACGGCGGACTGGTGACCGCCGTGCCGAACAAGGCGTAGCGCTCAGCGGCGTCGCCGCCACAGCAACCAGACCAGCGCCCCCGTGCCCACCACGATCGCCGCGGCGACCGGGACGGTCACCTTCGCCCGACCGTCATCCATGGTCGTGTGCTGCACCGCGTGCGCCTTGTCCGCGACGGCTTCTTTGGCCTCGGTGGCCTTGTCCATGGTCCGCTGCTTGACGTCCATCTTGGCCGTCAACGCCTCGACGGTCTCGCCGAGGTCGGAGCGCGTCTGCTCGATGTCGGACCGGATGTCCTCGATCCCGGCGTCGGGGCCGGGTTCCGGACGGGCGCGTTCTGGCTGGCTCATGAGCGTGCGTCCTTCACTTCCTTGATGTCGGCCTTCACGCTTTCGACACTCTCCCGCGGCGGCGGCGAGATCTCGGCCGCCTGCTTGCGGCTCAACAGGGCCGCGACGCCGGCGATCACCAACAAGGCGCCCGCCACGATCAGCGCGGCGGCCCACACCGGCAGCACGGTCGCCAGGGCTGCGACACCGGCGGCGACCAGCGTCATCAAAGCAATCACCGATACCACCCCCGCGGCGCTGATCAGGCCCGCACCCTTGCCTGCGTGCTTGGCCGACTCTTGCAGTTCTTTCTGCGCCAGCCGCATCTCGTCGCGAACGAGCCGCGACGTCTGCGCCGACAACTGGCTCATCAACTCACCGACGGACGCATCGGCGGCCGGCTTGGATTCGACACTCATGTGTAAGCGGGTTGCCCCGCCAGAATGCGTCGAAACAGTTATTCGATGGACGATTGCTGCTTTTCCACAAGATCCGCGGCGACCTGCATCAGCGGTGTGTTCGCGTCCTGCGACAGCTTGCGCAACAGATCGAACGCCTGAATTGCGTTGACGCCGTAGCGCTCCATCAACATGCCCTTGGCCTGACCGATGACGTCGCGGCTGGCCAGCGCCTTCTTGAACTGTTCGTCTCGGCGCGCGGCATTCCACGCGACCGAAGAATGCGCGGCGAAGACCAGGCCGATGGCCCTGGTCTCCTCGCTGAACGCGTTCGGGGTCTCGGCGTAGACGTTGAGCGCGCCCATGGTCTCGCCGGCGATCCACAGCTGGAAGGCCATCACGGAGCGGATCGGCGTCTCCGCCAACGCATCTCGCGAATACAGCGGGAAGCGCTCGTCGGTCTCGAGATTGGCGGCGTGGACGGTCTTCTCCTCCCATGCCGCTGTCAGGCACGGGCCCTCGCGGTGGCGCTGCTGGATCTGGTCGAGCAACAGCGGCCACTTGTGCGTCGTGGCCGGCGTGTCGATGTGCTTGGCGTTGCGCGTCACGGTGACACCCGCGTACTGCGCGCCAGGGATCTCGATCGCCGCGTGCTCTGCCAGCTCGGCGATCACCGTGTCGGAGTCGGCGTCGGCCCGGCCGTACAGATCCTGCACCAACTGCGCGATACGTCGATGCGTCTCGTCCACTTCTAGAGGGTCTATCACCGCAGATTCCGATCGTCGAGCGCCGTTGGGTCAAGGCTAACGCGGGTTCGACGCAGAGGTTGTGCGGATGAAAGAGGCCGACGAAGCGCGCGGCGGAAACGGGCGCCGCCCTTTGATGATGCTTACCTTACTTGCCGGTTGCGGGCGTGCCGCTACACCGCCTTCAGGTAGCGCGACGTGATGATCCGCTGCCCCAACGAGGTGACGGGCGCGCCGAGCCGGCTCCACCACGTCGCATGCCGCGAAAACGCCACCACCTCGGCGTGCACGTCGCCGGTCACGGCGTCGTGGCGGACGGCGAACAACTCCTCCCCGGACTCGGGATGACCGGGCAGCGTGCCGTAGGCGAAACCGCGGCGGTCCGGCTCATCGATGACGTAGACCACCCGGCACGGCGCACGCAATGGTCCCAGGCCCACCAGCACCTCGGAGCCGACGGCGGCCACCTCGCTGGTCGCCTGCACGCCCACGCCCGCCCCGCGCAGCATTCCCCACCGCATCACCTTCGCCGCCGCCTCCTCGAAGCGCGGCCTGCCGCGGCCGATAACCGCCGACTTGCGCACATGGTGATACCCCGCCGGCAGCGGGCCCGCCGTGCCACCGACGTCGCGGTAGGTCAGCTCCAGCGCCGCCAAGTCGCTCAGTTTCATCCCGACACCTTGTCATCCGCGGGCGTACGGTCGGTGGGGTGACCACCTCATCCGTCGCGCAGGCCGCAGGAACATTCACCCTCGGTGGCGACCTCACCGTCAACCGACTCGGCTTCGGCGCCATGCGGATCACCGGCAGGGGCGTGTGGGGGCCGCCCGCCGACCGCGACGAATGCCTCCGCGTACTGCGGCGCGCGGTCGAGCTCGGCGTCAACTTCATCGACACCGCCGACTCCTACGGTCCTTACGTCTCCGAAGAGCTGATCCGCGAGGCGCTGGCGCCCTACCCGGACGATCTCGTCATCGCCACCAAGGCGGGGCTGCTGCGAACCGGGCCGGATGTCTGGATACCGCTCGGATTCCCCGGATACCTGCGCCAAGAACTGGAGATGAGCCTCACCCGCCTCGGGGTCGAGCGCATCGACCTGTTCCAGCTGCATCGCATCGACGACAAATTCCCGCTCGAGGACCAGGTGGGTGAGCTCGCCGCCCTGCAGCAGGAGGGCAAGATCGGCCACATCGGCCTCTCGGAGGTCGACGCCGCACAGTTGGCGGCCGCCCAGAAGGTCGCACCGATCGTGTCGGTGCAGAACATGTACAACCTCACCGCGCGCTCGGCCGAGCCGGTGCTCGAGGCCTGCGAGAGCGGCGGCCTGGGGTTCATCCCGTGGTTCCCACTCGCCGCGGGCCCGCTGGCGGCGCCCGACGGTCCCCTTCAGAAGATCGCCGCCGAACACGACGCCAGCGCGTCTCAATTGGCCCTCGCATGGCTCCTGAAGCGTTCACCCGCGATGCTGCCGATCCCCGGCACGTCGAAGGTCAGCCATCTGGAGCAGAACGTCGCCGCCGCCGAGATCGCGCTCTCCGACCAGGAATTCGAGACGCTGAGCAAGGCTGCCGCGGAATCGGCGTAGGGCGGTGCGGCTGGCTTTCACCGGGCACATCGCCGGCATCGGCACTGCGTCGGGCCTGCGCATCGTGGTCGGAACCTGGGACCGGTCGCCGTTCGGCGCGTTCACCGACGTCATGCTGCAGACCGAAGACGACGAACGCGTGCTGCTGGCACCCGATGCCGCTGTCGCCGAATTCGTCTCGTCGACCTACGAGTTCGACCGGTTGGACGTCGGTGAGGTGACGGCGACGCTCGACGCGCGTCTGCTCACGGTCGCCTCCGAGGGCTTCGAGGCGCGGATCGCCATCGGCGGCCCGGCGCCTGTCGACCGCCTGCTGCGACTGGTGCCCCGCCGGTTGGCGGCCTCGCCGCGCTGGCTACGGGCCATCGACCCGGTGGCCGCGCGGGTGATCCCGGGTGTGCACACGTACGGCACCGCGGGCAACGACCGCGTCGAGTACTACGGCGTGCAGCGGTCGCGGCGCATCACCGCCGTCGACGGCCAGTACCGCGGCGTGCCGCTCGGCGGCCTGGCCCCGCTGCGGCCGCCGGTGAGTTTCGGGTTCTCCTCGGCGCCGCCGTCCCCGCAGATCGTGTCGGTGACCACGACGATCGACGTTTCGGGGGAGGCAATACGGTGAGCGGGTGGCCACTGACCCGAACGAGGCGCATGCCGGGGGCGGGTTCAACCCGCCGGAACCGACCACCCGCGGCGGGCCGGACTACGGCCGCTTCGTCGAAGCCGTTCGGATCCTGCAGGACCACACTCGGGCCGCGGACGCGCCCGACGACGTGGTCAGCAAGGCCGCCGACATGGTCGAGTCGGTGAACGACCTGCTGGCGCCGCACGAGGCCGACGAGTGGACCACGCCGTCGGGCAGGCGCATGGACCTGCCCTCCCGCGGCAACCTCCTGCAGGTGCCGTCCGAGCTGACCACGGTCGGCGACGAGGTCGACGGGTCCGTGCGCTTCCGCCGATACCACCTGGGCCGCAACGGCGCCGTGCACGGCGGTGCGGTCGCGCAGATGTGGGACTCGGTGCTGGGCTTCGCGGCGTTCCGGCTCACCCGCAGCCTTGGCCAACGAACCGCGTACCTGCACGTCAACTACCGCCAGATCGTGCCGATCGAGAAGGAACTGCGGGTCGACGCGCGGGTGGACCGCGCTGAAGGCCGCAAGGTCTTCGTCGCCGGACGGCTCTTCGACGGCGACGCGCTGCTCTGCGACGCCGAGGCGCTGTTCGTCAAGCTCAAGCCGGGGCAGCCGTGACCGACGACGAGACCACCACGACGTCGCGATGGTCAGCGGCGAAGCGCCGCTGGGCGCGCTGGCGCGACCGCCTGCGCGAACGTCCCAAGGCAGAGATCGGCTACCGGCTGGCGGTCGGCGTGGTCGGGCTGACGGTCCTCGCCGTCGGCATCGTGGCCATCCCGTACCCCGGGCCGGGGTGGGCGATCGTGTTCGTCGGCCTCGGGATCCTGGCCACCGAGTTCGACTGGGCCCGGCGCCTGCTGGCCTACGCCAAGGAGCGCTACTTCAAGGTGATGGACTGGTTCAACAGGCAGGGACCGGCGGTACGGATCCTCGGCGTCTTGTTCACGGCCGCGGTCGTGGCCGCGACGCTGTGGCTACTCGGCGTGCTCGACTGGTCCGCTGAGCTCGTCGGCATCGACCATCAGTGGTTGAACAGCCCGATCGGGGTCGGGGACTGACCGGTCGCACCGATAGCATGGTCGCGTTCGTTACACCCCACGACGACCGGAGACCGACCGATGAGCGCCGCCGCCAGCCCCGCCCCAGCAGCACCGATCCGGGTCGCTGCCGGGACCACCGCGGCGGCCGCGGTGCGCGACGCCGGGTTGCCCAGCCGGGGTGCCCCCGACGCCGTCGTGGTCGTCCGCGACTCCGACGGCAGGTTGCGTGATCTGAGCTGGACGCCCGAAGCCGACGTGGAGGTGACGCCGGTGGCCGCCGACAGCGAGGACGGCCGCAGCGTCATCCGGCACTCCGCCGCCCATGTGCTGGCCCAGGCGGTGCAGGACATGTTCCCCGACGCCAAGCTCGGTATCGGGCCGCCGATCACCGACGGCTTCTACTACGACTTCGACGTCGCCGAGGCCTTCACGCCGGAGGATCTGGAGGCGCTGGAGAAGCGGATGCGCCAGATCGTCAAGGACGGCCAGCTGTTCTCGCGTCGCGTGTACGCGTCGAAAGACGAAGCCCGCGAAGAACTGCGCGGCGAGCCCTACAAGCTGGAACTCGTCGACGACAAGTCCGGCGACCCCGAGGTGATGGAGGTAGGCGGTGACGAACTCACCGCCTATGACAACCTCAATCCCCGCACCCGCGAACGGGTCTGGGGCGACCTGTGCCGCGGGCCGCACATCCCGACCACGAAGTTCATCCCGGCGTTCAAGCTGACCCGCAGTTCGGCCGCGTACTGGCGCGGCGACCAGAACAACGCCAGCCTGCAACGCATTTACGGCACCGCATGGGAGTCGCAGGAGGCCCTCGACCGTCATCTCGAGCTGATCGAGGAGGCGCAGCGGCGCGACCATCGCAGGCTGGGCGCCGAGCTGGACCTGTTCAGCTTCCCTGACGAAATCGGTTCCGGCTTGGCGGTATTCCACCCCAAGGGCGGCATCATCAGGCGCGAGCTGGAGGACTACTCGCGGCGCAAGCACAGCGAGGCCGGATACGAGTTCGTCAACAGCCCGCACATCACCAAGGCCGAGCTGTTCAAGATCTCCGGCCACCTCGACTGGTACGCCGACGGCATGTTCCCGCCGATGCATCTCGACGCCGAGTACAACGACGACGGCACGGTCCGCAAGCCTGGGCAGGACTACTACCTCAAGCCGATGAACTGCCCGATGCACTGCCTGATCTACCGCTCGCGCGGGCGCTCCTACCGTGAACTGCCGTTGCGGCTCTTCGAGTTCGGCACCGTCTACCGCTACGAGCTGTCCGGCGTCGTGCACGGCCTCACCCGGGTGCGCGGCCTGACGATGGACGACGCGCACATCTTCTGCACCCGCGACCAGATGCGCGACGAGCTGACCTCGCTGCTGCGCTTCGTGCTCGATCTGCTCGGCGACTACGGGTTGACCGAGTTCTACCTGGAACTGTCCACCAAGGATCCCAAGAAGTCCGTCGGCTCCGACGAACTGTGGGAGGAAGCCACCAGCGTGCTGGCCGAGGTCGGTGCGGCCTCGGGCCTGGAACTGGTGCCCGATCCGGGCGGCGCCGCGTTCTACGGGCCGAAGATCTCGGTGCAGGTCAAGGATGCGCTCGGGCGCAGTTGGCAGATGTCGACGATTCAGCTGGACTTCAACTTCCCGGATCGCTTCGACCTGGACTACACCGCGGCCGACGGCAGCAGGCAGCGGCCCGTGATGATCCACCGCGCGCTGTTCGGCTCGATCGAGCGGTTCTTCGGCATCCTCACCGAGCACTACGCGGGCGCGTTCCCGGCCTGGCTGGCGCCCGTGCAGGTGGTCGGCATACCGGTGGCCGACGGACACATCGAATACCTGGAAAGCGTTGCCGAACAGCTGAAGTCACGCGGAATCCGGGCCGAGGTGGACACCAGCGACGACCGGATGGCGAAGAAGATCGTCAACCACACCAACCAGAAGGTGCCGTTCATGCTGCTGGCCGGCGACCGCGACGTCGACGCCGGTGCGGTGAGCTTCCGATTCGGCGACCGCAGCCAGATCAACGGCGTGCCGCGGGATGACGCGGTGGCGGCGATCGCCAAGTGGATCGCTGAGCGCGAAAATGCCGTGCCCACAGCGGAATTGATCACGGTGGGCTCTCCGACGTGACCGGTAACGACGAACGCGAGGTCGTCGACCACGGCGTTGGCGAGCCGGACCATCTGCAGCGGCTCTGGACGCCCTACCGGATGAACTACCTGGCCGAGGCGCCGATGAAGGGCGGTTCGGCGGCGTCGACACAACCGTTCACCGACATCCCGACGCTCAACGACGAGGACGGCCTGGTGGTGGCGAGGGGTGAACTCGTCTACGTCGTGCTCAACCTGTACCCGTACAACCCGGGCCACTCGATGGTGGTGCCGTATCGGCGGGTGTCCGAGCTCGAAGACCTCACCGGCGAAGAGAGTCTGGAGCTGATGGCGTTCACCCAGAAGGTGATTCGGGTCATCAAGTCGGTGTCGAACCCGCACGGTTTCAACGTCGGGCTCAACCTCGGCAAGTCGGCGGGCGGGTCGCTGGCCGAGCATCTGCACATGCACGTGGTGCCGCGGTGGAGCGGAGACGCGAACTTCATCACGATCATCGGCGGCTCCAAGGTCGTCCCCCAGTTGCTGCGCGAAACCCGTGAGCTGCTGGCCACGGAATGGGCCAATCAGTCGTGAGCGACTTCTACCTGATGACCCGCGCGGCCTACGCGAAGCTGTCGACGCCGGTGGCCAAGGCCGCGCTGCGCGCGGGGCTGACTCCCGACAGCATCACGATCATCGGCACCGCGGGTGCGGTGATCGCCGCGTTGACGCTCTATCCCATCGGGCAGCTGTGGTGGGGATCGTTCGCGGTGTTCGTCTTCGTGCTCGCCGACATGCTGGACGGCGCGATGGCGCGCGAGCGCGGCGGCGGCACAAGGTTCGGGGCGGTGCTCGACGCGACCTGCGACCGGATCGCCGACGGCGCGGTGTTCTGCGGGCTGTTGTGGTGGGCGGCGTTCGGGCTGCGCAGCACATCGCTGGTGGTTGGGCTGATGATCTGCCTGGTCACCTCGCAGGTCATCTCGTATGTCAAGGCGCGCGCCGAGGCCACCGGCCTGAGCGGCGGGGGCGGCCTCATCGAGCGACCCGAGCGGCTGGTCATCGTGCTCACCGGCGCGGGCCTGTCCGGGGTGTCGTTCCTGCACGCCGCGTGGCTGCTGCACGTCGCGACGTGGGCGCTCGCGGTGGCCAGCCTGATCACCCTGGGCCAGCGCGTGCACAGCGTGCGGAAATCGCCGGGCGCCATGGACTCGGTCTCCAAGCCCGGGTCCGACACCACTGCGGGCGCCGACGATGAAACCGAGACCCGCGGCGAGCAGCCCCACGTGGGGGAGGGGGATCAACCGTGACCACCTCCCCGATGGGACCCGGCAGCCGCTTCTCGCTCGGGGGGCAGGTCTCGGATCTGGGCTACGCCGCCGGCTGGCGGGTAGTGCGCGCGATGCCGGAATTCGTGGCGCGCAACACCTTCGACGCCGGGGCCATCTACGCGTCGCGCAACGGCGGGCCCGCGCAGCTGCGCAAGAACCTGGCGCGGGTGCTCGGGGTGGAACCGGCCAGGGTGCCGGGTGGGCTCATTCGTGCTTCGCTTGCCTCCTACGCACGGTATTGGCGGGAGGCGTTTCGGTTGCCGTCGATGGACAAGGAGAAGCTTCGGCCGCGGCTGGAGCCGTGTCTGCTCGGCCGCGAGCACATTCACGCCGCCCTCGACGCGGGTCGGGGAGTGATCATGCCGCTGCCGCACAGCGGGAATTGGGACATGGCCGGGGTGTGGATGGTTCAGCATTTCGGAACGTTCACCACGGTCGCCGAACGACTGAAGCCGGAATCGCTGTACAAGCGGTTCATGGACTACCGGGAGAGCCTGGGGTTCGAGATGCTCCCGCTCACCGGCGGCGAGCGTCCGCCGTACGAGGTGCTCGTCGAGCGCTTGCGCGACAACGGGATCGTGTGCCTGATGGCCGACCGAGACCTGACGCGGTCCGGCGTCGAGGTCGATTTCTTCGGCGAACCGACGCGGATGCCGGCAGGCTCGGCGAAACTGGCCGTCGAAACCGGGGCCGTCGTGCTGCCGACCCACTGCTACAACACCCGCGACAGCTGGGTCTTCGACGTGGCGGGACCGCTGGACACGTCGTCGGGCGACATCACCGCGATCACCCAGGCGATGGCCGACCGGTTCGCCAGGGGGATCGCGGCCCACCCCGCGGACTGGCACATGCTGCAGCCGCAGTGGCTGGCCGACCTGTCCGAGGAGCGGCAGGCCAAGCTCAGGGGCGCCGGCTGATGCGCATCGGCATGGTCTGCCCGTACTCGTTCGACGTCCCCGGCGGCGTGCAGTCCCACGTGCTACAACTCGCGGAGGTGATGCGCGAGCGCGGGCACGAGGTCAGCGTGCTGGCACCGTCGTCGCCGCACGTCGAGCTGCCTGACTACGTGGTCTCCGGCGGCAAGGCCGTCCCGATCCCGTACAACGGTTCGGTCGCGCGGCTGCGGTTCGGCCCGGCCACCCATCGCAAGGTCAAGCGCTGGCTGACCGACGGCGACTTCGACGTGTTGCACCTGCACGAGCCCAACGCACCCAGCCTGTCCATGCTGGCGCTGCAGGCCGCCGAGGGCCCGATCGTGGCGACGTTTCACACGTCGACCACGAAGTCGTTCACGCTCAGCGTCTTTCAGGGCATCCTGCGGCCCTACCACGAGAAGATCGTCGGCCGCATCGCGGTGTCCGACCTGGCCCGGCGCTGGCAGATGGAGGCGCTCGGCTCGGATGCCGTGCAGATCCCCAACGGTGTCGACGTGGCGTCGTTCGCGTCGGCGCCGCGGCTGCCGGGCTATCCGCGCCCCGGCAAGTCCGTGCTGTTCCTCGGCCGGTTCGACGAGCCGCGCAAGGGGATGGCGGTGCTGACGGCGGCACTTCCCGCGCTGGTCGAACGGTTCGGTGAAATCGAGATCATGATCGTGGGCCGCGGCGACGAGGACGAACTGCGCGAAGAGGCCGGCCCGCTCGCCGACCACCTGCACTTCCTGGGCCAGGTCGACGACGCGGCCAAGGCGTCCGCCATGCGCAGCGCCGACGTCTACTGTGCGCCGAACACCGGCGGCGAGAGCTTTGGCATCGTGCTCGTCGAGGCGATGGCGGCGGGCACCGCCGTGGTGGCCAGCGACCTCGACGCGTTCCGCCGAGTGCTGGAGGACGGCACGGCCGGGCGGCTGGTGGGAGTGGACGACGCCGCCGGATTGGCCGCCGGCCTCATCGAGGTGCTGGAGAACGATGTCGCGCGCGGCCGCTACATCGAGGCCGCCACCAAGGTCGTCCGCCAGTACGACTGGTCGGTGGTGGCCGGCCAGATCATGCGCGTCTACGAGACCGTCGCCGGGGCAGGGGCCAAGGTGCAGGTGGCGAGCTAGGTGGTCGCCCTCGTCGTCGCGCTGATCGTGCTGCTGGCGGTGCTGCTGCTGGTCGGCGCGTGGGCCTATCAGACCGCGCACCGGCTGGACCGGCTGCACGTCCGCTACGACCTGTCCTGGCAGGCGCTCGACGGCGCGCTGGCCCGCCGCGCGGTGGTCGCGCGTGCGGTCGCCGTCGACGCCTACGGTGCGGGACCCGAGGGCAAGCGGCTGGCGGCGCTGGCCGACGCGGCCGAGAAGGCGCCAAGAGCCGGCAGAGAGGCCGCCGAGAACGAGTTGTCGGCGGCGCTCGCCCTCGTCGACCCGGTGTCCCTGCCGGTGGCGCTGGTCGCCGAGTTGGCCGACGCCGAGGCGCGGGTGACGCTGGCCCGCCGCTTCCACAACGATGCCGTGCGCGACACCCTGTCGCTGCGCGAGCGGCCCGCCGTGCGCATGCTGCGCCTCGGCGGAACCGCGGCCCTGCCAAGCTATTTCGAGATCGCCGAACAGGCCGACCGCGACGTCGGCGTGCTCAGCCGTCGCACGTCGGCGCGGGTGGTGCTGCTGGACACCGACGGGGCGGTGCTGCTGTTCTGCGGATCGGACCCAGCCAGCTCCGAGGGCCGGCCGCCGCGCTGGTGGTTCACCGCGGGCGGCGCGGTCCAGCCCGGGGAGACGCTGACGGAGGCCGCCGTGCGTGAACTGGCCGAGGAGACCGGCCTGCAGGTGCCGCCCGCCGACATGGTCGGGCCGGTGTGGCGCCGCGACGCGGTGATCGACTTCAACGGCTCGGTCATCCGCAGCGAGGAGATGTTCTTCGTGCACCGCACCCGTCGGTTCGAGCCGTCCACGGCGGGCCGGACGGCACTGGAACGGCGCTACATCCATGCTCACCGATGGTGCGATGAGACAATGATCGAGGAGCTGGTCGCCAACGGCGAGACCGTCTACCCGCTGCAGCTCGGCGAGTTGCTCGCAACGGCGAACGCGCTGGCCGACGCGCGCGGCGCGGCGCCGGCGCGACAACTGCAGATGATCCGCTGACTGTGCGGATTTATTGGATTTGGCGGCCCCTTTAGACTGATTCAGTACCCATTTGGAGGAGATAGCAGTGGATACCGCAGCCGGAACAAACGGGGCAGGCGGTCAGACCGGCACTGCCCGTGTGAAGCGTGGGATGGCCGAGATGCTCAAGGGTGGGGTAATCATGGATGTGGTCACTGCTGAGCAGGCTC
>NZ_QQBJ01000039.1 GCF_003347205.1 Mycolicibacterium moriokaense
CGAACCCGGAAGCTAAGCCTGCCAGCGCCGATGATACTACCCAACCCGGGTGGAAAAGTAGGACACCGCCGAACACACATTAGGATCGCCCCCCACGATTGCGTGGGGGGCGATTCCTTGTCTTCAGTCGAAAAGCGTTGGTGTCAAAGGGTTTCTGCTCTTCTCTAGCGCGAGCAGCGCCCGCTTTCGATCCAGTCCGCCGCCGTATCCGGTGAGGCTGCCGTTCGCGCCGATCACCCGATGGCACGGCACGATAATGCCGATCGGGTTGTGGCCGTTGGCCAACCCCACGGCCCGCGACGCCGCGGGCGAGCCGATCTGCGCGGCGATCTCACCGTAGGAGCGCGTCTGGCCGTACGGAATACTCTGAAGCGCTGCCCACACGCTGCGCTGAAACGGCGTCCCGACCAGGTCGAGTTCGAGGTCGAAGTCGAAAAGCCGACCGGCGAAATAGGATTCGAGCTGTTCGACCGCTTCGGGGAATGCCGCATCGTCGGGCACCCAGCCGTCGTGGCTCGGCTCATACGTCTGGTCGACCATGCGCAGGTGCATCAGCCGGCCGTCGCGGCCGGCCAGGGTGAGCCGCCCTACGGGGCTGTCGACACAACGGAACTCAGTCGCTGGCATCACTTCTCCTTTGGCGGCCAGTGGTTGACCGCGTGGTCCAGCGCGGTCCAGAGATGTTGGGCGGCATAGGATCTCCACGGCCGCCAAACCGAGCTGTGTTCGGCGAGGGGTCGAGACTGTCCTGGCAGGCCCATCTGCTTGGCGGCCAGTAGAACGCCGAGGTCGGTCGCGGGAAACGCGTCGGGATCGCCCAATCCGCGCATGGCAATCATCTCCGCGGTCCACGGCCCGATTCCCGGTAGCGCCAACAGCAGTCCTCGGGCGCGGTTCCAGTCGCAACCGGCATCGAGGACGACGTCCTTGTTCGCCAGTGCGCCGATGAGGGCCAGCAGGGTCCGCTGTCGTGATTTGGGAAACGCCAGGTGAACCGGGTCGATGTCGACGAGGTGCTCGACCGTCGGGAACACATGTGTCAGAGCGCCACTCGCATCGGTCAGCGGCTGTCCGTACGCGGCAGCGATCCGGGCGGCGTGCGTCCGGGCCGCCTTGACCGACACCTGCTGACCCAGCACGACGCGGAGCGCGAGTTCGGGTTCGTCCACCGTGCGCGGAATCCGCTGTCCGGGGGCCTTGGCCACCAACGGGGCCAGCCCCGCGTCGGTGCTGAGCGCGTCGACGACGGCTTCGGGGTCGGCGTCGAGATCCAGCAGTCGCCTGCATCGGGCGATCGCGGTGGCCAGATCCCGGAAGTCGTCGAGCGTCAACGTGCACCGAACATGGTCGGGTTCTGGTGCGAGGCTGACGATCCCGTTGCCGCACGGCAACCGAAGCGTACGCCGATAGGCGCCGTCGCGAACCTCCTCCACGCCCGGCACCGCGGAGGCGGCGAGGTGGCCGAACAGTCCCTCGTACGCGAACGGCATGCGGACTGGAAGCCGCAGCGACAACGACCCGGCAACCACGGCTTCTCCGCGACCGAACTTCGCCTTGGCCCGCTTGCGTAGCTCGGTCGGGGTGAGGTCGCATACCGCGCGGATCGTGTCGTTGAACTGCCGGATCGACGAGAAGCCCGCCGCGAACGCCACATCGCCGAACGGCAGTTCGGTTGTCTCGATGAGCACCCGCGCGGCCTGTGAGCGCTGCGCCCGAGCCAGGGCCAGCGGGTTCGCGCCCACCTCAGCCTGCAATAGCCGTTCCAGTTGCCGGGTGGTGTATCCGACACGGGTGGCCAGGCCCGTCACACCCTCGCGGTCCACGGTGCCGTCGGCGATCAACCGCATCGCCCTGGCCACCACGTCGCCGCGCACGTTCCATTCCGGGGAGCCAGGTGAGGCGTCCGGGCGGCAGCGTTTGCACGCGCGGAATCCGGCATGCTGGGCGGCCGCGGCGGTGGGGTAGAAGCGCACATTGCGCGCGAACGGCGGCCGCACGGGGCAACTGGGCCTGCAATAGATCCCGGTGGTGAGCACGGCGGTGACGAACCAGCCGTCGAACCGCGCGTCCTTCGACTGAACGGCCCGGTAGCAGCGGTCGAAGTCCTCGTGCACGTCTATGACAATTACACGTCACCACTGACATCACTGGCGGAAAACCGACATCGACGTCGGCGGCCTCGGCGGGACCGTCACCAGCGCAAGAGGAGGGGACGGACGCCGCGCCGCCGCGCCGATTTGGCAGACTGTGTGCGTGGCTCAGATAACCCTTCGTGGAAACCCCATCAACACGGTCGGCGAATTGCCCGCCGTCGGATCGCAAGCGCCCGGCTTTTCGTTGACAGGCACCGACCTCGGCGCGGTAGGCAACGAGCAGTTCCGCGGGAAACCGCTCCTGCTCAATATCTTTCCCTCGGTTGATACACCCGTGTGCGCGGCAAGCGTGCGTACCTTCAACGAGCGGGCGGCCGCGAGCGGACTCGCCGTGCTGTGCGTGTCGAAGGATCTGCCGTTCGCGCAGAACCGCTTCTGCGGGGCCGAGGGCATCGAGAATGTCGTGACGGCGTCGGCGTTCCGCGATGGGTTCGGTGACGATTACGGGGTCACCATCACCGACGGCCCGATGGCGGGCCTGCTGGCGCGCGCCGTCGTGTTGGTCGGCGCCGACGGAGACGTCGTCTACTCCGAACTCGTGCCGGAGATCGGTCAGGAGCCCGACTACGACGCGGCGCTCGCTGCGTCCGGCGCCTAGACCGGCACGGCCAGCCGCGTGGGCTGATCAAGCCCTCGCAGTGACACGGTGTCGCCCAACGTCCAGTGCCTGCTTTCGTTTTCGCTGGCACTGTTCACCGTGTCCGAGGACGCCAGCAGCCGGCTGGGTCGCTCCTTGGCCAAGTCGCACAACCGCGATGCCTCGTTGACCGGTTCGCCGATCACGGTGTACTCGAAGCGTTCCCTGGCGCCGACGTTGCCCGCCACCGCCTGACCCGCGGCCACGCCGATGCCGGCCTGGCATTCGGGTACCTCGCGGCGGATCCGCTCGGCCATGGCCCGCGCGGCACCCAGCGCCTCGTCCTCCGGACAGTCGAGGTGGTTGGGCGCACCGAATACCGCCAGCGCCGCGTCGCCTTCGAATTTGTTGACGAAACCGTGGTGCCGGTCCACCTCTTCGACGATCACCGCGAAGAACCGGTTCAGCAGTTCGACCACCTCGGTCGCGGGGCGGCCGGACACCAGCTTGGTGGAGCCGATCAAGTCGACGAAGATGACCGCGACGTGGCGCTCCTCGCCGCCGAGCTTCGGGCGGTCCCGTTCCGCGGCCGCCGCGACCTCGCGGCCGACGTGGCGGCCGAACAGGTCGCGAACCCGCTCGCGTTCGCGCAGGCCGGCGACCATCGAGTTGAAGCCGCGCTGCAGCTGGCCCAGTTCGGTGCCGTCGAACACCACGAGGTTGGCCTCCAGGTCACCCTTTTCCACCCGGTTGAGCGCCGCGCGCACGCCGCGCACCGGGGTAGCGGTCAGCCAGGACAGGATCCACATCAGGATGAAGCCGAAGACGAGTGCGAACAACGCCAGGATCATCACCGCGACGGTGAACTGCGTCGGCGACACGATCTGCAACGACAGCGTGATGATGGCGGCCAGCAGAATGCCCAGCACCGGCACCCCGGACCCCAGCGCCCACACCGTCAGCGTGCGGCCCATGATGCCGGGCGCGAAACGGCGGGGCGGCGGTCCGACCTCCAGCGCCTGTGCGGCGACCGGCCGCAGCGCGAACTCGGTGAACAGATAGCAGCTGGCCGACACGACGATGCCGGGGAAGCTGATGCCGAGCAGCACCTTCGGGATGTAGTCGGTGTTCTGCAGGCCGTACAGAACGGTCAGCAGGATGGTGCCCGCGCCCCAGAGCACCAGCAACACGCGGGTCAATCGCCACGGCGCGAAGAATGTGTTGCGCTGGTCGGCGCGAGTGGGCTCCCGCTCCGCGATCGCCCACCTGACGTTCTTGATCACCCGGTTCGTCGCCCAGATGACGCCGACGATGAGCGCCGAACCGATGTAGGCCGGCGTGACGGCGAACGTGATCCACAGAACGTCGGAGTCGAAGACGCTGGGCACCGGGAAGGTGATGGTGACCACCAGGATCGCGACTCCGATGCCGATCAGGTTGGCGATCACCACGAACGCGGTGAGGATCAGCTGGATGCGGACGCGGCGACGGCTCTGGGTCTCCGAGACGCGGCCGAGGATCCAGGATCCGTATTCCGGTGTCGACGGCACCCGGCTGCTTTGGCTGGTGACCTTCTCGAGCACCCGGCCGAGCCGCTGTGCGCTGGTCGTCTTCTCCGTCATCGTGGCGTCAGCCTAGTTTGACCGGCCTGCCCCTAAGGTTGTTCGGGTGCGTCTCGTCATCGCCCAGTGCACCGTCGACTACGTGGGGCGCCTGACCGCCCATCTGCCGTCCGCGCGGCGGCTCCTGCTGATCAAGGCCGACGGGTCGGTCAGCGTGCATGCCGACGATCGCGCCTACAAGCCGCTGAATTGGATGAGCCCGCCGTGCTGGACCACCGAGGAGCTGACCGGCCCGCTTCCGGTCTGGGTGGTCGAGAACAAAGCGGGGGAGCAACTGCGGATCACCGTCGAGGAGATCGAGCACGACTCCAGCCACGAACTTGGGGTGGACCCCGGTCTGGTCAAGGACGGTGTCGAGGCGCACCTGCAGGCGTTGTTGGCCGAGCACGTCGAACTGCTGGGGTCGGGCTACACCTTGGTGCGCCGCGAGTACATGACGCCGATCGGACCCGTGGACCTGCTCTGCCGCGACGAGTCGGGGCAGTCGGTGGCCGTCGAGATCAAGAGGCGCGGGGAGATCGACGGGGTCGAGCAGCTCACCCGCTACCTCGAGCTGCTCAACCGCGACACCGTACTGGCGCCCGTGCACGGCGTGTTCGCCGCGCAGCAGATCAAGCCGCAGGCGCGGACCTTGGCCACCGATCGCGGAATCCGTTGCGTGACTTTGGACTACGACGAGATGCGCGGGATGGACAGCTCCGAGTTCCGGCTGTTCTGAGCGACCGGACTCGTTGTCATGGCCAGGCGTAGAAGTACAGGTCGCAAACAGCCCCGAGCGCCATTGCCCGCGCCGCGCCGGATCGAGACCGGGGCCGACGGCTACGACTACGAGGTGAAACCGATCGCTGCGTCACGGGCCACCAAGACCTACCGTTGCCCGGGTTGCGATCACGAAATACGGCCGGGGACAGCGCATCTGGTGGTGTGGGAAGCCGATCTCGGTGCCAACGCCGTCGACGACCGCAGGCACTGGCACACGCCGTGCTGGCAGAACCGGGCCAACCGCGGGCCGACGCGTCGGTGGTCGTGACGGTCAGTGATCGTCGGCCGGTTGCACGAGTTCGATCAGCACCCCGCCGGCATCCTTGGGATGGATGAAGTTGATCCGCGAATCGGCGGTGCCGCGTCGCGGCGCGTCGTAGAGCAGTCGCACGCCGTCAGCCCGGAGCCGCTCGCTCAGCGTCTCGAGGTCACTGGTCCGGTAGGCAAGCTGCTGCAGGCCGGGGCCGCGCTTGTCGATGAACTTGGCGATCGTCGAGGTCTCGTCGAGCGGCGACATCAACTGGATCTGCGCGCTGCCCACCGGCGCTCCACGCACCGACAACATCGCCTCGCGGACGCCCTGTTCTTCGTTGATCTCCTCGTGCAGCACGATCATGCCGAGGTGGTCGTGGTACCACTTGATGGCGGCGTCCAGATCGGGCACCGCGATACCCACGTGGTCGATCCCCGTCACGAGGGCACTCGCGAGCGCGGGACGTGCGTCTACGTGTTCGGTGGTCATAACGTAACGGTAACCTTGAGACAGATGTTTGCGGAATGTGTCATGGGCCACAGGTATGTGTACCCAGTCCCGGGAGGAAGTAAATGACGACGTCGGTGATTGTTGCTGGGGCCCGCACGCCCGTTGGCAAACTCATGGGTTCGCTGAAGGACTTTTCCGGCAGCGACCTCGGGGCCATCGCGATCAAGGCGGCCCTGGAGAAGGCCTTCCCGAACGCCGACGATCCGGCACGGCTCGTCGAATACGTGATCATGGGCCAGGTCCTGACCGCAGGCGCCGGGCAAATGCCCGCGCGGCAGGCCGCGGTCGCCGCGGGGATCGGGTGGGACGTGCCCTCCCTGACCATCAACAAGATGTGCCTGTCCGGCATCGATGCCATTGCGCTGGCCGACCAGCTGATCAGGGCGGGCGAGTTCGACGTCGTCGTCGCCGGTGGGCAGGAGTCGATGACCCAGGCCCCGCATCTGCTGATGAACAGCCGGTCGGGCTACAAGTACGGCGACGTCACGGTGCTGGACCACATGGCCTACGACGGGCTGCACGACGTGTTCACCGATCAGCCGATGGGCGCGCTGACCGAGCAGCGCAACGAGGCCGACCAGTTCACCCGCGCCGAGCAGGACGAGTTCGCCGCGAGCTCGCACCAGAAGGCCGCAGCCGCGTGGAAGGACGGCGTCTACGCCGACGAGGTGGTGCCGGTGAAGATCCCGCAGCGCAAGGGCGACCCACTGGAGTTCGCCGAAGACGAGGGCGTCCGCGCGAACACCACGGCGGAATCGCTGGCCGGCCTGAAGCCCGCGTTCCGCAAGGACGGCACCATCACCGCCGGTTCGGCGTCGCAGATCTCCGACGGCGCCGCCGCGGTGGTGGTGATGAGCAAGGACAAGGCCACCGAACTCGGGTTGGACTGGCTGGTGGAGATCGGCGCCCACGGTGTGGTCGCCGGCCCCGATTCCACCCTGCAGTCACAGCCGGCGAACGCCATCAAGAAGGCGATCGCGCGTGAGGGCATCACGGTCGACCAGCTCGACGTCGTGGAGATCAACGAGGCCTTCTCCGCGGTGGCGCTGGCCTCGATGAAAGAGCTGGGCATCGACCCGGCCAAGGTCAACGTCAACGGCGGCGCGATCGCCATCGGGCACCCCATCGGGATGTCCGGTGCCCGCATCACCCTGCACGCCGCCCTCGAGCTGGCACGACGCGGCTCCGGCTACGGCGTGGCGGCGCTCTGCGGCGCCGGCGGGCAGGGCGACGCGCTGATTCTGCGGGCGGGCTAGGCCGTCTACTACGCTTTGTAGTAACTGGCGCCGATTTCGGGCACAATGGCGCCCATGACAAGCGCCTTTGATCTGCGGACGCGTTCCGGCTGGTTTCGCCTGATCGCCCTGGCCGAGGCTGTCAGTTGGGTCGGCCTGCTGGTTGGGATGTATTTCAAGTACCTGGGCAGTCCCCGCACCGAGATCGGAGTCCAGGTGTTCGGGATGGCCCACGGGCTGATCTTCATCGGCTTCGTGGTGGCGGGGTCGTTGGTCGGGATGGCCGCGCGATGGACGATGCGCACGTGGTTGCTGGCGTTGTTGGCGAGCGTGGTGCCGCTGTGCAGTGTGATCTTCCTCATATGGGCGGATCGGACCGGTCGAATGGGTGCTGACAGCGCCCCCGTCGGCGTCCTGCAACCAGGCCGATCGATACCGGAAACGACGTGACAGACTTGGATGCGTGACACGTCCCCGCCCTCCCGCCGGTCCCGGGCCCTCCATCGCCGGCGCGGTTGACCTCTCTGCTCTGAAACAGCCCGCGACACCGGCACGCGAGCCTGGGCAGGGGTCCGACGCGTCCCCGGGCGTCGAGGTCACCGAGGCCAATTTCGAAGCCGAGGTGCTGCAGCGGTCCAACCAGGTGCCCGTCGTCGTGGTGCTGTGGTCGCCGCGTAGCGATGCGAGTGTGCAGTTGGGTGACGTGCTTGCGGGCCTGGCCGCCGGCGACGGCGGCAAGTGGTCGTTGGTGTCGGTGAACGTCGACACGACGCCGCGAGTCGCCCAGATCTTCGGTGTGCAGGCCGTACCGACCGTGGTGGCACTGGCTGCGGGACAACCGGTGTCGAGCTTCCAGGGGATGCAGCCCGCCGATCAGTTGCGCGGCTGGATCGACTCGCTGCTCAATGCGACGGCGGGCAAGCTCAGCGGCGGCGGTGAACCCGGCGAGCCCGAGCAGGTCGACCCCGAATTGGCCCAAGCGCGCGAGCATTTGGACAATGGGGACTTCGACGCGGCGCTGACGGCATATCAGGCGATCCTCGACACCAACCCGGGCCACGCCGAGGCCAAGGGTGCGGTTCGCCAGATCGCGTTCCTGCAGCGGGCCACAGCGCGGGCGCCAGGCGCGACCATCGCCGCGGATTCAAACCCCGACGACATCGAAACCGCCTTCGCCGCAGCCGATGTGGAACTGCTGCAGCAGGACGTCGCCTCTGCGTTCAATCGGTTGATCGCTTTGGTCAAGCGGACCGCCGACGACGACCGGCAGAAGGTGCGCACCCGGCTCATCGAGTTGTTCGAGCTGTTCGACCCGGCCGATCCCGAAGTCATCGCGGCACGACGCAACCTCGCCAACGCGTTGTACTGAGAACGTGAGTTTGGGCGTCGATCAGTCAGCGGCGGGTTCGAACCACAGGGCCGACAGCGGGGGCAGCACCATCGGCGCCGAAGCGGGGCGGCCGTGCCACGGTTCGTCGGTGGCCTCCACGGCTCCGAAATTGCCGATGCCCGACCCGTTGTAGATGTCGGAGTCGGTGTTGAGCACCTCGCGCCAGGTGCCCGCGTGCGGCAGGCCGAGTCGATACCGGGTGTGTTCTGAACCCGAGAAGTTGAACACACAGGCCAGCATGGAGCCGTCGTCGCCGAAGCGCAGGAAGCTGAGCACGTTGTTGGCTGAGTCGTTGGCGTCGATCCACGAGTAGCCCTCTGGACGCGTGTCCTGCGACCACAGCGACCGCCGGGTGCGGTACAGGTCGTTGATGTCGCGCATGAACCGCTGGATACCGCCGGAGAAGCTGTTCTCATCCAGCTGGAACCAGTCGAGGCCGCGTTCCTCGGACCACTCCGCCCGCTGTCCGAACTCCTGGCCCATGAACAGCAGTTGCTTGCCGGGGTGGGCCCACTGATAGGCCAGCAGGCTGCGCAGGCCGGCCGCCTTCGTGTGGTCGTTGCCGGGCATCCGGCCCCACAGCGTGCCCTTGCCGTGCACCACTTCGTCGTGGCTGATCGGCAGCACGTAGTTCTCGCTGTAGGCATACAGCATCGAGAACGTGATCTCGTGATGGTGATAGCTGCGGTGGATCGGGTCGCGCTTGATGAACTCCAGCGTGTCGTTCATCCAGCCCATGTTCCACTTCATCGAGAAGCCAAGTCCGCCAAGGTTCGTCGGCCGCGTCACGCCGGGCCACGACGTGGACTCCTCGGCGATTGTGACGATGCCGGGCGCCACCTTGTGCACGGTGGCGTTCATCTCCTGGAGGAACTGCACCGCCTCGAGATTCTCGCGGCCGCCGTAGATGTTCGGAGTCCAGCCGTCCGCGGGACGCGAGTAGTCGAGATAGAGCATCGATGCGACGGCGTCGACGCGCAGGCCGTCGATGTGGAACTCCTGCAGCCAGTAGAGTGCGTTGGCCACCAGGAAATTGCGGACCTCCGCGCGGCCGAAGTCGAACACGTAAGTGCCCCAGTCCAACTGCTCGCCGCGCCGTGGATCGGAGTGCTCGTAGAGTGGCGTGCCGTCGAACCGGCCCAACGCCCACGCGTCCTTCGGGAAGTGCGCGGGCACCCAGTCCATGATCACGCCGATACCGGCCTGGTGCAGGGTGTCGACCAGGTGGCGGAAGTCGTCCGGGTCGCCGAGTCGCGAGGTCGGCGCGTAGTAGGAGGTGACCTGATAACCCCACGAGCCGCCGAACGGGTGCTCTGCGACGGGCATCAACTCGACGTGGGTGAACCCTTGGGCCACCACGTATTCCGTCAACTGTTCGGCAAGCTGGCGGTAGCTGAGGCCGGGGCGCCACGACATCAGGTGCACCTCGTAGGTGCTCATCGGCTCGAAGACCGGGTTCTGCTGCGTGCGCCGGGTCATCCAGGCGTCGTCACCCCAGGTGTAGTCGCTGGTGGTCACCCGCGACGCCGTCTGCGGCGGGATCTCGGTGGCGAACGCCATCGGGTCGGCGCGTTCGCTGACCACTCCGTCGGCGCCGTGCACCCGGAACTTGTAGTTGCCCCCGATCGGGAAGCCGGGCCAGAACAGTTCCCACACCCCGGTCGACCCGAGCGCCCGCATCGGCGCTTCGTCGCCGACCCAGTGGTTGAAGTCGGCGATCAGGCTGACGCCCTTGGCGTTGGGTGCCCATACCGCGAACGACACCCCCTCCACGACGCCGTCGGCGGTCCGGAAGCTGCGCGGGTGCGCGCCGACGATGTCCCACAACCGCTCGTGGCGGCCCTCCGAGAACAAATGCAGGTCCAGTTCGCCGAGCGTCGGCAGGAATCGGTACGCATCGGCCACGGTGTGCGGATCAGCGTTGTCGTAGCTGACCTGCAGTCGGTAGTCGATGAGGTTGGTGAACGGCACCGCCACCGCGAACAGGCCGGAATCGATGTGCGAGAACACATACCGCTCGTCGCCGATCAGCGCGGCCACCTCGGTGGCGTGCGGCCGAAAGGCCCTGATCACGGTGTGGTCGCCGTATTCGTGCGCGCCCAGGATCGAATGCGGGTTGTGGTGCTCGCCGGCGAGCAACCGGTTCAGGTCGGTCGGATCCGGGCGCAGGTGCGGGCTGGTGAGTTGATTGGTTCGGGTCATTGTTCCGTCACTTCCTCATTCCCTGCGAAGCAGGCTCGGTCGTTGTTCGGCTGGTATCCGGGGCATGTTCAACACGTGCGCGACCGCCCTGGCGGGATCGAGGCGGACGTAATTGGACTGTCCCCATTGGTATTCCTCGCCGGTGATCTCGTCGCGCACCCAGAACCGGTCATAGGGCTGCATGCCGAGCGCGCCCATGTCCAGCCACACCGTGGCCTCTTCCGGTCCGAACGGATTGAGCGTGACGATCACCAGCACCGCGTCACCGGTCACCGGGTCGAACTTGCTGTAGGCCAGCAGGGCGTCGTTGTCCGCGTGGTGGAACTTCAGTGTCCGCATCTCGCGGAAAGCCGGATGTATTCGCCGAATCTCGTTGAGCCGGCTCAAGAACGGCTCCAGCGATTCACCCCTGGCCAACGCCGCCTCGAAGTCGCGGGGCCGCAACTCGTACTTCTCGGAGTCCTGGTACTCCTCGCTGCCCTCGCGCACGGCGCGATGCTCGAACAACTCGTAGCCCGAGTAGACGCCCCAGGCGGGGCTGAACGTCGACGCCAGCACCGCGCGGATCGCGAACATGCCGGGGCCGCCGTGCTGCAGGCTCTCGTGCAGGATGTCGGGCGTGTTGACGAACAGGTTGGGCCGCGCGTAGTCGGCGTGCTCGACGATCTGCTCGCCGAACTCGATCAACTCCCACTTGGCGGTGCGCCAGGTGAAGTAGCTGTAGGACTGGGTGAAGCCAAGCTTGGCCAACCCGTACAGGCGCGCGGGCCTGGTGAACGCCTCGGACAGGAACAGCACATCGGGGTCGGTGGCCTTGACCTGACCGATCAGCCACGCCCAGAAGTTGGGCGGCTTCGTGTGCGGATTGTCGACGCGAAAGATCTTGACGCCGTGGCTGATCCAGTACCGCACCACGCGCAGCACCTCGTTGTAGATGCCCGCGGGATCGTTGTCGAAGTTGATCGGGTAGATGTCCTGGTACTTCTTCGGCGGGTTCTCGGCGTAGGCGATGGTGCCATCGGGCAGCACCGTGAACCACTCCCGGTTCGTCTTGGCCCACGGATGGTCGGGCGCGGCCTGCAGCGCCAGATCCAGCGCCACCTCCAGGTGCTGATCGCGCGCTGCGGCGACGAAGTCGTCGAAGTCCTCGATGGTGCCCAGTTCGGGGTGCACGGCGTCGTGGCCGCCCTCGTCGCTGCCGATCGCCCACGGCGAGCCGACGTCCTTGGGCGCGGCGGTGACGGAGTTGTTGCGGCCCTTGCGGTGCACCTTCCCGATGGGGTGGATCGGGGGCAGGTACACCACGTCGAAGCCCATCTTGGCAACGCGCGGCAGGGCCTTGGCGGCGGTGGCGAACGTGCCGTGGACCGGATTGCCCTTCTTGTCCCAGCCGCCGGTGGACCGCGGGAACAGCTCGTACCACGCGCTGAACCGGGCCGCCGGCCGGTCCACCCACACGCCGTACTGCTCGCCGCGGGTGATCTGGTCGCGCAGCGGGTACTGCGTGATCAGCTCACCGACCTCGTCGGACAGCGCGGCGCCCGCGCGCGAGAACGGGTCGCCCGGCTTGCGCAGCGTCTCGGCGGCCTCGATCAGGGGATCGCGCAACGCGCGCGGCACGCCGGTGGCGGCGCGCTCCAGCAGCCGGGCACCGACGATCAGGTCATTGGAGAGTTCGGTCTCGCTCTGCCCCGCGTCGAGCTTGGCGGTGATCGCGTGCCGCCAGGTGGCCAGCGGGTCGCCCCACCCGTCCACCCGGAACGTCCACAGCCCGACGCGGTCGGGGCTGAATTGGCCGTGAAACACGTCCGGGGTGCGCCCCGTGGACATCGGCAGGGCCTGGGGTTTGATCCGGGGCGCCGGGCTGACCACCGCCTGGATCGGGACAGCGGGTGCCGTGACGCCGACGGGACCGTCGGCGAGTTGTGGATAGTCGGTGCCGTGGTAGCGAACCACCAGCGTCGCCGCCACGGCGTCGTGCCCTTCGCGCCACACCGTGGCCCGCACCGGCACCACCTCACCGACGACCGCTTTGGCGGGATAGCGTCCTGCCGACACCACAGGTGCGACGTCATCGATCCCGATCCGACCGGCCACCTATCCACTCCTTCATGGCGCGGCTCGCGGTAGGGCCGCTGTCCTCTGGTGTCGTCTGGATGTCGCCTACACCCTGATGGAAACCCTCTCTGGCGCCCTATACCCACCGTAGTGTCCGGCCCAACCAGATGCTGGTGAACGATCAGGCGGGCTTGACCGCCCGCCCGCCGATCATCAGTAAGGTTTGTCGCGTGAAAGCCCTCCGCCGGTTCACCGTGCGCGCGCATCTGCCAGAACGACTCGTCGCGCTGGAACGGTTGTCCATCAACCTGCGCTGGTCGTGGGACAAACCGACCCAGGACCTGTTCGCCGCCATCGATCCGGCGCTGTGGACGCAGGTCGGCTGCGACCCGGTCGCGTTGCTGGGGCTGATCAGCCCGCAACGCCTCGACGAACTCGCCGGCGACGAGTCGTTCGTCGAGCGACTGGACTACATCGCCGCCCAGCTGGACGACTATCTGGCCCGGCCGCTGTGGTACCAGGAGCGCGCCGCCGAAGGCGCCGAGCTGCCGAACGGTATCGCCTACTTCTCCATGGAGTTCGGCGTCGCCGAGGTGCTGCCGAACTACTCCGGCGGGCTGGGGATCCTCGCGGGCGACCACCTGAAGTCGGCGTCGGATCTGGGGCTGCCGCTGATCGCGGTCGGCCTGTACTACCGGTCCGGCTACTTCCGCCAGTCGTTGACCGCCGACGGCTGGCAGAAGGAGAACTACCCGTCGCTGGATCCGCAGGGTCTGCCGTTGCGGCTGCTCACCAAACGCGGGGGCAAGCCGGTCCTGGTGGAGCTCGCGATGCCCGACGGCGCGCGGCTGCGAGCCCGGGTGTGGGTCGCGCAGGTCGGCCGAATCCCTCTGCTTCTGCTCGACTCCGACATACCCGAGAACGGGCACGACCTGCGCGGGGTCACCGACCGCCTGTACGGCGGCGACCAGGAGCACCGGATCACCCAGGAGATCCTGGCCGGCATCGGCGGCGTGCGCGCGATCCGCGCGTTCACCGAGATCGAGGGCCTTCACACGCCCGAGGTGTTCCACATGAACGAGGGCCACGCCGGCTTCCTCGGTGTGGAGCGGATCCGCGAACTGATCGACTCCGGGCTGGACTTCGACACGGCGCTGACCGTGGTGCGGTCCTCCACGGTGTTCACCACCCACACCCCGGTCGCCGCGGGTATCGACCGTTTCCCGGTGGAGATGGTCAAGCGCTTCTTCGGCAGTGCCGACGGCAGCGCGGCGGGCACCTCGACGCGGCTGCTGCCCGGGGTGCCGCTGGACCGGGTCATCGCCTTCGGCGCCGAGGACGACCCGTCGAAGTTCAACATGGCCCACATGGGCCTTCGGCTCGCGCAGCGCGCCAACGGCGTTTCGCTCCTGCACGGCCGGGTCAGCCGGGCGATGTTCAACGAGCTGTGGCCGGGCTTCGACCCGTCGGAAGTTCCGATCGGCTCGATCACCAACGGCGTGCACGCGCCGACCTGGGCGGCGCCACAGTGGCTGGAGCTGGGCCGGGAGCTGTCCGGTGGCGACCTGCCCAGCGCGCCCGCGGTGTGGGAGCCCGCGCTGTGGGAACGCCTGCAACAGGTGGAGCCCGGGCATCTGTGGTGGATCAGGTCGCAGCTGCGCGAGGCGCTGGTCAACGACGTGCGGGAGCGGTTGCGCCGGTCCTGGCACGAACGGGGCGCCTCGGATGCTGAACTCGGTTGGATCGCAACCGCTTTCGATCCCAACGTGCTCACGGTCGGGTTTGCGCGTCGCGTACCCACCTACAAGCGGCTGACCCTGATGCTGCGCGATCCCGAGCGGCTGGAGAAGCTGCTGCTCGACGACAAGCGGCCGATCCAGCTGATCGTGGCCGGCAAGTCGCATCCGGCCGACGAGGGCGGCAAGGCGCTGATCCAGCAGGTGGTGCGGTTCGCCGACCGGCCCGAGGTGCGACACCGCATCGCGTTCCTGCCCGACTACGACATGTCGATGGCGCGCCAGCTGTACTACGGCTGCGATGTCTGGCTGAACAATCCGCTGCGACCGCTGGAGGCGTGCGGCACGTCGGGTATGAAGAGCGCGCTCAACGGCGGGCTGAACCTGTCCATCCGCGACGGCTGGTGGGACGAGTGGTACGACGGCGAAAACGGTTGGGAGATACCGACCGCCGACGGACTCGCCGATGAGGCCCGGCGCGACGATCTGGAGGCCGCGGCGCTCTACAGCCTGGTCGAGCGCTCGGTGGCACCCAAGTTCTACGACCGCGACGACCGCGGCGTCCCGGTCCGCTGGGTCGAGATGGTCCGGCACACGCTGGAGGTGCTCGGGCCCAAGGTGCTGGCATCGCGGATGGTGCGCGACTACACCGAGAAGTACTACGCGCCCGCGGCACAGTCGCTGCGCAGGACGGTGCAGCCCAGCGACGACAACGGCGTACCGTTCGGCGCCGCCGAGGAACTGGCCGCCTACCGACAGCGTGCGCACGACGCATGGCCCAAGATCGAGATCACCGACGTGGACAGCACCGGGCTGCCCGACACCCCGCTGCTCGGCTCCGAGCTCACGTTGTCGGCGACCGTCCAGCTCGCCGGTCTTCGGCCAGACGAGGTGTCGGTACAGGCGGTGCTCGGCCGCGTCGACGCCACCGACGCCCTGATCGATCCGGTGACCGCGCCGATGGCCCACACCGGCACCGCCGAGGGCGGCAACGAGATCTTCTCGACCACCACGCCGCTGCCCGTGGCGGGGCCCGTCGGCTACACGGTGCGCGTGCTGCCGCATCACCCGTTGCTGGCCTCCGACAGCGAGCTCGGACTGGTCACCTTGGCCTGAATTGACCAATTCGTCAAACTAGGCGTCTCCAGGCTTTCCGGTGGATGTAGGTTCCGGGGATGCTGCGATGCCTGACGTTGTTGGCCACCTGCGCGGTAGCGTCCGCTCTGCTCGTCCCGGCGGCGTCTGCCGACCCGGACGTCCAGCCCGTCTCCGACGTGGCGGACACGGCGCCCGCGCCGCCTGCGGATGCCGCGCCGCCCGACGGCACCCCACCCCCCGAGGGCACGCCACCCCCCGAGGAGGGGCCGGTGGACCTCGTCGAATCATCGCCGCCGGCCACCACGAAGTCGCCCGATGGCTGGACCCTGACGGTATCGGCCAAGGACGAGACGCAGCGGGTGATCCAGCCGCTGACCACGGCCATCTCCACGCGTGAGTACGAGGTCGGCGGTGTGTTCAACGCGTCGATGAAGGCGCCCGAGGGCGCCGAGGACACACCGGAGGGCACCTTCGAGGTCGGCTACCAGATCGGCTGCGGTATCGACATGAGCACGTCGAACGGCGTGGTGATGAGCGGCAGCCTCGGCCTGACGCCGGGACTCGGTGTCGCGGGCATCGGTAGCGGCGGCGTGACCGGCGTCCCGACCCTGCTGTCGCCCATCAGCGGCTCGCTGGCGGTCGCGCTCAAGCCGGGCATCATCAACGTCATTCCGGTGACCAAGAAGCAGTTCGAGGGCGACGATCCGTGGGTGCAGATCACCGGATTCCGCGTCAAGATCGACGGCTGCGTCGGCGAATCGTTCATCCGGTCATATGCGTTCCTGACCCGGTCCACCAAGGTCTCGGACGCGATCCTGGCGTACTACGGCGTGACCAAGCAGGTCTGAACTTTCCTACGGGAAGCGCCTCAAGCAGCGGTCCTCGTCGCCGAGGACGCCGGCACGGAACGCGTCCATGCGGGAGAACCCGGACGGCACGGAGTCGCCGTTGACGTCGCTGGCCGCCAGCCCGTTGGTGAGCAGACCGGACACGGCTTCGTCGAGGTCACCGGCCGTCAGCGCCACTGTGTTGCCGTCGGACGTGGTGACCGCCTCGGTCATCTTCGTCGTCGCGACGCCGGTCAGGCACGCGGTGCGCAGCGCCGCCTCGGCGCTGTCCAGTGACAGGCCGCCGCGCTGATGCTGAACGGCCAGCATGTAGCGGGAGACCAGGACCGAATACGCGGTGTTGTCGCCGGCCAACGCGCCGCCGTTGCCGTCCTGGCCGGATTGTGCGCCCATCGCCTCGAGGCCGGGCATGTCGACGGCGATCGTGTTGGTGGCCGGGCAGTAGGACACCGGCGGGCTGGGCCTGGCGTCGGCACAGTTCTTCGCCGAGTCCGTGTCGAGGCTCAGCTTGGGCGGGTCGGCGGGCGAGAACAAGGTGCCCAGCGCCTCGACGATGGCCTTCACCGACTCCTCGCTGACCGGCCACTCGCCCGTCTGGTCCTGCTGAAGCTCGACCGGTAGATCGCCGCGGCGCTGGGAGATCTCCTTGACGTCGATCGCCGCGCACGACGACGCCCCGTCGGTGAAGCCGAACTGGAACGCGGTGATCCGTTCGAAGGCCGAGCCGTGCTCGTTGGCGCCGGGGGCGTACGCGTCCTCGCTCAGCAGCGGGTCGCGGAACGAAATCACCGCTGCCAGAAGGCTGTTGAGGCCATCGCCGGTGCTGAGGGTGAACCGGGACGAGTTGCCCTCGGCCACCCACCGCATGTATGCGCCCGCGAAGCAGTCCGCCTGCTGCTCGGCGACCAGCGTCGGGGTGTTCTTCTTGTTGATCTTGGCCTGGTGCTGGATCGCGTGACCGTATTCGTGGGCGAGCACATTGGTCACCGCGATGTCGCCGAAGTCGTCGCGCAGCGCGGGAAGAAGCTCGCCGCGGTCCCATCCGATGGTGTCGTCGAGAAAGCAGAAGCCGGCATTCACCAGACCGTAGGTGTCTTCACGGCAGAACTCCTCGCTGACGTATCCGCCTGCGTCCCATGACACCAGGGCTTTGACCGGGCTGAAGTCATCACCGAAGGTCTGCGGGTACGCCGTCGCCCAGAAGTCCTCGATGTCGCTGATCGAGGCCGCGGCCAGCCGGTCCACCGCGCCGCCGTCGCCGTTCTCGACGTCGCGCGACGGTGCCTTGGCATCGGGGCGAAGCCCTGTCGGGCCGTCGACGGCGGGCATGCCCGCCACCTTGAACGGATCGTCGAACACCGAGACCGCGGTGCCTGCCACCGTTGTCGAACAGGACGCGACGAGCAGCGCGGTACAGGCGGCGAGCATGGCGCCGGTGACGGCTCGTCGGCTCATTGGCGTCACGATAGTGCGGTGTTGGCGCTGTTGAGGCGTTCCAGCGCCTGCCGGACCCGCAGCGGATCCGTCGTCGCCCAGAACGGCGGCAGCGAGGCGCGCAGATAGCCGCCGTAGCGCGCGGTGGCCATCCGCGAATCCAGCACGGCCACCACCCCGCGGTCGTCGGACCGCCGCAGCAGCCGGCCCGCGCCCTGGGCCAGCAGCAGTGCGGCATGGCTTGCCGCAACGGCCATGAACCCGTTGCCTCCCCGCGCCCCCACCGCTCGCTGGCGCGCCGACAGCAGCGGATCGTCGGGCCGCGGGAACGGGATGCGGTCGATCAGCACCAGCGACAGCGAGGGCCCCGGCACGTCCACGCCCTGCCACAGCGACAGCGTGCCGAACAGCGACGTGGACGGGTCGTCGGCGAACTGCCTCACCAGCGCCGAGGTGGCGTCGTCGCCCTGACACAGCACCGGCGTGGAGATGCGCTCGCGGATGACCTCGGCTGCGGCGCGGGCGGCGCGCATCGACGAGAAGAGGCCGAGCGTGCGGCCGCCCGCCGCGCCGATCAGCGTCTCGATCTCGTCGAGTTGTTCCGCGGACCCGGTGCCGTCGCGTCCCGGTGGAGGCAGATGCGCTGCGACGTAGAGGATCCCGGACTTCGCGTGCTCGAACGGGGAGCCGACGTCGATGCCGCGCCACCGGAGCCGCTGGGCCGGCGACATCTGGTTCGGCGGTTCCTGCTCGCCGCCCGTCAGCCCCCACGCCGCCGCCATCGCGTCGAAAGATCCTCCGACGGTCAGCGTGGCCGAGGTGAGCACCGCGGTGGATTGGTCGAACAGCCTGCCGCGCAACAGACCTGCCACCGACAGCGGCGCCACGCGCATGACGGCACGGACGGAGCCGCGGTTGTCCTCGTGGTCGAGCCAGACCACGTCGTCGCGGTCCGGTATCGCGGGGACGAACGAGGCGACGATCCTGGTCGCGGTGTCGCTGATGTCGGACAGCGCCGTCACCGCCTCGGCGCGCGCCGAGGCCGCCGCCGGATCCGATGGCGACATGTCGATCGCCGAGCGCACCCTGCTCGCCGCGTCACGCAGCGCGGTCAGATACGTCGTCATCTCGTCGTCGAGGCGGTCGATGCGGCCTGGCGTCGCATCGTGAATGGCGGAGGTGAATGTCGCCGACGCCGCCTCGAGCCGTTGCGCCAGTTCGGGTTCCACCAGCCGCGCGACGCGGCGGGTGGCCGCGCTGAGGACCGCGTTCGACAGTTCGGCGGTGGCCACGCCGGTGACCCGGTCGGTCAGTTCGTGCGCCTCGTCGATGACCAGAAGCCGATGCTCG
Source organism: Mycolicibacterium moriokaense (assembly GCF_003347205.1). Lineage (GTDB taxonomy): Bacteria > Actinomycetota > Actinomycetes > Mycobacteriales > Mycobacteriaceae > Mycobacterium > Mycobacterium moriokaense_B. Next base: position 19,229 of record NZ_QQBJ01000039.1, read on the forward strand.
GGCAGCACCGCGGCGTCGGAGATGGCGTCGATGGCCAGCAGTGCGTGGTTGGTGACCACGACATCGGCCTGTCCGGCCGTGTCGCGCGCCTTCTCCGCGAAGCAGTCCACGCCGAACGGGCAGCGCGCCGCGCCGATGCACTCCCTGGCCGAGACGCTGACCTGGCTCCACGACCGGTCCGGCACGCCGGGCACAAGCTCGTCGCGGTCGCCGGTCTCGGTGCTCGACGACCATTGGGTCAGCCGTTGCACGTCGCGCCCGAGTGCGGTGGTCGCCGCCGCGTCGAACAGCTCCTCCTGCGGGCGGTCATCCGGCTCTGCGGGGCCATTTTGACTGCCGTTGTGAATCTTGTTCAGGCACAGATAGTTTCCGCGTCCCTTGAGCAGAGCGAACTTCGGCCGCCGGGGCAGGGCGTCGACCAGCGTGTCGGCCAGCGCGGGCAGGTCGCGGTCGACGAGCTGGCGCTGCAGCGCGATGGTGGCCGTCGACACCACCACGGGCTCGTCGGTGGCAACCGCCCTGGCGATGGCGGGCACCAGATAGGCCAGCGACTTGCCGGTGCCGGTGCCCGCCTGAACGGCGAGGTGTTCACCGGTGTCGAAGGCGTGGGCAACGGCCTCGGCCATCTGAACCTGGCCACTGCGCTCGCTGCCGCCGAGCGCGGCGACCGCGGTGGCGAGCAGGTCGGTGACCTCTGCTGCGTCGGGCGTGGCTCCTCCTACGCGCCTCGGCCCGCGGGCGGAACCATCCGGGTCGCGATCGCGGGTTCCCCGCGCGAGAGCTTGAGCCCGTCCCACGGCAGGCTGAGCAGGCCCGCGGCCACCCTGTCGCGGGCGGCGCCGAGGCGCAGGTCCCCGACCGGTTCGCCGCTTTCGACGAGCGGGACCGTCAGATCGCGCGCGACGAGGTCGGACCGAGGGGCGCCCGCCGCCGCGGGATAGGCGATCTCCTCGATGACGGTTCCGGACGGCTTGGCCAGCCGCGTGGCCTTCTTGCGGCCGCCGTGTGACTCCTTGTGCAGGCTGCGTTTCTCCACGGGCATCCCGTCCACCTCGACCAGCTTGTAGACCATGCCCGCGGTGGGTGCGCCCGAGCCGGTCACCACCGACGTGCCGACCCCGTACATGTCGACCGGGTCCGAGCGCAGCCCGGCGATCGCGAACTCGTCGAGGTCACCGGAGACGACGATGCGCGTCTTCGTCGCGCCGAGCCCGTCGAGTTGTGCGCGGACCTGCCGGGCCAGCACGCCCAGGTCGCCGGAGTCGATGCGGACCGCGCCGAGTTCGGGGCCGGCCACCTCGACGGCGTTGGCCACTCCCTGGGTGATGTCGTAGGTGTCGACCAGCAAGGTGGTGCCGACGCCGAGCGCGTCGACCTGGGCCCGAAACGCGGCGACCTCGTCAGGCCCGTTGGCCGTTGTGTGCAGCAAGGTGAACGCGTGTGCGCTGGTGCCCAGGGCGGGCACGCCGTAGCGGCGTTGGGCCTCGAGGTTCGACGAACCGGCGAAACCGGCCAGGTAGGCGGCCCGCGCGGCGGCCACCGCCGCCTGCTCGTGGGTGCGCCGCGAACCCATCTCGATCAGGGTGCGGCCCTGCGCGGCGCTGGCCATCCTGGCCGCCGCCGACGCGATGGCCGAGTCGTGATTGAGGATCGACAGCGCCAGCGTCTCCAGCACGACGCACTCGCCGAAGGTGCCGTGCACCGACAGCACCGGCGAGCCGGGAAAATACAGCTCACCCTCGGCGTAGCCGTCGACGTCGCCGCGGAACCGGTAGTCCGCGAGGTAGGCGCGGGTCTCGGCGTCGATGAAATCCGCAAGCGAGTCCAGCGCTGCGTCGTCGAAGGTGAACTCCGCCAACGCTTCCACGAACCGCGCCGTACCCGCCACCACGCCGTACCGCCGACCCTCGGGCAGTCGGCGCGCGAACACCTCGAACGTCGTGCGGCGATGCGCGGTCCCGTCGCGCAGCGCGGCAGCAAGCATCGTCAGCTCGTACTTGTCTGTCAGCAACGCCGCTGTCATCCCGCAACCGTAACCGTTCTCCTGCCCAGTTAGGCCCCAGCTATTCTGGGCACATGGTTACCCCAGCGAAGACCCGCCCGGGAACTCGCGAGGAGAAGCACGTCGACGTCGCCGAGGACACCGAGTCCCCGTGGGTGACCGTCGTCTGGGACGACCCCGTCAACCTGATGACCTACGTGACCTACGTCTTCCAGAAGTTGTTCGGCTACAGCGAGCCGCATGCCACCAAGCTCATGCTGCAGGTGCACAACGAAGGCAAGGCCGTGGTGACGGCGGGCAGTCGCGAGTCGATGGAGGTCGACGTGTCCAAGCTGCACGCCGCGGGCCTGTGGGCAACCATGCAACACGACCGCTGACTATCGGAGCCTGGACGCAATAGTGCGCAAGTGGAAGCGGGTCGAAACCGCAGCCGGCCCACGCTTTCGTTCGTCGTTGGCGTCGCACGAGGCGGCGCTGCTCGAGAGCCTGGTGACATCCATGCTGGCGATGCTCGAAGAGCGCGAAACATCCTCGCCTGCAGACGAACTCGAGGCGATCACGGGGTTGAAGACCGGTAATTCAAGTCCCCCCGACGACGAGACGATGAAGCGGTTGCTGCCCGACTTCTTCCGGCCGCAGAACGACCACCCCGCCGGATCCGGTACTGCGGAGAGCCTGAACAGTGCCTTGCGCAGTCTGCACGAGCCGGAGATCATCGCCGCGAAACGCGAAGCGGCGCAACGGGTGCTGGACACCGTGCCCAATGGCGGGGGTCGGTTCGAGTTGAGCGAGGACGACGCGCACGCCTGGGCGGCCGCCGTCAACGATGTCCGGCTCGCGCTGGGCACGATGCTCGACGTCGGGCCCGACGGGCCCGATCAGTTGCCTGCCGATCATCCGATGGCCGGCCATTTCGACGTCTATCAGTGGCTGACGGTGCTGCAGGAGTATCTGGTCCTCGGCCTGATGGACAAGAAATGACCTCGATCACCGACGTCGGCGGAATCCTTGTCGGCCACCACCAGCGAGTCGACCCCGACGTGACGCTGGGCTCCGGCTGGGCCAGCGGAACGACGGTCGTGCTGACACCGCCGGGCACCGTCGGTGCCGTCGACTGTCGCGGTGGAGCCCCCGGTACCCGCGAGACCGATCTGCTCGACCCGATCAACTCCGTGCGCGACGTCGACGCGGTGGTGCTCAGCGGCGGCAGCGCGTTCGGCCTGGCCGCTGCCGACGGCGTGATGCGCTGGCTCGAGGAGCAGGGCCGCGGGGTCGCGATGGACGGCGGCGTGGTGCCGATCGTGCCCAGCGCGGTGGTGTTCGACCTGCCCGTCGGGGGATGGGCATGCAGGCCCACTGCCGACTTCGGATACGCGGCCGCGCAGAGCGCCTCGACACGGGTGGCCGTCGGCACCGTCGGCGCGGGCTCGGGCGCCCGGGTCGGTGTGCTCAAGGGCGGGGTCGGCACGGCCTCGGTCACCCTCACCGAGATCGGCGTGACGGTCGGCGCGGTCGTCGTCGTCAACGCCGCGGGTGACGCCGTAGACCCGGCCACCGGGCTGCCGTGGCAGGCCGACCAGATCGCCGAGTTCGGCCTGGTGGCTCCACCCGCGGACCAGCTCGCGGCCTACGCCGGCCGGCGCACCGAGCTCAGCCCGCTCAACACCACGATCGCCGTGGTCGCCACCGACGCCGCGCTGAGCCCCTCGGGATGTCGCCGGGTCGCCGTCGCCGCCCACGACGGCCTCGCCCGCACCATCCGGCCCTGCCACACCCCGTTGGACGGCGATACGGTGTTCGCGCTGGCCACAGGCGCCGTCGAGGTGCCTCCGGATCCCGAGACCCCCGCGTCGATGTCCCCGGAGGTGCCGTTGATCACCGACGTCGGGGCCGCGGCGGCCGATGTGCTGGCCCGGGCGGTGCTCGTCGGCGTGCTTGCGGCAGAGTCGGTGGCTGGAATACCGACCTACCGGGACATGTTGCCCGGAGCGTTCTCCGCTTGAGGAGAAGAAGGGAAGCCGAGGTGCTGGAGATTCGCGCCGACCTGGTCGACGCCATGGTGGCGCACGCGCGCGCAGACCATCCCGACGAGGCGTGCGGCGTGCTCGCCGGACCGGAGGGCTCCGACCGCCCCGAGCGGCACATCGCCATGGTCAACGCCGAGCGCTCGCCGACGTTCTACCGGTTCGACTCGATGGAGCAGCTGAAGGTGTGGCGCGCATTGGAAGAATCAGGCGAAGCGCCCGTCGTCATCTATCACTCGCACACCGCGACCGAGGCCTACCCCAGCCGCACCGACATCTCGTATGCGTCCGAACCCGACGCGCACTACGTGCTGGTGTCCACCCGCGACCCCGACGAGTACGAGCTGCGCAGCTATCGCATCGTCGACGGCGTCGTCACAGAAGAGCCCGTCAACATCGTCGAAAAGTACTGAGCGCCGAGGAGAAAGCCACCATGACCGTTACTGTTTCCGTGCCCACCATTCTGCGCAGCCACACCGGTGGCGAGAAGCGCGTCTCGGCCACGGGCGAGACGCTGCAGGCCGTGATCAGCGACCTGGAGTCCAACTACTCGGGGATCTCCGAGCGCCTGGTCGATGACGGCAAGCTGCACCGCTTCGTCAACATCTACGTCAACGACGAGGACGTGCGCTTCTCCGGCGGCCTGGAGACCCAGATCTCCGACGGCGACTCGGTGACCATCCTGCCCGCAGTGGCCGGGGGGTGAGCAGGCGTCGATGACGCGGTACGACTCGCTGCTGGAGGCGCTGGGCAACACCCCGTTGGTGGGCCTGCGCCGGTTGTCGCCCCGCTGGGACGACGATCCGGCCGACGGCGGGGCGCCGCACGTTCGGCTGTGGGCCAAACTCGAGGACCGAAACCCCACGGGCTCCATCAAGGACCGGCCGGCGTTGCGCATGATCGAGGCTGCCGAACGCGACGGACTGCTCGAGCCCGGCGCCACGATCCTGGAGCCGACCAGCGGCAACACCGGCATCTCGTTGGCGATGGCCGCCCTGCTCAAGGGCTACAAGATGATCTGTGTGATGCCGGAGAACACCTCGATCGAGCGTCGCCAACTGCTCGAGCTCTACGGCGCGCGGATCATCTTCTCGCCGGCCGAGGGCGGGTCCAACACCGCCGTTGCGCACGCCAAGGAGCTGGCCGCGCAGAACCCCGACTGGGTGATGCTCTACCAGTACGGCAACCCGGCCAACACCGATTCGCACTACGAGGGCACCGGCCCGGAGCTGCTGGCCGATCTGCCCGAGATCACGCACTTCGTCGCGGGCCTCGGCACGACGGGCACGCTGATGGGCAGCGGACGCTACCTGCGCGAGCAGGTGCCCGACATCGCGATCGTGGCGGCCGAGCCCCGATACGGCGAAGGCGTCTATGCGCTGCGTAACATCGACGAGGGGTTCATCCCTGAGTTGTACGACGAGGATGTGCTGACCACCCGGTTCTCGGTGGGCTCGTTCGACGCGGTCAAGCGCACCCGTGAGCTGGTGCAAGTCGAGGGCATTTTCGCCGGTATCTCCACCGGCGCGGTGCTGCACGCCGCGCTCGGCGTCGCCGCCAAGGCGGTCAAGGCCAACCAGCGCGCCGACATCGCGTTCGTGGTGGCCGATGCGGGTTGGAAGTATCTGTCGACCGGCGCGTACGCCGGTAGCCTGGATGAAGCAGAAGATGCTTTGGAAGGGCAATTGTGGGCGTAGGCGGACCGGGTTACCTACCCCAGCCGACGGCGCCGAAGAAGCGACCGGCATGGGTGGTCGGTGGCGTCACCATCGTCAGCTTCATCGCGCTGCTCTACGTGATCGAACTGTTCGACTCGCTGTCCGACCACCGCCTCGACCGCAACGGCATCCGGCCGTTGGAGGCCGACGGACTGATGGGCATCATCTTCGCGCCGCTGCTGCACTCCAACTGGGATCACTTGATCGCCAATACTTTCCCGGCGCTGATCCTCGGCTTCCTGATGACGCTCGCGGGTCTGTCGCGGTTCATCTTCGCCACCGCGATCATCTGGATCCTCGGCGGCTTCGGCACCTGGCTGATCGGCAACATCGGTGCGCACTGTCCGTATGTCGGCGTCTCCTGCGAGACCAACCACATCGGCGCGTCGGGCCTGATCTTCGGCTGGCTGGCGTTTCTGATCGTGTTCGGCTTCTTCACCCGCACGGTGTGGGAGATCGTCGTCGGCGTCGTGGTGTTGTTCATCTACGGCGGCGTTTTTCTGGGGATGCTGCCCGGCACGCCGGGGGTGTCGTGGCAGGGTCACCTGTGCGGAGCGGTCGCCGGGGTGATCGCGGCCTACCTGTTGTCGGGGCCGGAGCGCAAAGAGCGAGAACGCCGTAAGGCGGGGGCGACGAACCCGTACCTGTCGACATGAGCGCGGCCTTGGCGCCGGTCGGGATCTTCGATTCCGGTGTCGGCGGGCTCACGGTTGCGCGGGCGGTCATCGACCAACTGCCCGACGAGGACATCGTCTATGTCGGTGACACCGGCAACGGCCCGTACGGCCCGCTGACCATCCCCGAGATTCGGGCACACGCCCTGGCCATCGGCGACGACCTCGTCGAGCGCGGCGTCAAGGCATTGGTGATCGCGTGCAACAGCGCATCGTCGGCGTGCCTGCGCGATGCCCGCGAGCGCTACGCGCCGGTTCCGGTCGTCGAGGTGATCCTGCCCGCGGTGCGCCGCGCGGTGGCGACCACGCGCAACGGCCGCATCGGCGTGATCGGCACCGAGGCGACCATCGCGTCGGGCGCCTACCAGGACGCGTTCGCCGCGGCGCGCGACGTCGAGGTCACCGGCGTGGCGTGCCCGCGCTTCGTCGACTTCGTCGAGCGTGGCGTCACCAGCGGCAGGCAGGTGCTCGGTTTGGCCGAGGGATACCTGGAACCGCTGCACCGCGCCGACGTCGACACGCTGGTGCTCGGGTGCACCCACTACCCGATGCTGTCAGGGCTGATCCAATTGGCGGTGGGCGAGGACGTCACGCTGGTCTCCAGCGCGGAGGAGACCGCCAAGGACTTGCTGCGCGTGCTGACCGAGGCCGATCTGCTTCGCCCGCACGACGCGCCCGCCGCCCGCCGCCGGTTCGAGGCGACCGGCGATCCTGAGGCGTTCACCACACTGGCGGCACGATTTCTGGGCCCGACACTCGACGGTGTTCGACCTGTTCAGCGTCACGTTGGCGCGCAATGATTACGTTCGTTAATCAAAGCACTGATGTTTTCGTCATCGGGATAGTGGGCATGGCAAGCTAGTGGGCGTGCGAATCACCGTACTCGGTTGCTCCGGCAGTGTTGTCGGGCCTGATTCGCCGGCGTCCGGGTACCTGTTGAGCGCGCCCGACACGCCACCCATCGTGATCGATTTCGGCGGCGGTGTACTCGGTGCGCTGCAGCGGCACGCGGATCCGAACGCGGTGCATGTGCTGCTGTCTCATCTGCACGCCGACCACTGTCTCGATCTGCCCGGGCTGTTCGTATGGCGGCGCTACCACCCGTCACCCGCGCCGGAGCGCGGCTTGATGTTCGGCCCGAAGAAGACGTGGGCGCGCCTCGGTGCGGCCTCATCGCCCGAGGGTGCGGAGATCGACGACTTCAGCGACATCTTCGACATCCGCCATTGGGTGGATCGGCAACCGGTGCAGATCGGTCCGCTGACCGTCGAACCGCGGCTGGTGTGCCACCCGACCGAGTCCTACGGAATGCGCTTCACCGACCCGTCCGGGGCGACGTTCGTCTACAGCGGCGACACCGGCGCCTGCGATGCGCTTGTCGATCTGGCTCGTGGCGCGGACGTCTTTCTCTGCGAGGCTTCGTGGACACACGATCCGTCGCGTCCGCCGAACCTGCACCTGTCCGGAACCGAGGCGGGCCAGGCCGCGGCGCGGGCCGGGGTCGGCGAACTGCTGCTCACCCACATACCGCCGTGGACGTCGCGCGAGGACGTGATCAGCGAGGCGAAGGCGGAATTCGACGGACCCGTGCACGCGGTGGTGTGCGGCGAGTCCTTCCCCGTCACCCGGCAGTGATGACGGGGGCACCGGCTAGGGTTGGCCCGTGTCCAGAAGAGAAGACGGTCGGCTCGACGACGAGTTGCGTCCGGTGGTCATCACCCGCGGTTTCACCTCTCACCCGGCCGGATCGGTGTTGGTGGAGTTCGGTCAGACCCGGGTGATGTGCACGGCCAGCGTCACCGAGGGCGTGCCCCGGTGGCGCAAGGGCTCGGGCCAGGGCTGGCTGACGGCGGAGTACGCGATGCTGCCCGCGGCCACCCACGAACGCTCGGATCGCGAGTCTGTCCGCGGCCGCGTCGGCGGGCGCACCCAGGAGATCAGCCGGCTGGTCGGGCGGTCGTTGCGGGCGTGCATCGATCTGGCGGCGCTGGGGGAGAACACCATCGCGATCGACTGCGACGTGCTGCAGGCCGACGGCGGCACCCGCACCGCCGCGATCACGGGTGCATATGTGGCGTTGGCCGACGCGGTCACCTGGCTGGCCGCGGGCGGCAAGCTCGCTGACCCGCGCCCGCTGTCATGCGCCATCGCCGCGGTGAGCGTGGGCGTCGTCGACGGGCGCATCCGCACCGACCTGCCTTACACCGAGGACTCGCGGGCGGAGGTCGACATGAACGTGGTCGCCACCGACACCGGCACACTGGTCGAAATCCAGGGCACGGGCGAGGGGGCGACGTTCCCGCGCTCGACGCTGGACAAGCTTCTCGATGCCGCACTCGCCGCGTGCGAGCAACTGTTCGCGATCCAGCGCGAGGCGCTGGAAGCGCCCTATCCCGGCGCGCTACCCGAATCGGATGAGCCCGCGAAGAAGGCGTTCGGCTCTGACTGAGCTGCTGGTCGCCAGCCGCAACCGCAAGAAACTGGCCGAATTGCGGCGGGTGCTCGATGCCGCGGGGATCTCGGGCCTGACGTTGTTGTCTCTGGACGACGTCGCGCCGTTCGACGAGGCACCCGAGACGGGCGCGACGTTCGAGGAGAACGCATCCGCCAAGGCGCGCGACGCGTACCGGGCGACCGGGTTGCCCAGCGTGGCCGATGATTCCGGGCTCGAGGTCGACGCGCTGAACGGCATGCCCGGCGTGTTGTCGGCGCGCTGGGCCGGGGTGCACGGCCAAGACGCGGCCAATACCGCGCTGCTGCTCACGCAACTCCAAGACGTTCCTGACGAGCGGCGCGGCGGCGCCTTTGTTTCGGCGTGTGCGTTGGTGTCCGCGACGGGCGAGGCGGTGGTGCGCGGCACGTGGCCTGGCCGCATCGCGCGAGAACCTAAGGGGGACGGCGGATTCGGCTACGACCCGGTCTTCGTGCCCGACGGCTCGTCGCGGACGGCCGCCGAACTCACCGCGGAGGAGAAGGACGCGGCGTCGCACCGGGGTCGGGCGTTGGCGTTGCTGCTGCCTGCCTTGCGGGACCTCGCCTAGATGTACTCAGCCGCCGGCCGGCGCCTCGGCCAGGTAGCCGTCGATGAAGTCGTGCAGCGCGGGCGCCAGGTCCGCCACGCCTGAGCTGTTCAGCTTGGCGAGCAGGATGATGCCCTGATACTGGGCCAGCAGGGCGTGGGCGAGGCGATCCGGGTCGGTGCCCTTGCGCAACACGCCGGCCGCGGCCGCGTCACGGCACGCGGTCGCCAGGTAGCGCTCCATGGCGCCGAGCACTGCAGCGATGTGCGCTCGCAGGTCGTCGTCGGTGGTGGACAACTCGGCGGCCAGGTTGCCGAACGGACAGCCCACCGCCCGCCCGAACTGCGCCTCGAGGGCCGACTGGATGGCGCCGATCGCGTCGGGGATCGCATGCAGCTTCTGCACCGGCGTGGTCGCGCCATTACCTGACAGGCGCTGCGTGAAGGCGTCCGCGTGCAGGTCGACGACCGCCTTGGCGAGCTCGGACTTCGACGAGAAGTAGTGGTAGAAACTGCCCTTTCGAACGTCGGCGGCCTGGCACAGCTCGTCGACGCCGACCGCGTGGTAGCTGCGCTCCAGGAACAGCCGCGCGGCGGTCGCGACGATGCGCTCGCGCGCGTCCGAGGTCCTGGGCATTACGTCATCATACGATAGTTGACCGGTCGGTCAACGACCGGCTACGGTGAGCCGATGACCGCGACGACCGAAATATTCCGTACGCCCGACGACCGATTCGCGACCTTGCCCGGATATGACTTCGCGCCGAACTACGTCGACGTCGACGGACTGCGAATGCATTACATCGACGAAGGGCCTAGGTCCGGCAGACCGGTCGTCTGCTTCCACGGCGAACCGACCTGGGCCTACCTCTATCGAAAGATGGTCGGTCCGCTGGTCGAGGCCGGACATCGGGTGATCGCCGTCGACTACGCGGGGTTCGGGCGCTCGGACAAGCCGACCGACCGGCGCTGGTATTCGTATGACCGACACGTCGAGCTCACCTCACGGGTATTGGCCGGCCTGGATCTGCGCGACGCGATCGCCGTGGTGCAGGACTGGGGCGGTCCGATCGGTCTGCGCTGGGCCGTGGAGAACTCGGATCATGTTGGCGCGCTGGCGATTCTGAACACCGGCCTGTTCACCGGCCGGGTGTCCAAGGGTTTCATGGCGTGGCGTGATTTCGCCGAGAAGAACCCCGATCTTCCGGTCGGGTTCGTGATTCAGGGGGCGACGGCGACGGACGTCCCCGAGGACGTCATCGCCGCCTACGAAGCGCCGTTCCCCACGGTCGAGTCGAAGGCCGGCGCCGCGGAGTTCCCGTTGCTGGTGCCGACGGCCGAGGGCGCGGTCGGCGCAGACCGGATGCGCGCGGTCTCCGACGCGCTTTCTCGCTGGCAGAAGCCCGCGCTGGTGGCGTTCTCGGACATGGACGGCATCTTCCCGTACCCGAGGGCCGGACAGGTGTTCTGTGACCTGATCCCGACGGCTGCCGAGCAGGTGAAGATCGAGGGCGCGTCGCACTTCCTGCAGGAGGACAGCGGCGAGCAAGTGGCGGCCGAGGTGCTCAAGCACCTCACCTGACCTTGGCGCGGCTAAATGCCGAACTTCGTCTTGATGTCCCTGGTCTGGAAGTGCTCGACGATGATGCCGACCAGCGGAATGGTGCCCGCGAGCAGCACGCCGACGGTCTTGGCGATGGGCCAGCGCACCTTCACCGCAAGGTTCGCGGTGGCGAGCAGGTAGACGAAGTAGACCCAGCCGTGGACGACACCGATCCAGGTCGGCGGATTGTCCACCTTCACCACATATCGGAGCACGATTTCGTAGCACAGCGCGATCAACCAGATGCCGGTCGTCCACGCCATCACGCGATAGCCGACAAGCGCTTTGCGAATGGATTCGACGGGGGTCGTCGAGGCGGGGGTATCGGTCACGATTCCTTGTCTTTCTCGGCCAGTTCGGCAAGATATGCGTTGTATTCCCGCAGTGCGGGGTCGTCGTCGGATTGCGTTGTGCCTTTGGGTCTTTCGGGCAGCAGACCGGCTGGTATCTCGGTGACGGCGTCGTGGCTCTTCGGCTGCGGCGGCGCGTCCTCGTAGCGCACGAACTTGTAGTAGCCGTAGACACAGAACCCGGCGAACATCGGCCACTGCAGCGCGTAGCCGAGGTTCTGGAACGAGCCCGATGCCGACTCGAAGCGCGACCACTGCCACCAGGCCAGGGCCAGGCAACCTGCGGCGGCGACGATGACCAACGCGATCAGCGCCGGTCTCCTACGCCGCGTAGTGGACACCGTTCAACGGTACCGCGATACCCTTGGGACGCTCACGCGCGAGTGGCGGAACGGCAGACGCGATGGCTTTAGGTGCCATTGTCCTATGGGCGTGGGGGTTCGAATCCCCCCTCGCGCACCCTTGTGATGAGTCGAGTCATGGGTTACATGTGAGTCGCGTCATCGGTTACAGATTGCCCCGGCCATCGGCCGGGGTTTTTCTG
>NZ_QQBJ01000040.1 GCF_003347205.1 Mycolicibacterium moriokaense
CGCCGTTCAGGAAGGTATCCCACTGCTGGATCGTCAGCGTCCGATCCTGACCGTCAACCAGGCTCAGCTCGTTGTCCAGTCCCGCGTGAGAGGTACCGGTGCTCACAAAGAGAGCCGCGACCGCGGCGACCATCGCGACAAGTACCCGACTGAATGCCTTCACGTTTTTTGCCAAACCCTTCTGCTCGAAATACCGCTTGTCTCCGCTTGCCGCTCGAGCGATCCCCACCCACCTCAAGCAAGCGGCGCAACTGCAGATGCGTCGCCCTTTTGTCCCGCAAGGTCTGAAAGTATCGCAAAGATCCGCTGAGAAGAACCCAAACGTATTCGGCTGCGAAACTGCGGTTGATGTGCTATCGGCCGAGGAAACAGCCCCACGAGGGGGCTTTCGGCAGCGGCAGGAGCGTTGCGCACGGTTGTCCCTCAGTGTTTTCTCAGTGCGGCTTTGTCATGCTGGCGACGTCGGCACAGGGCAACGACCGGCCGGCGCACCGAACTGCACACCCGAGTCCATCGCTGCTCGTCGTTGACACCGCAGAGCCGTGACGTTCTCCCCTCCGGTAGCAGGTGCGTCGGCCCCGGCGCTTGCCGCGTGCAGACGTCGCTGCCCGTCTGAAGGTGGGACTACGCGCCGAGGGATTCGTCGTGGTTCACACAGAGACCGGCACCGATGGACTGTGGCAGGCCACAGAGCACCAATTCGACGTCATCGTGTTTGACATCATGCTGAGCGGGCCGACGACGGCCCCGCCGTGCGCGCGGCCTACCGACGGGCGATGGGCCTGGAACTCGGCTTCTTCGAAGCCGCGCTCATGCCGACCAGCTGACGGCGGGGCGCGAATAGGGCTCGAAGAGCTGCCGCATCTCGATGAGCTGCCGCGCCTGTCGGTCGAGCCGACGGTCGTCGTCGCAGTCGGGCGTCCACTGTCGCACGGACCTGGCGCGGCCGGATGCGTCCAGCGACACGACGACCAGCAGACCCTCCGCCACCACGTGAGCCGTGCCGGTGCATACGTCGGCCCTCGTGACCCGGACGTCGAGGTGGGTGCTGCGCGGGCCGGTGTGCACGACGCGTGCGGTCACTGTCACGTGGTCGCCGACGGCGAGCCCGCTGCGAAAGCGGATCGAAGCGACATAGGACGTCAGCCCGCCGACGCCGGACCGGTCCGCGGCGCACGCATTGGCCGCATCGTCGATCCAGCGCATCACCCGGTCGCCGTGTACGGCGCCGTCGCCGCCCGCATCGGCCCGAGTCACCACGACGCGCCGCGTCGTCCGGGAAGAAGCGCCCGCCGGGGTGAGGCTCTGGCTCGCGATGGCATCCTCGATCCGCCTTCGCGTCCGGATGCGCACCCGCGCCTGCCGCTGACGCTGAAGTTCGAGCATGGTGACCGGCGTCCAGGACGCCACCCGAACCGGGTTGCCGAGATCGTCGACGGCGACGAAAACCATTGGGCACTGGGTGGTTTGCGGAGTGCCGTGCCCCGCTGCACCGGCCGTCACGGTGACGAGGACGTGGATGCTGCTGCTGCCGGTGTGAACCAGGCAGGCGTGCACCTCGACGAGTTCGCCTACACCGATGGGGTTGTCGAGGTGGAAGTTGCCGAGCGAGGCGGCCACACAGCACTGCCCGCTCCATCGGGCAGCGACGGCGCGCGCCGCCCGGTGTATCCAGGTCAGCACCGTGGCGCCGTCGACGAATCCGGCCGCGCCCAGATCGCTCGTTGCGACACGGTAGCGGTGGATCATCGTATGGCTGAGCGGATCTCGCGCGGACACAGGCAGCTCGTGGCCGGTGCGATCGTCGTTGAGTGTCGACCTCATGTCGGGGCCTCCTTGCCTCGTGGTGCAGTCAGGATCCGCCGTCGTCGGGGTGTGCAGAGGCGAACGGGTCGCGGGGCAGTGCTTTCTTGCACGATCCACAGATTCGGTCGCGCACCGAACGCGTGAATCTGTGGATTGCGCTAGTAAAGGCCGCAATTCGGGTGAGAACGCTTCACGTTCGCCGGGGCGCCGCAGACGATGAGCACCCGAGACACGAGGAGGTGTCACATGGCCATCACCATCACCATCGTGGTGGGCGCGGCGGTCATCGCACTGGGCCGTCTTCTGCGCCGCACCAGCCAGTGGCGGCACAGCGACGACGTGTGGTCAGCCGGCGCGGATCCGGACTCGACGTCGTCGCACGCCGAGAAGGCCACTACGTGTACGACGCTCGGGGCGGTGGGCGGCGGCTGCGGCGGTTGCGGGGCGGGCTGCGGCGGGGGCTGCGGCGGATGCGGCGGATGCGGCGGCTAGGGGCTCGACAGGTGCGTACGGGTGTGCTGCCGTCCATGCGACGCAGGGGATTTCAGCGAGCCGAGGCGGCCGTCGCGGGGCTCGAACTGCCGCCCGCGGTCTTCAAGACGTGCTCGTGGCAGCCCCGCGAACTGATCGAGACGGGTCTTCGGCAATGGCTGCGTTGCTGTGCGGCCGCGCTTCGCGATGACCGAGTGATCGGCATGCCCTCGCACGCCGTCGACGAGGCCTGGCACGGGCTGATCCTGTGCACGATGCGGTATCAGCACTTCTGCTCGGCGGCGTACGGGACGTTCCTGCATCACAACCCCGCCGGCGGCCAACCGGAGCACATCGCCGCCACCGCAGACCCGATGGAGGAGCAACTGCGGCGCACCGTGATCGCGTGGACGTTGGTCGCCGCCCCGGGCGAGCAGTGCGTGCTGTGGGATCTCGATCGTCGCGTCGGTGTCGAACGACCGTGGGGACTCGACCCGGCGAGAGTGGCGGAGATCCAGGCGGCGGCACAGCAGCGACTTATGGAGGTGATGCGATGACGGAATGGCAGTTGTACTACCGGGACATGGACGGCCGGGTCGTTCGGATCTGTCTTCCGCTGTTCTTCGGCGCGCTCGCCGCGGCCGGGCTGTGGTTTCTGTTCCTGTTGGTGGTCCACCCGCCGTCCGTCCTCGCAGGCGCTGTGCTGGCGGCGGTGGTGCTGACGGCGGTCACCTGGCTGTTCGGCTGGTTGACGCTGCGCCTGGCCACGGCTTCGTGGCGCAGCGGACGGGGAAGTTGGTGGCTGCGCCTGTCCAGCAACGGGTTCGAGGTCAACGACGGGATATTCCGGCCCCGCCGATACGAGTGGCGTCAGATCGGCACGTTCATGCTCGTCGCACCCGCAGGCCAATGGGGCGACGCAGTCGACGCCTCCGACGTGACGTTCGCCGACGCCTTCCGGCAGGGCGGCCAGGCGCCCACCGCAGTGCAGGTCGGATACACGCTGGCGCACAGGCGGTCCCGTTCGATCGTGCGGGAGATGTTCTTCAACTTCCGGGGTCGCGACGGGTCGCTGGCCGACGGTCTGGTCATGGGGTTCTGGGACCGCCCCGCCGAAGACGCGGTGGATCTGCTGAACGAGTGGCGGCGGCGCTACAAGGCGGCCTGAGCCTCACTGCGGCGCGTCGAAGAGTTCGACAGAACCGTCGGTCGTCGACGGGCTGTGCGAGCCGACGACGATGCGCCACGAGCCGGGACGCCTTGCCCACGAGCGGGTCTGGGGATCGCGCGCAAGCGTGGGCGTCAGGTCCAGGTCGACGTCGACGTCCGCTGACTCCCCGGCGGCCAGGGCGACCCGGCGAAAGCCGATCAGCTGCGGTACAGGCCGGGCCGCCGCGGCATCGACCGCGTAGACCTGTGCGACGGAGGACCCGGGCCGCGCGCCTGCGTTGACGGCGCGGACGGTGGCCACACCGTCGGCGTCCGCCGCGTGATGACCCACCAGCTGCCACTCGAACGTCGTGTACCCCAACCCGAATCCGAAGGGGAAGGCGGCGGCGTTGCCGTCGCGGTCGAGCTTGCGCTGGCCCCACCAGGCGTCGTACTCGATACGGGCGGCCGTCGAGTCGAAGTACGGCAGGTGCTCTGCGGCCACCGGAATGGCGACCGGCAGTCGGCCACCGGGTTCGGCAACGCCGGTCAGGATGTCGGCGACGGCGCGGCCGCCTTCCATGCCGGGATACCAGGCCATCAGGATTGCGGGCACCCGATGCCGCCACGCTTCCAAGATGATGGCGCTGCCGCCGACGACGACCACGACGGTGGCCGGGTTGGCGGCCGCCACCGCCCGCACCAGATCCTCGTCGTCGTCGTGCAGGGTCAGCGACGTGCGGTCGCCGCCGCGGCCGAAGGGGCTGGCCAGATAGCCGACGCTGGCCATGATCTTGTCCGTCACGAACCGCACCGGGCGCAGGGTGAACGGGAAGCCGAACAGCGCAGGGCCGGGGCCGCCTTCGGCGATGATGCGTTCGCCTTCGTCGTCCGGCCCCAACCCGACCACGACGACGGCGGCTTCGGCGTCGGCGGCGGCGCGCACGGCCTCGGCCACGTCGGCGCCGTCGCGGTGGTCGATCACGATGTCGGGCAACGCCTCCCGCAGCCCCTCCAGCACCGACACCGTGGTGGGCGGTCGCACGGTCGACGAGCCCCGATCTCCGATGTTGGCACGATCGGCCAGCGGCCCGACCACGGCAACGCGCCGCAGGTTCGGCGGCAGCGGGAGCACGGGCCGCCCCGCGACCTGGTCGTTCTTCAGCAGGACGCAGCCCGCAACAGCGACCTCACGCGCCAGCGCGCGATGGTCGGGCGATGCGACCACCTCCCGCGACGGTTCATGCTCGTCGCGCTCGGCGTAGTGCCGCAACGTCGTCGCCAGGATGCGGTGCACCGACCGCAGCACCGTCGCCCGACTCACTCGACCGCTGAGCAGCGCGCGGGGCAGTCCGCGCGCCCGCAGCAGCCGCAACGGCATCTCGACGTCCAGGCCCGCCTCCAGGCTGGCGACCGCATCGTGCACGCCCGCGATCCAGTCGCTGGTGACGAAGCCGTCGAAACCCCATTCGTCGCGCAGGATCTCGGTCAGCAACACCTCGTTCTCCGCGGCGAACGCGCCGTTGACCGAGTTGTACGAACTCATCACGGAGTCGACGCCGGCCTCGACCACCGCCTTGAAGTGCGGAAGGTAGACCTCGTGCAGCGCGTGGTCGTCGACGATGACGTCCAGCTTGAACCGTGAGTCCTCGATCGAATTCAACGCGAAATGCTTCACGCACGCCATCACGTTGCGGCGCAGGCCCCGGGTCAGGCCGACCGCCATCCGGCCGGTCAGCACCGGATCTTCGCCGTAGCACTCCTGAGCCCGCCCCCACGCGGGGTGACGCAGCAGGTTGACACACACCGCACCCGAGTAGTTGGCGCCCTGCGCGCGGGCTTCCCGGCCCATGGCCAGCCCGACCCGTTCCTCCAGCGCGGGGTCCCACGTTGCCGCTCGCATCATCGTCACGGGGAACGCGGTGGAGTGCCCCATCGCGACGCCGCGCGGGCCGTCGCTGAACCGCATGCCCGGAACGCCCAAACGGGGCAACGCGCCCCCGCTGATCGGCCCCCTCTTCATCCGGCCGGACAGCCGGGGTAGCTCGCGCACCGGGGTGTCGCCGTCCAGCAGCCACAGCAGTTCGTCGTCGGTCAACTGCCCGGCGATTGCCTCCGCGGCCGCGCGCGCGGCCAGCGCACCCGTCCTGACTTGGCGTAGGCCGTCCGCGAAGGAGGTCATCAGCTACTACTACTCCTCCTCTCTTGCCGGGCGTTTCGCAAGCTCGAATATGGTCGAGCGGTGACCATTGCCTACGACCTCTCGCTGCGTGACCGGATCCGTGCCAACCTGGCCGGTCACGATCGTCGGGCGGTCTCCGATCCGACGAAGCGGCACGCGGCCGTGGCGGTGGTGCTCGTCGATTCCGAGTTGGGCGACGACCGGGTCGACCCGGTTGACGTGGAGCACTGGAACGATGGCCGCGAGGTCGCGCTGGCCGGCCTCGACGGCCGTATGGTCGACGTGTCGGGCGGTGCCGCTTTCCTGCTGTGCCGCAGGGCAACTCGGCTCTCCGCGCACAGCGCCCAGTGGGCGCTTCCCGGGGGCCGGCTGGACCCCGGCGAAACGGTCGTCGACGCCGCGCTCCGCGAACTGGACGAAGAAGTGGGTGTCAGGCTGGCCGACGCCGATGTGCTGGGACTGCTCGATGACTACCCAACGCGGTCGGGCTACGTCATCACCCCGGTGGTCGTGTGGGGCGGTGGCCGGCTCGATCCGCGCCCTGCCCCCGACGAGGTGGTGGCCGTCTACCGGGTGGGGCTGCATCAGTTGCAGCGCGCCGACTCGCCGCGCTTCATCACCATCCCGGAGAGCCCGCGTCCTGTCGTTCAGGTTCCGCTGGGCAACGACCTGATCCACGCGCCCACCGGCGCGGTCCTGCTGCAACTGCGCTGGCTGGGCCTGGAAGGCCGGCACGATCCAGTGCACGAGTTGGAGCAGCCGGTCTTCGCCTGGAGGTAGGAATAAGCGCGATGCGCTGCAGGTTTACCCGATTGTCCAAACGGGCATTTCTTATCCAGTTCACGGGCTGCGCTGACGGTCGCGCTCAGGTTCGTCGCGCACCATGAGAACTGAATAACTGCCAGCGACGTCCCGTTCAGAGGTGGTGGTGACGATGACCACGACGGCAACAGCCGGCAATGTCGTATTCCTGGAGGCGCATCCTGCATGGCGGGTGAACCGCAGGCGTTCGCAGGAAGTCCTGGCCGCGATGCGCAGGCACCCGTCCTACCAGAGCAAGCTGACGCAACCTCCGGCGCTGCCCGACAACGTGCTCGTGCTTCCCGTCCACGCGCAGTGACACCGCGAACGCGGCCTTGACCTCAACGGAACTTGAGGTCCTAGCGTGACGGCATGCCTTTCAAGCCGCACGAAATCGACTACCTGAACACCGCCGACCTCGGACGACTGGCCACCGTCCAGCGTGACGGCACGCCGCAAGCCAGCCCGGTCGGGTTCGCCTACAACAGCGATCTGGGCACCATCGACATCTCCGGCTTCAACATGGCCAAGAGCCAGAAGTACAGGAACATCGCGGTCAATCCGAAGGTGGCGTTCGTCGTCGACGACATCGCCTCCAAGCGGCCGTGGCGGGTTCGCTGCCTCGAGATCAGGGGCACTGCCGCGCAGGCGAGCGTTCCACGCGAGGCGGGACCCGGTGCAGAAGCCGTCGACACCGCCATCATCAGAATCACGCCGGCGCGCGTCATCAGCTTCGGCATCGACGACACCGACACGCCGCCGCATCAACTCACGCCCGACATCCGCGACTTCTGACCGGAACCAGTGCGCTCAACGCGTCCGGCAGCGGGCCGACGTGTAGCACGCCCAGCCGTTGCGTCGCGCGGGTCAGCGCCACGTACAACTCGGCGGCGCCCCGCGGACCCTCGGCGACGATCCGCTCGGGTTCCACCACCAACACCGCGTCGAACTCCAGACCCTTGGTCTGCGACGGCGGCACCGTGCCCGCCACGCCCGGCGGGCCGATGACAACGCTGGTCCCCTCGCGCCCGGCTTCGGAAGCGACGAACTCGTCGATGGCAGAGGGCAATTGGTCCCTCGACACCCGTCGCGACCACGGCTGGGCGCCCGTCGCGCGGACTGACTCCGGTGCCTGCACCTCTGGTGCGAACTGGGCGAGCAGCGCGGCGGCCACCGACATGATCTCGGCGGGCGTGCGGTAGTTCACCGACAACGACCGATACACCCAGCGTGCCGGCGCGTATGGGTCGAGCATCGTGTGCCACGATGCCGCTCCGGCAGCCGACCGGCGCTGCGCGAGGTCGCCGACGACGGTGAAGGACTTGCTCGGGCAGCGCCGCATCAGCACCCGCCAGTCCATCTCGGACAGCTCCTGCGCCTCGTCGACCACGATGTGCCGATAGGTCCAATTCCGATCCGCCGCAGCGCGTTCGGCGAGTTCGCGGGTGTCGTGCTCGACGAAACGGTCGGCGAGATCCTCGGCGTAGAGCAGATCGGTCGCCAGCAGATGGTCCTCGTCGGACATCAGATCCTCGCGGCTGACCATCAGATCCAGCACACCCGCGGCGTATTCGGCCTCCGCCTTGTGCTGCTGATCGACGGAATCGTCTCGGGCCTTGTCGGGGCCCAGCAGGTCGACCAGTTCGTCGAGCAGTGCCACGTCGGAGACCGTCCACGCGGCGCCGTCGGCGCGGAACAACCCTGCGTCGGCGCCGGCGGCGCGCAACCGCTCCGGGGAGGTGTACAGCGTCGCCAACAGCGACTCCGGTGTCAGGATCGGCCACAGCTCGTCGAGCGCCGCGAGGAAGGCGGCGTTGTCCGCCAGTTCCCCGAGCAGGTCGCCGCGCAGGTCCTCCCACGCCTGGCGGTCCTCCCGGGTCAGCCAGCCGCGGCCGATGCGGCCGATCGCCCGTTCGGTCAGCACGTAGGTGACGATGTCGGCGAACACCGCGCGGGCCTCGTTGTGCGGGCGTCCGCTGGCCCTTGCCTCCTCGCGCGCCCACTGCGCGGTCTCCGCGTCGATGCGCACCGTGACGTCGGTGAGTTCGATCGGCATCGGATCGTCGGGCAGCCGTTGCCGGTCGGCGATCGCCGCGGCGAGCACGTCGAGCATCCGCAGCGAACCCTTGAACCGCGCCGCGTCCGGACCGTCCTCCGCGCTGACGCTGTGCCCGGGCACCAGGTCGCCGGTGGTCATGAACACCGCGTCCGTCTCGCCGAGCGACGGCAGCACCCGCCCGATGTGGTTCAGGAACGCCGAGTTCGGGCCGATGACCAGGACGCCGTGGTTCTCGATCCGTTTGCGCTGGGTGTACAGCAGATAGGCGACCCGGTGCAGCGCCACCACGGTCTTGCCGGTGCCGGGACCGCCTTCGATCACCAGCACACCCGGGTGATCCAGCCGGATGATCTCGTCCTGCTCGGCCTGAATGGTCGCCACGATGTCGCGCATCCCGTCGCCGCGGGGCGCATTCACGGCGGCGAGCAGGGCCGCGTCGCCGCGACCGCCGCGCTCGGCCGCGTCGGGTCGGCCCAGCACCTCGTCGGTGAAGTCGACGACCCGGCGGCCGCGGGTGTGAAACTGCCTGCGGCGACGCATGTTCTCCGGGCTGGCGCCGGTCGCGGTGTAGAAGGGGCGTGCCGCCGGCGCCCGCCAGTCGATCAGCAGCGGTTCGAAGTCGTCTGCCCTGTCGAAGATGCCGATGCGGCCGATGTAGCGACGTTCGTCCGACATCGAGTCCAACCGCCCGAAGCACAGCCCGTTGTCCGCGACGTCGAGCCGCCGCATCTCCTTGGCCAGCGCGCGCACTTCGGAGTCCCGCGCCACCAGCGTGCCGCCGTCCTTGGTGTCGATCGGGCTGCGCAACGCAGCCGCATAGCTGTCCCGCACGCGTGTGCGTTCACCGTCGAGGCGGGCATAGAGCTCGGCCACATACCGCTGCTCGCAACGCAGTTCGTCGTCGTGTTCTCGAGTTGTCACAGGCTCCCAATTTCGCGAGTTGCCGCCGCGGGCCAACGGCCGCAGGTCAAGCGACGATTGTGGCGCATCCCCCCAGCCTTGCCGCAAGCCCCCGGTTGCGCTATAGATTGAAGGTGGAAGGGATTTCGGGCCCTTCCATTTTCTCTTTCAGCGGCCCTCTTTGCTCGCTCGTCGCTGTTCGCCCGCAGACATAGCGGACGCATAGCGAGCGGCCAGCCCCCGCCCATCAACCGTTCCTATCGTTACGGACACCTTCGATCCCAAGGGAGACACTGTGTTCCGCTCAGAAACGCGCACGGCGGTGCTCGCGGCCGTCGGCGCCGCGTTGATGTCGACGGCGGTGGCCTGCTCGTCGGATGCGTCGACGACCAACGACAGATTATCGGCAGGCCCGAACGATTCGTTCATGCAGTGCATGACCGATCACGGCGTGCCCGCCCCACCCGGGGGTGGCCCGGGCGGCCCGGGCGGTCCACCGCCGGACGGCGCAGGCCCACCGCCAGACGGTGCGCTTCCCCCGCCGCCGGGGCATGGCGGGCCGCCGGACATGGGCGCCGCTCCGCCCGGAGTGGACCAGCAAACCTGGGACAGCGCCAGGCAGGCGTGCGCGTCACTGGCGCCCGAACCGCCGCCGGGGGCGTAGCTGGCTCACGGCGCGGGCGGCGCAGCCGCGCTAGTGTCCGAATGTGGGGTTCCAAGCTGTACGCGCAGGCGTCGGCGCGGTCGCGGTCCTGGTCGTGACCGCCGTCGCGGCCGCGTGTAGCGGGGATCCCGGCGCTGAGCAGGCATCGCCCAGCACGGCCGCCGCCGAGCAACCGCGCACGCGTCCGTACTGCGAGACGGCGGTGCCCGCGGCCTGGCAGCGGGCGATCGGCGGCGCCGCCGTCGACACCGGTGGCGTTTCCAACGTGCCGATGGCGGTCAACCGCCGCGGCGAGGTTGCCGTCTCCCGCGACAAGGCGGGCGCCCGCGACGTGCTGCTGATCGGCGTCGACAAGACCGTCACCGAGATCTACCCGGTGCCGCAGCCCGACGAGAACACGGTCGGGTCGGTGGCGATGGACGACCGATGGGTGGTCGTCGGGGTGCAACGGGCACCGCGCGGCGCCAACGGGGTGACCCCGCAACTGGTCCGCGTCGACGTGGTCGACCGGCAGGGTGGGCCGGCCCGTACGGTCGCCGAGGTCAGCGAGCAAGACCTGGAGCGCGGCGGCAAGACCGTCGACTCGTTCACGCTGTTCGGCGGGAAGGTGTACTGGATCACGCGCGACGGGTACGCCGACGACAACGGCACGATCCGGTCGTTCGACCTCAACACCGGCGCGGTGACGGACGTGGCTTCCGGCGCCATGCGCAACGTGCGGACCACCGCGGCGGGGTTGTCGTGGGAAGTGGCCTGGGATCAGAACGAGGGCAACAGGGTTCAGCTGAAGATCCCCGACGCGCTGCCGCCGCCCGTCGCGGGCGCCGTCGGCACCGGCCGGGACCAGTTCACGTTGGCCACCGACGGCACGGCCTATGCCTGGTTCACCCAGAGCGCCAGCAGCGAGCCCGGGGTCGCCTACTGGTCGCCCGACGCAGGCCTGGTGAGCATCACCGGCAGGTTCCCGCCCGTGGGCAAGTACCTGCCGACGCCGCTGTTCGTGGTCGGCCCCTATGTGGTGATCGACCGCGGGCGCATCGACCAGAAGTTCGACACCTCGACGACCGTCATCGACACCCGCTCAGGGGCGCTCATCTACCTGGGCGAGCGGGTCGGTGGTGCCAACGGCGGAAGCATCGCGGTGGGCTTCGGGGGCGCCCGCAAGCAACTCCCGACCGCCGCCGGGGCGGTGCGGATCGCCGGCCTGCCACCGCTGTCCTGCTGATCCATGTTCATCGTCATCCTCGGCACGGTCCTCGCGCTGATGCACCTCTACGTGTGGAAGCGGCTCATCCGAGACACCACCGGCGGCCGCGCTCGGTGGGCGCTCACCGTTGCGCTGCTGGCGCTGCTGGCGTTGCTGATCGCGGCGCTGGTGCTGCCGAGAGTGTTCGGGGTGGCGCAGACCCGCTGGCTGGCCTGGCCGGGATGCGTGTGGTTCGGCCTTGTCGTGTACCTGTTCCTCACCCTGCTCGCCGCCGAACCGGTCCGGCTCGCGTTGCGCGGGTGGGTGAAGCGCGCGCCCCCGCCCACCGCCGACGCCGACGACCAGGCGATGAACCGGCGGGTTTTTCTGGCAAGGGCGAGTGCGGTCACCGCGGGCGCCGCTTCGGTCGGTCTCGTCGGTGTCGGCATGGCCACCGCCCTCGGCCCACCCGATGTGTTGCGGGTACCCGTGCGTCTGCGCCGGCTCGCCCCGGAGTTCGCCGGCTTCCGCATCGCCGTGGTGTCCGACATCCACCTCGGCCCGCTTGTCGGCCGTGCGCACACCGAGCGGATCGTGCGCATGATCAACGAGACGGAGCCGGATCTGGTGGCGATGGTCGGTGACCTGGTGGACGGCACCGTCGAGGAGTTGGGCTCCGCCGCGGAACCATTGCAGGACTTGGTGTCTCGGGAAGGCGCCTTCTTCGTCACCGGCAACCATGAGTACTTCGTCGAAGACACCACGTCATGGCTGGACGAGTTGGCGCGCCTCGGGGTGGCGCCGCTGCGCAACCAGAACACCGTGATCCGGCGGGGCGCAGGCGCCTTCGATCTGGCGGGCGTCAACGACGTCGTCGGTGAGCAGAGGTCGGATCCGCCGGACTTCGACGCAGCCCTGGCCGGGGTGGACGCGTCGCGGCCGACGATTCTTCTTGCCCACCAACCGGTTCAGGTGGCCGACGCCGCGGCGCGCGGGGTGGACCTGCAGCTGTCCGGGCACACCCACGGCGGCCAGATGTGGCCGTTCGGTTACGTGGTGCGCGCCGTGCAACCGTCCCTCGCCGGGCTGTCCACCGTCGACGGCACCCAGCTGTATGTGACAAGGGGCGCCGGCTTCTGGGGGCCGCCGCTGCGGGTCGGCGCGCGGCCGGACATCTCTGTGCTCACCCTCGAAACAGAGCCGTAGTCGGCGGGGTTTCACTTGCGCGAGCGCCGGGTAAAAACTCGTCAACGCTGCAGAAGGTCGGCGTCAACCCAACACATCATGCCTGGGAAGGCGGCGCGACATGCTCGACTTCATTTGCCCCACCTGCGGCCGTTTCGACCTCGAGACCGACCTGTGCACGGCGTGCCAGATCCCGGCAGTCGACGACCTGGTCGCCTGAACTCCCGCTACGTGCCCTGACGGCGCGCCCTGGCGCGGCGCTTCCCCTCGTGCATCGCGGCCACCCGCGCGACGGGTATGGCGCGACCCTGCTCGATCAGGTCCGCGGGCAGTCGCTGCGGTGGAGGCATCGTGTCCGCCCACGGGTCGCGTCCGCCGAGCGCGTCGACCGCCGAGTGCACGGTGAAGGCGGCCGGTTCGGCGCCGTCGAGGTCCGCCCACGTCAGCGGGAACGACACCGGCGTACCGGGCCGAAGCCGCGGGCTGTAGGCGGCGGCGACGGTCGCTCCTCCCGCGCGGGTGGAGTCGACGAACACCTTGCCGTCACGGTCCTCGACGATGAACTCGGTGGTGGCCAGGCCCGGATCGATCGCCGCCGCCCTGGCCGCCAGCGCGCGGGTGGCGGCCGCCACGTCGTTCACCGGCGCCGAGTCGTCGATCGGGACGAACACGTGAATTCCCTTGGCGCCGCTGGTCTTCACCGCGCCCGCGAGACCGGCGTCCGTCAGCGCCTGGCGTACCAGATGTGCCACCGCGACCACCGCGCCGAAATCGTCGCCACCCGGCGGGTCCAGGTCGAGCACCATGTGCGTGGGCCGGTAGATGTCGTCGGCGTGTCCGAGGGTCGGGTGGTACTCGACCGCGCGCTGGTTGGCGAACCACAACAGCGTCCGACGGTCGTCGCACAGCGCATACTGCACCTCGCGCTTGGACGTCTCCGCCCAGATCGGGACCGTCCTGATCCAGTCCGGCGTGTACTTCGGCACGTTCTTCTGCATGAACGGCTGCTGCCCGCGCAGCACCCGAAGCACCGTGAGCGGCCGGCCGGCGAGTCCGGGCAGCATGCGGTCGGCGATCGCGTCCAGGTAGTCGACGAGGTCGCGCTTGGTGGCGCGCGCGTCGGGACCCAGCGGCTGGTCGAGGTTGGTGAGGTTCACCCCGGCGCGCTGCTCGTCGGTACCCACAGTCGTCACCTTATGGGTGGCGATAGGGTCGCGACTCATACGTTCACAATCGCTGCTGCCGGGATGGTCGATCCCGATCGTCTTCGTGGTCGGGGCGATCTCGCAGTACGTCGGCGCCGCCATCGGGGTCTTCCTCTTCGAGACCACCGAACCCGCGACGGTCGCATGGTTGCGCGCCGCCGCCGCCGCGGGCGCGCTGGTCATCTGGCGCCGGCCGTGGCGCCGTGGCTGGACCCGACGGCGGGCCGCCGTCGCGTTGATGTTCGGGCTCGTCACGATCGCCATGAACATCGCCATCTACGAAGCGATCTCGCGCATCCCGCTGGGCACCGCGGTGGCCATCGAGTTCCTCGGTCCGACGGCCGTGGCGGCGCTGGGCTCACGCCGCCGCCGCGACCTCGCCTCCGTCGCGCTCGCCTGCGCGGGCGTGGTGCTGCTGGCCGGCATCGAGTTCGACGCCAACCTGACCGGCGTGGCGTTCGCGCTGGTGTCGGCGGCGATGTGGGCCGGCTACATCCTGCTCGGCAAGCGGGTGGCCGACACCGGCGGCGGCCTGGACGCGCTCGCGGTCGGGATGGCGATGGCCGCGCTGCTACTGGCCCCCGCGATCCTGCTCCCCCAGCGCAGCATCGACGCCTCGGTGTTCGGTGATCCCCGCACCTGGCTGCTCGGCCTGTGCATCGGCCTACTGTCCACGGCCATCCCGTACGTGCTGGACCAGTTGGTGTTCGTCCAGATCGGCAGCGCGAAGTTCGCGCTCCTGCTCGCACTTCTGCCGGTGACGGCGAGCCTGATCGGTGTGGTGGTGCTGCGGCAGATACCCACCGCCCTGGAGGTCGTCGGCATCGCTCTCGTCGTGATCGCGCTGGTGTTGTCCGCCCGCGAGGCACCCGATGCGCAGCCGGAGACGCCTCCGTAGCCGCAGCGGCGCGGACGGCGGTGGCATCCTGGCGGAGTGGGGTTGCTCATCGTGCGGCTGGTGGAGCTGCTGATCGTGATCGTGCCGGTGATCGGCTTGATCTACGGCGGCTTCAAGGCGGTGTCCAAGGTGCGCGAAGGCACCGACGACGCGCAGGCCGTCGAGCCGGCCGAGCCGGCGCGGCGAGCCGGCAAGTCGGCGCAGTGGCAGTCGATCGTGCGGACGGTGCGCGAACACGACCGCACGGATACCCGCTGGCTGGACTACGAGATCGACGTCAGCAAGCTGCTCGACTACCCGCTGATGACGGACATGCGTGACCCGCTGACCCAGCGGTTCCACCGCGCCAAGCTGCGCGCGGATCTGCTGCGGCCGGCCGACGCAGGCGATCTGGTGGACGACATCGAAACCGCCCGCGACTATCGCGACGCGGTCGAGGAGTACGCGACGTCGTTCGAGGTGGCCGAGAACGAAGCCATCCGCAGGCGCCGCGGCGACTTCTCCCGCGAGGAACAGCAGCGGCTCTCCCGCGCGCACGGCGCGATGCGGATCGCGACCGACACCGCAGCGACGCCGCAGGAACGCGAACGGGCCTTCGAGGTCGCCCGGCGCGAACTGGACGGCCTGATCGTGCTGCCCGAGCGCACCCGCGCCGCCATCGAGCGCGGCATCGCGGGCGAGCTCGACCGCTGAAGTCGTAGTACTACGGCATGCCTTGTCGGATAAGGGCGTTCACGGCGGACACCGACGCGGGCTCGCCAGAGATCTCCACGGCGTCACCGCGCGTCCACGCCCAGAGCGCGAGCTCTTCCACAGGTGCTTCGACGACGGCCGTCGGCTCACCCGCCGTCGCCCGGGTAGCCCTCGGGGCACGCTCACCGGTCGGCGCCACCCAGCTGCCGACCTCGACCAGCCAGGGCGCGCCACCCCCGGACGGCACGAGTTCCAGCAGGCTCTCGGCGGCGAAGGTGGCGCCGTCGGGCATCCACGCCCACATCACGTCGACGGCATGGTCGACGGCCCCCGCCGCGACGTCGTTGCCGATGGGAGTGACCGGCACGCCCGCGGTCAACTCGGCGTCGATGCGGTGCATCGTGGCCTCGTAGGTCTGCATGCGCCGGGTGAATCCGACGGTCTGGTCGGGCGGCCACCACGACCAGCACGGCTCGGCGTCGTCGCGGTCGGCGAGTTCGCCCAGCAGCGCGGCCGTCACCTGCTCGCGGAGCGCGAGCAGGTCGCCGAGCGCCGACGGCCGGTCCGGCTTGGCTACTTCGACCGCGGCCAGGTCGGCGCCCGACGTCACCCGGCGGCCGAGGACCTCGGCCCAGAAATAGTGCACCTCGGTCAGATGCCACAGCAGGTCCGACGCCGACCAGTCCGGACACGTGGGGCAGCGAGACGTCGGATCGGCTGACGCCAGCACCTCGGCGAGCCGGCGGGATTCCGAGTCGATGATTCCGATGCGGTCCATCAGCCAAGCATGCCTCGGGCCGCCCGGCCTCAGCGCGTCGTGCCCCGGTCCGACGAGCCGGTCGAACCGGTCGGCCGTCGCTGTGTCGGCTGCGGCGCGGGCGGGTCGGAGGCACGCCGCTGCGGTGTCTGGGCGGTGGACCCCGGGGAAATGGCCGTTCGGGTTGGCATGCGCTCGGCGCCCGGCGCCACCGCGTCGTTCGGCAGGTCGGCGGCCGGCGGGCGCGGCTGCGAGGGTTCGGGTTCGGGTGGCTGGACCGGTGCGACGACGGCGGGCGGCGGCGGGGCGACCCCTTGCGGTGACGGCAGCGGCGGCGGTGACGATGGCGGTGGTGGCGATGGCGGCGCGACAGGCGGCTCCGGCGCCGAGAGGGTGGGCGTCGACAGGGGCGAGGGCTGCGGATTGCTCGCCGGTTGGCTCGGTATGCCCGTCGCAGTGGTGCCGGCCGGCTGGGTCGCGGTCTCCTTCACGTCGGCGGGCGAGATGTCGACGTTTTTCTGTTGTTGCCAGACGAGCGCCAACCCGAGCGATGCCGCGACGACGATCGTCAGCAGGACGATCGCGAGCAGTTCACGTCGGCGGCGACGGTGGGCGGCGACGGGGTGGTCCGCGTGCTGCGGAGGGTGCTCGATCGGCGTGGTGGCCGAGGTCAGCTGGATCGCGCTGAGCGTGCGGTCACGCAGCCAGGCCGGCGCGGGCAGGAAGACCGGCGCGGCCCCGAGCAGCGCGACGGGGCTGGCCAGCCGTTGCCGGTCGTCGTTGCAGGTGGGGCAGGACTCGACGTGGCGGGCAATGCGCTTGCGCATCAGCACGGTGAAGTCGCCGTCCCAGCCGTCCAGAAGCTCGGCCAACTCGGGGCATCCGGCGCCGGTGTTGCGGACTCGGCGGGCCACCAGCAGGGCGCCGAGCGCACGCTCGACCGTGTCGCGCAGCCGCTGCACCAATTTGGTGGCGTTGGCTGGGCTGACGTCGAGCGCCTGAGCGAGTTCCGGCCCGTCCAGGCCGTGTCGGTACGTCAACTCCATCACCGAGCGGTCGCGGTCGGACAGGCCGCCGGCGACCTCGGAGATCAGGTCGGCGAGTTCGGTGCGTGCGGCCATGGTCTCGGGGCCTGGTTCATCGGACACTGTTTCAGGTAGTTCGTCGGCGACGGTTTCACGGCGGCGGTCGCGCAGTCGGCGCAGCGCCTCGTTGCGGGCGATGGCGTACAGCCAGGGCCGCAGCTTGTCGGGGTCACGAAGCTGGCCCAGCCGGGATGCGGCGGTGCAGAAGGCGTCCTGGACGCAGTCGGCGGCGTCGTCGCGGTCGTGCAGCATGCCGACGCAGAAGTCGTAGAGGCGGTCCGCGTACCGGTCGTAGATGCCCGCGAACGCGTCTCGCTCACCGGCTGCTGCGGCGCGGGCGAGGTCCGCGTCGGTGTCGGCCCGGTCAACGGGGTCCCAGTCGGGTGCTGCCGTCATCACTGCGCTTCCCATGGCGTGGGCAGTGCAGTTATTCGATCAGGTCAGCCCGGCGACGGGCAAGGGCGTGAACATGTGTGCTCCCTTCTGGTGGCCACCCCCGCTGGGTGGTCGTCACAGGTAGGAGCCGCAGGGGTCCGCAGACCGGACACTTTTTGCAGAAGTTCCCGGTCCGGCCTCAGCCGGCGTTCTCCTCGGCGAAGTGTTCCTCGTGGCCGTTGACGTTCTCGTCGTGCTCGTGGTGCTCCGGCTCATGATGCTCGGGTTCCGGCTCGGGATACTGCAGGTGTTCGGTGCCCGGCACGCCGCCCAGTGCGGCGATGGTGTCCCGGATCTTCGCGGACTCGTCGTCGCTGGGCGTGGCGCCCGCCTCGAGTTCGTCGGGCAGGTCGGTGGGTAGTCCCGCCCCGTTGGCCACCTCCTCGGCGGACAACTTCGCGTGGATCCGCGTGACGTACAGCTGCTGGCCCAGGCTGGACCCCGGCGCAGCGGCGGCATGCTCCATCAGCGAGTCGTAGCGCCGCCGGACGTTGCTGAGCTCGACGATCACCGCGGGTGAGGGCCTGCTGTTGCTTGCTGCGTCCGTCAGCGCGGTGCGCAGTTTGCGCATCCCCTCCAACACGACGTCCGCCCGCTTGTGGAACTTCTTGTCCTCGGCGAACGGCAGCGCGTCGATCGCGGCGCTGTACATGTGCATCGCCGCCTCGGAGAGACTGACGATGATCGACGAATCGTCTTGTGGCGCGGCTTGTCCCATGGGCCCTCGAATCTCTACAGGTCAGTTCCTAGAAGCAGTGAGCAGCCGACGGGGCGTGCCTGTCCGTCGCCCCGATCGACTTGAGCACTGGTTGACACTAGCGGTCGGCGGCAGGTCGCGTCACTGCGAGTTCCGCGCACCCACGTGACCTGCGGGACTGCGTCGGCCGCCACCTCGGGGGAGCCGAGCGGGCCGGACGGTGTGAAGATAGTGCGCGGTACGGCCCTAGTCTGTACCCGCAACGCGGGCAGGCTTGGGGCGGAACGGGAGATCGGTGATGACCGGCGTAGTGAAACCCAGCACGGCCGATGACCAGTCACATCGCGGCGACGCGCGGGATGCGACGCAGCCGTTTCCGCCGGCGGTGCCCGGCGGGTCGGGTGGCGGTTGGTTCGCCGCGATCAACGGCTGGCGCGGAGTCGGATGGCTGTCCTGCGGCGTGGCCGGCGCCCTGGCGATCGCGTGGTTTCTGCTGCTGGCACCGGCGGACGCAGGGTCGAAGGCGGACTGGTTCTTCGGCGCCGCCGTCCTGTGTGCGGTGCTGGTGGTGCTGTGGCAGACCGTCAACGTCCAGCGTCAGGCGAACCAGCGGGCCGCCGATGCTGCCGAGCGGCTGCGGATCGAGGTCGCCGCAGGCGAGCAGCGCATCGCCAGGGAGCGCGCGTTGGCCGAGGACCGGTCGGCCCGCGAGTTGGCGCTCACCCAGAAGCTGCACGAGGCCGAGTTGAAGAGCCAGCGGGACTCGCACCGCGCCGAGATGGACGCCCAGCGACAGAAGGCCGATCTCGAGCGCAGCCACTTGCGCAATCAGCTGCAGAAGCAGGCGGTGATCGAGGTGTCGCGGGCGGTGAGCCTGCACACCCGGATGCTGGCCACGCTGTGGAACAGAGGCGCGGGCATCCTGCACAGCACGGACCGCGATGAGCGCGAGCAGGCGATGCTGCCGATCTTCGAGCAGATCGGCCAGGTCGTCAACGACTTCTCGGTCGAGTTGGCAAACGCGCATCAGATCATCGAGGACGACCGCCTCAACCAGGCCCTCGAAGGCGTGAACGACGCTGTGCTGATGGGCATCCGCGTCGCCCAGGACGTCTGCGACGACATCATCGACGGGCGCGAGAGCACGCCCAACCCGATCCCCGCCGTGCAGCGCGTGATGTACGAGAAGGCCGCCGAGGCCCGCCGCCTGGCCTGGGACCTGCTGCGCACGGGGCTCGACGGGTAGACCCGGTCAACGTTCGCCGAGCCTGCGCAGCGCCGCGGCCAGCGACCGCTGGACCTTCTCCCGGTCGTCGCCCATCCCGACCAGGACGTCGGTGGCGGCCGGCGCCAGGATCTGCGTCAGGCCGTGGCCTTCGGCGCCGAAGTAGCCGGCGATCTCGAGCAGCACCTCGCCGTGCGACAGGCTCCACAGCCGGCCGGCGATCGCGGACTCGCCGTCGTCGCGGATGCGCCCCGCCGCGATCATCCGGCGCACGACGGCGAGCAGCGCGCCGAAGGACACCGCGAACTCGGCGTCCCCGCTGGCGTTTCCGGTGACGGTGAGGTCGGCGTGGAAGCGGTTCAGCGACTCCTCCGACGTGCCGAACATCATCTGGTAGCGCTGCGGGTTGGCCAGCGCGAACTCGCGGTAGCGCACACCCATCACCAGGAAGTCGGCCACCGGGTCGTCGGTGGCGGGCACGTCGGTCAGCGCGTGGGTGAACCGCGCGAAGACCTCGCGGGCCACCGCGTCGATGACGCCCGTCATGTTGCCGAAATGCGTGTAGACGGCCATCGTCGACGTTCCCGTCTCGGCGGCGAGTTTGCGGGCGCTCAGCGCCGCCAGCCCGTCCCGCTCGAGGATCCGGATCCCGGCTTCGACCAGTTGTGCCCGACTGTCGTTCACCCTTGCCATGCTGCCATAACAGTGTTATACAGAGTTGGCGGATAACACTGTTATAGGGGCGTGGTGATGACGAATCGATATCTGCAGGGCGAGTTCGCGCCGGTCGACCGCGAATACACGCTGACCGACCTCGAGGTGACCGGACGCATCCCGGACTATCTGGACGGCCGCTACCTGCGCAACGGCCCCAACCCGATCGGTGAGATCGATCCCGAGCTGTATCACTGGTTCGTCGGCGACGGCATGGTGCACGGCATCCGGCTGCGCGACGGCAAGGCGGAGTGGTACCGCAACCGGTGGGTGCGAGGCCCGCAGACCGCCGAGGCGCTCGGCGAGACCCCGCCCGCCGGTCAGTTTCCGGTCTCCGGAATCGGGGCCAACACCAACGTGATCGGCCACGCGGGCAAGACCCTCGCGCTGATCGAAGCAGGCGTGACCAACGTCGAACTCACCGACGACCTCGACACCGTCGGCGCCTGCGACTTCGACGGAACACTTGCCGGCGGATACACCGCGCACCCCAAACGCGACCCGGAAACCGGTGAGCTGCATGCGGTCTCGTACAGCATGTACCGCGGCAACACGGTCCAGTACTCCGTCATCGGCGTCGACGGCAGGGCGCGGCGCACCGTCGACATCGAGGTGACGGGCAGCCCGATGATGCACGACATGTCGCTGACCGAGCGCCACGTCGTCTTCTACGACCTTCCGGTCACGTTCGACACGGCCCAAGCGGCCACCATGACGGTGCCGCGCGGGCTGCGCCTGCCCGCCCGGCTGCTGTTGTCGGCTGTCATCGGGCGGGTGCGTATCCCCGACCCCGTGTCCGCCCGGCAGCCCAGCGGCAACAGCGCCGACCGGCGATTCCCGTACTCGTGGAATCCGGGCTATCCGGCCAGGATCGGGGTGATGCCGCGCGACGGGGACAATTCCGACGTGCGCTGGTTCGACGTCGAACCCTGCTACGTGTTCCATCCGATGAATGCCTACGACGAGGGCGACACGATCGTGCTCGACGTGGTGCGACACCCGAAGATGTTCGACACCGACCACCTCGGGCCCAACGAGGGTCCGCCGACGCTGGATCGCTGGACGGTCGATCTGGTCGACGGCAAGGTGCGCGAGTCGCGCGTGGACGACCGCGGCCAGGAGTTCCCGCGTGTCGACGAGCGTCTGGTCGGCAAGCGTCACCGGTACGGCTACGCGCCGACGGTCGGCGAGGGCGTCGGCGGCAGTGACGTGCTGCTCAAGCACGACCTGGTCGGCGGCGACACCCAGGCGCGTTCGTTCGGCGCGCAGAAATCGCTGAGCGAGTTCGTGTTTCAGCCGTCGTCACCGGATGCCGCCGAGGACGACGGAGTGCTGATGGGCTACGTCTACGACCGAGCGGCGGATCGCAGCGAGCTGGCGATCATCGACGCGCAGACGTTGGAGGACGTCGCCAGCATCAAGGTGCCGCACCGGATTCCGGCCGGCTTCCACGGCAACTGGGTGCCGACGCCCGCGGCGTAGCGCAGCGGTCGGCGCGGCGCTCTTCTAGAGTCATCGACATGCCGACCATCACCACCGGAGACGGTGTCGAGATCTTCTTCAAGGACTGGGGTTCGGGCCAGCCGATCGTGTTCAGCCACGGCTGGCCGCTGTCGGCCGACGACTGGGACAACCAGATGCTGTTCTTCCTGTCGAAGGGCTACCGCGTCATCGCCCACGACCGGCGCGGCCACGGCCGGTCGGCCCAGGTCGCCGACAACCACGACATGGACCACTACGCCGACGACCTGGCCGCCGTCGTCGAGCACCTCGACCTGCACGACGCGATCCACGTCGGTCACTCCACGGGCGGCGGCGAGGTGGCGCACTACCTGGCCCGCCACGGCGAGAGCCGCGCGGTGAAGGCGGCGCTGATCAGCGCCGTGCCGCCGCTGATGGTCAAGACCGACGCCAACCCCGAAGGTCTGCCCAAGGAGGTGTTCGACGACCTGCAGGCCCAACTCGCCGCGAACAGGTCGGTGTTCTACCGCGACCTGCCGTCGGGCCCGTTCTACGGCTTCAACCGGCCGGGGGTCGAGGCGTCGGAGGCGATCATCGAGAACTGGTGGCGCCAGGGCATGATGGGCGGCGCCAAGGCCCACTACGACGGCATCGTGACGTTCTCGCAGACCGACTTCACCGAGGATCTGAAGAAGATCACCATCCCGGTTCTCGTGATGCACAGCGAGGACGACCAGATCGTGCCGTATGTGGCGGCGGGCCCGAAGTCGGCGGAACTTCTCGCCAACGGAATCCTGAAGACCTACAAGGATTTCCCGCACGG
This sequence comes from Mycolicibacterium moriokaense, assembly GCF_003347205.1. GTDB lineage: Bacteria > Actinomycetota > Actinomycetes > Mycobacteriales > Mycobacteriaceae > Mycobacterium > Mycobacterium moriokaense_B. The sequence continues at coordinate 22,397 of NZ_QQBJ01000040.1, forward strand.
CATGCCGACCACGCACGCCGACGTCATCAACGCCGACCTGCTGGAGTTCCTGCAGAGTTAGCGGCCGCCCAGGGTCAGTAGTCGTTGATCGGCGCGTTGACGCCGTCGGGCGCCGGGTCGGGCACTGCCACGCACAGGCCGGTCGGCACGTCGAGCGCCTTGCCGGGCAGACAGAACGGCGCGCAGCCGTTGGTGACACCCGTTTCGCCGGGCAGGCAGGCTGAACCGACCGCCGGCGAGACGACCGTGACCCCCGCCATCGCACCGCCCGCCAACGTCGCCGCCGCGAGGGCCGTGCCCGTCAGCCGTTTCAGAGAATGCCTCATGGTGGCTCTCAGGGTAGCGCCGCGATATGGCAGCCTCAACGGTGTGAGCGGGCGCCAACGTGTCGTCATCGCCGGCCTCGGCGACAGCGGAGTGCTCAGCGCCATTAGGTTGGCCCGGCACTGCGACGTCGTCGGGATCTCCGCCAAGCCGGCACTGGTCAGCGGTCAGGAGTTGGGCTGGCGGCTGTCCAGGCCCGAGGAATGGGCCAGGGCCAACTGGATTCCGTTCGACCGGTTCCGCGCCCTGGACCGGGTGCGCACCGTGCACGGCACGCTGACCGGCGTCGACCTGGACGCCCGCAATGTTGCGGTGCTGCGTGACGACGGATCGACCTGCCACGAGGCCTACGACGCGCTGGTCATCTCCACCGGAGTCAGCAACGGGTTCTGGCGCACGCCGAACCTGCAGTCGCACAAGCAGATCGGCGATGACATTCGCCACGCCCACCAGCGCCTCACCGACGCCGACTCGGTGATAGTGATCGGCGGCGGCGCCGCGGCGATCAGCAGCGCCGCGCAGATCGCCACCACCTGGCCGGGCAAGCGGGTCGACCTGTACTACCCCGGCGAGCGCGCGCTGCCGTCGCACCACCCGCGGATCTGGGAGAAGGTGCGGCGGCGCCTCACCGACGCCGGCGTCGGGCTGCACCCCGGCCACCGGGCAGCCATACCGGAGGGCTTCCCGTGCGACGAGATCACCGCCGAGCCCGTCGAGTGGACATCCGGTCAACCGCAGGCGACGGCGGAGGCCGTGCTGTGGGCGGTCGGGCGGGTGCGGCCCAACACCGACTGGCTGCCCACGGAGCTGCTCGACGAGCACGGCTTCGTCCGGGTGACGCCCGAGCTGCAGGTGCCCGGCCACGCGGACGTGTTCGCCGTCGGTGACGTGGCGGCGACCGACCCGCTGCGCAGCTCCGCCCGCAATCGCGGCGACGGCATCCTCGCCCACAACGTCCGCGCGCACTTCGACGGCAAGCCGTTGCGCTCGTTCCGGGCGCCGAACCGGCGCTGGGGCTCGGTGCTCGGCGTGCAGCCGAACGGGCTGGAGGTGTTCACCCCGAAGGGCCAGGCGTTCCGGTTCCCGGCATGGTCCTTCGACCGGTTGCTGATGCCGGTGATCGTGCGATGGGGTATCTACCGCGGGGTGCGCGAGAACCAACCCATTAGCCTGGCCCCGTGACGGCGAACTGGACCCCGGCGCGGCTGGGCGATCTGACGGGTAAGCGCATCATCGTGACCGGTGCGACCAACGGCGTCGGCCTCGGTACGGCACGGGCACTGGTCCGCGCCGGCGCGCACGTCGTCATGGCCGTGCGCAACACCGAACTCGCCGCGCAGCGCGCAAAGGAGATCGGCGGCTCCACCTCCATCATGAAAGTCGATCTGGCAGAACAAGCTTCGGTGCGGGCATTCGCCGATGCGCTCGACGAGGACGTCGACATCCTGATCAACAACGCAGGCATGCTCACCCAGGAGCGCGAGGAGACCGTCGACGGTTTCGAGAAGACGATCGCGGTGAACCTGCTCGGCCCGTTCGCGTTGACCAACCTCGTCTTCCCGCGGGTGCGTTCGCAGATCATCAACGTCGGCAGCCAGGCGCACCGCGGGGGCACCCTGCGACTCGACGACATGCACCTGCGCGCAGGCAAGTGGACCGCCCTTGGCGCCTATGCGCGGGCGAAGCTCGCGGTGATGCTGTGGGGCCTCGACCTGGATCGCCGACTGCGGCAGCGCCGTTCACCCGTCGTCACCCAACTCACCCATCCCGGGTGGGTGGCATCGAACCTGTCGCACATCTCCGACAGCCCGGTGATGGCGCTGGCCGATCGCGTTGTCAGGAGGGCGGCCAACTCGCTGGGAAACGACATCGACGCGGGCGCCGCAACCACCCTGTACTGCATCAGCGAGCCGATCCCGCCCGGCACCTATGTCGGTATCGACGGCAAGTGGGGTCTCAAGGGCGGTCCGGTGATGATCGGCCGATCCGCAATCGCCTGCGACTACGAGGCGGCCGCCAAGTTGGTCGAGTTCGCCGAAAAAGAAACCGGCACAACGCTGCCCGACTAGACCCCGCCGGCGGCTAGGCCGGCGACCCGTCGGCCACCCGCGGGACCCGGTCGGCCTCGGCGTTGTCGAGCACCAGTTCGGCGACCCTGGACCGGTGCGCTTCAGCGCTGCCCAGCAGGGCGGCGTCGGTGACGGCGCGCTTGAAGTACAGGTGCGCCTGATGCTCCCAGGTGAACCCGATCCCGCCGTGCACCTGGATGGTGTCCGCAGCGATTCGGCTCAATGCGGCCGACGATGTCGCCTGGGCGATGCTGACCGCGAGAGCCGGGTCGTCCGACCCGTCCGTCAGCGCCCAGACCGCGTGATAGGCCGCCGAGCGCGCATGCTCCAGATCGACGAGCAGGTCTGCCAGCTTGTGTTTGACCGCCTGAAACGATCCGATCGGCCTGCCGAACTGCAGCCGGGACTTCGCGTAGTCGACCGCCAGGTCCAGCAGATGCTGGCCTGCGCCGACCTGTTCGACGGCCAGTAGCGCCGCACCGACATGCAGTGCGTGTTCGATCACCCGATCGGCCTCGGCCGGCCCCGCCACCAGACGGCCTGGCGCGCCGGACAATTCGATGCTCGCCTGCGGTCGGGTCAGGTCCAGCGTGCCCAGCGGGCTGCGTTTCACTCCTGACGCCGCCGCCTCGACGGCATAGAGCGCCACCCCGTCCGGACCCCGCGCGGCGACCAGCAGATCGTCGGCGGCGCCAGCATCGACGACGCGCTCGACCGTGCCGGTGAGCGCATCGCCGTCCGCGGTGACCGCGACCGAGTCCGGATCGAAGGCGCCGGCGTTATCGACGACGGCGAGCGCGGCGGTGCGCCTGCCCTCCACCAACTCGGCCAACAACCCGTCGCGGACTTCGCCCGCCGGAGCCGCCACCAGCGCGGGAATCGCCAGGAACACGGTGCCGAACACCGGCCCGCAGGCCAGCGACGCGCCGAGTTCCTCGACCGCGACGGCCTGGTCGACGAGCGTGCCGCCAACGCCGCCGGCGGCCTCGGGCACCGACAGCCCGAGCACGCCGAGTTCGGCGCCCAGCCGCGCCCACACCGTCTCATCGAACGGTGGATCGGACGCCATCAGCTGCCGCACCGTCTGCTCGTCGAGGTTGTCGGCGCAGAACTTGCGCACCGCGGCGCGCAGTTGGCCCTGCTCGTCGGTGAACGTGAACTCACCCTGATCCGCAAGCTCCTCAGCCTTTTTGCGGGGCTGATCCGCAAGCTCCTCAGCCTTTTTGCGGGGCTGATCCGCAAGCTCCCATGCCCGCATCCGCCCGCAGATCACCCGGCAGGCCCAGCACCCGCTCGCCCAGGATGTTGCGCATCACCTCGGACGTGCCGCCCTCGATGGTGTTGGCCCTGCTGCGCAGGAACCGCTGCTGCACCGGGCCGCGCCAGTCGCCCCCGTCGCGGGCCGCGTCGCGCATCTCGTACCCGTGATACAGAAGCCCTTCCGGCCCAAGCAGATCCATGCACCACTGGTAGATGTGCTGGTTCAACTCGGCGCCCACCAGCTTGCCGATCGAGCCCTCGGGCCCCGGGCCGCCGACCGTCGCCGCGGCGCGGGAGCGCTCCGACGTCAGCCGCTGCGCCTCGGAACGCAGCCACAGCAGGCTGAGCCGGTCCCGCAGCACCGGGGTGTGCAGATCCGGTCGTGACGCCCACAGCGACACGGCGTCGGCGATGGTGCCCGCGCCGCGCCTGCTTCCGCTGGCGCCCAGCGCGCTGCGCTCGTTCATCAGCGTGGTCATCGCGACGCGCCAGCCGTCGCCGACGCCGCCGAGCCGATGGGTGTCGGGGATGCGCGCGTCGGTCATATAGACCTCGTTGAACTCGGCCTGGCCGGTCATCTGGCGCAGCGGTCGAGTCTCCACGCCGTCGCCGTGCATGTCGATGACGAAGTAGGTCAACCCCTTGTGCTTCGGCAGGTCGGGGTTGGTGCGCGCGAGCAGCAGGCCCCAGCGGGCGCGGTGCGCCAAGCTGGTCCACACCTTCTGGCCGTTGACAACCCACTGGTCGCCGTCGGGGACCGCCGACGTCGCCAGCCCGGCCAGATCCGATCCCGCGCCGGGCTCGGAGAACAGCTGGCACCAGATGTCCTCGGTTGTCGCCAGCGGCCGTAGCAGCTGCCGTTTCACCTCGTCGGTCTGTGCGTGCTCGCGCACGGTTGGCGCCGCCATCCCGTACCCCATCGGGTTCAGCGCGAGAGGGACGGGACCGCCCGCGCCCTGCAGGATGCCGTCGGCGACCGCCTGCAGACCGCGCGACACCCCGAGGCCGCCGAGACCCTCGGGAAAGTGCACCCACGACAGCCCGGCGTCGTAGCAGGCGCCGAGGAATTCGGGGGTTGCGACGGAGCGCGGGTCGTGCTCGGCGACGACCTGTCTGGCCAGATCGGCGACGCGCTCGGAGTCGGCGGCGGTGCTCATCGGTAGACCCGGCAGGCCCGGCCGGCGCATTGCCGGCGTCGAATTTTCTCGCAAGCTTCGCTCATGCAGTCACGATAGGTAACGATGATTCATCGCCGCGGGTCGGGGGACCGCTACGCGGCGTACTGAACAGGGGCTCGGTATTGTCGGAGGCGTTGTCACTAAAGCAGAGGTCGCGCGACCGGGTGACGTTACGTGAAGGACGTGATGACCCATGCGCGCGCCGCTGAAACCACCCACCCAGCCTGCGCCGGATCCCGCCTCGGTGCGCACCGCGGGTGGCCGCAGGTTGTCGGTGTTGCTGGTCGAGGACGACCGCGCCGACGCGCTTCTGGTCGAGGAATTGATCGCCGATGCCGCCGCCGACATCGCGTGTGCGTGGGCGCAGTCGGTGGCCGACGCCGAGCGTGAGCTGGCGCTCACCCGGCCCGACTGCGTGCTGCTGGACCTCAATTTGCCCGACGCGAACGGCATCGCCGCGCTGGAACGGATCAAGAAGGTCGACGCCAACATCCCCATCGTCGTGCTGACCGGGCTGGCAGACGAGCACTTCGGCATGTCCGCCGTCGCGTCCGGAGCGCAGGACTATCTGGTCAAGGGCCGGGTCGAGCCCGACATGCTCAGGCGCGCGGTGATGTACGCGATCGAACGCAAGCGGGCCGAGCTCACCGCCGTGGAACTGCATGCCAGCCGGCTGCGCGCCATGGAGAACGCCCGCCTCGAGCGCGGCCTGTCGCCGTCGCCGCTGCTGTTGGACGACCCCGGGGTGGAGATCATCGCGCGTTACGTACCGAGCCGGGAGAACGCCTTGCTCGGCGGCGACTTCTACGACTTCGTCCAGACACCGGACCGGGCCGTGCACGTGATGATCGGCGACGTCGCCGGGCACGGTCCCGACGAGGCCGCACTGGGGGTGGCGTTGCGCATCGCCTGGCGGGCGCTGACGTTCGCCGGTCTGCGCGGCCGCGACCGGATGCGCGAGCTGGACAGGATCCTTCGCACCGAGCGCGCGAGCAAGGGCATCTTCGCGACCGTGCTGAGCCTGGCCGTGCCGCCCGAGGGCACCACGTTCCGCGCCGTGCGGGCCGGGCATCCGGGGATGCTGCTGCACGGCGAGGGGACGGTGGACTGGCTGGAGCCCCCCGGTGGCCCCGCGCTCGGCCTGCACTCCGGCGACTGGGACTATCACGTTGTGGACTGGCCGCAGGGCACCGGACTGGTGTTGCTCACCGACGGGCTCTTCGAGGGACATTCGGGGAGCGGAAACGAGCGTCTGGGCGAGCAGGGCTTGCTGGAGCTGGCACGCAAGCATGCCGCCCTGCCGGGTGCGCAGTTCGTCGACGCGCTCATCGGCGAAGCGGCGCACCGGGCCCAGGCGCACGGCGGGCTGACCGACGACATCGCGGTGGTCCGCGTGGAGCGCACCGCTCGATGACAGACCGCGACGCGGGCGCGCACGCGGCCAGACCGAAGCCCGTACGGCGGCTCACCGTGCAGGGCTGGCAGAACCTGATGCTGGCCGCGATGGGCGTGGTGGTGATCGCCGGTGTCACCGCAGGCGCCTTCCTGATGAACCGCACCGACCGGCTGTCCGCCGAGTTGATCAACGACATCCAGCCGGCGCGGGTGGCCTCCTACAAGTTGCAGGCCGCCCTCACCGACCAGGAGACGGCCGTCCGCGGGTACGTGATCTCGTCGGACCGGCAGTTTCTCGATCCCTACTTCGAAGGGCAGATCGCCGAACAGCAGGCGGCAGAAGACATCCGGCAGCGCGTCGGCGACAGGCGAGACCTGCTGGCCGACGTGGATGCGATAGAACGCAACGCCCAGACGTGGCGCGCGACGTACGCCGAGCCCGTGATCGCGGGTATCGCCGGCGGCTCCCGCTCCGTCGTCAGCCGCGACACGACGGAAGCTGGAAAGGTCCAATTCGACCGCATCCGAGAGCTTTTCGACCATCAGGAAGCCCAGTTCGTCTCAGTTCGCGAACAGGGACTCCAGCAGCTGGACCGGATGCGCTTCTGGCGCAACACACTTGCGGTGGCGATGATCGTGGTCTTCGCGGTGCTGTTGGCGGCGCTCGCGCTCCTGGTTCGCAGCGCGGTCACCCGCCCACTGGGCTCCCTGGCCGCGGCGTGCCGTCGCATCACGGAGGGCAACTTCGGCGAACGGATCGTCCCCCGCGGGCCGCGCGACATCCGGTCGATCGCGGTGGACGTCGAGGACATGCGGCAGCGGATCGTCGACGAACTCGATGCGTCCCGCGACGCGCGGGCCGCGCTCGACGAGCAGACCGAGGAGTTGCGACGGTCCAACGCCGAACTCGAGCAGTTCGCCTACGTCGCCTCCCACGACCTGCAGGAGCCGCTGCGCAAGGTGGCCTCGTTCTGCCAACTGCTGGAAAAGCGCTACGGCGACAAGTTGGACGAGCGCGGCACCGAGTACATCGCGTTCGCGGTCGACGGGGCCAAGCGGATGCAGGCGTTGATCAACGACCTGCTCACCTTCTCGCGGGTCGGACGGCTCAACGCCACGCACACCGAGGTCGACCTCGACGAGATGCTGACCAATGCGCTGGACAACCTGTCCACCTCGATCGAGGAGGCGGGCGCGGAAGTGGTACGGCCCGCGGACCCGCTGCCCGCCGTGGATGGCGACCCGACGCTGCTGGCGATGTTGTGGCAGAACCTGATCGGCAACGCGGTGAAGTTCCGTCGCGAGGACGTCGCGCCCAGGATCGTGATCGAGTGCGAACAGGGCACCGGCCCTCATGACGGCGACTGGCTGTTCGGGGTGACCGACAACGGCATCGGCATCGCCGAGGAGTTCTCCGAGAAGGTGTTCGTCATCTTCCAGCGCCTGCACGTCCGCGAGATGTACAGCGGGACCGGCATCGGGCTAGCGTTGTGCAAGAAGATCGTCGAGCATCACGGCGGCTCCATCTGGGTCGACACCTCCCACACCCCGGGAACCCGAATCCAGTTCACCCTGTCCGCAACACCCACCACCGAACCCAACGAGATCCCGGCGAACCTTCTGGAAGGAACACACGAGTGACATCAGCTGTAGGCGCGATCGACGTCCTGTTGGTCGAGGACGATCCGGGTGATGAACTCATCACCCGGGAAGCCTTCGAGCACAACAAGATCAACAACAACCTGCACGTCGCCCACGACGGCGAGGAGGGGCTGGACTTCCTCTACCAGCGGGGGGCGTACGAAGGCGCGCCGAGGCCCGACCTGATCCTGCTCGATCTGAACCTGCCGAAGTACGACGGCAGGCAACTGCTCGAGAAGATCAAATCCGATGCCGACCTGTGCCACATCCCCGTCGTGGTGCTGACCACCTCGGCGGCCGAAGAGGACATCCTGAAGAGCTACAAGCTGCACGCCAACGCCTACGTCACCAAGCCGGTGGACCTGGACCAGTTCATGAGCGCCGTCCGCCAGATCGACGAGTTCTTCGTTCAGGTGGTGCGGCTGCCCAAGCCGTGACGACGGCCGATCCTCAAGGGACCAGGCCCTGCGCGGCGGCGATGTGGTTCCACTCCAGGGAGACGGTGGTGCCCGCGGGCGTCGAGTCGATGGTGGCCCGGTCGGCCAGCGCCTCCATCAAAGGGATGCCGCGGCCCCGCGAGATGGCCTTCTTCTCACTGTCGGCGATGCGCCACGCGCCCTCGTCGGCGACCGTGACGGTGAGGATGGCCGAACCGGTGTCGTAGTCGGCAGACAGGTGCATCGCCCCGGGATTTTCCACCGTCGCGTAGGCGAACTCCGCGGCGTTGGCCAGTGCTTCATTGACCGCCAGCACGACATCACTGACCTTCGTCGGGTCCAGTTGGAAATATCGTTTGAGCCACACCGCGAACTCTTGGCGCATCTGCGCGGCGCAGGCAGCATCAGCGAGGACACTTGTCTGTGCGAACCGTGTTCTCGAGTCGCGTTGTCCGGAGTCTCGCATTTCAGATTGCTGGCTACCCGATAACCGACCTTTTAACTCGTCAGCGCGGCAAGTGCTTCGTCGAGCGTGGCGTAGAGATCGACCACGTCGGTGACGCCGACGAGTTTGAGGGGCCGGCTGGTCGCGGGGCCGTCGGCCACCACCGCCAGCCGGATGGCCGGTGCGAGCTCGTCCTGGGACGCGATCAGCACGCCCATTCCCGCTGAGGCGAGGAACTCCACGGCGGTCATGTCGACGACGACGGCGCTCGGGGAGCTCTTGGCGGCCTCGGCGATGGCCTTCTCCAGATCGGGGGACGTGAGCATGTCCACCACCCCGGCGACAGACACCACACTGACCGAATCGATGCGGCGCTCCTCGATTGCGCAGCTGCTTGAAGCCGCACCCTCCATGCTCACCTCCAACGTGCTCGTTCGCCCCATCGGCGACAGCACACAGAGTTTACCGGGACCGCCGCGATACCGGCCAAATGGTGGCCGCTGACGGCGAGAATCTACGGCCAGGCGATCCGGTGGCGCGGGATCTCGGCGGTGATGCGGTCCAGCAGCGCCGGATAGCGCTTGGCCTCCGGGTGCCCGCCCGGCTTGCCGCTACTGATCAGCCCGGCGGCCAGGCTCCGCTCGGGATCGGCCCACAGCGCGATGTTCGTCAGGCCGGTGTTGCCGAACGCCGCGGGTGCGTCGCGGCCGAACGGCCCGAACCGCTTGTTGCCCAGCATGTACCCGGTGCCCCAGCGGCGAGGTGCGAACCCGTCGGCGAGATCCGGCCGCAGCCTGCGGCACTGTCTGGTCGCCTCGCGCAGCGTGTCGGGTCGTAGCACGCGGACTCCGTCGAGCTCGCCGCCGCGGACCAGGATCTCGGCGAACCGCGACATCTCGTCGGCCGTCGAGACGAGGTTCGACGACGGCACGATGCCGGTCAGGAACAGCGGCGTGTTGCCGAACGGGATGATCTCGCGCATCGTGCCGCCGACCGCGATCTTGAACGCCTTGGCGACGGGCGCGGGCAGCGGCTTGCCGGTGACGTGGCTGGGCGCCACCAGCGCGACGTCGTCTGCGGAGACGCCGAAGTTGGTCCACCGGAACCCGAGCGGGTCGACGATCTCAGTGGCCAGGATCTCGCGGATGCTCTTTCCTGTTGCCGCCGAGACGATCTCGCGGATCAGCGGGCCCCATGTCACCCCGTGGTAGATGTGCACCAGGCCGGGCCGGTGGATCGGCTTCAGCTCGCCGAGCTTGCGGCGGGTGTACTCGGGGTCGTCCATCCGGTTGAGGTTGGGCCGCGGGCCGGTGGCGAACGGCACGCCCGCGCTGTGGGTCACGACATGGCGGATGGTGGTGCGGTCCTTGCCGTGGCTGGTGTAGGTCGGCAGGTAGTCGCAGACGCGGTCGTCCAGCGAGAAGAACCCGCGCTCGACGAGCATGTGCACCACTGTGGTGGCGACCGCCTTGGCCGCCGACCACGCGCAGAACGGGGTCTCGGTGCTCACCGCAACCTTCTCGGCGCCGGGCGGGTCGTCCGGGGCGTTGCCCCAGCCGTGCCCGATGGCGCGGTTCAGCACCACCTTGCCGTTGTGCCGCAGGCACAACTGGATCGCGGGATGCATGCCCGCGGCATACCAGTGCCGGGCCGCCTGCCAGATCCGCTCGACGGCCGCCGGGTCGATCTCGGAGTGGTCTTCCGCGCCCACGTCGGTGACCGCGTCCAGGTCGGCAGGCACGCGGATTCTGCCGTCAGGAGTCATCGACTGTCTTCTTCCTGTGCAGCGTGGCGGTCAGGTGTAATTGCAGCGGCTGACCGACCGCACCCATGTGCACCCTGTAGCTCAGTTCGTCCCCGTCGACGTGGATGGACCGGCGCAGCGCGGTCACCCGCTTGGCCGACGCGCTGCGCCCGATCGTCGTCGATTCCAGCTCCATCCCGATGCTGGTACCCCGTATCGACAACGTGCCCTCGTCGACTTCGGTGATGCCGGTCGGGTGGGCCAGCAGCAGTTCCGCCCGCCCGGCCGACGGGACCCGCAGATAACCCGTCTCGGCGTGCAGGGGACGGCCGTCGTCGGCCGCGCGGGTGCGCTGCGTGTAGCTCAGGAACGGCTTGCCGACGTGACCGAAGGTGACCTCTTCGGCGTAGTCGAACGGCTCGATGGTCGGATACACGCCAGCACCCTGACCGGCCCAGACACCGAGCAGGGGAGCCAGCACCGCCACGTCGGGATGCAGATCGGCCACGTGGCCAGTCTATGGATGCGCCATCGTGGGTATTACCCGCCGTATGAGTGCATCGCTCGGCCTACCCGACGGGGTGCGGGCCTGCCTGTTCGATCTCGACGGGGTGCTCACCGACACGGCCAGCGTGCACCGCAAAGCCTGGAAGACGATGTTCGACGCCTACCTTCAGGCCAGGGCGGAGCGCACCGGGGGTCGTTTCGTGCCCTTCGACATCGACGCCGACTACCAGAACTACGTCGACGGCAAGAAGCGCGAGGACGGGGTGCGTTCCTTCCTGGACAGCCGCGGCATCACGCTGCCCGACGGCAGCCGCGACGACAGCGACGACGCCGAGACCGTCGTGGCGCTCGGCAGCCGCAAGAACGCGTTGTTCCGTGAAGCACTGCGCTGCGACGGCGTGGAGGTCTTCGCGGGATCGCGGCGCTACCTCGAGGCGGTCGCGGCCGCCGGGGTCGCGGTGGCGGTGGTGTCGTCGAGCTCGAACACCCGCGACGTCCTCGAGATCACCGGCCTCGACACCTACGTGCAGGCCCGCGTGGACGGCGTCACCATGCGCGAGGAGGGCATCGAGGGCAAGCCGGCGCCGGACTCGTTCCTGCGCGGCGCCCAACTGCTGGATGCCGCGCCGGATGCGGCGGCGGTGTTCGAGGACGCCGTCGCCGGGGTCGCCGCGGGTCGGGCCGGCGACTTCGCGGTCGTGGTCGGCGTCGACCGCGTCGACCATGCGGCGGAGTTGCGCCGCAGCGGCGCCGACATCGTCGTCGGTGATCTCTCGGAGTTGCTGGATCGCCGATGATCGATGACGCCTCCTTCCCGGTCGAGCCCTGGCACATCAGGGAGACCAGCCTGCGACTGGACGAGATCGCGCGGACGGAGTCACTGTTCGCGCTGTCCAACGGGCACATCGGAATACGCGCCAACCTCGAGGAGGGTGAGCCGCACGGGCTGCCGGGCACCTATCTGAACGGGTTCTACGAGACCTGGCCGCTGCCCTACGCCGAGAGCGGCTTCTCCTATCCGGAGGACGGACAGCAGGCCATCAACGTCACCAACGGCAAGATCATGCGGCTGCTCGTCGAGGACGAACCGTTCGACGTCCGCTACGGCACCCTGCACGAGCACGAACGGGTTCTCGACCTGCGCGCCGGCACCCTGACCCGGATCGCCAAGTGGACCTCGCCCGCGGGCAAGCAGGTGGTTGTGTCGACGAAGCGGCTGGTCTCGTTCGCGCACCGCAGCGTGGCGGCCATCGAGTACGTCGTGGAGGCGGTCGACGAATTCGCCAGGGTCACGGTGCAATCCGAACTGGTGGCCAACGAAGACCTGCCGGACCAGTCGAGGGATCCACGCGCGGCGGTGCTGCTGCGGGATCCGCTCGAGGCCGTCCACCACGACACCACCGACCACGGCGCGATCCTGGTGCACAAGACGCAGGAGACCGGCCTGATGATGGCCGCGGCGATGGACCACTTCGTCGAGGTACCCGGCCGCGTCGAGGTCAGTGCCGACTCGCAGCCGGATCTGGCGCGCACCACGATCATCTGCGGCCTGCGCCCCGGCCAGCGGCTGCGCATCGTCAAGTATCTGGCCTACGGCTGGTCGAGCCTGCGGTCCCGGCCCGCACTGCGTGACCAGGTGGCCGGGGCGGTCGCGGGCGCGCGGTACGCGGGCTGGCAGGGGCTGCTGGACGCGCAACGGGAGTATCTCGACGAGTTCTGGGACGGCGCCGACGTCGAGGTGGAGGGTGACCCGATCTGCCAGCAGGCGGTGCGGTTCGGCCTCTTTCACGTCCTGCAGGCCAGCGCCCGCGCCGAGCGGCGCGCCATCCCCGGCAAGGGCCTGACCGGGACGGGATACGACGGCCACGCGTTTTGGGACACCGAGGGCTTCGTGCTGCCGCTGCTGACCTACACGGCGCCCACCGCCGCCGCCGATGCGCTGCGGTGGCGCCACTCGACACTCGACCTCGCCCGGGCGCGGGCCAAGGAACTCGACCTTCGCGGCGCCGCGTTCCCCTGGCGCACCATCCACGGCGAGGAGTGCTCGGCGTATTGGCCCGCGGGCACCGCGGCGTGGCACGTGAACGCCGACATCGCGATGGCGTTCGAGCGCTACCGCGTCGTCACCGGCGATGACGCGTTCGAGCAGGAGTGCGGCCTCGAGGTGCTCGTCGAGACGGCCCGGCTGTGGTGCTCGATGGGCCACCACGACCGGCACGGGGTCTGGCACCTCGACGGCGTCACCGGGCCCGACGAATACTCCGCTATGGCGCGGGACAACGTCTTCACCAACCTGATGGCCGCGCACAACCTGCGGACCGCCGCCGAGGCGTGCGAACGCCATCCCGGGCTCGCCGACGACCTGGGCGTCACGGCGGCGGAGATGGTCGCCTGGCGCGACGCCGCCGGGGCCGCCAACATCCCCTACGACGACGACCTCGGCGTGCACGAACAGAACGAGGGCTTCACCACGTTGCGGGAATGGAACTTCACCGAGAACACGGCCTATCCGCTTCTGCTCAACGAACCCTATGTCCGGCTGTACCCGTCGCAGGTGGTCAAGCAGGCCGACCTGGTGCTCGCGATGCACTGGCGCAGCCACGCGTTCGCCCCCGAGCAGATGGCGCGCAACCTCGACTACTACGAGCGGCGCACCACCCGTGACTCGTCGCTGTCGGCGTGCACGCAGGCGGTGATGTGCGCCGCCGTCGGCCATCTCGAGTTGGCGCACGACTACACCTACGAAGCCGCGCTGATCGATCTTCTCGACCTGCACGAGAACACCGAGGACGGCGTGCACATGGCGTCGCTCGCAGGCGCGTGGACGGCGTTGGTGGCCGGATTCGGCGGACTTCGCGACGACGAGGGCGTGCTCAGCCTCGATCCGCAGCTGCCCGACGGCATCGACAGGTTGCGTTTCCGCTTGCGTTGGCGCGACTTTCGGGTGACCGTGGACGCCGGTCACGACGACGTCGTCTACACCCTGCGCGACGGGCCCCACTCGAGTCTGACGATCCGGCACGCGGGCGAGCGGCTGGACCTGAGCACCGACGCGCCATCGACGGCGGCGGTCCGGCACCGCACGCCGCTGTTGCCCCCGCCACCGCAGCCGCCGGGGCGCAAACCGATCCGCCGGGCGCGCAACGCGACCAAACCGCAGTAGCGACGAAAACCCGCCGCCGCAGCGTGGGCTGCGACGGCGGGCTGTCGATGATTCGAGACGCGGTGCCTAGCCGGCCATGAACGTGTCGTAGGCCGATGCCAGCCCGGGCGGCAGTGCGGTCACATTGCACTGCCGCTGCTTCTCACCGATCGGCGCGAGGATGCCCTTGAGGTCGTAGTACTCACCCGGGTTGGCGGTGAAGTAGCTGCGGATGTCGGCCTCGGCCTGCGGGCGCGGCTGATCGAACGCGGCGGTGACCACCTGGTCGGCGCCCGGGTGGCTGCTGAGGTACGCCCGTGCCGAGCCCAAGGTGGAGCTGACGGTGCCCGCCACATCGCTCGCACTGCATCCCTGCGGTGCCGCCGAGGCCGACGGCGCAGCGATCATCCCTGCGGCCACCGCGCCGAGCAGACCGGTGCAAAGGCTCGCCGCTTTCAGGCGCGCACTGATACCAGCGAATTTCATGATCAATTTTCCTTCGAATCGAACGTGGGTCATCACGTCCCCCATACCCGGAATCCAAGGTAGCCGAAGTTCGGCCGGCTCAAACCTGACCCGCAATTGCGTGCGACCGTTTGCGGCGACACCGCGAATCGTTACAGTTTCACCGCGTGATCTGCGCCTCAAAATGCCGCGGTCACCGGAGAACAATGGTGGCCGAAATGGACGACGGCTGTGAATTCTCTCAATTTCGGCGCCCGGTTCTTAATTGATCGTGATTCCGGCCGTAATCGAATTGTGATCTGTGTCGGCGCTAGCTGGGCGGCATTTCATAGCGGTCGAGGAGGCGCTCGACGAAGTCGGCCGCCTCGGCGTGCCCGCGGGTGATGCCGAGGCTGCGCTCCAGCACCAGGATCCGGGCCAGGCTGGTGACGATCATCGACATCACCACCGGCGGAAACTCGGCCATGTCGATGCCGTGCGCCCGCATCGCCAGGGTCACCGCGCTCTCTTCCAGGTCGCCGAAGCGCGCCGCGTAATTGACGATCTCGCTGAGGATCTCCTTGCGGTGGTTGGCCAGCGCCATGAACTCCATCAACAGCCGCGCGCCGTGCGCGTTGTTGAGCTGCCACAGCGCGTGCAGCGGGGTGTCGTCGGCCAGTGCCTCGCGCTGATGCGCGAGGTTGGTCTCCGCGCCTTCCCGCAGCACGGCCAGGAAGAGGTCGTCCATGCTCGGGAAGTAGTAGTGCACCAGCGCCGCCTTGACCCCGGCCTTGGCCGCGACCCGCCGCGAGGTCGCGGCGGCGTACCCCTCATCCAGCATGATTTGGGCGGTTGCCCGGATCAGTGCCTGCCGGGTAGTGGAGTCGCGGCCGGCCGATTTTGGCGCTGTCATCTGCACCTTGACCGGCGACCGCGCCGACTGCTAGACATGGCGTCAGCTTAAATGTTGGGCAGTCGCCCAACAAGCGCCTGAGGATTCGAGGAGCGATGGCCGGACGGGTCGACGGCAAGGTTGCGTTCATTACCGGTGCCGCGCGGGGCCAGGGCCGCAGCCACGCCGTGCGACTGGCGGCCGAAGGCGCCGACATCATCGCCGTCGACATCTGCCGCGGCTTCGAGGACTCCACCGCGCCCGCCGCGACGCCCGAGGATCTGGCCGAGACGGCCGACATGATCAAGAATCTGGACCGCCGCGTCGTCACCGAGATCGTCGACGTCCGGGACTTCGAGGCGCTCAAGGCCGCGGTCGACAGCGGGGTGGAGCAGCTGGGGCGGCTGGACATCGTCGTCGCCAACGCGGGTATCGGCACCACCGGCGTCAAGCTGCACAAGATGCGCGAGGACATCTTCGACGAGACCATCGACGTCAACCTGGGCGGCGTGTGGAAGACCGTGAAAGCCGCTGTGCCGCACGTGCTGGCGGGCGGCCGCGGCGGCTCCATCGTGATCACCAGCTCGGTCGGCGGCACCAAGGCCTACCCGCACGTCGGCCACTACATCGCGGCCAAACACGGGGTCGTCGGGCTGATGCGGACGTTCGCCGTCGAACTCGGCGCCCACTCGATCCGGGTCAACACCGTCCATCCCACCCACGTCTGCACCCCGCTGCTGATGAACGAGCCCACCTACCGGCTGTTCCGGCCCGACCTGGAGAACCCCGGGCCCGACGATCTCGCGCCGATCTGCCAGTCGTTCCACTTCCTGCCGATCCCGTGGGTGGAGCCGGTCGACATCAGCAACGCGGTGTTGTTCCTTGCCTCCGACGAGGCGCGCTACATCACCGGCGTCACGCTGCCCGTGGATGCGGGCAGCCTGCTGAAGTAGGGACACCATGACGATCACCAACGACGCCGCCGTGTACTACGACCCCTATGACCTGGCGATCGCGGCCGACCCGTGGCCGACGTATGCGCGGCTGCGTGACGAGGAGCCGATCTACCACAACGAGCGGTACCGGTTCTGGGCCATCTCGCGGCACAGCGACGTCGAGGCGGCGGTCGCGAACTGGGAGACATTCTCGAACTCCCGCAGCGACATCCTCGAACTCGTCAACTCCGAGTTCGACATGCCCAAGGGCGTGATGATGTTCGAGGACCCGCCGGTGCACACCATGCTGCGCGGTCTGATGAGCCGGGTGTTCACGCCGCGCCGGATGGCCGAGATCGAGGACCAGATACGTGCGTTCTGCGTCAATTGCCTTGACCCGCATGTCGGTTCGGACGGCTTCGACATCGTCGCCGAACTCGCGGCGATGATGCCGATGCGGGTGATCGGGATGCTGCTGGGCATCCCCGAGTCCGATCAGATCGCGGTGCGCGACGCCAACGACGCGAACCTGCGCACCAAGCCCGGCGCCCCGATGAAGGTGGCCAACGCCGACAAGATCGCCGACGGCAGCATCTACGCCGACTACGTGGAGTGGCGCTCACACAACCCGTCGGACGACCTGATGACCGTCCTGTTGAACATGGAGTTCGAAGACGAGAACGGCGTCACCCGCAAGTTGCACCGCAAGGAGATCCTGCACTACGTCCAAGTGGTCGCAGGCGCGGGCAACGAAACCACCGGCAGGCTGATCGGCTGGCTGGCCAAGGTGCTCGCCGAACACCCCGACCAGCGTCGCGAGGTCCACGACGACCGGTCGCTGTTGACCCGCGCCGTCGACGAGACTTTGCGGTTCGAACCGACCGGTCCGCACGTGGCGCGCTACACGCTCAAGGACTTCGAGTTGTACGGCACGACGGTGCCCGCGGGCAGCGCGATACTGCTGCTGTTCGGCGCGGCCAACCGGGACCCGCGGCGGTACGCGAATCCCGACGCCTTCGACATCCACCGCGACAACATCAGCCACCTCACGTTCGGCAAGGGGGTGCACTACTGCCTGGGCGCCAACCTTGCCCGCCTCGAGGGGCGGGTGGCGCTCGACGAGTTGCTCAACCGCTGGCCCGAATGGGGGATCGACTACGACAGCGCGGTGCCCGCACCGACGTCGACCGTGCGCGGTTGGGAGCGGCTTCGCATCGTGTTGCCGTGACGGCCGAGAGCACGGGCTACTGGTCGGAAGTGCCCATGTGCCTTCCGAGTTCGGCGCGGGAGTGGATGCCCAGTTTGCGGTAGATGCGGGCCAGGTTGGACTCCACCGTCTTCGGGCTGATGAACAGCGCGGCGGCGACGTCGCGGTTGGTCATGCCCGACGCCGCGAGCTCGGCGACCCGCTGCTCCGACGGGCTCAGGCTGGACATTCGGCGCGTGCCGACGTCGGCGCGTGCCAGCTCGGCCCTGGCCCGGTCCGCCCACAACGGGGTGTTTAGATCCTCGAATGCCTTGAGCGCTTCCCGCAGAGTCGTTGCGGCCTGGTCCTTCTGCCGCTGCCTGCGCTGCAGCTGGCCCGACAGCAGCAGCGTGCGTGCGCGTTCGAACGGCATGGGCAGGCGGTCGTGCTCGGTGATCGCCAGCTTCACCGCGACCGTCGCCGCAGCCACGTCACCCTGCGCCGCCAGCAGCATGCCCCGACACCGGGCGCCGACGGCCTTCATCCACGGGCGGTCGAGCCGTTGCCCGTTGCGCTCGAGCGCCGAAACCAGCCGCTCCGCCTCCTCCAGCCGGCCGAGCTGGATGAGGGCCTCGGCGGCGTCGGGCAGATATGTCGCGTTGATGACTTCGGTCGAATCCGGGACGGCCTCGAGCATTCCCATCAACGGCGTCAGGGTTTGCAGCGCGGCGGCGTAGTTACCCAGCGAGAGTTCGAGGAAGCCGAGCATGGTCACCGGCCATTCACCGAGCCTGCGCGACCCGCAGCGCTCGCTGGCCGCTATCGCCTCGGCGACGTCACGGCGAACCGCTTCCTCGTCCCCGGAATACGCGGCGACGGCCGCGCGCACCGTCAACCCCACCGAGAGGGGCAGGTCGCCGTTGAGCTGGAACGCCCGCTCCACCGTGTCCTCGGCGATCAGGGTGGCCTCGGCCATCGACCCGCGCCACAGGTGCATCAACACCGAGTGGAAGTCGATGAACGACAGCTCGCCCTCCTCGCCGCGGTCGATGCACCGGCGCCGGATCGCCAGCATCTCCTGGATCGCCAGGTCCAACTCGCCGACCCAGGCCAACACCAGGGCGTGCTGAACGCGTGGGCTGAAGGCCGACGACACGTCCGCGGCGCCGTCCTCCAACACCATCGCCTGCCGCATGCTGTCGGCGTCGAAGCCGTCGCCACGCATGAAGTGCAACATCACCCGCATCCCCAGCGCCTGGCTGAGAGCGTGCGGCTCACCGAGATCGGCGGCTCGCGCGACCGCCTCCTCGATGTGCTGTACCGCCGCGTCCATCCGCCCGGCGTTGACCAGAGCGAACGACAGGGACACCAGGATGGCGACGCGCTGCGCGAGCTCGTCGCCGACGCCGTCGAGCGCGCGTTCGAGCAGATCGGCAGCCTCGTCGAAGCTGTCGTTGAGCGATGCGACGAGGGCGAGCAGCGTCAGCGCCTCCGCGCGGCGCGGTCCCGGCGCGAGCTCGGCGATGGCCTGCTGCAACATGACTCGGGCCCGGCCCGGCTCGCCCGCGTCGAAATGATGTGCCGCCGAGAGAATTCGGCGCTCGGCGGTGTCGCCGCCCAGACCGATGGCCAGATCCAGCAGCTCGGCGGCCGCAGCAGGGGCGCCCCGGCTGCGTGCCATGTCGGCGGCCTCGTCCAGCGCGATCAGGGTGGCTTCGTCGCCCTGGGTCGCCGCCATCGCGAGATGGCGGGCCTTGAGTTCCGGCTCGTCGACGATCGCGGCCAGCCTGCGGTGCATTGCCCGGCGTCGGGCCGGCGTCACATCGGTGTAGAAACCTCTGGCCAACAACGGGTGTGCGAAGTTAAGCCGATGACCGTCGATGCCGACGATGCCCTTGCCCTCGACGTGTTCGAGTCTGGCGACGAGGTCCTCGGCGTCCATCCCGGTGGCCCGGGAGACGATCCCCACGGTCGGGGCGGCATGACACGCCATCGCCAGCAGGGCATCGCGGGAGGATTCGTCGAGGCTGCCGATGCGGGCCCGGACCAGTTCGGTCAGCGTCATCGGAATCGGCAGGTCCGTGCTCCTGATGACGTCGGCGTCCACGGCGCGCGCCAACTCGATGGCGTAGAACGGGTTGCCACCCGAAACCTCTTGTATCCGAACGATTGCCGGCCGCGACAGGGATCGGCCCAGGCGTTGGGTGATGACGGCGTTCATACCGCCCAGGCTCAGCGGTTGGATCCGCATGCGCTGCACGCCGTCGGGTTGCGGCAACTGCAGCCACGACGCGGCGGTGCCGGTGTCGTCCGGATCGGTTCGCACGGTGCCGAACACGCCGACCCGCGCCGAGAGCCGACGGGCGGCGAACGCGACGACATTGCGGCTGGACGGGTCGAGCCATTGCAGGTCGTCGATCGCCACCAGCACAGGCGACTTCTCCGCGAGAAGCTCGATCACCGAGAGGAAGCCGGCGCCCACCGCGCGCTGATCCGTGGTCAGGTCCTCGGCCTCCGCTCGCAACAGCACGCGGTCGATCGCCAGCCGCTGGGGCCTCGGCAGGTCGGTCAGCACCGCCGGGTCGACGCCGGAAAGCAGGTCGGACAGTGAGGCATAGGCCAGAACCGACTCCGCCTCGGCGGGCCGCGCCGCCAACACCCGGTAGCCGCGCTGCTCGGCGAGTTCGATGGTGGACAGGCACAGCGTGGTCTTGCCGATGCCCGGTTCGCCCTCGGCAACCAACCCCCGGGGTTCGGCTGCCATGGCGTCGAGGAACGCGGCAACCGCCCGGCCCTCTTCGGGTCGGCTGACGACACGGCTGGGCACCCGCCAAGTATCGCAAGACATTTTGCTGAGCGCGCCGCAGTCGGACATTTTTCGCCCGCTGTCCAGATAACGAAGAGAGTGAGCGATGTTGCCGAGCAGCAAATTTCACGGCGCGGCGGCCACCCGCCGCCGGGAGTTGGCCGCCTGCTCACGTTCCGGATACCTGCCCATGGCACGGTGGCCACGTGCGGGTCGAGTCACCGGCGGGTCGAGTGCGTCTGGCCGACCGCTTCGGCCGGCTCTGCATCGCGGTGACGGCGCGCCTGCCGTTCGGACTCGATGCCGTTGTCGCGCCGACGTTTCTGGGCTTCGCGGTGATCAACGGGTTCACCTTCGTCGTCGACCTGGCGCTGCTGTCGGTGCTGCACGCCGGCCTCGGAGTGGCGGTGCCGATCGCGGTCAGCGTGGCCTATGCGGGTGCGTTCACGCTGAGCTACTACCTCAACCGCACCATGAACTTTCACTCGCATGCACCGGTCGGCCCGCAGTTCGCCGTGTACGCCGTCGTGGTGGTGGTGAACTACCTGGCGTTCATTCTGGGCGTGTCCAGCGTGCTGACCGCCCTGGGTGTCGACTTCCGGATCGCCAGAATCCTGGCAGGTTGCTGTGAAGCGGTCTTCATGTACAGCGCGATGCGCTGGGTGGTGTTCCGCCGGTGACGGTTTACTCAGCACGTCTGAAGTAAACCGGCAGTAATCCCGCTGTCTGACCCCAGCTTCCTGGCAGAAACGGCTCTTACCTTTTGTCCATCTCACCAGGAGGTTTGGCCACTATGAGAACCATCACCGTTGCAGCAACATTGGGCGCGATGGCGGCGGTGTCGACGACGTTGTTGACACCGGGTATCGCCGCCGCGGACGACTATGCCGGGCAGAAGTACTCCGATGTCACATCGAAACTCTCCGACGCGAACCTCAAAGGCGTGATCGCCACCCGCGTCGGCGATATCGCCGAGGACAGCGACTGCGTCGTGGAGAGCTCGGCGAAAGCGCCGTGGATCAAGGGCGACGACTTCTCCCCCGTCACCGACACGGTGCTGCTGAACCTGAACTGCAATCTGCCGGTCGCGACGGCGACCATGGCGGGCAACTCGGCGGGCAGCCCCGAGGGCAGAGCGGCCATCGCGTCGGCCAAGGAGCAGGCGCAGCAGGACCAGGCGCAGGCGGCGAGCGATCAGACCAAGACCAAACACTAGACAGCCGACAGGCGGGCCTCACCGCCTCGCCGCTGGATCGCGACGGTGGCGAACAGGAGCGCGGCGAACACCACGCCGACGCCGACATACAGCCAGCCGAGCGGTGCCTGCGACTCCTCCGGCAGATAGGCCATCAGGGCCATCGCCGCGCTGACGATCAGGTAGCAGCAGGTGTTCACCAGGCCGCCGACCAGCCCGATGTTGCGGCTGAACACGCCCATCGCCAGACCCTTGCTCTGGGGGTCGAGCACGCCGATGCCGACCAGGGCCAGCGACGCACCGCCGACGATCGCCCAGGCGCGCACCCCCACCAGGCCGGCCGATGCCACCAGGACGACGGCGCCGAGGAAGAACACCGTCCACGCACCGAGCGCCAGCCGGCGCGCCGTGGTGCGCTGGGCCAGGCCGCCGCAGGCGAGCTCCCCGACCAGATTGGCCGTGCCGACGGCCAGCGCCACCAAACCGTAAGCCGCAGGGGAGAACCCGAGCTTGACCTGAAACAGGAACGGGCCGACGACACCGAACACCAGCTGGGCCGCACCGATCAAACCGAACATGATGACGTAGGCGACGAAGAGCCGGTGCCGCAGCGCACCGGCGATCACCCTGCCCGCCGCGCGAACGTCGACCGGTGAGCGCAGTTGGGTCTCAAGCGTTTCGGGCAGCGCCTTGGCCACCACCAGCGTGACGCCCGCAACCAGCAGGGCAAGCAGGTCGAACACCAGCCGCCACGAGCCCAGCTGCACCACCAAACCGCCTACGGCGGGGGCGAATACCGGGGCCGAGCCCCATGCCGCACCGAGCAGCCCCATCACCGAGACCAGCTTCGCGCCGCGGAAGCAGTCCGCCGCGATCGCCGCGGACAGCAGCAGGCAGGCGCTGGCGCCGATGCCCTGGACGAAGCGCAGGCACAGCAGCAGAGCGAGGCTGTCAGCGAGTGCGCAGCCGACGCTGGTCACCGCCATCAGGCCGAGGCCGGCCAGCAGGATGCGCCTGCGGCCGAACGCATCCGAGATCATCCCCACCGGAATGAAGGCAATGCTCAGCCCGAGCATGTAGGCGGTGACGGTGTTCTGCACCAACGCGTTCGACGCCCCGAAGTCGACGGCCATCTGCGGCAGTGCGGGGGTGTAGACGTCGAGGGCGATCTGGCTCAGCGGTATCACCAGCAGCAGCAGGGCGATGATGCTGCGGCCGACACGGCCCGTCTGTGCGGTGCCGGCATCGCCGACGCCGTCGAGGACCGTGCTCACCGCACCGCTCCCGTCATCGCGCGCGCGACGTCCCTGCGCGGTCGCTGGCGGTAGGTGGTGAGGAAGTTGCCGAGTCGTTGGATGGCGTTGGTGAGGTCGCGGGCCCAGGGCAGGGTGACGATGCGC
>NZ_QQBJ01000005.1 GCF_003347205.1 Mycolicibacterium moriokaense
ACATATGTGCGGACACTGACGAAAACCACCAGCCCGGCCCCAGCCTGTGGATGAACACCAGACTGTGCATAACTTGCGGATTCCGGCCCGCGCGTCCACTGTGCTCAAACGCCGAGCAACCGAACGCTCGCCCATAACGCGAGCACGGCGGCGATCAGCGTCGCAGGCGTGGTGATCAGGCCGACCCGGCTGAACTCGCCGAAGCCGGCGGACATGTCTCGGCGGACCACCCTGCGCCACAACAGATTCGACAGCGAACCCACATAGGTCAGGTTCGGCCCGATGTTGACGCCCAACAGCATCGCCAGCACTGCGACCGGTCCGGACACGGTCACCAGCGGCAGCAGCACCAGGACCGCGGGCAGGTTGTTGACGATGTTCGATAGCACCGCCGCCACGGCCGCAATGCCCAGCAGCGCCAAAAGAGAGTCCTCGCCGGGCAGCACGCCGCGCATCGCCGATTCGAGACCGTGCAGCATCAGACCGTCGACGACCACGCCGAGGCACAGCACGAACACCAGGAACGGGACGTCGGCGGCGGCCGCGATCCGGGTCACCGAGGTCTCCCGCCGGACCAGGGCGCGCACGCCGAGCACCACGGCCCCCGCCAGCGCGGCCCAGGCCGGGGACAGGCCGAGCAGCGACGTGACGGCGAACCCGGCCAGTGTCAGGCCAAGCACCACCAGCACGAACACCGGCACCTGCACCGGCTCTACGGCCGATTCCCGATGCGGCTGCTCGTCCAGGTCTCGCCTGAAAAGCCAACGCAGCAAGACGAACTCGACCGCGATGGCGGCCAGCCACGGCGCCGCCATGACCGCGGTGAAATGGAGGAAGGACACCCCCGCCGCGGTGAACGCCAACAGGTTGGTCAGATTGGAGACCGGCATCAGCAACGACGCGCTGTTGGACAGGTGCGCGGTGGCGTACGCGTGCGGTCGCGCGGGCACCCGCAGCGTGCGTGCGGTTGCGAGCACGACCGGGGTGAGCAGCACGACCGTCGCGTCGAGGCTCAACACGGCCGTCGTCACCGCGCCGATGACGAACACCCTCACCAGCAGGCGCCGGGTGTTTCCGTCGGCCGACCTGGCCATCGCCGCGCCCGCGGCCCGGAACAGGCCCTCGTCGTCGCACAACTGCGCGAGCACCAGCACCGCCGCCAGAAAGCCGACCACGGGAAGCAACTTCTGCACTTCGTGCACGGCGTCGGACAGCGGAACCACCCCGAGGGCGACCACGAACGCGGCCGCGGGCACCGCGGCGACGGCCTCGGGCCAACCACGGGGTTTCACCATCGCGAACGCCAGCACAACCGCCAGCGCGATCAGCGCGAGTATCAACTCCACGGGTCGGCGCGCTGCCACAGCGTCGGCAGATGCAGAGGGATGCTGTCGTCGGCGGCAAGCCCGGACAGCACTCGCATCGACACGTCGAGGTCGTCTCCGGCGTAGGGGAGCGCGCGCAACGGCCGGGTCAGCGGCCGGAAGAAGTCGTCCCAGTGGATCAGCACCACGCGGCGCGCCCCGACGGTGCGCACCGTCTCGGCCCAGTAGTCGACCAGATAGCGCTCCGGCTGCAGACCGAGTTGTCCGATGCCCAGATACACCACCTCGGCGCGGTGGCCCGCCAGCGCGCCGGGCACGTAACCCGCGCTGCCGATGATCAACAACCGCCTGTCCGACGACCGGTGACGCACCAGCATGGACCACGCCTCGCCGCACTTGTACGCCGACGTCTTCACCGGCGGCGTGACCGGCGCGTCGATGGTCCCCGGAAAACGGTCCGGCGGACAGTGCGCGCCCTTGACGAGCGTGACGTCGTAGCCGCCGAGGCCGATCGGTTCGCCAGGGGTGGCGACCACCACGCGGTCGGCACTCAGGCCGCCCCCGATGCCGACCTGCGCGGCCGACCCGCCGCCGACGATCCGCGCGCCGGTGCGTTCGGCGACGACGGCCGAGTCCATCGCGTGGTCGAAGTGGGTGTGCACGGGCAGCACGGCTTCCAGCCGGTCGACGCCCATCCGCTGCAGGCTGCCGTCGATGCGCGCGGCCGACGGCGCGATCCGGCCGAGTCCCACGTTCGCCAGACCCGGCCGGGAGAAGAAGCCGTCGGTCATCAACGCCGATGAGCCGTCGTCGATGAGCAGCGTGGTGACACCCGCCCACGTCACCGTCAGCGGCGCGTCGACGCCCGCCTCCGGGACGTCGAAATACCTTGTGTAGTCGCGAAGATCGGGCCTGCCCGGCTTGAGGCGCATCAGATGAACGCCGCGAGCTCGACGCCGTCGTCCACCAGCCGGTTGCGCACCGCGGTGGCGATCTGCACGGCGTCGGGCGAATCGCCGTGCACGCAAATGGATTCGACGGCGATCGGGATCGTCGACCCGTCGACGGCGACCACCCGTCCGGACCGCACCATGGACGCCACCCGATCGGCGATCTCGGCGGGGTCGTGCAGCACGGCGTTGCGTTGGCGCCGCGACACCAGCTGGCCGTCGGGCCGGTACGCGCGGTCGGCGAATGCTTCGGCCACCGTGCGCAGGCCGAGGCGTTGCGCTTCGGTGAAGAACACCGAACCGGCCAGCCCCAGTACCGGCAGCGTGGGGTCGACGGCGTGCACCGCCTCCGCGACAGCGCGCGCCTGATCATGGTTGTTGACGATCGTGTTGTACAGCGCGCCATGGGGTTTGACGTAGGTGACCGACGATCCGGCGACGCGTGCGAGTGCTTGCAGAGCGCCGATCTGGTAGATGACGTCGGCGGCGAGGTCGACGGGGTCGACGTCGATGAACCGCCTGCCGAAGCCGGCGAGATCGCGGTAGCCGACCTGCGCGCCGATCCGCACGCCCTGTTTGGCGGCCTCCGCGCAGCTGCGGCTCAGGGTGGCCGGGTCGCCCGCGTGGAATCCGCATGCGACGTTGGCGCTGGTGACCAGGGCGAGCATCGCGTCGTCGTCACCGAGCTGCCAGGTGCCGAAGCTCTCCCCGAGGTCGGCGTTGAGGTCGACGGAGACCATGTGGCCAGCCTAATGGCAGGCTGGGAGCGTGGACCGACGACGCCGTGACGAGGTGCTGATCACCGCAACCGAGCTGGCTGCGCTGCTGGCCGCCGACGAGCCTGTCACCGTCCTGGATGTGCGCTGGCAGTTGACCGAACCGGACGGCCGTGCCGCTTACGAGCGGGGCCACATCCCCGGCGCGGTGTACGTCTCGCTCGAGGACGAGCTCAGCGACCACACCGTCAGCGGACGTGGGCGCCACCCGCTGCCGTCGGGTGCTGCGGTCGAGGCCGCCGCGCGCCGGTGGGGTGTGCGCGACGGCGGCCGCGTCGTCGTCTACGACGACTGGAACCGGGCCGGCTCCGCGCGCGCCTGGTGGGTGCTGACCGCCGCGGGCATCGAGCACGTTCGCATCCTGGACGGCGGGTTGGCGGCCTGGACCGGCGACCTCGAGAGCGGCCCCGCGACCCCGCGGCCCGGCGACGTCACCGTCCGCCACGACGACCTCTATGCCGGTGCGCTGCCGACTCTCTCGGCGCAGCGGGTGATGTCTGTCGACACCCTGCTCGACGCGCGGGCTCCCGAGCGGTATCGCGGCGAGGTCGAGCCCATCGACCCGGTCGCGGGGCACATCCCCGGCGCCCGCAACGCGCCGAGCACCGGCGTATTGGCCGAGGACGGAACGTTTTTGGCGCAGGACGACCTGGCTGCGTTGGCCGGAGGAAGTGACACCATCGGCGCCTACTGCGGTTCCGGCGTCACGGCGTCGGTGCTCGTGGCCGCACTCGCCACCCTCGGCGTCGATGCTGCCCTGTATCCCGGATCGTGGTCCGAATGGTCCTCGGACGGGGCGCATCCCGTCGAGACGGGTCAGTAGGCCGGCGTGGTGCGGTGGCGGCGGCCGACCAGCCAGCACACCAGAAAGATCGCGAACGAGATGGTCGTGACGAACACCGACACCGGGACCCCGGGGGCCAGTGATGCCACGATGCCGCCGACCGCTGCGATCTCGGCGAACACCACCGACGCGGCGATCGTCGCTGCGGGGGAGACGAACACCCGTGCCGCCGCGGCCGCGGGCGTGATCAGAAGCGACATCACCAGAAGCGCGCCGACGATCTGCACCCCCTGGGCGGCCACCACTCCCACCAGGGCGGCGAACACAATGCCCGTCGCGCGCACCGGAACCCCGCGCGCCGTGGCCACCTCCGGATCGACGGTGGCGAACAGCAGCGGCCGGTAGCAGACGGCCAGCACGACGGTCACCACGACGGTGACCACGCTCAGCAGCGCCAGCCCCGAGTATCCGACGCCGACGATCTGGCCGGTCAGCAGCGCGAAGCTGGTGCCGGTGCGGCCCGGGTACAGGTGGATGAAGAGCACCGCCAGGCCGAGCCCGAACGCCAGCACCACCCCGATCGCGGAGTCGCGTTCGCGGGCGCGCTGCCCGACGATGCCGAACAGCACGGCGGCCAGCGCACTGCCCACCAGCGCGCCGAGGCCGACGTTCAGCCCGGTCAACAGGGCGAAAGCGGCTCCGGTCAAGGACAATTCGCTTGAGCCGTGCACCGCGAACGACATCTGGCGCATCACGATGAAGGGCCCGATCAGCCCGGCGACGAGCGCCAGCAGAGCGGCCGCAACCAACGCCTTCTGCACGAAGTCGCGGCTCAGCAGGTCGGCGGTGACGTCGAAGGCGAACAGGTGCGCAAGGAGGTCCGCTAGCCGGTCATTCATGGGAGTGCCCGCTCGCATGGCCGGAGTGGTCGATGTGTTCCCCGACGACGACGTAGCGGCCGTGCACCTGCACCACCTCGATGTCCGCGCGGTAGAGCTCCGAGAGTGTCTGCGAGGTCATCACCTCGTCGACGGTGCCCACCCGGAACCGGCCGTCGACCAGATAGATCACCCGATCGACATAGGGCAGAACGGGATTGACCTCATGGGTGACGAACAGCACCGCCGTGCCTGCGTCGCGGCGCCGCTGGTCGATCAGCGACGAGACCAGCCGCGCGTTGGCCGGGTCGAGGTTGAGCAGCGGCTCGTCGCACAGCAGCAGCACCGGGTCGCTGGCAAGGGCCTGCGCGATCCGAACCCGTTGCAGCTCACCGCCTGACATCACGCCGACCGGCACGGCGGCGAGGTGGCCGCCGTTCACCTGCCGCATCGCCGTCTGCACGGCCGCGCGCCGCCGCGACCGCTCGGACGCGCGCAGGCTGGTGATGCCCCACCGATGTCCGTCGAGGCCGAGTCCGACAAGGTCCTTGCCGCGCAGCGTCAGACTGCGGTCGACCGATCTGTGTTGCGGCACATAGCCGATCAGGTCGCTGCCCCTGGTGACCGGCGCGCCCGCCACGGTGACGGTGCCTGCGCTCAGCGGTAGCTCGCCGAGCAGCACCTTCAGCAGCGAGGTCTTGCCGGTGCCGTTGGGGCCGAGCACCGCGATGAACTCGCCCGCCGCGACGGCGAGGTCGAGGTGGTCCCACAGCACCCGGTCGCCGAACGCCAGGCGGCCACCGCTGAGGGCGACGACGTCAGCCTCGGTCAAGTCGCTATCGATTCGCCTGGGGCGCTTTGTCGAACGCGCCCGCGAGTTCGTCGACGGTATCGCGCTGCCACGTCAGATAGTCGACACCCTGCGGCAGCGTTTCGGTGACGGTGACCACCGGTAGCGACGCGCGCTGTGCGGCGTCTCGAATCTGTGTGGTGGCGGCCGTCTCGGTCTGCGGGTTGAACAGCAGCACCGAGACCTGGTGGGAGTCGATCAGGTCGAGCATCGCGGCGACGTCGGCGGGGGCGGGGTCGTCGCCCTCCTCCACCGCGCCGGCGAAGCCGGGCGGCGTGCGGTCGGTGATGCCGGCATTGCGCAGCAGGTAGTACGCAACGGGTTCGGTGGCGACCACCGACCCCGACGGGTGTGCCGTGCCGATCGCCCGCTGCGACGCCGCGATGGCGTCGGCCTTGGTGCCGAATTGCGCTGCGTTGGAGCGATATTCGTCGGCATGCACGGAATCGATCTCGCCGAGTCGCTTGGCGATCTCACCGGCGACCGCCTTGGCGACCCCCAGGTCGTAGAAGACGTGTTCGTTCCCGCGTTCGGTGGTGCCGCGCAGCGAGTAGGCGTCCACGGCGTCGATTTCGGGATCGCCTGCCAGCACGTCGTCCACCCAGTGGTCGTAGCCGCCGCCGTTGTAGACCAGCAGTGAGGCGTCGGTGATCTCGGCGATGTCGGCGGGTGTCGCCTCGAAGGAGTGCGGATCCGCGGTTGCGCCCGTCTCGATCGACCTGACCGACGCATGCTCTCCGGCGACGGCACCCGCCACGCTGCCCCACACGTCGGTGGTGGCCACCACGCTGACCGCGCCGTGGTCGCCGGCGGCGGAGTCGCGGCCACAGCCCGCCGCGGTGAGCGCGGTCACCGCCACGGCGATTGCCACCCCGATCGCTGTCGCGCGCACCGGCGCCTCCTAATACAAATGAAAACCGTTTCCATTAACTCTAACGCAACCGGTGCCGCTACGCGAACGCCGATGTCGGCTAACGTCGCGGGCATGTCCAGGAGTCCCACGCCACGGCGTCGAGCCACCCTGGCTTCGCTTGCCGCCGAGTTGAAGGTCTCCCGCACCACGATCTCGAACGCCTACAACCGGCCCGACCAGTTGTCGGCCGATCTGCGCGAGCGCGTGCTCGCCACGGCCAAGCGCCTCGGCTATCCGGGGCCCGACCCGGTGGCCCGTTCGCTGCGGACCCGCAAGGCGGGCGCCGTCGGTCTGGTGATGACCGAACCGCTGAACTATTCGTTCAGCGATCCCGCGGCGCTCGACTTCGTCGCGGGCCTCGCGGAGTCGTGCGAGGACGTGGGCCAGGGCCTGCTGCTGGTCGCCGTCGGGCCGAACCGCAGCGTCAGCGACGGGTCCGCCGCGGTGCTCGCCGCGGGGGTGGACGGCTTCGTGGTGTACTCCGCCTCCGACGACGACCCCTACCTGCACGCCGTGCTGCAGCGGCACCTGCCGGTGGTGGTCGTCGACCAACCCAAGGACGTGCCCGGCGCCTCACGCGTGTGCATCGACGACCGCGCGGGCATGGCCGAGTTGGCCAAACACATTGTGGGACTGGGCCATCGCGAGATCGGTCTGCTCACCATGCGGTTGGGCAGGGAACGGCCGCCCGGCGGTGGCGGGCCGGTGGTGGCCAACCCGGACCGGTTGCAGACCCCGCATTTCCACGTGCAACGGGAGCGGATCCGCGGCGTGTACGACGCGATGATCGACGCGGGCTTGGATCCAGCGGGCCTGACGGTGGTGGAGAGCTATGAGCACCATTCCACTTCGGGCGGGGCGGCTGCCGAGGTCGCCCTCGAGGCCAACCCGCGGGTGACGGCGCTGATCTGCACCGCCGACGTGTTGGCGCTCTCGGCGATGGACTACCTGCGCGCCCGTGGCATTTACGTGCCCGGCCAGATGACGGTGACCGGCTTCGACGGCGTGCCCGACGCGTTGCGGCGCGGGCTGACGACGGTCAAGCAGCCGAGCCTGGAGAAGGGGTTGCGCGCGGGCCGACTGCTGCACAACCCGCCGCGCTCCGGCCTGCCGGTGATCGACATGCTGGACACCGAGTTGATCCGCGGCCGAACCTCGGGGCCGCCGGTCTGAGTCAGGCGCGTCGCGCGCGCAGCAGATAGTCGAGCACGTCGGCGACGTCCTCGGGCGACCCCACGCGGTAACCGGCCAGGGTCTCGCCGTCGCCCACCTTGACGCCGACGTCGGAACCGCGCAACCGCCGGAACGCCTTCTCGTCGGTGACGTCGTCGCCGAGGTACGCCACCGCAGACGCGTCATGCCTTTCGCGCAGGATGTCGATCGCCTCACCCTTGTCGGTGGAGATCACCGCGAATTCGAGCACCGCCTTGCCCTCGGTCAACTCTGCATCCCAGGCCCGTGCGGCCGAACGGGCGGCGTGCAGGGCGGCGTCGCCGTCATCGGGACTCGCGTTGCGCACGTGCATGGCGACGCTGGCAGGCTTGGTCTCCACCGTGACACCCGGGCGACCGGACGCAATGTCGTTGAGTTCGTGGGTGATTCGGGCCAACAGCGATTCGTCGATCCGGTGCGCGAAACCGGAGTCGAACTCCGCGCCGTGGCTGCCGACCAGATGAACCTCCGTCGGCATCGCAGAAAGCTGCCTCAGCACACGCAGGGCGCGCCCCGAGATGAGGGCGACATCCGTCGCGGGCAGCGCCGCGAGATCGACCAACGCCTCGGCGGCGGTGGGCAGGGGTCGTGCGTCCGCCGGGTCGTTGACGATCGGGGCGAGGGTGCCGTCGAAGTCGCAGGCGACCAGAAGCCGGGGGACGGCGGCGAGACCGTCGAGCGCGCGCTGCAGGTTGGCCGGGACCACCCGCTAGATCTTAGGGTGCTCGCCGTCCCCGATGAGCAGCCGAACCGCCAGGTCGAGGCGCTTGCTGACATCGGTGGCCGACGCCCGGCGCGTCAGCCAGGCCAGCAGGTTCGACAGCCAGACGTCGGAGATGACCCTGGCGATGTGGTACTGGTCCTCGGTCGGTTCGCCCTCGCTCATCGCGCGCGCGAACATCGAGTCCATCAGCTTGCCTACGTGATCGACCTCGCCCGCGGCCGACGCGTCGGCGAACACGAACGCCCGGGTCATCGCCTCGGTCAGCAGCGGGTTGCGCTGCATGGCCCGGTTCAGCTTGCCGACCATCAGGTTGAGCCGCTGATACGGCGTCCCACCGGCGAGGGCGGCGCGGTCGGTCTTGGCGTCGATGCGTTCGAACTCGCGGCCCAGCGCCGACACCAGCAGGTGCACCTTGGACGGGAAGTAGCGGTAGAGGGTGCCGACGGCGACGTCGGCGCGTTCGGCGACCGCCCGCATCTGGACTGCTTCGTAGCCGCCCTTGGAGGCGATGGCCAGCGTGGCGTCCAGAATGCGCTTGCGTCGCTCCCGCTGCGCTTCCGAGCCGAGTTCGGACTCGGCGAGCACGCTCACCGGCATCACCTGAGGCGGCCGCGATTCAGACCCCGACGACGGGTTGGTCTGTGCTGGCATCGAAGTCCCGGACATCCGGCGGATAGCTCCTCACATCATGCGGTCTCGGTAAGAAACGATACGCATGCCGATCCCTGTTTTCTCACCTCAGAGCCTGTTCGGCACCGACGTGTCCTGCTGTGATGGCGTTCGACTTGACGGTCGAACACTGGCACTATTAGAACACGTTCTAGTGAGAAGCACGGCCTTCTCGCACGATGGCATAGGAGTTCCGAGATGTCGCAGGCGTCAGCGACCGTCACCGACGAGCAGTTTGCCGCGCGGGAGTTGGTCCGTAGCTGGGCGGTGGCGTCCGACGCCGCCAAGGCCGCCCGCGCCGTCGAACAGGGCGAGGCCGATGCGTGGCGCGCGCCGTATGCGAGCCTGGCCCAACTGGGCATCTTCGGCGTGGCCCTGCCCGAGGAGGCCGGCGGGGCGGGCGGCACCGTCGACGATCTGTGCGCGATGGTGGACGAGGCCGCCGCCGCGATGGTTCCCGGCCCGGTTGCCAGCACCGCCGTGGCCACATTGATCCTGCCGAGTTCGCGCGCCGAGTTGGCCGAGGCGCTGGCCTCGGGGGAGCGCACCGCGGGCATCGCGCTGACCGGCGATCTGACCTATGCGGACGGCCGGGCTTCGGGCACCGTCGAATACGTCATGGGCGGCGACGGCGCCGGTGTGTTGCTGCTGCCCGGCCCCGAGCAGTTCCTGCTCGTCGATGCCACCGCCGACGGGGTGACCGTCGAACCGCTGACCCCCACCGACTTCTCCCGCCCGCTGGCCCGCGTCGTGCTCGCCGATGCGGCCGCCGAGGCACTGCCGGTGTCGAGGCGGCGCGTCGAGGACCTCACGGCCACGGTGCTGGCCGCCGAGGCGGCGGGGTTGGCCCGGTGGACGCTGCAGACCGCCGCCGACTACGCCAAGGTGCGCGAGCAGTTCGGCAAGCCGATCGGCAGCTTTCAGGCGGTCAAGCACATGTGCGCCGAGATGCTGCTGCGCTGCGAGCAGGTCGCGGTGGCCGCCGCCGACGCCGCGCGGGCGGCAGGCGAGGCCGACGATGCGCAGTTGTCGATCGCTGCCGCCGTGGCCGCCGCGGCGGGCATCGAGTTCGGCAAGGCCAACGCCAAGGACTGCATCCAGGTGCTCGGCGGCATCGGCATCACCTGGGAACACGACGCCCACCTGTATCTGCGCCGGGCGTACGGGATCTCGCAGTTCCTCGGCGGTGCTTCGCGCTGGCTGCGCCGGGTCGCCGCCCTGACTCAGCAGGGGGTCCGCCGCGAGCTGCACATCGACTTGGCGGCCGTCGAGCACCTGCGGCCCGAGATCGCCGCGGCGGTCGCCGACGTCGCCGCCCAGCCCGTCGAGAAGCGCCAGATCGCGCTGGCCGAGGCCGGCCTGCAGGCGCCGCACTGGCCGCGGCCGTACGGCAGGGACGCCTCGCCCGCCGAGCAGCTGCTGATCGATCGCGAGCTGGCCGAGGCCGGTGTCGACCGGCCGGATCTGGTGATCGGCTGGTGGGCGGCGCCGACGATCCTCGAGCACGGCAGCGCGCGGCAGATCGAGCAGTTCGTGCCGCCCACGCTGAGCGGCGAGCTGATCTGGTGCCAGCTCTTCAGTGAGCCGGGCGCGGGCTCCGACCTGGCCTCACTGCGCACCAAGGCCGTCAAGACGGAAGGCGGTTGGAAGCTCACCGGGCAGAAGGTGTGGACGTCCGCGGCGCACAAGGCGCAGTGGGGCGTCTGCCTGGCGCGCACCGATCCCGACGCGCCGAAGCACAAGGGCATCACCTATTTCCTGGTGGACATGTCGTCGCCGGGCATCGACATCCGGCCGCTGCGCGAGATCACCGGGGACAACCTGTTCAACGAGGTGTTCTTCGACGACATGTTCGTGCCCGACGAGATGGTCGTCGGCGCGGTCAACGACGGGTGGCGGCTGGCCCGCACGACGCTGGCCAACGAGCGGGTGGCGATGGCGCACGGCACCGCCCTGGGCAACCCCATGGAGGAGCTGCTGGCCTCGGTGGCCGCGCTCGAACTGGATCCCGTGGTGGCCGATCAGCTCGGCCGGTTGATCCTGGCCGCCCAGGTCGGTTCGCTGCTGGACCAGCGCATCGCGCAGTTGGCCCTCGGCGGCGCCGACCCCGGCCCGCAGGCCAGCGCCCGCAAGCTGATCGGCGTGCGGTACCGGCAGGCGCTGTCGGAGTTCCGGATGGAGCTTTCTGATGGCGCGGGCTTCGTCGAGGACAAGACCGTGCACGACTTCCTCAACACCCGGTGCCTGACGATCGCGGGCGGCACCGAGCAGATCCTGCTCACGATGGCGGGCGAACGGCTGCTCGGCCTGCCCCGCTAACTTCCGACGTACTCGGCGACGGTCGCCACCTCGACCCCGCCGCGGAGCGTGTCGAGGTTGACGCAGACCCGGTCGGCAGCGGCGGTCAACGCGTCGAGGCGGCGCTGATCGGTCCCCTCGGCCGCCGCCAGCCTGACCGCGCACGACAAGGTGTCGAAGCCGACCCGGACTTCGCGGTCGAGCAGCAGGCAACCGCGGACGTCGAGGTCGCCGGTCACCTCCACCTCGAGCGCGGTCAGCCGCACCCCGAGTCGATCGGCGAGCATCCGGATCGAACCGTCTGCGCACGCGGCCAATGCGGCACACAACAGGTCGCCGGGGTTCGGTGCGTCGTGCAGGCCCCCGATGTGCTTGTCGAGGCCGAATCGGAACAGCGAACCGTAGCCGTCGCCGACCTCGACCTCGCCGTGGAACGGGTCGGTGGCCGCAATGTTGGTCGCCGAGGTGCGGGCGGTCTTGCGGGTCAGCGCTTCGGCCGGGTCGTCCTCGTAGCGTCGGCGCAGCTGCGCCTGGCGCTCGGCGATGATCGATGTATGGCGTTGTTGAACTGGCATTTCTCTGACTCCAGACCGGAAAAGCATGATCGTGCTTTTCCGTAAGAAGAAGAATAGCACGATCGTTCCTTTATGCTCAAGGGCGTGAGACAGCGGTCGAAGGGGCAGCGCACCAGGACGGCGATCCTGGAGCAGGCCGCGCGGCTGGCGACGGTCGACGGGCTCGACGGGCTGACCATCGGCGGGCTGGCGGCCGCCATCGGGATGAGCAAGAGCGGCCTCTACGCGCACTTCGGCTCCAAGGAGGACCTGCAGTTGGCGACCATCGCGTCGGCGCGGGAGACCTTCGTGGCCGAGGTGTTCGTGCCGTCCCTCGACGCGCCGCAGGGAGTGCGGCGGCTGCGCGCCGCGTGCGAGGCGTTCCTGTCCCACATCGAGCGGCGGGTGTTTCCCGGCGGGTGTTTCTTCGCGGTGGCGGCCGCGGACGTCGGCACTCGGGTGGGCCCGGTCCGCGACGCCGTCGCGGCGCAGCAACGCGACTGGATCGATCTGCTCGAGCAGTTGGCCCGCAAGGCGATCAGCCTCGGCGAGCTGGATTCCGGCAACGACCCGGCGCAGCTCGCCTTCGAACTCAACGCGGTGCTCGTTGCCGCGGCCACCGGCTTCATCCTGCAGGGCGACGCCGCGGTGTTCGACCGCGCTCGCGCCGCCGTCGGCCGGCTACTGGGCCCGAGGCGCTAGCTGAACGTGGTCTGTGCGCATGCCGTCGGTGTGGTCAGGTTCACCCCGCCGTAGACCACCTGGATCTGTGAGCACGCGAAGAACGGGGTCTGCGTGTCGGTGCGTCCGGTGCTCCAGTCGGTGGGCACCGAGTCGCCGTCGGTCTTGAATCGTTCGATCGGACCGCCGCCGAAGTAGGTCACCGAGATCTCGACGTCGGTGGGCGCCTTGTACATCTTCGACAGCACGTTGTCGTGGTTGGCGCCCTTGACCTCACGCGGGTTGCCCGAGGGTGCGCTGTAGGAGGCCTCCTGCCAGACGTTGCGACTGGAACTTCGCAGTGTGATCGTCTGCCTGGCCCACGTGTCGTCGGGGAAGCCGGTCGGGCCGTCAGGCGTGAGCAGGTTGGCGGTGGTGTCGAAGAAACACTTGTTGTCGGCCGACCGGCAGTCAGCGGTGACGTGCATCTCGATCTGGGTCGCCGGATCGACCGGAATCGAGGTGGTGGCCGTGTTGGCCGCGGCCGTCGCGGTCGCCGGATCCATGATCGCCGCGCTCAGCAGGGCCCCCGCACATGCTGTTGCAAGCCTATTCATCTGTGCTCCCCTCCAGTGCGGCGAATGCTAGCCCGGTGGCTATTCGTCGTAGGTGACTTCCACGGAATCCGACTTCGGCCGCGCCTGGCAGCCCAGGATGAGCCCCTCGTCGAGATCCTGAGGTTCGAGTACGTCGTTGACCTCCATCTCGACCTCGCCGCTGCGCTTCAGCACCGCGCAGGCGCCACAGTGGCCCTCGCGGCAGGAGAACGGCGCGTCGAGGCCCTTGTCGAGCAGCACGTCGAGCAGCTTGGCGTTGCGGGGCCACCGCACCTCGTGGGTCTGGCCGTCGAGCGTGACGATCGCGGTGGCGGGTCCCTCGTCACCGTCGTCCTCCTCGATCACCACCGCCGCGAACGGGTCCGACTCGAGCGACTTGAACACCTCGATGTGGATGCGGTCGGCGGCGACGCCGGCTGCGGTCATCGCCTCCTCGGCGGCCGCCATGAACGGCCCGGGCCCGCAGATGTACGCGTCACAGGAGGCATAGGGCGCGGCGAGCGCGGCGAGCGCGGCCGCGCTCGGCAGCCCCTGTACGGACTCCAACCAGTGCACCACCGTCAGCCGGTCCGGGTACTTGGCCGCCAACTCCCGCAGGGCGGCGCCGAAGATGACGGAGTTCTCGTCGCGATTGGCATAGATCAGCACCACGCGGCCGCTGCCCTCGGCGAGCGCCGACTTGCAGATGGCCATCATCGGGGTGATGCCGCTGCCCGCGGCCAGCAGCAGGAAGTCGGCGTCCAGCGTCTTGGGCACGAAGGTCCCCGACGGTGCCAGCACGTGAATCCGCATGCCGGGCTTGGCGTTGTCGCACAACCAGTGTGACGCGTATCCGCCGTCGGTGCGCTTGACCGTGACGGTCATCGGATCGCCGGTGTGCGGTGAGCTGCACAGCGAATAGCAGCGGGCCACCGAGCCGGTCCGGTCGCTGGGCACCCGCAAGGTCAGGAACTGTCCCGGCGAGTACCGCAACCGATCGGCGGGGATGTCCGGGTCATTGGGGCCGTCGGGGACGCTGAACACCACCGAGCACGCGTCGTCGGTCTCCTTGACGACATCGGCCACCTGCAGTTCCAGTACGTGGCTGCCGAGCGGCTCGTCCGTCACGCGGTCGCCCTTCCTTTCCTCAGCCCGACGGGCTATAACTAGAACAGGTTACAGAAATGCATGTGCGCAGGTCCAGCTGCCGCAGGAATGCGCTGCTCGACACAAATCGTAACGTGTTCTAATCTTTGTGCAGATCCGTTCTCCCGGGAGGCAAAGCAGTGACGTCCATTGAACAGCGTGACGTGCAGTCGGTCCTAGCCGGCATCGACGATCTGTTGCCGTTGATCGCCAAGCGGGCTCAGGCCACCGAGGAACTGCGGCGGCTGCCGGATGAGACGGTCGCCGAACTCGACGAGGTCGGCTTCTTCAAGCTGCTCCAGCCCGAGCAGTGGGGCGGCCTGCAGTGCGATCCGACGCTCTTCTACGAAGCGGTCCGGCGGATCGCCAGCGCCTGCGGTTCCACCGGCTGGGTCAGCTCGATCATCGGTGTGCACAACTGGCACCTGGCTCTGTTCGACCAGCAGGCACAAGAGGAGGTCTGGGGCGAGGACCCGACCGTGCGCATCTCGTCGTCGTATGCGCCGATGGGTGCCGGCCATGTCGTGGACGGCGGCTACCTCGTCAGCGGCTCGTGGAACTGGTCGTCGGGCTGCGACCACGCGACGTGGACGTTCGTCGGCGGCCCCGTCATCAAGGACGGCAAGCCGGTGGACTTCGGCAGCTTCCTGATCCCGCGCTCCGAGTACAAGATCGACGACGTCTGGCATGTCGTCGGGCTCAAGGGCACCGGCAGCAACACCCTGGTGGTCAAGGACGTCTTCGTGCCGCGGCACCGCTTCCTGTCCTACAAGTCGATGAACGACCGCACCGCGGGCGGCCTGAAGACCAACACCGCGCCGGTGTACAAGATGCCTTGGGGCACTGTGCATCCCACCACGATCTCGGCGCCGATCGTCGGCATGGCCTACGGCGCCTACGACGCCCACGTCGACCATCAGGGCAAGCGCGTGCGCGCGGCGTTCGCCGGCGAGAAGGCCAAGGACGACCCGTTCGCCAAGGTGCGCATCGCCGAAGCCGCCAGCGACATCGATGCCGCATGGCGGCAGCTGATCGGCAACGTGGGCGACGAGTACGCGCTGCTGCAGGACGGCAAGGAGATTCCGTTCGAGTTGCGCGCCCGCGCCCGCCGTGACCAGGTGCGCGCCACCGGTCGTGCCATCGCCTCCATCGACCGGCTGTTCGAGGCATCGGGTGCCACCGCGCTGAACAACGACGCGCCGGTGCAACGGTTCTGGCGCGACGCCCATGCGGGCCGGGTGCATGCGGCCAACGATCCGGAACGCGCCTACCTGATCTTCGGCAACAACGAGTTCGGGCTGCCGCCGGCGGACACGATGGTCTGATGTCGTCGTTCGCCGCCGAAACCGCACAACAGCAAGAGATCACGTTCGAGTCGACCTCCCGTTTTGCGCAGGTTCGCGAAGACATGCGGCTGCACTATCACGAGGCAGGCGTCGGTAACCCCAAGACGGTGGTGCTGCTGCACGGCGGCGGGCCGGGCGCGTCCAGCTGGTCCAACTTCGGGCCCAACATCGCCGTGCTGGCCAAGCACTTTCACGTGATCGCGGTCGACCAGCCGGGCTACGGGCACTCCGACAAGCACGCGGAGCACGAGCAGTACAACCGCTACAGCGCGACCGCGCTGCTCAACCTGTTCGACCACCTCGGCATCGAAAGCGCTGACCTGGTTGGCAACTCGCTCGGCGGCGGCACGGCCGTGCGGTTTGCGCTGGACAACGGCAGGCGGGCGGGCCGGCTGGTGCTGATGGGGCCGGGCGGCCTGTCGGTCAACCTGTTCGCCCCGGATCCGACCGAGGGCGTGAAGCTGCTCGGCAGGTTCACCGCGGACCCGACGCGCGAGAACATGGAGAAGTTCCTGCGCATCATGGTCTACGACCAGAAGATGATCACTCCTGAACTGATCGACGAGCGTTTCGAGATCGCCAGCCGGCCCGAGTCGCTGGCCGCCGCGCGTGCGATGGGGAAGTCGTTCGCGGGTGCGGATTTCGAGCTCGGCATGATGTGGCGCGACGTGTACAAGCTGCGTCAGCGGGTGCTGCTGATCTGGGGCCGGGAAGACCGCGTAAACCCGCTCGACGGCGCGCTGGTGGCACTGAAGCAGATTCCGAAGGTGCAGTTGCACGTCTTCGGGCAGTGCGGGCACTGGGCGCAGCTGGAGAAGTTCGACGAGTTCAACAAGCTGTGCATTGATTTCCTTGGAGGCGGGTCGTGAGCATCAAATCGCTTGGCTACCTGAGGATCGAGGCCACCGACGTCGCGGCGTGGCGCGAGTACGGCCTCAAGGTACTCGGCATGGTGGAGGGGTCAGGGGCCGCCGAAGGTGCGCTCTACCTCCGGATGGACGAGTTTCCCGCCCGCCTGGTCATCATCCCCGGCGAGAACGACCGGCTGCTGCAGTCCGGTTGGGAGACCGCCAATGCTGCAGCGCTGCAGGACATTCGCAAGCGGCTCGAGGTCGAGGGCACGCCCTACAAGGAGGCCTCCGCCGCCGAACTCGCCGAGCGCCGAGTCGACGAGATGATCACGTTCGACGACCCCTCGGGCAACACCCTCGAGGTGTTTCACGGGGCGGCACTCGAGCACCGTCGAGTCGTCAGCCCGTACGGCCACACGTTCATCACCGAACAGCAGGGCCTCGGCCACGTGGTGCTCACCACGCGCGACGACGCCGAGTCGCTGCACTTCTACCGCGACGTGCTCGGCTTCTATCTGCGTGACTCGATGCGCTTGCCCCCGCAGCTTGTGGGCAGGCCTGCCGACGGACCGCCCGCGTGGCTGCGGTTCTTCGGCGTCAACCCGCGCCACCACAGCCTGGCGTTCATGCCGGGGGAGACGCCGAGCGGCATCGTGCACCTGATGGTCGAGGTCGGCAACTCCGACGACGTCGGCCTGTGCCTCGACCGCGCGCTGCGCCGCAAGGTGCCGATGTCGGCGACATTGGGCAGGCACGTCAACGACAAGATGCTGTCCTTCTACATGAAGACGCCCGGCGGCTTCGACGTCGAATTCGGTTGCGAGGGACTGCAAGTGGACGACGACGATTGGGTGGCCAGGGAAAGCACCGCGGTCAGCCTGTGGGGTCACGACTTCAGCGTCGGCTTCAAGTAACGGTGGCGGCCGAACCAATAGATCCGCGCACATTCCGCAATGTGCTCGGCCAGTTCTGCACCGGCATCACGGT
This sequence comes from Mycolicibacterium moriokaense, assembly GCF_003347205.1. Taxonomy (GTDB): domain Bacteria; phylum Actinomycetota; class Actinomycetes; order Mycobacteriales; family Mycobacteriaceae; genus Mycobacterium; species Mycobacterium moriokaense_B. The sequence goes on from NZ_QQBJ01000005.1 coordinate 17,520, forward strand.
GATCACCACGATGCACGACGACGTGCCGGTGGGTTTCGCGTGTCAGTCGTTCGCGGCGCTGTCGCTGGAACCGCCGCTGGTGCTGTTCTGCCCCACCAAGGTGTCGCGGTCCTGGAAGGCGATCGAGGCGTCGGGCAAGTTCTGTGTCAACGTGCTGCACGAGAACCAGAAGGACGTATCGGCCCGGTTCGGGTCGAGGGAACCCGATAAGTTCGGCGGAATCGACTGGGGGCCATCGAAGCTGGGCTCACCGGTGATCAAGGGCACGCTGGCGCACATCGACTGCACCGTGGCTTCGGTGCACGACGGCGGCGATCATCTGGTGGTGTTCGGCGCGGTGCACTCGCTGACCGATGTGCCGCACAAGAAGCCGCGGCCGCTGCTGTTCTACCAGGGCCAGTACACCGGCATCGAACCCGACAAGAACACGCCCGCGCACTGGCGCGACGACCTCGAGGCCTTCCTCACCGCCACCACCGACGACACCTGGCTCTAGTCCCCCCCTACCTTTGGTGTGGGCCCACGCGGCCGTCGATGAACGCGATGATCGCGGCGGCCACCTCGCGGTGCATGGTGTCGTTGAGGATGTCGTGGCGTCCGCCGTCGAACTCCTTGAGCTGCAACGGCTCTATCTGCTCGGCATAGGCGGCGACAGCGCCGACGGGTGCGATCGGGTCGGCCGCGCCGTGCACGGCCAACGTCGCGACGGTCAGGCCGGGCAGATCGTTGCCGAAGCGGTCCCACGCCGTGTCGAGCGCGCGGGCCAACGGCGCGCCGTCGGCGTCGACGAAGGCCAGCGGGTCGTTCACCATGGAGTCGAGGTAGAACGGGTCGCCCGAGAGCCAGTGCGGGTCCAGGTCGAATGCGCTGTCGGTGTCCAGCAATTCGGGGATCGGCACAAGCGGCGCGCCGGAGATGACGCCGGCGCGGTAGCGGTCGGGCTGATCCAGAAGCCGGGTCAGCGTCACCACCGCCCCGAACGAGTGCCCGGCGGCGATCAGCGGTAGCCCCTGGCGCTCGCTCTCGGCCAGTTCGGTCACGGTGTCGGCCAAGTCCGAACTGTCGGCGATCGAGCCGAAATCGCCGCGGTCGCCCGGGCTCAGCCCGTGGCCGAATTGGTCGACTGCCCACAGGTCGATGCCCGCCGCGTTCAGCGCGAACCCGTACCGGTGGTACACGCCGGTGTGTTCGCCGAAGCCGTGCAGGAAGACGACGGCGGCGCGCGGGTCCTCGGCGGCCCAGTGGCGGTAGTAGGCCCTGCCTTTTGGGTGATCGATGAACGGCATGGTCCAGAGTTTAGCTGTGACTCGGGGCACACCGCTGGGGCGCGACAGCGCGAATCCGGCGCCGGCGCGGCACGCGGAGCATCGATTCCTGCCAACCGCCCATCAATTGCTGCCACTGGAATTAAAGCCGTGACCTCTATGTTTAATCAGTCAGACCGGTTGGAGAGAACCTCGAAGACCGGCGACACGGAGTCCGGGCCCACAAGGCCCGCACACCACGAAGAAGAAAGAAGAAGGCACTTAAATGAAGAAGTTCGGGTTTGCCACAGTCATCGCCGGCGGACTGGCCGCCGCAGTGGTCGGTTTTGCCGCCCCGGCACAGGCAGTGGCTCCGACGACCGTCTCGGACGTCGCGATCACAGCCCCGTCGCAGGGCATCGACCACCTCAACTGGATCAATGACATCCATCAGAAGGCCAATGTTGCGCGGCCGGACACCACGATCCGCACCAATCCCTAACCGGCACAGCTGATTGAAAGAGGGCACCCCACGGGGTGCCCTCTCTTTCGCTATCGGGCACCGAGCAGGACGTCCCGCTGATCCGTCATCCTGCCGCGGATCGCCTCCACCACCGCGGCGACCTCGGGGCGTCGCAGCGTCTCGGCCCGGGTGACCAGCCAATAGCTCAACTGCACTGCCACCGCCTCCGGCAGTACCCGCGCCAAGTCGACATGCCGGTCAGCCATGAAGCAGGGCAGCAGGCCCAGTCCCGCCGCCGCACGCGTTGCCTCCACGTGCACGAAGACGTTGGTGGACGTCACCGACTCGCGCATGGCGGGCGCGAAACTCGGCGCCAGATCGAGGTCGTCGACCTGCAGCATCGAGTCGATGAAGTAGACCAGCGGATAGCGCGCCAGATCTTCGACGCGCTGCGGCCAACCGTGCTCGGTCAGGTAATCGCGCGCCCCGTAGAGGCCCAGGCAGTAATCACCCAGGCGGATGGCCTCGGCGCGGTGCACCTGGGGTTCGCCGACGACGACTTCGATGTCGAGGCCGGAGCGCTGCTGCGTGGCGCGGCGGGTGGCCGCCACGATCTCGACGGCGACCTTCGGGTGCCTGCGTTGCACGTGCGCCGCCGCCGGGGCGGCGATGTAGGCGCTGAACCCGTCGGTCGCCGAGATGCGCACCACGCCCTCGAGGCCGCGGGCGCCCTCCGCGTCGGCCGTGAGCGACCGCATCGCCGACTCGACCGCCTCGGCGGCGGCCAGCGCCTCGCGACCGAGATCGGTCAGTTCCCAGCCGCCCGCAACGCGGGCCAGCACCCGGCCACCGATCGACTCCTCGAGCGCCGCGATGCGGCGCGAGATCGTGGTGTGGTTGAGGCCCAATTCCTCCGCCGCGGTGGTGTAGCGGCCCGACCGGCCGACGGCCAGCAGCACGAGAAGGTCGTCGGCGCTCGGCCTGCGGCCCGCGGGCGGAGGCACGGCTGATGACATAACTGCATTTTTGCAGATACTTCCTGCAGTTTTGGCCATTGCGGCCCTGGGTAACTGCATGAATACTCACACAAGTCTGTGTTCAGCGTCACACACGAAGGAGCGTCGAATGAGCGACCCCGGGCCGGTAGCGACCGGACTCAAGCGAGTTGTCGTCGCCTCGATGGCCGGCACCGTCGTCGAGTGGTACGAGTTCTTCCTCTACGGCACCGCCGCGACACTCGTCTTCAACAAGGTGTTCTTCGCCCAGGGCGACAGCGTCTACGGGGCCATCTTCGCGGCGTTCCTGACGTATGCGGTCGGGTTCATCGCGCGTCCACTCGGCGGCGTGGTGTTCGGGCACTTCGGCGACAAGTACGGACGTAAGAAGCTGCTGCAGTTCGCGATCCTGCTCGTCGGCGTCGTCACGTTCCTGATGGGCTGCCTGCCCACCTATCACCAGATCGGCGTCTGGGCGCCGGTGCTGCTGGTGGTGCTGCGCTTCCTGCAGGGCTTCGCCGTAGGCGGCGAGTGGGGCGGAGCAGTGCTGCTGGTGGCCGAGCACAGCCCGAACAAGCAGCGAGGGTTCTGGGCGAGTTGGCCGCAGGCCGCCGTGCCCGTCGGCAACATGCTCGCCACCGTGGTGCTGTGGGTGCTGACCGCGACACTGTCGGAGCAGGACTTCCTGACCTGGGGTTGGCGCGTCGCGTTCTGGCTGTCGGCCGTCGTGGTGCTGATCGGCTACTACATCCGGACGAAGGTCACCGATGCGCCGATCTTCGTTGAGGCGCAACAGGAGATCGAGCGGGCCAAGGCCGCGTCGTACGGCGTGATCGAGGTGCTCAAGCGGTACCCGCGCGGCGTGTTCACCGCGATGGGCCTGCGGTTCGCCGAGAACATCATGTACTACCTGGTGGTCATCGTCTCGATCACCTACCTCAAGGTGCAGGTGGGCGTCGACACCAACGCGATCCTGCGCTACATGCTGGTCGCGCATGCCGTGCACCTCTGCGTCATCCCGCTGGTGGGCAGGCTGTCCGACCGGGTGGGCCGCAGACCCGTCTATTTTGCAGGCACCGTATTGGCGGCGACGTGGGGCTTCTTCGCCTTCCCGATGATGAACAGCGCCAACTACCTGCTCATCATCGCGGCCATCGTCATCGGCCTGATCATCCACGCCCTGATGTATGCGCCGCAACCGGCCATCATGGCCGAGATGTTTCCCACCCGGATGCGGTATTCCGGTGTCTCCCTTGGCTATCAGGTGACGTCGATCGTCGCGGGGTCGGCGGCGCCCGCCATCGCCGTCAAGCTGTTGCAGGTCTTCGACTCCTGGGTGCCGATCGCGATCTACCTGGCGATCGCGGCGGCGATCACACTGGTCGCGGTCTTCTATCTGCGCGAGACCAAGGGACTCGATCTGGGGTCGATCGATGAGGCCGACCGCGACGACCTGGCCAGGGCCGGGGCCGCATGACGGACCTCGCGGGCCGCACCGCCCTCGTCACCGGGGGCGCGAGCGGAATCGGCGCCGCGTGTGCCCGCGAGCTCGCCGCGCGCGGTGCGTCCGTCACCGTGGCCGACCTGGACGACGTCGGCGCCAAGTCCGTCGCCGACGAGATCGGCGGAAAGGCCTGGGCGGTCGACCTTTCCGACGTCGACAAGTTGGAGCCGCTGCACCTGGAGACCGACATTCTGGTCAACAACGCGGGGATCCAGCACGTCAGCCCGATCTCCGACTTCCCGCCCGAGCGGTTCCGGTTCATGCTCGCGCTGATGGTGGAGGCGCCGTTTCTGCTGATCCGCGCGGCGCTGCCGCACATGTACGAGCGCGGCTTCGGTCGCATCGTCAACATCTCGTCGGTGCACGGCCTGCGGGCCTCGGAGTACAAGGTCGCCTACGTCACCGCCAAGCACGCGCTCGAGGGTTTGTCGAAAGTGACCGCGCTCGAGGGCGGCCCGCACGGGGTGACGAGCAACTGCGTCAACCCGGGCTATGTGCGGACACCGTTGGTGTCCAAGCAGATCGCCGATCAGGCGCGCACCCACGGCATCGCCGAGCAGGAGGTCGTCGAAGAGGTGCTGCTCAAGGAGAGCGCGGTCAAACGCCTGCTGGAACCCGAAGAGGTGGCCGCGCTGGTTGGCTGGCTCGCATCGCCCGATGCCGGGATGGTGACCGGCGCGTCCTACACCATGGACGGCGGCTGGAGCGCCCGCTAGAGCCAGGCGCCGATGCGCCGCAACGCCTCTTCGATGTCGCTCGTCGGGCCCGCGAACGACAGTCGCACGAACGACCCGCCGCGCTGGGTGTCGAAGTCGATGCCCGGCGCGATCGCCACCCCGGTGTCGGCGAGCAACTTCGAGCAGAACGTCAGCGAGTCGCCCGTCAGATGCGAGACGTCGGCGTAGACGTAGAACGCGCCGTCGGTCGGCGCCAACCGGTCGATGCCGATCGAGCGCAGGCCGTCCAGCAACAGCCGCCGGTTGGCGGAGTAGTGCTCGAGCAGCGCGTCTGCCTCGGCGATCGACTCCGGCGTGAACGCCGCGACCGCCGCCACCTGCGACAGTACGGGCGGGCAGATGGTGAAGTTCCCCGTCAGGCAGTCGATCGCGCGCTGCAGTTCCCGTGGCACCAGCAGCCACCCGAGCCGCCACCCGGTCATCGCGAAGTACTTCGAGAAGCTGTTCACCACAACGGCTTCCCGCGAGGTCTCCCACGCGCAGCTGGTGTCGGGCGAGCCGTCGTAGACCAGCCCGTGGTACACCTCGTCGCTGACCAGCCGAACCCCGGCGTCGGCGCACCACGAGGCGATCGCGGCCAGCTCCTCTGGCGGGATGACGGTGCCGGTCGGGTTGGCCGGGCTCGCGACGATCACACCCTGTACGGGCGGGTCGAGCTCGGCGAGCATCCGCGCGGTCGGCTGGAACCTGGTTTCGGGCCCGCATTGGATCTCGACGACCTCACACCCCAACGCCGACAGGATGTTTCGGTAACACGGATAGCCGGGGCTGGCGATCGCGACGCGGTCACCCACGTCGAAGCAGGCCAGGAACGCCAGCAGGAACCCGCCCGACGAGCCGGTGGTGATGACCACCTCGCCGGGGTCGACGCTCAGCCCATGGCGGGAGGCATAGGACGCGGCGATCGCCGAGCGGAGTTCCGGGATGCCGAGGGCCACGGTGTAGCCGAGAACGGTGTGCTCCAGCGCGGCCTTGGCCGCCGCGCGGACCGCGGCAGGCGCCCCCGCGCTGGGCTGGCCCGCCGAGAGGTTCACCAGGTCCCCGTGCGTCCGCTGGCGCTCCGCGGCGGCCAGCCACACGTCCATCACATAGAACGGCGGAATACCGGCCCGCAGCGAGACACCCATCCCCGTCAGGCTAGAGCACCTCGGACTCGAGTCGGCGCAGATGCTCCCGCGGCGGCCCGAGCAACTGCGCGCTGCCGTGGGCGCGCTTGAAGTACAGCTGGATGTCGTGCTCCCAGGTGATCGCGATGCCGCCGTGCATCTGCACGGCTTCGGCGGCCACCTTGGAGAACGCCTCGCTTGCCGAGAACCGGGCCAGCGCAGCCGATGTGGCCGACGGCTCGGCGATCGCGTCGTCGACGATCGCGCGCGCCGACTGCACGGCCACGTACAGATCGGCCATCCGGTGCTTGAGCGCTTGGAAGCTGCCGATCGGGCGACCGAACTGCACGCGGTCCTTGGTGTATTCGACGGTCAGGTCCAGGCATCTGGCCGCCGCGCCGATCTGTTCGGCGGCCATCAGGATCGCCGCGGTGTCGGCCAGGCCCGGGTCGGCGCCGACCTCCGAGGTGTCCTTCGGCTCCAGCTTCGCCAGCGGCCGCGTCGGATCCATCGTGTCGACCGGGCTGGCCGAGAACGAGGTCCAGCGCGTCAGTGTGTTTCCGTCGGCGGCGACGACGATGTCGGCCACCGCGCCGTTGATCACCACCGTCGGGTCGAACACCGTCGCGCCGATAGCGGTGCCTTCGGCCAGCGCCTCGATCGCGTCGGTGTCGGGTTCGGCGGCCGAGAGCAACGCGAGCTCGGCCAGCGTGGTGCCGAGCAGCGGCGTGGGTACCAAGGCCCTGCCCAGCTCCTCGAGGACGACGGCGGCGTCGGCCAGCTCGCCGCCCGCACCGCCCAGCTCCTCCGGTACCACCAGCGCGGCGGCTCCGACCTGCTCGCACAACAGCTTCCACAACGACTCGTCGTAGCCGCGCTCGGATTCGATCGCCTGACGCACCGCGGCCGGCGACGCATGCTTGTCCACCAGCGCGGCGACGGTCTCGCGCAACAGCTGACGTTCTTCGCTCATCACAGCGCCTCCAGAACTCGGCGGCGGTGCCACGTCGGATCACCCCAGGCCGACCGAAGCGCCTGGACCCGCAGCAACAACAGCGACAGGTCGTGCTCCTGGGTGAAACCGATCGCACCGTGGGTCTGCAGCGACGAGCGTGCCGACAGCAATGCGGCGTCCGCCGCGGCCACCAGGGCCGCGCTGACATCGCGGGGGGCTTCGCCGAATCGCTCCGCCAGTGACAGCGCCGCACCGTAGACCAGCGGCCTGGCCATCTCGACGGCGATATAGGTGTCGGCGAGCTTGTGCTTGATCGCTTGGTACGAGCCAATCGTCCTGCCGAACTGGCTGCGCTGCTTGGCGTAGTCCACTGCGGCGTCCAGCATGGCCTGACCCGCGCCCACCAGTTGCGCCGCGTTCGCGAGCACACCGTACTCGAAAGCCGTTGCGGCATCCACCTTCTGCGATTCGCCGGAGGCGCTGACGTCGAACAGCTTGCGGGCGGGGTCGACGGACTCGTGTCGGTCGCCGGCCGTCGCATCGCGCACCTCACCGTCCCCTGCGACGAGAATCAGCCCGGCCGAGTCGGCGTCGACGGCACGGGGCACGCGCGGAGGCAACGCCACGGTGGCGATAAGCTCACCCGACGCGAGCGCACCGCTGCGCTCGTCCTCGGCGAGCAGCACCGGGGCCACCGCGATGGACTCGGTGACCGGACCCGGCACGGCCCAGTACCCGAGACGTTCGGCGGCGACGACGAGGTCGACGGGTTGCGCCTCGATGCCGTCGAAGCGCTCCGGCACCAACAGCGCCGTCACACCCAGGTCGGCGAGCGTCGACCACACTTTGCGGCCAGGGCCGGTGTCGCCCTCGGCCCATGCGCGCACCGCAGCAGGCACCGCGGCCGCGCCCAGCGCGGCATCGATGCTGGCGGCGAAGTCGCGCTGCTGTTCGTCGATCTCGAAGTTCACTTCGTCTGCCCCTTCGGCTCGCGGGGCAGGCCGAGCAGCCGCTCGGCGATGATGTTGCGCTGAATCTCGTTGGTGCCGGCGTAGATCGGGCCGCCCAGCGCGAACAGCAGGCCTTCGGTGGTGGCATCGACAAGTTCGGCGTCTGCGCCGCGCATGTCCAGCGCGGTCTGGTGCAGCGCAACATCCAGGTCCGACCAGAACACCTTCGTCACCGACGACTCGGCGCCGAGTTCGCCGCCGTTGGCCAGCCGGGTGACGGTGCCGAAGGTGTGCAGGCGATAGGCCTGCGCCTTGATCCAGGCGTCGGCGACCCGGTCGGTGAACACGGGATCGGGATTGCCTTTCCACTGCTCGACCAGTCGCTGCGCGGGCGCGAGGAAGCGCGCCGGGCTGCGCAGCGACATGCCGCGCTCGTTGCTCGACGTGCTCATCGCGGCGCGCCAGCCGTCGTGCACGCCGCCGATGACGTCGTCGTCGGGCACGAAGACGTCGTCGAGGAAGATCTCACCGAATCCGGTGTCGCCGCCCAGTTGCGCGATCGGGCGCACCGTCACGCCGTCGGCCTTCAGATCGAACATGAAATAGGTCAGCCCCTTGTGCCGCGCGGCGTCGGGATCGGACCGGAACAATCCGAATGCCCTGTCGCCGAAGGGCGCCCGCGAGCTCCAGATCTTCTGCCCGTTGAGCTTCCAACCGCCGTCGGCCTTGGTGGCCGTCGACCGCAGCGACGCCAGGTCGCTGCCGGACTCCGGCTCCGACCAGGCCTGCGCCCAGATCTGCTCACCGCTGGCCATTTTCGGCAGCACCCGGTCGAGTTGCTCGGGGGTGCCGTGCGCGAAGAGCGTCGGGGCCAGCATCGAGGTGCCGTTGGCGCTGGCGCGGCCCGGCGCCCCGGCGCGGAAGTACTCCTCTTCGTAGACCACCCACTGCAACAGCGTGGCGTCGCGGCCGCCATAGCGCTGCGGCCACGCGATCACCGAGAGTCCCGCATCGAAAAGCACCTTGTCCCAATGGCGGTGCTGCTCGAAGCCCTCGGCCGTGTCATAGGACTTGGTGGGAAAATGCTCGGTGTTGGCGGCGAGGAAGTCGCGGACCTCTGCTCGGAACTCCTCTGTCTCGCTGTCGAAAGCCAGATCCATCAAGCCATCTCTCGTAACTGGGGTTTGACCACTTTGCCTCCGGGGTTGCGCGGCAGGACGTCGAGGAACGCCACCGACCGCGGCGTCTTGAAGTTCGCCAGATGCTCACGGGTGTGGGCGATCACGGTGGCTTCGTCGAGTTCGGCGCCGGGCAGCGCGACGATGAAGGCCTTGCCGACCTCGCCCAGCCGCTCGTCGGGCACGCCGATGACCGCCGCCTCGGCCACCCCGTCCAGCCGCGCCAGCACCTGCTCGACCTCGGCGGGGTAGACGTTGAAGCCGCCGCAGATGTACATGTCCTTCAGCCGGTCTGTGATCGTCAGGTTCCCGGCCTCGTCGACGCGCCCGACGTCGCCGGTGTGCAACCAGCCGTCGGCGTCGATCGTCGTCGCCGTCGCTTCCGGATCGTCCAGATAGCCCAGCATCACGTTGGGTCCGCGCAGCAGCACCTCGTCGTGCTCACCGATGCGCAGTTCGAAGTCGGCGATCGGCCGTCCGCACGTGGTGGCGACGGTGACGGCGTCGTCGTCGGCGCGGCACATGGTGCCGAACCCGCTGGCCTCGGTCAGCCCGTAGGCGGTCAGCACGATGTCGATGTCCAACTCCGACTGCATCCGTTCGATCAGCACGACCGGGATGGTCGCCGCGCCCGTGACGGCGAACCTCAGCGAGCTCAGGTCGTAGTCCGCGCGCTTCGGGTGATCCAGCAGCGTCTGGTAGATCGTCGGCGGGCCGGGCAGCACCGTGATGCGATGCTCGGCCACCGCGGCCATCGCCTTCTCAGGGTCGAACGTGAGCTGCGGGATCAGCGTCGCGCCGGTCTGCAAACAGGCCAGGATGCCCGCCTTGTAGCCGAAGTTGTGGAAGAACGGGTTGATGCAGAGGTAGCGGTCGGCGCTGGTGAGCCGCCCGCACGCCGCCCACGCGGCGGGCGCGTCCAGCGACTGCCGGTGCGCACACAGTGCGCCCTTGCTGCGGCCCGTGGTGCCCGAGGTGAACAGGATGTCCGACACGTCGTCGGGCGTCACCGCCGCCGCGCGCGCGTCGACGGCATCGAGATCCGAACCCCGCGAGGTGAACTCGTCCCAGGTGCCGTCGGCCTTGTCGATCGGGACGCGCACGATGTGGCGCAGGTCGGGCAGGTCCGCGCGGTTCAGGTCGGAGGTCTTGTCGGCGCCCAGGAATTCGCCGGCGGCCACCAGCAGCGGCGCCCCGGCGCGGGCCAGCACGTCGGCGGCCTCGGTCGCGGTGTAGCGGGTGTTGAGCGGGACGACGACACCGCCCGCGTAGTGGGTGGCCAGGCACGCGACCACCCAGTGCCAGGTGTTCGGCGACCAGATCGCGACGCGGTCGCCTGCGGCAACGCCCAGGTCGATCATCGCCGCGGCGGCGGTGCGGACCTCGTCGCGTAACTGCGCGTACGTCAACCGCCGATCGTGGCTGGGATCGCCGGCACCGCCGGCAGTGGTCACCAGCGCGTCGTGGTCGGCGAATTCGTCGGCAATCCGGTCCAGGACCTGCGGAATGGTCCTGCGAGCGGGGGTCATCGATGCTCCTCTAACAAAGCAAGTGCTTGGTAGGTTAGCCTACAGGGGTGATAGAGGTCCAGGAGTTCCGGGCCGAGGTGCGCGACTGGCTCGCCGACAACCTCGTCGGCGAGTTCGCCGCGCTCAAGGGCCTCGGCGGGCCGGGGCACGACAACGTGGCATTCACCGAACGCCGGGCGTGGAACCAGCATCTGGCGGCCGCCGGATACACCTGCCTGGGCTGGCCGGAGGAGCACGGCGGGCGCGGGTTGTCAGTCGCGCATCGCGTCGCGTTCTACGAGGAGTACGCGATCGCCAACGCGCCCGCGAAGGTCAACCACTTCGGTGAGGAACTGCTCGGGCCGACGCTGATCGCCTACGGCACCCCGGAGCAGCAGAAGCGCTTCCTGCCCAAGATCCTCGATGTCAGCGAGTTGTGGTGTCAGGGCTATTCCGAACCGGGCGCGGGCAGCGATCTGGCGAATGTGTCGACGGCGGCCGAACTCGACGGCGATGCATGGGTGATCAACGGGCAGAAGGTCTGGACGTCACTGGCGCACTGGGCGCAGTGGTGTTTCGTCGTGGCGCGCACCGAGAAGGGCTCCAAGCGCCACGCCGGGCTGTCGTATCTGCTTGTGCCGCTGGATCAACCGGGCGTGCAGGTACGCCCGATCATCCAGCTCACCGGCGACTCGGAGTTCAACGAGGTGTTCTTCGACGACGCCCGCACCGACGCCGATCTGGTGGTCGGCGAGCCCGGAGACGGCTGGCGGGTGGCCATGGGCACGCTCACCTTCGAGCGCGGCGTGTCCACCCTTGGTCAGCAGATCGAGTACGCCCGTGAGCTTTCCGCGATCGCCGAGCTGGCCAAGCGCAACGGAGCCGCCGACGACCCGCTGATCCGCGAACGAATCACCCGGTCGTGGGTGGGCCTGCGCACCATGCGGTCGTATGCGCTGGCGACCATGGACCTCGGGCAACAGCGGAGCCGCTCCGGCGGCGACATGGGCGAGGGCCAAGACAACGTTTCGAAGCTGTTGTGGGCCAACTGGCATCGCGAACTCGGCGACATCGCCATGGACGTGCTCGGCCGCGACGGGCTGACGCTGACCGACGGCGACTTCGACGAGTTCCAGCGGCTGTATCTGTTTTCGCGCGCCGACACCATCTACGGCGGGTCCAACGAGATCCAGCGCAACATCATCGCCGAGCGGGTGCTCGGCCTACCGCGTGAGGTGAAAGGTTGAGTCTCTCAGAGGTTCCGAAGGAGATCGACGGGCACGGCCTGCTCACCGGCAAGGTTGTGGTCGTGACCGCGGCGGCGGGCACCGGCATCGGGTCCGCGGTGGCCAGGCGCGCGCTCGCCGAAGGCGCCGACGTCGTGGTCTCCGACCATCACGAACGACGGCTCGGCGAAACCAAGGACCAATTGGCCGATTTGGGCCTGGGCCGGGTGGAAAGCGTGGTCTGCGACGTCACGTCCACCGCGCAGGTCGACGCGCTGATCTCGTCGACGACGGCGCGGATGGGCCGCCTCGACGTGCTCGTCAACAATGCGGGCCTCGGCGGTCAGACCCCGGTGATCGACATGACCGATGACGAGTGGGACCGGGTGCTCAACGTGACGCTGACGTCGGTGATGCGCGCGACGCGCGCCGCGCTGCGATATTTCCGTGACGCCGAGCACGGCGGCGTGATCGTCAACAATGCCAGTGTGCTCGGCTGGCGCGCGCAGCACTCGCAGTCGCACTACGCCGCGGCGAAGGCCGGCGTGATGGCGCTGACGCGCTGCGCCGCGATCGAGGCCGTCGACCACGGGGTGCGGATCAACGCGGTGTCGCCGAGCATCGCGCGGCACAAATTCCTGGAGAAGACCAGTTCGTCGGAGCTTCTGGATCGGCTCTCCGAAGGTGAGGCGTTCGGCCGGGCCGCCGAACCGTGGGAAGTCGCGGCCACCATCGCGTTTCTGGCCAGCGATTACTCCAGTTACCTGACCGGAGAAGTCATTTCGGTGTCGAGCCAGCGCGCATGACGAACTCCGCGGCCGGCCAGCCGGCGACTCGACGGGACGAGCTGCTCGAGCTCGCCGCGACGATGTTCGCCGAGCGCGGGCTGCGGGCCACCACCGTTCGCGACATCGCCGACTCGGCGGGCATCCTGTCCGGCAGCCTGTATCACCACTTCTCCTCGAAGGAGGAGATGGTCGACGAATTGCTGCGCGGCTTCCTGGACTGGCTCTTCGAGCGCTACAACGAGATCGTCGCCACCGAGCCCAATCCGATGGAACGGCTCAAGGGGCTGTTCATGGCGTCGTTCGAGGCGATCGAGCACCGGCACGCGCAGGTCGTCATCTACCAGGACGAGGCGAAGCGGCTGTCCGGGCACGCGCGGTTCGCCTACGTGGAGCAGCGCAACAAAGAGCAGCGCAAGATGTGGCACGACCTTCTCAACCAAGGCATCGACGAGGGGTGCTTCCGCCCCGACATCGACGTCGACCTGGTGTATCGCTTCATCCGCGACACCACATGGGTTTCGGTTCGCTGGTATCAGCCGGGCGGACCGCTGACGGCCGAGCAGGTCGGCCGCCAATACCTGTCCATTGTTCTCGGCGGCATCACCGCCGAAGGGAAAAAGGAGCCAACTGATGCCTGAGGCATACGTCATCGACGCCGTGCGCACGGCGGTCGGCAAGCGCAACGGGTCGCTCGCGGGCGTGCATCCCGTCGACCTCGGTGCCGCGGGCTGGCGCGGATTGCTGGACCGCGTCGACGTCGACCCGGGCGCCGTCGACGACGTGATCGCCGGCTGCGTCGACGCGATCGGGCCGCAGGCGGGCAACATCGCCAGGCTGTCCTGGCTGGCCGCCGGCTACCCGGAGGAGGTGCCGGGAGTCACGGTGGATCGGCAGTGCGGATCCAGCCAGCAAGCGATTTCCTTTGGCGCCCAGGCGATCATGTCGGGCACCGCCGATCTGATCGTCGCCGGTGGCATGCAGAACATGAGCCAGATCCCGATCTCCTCGGCGATGACGGTGGCCGAGCAGTTCGGCTTCACCTCGCCCACCAACGAGTCCAAGAGCTGGCTGCACCGCTACGGAGACCAGGAGATCTCGCAGTTCCGCGGCGCGGAGCTGATCGCCGAGAAGTGGGACATCTCCCGCGAGGAGATGGAGGAGTACTCGCTGACCAGCCACCAACGGGCCCAGGAGGCCATCCGTGCCGGGTACTTCGAGAACGAGATCATCCCGGTGGACGGATTCGTCACCGACGAGGGCCCCCGCGACACGTCGCTGGAGAAGATGGCGGGCCTCAAGACGCTGGTCGACGGTGGCCGGCTGACCGCCGCGATGGCGAGCCAGATCTCCGACGGCGCCAGCGCGACGCTGCTTGCCTCCGAGCGGGCGGTCAAGGAACACGGCCTCACACCGCGGGCCCGCATCCACCACATCAGCGCACGCGGCGCCGACCCGGTGTTCATGCTGACGGGCCCCATCCCGGCGACCCGCTACGCGCTGGACAAGACCGGGTTGACGATGGACGACATCGACACCGTCGAGATCAACGAGGCCTTCGCGCCGGTCGTGATGGCGTGGCTGAAGGAGACCAAGGCGGACCACGCGAAGGTCAATCCGAGCGGTGGCGCCATCGCGCTGGGGCATCCTCTCGGTGCCACCGGAGCCAAACTGTTTGCCACCATGCTGAATACGCTCGAGCGCACCGGCGGCCGCTACGGAATGCAGACGATGTGCGAGGGCGGCGGCACCGCGAACGTGACGATCATCGAACGTCTTTAGCGAGCACGCTGCGACCGGCGCGAGCCGGAGTGTAAACAGAATGTCGTGAGTGTGAGGCCGCCCTCGTGAGTCGGCCACTGGCGGGCTGGTCCGAACTGGACAACCGACAACGACGCGTTCTCGCGTGCACACTGTCGGCCAACGCGCTGGTGTTCTTCGATCAGACGGCCGTCACCGTCGCGCTGCCCGACATCGGTGACGAGTTCGGCGCGTACGGCGCCGACCTGCAGTGGGTGGTGTCGGCGTATCTGCTCGCTCTGGCGGTGTTCATGCTGGTGGCGGGCAGGGTGGCCGACCGGTGGGGGCTGCGGCGGACCTTCCTGACCGGTCTCGGGGTCTTCCTGGTCGGCTCGCTGTGCTGCGCGGTCGCGCCGAGCCTGGGCTGGCTGGTCGGCGCGCGGCTTCTGCAGGGCGTCGGCGGCGCGTTCGTGCAGCCACTCGCACTGGGGATCACCACCAGGGCGGCAGGCGAGGCACTGCGGGGCTGGGCGATCGGCGTCCTCGCCACCGGAGGCACGTCGTTTCTGGTGTTCGGACCGCTCATCGCCGGAGCCCTGCTGATCAGCAGTTGGCGCTGGATCTTCGTGGTGTCGCTGCCCATCGTGGTGTTCGCGATCCTGATGGGCCGTCGGTCCATCCTGTCGTCGCGGGAGGCGGCGCCGCGGCCGATCTCCTGGGTGTCGGTCGTGTTGCTGGCTTTCGGGCTTGCCGCCGTGCTGTTCTCCGTGGTCAGCGTCGCGCAGCTGTCTTGGCGGGTGCTCGCCCCCTTCGTCTGCGGGCTCGGTGCGCTGGCGATCTTCGTCCGGTTGCAACTGCACGCGCGTTATCCCCTGCTGGACGTCGGGCTGCTGAAGAACGCCATGCTCGCCACCTCGCTCGGCGCTTTGTTCGCGATCCAGTTCGCTGTCTTCGGTGTGACGGTCTACCTGGCGTTGTACCTGCGTCACCGGCTGGGGCTGAGCGGCCTCGCCGCGGGCGCGGTGATCGCGATCGCCGGAGCGGCCACGCCCCTGCTGTCCGTCAGGGCGGGCCGGATCGCCGACCGCGCCGGACCCCGCGCGCTGGTCTTGCCCGGGCTTGTGCTGGCCTCAGTCGGTTTGGTGATGCTCGGCGTGCTGGCGCCGATGGACGGCGTGGTTGTGCTGTTGCCTGGGCTGATCACGTTCGCACTCGGCCGACCGGGGGTGTTCACGCCCGCGGGAACCGGGCCGTTCCTCGCGCTCGGGCCGGATCAGCGGGCGTTCGCGGCCAGCTTGGCCACCGAGGCGCGTCAGCTCGGAGCGGCGCTCGGTGTCGCGATGACGACCGCGGTCGGCATCGCCGTCGGCGGTGGCTCCGTTGTGCGAGGCGCGCCCCTACTCGGCCACGGTCTGCGGGCCGCGACGCTGGTGGCCGCCGTTGTGTGCGCGCTCGCGGCTCTCGCGGTCTGGCGCATGATGCCTATGGGCAAACCGGCTATTGCGCAAGGGCTAGACCGCCCAAAGCGATGATCCAGCCGGCGAAGCTGCCCACCAGGAAGTACTCGGCGATGTCGTCGATGCCGATACCTCCATTCTCCCTTGCCTTTCGGGCGCTTATCTCCGAGTATCAGCAACCGCTCCAGCGATCCAAGCAGATGGTGCCGACAAATCACCGCGGCGTTGACTGCGTCGACGTCGGCCCTGGTCGCGTCCTGAATACCCGTCGCCGATCAGCGTCGCCCGCGCACTCGATGAAGCGGAGGGCTTCATATTATTGGAATTGAGCCCAGCACTTACTCCACGTATGCGGCGGCGGCCTGGAGATGCTTGACCGCGTCGCTGACGATCGATTCGACCAGCTCCGCACACGATGGCAGATCGTCCAGCATGCCGGCGACCTGGCCGGAAGCCAGCACACCGGCATCGGTGTTGCCCTCGACCAGGCCGGCCTTCAGCAGCATCGGCGTGTTGGCCGCCATCACCACCTGCGACCAGGTGAGATCCTTGCCGTGCCGCATCTCGAGGCCATCGCTGACCATCGACCGCCAGGTCATCTTCGACATCTTCTTGAATTTCTGCGCATTGCGAATCGCTGCGCCGAAACCGCGCAGCCGCGAACCGCTTTCGAGCTTTTCCACCAGGCCGGTGCGCAGCACGCGGTGCGGCATGCCGTCGACGCGGGTGGACACCACGGTGCCGTCGAGTCCGGCCTGAAGGTAACGCTGCTTGACGGCGTCGGGCACGGTGGAGTCCGACGTCAACAGAAACCGGGTGCCCATCGCGACGCCCGCAGCACCGTAGGACAGTGCGGCGGCCAGGCCGCGGCCGTCGAAGAAGCCGCCCGCGGCCACCACCGGGATGTCGACCGCGTCGAGCACCGACGGCAGCAACAGCGTGGTGGCGATCGGTCCGGTGTGGCCGCCGCCTTCGCCGCCCTGCACGATGACCGCGTCGGCGCCCCAGCCCGCGACCTTCTTGGCGTGCTTGGCCAACCCGACCGACGGAATCACCACCACGCCGGCGTCTTTGAGCTTGGCGATCAGGTCGGGCTTTGGTGCCAGCGCGAACGATGCGACCTTGACGCCCTCGCGGATCAGCAGGTCCACCCGGTCGATGGCGTCGCCGGCGTCGGCGCGGATGTTGATGCCGAACGGTTTGTCCGTGGTGGCCTTCACCTTGGCGACCGCGGTCTGCAGTTCGTCCAGCGTCATCGTCGCCGAGGCCAGGATGCCGAGGCCGCCGGCGTTGGATGTCGCCGAGACCAGTCGCGCGCCGGCGACCCATCCCATGCCGGTCTGCACCACCGGGTGCTCGATGCCGATCAGCTCGGTCAACGGTGTGCGCAGTCTGCTCATGCGCGTATTTCCTTGTCCCGCAGCGACTTGGGATCGATAACCTCGCGCAACAGCTTGAGCTCGTCGTCGGTCGCGAGCCGCGTTTGCTCGACCTCGTCCAACCCGTGCACCTCGAAGGAGGTGTTCTCGCGGACCTGCTCGGCGTGGATGCCGGGGTGCAGCGACACCGCCCGCATGGTGTGGTCAGGGCCGTTGAAGTCGAAGACGCCGAGGTTGGACACCACCCGGAACACGTTGACGAACCGGTAGGCCGGGTTGTCGGGATCCACCTTGTCCCAACCGATCCCGGACACGATGTCCACGTTGTCGCAGAACACCCGCTTGGAGTGGTTGCCGACCCAGTAGCTGGTCGCGTGGTTGATCGTGTTCCCGGGCGCTCCGCGCACGCCGAACATCTGCCGGGTGGGGTGCTGAAGCGGACCGAACGCCGACAGGTTCTGGTTGCCGTAACGGTCGACCTGGTTCGCCCCCATCACGACGTGACGGCGGCCCCACGCCAGTGTCTCGAAGACGCGGCCGAACGGCATCCAGCCCTCGATGGCGCCGGTCGCGCCGATCGCCGGGGTGTCGGCAAGCAACCGCGCCTCGCCGTCGGTGAGCAGGATGTCGGGGGAGAACGTCAGACGCGCCAGGCGGGCGCCGATCGACACCATGGTCGCCATCGGGCTGACCATGATCTCGCCTGCGCCGCGGAACAATTCGGCGCATGCGACGGCACACACCTCTGCGCGCGATACGGAGATCACTTTGATGGCTCCTCTGCGAACTTCCGGACCGCCGCCTGGTAATCCGCCTCGTCACCTGACAGATAGGTCGAGACGAACGTCTGCCAGGTTTCGTCGGATGCGGCCGCTTCGGCGTAGTGGCGCTGGAACTTCTCGTCTCGCCTGTAGTCCGGCTCGGCGGTGGTGAAGTGCGCACCGCCCGGCGCCTCGACGACGCTGTCGACCATCATCCGGTTGATCAAGAGCGCCTGCGGTGGAACCGCTTTCACCAACTCCTCGGTGGCCACCACCCGCTCGACCGACATCAGGCGGCGCTGTGCCGCCATCAGGAACAGGTCGTCGAAGTACGGGTCGATGCCGGTGTAGGCCGCGTTGCCGTGCTCGTCGCCGACGTTCATGTGGACGAACGCGGCATCGAGGTTCAGCGCGGGCATCGCGACCAGTTCCTCGTAGCCGCCGTCGGTCGGGTAGGGCGACGTCACGGTCTTGAGTTCGTCGCCCCAGAACGCGCGCACGTCGCTGCCGAGGCCGGCGCGGATGGGCAGAAACGGGAGCCGTTGTGCCGCGGCCTGCAGGCCGCAGCGCAGCATCCCCTCGTCCATCTCGCGCGACTCGATGGCGCCGCTGGTGCGCGCCTTGGCGAACCACGGGTCGTAGAAGGGCGGCGAATCCAGCGATACGAAGCCGTAGTAGACCCGCTTGACCTTGCCTGCCGAGCAGAGCATCCCGACGTCCGGTCCGCCGTAGGTCACCAGGGTGAGGTCGGTGACATCGGTGCGCAGCAGCGCCCGCACGAACGCCATCGGTTTGCGCCGCGACCCCCAGCCGCCGATGCCGATGGTCATCCCGCTCTCGATGGAGGCGACGGCGTCGTCGAGAGTTGTTCTCTTGTCTGTCACTTGGCTCCCTTGTCCGTGCCCGCGAATGCGTCGCGGTGCTCGTCGGACACCCCGGACAGGTTCAGCTCGAACGTGAAGCCCTGTTCCATCCGGTAACTCGAGTTGACTTTCTGCACGTCGATGAGGTTCAGCGCTTCCTTGGCCGCCCTGATCACCCTGGTGTCCTTCGCGGCGATGTCGCGTGCGACGCGCAAGGCGGCCTCATCGAGGTCCGCTCTCGGGACCACCTCGTGCACCGACCCGAAGTGGTGCAGGGTCGCGGCGTCGACGGTGGCGGCGGTGAAGAACAGCCTGCGCATCATGTGTTGCGGCACCAGGCGCGAGAGGTGGGTGGCGGCACCGAGCGCGCCTCGTTCCACCTCGGGCAGCCCGAACGTCGCGTCGTCGGAGGCGACGATCACATCGGCGTTGCCGACCAGGCCGATGCCGCCGCCCACGCAGAATCCGTTGACGGCCGCCACCACCGGCACGGCGCACTCGTAGACCGCGCGGAACGCCTCGAAGCAGCCGCGGTTGGCGTCGATCAGCGCGCTGAACCCCTCGGTGTTCTGCATCTCCTTGATGTCGACACCCGCATTGAAACCGCGGCCCTCGGCGCGCAGGATCACCACGTGGGTGGACTGGTCGCGGCCGGCCGCCGTGATGGCGTCGGCCAGTTCGAACCAGCCGCGGGACGGGATGGCGTTGACGGGCGGGTAGTCGACGGTGACCGAGACGATGCCCGGTTCGACCGACTTGGTGGTGATCGTCATCGACGGCTCCTGGGTCTCCCCCGCAGGGGTCGGCTACCTAAGCAAGCACTTGCTTGGTACGCTAGCACAGTGATCGATCCCGCTGACAGCGCTGTCTCCAACGGCATCAACCTGCAATTGAACGGCCGCGTGGTGCTGGTGACCGGCGGCGTGCGCGGAGTCGGTGCCGGTATCAGCGCCGTCTTCGCCGAACAGGGCGCCACCGTGGTGACGTGTGCCCGGCGCCCGGTCGAGGGATCGCCGTATGAGTTCCGCCCCTGCGACGTCCGCGACGACGACGCGGTCAAGACACTGATCGACGGAGTGGTCGCCGACCACGGTCGCCTCGACGTGGTGGTCAACAATGCGGGTGGGTCTCCCTACGTCACCGCGTCGGATGCGTCGGCGAAGTTCAGCAGGAAGATCTTGGAGCTCAATCTTCTTGGACCGCTGTCGGTCTCGACGCACGCGAACGCCGCCATGCAGGGCCAGGACAGCGGCGGGTCGATCGTCAACATCGCCAGCGTCAGCGGCAGGCGGCCGACACCCGGCACCGTGGCCTACGGCGCGGCCAAGGCGGGCCTGGAGAACATCACCGGCACCCTCGCGGTCGAGTGGGCGCCGAAGGTGCGGGTGAACTCGGTCGTCGTCGGCATGGTCGAGACCGAACAGTCAGAACTGTTCTATGGCGACGCCGACTCCATCGCCGCGATCTCGAAGAACGTGCCGCTGGGCAGGCTGGCCAAGCCGGCCGACGTCGGCTGGGCCGCAGCATTTCTCGCCTCGGATGCGGCGTCGTACATCAGCGGCGCATCGCTCGAGGTGCACGGCGGCGGGGAACCGCCGCACTATCTGGCAAGCACAACCGCTGAACTCAAATAGTCAAGGAGACACAGGATATGGGACTGCTCGACGGTCGCGTCGTCATCGTCACCGGCGCCGGTGGCGGCATCGGCCGCGCGCACGCGCTGGCATTCGCGGCCGAGGGGGCACGCGTCGTGGTCAACGACATCGGCGTCGGCCTCGACGGTTCGCCCGCGGGGGGCGGCAGCGCGGCGCAGAGCGTCGTCGACGAGATCACCGCTGCCGGCGGCGAAGCCGTGACCAGCGGCGCCAACGTCGCCGACTGGACGCAGGCCGAGGGCCTTGTCGCCACCGCCGTCGACGCCTTCGGCGGCCTGGACGTACTGGTGAACAACGCGGGCATCGTCCGCGATCGGATGTTCGCCAACACCAGCGAAGAGGAATTCGACGCGGTGATCGCGGTGCACCTCAAGGGGCACTTCGCCACGATGCGCCATGCCGCGGCTTACTGGCGCGCGCAGTCGAAGGCGGGCAGTACCCCCGATGCCCGCATCATCAACACCAGTTCCGGTGCGGGCCTTCAGGGCAGCGTCGGGCAGGCGAACTACAGCGCGGCGAAGGCCGGCATCGCCGCCATGACGCTGGTCGCCTCCGCCGAGATGGGCCGCTACGGCGTCACCGTCAACGCGATCGCGCCGTCGGCGCGCACCCGGATGACCGAGACGGTGTTCGCCGACATGATGTCGACCCAGGACAAGGACTTCGATTCCATGGCGCCGGAGAACATCTCGCCACTGGTCGTGTGGCTCGGCAGCGTCGAGTCGCGCGATGTGACCGGCAAGATGTTCGAGGTCGAAGGCGGCGTCATCCGGGTGGCCGAGGGCTGGGCGCACGGACCCGAGATCGACAAGGGCGCCCGCTGGGATCCCGCGGAGTTGGGACCCGCCGTCAACGACCTACTGGCGAAGGCGCGTCCGGCGGTACCGGTCTTCGGAGCCTAGGGTTCGCGCACCGAGCCGCGAGTTCCGGCTACTTCTTCAGGCGGCGGCTGCCGCCGTGCCAATCCTCCTGCTTGCCAATTGATTCGGTGTCGACGCCGAAGCTGGCCAGCTGGGGTTGTTCACGCAGGCTGCGCTTGAGTTCCGCGAAGCCGCCGAACTCGGCGAGGCCGATCACGTGATCCCACAGCGTGCCCGCATCCTCGGCGCCGGGCAGCCTGCTGATGACGGGTCCGAAGAATGCCGTGCCGTCGGGTGGCTGGAAGTGCAGGATCGGCGTGCCGACGTCGCGACCCGTCAACGCGAGCGCCTCCTCGGTCTCGGCGCGTATCTCGGCGTCGAGGGACTCGTCGTCCAGGGCGTCCGCCAACTCGATGGGCAAACCCGCCTCGCGCAGCAGCGGTTCCACCATGCCCAGCACCCGCTCGTCGGCCGCCGACAGCGGGTCCACGTCGTGTGAGGTGTCGAAGATCCGGGTGCCCATCGCCTGGTACAGCGGTCCGATGGCCTCTCGGCCGTGCGCGGCCCTGGCGCGGGCGGCGACCCGCAACAATCGCAGACCGGCCGTGTGGCCCGCCTCGTACTCCGGTGGGAAGTGCGCGTCATAGTCGATGTGCGCGTTGAGGATTCGCAGCGAGATGAACCGCCAGTCCACCTGGTACTCGCGTTGCGCGGCGACCATCCGCACCCATTTGCTGGTCATCCACGCGAAGGGGCAGACCGGATCGAAGTAGTAGTGCAGGTCGTATTCCGGCATGCCGCCAATCTACGCGGTCAAAAACGGCCGGATGCTCGCCCGGATGTGGTGAATCGTGCCGTCCTCGACCGGGATGAGGAAGGTCTCGTCGATGTGTGCGCCGACGCGCCGTCCTACCAGCGACGGCTTCGTCACGAGGTCGAAGCGGGCCCGGACGGTGTCGCCGTCCACGGTGAACTCCGGCACGCTCGTCGACTGGATCACGCGGTACTGCGGCCCGCGGTTCAGGCTGCGGCGCAGGTGCGCCCCCGAGAACCCGGTCTTGCACCCGACCTCGATCCGCGTGCAGTTCGGCGCGAACGCGACCTTGTCGGCGTCGTGGCTGACGAGCGCATCGATGTACGCCTGCGCGACGGCGATGCGCTCCGCGTCGGACGCGGCCATCAGATCCGCTCGAGGATGGTGCCCGTCGACAGCGCGCCGCCGGCACACATGGTCACCAGCGCGGTGCTCTGGTCGGTGCGCTCCAGTTCGTGCAGCGCGGTGGTGATCAGCCTGCTGCCGGTGCTGCCCACCGGATGGCCCAGCGCGATGGCGCCGCCGTTGACGTTCACCTTGTCCATGTCCGGGTTGTGCACCCTGGCCCACGACAGCACCACGGAGGCGAACGCCTCGTTGATCTCGGTGATGTCGATGTCGCCCATCTTCATCCCGGCCTTCTCGAGCACCTTGGCCGTCGACTGCACCGGCCCGTCGAGGTGGTAGTACGCTTCAGCGCCCACCAGCGCCTGGCTGACGATGCGCGCCCGCGGCCTCAGCCCGAGGGCTTTCGCCTTGTCCTCGTCCATCCACAGCACGGCCGCGGCGCCATCCGAGATCTGCGACGACGTGCCCGCGGTGTGGATGCCGCCGTCGATCACCGGCTTGAGACCCGCGAGACCTTCCAGCGTGGTGTCGCGCAGGCCCTGGTCGCGCGTCACGAAGGAGCGCTCCGCCGTCGGCTGCTTCTGCTCGTCGAGGACGGGCGCTTCGATGGGTGAGATCTCGCGGTCGAACCGGCCCTCGGCCCACGCCTGCTTGGCCCTGGCCTGCGACTGGAAGCCCCACGCGTCGATGTCCTCGCGGGTGATGCCGCGGCGCTTGGCGATCCGCTCGGCGGCGGTGAACTGATCTGGCAGGTCGATGTCCCACGACGAGGGCCGCAGCACCGAACGGTCGGGGCCGGCGTTGGCGCCCAACCCGATCACGCTCATCGACTCGATCCCGCAGGCGACACCGACGTCGATGGCGCCGGCCGCGATCAGCCCCGCGATCAGGTGGTTGGCCTGTTGGCCGCTGCCGCACTGGCAGTCCACCGTGGTGGCGCCGACGTGCTCGGGCAAACCCGCCACCAGCCATGCCACGCGGCTGACGTTGTTGGACTGCTCGGCGAACTGCGTGACGCAGCCGCCGATGACCTGCTCGACCTCGGCGGGGTCGATGCCCGCCTTGTCCACCACGGCCTTCTGCACCGCGCCGAGGAGTTCGGTCGGATGCAGGCCGGACAACCAGCCGTTCCGCTTGCCGATCGGGCTGCGGGTGGCCTCAACGATGACAGGATTTCCCATTCCGCCAGGCTAGAACACGTCTCATTACTATGCCAAGACGGCGTTGGGGGCGAGCCTTTGATCTGCGCAGAAGGCATGTTTTACTGGCACTAGAACACGTTGCAATTGAGGAGAGCTTTTCATGCCTGGCCCCAATTCATGTCCGATCAGCCCTGAGTTCGACTTTCTCGACGCGAACCTGAACCTCGAACGGCTGCCCGTCGAGGAGCTTGCCGAACTGCGCAAGTCCGAACCCATCCACTGGGTGGATGTGCCCGGCGGTACCGGCGGGTTCGGTGACAAGGGCTATTGGCTGGTCACCAAGCACGCCGACGTCAAGGAGGTGTCCAAGCGCAACGACGTCTTCGGCAGTTCGCCGGACGGCGCGATCCCGACCTGGCCGCAGGGCATGGAGCGCGCGCAGATCGACCTGCAGAAGGCCGTCCTGCTGAACATGGACGCGCCGCAGCACACCCGGCTGCGCAAGATCATCTCGCGCGGCTTCACCCCACGAGCCGTCGGACGACTCGAGGACGAACTGCGCGCCCGCGCCCAGAAGATCGCCGAGGCCGCCGCGGCCGAGGGGGCGGGCGACTTCGTCGAACAGGTGTCGTGCGAACTGCCGCTGCAGGCCATCGCCGGACTGCTCGGCGTGCCGCAGGAAGACCGCGACAAGCTCTTCCGCTGGTCCAACGAGATGACCGCCGGTGAGGACCCCGAGTACGCCGACGTCGACCCCGCGATGTCGTCGTTCGAGCTCATCACCTACGCGATGAAGATGGCCGAGGAACGCCACCAGAACCCCACCGAGGACATCGTCACCACGCTGATCCAGGCCGACGTCGAGGGGGAGAAGCTCTCCGACGACGAGTTCGGGTTCTTCGTGGTGATGCTCGCGGTGGCGGGCAACGAGACCACCCGCAACTCGATCACCCACGGCATGATCGCGTTCTCGCAGAACCCCGATCAGTGGGAGCGCTACAAGAGGGAACGGCCCGAGACCGCCGCCGACGAGATCGTCCGCTGGGCGACGCCGGTGTCGGCGTTCCAGCGCACGGCGCTGGAAGACGTCGAGCTGGGCGGCGTGCAGATCAAGAAGGGCGAGCGCGTCGTGATGTCCTACCGCTCAGCCAATTTCGACGACGAGGTGTTCACCGACCCGCATTCCTTCGACATCCTGCGCAGCCCCAACCCGCACGTCGGGTTCGGGGGCACCGGCGCGCACTACTGCATCGGGGCCAACCTCGCCAAGATGACCATCAACCTGATCTTCAACGCCGTCGCCGACCACATGCCGGATCTGCGGCCCGTCGGGGAACCCGAGCGGCTCATGTCAGGATGGCTCAACGGCATCAAGCACTGGCACGTTGATTACACCGGGGCCGGCGAGCCGGCGATCGAGCAGACGTGCCCGGTCGCTCACTGACGAATCAAGGAGGATTCGGGTGGACTTCAGCCCTGACGAAGGACAGCAGGCTGTCGCCGACGTCGTCACCTCGGTTCTGGAGCGTGACAACAGCTGGGACGCATTGGTAGCAGGCGGGGTGACCGCGCTGGCCGTACCGGAGCGTCTCGGCGGCGACGGCGTGGGACTGCCCGAGTTGTCGACGGCGCTCACCGAGATCGGCAGGCACGGCACCACCGGTCCCGCGCTGGCCGTACTGACCGCCACCGCCGTGCTGCTGGACGGGGCCTCCGAGCAGCAGCAGGACCGCCACCTCGGCGGGGTGGCCAAGGGCTCGATCGTGACGGCTGCGCTCAACGAACCGGGCGCCGCGCTGCCGGACAAGCCGGCGGTGACGTTGGCGGGAAACAAGCTCAACGGCACCAAGATCGGGGTTGCCTACGCCGCACAGTCGGACCGGATCCTGGTCAGCGCCGACACCGGCGTCGTGGTGGTGGCGGCGAATGCCGATGGGGTGCAGACCACCAGGACGCCGACCTCCAACCACTCCGACGAATACGTGGTGACGTTCTCCGACGTCGCCGTCGCCGACGCAGACGTGCTGGCCGAGACATCCGCACATCGGGTCAATCAATTGGCGCTCGCAACCACCGGCGCCTTCGCGGCGGGAGTCGTCGCCGGAGCATTGCGCCTGACCGCCGACTACGTCGCCAGCCGGGAGCAGTTCGGCAAGCCGTTGTCGACGTTTCAGACCGTGGCCGCACAGCTGGCGGAGGTGTACATCGCCTCGCGCACCCTGACGTTGGCGTCGACCTCGGTCATATGGCGGCTCTCCGAGGGCCTCGATGCCGACGAGGATCTCGACGTGCTTGGCTACTGGCTCGCGTCGCAGGCGCCGCCGGTCATGCAGCTGTGCCATCACATGCACGGCGGCATGGGCATGGACATCGCCTACCCGATGGACCGCTACTACTCGACGATCAAGGACGTGGCCCGCCTGCTGGGCGGTCCGTCACACCGGCTGGATTTGGTGGGAGAACTGTGTACATAGAACTGACCCCCGAACAGAAGCAGCTGCAAGCCGAACTGCGCGAATACTTTTCGAATCTGATCTCCGCCGAAGAGGCCGCGGAGATGGAGAAGGACCGCCACGGCAAGGCCTATCGCGCGGTGATCAAGCGGATGGGCAGCGACGGCAAGCTCGGCGTCGGTTGGCCCAAGGAGTTCGGCGGGCTGGGCTTCGGCCCCATCGAGCAATCGATCTTCGTCAACGAGGCGCACCGCGCCGACGTGCCGCTGCCCGCCGTCACGTTGCAGACCGTCGGGCCGACGCTGCAGCAGTACGGCACCGAGCTGCAGAAGAAGAAGTTCCTGCCCGCCATTCTGGCCGGCGAAGTGCACTTCGCGATCGGCTACACCGAGCCCGAGGCGGGCACCGACCTGGCGTCGTTGCGCACCACCGCGATCCGCCACGGCGACGAGTACGTCGTCAACGGTCAGAAGGTGTTCACCACCGGCGGACACGACGCCGACTATGTGTGGTTGGCGTGCCGCACCGATCCGGAAGCGGCCAAGCACAAAGGCATCTCGATGCTGATCGTCGACACCAAGGACCCCGGTTACTCGTGGACGCCGATGATCTTGTCCGACGGCGCACATCACACCAACGCCACCTACTACAACGACGTGCGCGTGCCTGCCGACATGCTCGTCGGCGAGGAGAACGGCGGCTGGCGGCTGATCACCACCCAGCTCAACAACGAGCGTGTGATGCTCGGGCCCGCAGGCCGGTTCGCGTCGCTGTATGACCGCATCCATGCCTGGGCGGCCAAGCCCGGCAGCAACGGGAACACGCCGCTCGACCATGACGACGTCAAGCGCTCACTCGGCGAGATCAAGGCGATGTGGCGCATCAACGAGCTGCTCAACTGGCAGGTGGCGGCGTCCGGCGAAACCATCGATGTCGCCGATGCAGCGGCCACGAAAGTGTTTGGCACCGAGCGCATTCAGTACGCGGGCCGGCTGGCCGAGGAGATCGTCGGTGCGCACGGCAATCCGGCCGACCCGGATACCGCCGAACTGCTGGACTGGCTGGACAGCCAGACCAAGCGGAACCTGGTGATCACGTTCGGGGGCGGAGTGAACGAGGTGATGCGCGAGATGATCGCTGCTGCAGGTCTGAAGGTGCCGAGGGTTCCACGATGAGCGCTTGCGCGAAGAGCAGAGGTCCACGGTGACGCCGGAGGAGATTCACAAGACGGTCGCCGACATCAAGGCGGCGGGACCGAGCAAGCCCCGGGTCGGCCGCGATCCGGTCAACCAGCCGATGATCCGGCATTGGGTCGATGCGCTCGGCGACGACAACCAGATCTACGTCGACGAGGCGGCGGCAGTGGCCGCGGGACACCCGGGCATCGTCGCGCCGCCCGCGATGATCCAGGTGTGGACCATGATGGGCCTCGGCGGTGAGCGTCCGGGCGACGATCCCATCGGCCCGATCATGGAACTGTTCGACTCCGCAGGCTTCGTCGGTGTGGTGGCGACCAACTGCGACCAGACCTATCACCGGTACCTACGCCCGGGTGAGGACGTCAGCGTCGTCGCCGAACTGACCGACGTCGTCGGCCCGAAGAACACCGCGCTGGGCGAGGGCTACTTCATCAGCCAGCGGATCACCTGGCAGGTCGGCGATGAGGACGTCGCCGAAATGGACTGGCGCATTTTGAAGTTCATTCCTCGTGAGTCGTCCGCGGCCGCCCCCTCTGGTGTCCCCGAGGACCTCGACGCCGATTCCATGATGCGGCCGGCATCGTCGCGTGACACGAAGTTCTTCTGGGACGGCGTCGACGCGCATGAACTGCGGATCCAGAAGCGCGAGGACGGCACCTTGCAGCACCCGCCGGTGCCCGCGCTGTGGCAGGACAAGGAGTTGCCCACCGACTACGTCGTCGCCAGCGGCAAGGGCGCGGTGTTCAGCTTCGTCGTCCACCACGCCCCGAAGGTGCCGGGCCGCACGCTGCCGTTCGTGATCGCCCTGGTCGAACTCGAGGAAGGCGTCAGGATGCTCGGCGAGTTGCGCAACGTGGATCCCGCCACGGTCAAGATCGGAATGGCCGTCCGGGCAACGTATATCGACTTTCCCGAGGGGAAGAGCGGCCCGGCGTGGACGCTGTACGCATGGGAGCCTGACGCATCATGAGCACACCGCTGGTCGAGGTCGGCACGAAACTGCCGGAGCTGTCGCTTTACGGCGACCCCACGTTCATCGTGTCGACGGCCATCGCCACCCGCGACTATCAGGATGTGCATCACGACCGCGACAAGGCGCAGGCGAAGGGGTCCAAGGACATCTTCGTCAACATCCTCACCGACACCGGTCTGGTGGAGCGCTTCGTCACCGACTGGGCGGGCCCGACCGCGATCATCAAGTCGATCAAGCTGCGGCTAGGCGTGCCGTGGTACGCGTACGACACAGTGACTTTCAAAGGCGAGGTGACCGCTGTTGACAACGGCGTCATCACCGTGAAAGTCGTTGGCAGCAACAGCCTGGGCGATCACGTGGTCGCCACCTCGACGTTGACGATTTCAGGAGGCGCCTGATGCCGGGTCCGCTGTCCGGGAAGGCCGCCATCGTCGGGATCGGCGCCACCGACTTCTCGAAGAACTCCGGCCGCAGCGAGTTGCGGCTCGCGTCGGAGGCCGTGCTCGACGCACTCGACGACGCCGGGCTGACGCCCGCCGACGTGGACGGCATGGTCACGTTCACAATGGACTCCAACACCGAGGTCGCGATTTCGCGCGCGACGGGAATCGGCGAATTGAAGTTCTTCTCGAAGATCCATCACGGCGGCGGTGCGGCGTGCGCGACCGTCCAGCAGGCGGCGATCGCCGTCGCCACGGGAGTCGCCGACTGCGTCGTCGCGTACCGCGCCTTCAACGAACGGTCTGGACAACGATTCGGCCAGGTGCAGATGCGGTTGGTGGAGAACGCCGACTCGACGGGTGTGGACAACTCCTTCTCCTATCCGCACGGACTGTCCACGCCTGCCGCTCAGGTGGCGATGATCGCCAAGCGTTACATGCACATGTCCGGCGCGTCCAGTGAGGACTTCGGTGTCGTCTCGGTGGCCGACCGCAAGCACGCGGCCAAGAACCCCAAGGCGTACTTCTACGAGAAGCCGATAACCATTGAGGATCACCAGAACTCGCGCTGGATCGCCGAGCCGTTGCGGCTGCTGGACTGCTGCCAGGAAACCGACGGCGGAGTTGCGCTCGTCGTGACGTCGGTCGAGCGCGCGAAGGACCTCAAGCACCGGCCTGCGGTCATCGAGGCCGCATCGCAGGGGTCCAGCCCGGACCAGTACTCGATGGTCAGCTACTACCGCCCCGAGTTGGGTCTGCCGGAGATGGGTCTGGTCGGACGGCAGCTGTGGCAGCAGTCCGGGCTGACGCCGACCGACATTCAGACCGCGATCCTCTATGACCACTTCACCCCGTTCACGCTGATCCAGCTCGAGGAGCTGGGATTCTGCGGGACGGGCGAGGCCAAGGACTTCATCGCCGACGGCGCGATCGAAGTCGGCGGCAGGCTGCCGATCAACACCCACGGCGGCCAGCTCGGCGAGGCCTACATCCATGGCATGAACGGGATCGCCGAAGGCGTTCGACAGCTCCGCGGCACCTCGGTGAACCCCGTCGACGATGTGGAACACGTACTGGTCACCGCGGGGACCGGGGTGCCCACGTCGGGGCTCATCCTCGGCTGACGTTACGCGCCCCATCGGGGCCGGTACCGGCGCCCGTAGCCGGCGTTGAGTTCGGCGACCACGAATTCCTGCAGGTCAACGGGTGCGCCCAGTGCTGCGCGCGGGAAACTGGTCGCGTCTGGAAATGATTTGCCATGACATATCTCGCGATTGTCCGTTGCTGATGCCGGGTGCTGCGGAGCTAGCTCTCCGCAATCTCGGCTAACACATCTAATAGTATTGCTAGATCCGCAGGATTCTGCAGATAGTGACGTCATCGTAAATTCATATTCGCTTGCGCAGCCGCGATCTATGCCAGCCATAATACGCGTTGTACTGCCGATATGCTGATTACGCCACGCGTGTCGTTCCAATTGTGGGATGCGCCACTTAAGGTTCTGCCAAGAACTTTGCTAGATTCGCCTTGCGATGCAAAAGTACGAGTGGTAGCTTCCATAAATCATGCGGGGCCTTGCGATCGTGTCGAGTAAACAGCAAAGTCACAGAAATTTGCGTGACCGTCGAAACCGCTGTTCCAAGGCGGTAGCCGCCAAGCGAAAGGGGGAGACCGTGCCGAAGTTGTGCACGCGCTCTTCGCTCAACCGGCGGGATCTGGCCAACCGCGTCGTCCGCTCACGGCGCGTTTCGGAAGCCGGCGGAGTCGGCGCACCCCTCGTCGACTCCGCCGGTTCTGATCCTTCCGCCAACCTTGAGAAGCGGGGCTAGGCAATGGTCCTTCAACAGGGCAACAGTCCTCTACTGGACACTTCGGAGGGCACGGCGACCTTGCGCCGCGCCGGGCTCACGGTGGTCCGGCCACCCGCGGTCGAGCAGCATCCGAAGCCCTTGGGCCATTCGAGTTGGGAACGGCGATACGCCACCTACCTGCTGGTCAGCGACACCGTCGTGGTCTGCCTCGCGGTGCTGCTGGCGCAGTATGCGCGGTTCGGTAGCACCCCGGGCGCGGACGGTCTGGTGAGTCACCACGAGACGGCGTACTCGGCGGTCCTGATCGCCATCTGGCTGGCCGGACTCGCCGGCCTTCGCACCCGCTCACCGAAGTACATCGGTGCGGGGATCGAGGAGTATCGGCGCGTCGTCGCAGCGTCGTTCTGGACCTTCGGTGCGGTGGCGATCGCCGAACTGCTCATGAAGCTCGAAGTCTCGCGGGGCTATCTCGCGGTGGCGCTTCCGGTCGGGATCCTCGGCCTGCTTCTGACCCGATGGCAGTGGCGCGGCTACGTGGTGCGGCAGCGGCGGGCGGGCAACTACCAAACTTCTGTGTTGGCGATCGGCGACAGGGACGCGGTCGCGAACCTTGCCGACGAGTTGACCAGCAGCGCCGATCACGGCTACCGCGTCGTGGGCATCGCGATTCCCGGTTACGGGGCGCCGCGCGGAGAACATCTCACGGTCAACGGGGCGCGGATCCCCGTCATCGGCGGCGAAGGCGACGTACTCGAGGCCATTCGGAGCCGCGGTGCGGACAAGGTCGCGATCGCGGGCACGGATCACTTCGGCGTCAAAGGCATCCGCAGGCTCATCTGGGAGCTGGAGCCGATGGGCGTCGAGCTGGTGGTCTCGCCGGGAGTCATGGACGTCGCGCGGTCGCGGTTGGCGATGCGGCCGATCGCGGGGCTGCCGCTTCTGTACATCGACAAACCGCAGTATCAGGGCACCAAGCGCTTCCAGAAGCGGGCGTTCGACTTCACCTTCGCGCTGGCTGCGCTGACCGTCTCGCTGCCGCTGCTGCTGGCTGCCGGCATCGCGGTCAAGCTGACCAGCAAGGGCCCGGTTTTCTACAAGGCCGAGCGCATCGGCATGGACGGCAAGCCGTTCATGATGCTCAAGTTCCGCACCATGGTCGAGGACGCCGACCGAGAACTGCAGAACCTGTTGTCCGCCAACGAGAGCGACGGGCTGCTGTTCAAGATCAGAAACGATCCCCGCATCACATCCGTGGGCCGGGTGTTGCGGCGGTTCAGCATCGACGAACTACCGCAGTTCATCAATGTGCTGCGGCAGGAGATGAGCGTCGTCGGTCCTCGACCGCCGCTGGGGCGCGAGGTGGAAGCCTACGACGACGACCTGCAGCGGCGGCTTCTGGTGAAGCCCGGCGTCACGGGTCTGTGGCAGGTCAGCGGCCGGTCAGATCTGCCGTGGGACAGGGCTGTTCGGCTGGACCTGTCCTATGTCGACAACTGGTCGATGGTCGGCGACATGGTGATCATCGCCAAGACTCTGCGGGCGGTCGTCGAGCGCCGAGGCGCGTACTGAGGCCTTCGAATGAAAACAGATAGGGGTATGACGCGTGCGGTGCAGACTGTGTAATTCGATTCGCCTGGTGAGCGTCCTGGACCTGGGCGCCACCCCGCCGTGTGAATCCTTCCTTGCCGCCGACCAGTTGGACCGGCCCGAGCCGACGTTTCCCCTGCATTTGCGGTTGTGCGAGGACTGCCTGCTGCTGCAGATCCCGGCGCTGATCACGCCCGAGGACACCTTCACCGAATACGCATACTTCTCCTCCTACTCCGACAGCTGGGTCAGCCACGCCGAAGCCTTCGTCTGCGGCGCCGCGGAAAGGCTTGACCTGGACGCTGATTCGTTCGTCGTCGAGGTGGCCAGCAACGACGGCTACCTGCTGCAGTACGCCGTCGCCAGGGGCATACCGTGTCTCGGCATCGAACCGTCGGTGAACGTCGGTGACGCAGCGCGGCGGCGGGGCGTGCCGACCGACACTTCGTTCCTGGACGAGCAGAAGGCCGACGCGGTACGGGCCGAGCACGGTCCGGCCGACCTGGTGGTGGCCAACAACGTCTATGCCCACATTCCCGACCTGCTCGGCTTCACCCGCGCGCTGCGCGGGTTGATGGCCGACGACGGCTGGCTCAGTATCGAGGTCCACCACGCGCTCAACCTGGTCGGCCTGGGGCAGTTCGACTCGATCTATCACGAGCATTTCCAGTACTACACAGTGCTTTCCGCAACCCGTGCGCTGGCAACCGCAGGCCTCACGGTCGTCGATGTCGAACTGTTGCCCACCCACGGCGGAAGCATCAGGCTCTGGGCGCGCCCGGAACCCGCGGCCCAGGCCCCGAGCGCTCGTGTCGACGAGGTGCTGCGGATGGAGCGGGAAGCCGGATTGCACCACGTCGCCGGCTATCTGCATCTGCGCCGCCGTACCGAGGCCATCAGGCACGCGCTGCTGCGCTTCCTGCTCGACTGCCGGGCCGAGGGCAAGCGGGTCGTCGGCTACGGGGCACCCGGCAAGGGCAACACGCTGCTGAACTACTGCGGCATCCGCAGTGATCTGCTCGAGTACACCGTCGACCGAAATCCGTACAAACACGGACGCTTCACGCCGGGAACCCGGATTCCGATCTACGAGACGGCGCAGATCGAGAGAGACAGGCCCGACGTCGTCCTGGCGCTGCCGTGGAACCTCGAGGCCGAACTGACCGAGCAGCTGGCCTACATCGCGGAATGGGACGGCAAACTGGTCTTCCCGCTGCCGACGCTGCACGTCGCCACACCGACTCTCGCAACCAACCGGAGGTAATCATGAAGGTCGTTCTGTTCTGCGGCGGTTATGGGATGCGAATGCGCAACAGCCGCGAGGACGAAGTTCCCAAACCGATGCAGATGGTGGGGCCGCGGCCGCTCATCTGGCACGTCATGCGCTACTACGCGCACTTCGGTCACAAGGAGTTCGTGCTGTGCCTGGGCTACGGCGCGTCCCACATCAAGGACTTCTTCCTGACCTACGAGGAGACCGCGTCGAACGACTTCGTCATGCGCGACGGCCGTGTCGAACTGATGGACACCGACATCAGGGACTGGTCCATCACGTTCGTCGACACCGGCCTGGAATCTCCCATCGGAGAACGGCTTCGGCGGGTCCGCAAGCATCTGGAGGGTGAGCAGTACTTCCTGGCCAACTACGCCGACGTGCTGACCGACGCTCCGCTGGACCATATGATCGAGGCCTTCCACCGCAGCGGCGCCAAGGCGTCGATGATGATCGTGCCGCCGCAGTCGTCGTTTCACTGCGTCGACGTCACCGAGACGGGCGAAGTGAAGGACATCATGGCGGTCTCCAAGCTTCCGGTGTGGGAGAACGGCGGCTTCTTCGTGCTGTCGGAGGACATCTTCGAACTTCTTCCTCCCGGCGGAGACCTGGTCGCCGATGTCTGCGGCACGCTGGCGGGCGAGGGCAAACTCTTCGGCTACCGCTACCAGGGCTTCTGGAAGCCCGCCGACACGTACAAGGAGAGGGCGGAACTCGACGCGCGGTACCACAACGGTGAACGGCCGTGGATGTTGTGGGACCACCCGACCGATGCCGTCAGCACCGCCTGATGATCTCGCTGTTCGCCGGCGACATCACTGAAATCGCAGTCGTCGGAGCGCATTGCGATGATATCGCCATCGGGATGGGCGGCACCCTGCTGTCGCTCGCGACGGCCCACCCCGGCTTGCGCGTCCGTGCCCTGGTGCTCGCGGGAGGCGGGACCGAACGCGAGGCCGAGGAGCGCGACGCACTGTGCGCCTTCAGTCCCGGAGCCGATGTGACGCTCACCGTGCTGGACGGTCGAGACGGCCGCGCTCCGGCGAACTGGGATCTGATCAAGGATCAGCTCAGCGACTTTCGCGAGTCGTGTGACCCGCAGGTGGTGTTCGGTCCGCAGCGCGACGACGCGCATCAGGACCATCGGCTGCTCGCCAAGTTGTTGCCGACGGAATTCCGCAACCACCTCATCGTCGGCTACGAGATCCTGAAATGGGAAGCCGACACCATCCGCCCCAACGTCTTTCATCCGCTGGACACATCTGTGGCCGAGGAGAAGGCGCGGCTGCTGCTCAAGCACTACCCCTCGCAGGTGGCCCACGACTGGTTCGACGAGGCCGCGTTCCTCGGGCTGTCCAGGCTGCGTGGCGTGCAGTGCCGCAGCCAACACGCCGAAGGTTTTGTTCTCGAGAAGGCGAACATCGCATTCGGGCGCTGCCTCGGCGCCGACACGACAGCGCGGAAGGACAGCAGATGAGGGTTCTGATCACCGGCCACCAGGGTTATCTCGGCACGGTCATGGTCCCCGTGATGGCGGCCGCCGGGCACGACGTCGTGGGCCTGGACGCGGGGTTCTTCGAGGATTGCGTGCTGGGGCCGTTTCCCGCGGACCCGCCCACCCTGCGGATGGACCTGCGCGACGTCACGGTGTCCGACCTGAGCGGCTTCGATGCGGTCGTGCATCTGGCGGCACTGTCGAATGATCCGCTCGGCGCACTGGCGCCCCGGATCACCTATGACATCAACCATTTCGCATCTGTTCGGCTGGCTGAGCTGGCCAAGGATGCCGGCGTCAGCCGCTTCCTGTATGCGTCGACGTGTTCGGTCTACGGATCGGCCGGCGACGACCTGGTGGCCGAGGACGCGCCCCTGCGGCCGCTGACACCCTATGCGGAGAGCAAAGTTCGCGTCGAGGACGATGTCGCGGCGATAGCTGACGAAGCCTTTTCGCCGGTATTCCTGCGCAATGCAACGGCATTCGGCTTCTCGCCGCGCCTGCGCGCCGACATCGTGCTCAACAACCTGGTCGGCCACGCGGTGCTCACCGGCAAGGTCCGGGTGCTCTCGGACGGCACGCCGTGGCGGCCCCTCGTCCACGCGCGAGACATCGCCGCGGCGTTCCTCACCGCTCTGGAGGCCCCGCAGGACAAGGTGCACTGCCGTGCCTACAACGTGGGCACCGAAGCCAACAACCTCAGCGTCGCGGGCATCGCGCAGGCGGTCGTCGACGTGGTCCCCGGGGCGGAACTGCTGATCACCGGCGAGTCCGGCCCCGACCCCCGGTCCTACCGCGTGGACTTCTCCGCGTTCCGCGACGCGCTCGGCTTCGAGGCGGCATGGTCGATACCCGACGGAGCGGCCGAACTTTACCGTGAGTACACGTCGGCGGGCCTGTCCGCTGACGACTTCGCCAACAGGTTCACGCGGCTTCCGCAGCTGGAAAGCCTTCGCGCCCAGGGTGTTCTCGACGCTTCGATGCGCAGGATCACGACAGATGTGTGAGCAACTCGGCCCAGCTGCCCGCGTCGGCATCGCGGTTCGACACCACCGTCACCGGCAGTGGCCACTCGATGGCGAGCTCCGGATCGTCGTAGGCGACCGCTAGGTCCTCGGCGGGGTCATGAGGCCGATCGATCCGATAGCAGACGTCCGCCGTCGCGGAAAGCGCCTGGAAGCCGTGCAGGAACCCGGGCGGCACATAGAGATGGCGAAACTCGTTGTCGTCGAGCAGGAAAGTCTGGCGCCGGCCGAAGGTGGGCGATTGTCTGCGGATGTCGACCAGCACGTCGTGGATGGCGCCGTGCGCGCACCGCACCAGCTTGGCCTCGCCGCGCCCCGCGCGTCCGTGCATGCCTCGTATCACGCCCCGCGCCGAGCGCGACTGCGAGTCTTGGACAAACGACGCGGCGGTGCCCGGCCGGTCGAGGTGGTCGTCGAAGATGGTCGCGTCGAACGTGCGGGTGAACAGCCCACGGTCGTCGTGAAAAGGCTGGGGAGTCAAGATCAGAACGTCCGCCAGCTCGGTCGTGTCGATACGCACCAGGCCATGCTGTCATGACGGCCTGCAGAGCATGTGGCGAAACCGGGCTGAGCCGGGTGCTCGATCTCGGGCTGGTCCCGGCGGCCGACCACTTTCCGTCGGCGAGCGACCCGGTCGCCGACGGCGAAGCGTCGCACCCGTTGGCGATGGATTTGTGCGTCGTGTGCGGCCTCGCCCAGTTGGCCGACGACGACACGACCGCCGACGAACCGCGCGGCACGGAACCGCAGGCGTTGAAGGACCAGGCGGTGGCCGCCGTCGATGCCGTCGCCCGGTCGGGCTGGCTGCGGGGCTCGCGGGTCATCGAGTTCGGCAGCCCGCACGGTGGCACCTGGGTTCCGCTACTCACCGAGCGCGGTTACACGGTGGCCGACGCGCAGGCCGATATCGTGCTGGACTCGTTCGGCATCATGCACGAGCCCGACCAGCGGGCCGCGTTCGCACGGCGTGCGCAGGTCACGGCACCGGACGGGGTGCTGCTCATGCAGTTTCACTCGATCAGTGCGATCGTCGCCAACGGCCAGTGGAATGCCCTGCGGCACGGCCACTTCGCCTACTACTCGCTCATGACGTTGCAGTATCTGCTCGACCTGGCCGGCATGAGTATCGCGACTGTCTGGGGTTTCGACCTGTACGGCGGAACCGTGCTGCTCGCCGCGGTGCACGGACGCGTTCGGCCCGACGACGCCGTCGGTCGGATGCTCGCCGAAGAGAAGGCGATGGGAGTAACGGATCCGGCCGTGGTCCGCTGCCTACAGCACCATGCCGACCGACACGTGGTCAGGCTGCGCAGCTGGCTGGAGGCCGAGGCCGATGCCGGTCGCCGCGTGCTGGCCTACGGCGCCGCGTCTCGGGCGGTCTCGTTGTTCAGCCGCGCCGGCCTCGATACGGGTGTGCTGCCTGCAGTCGCCGATGCCGCGCCCGCCAAACAAGGCCGACGAATGCCCGGCACCGACATTCCGATCGTGTCGCCGCAGGATCTCCTGGCGGCGAACCCGGATCGGGTGCTGCTGACATTGCCCGACCTGCTGCCCGAACTGCGCGCGGGCATGCCCGAACTGGACGGTCGATGGGTGGTCGACCGGGTGAACTGAGGTCAGGCCGGTGTGGGCTGGCTCAGGATCTGCCGTGGCGCAGCCGATCTGCGGATGGCGGGCGCAACGGGGCGGCCCCGCAACAACCCCTCGACGGAGCCCTGCTCGATCGCTCGGCGATACACCGGCAGTGCGCCCCGCACCGCAGCCACTGTCGCCTCGACATCGGCATCGGTGTGCGCGGCGGAGGTGACGAACGACTGACCGAGCACCCCGCGCGTGAGCAGCTCCTGCAGGAACAGCGTGCGATAGGCCTGTGACGGCTTGCCGTCACCGTCGCGGGTGACGAAGGTCAGACACGACGGCCGTCCCGTCACCTGCACGTGCTCGCTCAACCCTTCGGCACGGACCGCCGCTTCGACACCGTCGGCCAGTAGCCGCCCGGCGGCCTCCATCCGGCGCACCGGCTCGTCGGTCGCATACGCCTGCACGACTGCGCGGAACGCGGCAAGCGACGCGGTTTCCGGGCCGTGTGTGGTGGACAGCAGAAACACCCGGTCACGGTCGGTGCGCAGGCCGCCGAGCTCCATGAACTGCCGCTTGCCCGCCAGCGCCGACAACGGAAAGCCGTTGCCCATCGCCTTGCCCCAGCAGGACAGATCCGGCGCGACGCCGTACACCGCCTGCGCGCCGCGCGATGACCACCGGAACCCTGTGATCATTTCGTCGAAGACGAGCAGCGCGCCGTGCCGGTCGCACAGGGTCCGTACGCCCTCGAGGAATCCCGGTTGTGGCTCGCCGTTGGCCGTCGCCGCTTCCAGGATCACGCAGGCCACATCGCCGGCCTCCAGTGCGCTGGAAAGTGATTCGAGGTCGTTGTAGCGGAAGCGGATGGTGTCCCGTCGGCTCGCCTCCGGTATTCCGCCGTTCATGTCGGTGGTGCCGATGAACCAGTCGTCGGTGGAGAAGAACGGCTGATCGCAGGCCGCGACCTTGACGCGGCCCGTCGCCGCGCGGGCCAACCGGATCGCGGCGGTGGTGACGTCGGATCCGTTTTTGGCGAACTTGACCATGTCGGCGCCGGTCACCAGGCTGAGGAAGTCTTCGGCCGCCGCGAGTTCGAGGACCGTCGGCCGGGTGAAGTTCACCCCGCCCGCGATCACCGAACACACCGCGTCGAGCACCGGCTGGAAACCGTGCCCGAGGGTGACGGAACGCAGGCCCATCCCGTACTCGACGTACTCGTTGCCGTCGGCGTCCCAGACGTGACATCCGCTACCGCGCACCAGAATCGGCGTCATGTGTTCGGGATACTGATCCGAACCTCGGGCATAGGTGTGCGCGCCGCCCGGAATCAGGTCGTGCAACCTGTGCTGGAGGTCGTTGGAGCGCTCGAACGAACGGTCAGGGGGATCGGTCTGCATCGGTGTCCTCCGTCTAGAGCGGGGCGAGGCCGGCTTCGGTGGTGGCCATCGAGAATCCGTCGTGGTACACCGTGCCGGTCTCGGTGATGTCCGGGTCCCGGTAGTACCCCTGCTTGAAGTAGACGCCGCCACCGCCGGGCATCAGGGTCCGGACCATGCATCGGGTCTGCCCGGAACACGGTGCAGCCGTGAATGTTTGCGGATTGCCGTTGAGCCACAGTTCGACGAACCCGATGTCGTCGTCGGCCGACCATTTGACGTGCACCTTGATGTCGTTCCACACGCCACGGACAACGGGGGCACTCCACGGCACGAATGTCGGTCCCGCATCGCCGGGGCTGTTCCAGGTGGACAGCACCAGACCCCAACGATCGGCGGCCACATTCGTCGGGCCCGCGTTGAACGCCACCGGTGGCGAGCCGTCCGCATTGGCATGCCATTGGGCGATCACGCTCCAACCCCGCGCCGCGGAGAAGTCGTCGCCGAACATCGTGCTCCACTGGTACCACCGGTCGTCGCCCTCGTCCGCGCCGGTCGCTGCCTCACCGCTGACTTCGGCGCGGTCGCTGCAACACATGCCCTCCGGCTGGTCGCCTTGCCGCAGTTCGAAGCGCGCGGCGTACCTGCCTTGGCGGACGACCTGCGTCTGCACCGCCATGCTGTGGTTGGGGGCGTCCAATTCGGTGCACGGAACGCTGCCGACCGCGATGTTCTGGCAGTTGAGCCATTGGCCGAAGTTCCCGGTCTCGAAGTCACCGACGAAGCTCGGCTTCGGAGCAGGCTGGGGCGCGGCCGACCCGGTCGCGCTGGACGGTGCGGGCGCGGCCATCGGTGCGCATCCCACGAGTGCCACCACTGCGGCGGCCATGAGCATGCGTCCGTGCGAAGCCCAAACCACTGCCCGTCCTCCCACTGACTTCGAGCGGGCGCCGGCGCTCGAGGAGACTCGGACCCGTCGTTTCCCGGTGCGCACCGCACTGCCGCGCGATGTCTCCTTGTCATCAGGCATCAACACAGTCCTGGATAGTTTGCCTGCTGCGTGCGGCGTCGACCGGTTTCCGCGCCACCGACGTGGCGAACAGGTTGTCGTAGAACCTGAGCAGGTTGTCCCGCGAAGTCCCCCACGACAGTTCGTCCTCGACCCGCTTGCGACCGATGCGGCCCATCTCGGCGCGGCGCTGTGGGTCGTCGAGCAGCGCATCGACGGCGGCCGCGAACGCAACCTCGTCGTTCGCGGGCACATAGGCTGCGGCTTCGGCGGCCGACACCCGCGCCTCGATGAGATCGAACGACACCAGCGGTCGGGCCATCGCCATGTACTCGACGACCTTGTTCATCGTGGAGACGTCGTTGAGGGGGTTCTTGGGGTCGGGTGACAGACACACATCCGCACTCGACAGGCAGCGCTGCACGAACTCGTCGGGTACGCGACCGGTGAACTCCACGATGTCCGAGATGCCGAGACGTTCGGACAGCGAAACCATCTCGGTGAGCGCGTCGCCGGCGCCCATGAAGACGAAATGCGTGTCATCGCGCCCGATCCCGTGCCGGAGATGGGCAATGGCCCGCAGCGCGTAGTCGACACCGTCCTGCGGTCCCATCACGCCGAGGTAGGCGCAAAGATGGCGCTTTCCGTTGCGCAGAGCGGGATCCGGCTCGCGCTGCACGAACCGGGACAGATCAGGTGCGCTCCTGACCACCGACACCCGTTCCGGCGCCATCCTGCCGCGGTTGATCGCGACCCGTCGATAGCTTTCGTTCGTCGAGATCACCGCGTCGGCGCAGAAGAACGTCAGCCGCTCGAGTAACAGGCTCACCCGATACAGGGCCTTGCCGCTGGTGGAGAACCGGGACAGGAAAAGCTCGGGGACCAGATCGTGCTGATCGAACACCGATCGCGTACCTCCGAGGATCCGAAGGATGACGGCGACGATGAAGAACAGGTCCGGCGGGTTGCAGGCGTGCACGACGTCGATGCGGCCCCGGCGTCGAACCTTCAACGCGAGCCGAATGGTGTGCCACAGGGCCACCGAATACTCGCGGAGATAGCCGAGCGGTCCGCCTTCGGCCGGTCGCAGCGGGTAGCGCAGGATGCGCACGCCGTCGATCGTCACGTCGCTCTCGGTGTCCTGTTTGGCCCCCTGCGGGCAGATGACGGTGACCCGGTAGCCCGCGTCCACCAGGGCGCGGCTCTCCTGCCATACCCGTCGGTCGAAGGGCACCGACAGGTTTTCCACCAGGATCAGGATGTGCCCGCTCATTCGATCACCGCTCCTCGGCCCAAGAGATCAGTCAGCAATTGTTCGTACTTCCTTGCTGTGGTTTGAATTCGGAACTCGCACTCGGCGCGCGCCCGCCCGCTCTTGCCCAACTGCATGCGCAGCTGCCGGTCGTCGGCGAGCAGTCGGAGGCGCTCCGCGTATTTCTCGACGTCGCCGACCGGGACGACGAAGCCCTGCTCGCCGTCTTCGACGATGTCGCGAACCGATCCGCAGTCGGTTGCCACGACGGGTAGGCCGGCGGCTATCGCCTCGATGAGCGTGATCGGCACACCCTCGTGCACTGACGAAAGGCAGGCGACGTCCAGGCCCGGCAACAGGTCGGCCACATCACGGCGAATTCCGAGAAACGTCGTGCGCGCATCGATGTCCAAATGCCGTGCCAGATCTCGTAACTCGTTGTCGCGAGCGCCACCGCCGATCACCAGCAGGCGGACGTGCGGCACCGATGCGGCGCAGGCCGCGACCGCTTCGAACAACACCTCGTGCGCTTTTTGCGGACTCAGCCGGGCGACGATCCCGACGACGAAATCAGTGTCCGCGACGTCGAGTGCCTGTCGGGCGCGTCGCCTGTCCGCGGCGCTCGGAACAGCGGGCAGGTCGATGCCGTTGGGGATGACGACCTCCCTGGTGGTCGCGAACGGGCCGACGCCGACGCCCTCGTCTCGGTGTAGGTATTCGCCTTGGCCGGGCGTCAACAGCACGAGTGCATCGGACAGCGCGAGGGTATTGACCGCCCAGCGCGGCAGCACCCGCTGGCCGGTGGCGGTCAGGTCCATGTCGTGTGCCGCAACGATGTTGACCGGCACGCGTGCCAGCCGGGCGGCGATCCGGCCGAGCGCCAGAGCGGCCCGGTGGTGGTGGGCCACCAGCACCGCATCGGTCTGTGTGCGACGCAGGGACCGAATCAGTCGAGGCAGCGTGTGCGGGTCGAATCTGCCTGTCCGGTCGAGCACCTCGACATCGAAACCGGCCGAGCGGAAATCGTTCGCGAGCGGACCTTCTTCGCGC
Source organism: Mycolicibacterium moriokaense (assembly GCF_003347205.1). Lineage (GTDB taxonomy): Bacteria > Actinomycetota > Actinomycetes > Mycobacteriales > Mycobacteriaceae > Mycobacterium > Mycobacterium moriokaense_B. The sequence continues at coordinate 59,714 of NZ_QQBJ01000005.1, forward strand.
AGGCACACCAGGCGCGGCTCGACGACCTCGGGGTCGAAGTTCTTGAACAAGTTGAGGATCAGCGTCTCGGCGCCGCCGACGAAGGTGAGGTCGAGCACGACGGCCAGCCGCATCGGCCGGGTGCCGCGTCGCGCCGTGGGTACCAGTGCGGTCAGGGCGCGTTCGCTCGCTGCGACGCTCGAGCGCAGGCTGAACTGCGCCTCCGCCCGGGCGCGCGCCGCATGTCCCATCCGGTGTGCGAGCCCGGAATCGGACAGGATGCGCACCAGTCGCTCGGCGAGTGCAGCCGGATCCCGAGCCGGCACCAGGTAGCCGGTCGTCGGTTCATCGATCATCTCGGGAACGCCTCCGACCGCGGTGCACACCGCAGGACGCCCGGCCGCCATCGCCTCGAGAAGCGCCATCGGAAAGCACTCCACCGTGTAGGAGCTCAGGACGAATACGTCTACGGCCCTGAGCAGTTCGGGGACATCCTGGCGTGAACCCGCGAGCACCACGTGGTCGCCGAGAGCGAGTTCGCGGACCATGCTTTCCAGCCGCGGGCGCATGGGGCCGTCACCGACGATCAGAAATTTCGCGGAAGGGATGCGGTCGGCCACCAGCCGAGCGGCGCGCAGGAAGGTCTCGTGATCCTTCTCCGGGCGCAACATCGCGAAGATGCCGACGACCTTGTCGGACATACTGATCCCGAGATCACCGACCGCGCTGCGGTCATCGGTGAACTGAAACAGATCGACGTCGACGCCGTTGTGGATGAGCCGGATCTTGTCCGGTGGGTATCCCAAGTCGTCGACCATGTAGTCGACTTGCGCCTTCACCAGGCCGTAGTAGGCGCTCGTCACGGGATCCAGCAGGCGATCCGCGATCCGCCGGAGCGTGGACCGCGAAGCGGTGTCACCGCAATTGTGGACCCACACCACGCTGTAAGGCACTCGCGACAGTCGCGCCGCGATCCGGCCGAGCATCTCGGCGTTGTATCCGCGCGTGATGACCACGTCGGGCCTGAAACTGCGCATTTCGCGGATCAAGTCGCCAAGAGCGCCGAGCATTTGTCGCTTGGTCCGGTGCAGTGCGACAGCGCGCACATCGGACGCCGCGAGGGTGCCGAACAGCTTGCCCTCGCCACCGATGCACACGACGGCCGCATCGAATCGCGAGCGATCCAGGTTCGGCATCAGTGCAGTGACGTGTCGCTCCGCGCCGCCGACGCCCAGATCGGGTACCACGTACATGACGCGGACGCGTTTTTGGCGCGTCCGCTGCGGAGCTTGCCTACCCATCCGTTTCCGGCTCCGATCCGTCGTGTACCGACAAGGCGGCCACCCAGCCGTTCAGGCCGCGCGGGCGCATTTGCCACCGAATAGTATGCGACGGCATGTGCTACTTGCCAGCTCAGATTATGGCAAATACATAACCGTGTTAACCAAGACGTTAGCCAGACCTTTTGTGACCGCAGCGTAAATACGCAAATGTTTTGGGCTGAACCAGAAAGATCGATGTCGGCCGATTCAAATTAGCTGTGCCGTGGTGGTGCCGACGTTCGCCGAAGACGGGCCATGCGGCCGTCCTCGCAGGAAAGACGGACATCGCGTGCCGATTCGCCGAAGCGACCGGTTGCCGAGCGGATGTTTGCGCGTGGGGCATGGTCGTCGCGTGGCCCAGCGGTTGAGGCGGATCTCACAATCGCCGGTAAGCATGTTCTCGACGGAACCGCATCCGATCGCGATCAGACAAGGTCAAAAGTGTGCTTGTCTTGCGCAGTTTGGCGGATAATCCAGCCTGAGAGTGTTCTGACAGTCTCCATAGGTTTGCCAGAATTGCAGTCTTGTGTAGCGTTCGTGATGTGTTCTTGCTAGGCTCGGGCCGATGCACGGGTGCGTGACGAGCCCGTATCTCGAGAAAGGCGTCGAGCGGGGCGGCGTTTGCGGGATTTCGGCACAGTTAGCACGTTGGGTGGAGGGCAAATGAATCTCACGTCGAGGCAACGGTGGGAACAGATTCGGCGCCGGTGGCGGGTTGTCGCGGTGCTGACCGTCCTCACCACGCTGGCCGCGACGGCGTACGCACTCACCGCAAGTGCGACCTACACCGGCAAGTCCACACTGATGCTGTCGGGGCGGACTCCCGAGCAGGACGCGGTGATGGTGGTCGGCTACCTGACCCTCTTCAATGACCCGGCGACGATCGCCCGGCTGAAAGCGACGAACGGCATTCCCGAGGCCGTCACCGCGGAGGCGCTGACGGCGGGCGCCAGCCCGATCCTCAACATCGAGGCGACCGCGAACGATCCGAAGGTGGCGCAGGACGCGGCGCAGAAGATGGCGCAGACCTTCAGCACCGACATCAACGCGACACAGCAAAAGGGCAAGGACAGCCGGCTTGCCGACCTGGAGAACCAGCTCACCGGTGTGAACCCGCTGGCACCCGACGGTTCGGTGAATACCTACTACACCGAGTTGCAGACGCAGATCGATCAGGTGAAGTCGGATCCGACGAATGAACTCATGGTTCTTCAGCTGCGGGCCGGGGTCAACGAGAAGGCGCCGAGCACGGTGTTCAGCATCGCGGCGGGGCTGCTGGGTGGGTTGCTCCTCGGCGTCCTGGCGGCGCTAGGGCTGGCCGCCTTGTCGACCCGGCCGGCGAATTCGGCCGACCTTCGGCAGCGGACGGGCATCCGGACCCTCGTCGACGTCCCTGGCGCAGGGGACGTGGTGCGCGACAGGCTGCGCCGCGAGCGGCTGCGGATGCTCGCCAACGTCGTCAGCCTCGAGGGGCCGCCGACACCGAGGGTCATCGCGGTGGCCGACACCCGCGGCGGTTCGGAGGCCCGCGAGGTCGCCGAAGCGCTGGCCCGGTCGTCGGCCGAGCAGGGGTCTCGCACCGTGCTCGTCTACGCGGACAACGACCCGACACCGCCGGCGGGTGGCATCGGCTTCAACGACGCGCTGGCCAAGGTCGGCGTCGTTCAAACGGTCCTGGCCGGCGGAAACGTCGAGTTGCTCAAGACCATGCCTGCCGGCTCGCCGCTGGTCGACCGCTACTCGTTGATGACCCGTGAACGGATCTCCGCGATTCTCGAGGAGTTGCGTGCAGCAGCTGACAACGTGATCGTCGCGACCCCGCCGATCGCCGACTCCGCCGAAACCCCGGTGCTGTGCGCGGCGGCCGATGTCGCGATATTGGCCGTCACCCGGAACTCCAGCAAGTACTCCGACATCACCGCCGCGGCCGATGCGGTCGAGAAGGCGCGTGGGCGTCTGCTGGGAGCGGTGTTGATCGACCAGCCCGGTGCCGATCACCCCGGCGTGCCTGCCGACGACCGGTCGGACGGGCGCTTCGAACGGTTCTCTTCTCCGCAGGCGGGCGCGTCGTCCGCCGAAGTCATCCGATAGCGCGACCGTCGGTACCCGGTGCCCCGAATAATGACCTCGACTGTGTCAGATCCGGCCGGATCCCTCGTCGCCGTCGATTCCGAGTTCGCCGACGGCAAGGCATCGCGACGAGTGAGCGCGCCCGTCATCGCCGTGCTCGTGATGGTCGTACTCACCTTTCTGCATCGTGGATTGCAGGATGTGCTGCCGAACAAGACTTTTGCGGTGTTGGTGGTTGTCGCAGTGGTCACCGCCGCGGTGTGGATGGATCGCACCCCGACGCGATTGCGCGGCATCGGCCCCGTCGAGTGGGCGATGGTGGCATACCTCGGGTGGAACGTCTGCTCGATGTTCGCCCCGCACCGGTACGACGCGGCCAATCCCCTGACCGGCGTCACCCATTCGGTAGCCCAGTTCATCATGGTCTCCGCAGGCATCCCGCTGGTGATGTATGTGGTGGGGCGTTACACGTTCGACCGCACGGCGGCGGTGCGGCTGCTGCTGTGGACGATCCTGCTGCTGGCGGCGTACTCCGCCGCGATGAGCATTCTGCCGTTCACCGGGCCGAAGTCGTGGGTCTGGCCGCGCTTCATCGTCGACGGTTCGCTGGTGCCGGGAGTGAACACCTGGGCGGGCCGCGCGATCGGGGTCTTCAACCAGCCGGTGGTCAACGGAATGATCCTGGTGCTCGGCTTCGCCGTCGCGATGCTGCTGATCAGCAGGCGGGACGAGCCCGGCTGGCGCCGGTTCGTGGCGTTGGCCATTGCACTCGCCTGCGGGGTCGGCATTTATCTCACCTACACCAGGGCCGTCTGGATGAGCGCCGCCCTCGTGCTCATCATCGGCGCGCTCTTCGCCAAGGGCTATCGCCGCGGGTTCGTCGTGACCCTGAGCATGGTCGCGATCGTGATCGCGGCGAACTGGGCGCGGTTCACCAGCAGCGACCGCGCCGCGGGCGGGGTGGGTTCCGAAGGTGAGGTCGAGGATCGTCTGAACGTGATTCGGACCGCGCTGTGGGCCGCGGCGCACAAGCCGCTGACGGGCTGGGGAATTCTGCGCTTCGAGGCCGTCAACACCTTCCATCACCAGCAGTGGTCGCCGGAGACACCGTGGATCCGCGGTTACGGCATCGTCTCGCATCAGAACGAGCTGGGGATCCTCGCCGAGCTGGGCGTGATCGGTCTCGGTTGCTGGCTGGCCATCGTCGTGCTGATCGCATACAAGCTGCTGCAGGCGTATCGAAGCCTGCCCGACTTCGAACTGTGCGGAAAGCCGCTGGCGCTCACCGCGATCATCGCGGTCGTGGTGCTGTTCGGCAGTGGCCTGACCGTCGATCTGCGGCTCTTCGATTTCCCGGCGACGCTGATCTATCTGCTCGTTGGGGTCGCGGTCGGCTGGTCGGATCGCCACCGGGCGCAGAGCCATGTCTGATCGGCGCGCGCTGTGGGTCTCCACCAGCATGTCGACAAAGGGCGGCATCGCCACCTACGTCCGCGACATGCGGCGAACAGAGCTGTGGGCGCAGTGGAACATCAGCCACATCGCCACGCACCGGGACGGCTCCGCGGTCGCGAAGGTCGCCGCGTTCCTCTCGGGTGCAACGCGTTTCATCGCCGAGATGGTCCGGCGCAGGCCCGACGTGGTACATCTGCACACCAGCGCCAACGCCAGCTTCGTTCGCAAGTGCGCGCTGTTCTGGCTGAGCCGGCTGATGCATGTGCCGGTTGTGGTGCATGTTCACGCGTCGGATTTCCCCGGATTCTTCGAGCGGTCGCCCCAGCCGATCCGCCGCGTCATCAGCGCCACCCTCACCCATGCCGATCTGGTGATCGCGCTCGGCGACGCGTTGGCGCAGAAGCTGCAGTCGATGGCACCGGCGGCACGGATCGTCGCGATTCCCAACGCCGTTCGACTCGCGCAGCGTGTCACGCAGCCGACCCAGGGCGCGCCGGTCCGCGCGGTGTTCCTCGGCCGGATCGGCGAGCGCAAGGGGACGTTCCGGCTGCTCCAAGCATGGGCGGAGCTCACCCGCGATCCCGCGTTCCGCACGGCTGCGGGGTACCCGCTCGCGACGTTGACGATCGCCGGCGACGGAGAAGTCGAGCGGGCGCGGTGGCGGATAGAGGAGCTTCGTGTCGAAGAGTCCGTCGTGCTCAGCGAGTGGCTGTCCCCGGAAGCTGTCGGCAACCTGCTGGATAGTGCCCACATACTCGTTCTCCCGTCGCGTAACGAGGGACAGCCGATGGCTGTACTCGAGGCGATGGCCCGCGGGCTGTGCGTTGTCGCCAGCGATGTCGGCGGGCTGGCGGAGATGATCGGCGACGGCGCGGGCGTCGTGGTTCCGCCCGACGACGTGTCGGCGATCGCGAGCGCATTGCGTCTGGTGGTTCACGATGCCGACCTGCGCGCGCGGATCGGCGCGGCCGCACATGCGCGCGTCGAAGACAGGTTCGACGTGCACAGCACGTCACGCCGCATCGGCGCGCTCTACGCGCAGGTGAGCGACCGCTACTCCGCGCAGCGCGAACCGATCCTGATAGGCCACACCGAGGAGACGCTCCCATGACCGAGACGATGTCGAGCCACGAAACCCATGCCGGCGCACAGCATTTCTGCCGCACCGTGCGGTCCGTCTGCGATTCGATGTCCGAGCCGCGGGTGTTCGTCGCCGGATGCGGGCGGGGCCACGAGGCGTTGTTCATCCGCCGCGAACTCGGCGGATCGTTGGTGGGCGTGGACATCGCACAGGCCTGGGATGACCGACTGGGCGCCGACGTGCCCGATTTCCAGCTGATCGAGGGCAACATCCTCGAGCTGCCCTTTCCCGACGGAAGTTTCGACGTGGTGTTCTTCCACCACGTGATCGAGCATGTCGACGACCCGGCGGGCAGCCTGCGCGAACTGGCCAGAATCCTGCGTCCGGGGGGACTGATCTACATCGGCACCCCGAACCGGCACCGGGCGGTCGGTTACATCGGATCCTTCGACGCGACCGCCATGCAGAAGCTGCGGTGGAATCTCAGCGAATACCGGGCGCGGCTGACCAACCGGTTCCGCAACGAGTTCGGGGCGCACGCGGGCTTTTCGGAACGCGAACTGCGCGGGCTGCTCGCGGCCGATTTCTCCGACGTCCGCTTCCTCACCGCCGACTACCTGCGCTTCAAGTACGGGCAGCGACTGCCCGACCCGCTATTGGACGCGGTGTGCGCACGCGGCCTGCGCGACGTGGCCGCGCCCTCGGTCTATGCCATCGCCCGGCGCGGCAGCGGGGAGGGCCCGTGGCCAGTCTGACGTGGTACGTCGGCCGCGCCGCCGCGATGTCGCCCCGCGAATTGGCTTGGCGCGCCGGACGGCTCGGTGCCGGCGCGGTGCACCGGATGGGGCCCGGCCAGCGGACCGATGCGAAGATCCTGACCGAATCCACCCAGGATTGGGATGCGTTGTTGCAGGCCTTCCGGGTGGATGCGGCCCGCCCCGTGCTCCTCGACGTCGACCGCGCGGGTCGGATCGCGACCGCGAACCCGTCGCAGGTGCACGCTCTGATCGCCGACGCCGATCGTCTCCTCGCGGGCGAACGCAGCTACTTCGGCTATCCGAGCGTGAACGTCGGGCCGGTCATCGACTGGAACCACGACGTGTTGGCCGACTACCACTGGCCGGCGTTGCCGAGCGCACGCATCGACCACCGGGTGGCCTCAGGCGATCCGAAGTGGATCTGGGAGCTGAATCGGCTGCAGCATCTGCCAGTGCTGGCGCAGGCGTGGCTGTTCACCGGTGAATCCGCCTATGCCGAAACGGCCTTCGACCACCTCGATACCTGGATCGAGCAGAACCCGGTGGGCATGGGCATCGCCTGGCGAGGCGCCTTCGAGGCGGCCATCCGGGCGATATCGACAAGCATCGCGCTGCAGGGTCTCCGGACATCGCCGGCATTGACTCCGCGCCGGTACCGCCGGATCGTGCGCATGCTGGACGCGAGCGCGCGCTACTGCTGGCGTGACCGATCGCGCTTCAGCTCGGCCAACAATCACCTGGTCGGTGAACTCGCCGGGCTGGCGACGGTGCACCTGCTGTTCCCCGAGCTAGCCTCACCGGCAGCGCTTTTCGAGCTCTGCCTGCAAAACCTGGCAGCCGAGGCCGAGCGACAGATTCTCCCGGACGGGGCGGGCGCAGAGCAGGCGGTGTCCTACCAGATGTTCACCGTCGAACTGCTGTCGATCGTCGCGGTCTTGCTTCGGCTGCGCCGGGACGAGGTCCCACCGCAGATCACCGCCGCAATCGAGCGCAGTTCGCACTATCTGTCGTCACTGGTCGGCGTCGAGGACCCCGACCCGCGCTACGGCGACGACGACGACGGGTTCGCGTTACGGCTGGGCGTCGAGCCCAAACGCACTGTGCGCCAACATCTCGGAATCACCGCAGCGGCCACCGGGGCCGCGACGAGGGCGAACGAAACCACGCTGACCGCGGCGTGGTTCGCGGCGTCGTTGGAGCGGCGTCTCGGTCAGCGGGCGACCGGCGTGGGCCCGCCGATGGAAGCCGGCGTCCACGCCCGCGACGGAGGCCTCGTCGTGCTGCGCTCCGCCCGCCGCCGCATCACCATGGACGTCGGACCGCTGGGGTATCTGTCGATCGCGGCGCACGGGCACGCCGATGCGCTCTCGGTGACGCTGAGTTGCGAGGGCCAGGACCTCATCGTCGATCCCGGCACCGCGAGCTACTACGGAAACCCCCAATGGCGCTCGGTTCATCGCGGCACCCGCGCGCACCCGACTGTCTGCGTCGACGGGGTCGACCAGTCCGAAATGGGCGGACCGTTCTACTGGAGCAGGCACGCCATGACCCGGGTGAACTCGGTCGAACTGGATCGGGGCGTCGTCGACGCCGAGCATCACGGTTACCGTCGGCTGGACGACCCGGTCGTGCACCGGCGGTGGCTGATCGCGACGCCCGGTGATGCGACGGTGGCGGTCATCGACCTCATCGACGGCAGATCCGACCACGACATCGTGGTGTCCTGGCCCCTGGCGCCCGGTCTCGACGCGCAGCCCACCCCGGGCGGGCACGCGGTCACGCGCGACGGAGACTCGGTACTCCAGATCTGCTATGCCGCAACGACTCCCCTTGAATTCGAACAGGTCAAGGGGGATCCGGATTCGCATCTGGGGTGGTGGTCGGATCAGCTCGAGACGAGGACCCCGGCGTGGTTGCTCGGCGCGCGATGCCGGGCAACCGCTCCCGTCGCCGTCCTCACCCTGCTGCGAACGGTCGACACCCGCGCGATCACCGATCCGGTGATCGAGATGGACGGCGTGCGGGCGTCGGCGACCTGGTCGGAACACGGCGTGGCTCGCGGACTGACGATCGACCGCGTCCTGTCACGTGCCATTGTCAACGGCCCGTTTTCACGGGCGAGGGAGGTGGTGAGCAACCCATGAGCGATCAGAAATCGGCGGTCAGCGTCTTCGGCCTGGGTTATGTCGGCTGCGTTTCGGCGGCCTGCCTGGCATCACGCGGACACTTCGTCACCGGCGTCGACGTCAGCCTCGACAAACTCGAATTGCTTCGGCGGGGAAATTCGCCGGTGGTGGAGGAGCGAATCGGCGACCTGACGGCCCAGGTGGTCGCCTCGGGCCACCTCACTGTGACGACCGATGCACAGGCGGCGGTGCTGGAAACTGACATCTCGCTGGTCTGCGTCGGCACTCCGTCCGGACCGGGCGGGGGGTTGTCCACGGTCTACCTGGAGCAGGTGACCGATGAGATCGGCGAAGCGCTCGCGCACAAAAACGGCTGGCATGTCGTCGTCTACCGCAGCACCATGGTGCCGGGCACCTGCGAGAACCTGCTGGTGCCGCGGCTGGAAGCGGCGTCGGGCAAACGCGCCGGTGTCGATTTCGGCGTCTGCATCAACCCCGAGTACCTGCGCGAGGGGTCCAGTGTCCGCGACTTCCTCGATCCGCCGAAAACAGTCGTGGGGCAAACGGATTCGCGAAGTGGTGAGATGGTGATGGGCCTCTATGAGGGCCTGCCCGGTGCGCGGTTCGCCGTTGCGATCGGCATCGCCGAGATGACCAAGTACGTCGACAACAGCTTCCACGCACTCAAAGTCGGGTTCGCGAACGAGATCGGCGCCATCTGCGCCGCGTTGGGGCTTGACTCGCATGACGTGATGGACATCTTCGTCGCCGACACGAAGCTCAACATCAGCCCCGCCTACCTACGCCCCGGCTTCGCCTTCGGCGGCTCCTGCCTACCCAAGGATGTCAGAGCGCTCACCCATACCGCCCGGCGCGGCGACGTCGATGTCCCCTTGCTGTCGAACCTGCTGATCTCCAACGAGGTTCATCTGCGTCGGGCGGTCGACAGGGTCGTCGCGGACGGCCGCCGGAAAGTGGGGATCTTCGGCCTGTCCTTCAAGGAGGGGACCGACGACCTGCGCGAGAGCCCGCTGGTGGAGTTGGCGGAACGGCTGATCGGCAAGGGATTCGACGTCAAGATCCACGATTCCAATGTCATGCTCTCGCGGCTGATCGGCGCCAACCGAAGCTACCTCCGTCAACAGCTGCCCCACATCGGAGAGCTACTGACCGACGACGTCGACGAGGTGCTCGATCACGGTGACGTGCTGATCGCCGGATCGCGCGCTGCAGAGGTGGTGGATGCGCTGGCCCGCGTGCAGCCGGACCGCCTCGTCCTCGACCTGGTGCGCCTGCCAAATACCTCGGAGCTGCAACGTAAGGCGAACTACTGTGGCATCGGTTGGTAGGCAACTTCAGATGCGTCATGGCATCACGCGGCGAACGACACCCTTCGTCAGCTTTCTGACCACCGCGTACGGCACCGAGCAGTATGTGGGCGAGACCATCGAGTCGGTGCTGCGCCAGACCCGCACCGACTGGGAACTGATCGTCGTCGACAACGGCAACTCCGACGAGATGGCGCGGGTGGTCGGCAAGTACACCCACGATCCCCGTATCACGTTGATCCGGCAGGACAACAAGGGCTACACCGGCGGGGTGTGCGCCGCGGCCGCCGCCGCGACGGGGCGATATCTGTGTGTGCTGGACAGCGACGACACCATCGAACCACGGTATTGCGAAATGATCGGCGCCCTGATCGACAGCGACCCGGGAATCGATGCGGTCGGCTGCAGTTCGATCCTGTTCTGCGATCCCGACGACGGACAGAAACCGAACGAGTACTTCGCCTCGGTCGGGCGCAGAAGCACCCCGGATCCGGCCCGGCCCGCCTCCTTTCACGAACTGCTCGACGAAGGCGTGCCGCACTACGTCGGCGTGATTCGTCGCGAGGCGTGGGACAGCGCGCGGGGTTACGCGCCGGTGGCCGACGTCGAACCCGACGTCGCCCTCTGGTTGCGGCTGGTCTCCGCAGGCCGCGATGTCCGGATCCTGCCGCAGACGCTGATCAGGACCCGCACCAGGGACACCTCGCTATCCCACGACAAGGTGAACATCGAGGCTTTCGAGGACCGCCTGGAGCGCGCGTTCGTCTTGGCCGCAAGGGAATACGGCCTCAACCAGAACTCCATCGACGAGCTCGGAATGCTTCGCCGGCTGCGATACCGGCGTGCGCTGCGCAGGGCCAGGTCGGCATTTCTGGTCCGGGACCACCGGGCCGCCCGCGCCGCCGCTCGCGAAGCGTTCCGCCAGCAGCGCACGGTGCGCGCGGCAGTCGCCATCACCGGGCTCTACCTGAGCCCCGGGCTGCTGGTCTCGATCTATCCGGCGAAGAATCGCACGGTCAAGGCCGTGCTGCGAATGCACTATCGGATGTCCCGACGAAACGATGTGGGGCCCCGGCCTTGACCGAGACCACGGGGAACCTGGGGGGCGTTCTCAAGCGCGGCGCCGCCATGTCTGCGGTAGGCCTGGTCCTTGCCCAGGGCGCCACCGTCGTTCAGACGGTCGTCGTCGGCCGCATCCTCGGCCCGGCCGAGGTTGGCATCTTCACCGCCGGAACGATTCTGATCGGATTCCTGGTCACGTTCTCGCAGGGCGGTCTGGCGCAGGCGCTGATCCAACGCGCCACCGATGTGGAGAACGCGGCGAACACCGCGTTGGTGGCCACCGTGGTGACGGGCGTGCTGGGATCTCTCGGGGTGCTGGCGGCCTCGCCGTTGATAGGCGCGATATTCCACAGTTCACGGGTGGGCCACATCGCGGCGGCATCATCGGGTCTCATCGCGCTGTACGCGCTGGCGAGCGTTCCGGATGCGCTGATGCAGAGGGCCTTTCAATTCAGGCGGCAGATGATCATCACCCCCACCATCTCGATCGTGCTGGCGGGGGTGGCGATCGTGTTCGCCCTGCGGGGATACGGCGCCTGGTCGATGGTGATCGGTTGGTACGTGGCTGTCGTCACCGCGGTGGTATTGAGTTGGTGGATGGCCAGGTGGCGCCCGTTCGGTGGCCGGTTCTCGTTCCACATCTGGCGCGATATGGCCGGCTTCTCGTTTCCGGTGTTGCTCGACGCCATCGCCGACCGCACCCGCGAAGTGATCGAGCAGGCGATCGTCGGCCGCGTTCTGGGCACCAGCGACCTGGGCCACTACAGGTACGCCTACCGCATCGCGTCGCTGCCGTCGCTGGCGCTGATCACGACGTGTGCACACGTGCTTTTTCCCGCCTTTTCCCGAATCTCCGACGACAGCACCAGGTTTCGCCAGGCCTTCATGCGGGCCCTCGGCTGGGTGTGGTTCGCCGCCGCCCCCGGTGGCGTCCTGATGATCGCTCTCGGTCAACCGGTGGTGGTGCTGATGCTCGGTGAGGAATGGCGCGCGGCGGGCACGGCCGCCGCCGCGATGGCAGGGATCGGGCTGGGCGCGGCGCTGAACGCCGTCACCGGTGAAGCGATGAAGGGGGCGGGCCGTTCGTCGTTGCTCAATTGGTCGCCGGCCATCTGTCTGGGACTCGGCCTGCCGCTGATCCTGTTGTTCGTGCCGTTCGGACTGGTCGGTGTCGGTATCGCGATCTCGGTAACGTGCCTCGTCGTCGGAATCGTCAACCTGGAGTTGGCCCGCGGCGTGGTCGGCGCGTCACGGCGCGAGATCACCAAATGCCTTCTGCCGACTTCGGTGTCGGCGGTGGTGGCCGCAGTCGTGCTGTGGCCGCTCGAGCACTACGTGGTCCGCTCCGACCACTTCCCGGAGTTGACCGGGCTGGGGTTGGTTCTCGCCGAGTGCGTGCTGTTCACCATCGTCTACCTCTCGGTGATGCGAGTCGCGGCCCCGGCGATGTATCAGACTGTGCTCGGCGCCCTAGGGCGTGGCGTCGCGAAGGCGACCGGACCGGCACGGCGTGCCTAGGCCGGCACCAACTCCACACCTGCGAGCGCGACCGCGTCGTCGCGCGACGGCGCGGTGACCACGCCGCGGAACCCGTCGCCTTCTTTCCAGATGCTGGCTTTCAGCGTTTCGCCGGGAAACACGACGCCCGCGAACCGGGCGTCGTAGCTGCCGACGCGCGCGGCGTCCCCGTCGAGCAGGGCGTCCACGATCGCCTTGCAGGTCATCCCGTAGGTGCACAACCCGTGCAGGATCGGCCTGGGAAAGCCTGCGGCGGCGGCGAACTCGGGGTCGGAGTGCAGCGGGTTGCGGTCCCCGCACATCCGGTAGAGAAGCGCCTGCTGCGGCGACACCGCGATGGACAGCTCGAAGTCCGGGTCCCGCTGCGGCGGCTCCGACGAGGTGGAGGGACCGCGCTCGCCGCCGAACCCGCCCTCGCCGCGGGCGAAGATCGACCGCTTCTGGGTCCACAGCGGCGCGCCGTCGGGTGTGGTGACCGTGGTCTCCGACCAGATCACCGCGGCCTTGCCCTTGTCCCAGATGTCGGTGAATTTGGTGACCGCGCGGCCGGTGCCCGACGGGGGTATCGGAGCGGGCGCGATCACCGCCTCGCTGGCATGCAGCACCTTGGCCAGTTCGATGTCTATGCCGGGAAACTGCACCGTCGGCGGCTTGGTGTCGTGAAAACTCGCTGCCACGTTGCCGAACGTCGGCAGCACCTGCGGGGTGTCGTCGACCAGGTAGCGCAGCTCCCGCTGGTCCATCGGATCCTGGCCCGCGCCCAGCCCCAGGTGGTAGAGCTGGATGTCGCTACTGGTCCAAGAGAATTCGATGGGGTCGAGCTGCGCGCCGAGCGCTTCGTCGAGATTGATCGGCATCTCAGGCCTTCCCGCCGCCGGATGTCGCAGGCTGACCGGCCTCGGCGATGTGCAGCGCGGCCAGATAGCCGAATGTCATCGCGGGCCCGATCGTCCCGCCGGGCCCCGGATAGGTGTGCCCCATCACCGGTGCGCTGGCGTTGCCCGCCGCGTAGAGACCGTCGATCACCGAGCCGTCATCGCGCAATGCACGCCCGTGTACATCGGTGACGATGCCCCCCTTGGTGCCGAGATCGCCGGGCACCATCTTCGCCGCGTAGTACGGCGGGTGGCTGATCTCGCCGAGGTTCGGGTTGGGCTTGTTGGTCGGATCGCCGTAGTAGCGGTCGTAGGCGCTCTCGCCGCGGTGGAATTCGTCGTCGGTGCCCGATCGCGCGAAGCCGTTGAACCGCTGCACCGTTTCGGTGAGCACATCGGCTGGCAGCCCCGCCTTGGCGGCCAGCTCCTCGATGGTGCCGGCCGTCACGATCACGCCCGATTCCAGCCACTTCTTCGGAATACGTTGTCCCGCTTGCAGTCCCGCGAAGATGTAACGATCGCGGTACTGCTGGTCGAAAACCAGCCACGCGGGAATGTTCTCGCCCGGTCCGGGGCCCTGGCCGTACTCGCCGCCGTACATCTCGTGGCCGGCCTCGACATAGGGCAGCGATTCGTTCATGAAGCGCCTACCGGACATGTTGACCATGATGGCGCCCGGCGAGTTGCGTTCTGACAGCGCGATCCATGGCGCACCGACCAGCGGCACCGTCGGGATCCACCAGGCGTCTTCCATGATGTCAAGTGCGGCGCCGAGCTTTTCACCGGCGAGGATGCCTTCGCCGGTGTTGGCGCTCGCGCCGACCGTCCATTCGGTGGTGATCGGGGCGCGCTGGTACTTCACCCGCATCTGCTCGTTGTGCTCGAAGCCGCCCGAGCCCAGGATCACGCCGCGGCGGGCTCGGATCAGTTCGGGCTCAGCGGATTCCGGTGCGTCCGTGCCGCGCACGTAGATTCCGCGCACCACGCCGTCCTCGACGTACAGGTCGGTGAGCGCGGTGTTGAGCCGGACGGGGACGCCTGCCTTCTGCAGGCCGATCCGCAGCGGCGCGATCAGCGCGCGGCCCATCCCCACCAGGTTCTTGCGCGTCGCGTTCGCCCACACGGTGCGGGCACCGACCTTCAGGCTGCGCAGCAGGCCGCGCGGGTGCCGTTTCAACTGGTTGAGCCGCACGTAATCCTGCTGCATCACCACCATGTTGAGCGGCACCTTGCCGTACGGTGGTTCGAGGCCCTTTTCGTCGGCGCCGAGTTTGCGGGCATTGAACGGCTTCGGCTCAACCGAACGGCCGGTCGGCTTGCCGCCCGGTGTCTCGGGGTAGTAGTCGGAGTAGCCGGGCACCCAGCAGAGCTTCAGCGGTGTGTTCTTCAGCACGAACGAAAGCATCTCGGGTCCGCGCGCGAGGAAGGTGTCGATGCGTTCGGGTGCCACCACGTCGCCGATGATGTTGTGCAGGTAGGTTCGCGCCGCCTCGGGCGTATCTGAGACGCCGTCGCGTTCGAGCACTTCGTTGTTCGGAATCCACACTCCGCCGCCTGACCGCGCAGTGGAACCGCCGTAGTGCGGGGCCTTTTCTACGACTAGTGTGGAAAGGCCCTGATGAGCGGCGGTGAGGGCAGCGACCATGCCGGCGGCGCCGCTCCCGACCACGACGACGTCGAACTCCTGTCCTGTCATGTAGAACACGTTATAGAATTGCCCGGCCACCGAACAACTGCGCCGGTCGGAAGATACGAGCGGATCGCGAGGGGAAGTAGCCAAATGCTCACTGTTCAGGTGCGTGACGAGCTGGCCGCCGACCTGGCGCAGGCCGAACGCAGCCGCATCCCGATCGACCCGTTGACCACGGGCAACCCCGACATCGACGTCGTCGACGCCTACGAGATCCAACTGATCAACATCCGCCAGCGGGTGGCCGAAGGTGCCACGGTGATCGGCCACAAAGTCGGTCTGTCGAGCAAGGCGATGCAGGAGATGATGGGCGTCGACGAGCCCGACTACGGTCACCTGCTCGACGAGATGGCGGTGTTCGAGGACAAGCCGGTGCCGTCGGGCAGATATCTCTACCCGCGCGTCGAGGTGGAGGTCGGCTTCATCCTGGCCGATGACCTGCCCGGCGAGGGCTGCACGGAGGACGACGTGCTGGCCGCGACGGCCGCGTTCGCCCCCGCGATCGAGTTGATCGACACCCGCATCAAGGACTGGAAGATCAAGCTGTGCGACACCATCGCCGACAACGCTTCGTCGGCGGGCTGGGTGCTCGGCGCGGCGCGGGTGTCGCCCAAGGACATCGACATCTGCAACATCGACGCCGTGCTGACCCGCAACGGCGAAGTCGTCGCCAAGGGCCGCAGCGACGCGGTGCTGGGCAATCCGGTGACCGCCGTGGCCTGGCTGGCCCGCAAAGTGGACAGCTTCGGCGTCCGGTTGAAGGCTGGTGACATCGTGCTGCCCGGGTCGTGCACGAAGGCGTTCGACGCCACCCCGGGTGACGATTTCGTCGCCGACTTCGACGGGCTGGGCTCGGTCCACCTGTCCTTCGAGTAAGAGGAGTACACAATATGCCCAGCAAGGCATCCGTCGCCATCGTCGGATCCGGCAACATCAGCACCGACCTGCTGTACAAGCTGCTGCGGTCGGAGTGGCTGGAGCCGCGCTGGATGGTCGGTATCGACCCGGACAGCGAAGGCCTGGCCCGTGCTCGCAAGCTCGGGTTGGAGACCAGCGCCGAGGGCGCGGACTGGTTGCTGGGCCTGGACGAGAAGCCGGATCTGCTGTTCGAGGCCACCAGCGCCTACGTGCACCGCGACGCCGCGCCGCGCTACGCCGAGGCCGGGATTCGGGCGATCGACCTGACCCCCGCGGCGGTCGGTCCCGGGGTGATCCCGCCGGCCAATCTGCGTGAGCACCTCGACGCCCCGAACGTCAACATGGTGACCTGCGGCGGCCAGGCGACGATCCCGATGGTGTACGCGGTGTCGCGAGTGGTCGGCGTGCCCTACGCCGAGATCGTGGCGTCGGTGTCGTCGGTGTCGGCGGGGCCGGGGACGCGGGCCAACATCGATGAGTTCACCAAGACCACCAGCAAGGGGGTGGAGACCATCGGCGGCGCCCAGCGGGGCAAGGCGATCATCATCCTGAACCCGGCCGATCCGCCGATGATCATGCGCGACACCATCTTCTGTGCGATCCCGGAGGACGCCGACCACGACGCGATCGCGCAGTCCATCCGCGACGTCGTCGCCGAGGTCCAGACCTACGTGCCTGGTTACCGGCTGCTCAACGAACCGCAGTTCGACGAGCCGTCGGTGGTCAACGGCGGCAACCACGTCGTCACGACATTCGTCGAAGTGGAGGGTGCCGGCGACTACCTGCCGCCCTACGCTGGAAACCTGGACATCATGACCGCGGCAGCGACCAAGGTCGGCGAGGAGATCGCGAAAGAGTCGCTCGCGGCTTCCGACGAGCGCTCGCGCGAGGAGCAGACAGCAACCGCAGGAGGCCAGGCATGAGTGCCATCGACGACATCTATTTCGACCCGTTCTGGGACATCCGGATGACGGATACATCGTTGCGGGACGGATCTCACCACAAGCGCCACCAGTTCACCGCCGAGGAAGTGGGTGCGATCGTCGCGGCGCTGGACGCCGCCGGGGTGCCGGTCATCGAGGTCACCCACGGCGACGGGCTGGGCGGGTCGAGCTTCAACTACGGCTTCTCCAAGACGCCCGAGCAGGAACTGATCAAGCTCGCGGCCGAGACGGCCAAGGAATCCAAGATCGCGTTCCTGATGCTGCCGGGGGTCGGCACCAAGGAGGACATCAAGGAGGCGCAGAACAACGGCGGCTCGATCTGCCGGATCGCCACCCACTGCACCGAGGCCGACGTGTCGATCCAGCACTTCGGGCTCGCCCGCGAGCTCGGCCTGGAGACCGTGGGCTTTTTGATGATGAGCCACACCATTCCGCCGGAGAAGCTCGCCGCGCAGGCCCGCATCATGGCCGACGCGGGCTGTCAGTGCGTGTACGTGGTCGACTCCGCGGGCGCCCTGGTGCTCGAGGGGGTGCGTGACCGCGTCGCCGCGCTGGTGGCCGAACTCGGCGGCGACGCGCAGGTGGGCTTCCACGGCCACGAGAACCTCGGGCTGGGCGTGGCCAACAGCATCGAGGCGGTGCGCGCGGGCGCCAAGCAAATCGACGGCTCGTGCCGCCGGTTCGGCGCCGGAGCGGGCAACGCGCCGGTCGAGGCGCTGATCGGGGTGTTCGACAAGATCGGGGTCAAGACCGGCATCGACTTCTTCGACATCGCCGATGCCGCCGAGGAGGTGGTCGCCCCGGCGATGCCTGCCGAGTGCCTGCTCGACCGCAACGCGCTGATCATGGGCTACTCCGGGGTGTACTCCAGCTTCCTCAAGCACGCCATCCGCCAGTCCGAGCGCTACGGCGTCCCCGCGCACAAGCTGCTGCACCGCGCCGGCCAGCGCAAACTCATCGGCGGCCAGGAAGACCAGCTCATCGACATTGCGCTGGAGATCAAGCGGGAGCAGGAGAGCGGCGACAAGGTCGCCGGATAACGCGGCTAACACTGCGCTCGCCCCTGACGACGTTAGGTTCAGTGGCCCCGAACAAAGGAGCAATGTGATGGCCTCAACGGTGACACGGGCGCGACGGACCGTCTTCGGGATGTTGGCAGCGGGCGCGGTGTGCGGCACGCTTGCCATCCCCGCAGCCGGCGCAGATCCGGGGGACCCGCCGACGCCGGCGCCGGCTGCGACCGACGACTGCGACGCCGCCACCCTGGCGTCCACGATCAGCTCGGTGACCACGAAGCTCTCGACGTACTTCGCGGCCCACCCGGACGCGAACCAGGCGTTGATCGACGCGACGCGGCAACCCGCCTTTGTCGCGGTCGGGCAGTTCGACGACTACATCTCCGCTCACCCCGATCAGGCCGACGAACTGCGGGCCATCCAGGCCCCGCTGGCGGCGTTCAAGGACCGCTGCGGCATGCAGGTCTCGCCGACCGACGCGCTGACGGTGCTGGCAGACGTCTAGAGGGCGACGGTCGGCTTGACCCCGCCCAGCCGGCTGGTCACGACGTCAGCCGTCGCGGTCAGTGCGCGGGCGCTCTTGGCGATCTCCGCGTCGGTCAAGGCCCGGCCGATCTGCAATGACACCACCATCGCCTGGCGCTGGTGGTGGTCGAACACCGGCGCCGAGATGACGCTGATGTCGTGTCGACGGCGGCTGCCCGCCGGGTTCTCGCTGCGGAGATAGACGCGTTCGCCGATGTCGGCGATCAGCTCGCCCAGCAGCGCCTGCAACTCGTCGGGCAGTCTGCTGGACACCCCGGCCATCAGGGCGTACAGCCTGCGTCCGCCGGGGGTGAGCCGCTCGACGAGGTATCCGCTGCGGCGGCATTCGGCGACGACGCGGTCCAGCCGTTCACCGTCGACGCGCAGCGGGATGGTGGGCTCCCTGGCCAGCCAGTCACGAAGGGCGACGTCGTCCCACAGCACGAACATCAGACCGACCGGCGGGGCGAACGGATAGCTCTGCCCCACTCGCACGCCGACGTCGGCGCCCGGCGGCCCGACGAGTTCCAGCACCGTGATGCGGTCATCGATCACTGCAGACAGCGCCGCGGTGGTGCCGGAGGCGGCCGACAGCCGGCGCAACTCGGCGCGTGCGACGGGATCCACCCGCAGCGACTCCTGCGCGGTGTGCCCCAGCGCGATCAATGCCGGGCCCAGCCGATAGGTCTTGTCCTGCGCATCGCGGACCAGGTAATCGGAGTCGGTGAGGGCAGTGATGATGCCGAGACACGTCGGCTTACTCAGGCCGAGCCGGCGGGCCAGCTCGGAGACGCCGAAACGGTCGTGCGGGTGACGGGCGAGAAAGTCGAGGATGGCGATCACGCGTTCGGTGGGCGGTGACGACCGGCCGGACGATTGTGGGCTCGGCATGTCAGAAATGTACCTTGCTGTTCCAAATATCGAACAAAATCTCGCCGCAGGCCGTTGACGAGAACAGGAACACGTTCTAGTTTCTAGGGGTGTACTCCCAGCCCCTTGCCGAGGCGATCGCCGAGGCCGAACACCTGATCGCCGCCGCCGACTTCATCGAATCCGAGGCCGATCTGCTCGAAGGTCTCCAGTATCTGGCCGGATGCATCTCCGGCTGCACGCACCTGGCCTTCGACTACGACCGCGACCATCCGTTCATGCAGTCCGGCACCGGCCCGTTCACCAAGATGGGCCTGGACAACCCGGACACCCTGTACTTCGGCACCCGCGTGCAGCCCGGCCACGAGTACGTCGTCACCGGAAAGCGCGGCACCACAACCGATCTGAGCTTTCAGATGCTCGGCGGCGAGTACACCGACGACAACGTACCCATCAGCCAGGCGGCGTTCGACGACCGCGAACTCGACATCGCGTCCGACGGCACCTTCCAGTGGCGGGTGACGCCGAACGGCCCGTCGCAGTTGCTCGTTCGCGAGGTGTACAACGACTGGTCCGCCCAGCGCGGCCACGTCAGCATCGCCAGGACGGACACGGCGGGTACCGCGCCGCCGCCGTTGAGCAAGGAGCTGATCGAAAAGCGGTATGCCGTCGCAGGCAAGCAACTGGTGCAGCGCGTCAAGACCTGGCTGCAGTTTCCGCAGTGGTTCTACAACACGCTGCCGGTCAACACCATGGTGGCGCCGCGGCTGACCCCCGGCGGACTGGCCACGCAGTACTCTTCGGTCGGCCACTTCGATCTGAATCCCGATCAGGCTCTTGTCATCACGCTGCCGGTGACCGACGCGCCGTATCTGGGCTTCCAGCTGGGCAGCCTCTGGTACATCTCGCTGGACTACATCAACCACCAGACGTCGCTGAACGGCACCCAGGCGCAGGCGGATCCGGATCACAAGATTCGGATCGTGGTCTCGGACACCAACCCCGGCGTCACCAACTGGGTGGAGACGATCGGCCACCGCAAGGGCTACCTGCAGTTCCGCTGGCAGCGGCTGTCGCGCGAGCTCACCGAGGCCGATGGTCCCACCGTCGAGTTGCTCGACATCGACAAGGTGGCGGCGGCGCTGCCGTACTACGAGTCGAACAAGATCTCTGACGAGGCATGGCGGGCGCGGATCGCGCTGCGGCAGAAGCAGATCGGCGACAGGATGGTTGGATAAATGGTGGCGGAACTGCTCAAGGACAAGGTCGTCGTCATCAGCGGTGTCGGGCCCGCGCTGGGTACCACGCTGGCGCGCCGGTGCGCGGAGGCCGGCGCGGACCTGGTGCTGGCGGCCAGGACCGTCGAACGTCTCGACGACGTGGCCAAGCAGATCACCGATCTGGGCCGGCGCGCGGTGTCGGTCGGCACCGACATCACCGACGAGGCGCAAGTCGCCAACCTGGTCTCCGCGACGCTGGAGGCCTACGGCAGAGTCGACGTGCTGATCAACAACGCGTTCCGGGTGCCGTCGATGAAGCCCTTCGCCAACACCACGTTCGAGCACATGCGCGACGCCATCGAGCTCACCGTGTTCGGCGCGCTGCGCATGGTCCAGGGCTTCACCCCGGCGCTGGCCGAGACCAAGGGCTCGGTGGTGAACGTGAACTCGATGGTGGTGCGGCATTCGCAGGCCAAGTACGGCGCCTACAAGATGGCGAAGTCGGCATTGCTGGCCATGTCCCAAACGCTGGCCACCGAGCTCGGCGAACAGGGTATCCGGGTGAATTCAGTTCTGCCCGGCTATATCTGGGGTGGCACGCTGGAGGGATACTTCACCCACCAGGCTGGCAAGTACGGCACCACGGTCGAGGAGATCTACAACGCGGCCGCGGCCAACAGCGACCTGAAGCGGCTGCCCACCGAGGACGAAGTGGCCTCGGCCATTCTCTTCATGGCCAGCGACCTGTCCAGCGGCATCACCGGGCAGGCACTGGACGTGAACTGTGGGGAGTTCAAGGCGTAATGGCCGTTCGCACCGATCCCGGCAGCGTCGATGAGCTGAAGGCCTCGGCGACCAAGGCGTGCGGGCTCGACGACTTCGGCTCCGACGACGACAACTATGTCGAGGCGCTCGGTGTGCTGCTCGAGTCGTATCGGCGCGACGCCGACCTGACCGAGTTCGGCAGCAAGATGAACCGCTTCTTCGTCCGCAATGCGCTGGTCGCCCGACTGATGTCGGAAGCGGCCTGGAAGCAGTACCCGCAGCACGCGGAGGTGGCGATCGAACGCCCGATCTTCGTCACCGGCCTACCGCGCACCGGGACGACGGCGCTGCACCGGCTGATGAGCTCCGACCCGCGACATCAAGGCCTCGAACTGTGGCTCGCCGAGTTCCCGCAGCCGCGTCCGCCTCGCGAAACCTGGTCGGAGAACCCGGTTTTCCGTGAGCTCGACGCCCGCTTCACGCAGGCGCACAACGAGAACCCCGACTACACCGGGTTGCACTTCATGACCGCCGATGAGGTCGAGGAGTGCTGGCAGCTGCTGCGGCAGTCGCTGCACTCGGTGTCCTATGAGACGCTGGCCCACCTGCCGACCTACTCGCAATGGCTGTCTCGGCAGGACTGGATCAAGCCGTATCAGCGACACCGCAGGAACCTTGCGCTGATCGGGCTGAACGACGCGGAGAAGCGCTGGGTGCTGAAGAACCCCAGCCACCTGTTCGCGCTCGACGCGCTGATGGCCGCCTACCCGGACGCGCTGGTGGTGCAGTGCCACCGCCCGGTGGAGACGATCATGGCGTCAATGTGCTCGCTGGCTCAGCACACCACCGAGGGCTGGTCGAACAGCTTCTCCGGCGAACTGCTCGGGCAGGATGCCATGGAAACCTGGTCGCGCGGTCTGCACCTGTTCAACACCGAACGGGCCAAACATGATTCGGCCCAGTTCTACGACATGGACTACTTCGAGTTGATCGACGATCCGATCGGCACCGTCGAGGGCATCTACCGGCATTTCGGCATCGAGATGACCGATGCGGCCCGGTCGGCGATGCAGGCGAGCGACGAAGAGAGCAAGCAGGGTCCCCGCGCGCCGAAGCACAAGTACTCTCTGGAGGACTACGGGCTGACCGCCGACGCCGTCCGGTCCCGCTTCCAGGGCCTGTGACTCCTGCCCGCTCGGCGAGGAGAACCTAGCCGTCGGCGGGGGAGGGGGCGCTGGAAACCTCTTCCAGGACACCTTCGGCCACTGCGTGTTTGATGCTGTCGGCCAGTTTCGGGCACGAGCGGGTGCGGGCAGGCTCGCCGCCGGCCTCGCGCACCTCGGTGAAGAACGCGCAGCGCCGCGACGCGTCGGAATTCCACTGCACCGACGTGTGCGCGGGCCCGAGTTTCTTGACGCTGACCGACACGTGGCAGAACCGGCAGTCGACGGACACCAGGCCCGAGTTCAGATAGCGATCGCGATCGCGCCTGCTGGCCTCCCGCACGGCGGCCGCACGATCGGGATCCGAGGCGAAGGTCGGCGCCTTCGACCAGGAGCCGGCGGAGGCGCCGTTGCCGCCGTGCGGGTGATCGTCGTCGTCGTGCGCGCCGTGCAGGGCCAGCATCGACCGCGCCAGGCGGTCGACGTCCGGCGCGTCCTGCTGGTCGCCGGAACTCATGGGGTCGGCTGCTCGGCCTTTTCGGTGTCCGAGGCGGTTTCGGCCTGCGCCTTGAGGTTCTCCTCCACCTCGACATGCCACTTCTCGTTGGCCGCCGTGGTGTCGACCTCGATCTCGAAGCGGTCGGTCATGTCCGGTGTCACGTCGGCGACGTCCACATAGAACTGCTGGTACCAGCGCCGCATCTGGTAGACCGCACCGTCCTCCTCGACCAGCAGCGGATTGTCGATGCGGGTCTTGTGCTTCCAGATCTCGACGTCCTGCAGGAACCCCTTGCTGACGCCGTCGGTGAACCCGGCGGCCAACTTCTCGGTGGTCGCGTCGTCGAGGCCCTTGGGCTTCTCGACGATGACGCCCCACTGCAGCACGAACGAGTCCTGGCTGACAGGGTAGTGGCAGTTGATCAGGATGGACTCGGCCTTGAAGTCGCCGTAGGTGTTGTGCAGCCAGTTGATCATGAACGACGGCCCGAAGTAGCTGGCCTCGGAGTCCAGGTGTGCCTCGCCGTAGGCGGTGCCCATGTCGTTGATGTCGGGGCGGCCCACGTTGTGCAGGTACTGCGAGGCGATGTGGCCCTCGAAGACGTTCTTGAAGTACGTCGGCAGCCCGAAGTGGATGTAGAAGAAGTGCGCCATGTCGGTGACGTTGTCGATAATCTCGCGGCAGTTGCTGCCCTCGATGAGCATGGTGTTCCACCGCCAGTTGGTCCACTCGTCGCTGGCGAACTCACCGATGTCGGGAATGCGCACCTCGGGCTGGGGCGGGTTGCCCTCATGGTCGTGCCAGACGAACAGCAGGCCGCCGCGCACATCCGTGTGCCAGGCGCGGGTGCGGGCCAGTCGCGGGGTGCGCTTGGCGTAGGGCACCAGCTTGCACTTGCCGTCGCCGCCCCAGCGCCAGTCGTGGAACGGGCAGGCCACCTCATCGCCCTTGATGGTGCCCTGCGACAGGTTCCCGCCCATGTGCCTGCAGTAGCCGTCGAGGACTTTCACGTCGCCCTGCGAGTCGGCGAACACCACCAGCATGGTGCCGAAGATCTCGACGCCATGCGGCTTGCCGTCGGTGTAGTTCGCGACCGGGCCAAGGCAGTGCCAACCGCGCGCAAACCGGTCCGGCAGCGCCCCGGTGTCGATTTCGCGAACGCCGCCCTGCGCTGTGTCAGTCGTCACTTCGCGCCTCCTGTCCTTGCTCTCTAACTAGAACACGTTACAGTTTTTCCCACCGCCCGCGCAACATAACCGGCATCTACCTGCGGTATAACCAGACAATGCCGCTGTACACATTCGAAGGTCGCTCGCCGACAGTCGATCCGGGCGCATTCATCGCCCCAACCGCCACCCTGGTGGGCGATGTCCGTGTCGAGGCCGGTGCCTCCGTCTGGTTCAACGCGGTGCTGCGCGCCGACTTCGCGCCCGTCATCGTCCGCGAGGGCGCCAACGTCCAGGACTGCTCCGTTCTGCACGCCCCACCGGGCATTCCCGTGGACATCGGACCTGGTGCGACGGTCGCGCACAGCTGTGTCATCCACGGCGTGCACGTCGGGGCCGAGGCCGTCATCGCCAACCACTCGACGGTGCTCGACGGCGTCGTGATCGGCAAACGCAGCCTCATCGCAGCCCATTCGCTGGTGGTCGGTGGCACCAAGATTCCCGACGAGGTCGTGGCCGCAGGCGCACCCGCCAAGATCAGGGGCCCTGTCGCGGGCACCGGCGCCCAGATGTGGGTGGACACCAACCCCGGGGCCTACCAGGACCTGGCCCGGCGCTACGTCGCGGGCTTGAAGGTGATCACCGAACCGGGAACGCCCTAGATCTTGCGGGCGCTGCGGGTAGCGGCGTCGAGTTCCCAGTAGGCGCGCAGGGCGACGATCTTGCCCTCGTCGTCGACCCGGTAGGTGAACACCCCTTCGGCGACGACCTCGTACCCGGCCGACCGGATGACGATGTTGCCGACGTTGGCTTCCTCGTTGCCGCACTGGTAGGTCTTCTCGTAGTTGAACGTCAGCTCGCTGGGCGCGATCGCCATGTCGTAGAACTTCGCGATCGCCTCTTTGCCCCTGTGGCCCTTGCCTTCCGGGTCGAAATGCGACGGCCCGATCGGATCCTCGACGATGGCGTCGTCGGCGAACACCGCCAGCCAGGCCTCCTTGTCGCGGGCCACCGCCGCCTCACGGGAACGCTTGCCCGCGAGATGCACCGGCGAATCACTCACGCCTGCCAGCCCGAGTGGATGTAGGTGTCGGCGAACCGCTTCATCGAGTCGATCTTCTTGTCCACCGGCGCGTCGAAGCCGAGGCCCTCGAACACCCACGGAATGCCGATGTAATCGGTGACCCCCGCGGCGACCAGATCGCGGTGGCCGTCGACACCGAATTTGTCGACGCACACCGCCTGGTACTCGAACGGGTCGTCGGCGCGGCCACTTTCGGACAGCAGTTTCTTGAGCTTGCCGATGGTTTCGGCCAGTTGGTCGCACGTCATCATCGCACTGGTCCAGCCGTCGCCGACGCGCACCGCCCGCTTGAGCGCCACCTCGGTGTGGCCGCCGACGTAGAACGGCACCGGCGTCGACGGCGCGGGGCTCATCTGCAGCCGGTCGAAATCGTAGAACTCGCCGTGGAACTCGACCATGCCGCCGGCGAGCACCAGCTTGATGACGTCGATCATCTCGTCGACCCGCTTGCCCCGCTTCGCGTAGGGCACCCCACACCACTCGAATTCCTCAGGGGCCCAGCCGATCCCGACGCCGAATCCGAACCGGTTGTTGGTCAGGTTCGCCACCGAACCGACCTGGCGGGCCAACAGCAGGGGGTTGCGCGAGCCCAGCTTCATCACGTTGGTGTAGAAGCGCAACTTCGACGTCACCGCACCCAATGAACCCGCGAGGATCAACGGATCGACCCAGGGCGAGTTCTCGTCGAACATCCGCTTGCCGTCGGCGGTGTAGGGATAGTCCACGGACTGCTTCTCGAAATAAAATATCGAGTCCGGCAGCGCGATGTTGTCGAAGCCGAGTTCCTCTGCCGTCTTGGCGATTTCGATCAGCTGGTCCAGCGGGCTGAAGGCGATGCTGAGGGTGTACTGCATCTTCGTCACGGCTTGTCCGCTGGTTTGTCGCAGGAAACCACCCACATCGAGTAGTACTGTGCGCCGCCGCCGTACGCGTGGCCCAGGGCCTTGCGGGCGCCCTCGACCTGGTGGTCGCCGGCCTTGCCCATCACCTGGATGGCCGATTCTGCGAACCGGATCATCCCGGAGGCGCCGATCGGGTTGGACGACAGCACGCCGCCGGACGGGTTGAGCGGGATCCGACCGCCGATCGCGGTCTCGCCGGCCTCGGTGAGCTTCCAGCCCTCGCCCTCGGGTGCGAAGCCCAGGCTCTCCAGCCACATCGGTTCGTACCAGGAGAACGGCACGTACACCTCGCCGACGTCGATCTCGTCGATCGGGCTCTTGATCCCCGCCGCCTTCCACAGCGCCGCCGCCGCATCGCGGCTGGCCTGCGGGTTGACCTGATCACGCCCGGCGTACGCCAGCGGTTCGGTGCGCAACGACGTGGCGTGGATCCACGCCACCGGATGGCCCTCGGCGACCCGCGCGTCGGCGATCTCCTCGTTGCCGATCACCATGGCCGCGGCCCCGTCCGACGACGGGCACGTCTCGTCGTAGCGGACCGGATCCCACAGCATCGGCGACTCCATCACCTTCTCCAGCGTGATGTCGGGTTGATGCAGGTGTGCGAGCGGATTGCGGGCACCGTTGCGCCGGTCCTTGACCGCCACCATCGCGCCGATGTGGTTCGGCGCGCCGGAGCGCCGAATGTAGGCGCGGATGTGCGGGGCGAAGTAACCGCCAGCGCCCGCTCCGACGGGCTTGGTGAACGGCACCGGAATACTCAACGCCCACATGGCATTCGATTCCGACTGCTTCTCCCACGCCATCGTCAGCACCCGGTTGTACTTGCCGGACTGAACCAGGCTGGCGGCCACCACGGCGGTCGAACCGCCCACCGAGCCCGCGGTGTGCACCCGGATCAACGGCTTGCCCGTCGCGCCCACGGCGTCGGCCATGAACAGTTCGGGCATCATCACGCCCTCGAAGAAGTCCGGCGCCTTGCCCACGACGACGGCCTCGATGTCGTCGAACGTGGAACCGGAGTCGGCCAGCGCCTTGTCGATGGCCTCGCGGACAAGGCCGTTCATCGACACGTCCTTGCGCTTGGCGACGTACTTGGTCTGGCCGGTGCCCAGCACTGCAGCTAGTTGTTTGGTCACTTCGCCTCCATCACCGCGACGAGGTTCTGTTGCAGCGCAGGGCCGCTGGTGGCGTGCGCCAGCACCCGCTGAGCCGATCCGTCGAAGATGTGCCGTGCGGCGAAGCCGATGCGCTCCAGGCCCGCGGAGAACATCGGGTTGGCCGCCAGCGCGCCGCCCGACGGGTTGACCTTCGTCGACGACGGCAACCCGATCGCCTCGGTCAGGATCAGGTGCTGATGGGTGAACGGCGCGTAGATCTCGGCCACCTCGATCGAACCGGCGTCGCCCCCGGTGGCCGCGTTCGCCGACGCCTGAGTCGACGGCGACGTGGTCAGGTCACGGGCGCCGAGCACCGGCGTCTCGATGCGGTGCTCGATGCCGGTCAGCCAGGCCGGGTTCTGCCTGAGTTCGCGCGCCTTATCGCCCGCGGCCAGCACGATCGCCGCCGCACCGTCGCTGATGGGCGCGATGTCGTGGCGGCGCAACGGATCTGCGAAGAACGGCCGGTCCAGCAGTTCGGAGACCGACTTCGCGGGCTTCTCCGAGTCGGTGCGGTCGGCGGCCGCGAACGAGTCGAGGGCCACCTGCGCCATCTGCTCGGCGGTCCAGGTGCCCGCATCGAGGCCGAAACGCGCCTGCAGACCTGCCATCGACACCGAGTCGGGCCACAGGGGCGCGACGGTGTACGGGTCGGTCTGCATCGCGAGCACCCGGCGCAGGGTGCCTGCCGACGACTTGCCGAAGCCGTAGACCAGGGCGGTGTCCACCTCGCCGGTCAACAGTTTGATGTAGGCCTCATACAGCGCCCATGCCGCGTCCATCTCGACATGGGACTCGTTGATCGGCGGCACCGCCCCGATCGAGTCGATCGCCGAGATGAACGAAAAGGCGCGACCGGCAAGGTAATCCGAGGACCCCGAGCACCAGAACCCGATGTCCTCCTGGGCCAGGCCGAGTTCCTCGTAGAGCTGGTGGAAACACGGCATCAGCATCTCGACGCCGTTGGTGGTGCCGTCGGTGCGGCGCACATGCGGGGCATGGGCGAAACCGACGACGGCTACATCGCGGAAAGTCATCAGTCGGCCCCTTCAGAGGTGGTGCTTGTAGGTTTCGTACTCGGCGTCGGCTTCGCCGGTCGGCTTGAAGTACTCGATGTTGTCGATGCCCAGGCCCCATTCCTCCTTGGGCTTCCACACCGCCTGGACCCGCATGCCCATTCGCACCTCGGTCGCGTCGATCTCCGAAACCAGATGCAGGAACGGGATATCCGCGCCGTCGAGCAGCACGTAGGCGGCCACGTAGGGCGGCTTGATGCGCTGGCCCGCGAACGGGATGTTGATGATCGCGAATGTCGTGACCGTGCCCTTGTCGGGCAGTTCGACGAAGTTGTCCAGTTCCAGCCCGGTCGCCGGATCGGCCTCCTTCGGTGGGAAGTACACCTTCCCGTTCTCGCCGGTGCGCGCCCCGAGCAGCTTGCCCTCCTCCAGTCCGCGCAGGAAGGCGGTCTCGGGAAGTGAAGCGGTGTGCTGGATCTCGATGCTGCTGGGCGTGATCTGGACAGTCACCGGTTCCCGGTCGTCGGGGCCGTCGGCCGCGGGTTCTTCGTCCTCGCCGAGCGCGAAGTGGGCGATGTCGGTGATCGCGCCGACGGGCTCGTCGACCCAGTGCGCATGCACCCGGGCGCCGGTGCGCACGTGGTCGGACGAATCCGCGGCGACCGCGTGCAGCAGCGGGGTGTCGGCGCCGTCGAGTTTGATCAGCGCCCACGCGAACGGCCGGTCGCACGGCTGGCCCTCCAGCGGATGGGACTGCCACGTCCACGACATCACGGTGCCGACGCCGGACACCGGCACCACCTCGGTCAACGGCTCGTAGGTGACGGGGTCATACTCAGCGGGCGGAACGAGCACCCGTCCATCCGAACCGCGCACGCCCAGGATGCGGCGCCCGCGCAGGGCGGTGAAGAACTGCGAGAGGAGCGGTCCGACTGAACGGGTGTAGTCGAAGGACAGCTTCAGCGGTGCTGAAAGCGGCTTCTCATGGGTGTCGATCTGCACCGGGCTGCTTTGGCTGGTGGTCACTGATCGAGTAGAACAGGTTCTAGAAATAGTTTCAAGAACGGGTCGGAAGGCGGGCTAATGAACGCAGGTTCGGGGTGCTGGGAATGAAGCTTGGACTTCAGCTGGGATATTGGGGCGCGCAGCCGCCCGAGAACGCGCCTGAACTGGTCGCCGCGGCCGAAAAGGCCGGCTTCGACACCGTGTTCACCGCCGAGGCCTGGGGTTCGGATGCGTTCACACCGCTGGCCTGGTGGGGTTCGGCGACCAGCCGATTGCGGCTGGGCACCTCGGTGGTGCAACTGTCCGCACGCACCCCGACCGCGTGCGCGATGGCGTCACTGACACTGGACCACCTGTCCGGCGGGCGGCACATCCTGGGGCTGGGGGTGTCCGGGCCGCAGGTGGTGGAGGGCTGGTACGGGCAGAAGTTCCCCAAGCCGCTGGCCCGCACCCGCGAGTACGTCGACATCATCCGGCAGGTCTGGGCGCGGGAGAAACCGGTGGCCAGCGACGGCCCGCACTACCCGCTGCCGCTGACCGGCGAGGGCACCACCGGGCTGGGCAAGAGCCTCAAGCCGATCACCCACCCGTTGCGTGCCGACATCCCGATCATGCTGGGGGCCGAGGGCCCGAAGAACGTGGCGCTGGCCGCCGAGATCTGCGACGGCTGGCTGCCGATCTTCTACACGCCGCGGATGGCCGACACCTACAACGAGTGGCTCGACGAGGGCTTCGCCCGCCCCGGCGCACGGCGCAGCCGCGAGGACTTCGAGATCTGCGCGACGGCCAACATCGTCATCACCGACGACCGGGCCGCCGCGTTCGCCGCGATGAAGCCCTACCTGGCGCTCTACATGGGCGGGATGGGCGCCGAGGACACCAACTTCCACGCGGACGTCTACCGCCGGATGGGCTACGCCGAGGTCGTCGACGACGTGACGACGCTGTTCCGCACCGACCGCAAGGACGAGGCGGCGACGGTCATCCCGGACGAACTGGTCGACGACGCGGCGATCGTCGGCGACCTGGACCACGTGCGCGAGCAGATCAAGGTCTGGGAGGCCGCGGGCGTCACGATGATGTGTGTGAGCGGTCGCAACGCCGAGCAGATCGAGCAGCTGGCCTCGCTGATCTAGGGAAGCACGGTCGCGTCGCCGAACGTCATGTCGACCTGACCGATCGTCATCGACATCACCGCGCGCTTGGGCAGGCCGAGCGAAGCGAGTTCCTTGGCGACGGGGTGGTCGCCGAGCCGCAGCGTGACACCGCCGATGCGGCCGCGGACGGCGCTGGCGTGCTGTTGTGCCCGCGTCTCCCTGGTGATGCCGTCGAGGTGGGTGTAGCTGAGTATCGAGTCGGGCTGCGTCGCGTTCGGAACCGGCAGTCCGCGGCCGAATTCCATGGCCGCGACCAGTGAGCCGTCGATGCTGACGTCGAAACCGAACCGGCGGCCGTCCCGAATGGTGTAGTCCGCCATCACTTTCGGATAGCCCCAGATCTTCCTGCCCGCCTCCAGGGTGAACGCCGCGTCCACCATCATGTGGTGGATGAACGCGCCGGCGTCGCCGAGCGCCCGCAGCCCACTGGCCGTCGAGCCGGGCGGATTCACCATGACGCACGTGGTGAACTCGTTGTAGGACCCGAGGTCGTTCTCGACGAACCGGGTGAGCAGGACGTTGACGATCGCGCGGCCGGGCCGGTGCTGGAAGACCTTGAGGCCGCTGTAGTCGATGAGCCGTTGGGCGGCCGCGGCGTCCACGGAGAACATGGCGCTGTGCACGTCGGCCTTGCGGACTCGCACCGGCATGGTGAGCACGGTGCCTGCGATCGTGTGCTGGGACTCGGACATGCGGGTCACTGTAGTTGGGCTACCGCGGCAAATGGGGTCCGATCTTGCGGGCCAGGTCCACCGCGGCGTTGTCGGCAGCCTGGCCCGTCAGGGCGAGCACCGCGACCTGCACGGTGTTGGAGCGGCCCGCGGCGGCGAATTCGACCATGCCGCTGGCCAGTATCCGCATTCCGTCCGGTCCCGGTGCGCCGGCGTCGGGGAAGCCCGCTTCGGGCGGGGACAGAACGTCGTCGACCGCGGTTCCCGGATTGCCGATCTCGAGGGTGATCGACTCGTAGGTGTCCCTGTTCTCCCACGTGCAGGCGGGGGCGTCGGGCGGGGCGCCGATCGGCCTGCCGTCGATCGGCTTGCCGAGCAGTTTGGCGATGTCGTCGCTGCCGATCAGCGTGCAGGCGTTGATGACCGACCCGGGCGTGGGTGAGGCGCTCGGCGCCGACGACGTGTCCGCGGCCTGCGGTTTGTCACCGCATCCGGCGAGGGTGAGGCACGCCGCGAGCACGGCGAAGGCGATGGCGGTCCGGCTGGCGATCATGCGCGATCACGGTAATGCAGATCCGGAGTTTGACGCGTCGTCTAGATTCGCTTATCAACCGATGGAGGCAGGCCGCGCACGCGAGGAGCAGTGAATTCTGATGACCGTTACCAGACCGGATGTTGACCTCACCGACGGCGACTTCTACGCAGGCGAGTCGCGTCCCATCTACAAATGGATGCGGGAGAACGAGCCGGTGTTCCGCGATCGCAACGGCTTGGCGGCGGCGGCCACCTATGCGGCGGTGATCGAGGCCGAGCGCAACCCCGAGCTGTTCTCCAACGCGGGCGGCATCCGGCCCGATCAGCCGGGCGTCGAGATGATGATCGAGATGGACGACCCACAGCACCTGCTGCGGCGCAAGCTCGTCAACTCCGGCTTCACCCGCAAGCGCGTGAAAGACCTTGAGGGATCGATCATCTCGTTGTGCGACACCCTGATCGACGCGGTGTGCGAACGCGGCGAGTGCGACTTCGTCCGCGACCTCGCCGCACCGCTGCCGATGGCCGTCATCGGCGACATGCTGGGGGTGCGGCCGCAGGAGCGCGAGATGTTCCTTCGCTGGTCCGACGATCTGATGTACGCGCTGAGCAGCACGGCCGATCCTGCCGACATGCAGGTCACGATGGAGGCCTTCGCCGCCTACAGCGAGTACATGATGGGCATGATCGCCGAACGCAAGAGCGAACCCACCGATGATCTGGTCAGCGTGCTGGTGCACGCCGAAGTGGAGGGCCAACAGCTCGAAGACCACCAGATCGTCACCGAGGTGCTGCTGCTGCTGATCGGCGGCGACGAGACCACCCGCCACACCTTGTCGGGCGGCAGCAGGCAGTTGATGCGCCATCCCGACCAGCACAAGCGGCTCATCAACGATCTGGGGATGCTGCCGAACGCGATCGAGGAGATGCTGCGCTGGACAGCGCCGGTGAAGAACATGGCGCGCACCATCACCGCCGACACCGAGTTCCACGGCACGCAGTTGCGCGAGGGCGAGAAGATGATCCTGCTCTTCGAATCGGCGAACTTCGACGAAGCGGTGTTCACCGAACCCGAGCGGTTCGACATCACCCGTTACCCGAACAACCACCTGGCGTTCGGCTTCGGCACACACTTCTGCCTGGGCAATCAGCTTGCCCGGCTGGAGCTTTCGCTGATGCAGGAACGGCTGTTGAAACGGTTGCCGGACATGACGCTGGCCTCCGACGAGGAGTTGCCGCTGCGCCCCGCCAACTTCGTCAGCGGCCTGGAACGCATGCCGGTGACGTTCACCCCGGCCGAGCCGCTCAACATCTGAATCCAGCTGCCAAAAGCGTTCCTGCCCTTGCTCTGGCAGGCACACTGTCGGTGTGGGTTCGGATCGTGTCCGGTACGCCCGGAACGGCGACGTTCGGTTGGCATACCGTGTCTTCGGCGACGGGGAGGTCACGCTCGTCTGGGTGCCCGGCTGGGTGAGCAACATCGACATGTACGACGATCCGACGACGCCCTTTGCGCCCGCCGTTGCGCAGCTGGCCCGTCGAACACGGCTCGTTGTCTGGGACAAGCGGGGGACGGGACTGTCGGATCCGGTGACGCGCGTTCCGCCGCTCGATGAGCGCATGGACGACCTGCACGCGGTCCTTGATGCGGTAGGAGCAGAACGCCCTGCGCTGCTGGGCGTATCGGAGGGCGGCCCGATGAGCGTGCTTTTCGCTGCGACCTATCCGGAACGGGTTCGATCGCTCGTTCTCTACGGCACCGCAGCACGATTCGTCAGTGAGCCGCCCGACTTCCCGTGGGGTGTCCCACCGGACCAAATGGAAGTGGGTGCAGCAAACATCGACGAGAACTGGGGCACCGGTTTCCTCGCCGAACGAATTCTCGGGATCGCCGCCGACGTGCCGGGCGTGCGCGAGATGCTGGGCAAATACGAGCGCGCAAGCGCGAGTCCCACCATCGCGGCGATGCTGTGGCGATCCATCGCCGAGATCGACATCCGCGCGATCCTCGACACCGTCCGTACGCCCACGCTCGTCTTGGCGCGCCCCGGCGATCGAATGGTCTCAGTCGAAGCGTCGCAGGCCTTGGCGGCGGGCATTCCCGGCGCGGTCTTTCGCGCGCTCCCTCGTGGGGCGCATGCAGCCTTCGACATCGATGACTCATTTGCCGGGGAGACCCTTGCCTTCGTCTGCGGAGGCGACGAACCGGTAGTGGGCGAGCGGGTTCTCACAACGGTTCTCTTCACCGACATCGTGGACAGCACCGCCCAGGCCGCGGCCGCCGGAGACGCCCGTTGGCGACATCGACTCGACGCCCATGACCAAGTTGTGGACCGGCTGCTGGCGAAGTACGGCGGACACCGTGAAAAGCACACGGGCGATGGGATCTTCGCGCTCTTCGACGGTCCCACCAAAGCGGTTTCCTGCGGTCTCGACCTGGTACCGGCCCTCGCGACCCGCGGCATCCGGATACGGGTGGGAGTCCACATCGGCGAATGTGAACGCCGCGGTGACGAGTGGAGTGGACTGGCCGTTCATACCGGCGCCCGGATCGGCGCGATGGCCGGTCCCGGCGAGGTCTTGGCGAGTCGGACGGTGCGAGATCTGTCCTCCGGCTCCGGGTTGGGATTCGAAAGCCTCGGCGGCCACCGCTTCAAGGGCCTCCCGGACGAGATCGAGGTTTTTCGCGTTACCGGTCGATGAAGGTGACGTTGTGCTCAACGGGGTTGCGCGGCACGTGTAGGTCGTTGGCGGGGAACGTCGGGTCCGGGTAGCCGATGGCGAGCCCGCAGAGGATCCGCATCTCGTCGCCGATCGGCAGATGCTCGCGGATGACGTCGGGGTAGCCCGCGACCGACACCTGCGCGCACGTGCCGAGACCGCGCGCGGTCAACGCCAGCATCAGCGTCTGCAGGAACATGCCCACACCCATCGCGTCGACGTGATCGAGGTCGCGGTGCATGCAGACGATGCCGGCCAGCGGCGCCCGGAAGAACTCCCAGTTGCGCAGCACCGCGATCCGCCGGGCCTCGGCGTCGTCCCTGGTGATACCCATCGACCCGTACACCAACGCGCCGAGTTCGCGGCGCATGTGCGCGAACGACTCCGGCAGCACGGGTACGGCAGGCGACTCGACCGCGGCCACCTCCAACAGCGCCTCGACGAGGCGGTCGCGCGCCGCGCCGGACGCCAGCACCAGGTGCCACGGCTGGATGTTCGAGTTCGACGGCGCCCGCATCGCGAGTGACAGCGCCTCGTCGACGAGGTCGAGCCCTACAGGCTTGTCTCGCAGAAACATCCGAGTGGAATGCCGCTCGGAGATGGTCTCGTCCAAGTCGTACATACCGTCGAGTCTGCGCTCACGGCAAAAGAACGTCAGGGTTTCGCGGAACTCTCACACCACGCGCGCGGTCCTGCTGTTCAGAGCTTCGGGATGGCGTCGTCGTACGGAGCTGTGCTGCGATCGTGCAGCGGGTGAATCGTCATGTACACCAGACCGATTCCGACGACCACGAGGGCGGACAGTGCCACGATCCAGTTGTCGTACCACGGCGCGTCGGGCGTTCGCGGCCACGCCATGTTGATCATCGCGATGACCCCATAAACCAGTGCTGCGACGTTGACGGCCACACCCCACTTGCCCAAGGTGTACTTGCCGCTGGGGACCCAGCCCTTCAGTCGTGCGCGCAGTGCGGCGAAGACGACCATCTGGAAGGCCAGGTAGATGCCGAAGGCGGCAAAGCTGATGATCTTGGTGATCGCGTCCGTGGAGAACTTCGACCCGAAGACGATCACGGCGGGAACCGCGGCGGCCACCAGCAGCGCGTACGGCGGAACATGGCGCTTCGCGGAGAACTTCTTCAGCAGCGAACTGCCCATGATCATGTCGTCGCGGCCGTATGAGTAGGCCAACCTGCTCGCGGCGGCCTGAAGGCTCATCGCACACGACAGGAACGAAATGAGGACGACGAACAGCACGATTCGGGCGCCTGCGGTGCCGAAGGCCTCATTCAGCACGGTGCTCACCGGATCGGTGTCCTCTCCGGCGATGACAGCTGGAATGTCGGTGACGGCCAGCACCAGGGCCAAGCAGACGAACGTGGCTGCGGCACCGCCGATATAGATGGTGCGGCGCATGGCCTTTGGGATCAGTCGCCCCGGGTTCTGTACCTCTTCGGCGACGTCGCCACAGGCTTCGAAACCGTAGTACTGGTAGATGCCGATCAGTGCGGCGGCGGCGAACGCCCACAGGTAGTTGCCGTCGCCGCCGGCGCCGAAGGTGTCGAAGATGGCGCCGAAGTTGTGCTCGCGGTGTGCGATCAGCAGCCACCCGCCAACAACCAGAGCGCCGATGAGCTCTGCGGTGAAGCCGATGATTGCCGCGGTGGCCAGCACCTTGGTTCCCATGAAGTTGATGACCGTCGCAAGCGCGAGCAGCGCGAGCGCGAAGGCGATGGTGTTGTTCACCGTCGCCTCGATACCGAAGGCCGCAGCGATGTAGGGGCCCGCCCCGTAGACCACCGAAGCAATGGTCACCAACAGCGCGACCAT
This sequence comes from Mycolicibacterium moriokaense, assembly GCF_003347205.1. Taxonomy (GTDB): domain Bacteria; phylum Actinomycetota; class Actinomycetes; order Mycobacteriales; family Mycobacteriaceae; genus Mycobacterium; species Mycobacterium moriokaense_B. The sequence continues at coordinate 96,144 of NZ_QQBJ01000005.1, forward strand.
GTACACCCAGCCGGTCATCCAGGCGTACCTGCGGCCCCACAGTCGCCGTGCCCACGGATATACGCCGCCTGCGACGGGAAACTGCGCGACCACCTCGCTGAAGATGAGTGCAACGAGTAGCTGCCCAAGACCGACGATCAAGAAGCTCCAGATCATCGGTGGACCACCGGTGGCCAGGGCAAACGCGAACAGCGTGTAGACGCCTACGACGGGAGAGAGGTAGGTGAATCCGAGCGAGAAGTTGGCCCACGGGCTCATTTCCCGCCTGAACTCCGACTTGTAGCCGAGAGAGTGCAGGTGAGATGCATCGTCCTCGTCGTCAAACGTCTTGTAGCCGTCGTCGGTAGGGGCTGTTGACATTGCCGGCTCTCCTCAAGGGGTTGTGCGGTTCCGAGCTGTGCGAAAAACTACAGTCTTATTGTTTAAACGGCAATAGAATAGCCAGAATCGATCGAAAGTCGGGTAGATTTCCGACGTCGGACGCGCGGGAGGGAGCCGGGGATGTCGTCGTTGTCGCCACTGGTCGCGTCCGAATCGCCGCTCGGGCGGGCCGACGAAATCGTTCAGCGCATCACCGAGGCCATCCACCTGGGACTACTCGACGACGGTGAACGCCTGCCCGTCGAGCTTGACCTTGCAACGCAGTTCGGTGTTGCGCCGATGACCGTGCGCGAGGCACTGGCGACACTTCGGGACCAGGAACTGGTGGAGACCCGGCGAGGACGCAGCGGAGGCTCATTCGTGCGCAGGCCGGCAGGGCCGCCGGTCGAGCAACTGAGGGCACGGTTGGCCGAGCTCAGCCCGTCCGACTTGCGCGACATGTTCGACGAACACACCGCGATCGCGGGACAGTCCGCACGCCTGGCGGCTGAGCGGGCCGCTCCGTACGCCGTGCGACGGCTGTTCGCCCTGACCGATCAGCTCGGCTCGGCCTCGACGTTGGGCGAGCGCATCCGCGCCGACAGCCGGTTTCACATCCAGGTTGCTGTCGCTTCGCAGTCCAGCCGGCTGGCCCGGCGTGAGGCCAACCTGCAGGCCGAAGTCGCCGGCTTCGTCTGGCTACCGATCGATCCGGGCGTCGACGTGGCCGCCTACACCGAAGAAATGCATGCCATCGCCGCCGCCATTGCCTCTGAGAACGCTGACCTGGCGCGCCGGCTGGCTGAGGAGCACATCATGGGCCAGCTCGGCCGGCTGACGGAAGTGAACTTCGGGCTGTCGACCGATGGACTGAACGCATGAGCGGCGACGGATTGGCGCTCGAACTCGCCGAGCGGGCTTCACAGGCGCTCGAACCGATCTATCAGCGGCTGGGCCGCATCGCCGAAGAGGTGATCCGGGTACGGCCCGCGCGATCGCCGATCACCGAGGCTCACCTGAAAGAGCTACAACGGATGGTCGTGGCGTTCCTTGGCGAGGAACCAGCGGTATGGGGGATGGGTTTCGTCGCGGCGCCCTCGGTGGTCGAGGAAAGGGAGCGCTATCTGGCGTGGTGGCAGCGGCACGGGCAGCGGGTCGGCCGACTGCGCCTGAACTTCGACCCCGCCAGCGTCGACGTCTACGACTACCTCCAGATGGACTGGTATCAGCTGGCGCGGCGAGGGCAGGCGCGAGTGGCCGACGGGCCCTACGTGGACTACAGCGGATCGGACATGTACACCATCACAGCCACGATCCCCGTCGTCTCCGACGGAGTCTTCATCGGCGTTGCCGGTGCAGACCTCGTGGTCGCCGAAGTGGAGCACCGCCTTCTCGCGGTGCTGCGGCAGACACCCGAGGACACCGTCATAGTCAGCGCAGAAGGTCGTGTCATCACCGCCAACACGCCCAGGTGGATGGTCGGTGCGCGACTCGGCGAGCTGCCGACGACGGGACCGTCGACCGACTCGTCGGCTTTTCGTGAAGTAGTGGAAATGCCGCTGAGCACCGGCTGGGTGCTTGCCGTCGGATGGCCGGAGGATGCCGCGAGAATTTGACCCGGCGAACCCCTTGACAAATAAAACCTATTTCTAGAGTATTTAACGGACAGCCAGTCGAATACTCCTGGAAGTAGCGCCTATGTCGTCTCTCACCGTCGATCCGGTCCCCGCCTTCGACGTCGCCGACCCTTCGTTCTCGATCACCTCCGACGAGGTCCACCGGGCCCGTGAGCGCAGTTGGTTCGCCACGACGCCGTATGGGATCGCCGTCCTGCGCTACGAACAGGTCGGCCGACTACTCAAGCATCCGAAGCTGCGGCAGGGCAGCGTCGCCTGGCCCGCCCACAACGGCGTGACGCAGGGCCCGTTCGCCGACTGGTTCGCCAGCTGGATTCTCAACAAGGAGGGCGAGGAGCACCATCGGCTACGCCGGCTGATGAATCCCGCCTTCTCGCCGAAGCTCATCGGCTCTCTCGTACCGCGGTTCCAGGGCCTGGCGGAAGAACTCATCAACGGGTTCGCTGAACCGGATCGCTGCGAGTTCGTCACGGAGTTCGCCGAACCGTACGCGGCGCGCGTCATCGCGATCATGCTCGGCATCCCCGAAGAAGAATGGAAAGTCATCTCCACCGAGTCGGTGACGATCGGTCTCGCGATGGGTGTCACGCTTCGCGATGACCTTCCCAAGATCGAGGCAGCCCTACGACGGCTTTACGACTACAGCGATGCCCTGATCGCCGATCGCCGGGCGCATCCGCGCGACGACTTCGTCACCGCGTTGGTCAACGCATCGCGACCCGAAGACGGACGGCTGTCCGACACCGAGCTTCGCGACGCCATCGTGCTGCTCATCTTCGGTGGCTTCGACACCACCCGCAATCAGCTGGGTCTGGCAATGCAGACGTTCATGGCCCACCCCGACCAGTGGCGACTGCTCGCGCAGCGTCCCGACCTCGGCGGCAAAGCTGTCGAAGAGGTCATGAGGGTCAACCCGACCGTCCGATGGGTCACTCGAGAGGTACTCGAGGATTTTGAGTACGAAGGTGTGCTTCTCGAGGCGGGCACCACGGTCCATCTCTACAGCGAGTCGGCGGGCACCGATCCCCGCGTTTTCGCACCCGGCTTCGATATCGCCGTAGAACGTAAGCCCCACTTCGGTTTCGGTGGCGGTGCGCACCATTGCCTCGGTCACTTCGTCGCCCGCTCCGACATGAGCGAGGCGCTGCCCCTCCTTGCCCGCCGGCTGCGCGACCCGCATGAATTGCCAGGCGCGCAATGGCTGCCCGACTCCGGCAACACGGGGCCGATTCGATTGCCCATCGGGTTCACACCCGCCCCCTGATCTCCAGTCAACCGCCAGGAAAGGATTCGTCACATGCGTGTCACGGTAGACCTCGCCAAGTGCCAGGACCATGGCCAGTGCGCGATCGCAGCCCCATTGGTCTTCAACATGAACGAGGACGGAAAGCTGGAATACAACGGCAATCCCGATGATTCGCAGCGCGACAATGTCGAAGAGGCCGCCGACGTCTGCCCGGCCCAGGCGATCCTCATCGAGGACTGATGACCACCCAGCGGCACATCGCCGTCGTCGGCGGCTCGCTGGCCGGCCTGCGCTCTGCCGAGCAGCTGCGTGCACTCGGCCATACCGGACCCATCACGGTCTTCTCGGCCGAACGGCATCTCCCGTACAACCGGCCGCCGCTGTCGAAGGAAGCGCTGAGCGAAGCCGGCTCGACCACCGCAGAAGAACTGGCCGCCCGGCTCGCATTCCGACGCCGATCCAGCATCGCCGACGTCGACTTCCGGCTCGGCGAGCTGGTGGTATCCGCCGACATCCGCGATCACCGACTCACGGTGAAGTCGGGCGCCACAATTGAATACGACGCACTTGTCGTCGCCACGGGACTGCGGCCGCGTCGGCTCTCGGTGCCCGGCCCTGAACGCGGCAGGCATGCGCTTCGCACCGTCGAGGACTGTCTGGGACTGCGTGCCGCCACCAGGCCCGAGGCCAAAGCCGTTGTGGTCGGCGGCGGCTTCATCGGCTGTGAGGTTGCCGCAACGCTGCGCTCGCTCGGCCACCATGTGACCGTCGTCGAACCGGCGGGCCCGCCGATGCAGCGTGTGCTCGGAACAGTTGTGGCGGAGGCGGTGCAACGGCATCACACGGCGGCGGGGATCGACTTCGTCATCGGAACGGCTGTCCACGGATTCACCGGCGACGGTGTCGTGACCGGTGTGGCACTCGAGACGGGTGAGACCGTCGCTGCCGACATCGTGGTCGAGGCCATCGGCTCCGCCTGCAATGTGGAATGGCTCGGCGGCCAGGGCCTCGATCTCGGCGACGGTGTACTCACCGACAATCGTCTCGCGGTTACGGGCGCCCCCGACGCCGTTGCCGTCGGCGACCTCGCCCGCTTCCCCAACCCACTCTTTGACGACGTGCCACGCCGGGTCGAACACTGGTCGATCCCAACCGATACGGCAAAACGCGCGGCCGCAACCCTGCTCGGCACGCCCGACGACTCCGGGCCGTTCGCCCCTGTCCCGGCATTCTGGAGCAACCAACTCGATCTGCGCCTACAGAGCTACGGCTCACCGAGTCTCGCCGACGAGGTAGTCCTCGAAGAAGGCAGTCTCGAAGACCTCGGCGCAGGCGTGATCGCGACCTACCACCGCGACCACCGACACGTCGGGACGGTCGCGGTCAACGCCCTCCCCGCACGTCATCGCGAACTTCGCGACGCATTCACCGCCACGGCGGTGGCCGCATGACAGCTCCAGCCCGCAACGACAAAGAGGTGACCCGATGAGCACGACACCACTGGACAGCCACCGGCAGGCGAACGCCACCAGTTCCGACCTCGACACGGCTCTGACGGCGATCACCGACCGCGGCGTGGAATTCGTCTACTTCCAGGCGATCACCATCACAGGCCGCGTCGTCGGCAAGGTGGTGCCTGCCCGCCACTTCAAGCGGTTGGCGACAAAGGGCGTGCAGCAGCACCAGACCGCGGTCGCCAACCTGCAGGGCACTCGCGAGGGAGTGTTGCTGGCGGGCGGTGTGCACGCCCCCGAGTACACCGCGATCCCCGATCTCGAGACCTTTGCGGTCCTGCCGTGGGACAACAGCTTTGCGCGGGTGTTCTGCCGCCTGTATGAGCCCGACCACTTGGCTGATTGCGCAGGCGCGGAATTCGCGTGTGACAGCCGCGGGCTGCTACGTCGCATGCATGCCGGCTTCACCGACCGGACCGGTTTGGAATTGCGTACCGGCTGCGAACCCGAAATGACTTGGCAGGGGGACGGACTCGAAGCCCGGTTCCGGCCAGGATCCAGTCCCGCGTATCACATCGACCACCTCGAGCGAAACCGCCCGATCGTCACGAAGGTCATCCAATACGCACAGGCACTCGGTCTCGACATGATCGAAGGCGACTACGAGGACGAGTTCCAAGTGGAACTCAACTTCATGTACGACCGCGCCGACCTCACCGCCGACCGACTCACCACATATCGGCAGATCTGTAAACAGGTCGCCCGCGAACTGGGTATCGAAGCGAGCTTCATGCCCAAACCGACAACCGGTCAGATGGGCAACGGCTGCCACCACAACTTCAGCCTCTGGCGAGACGACGTCAACGTACTCGTTGACCCTGGAGTCACCGAACTGCACCTGTCCCAGATCGGCAGACACGCACTCGGCGGGTTGTTGTCGCACTCGGCCGGCGCGATGCTGGTGAACGGATCGACGGTGAACTCTTACAAACGGTATTGGGACGCGGGACAATTCGCACCGTCTCGGATCAACTGGGGGCTGGACAACAAGACGTGCACGGTCCGGCTTTCGGCCAACGGACGTCTCGAGTACAAGTTGCCCGACGCCAGCGTCAACCCCTACTTGTCGCACGCGGTGATCCTGGCGGCGTGCGAGGACGGTATGAAGAATGCGACCGACCCCGGCCAACCCACTCAGGGGTCGTCCTACGACACCCCGCAGGACGACCGATTCCCGGCACTGCCGCTGACGCTCGGGGAGGCCATCTGCGCCTTCCGAAGCGACAAGGTGCTGACGGAGGCATTCGGGCAGAAGCTGTCGGAGCTGCTGGTCGACTTCCATGCCGACGAATGGGCTCGCTTCTGTGGTTACGTCACCGATTGGGAGCGCGACATGTATTGGGACGATGCCCCGTGAGTGCACCTCTTCGGTTGGCGTGCCTGGACGCCGAAGCGCCGCCGCTGTTCTCGCTGTGGAGCCCCGAACACGGTCGCCAGGGCTACGAGCCCGGGGTCGCCGACGCCCTCGGCGCCGAACTCGGGCGCTCCGTCGAATGGGTCCGGCTGCCGTGGGTCGACATGATCCCCGCGGTGCAGCGCGGCGAGGCCGACGCCGTCCTGTGCGGTCAGGGCATCACGGCCGAACGAATGGGCCAGGTCGACTTCACCCGCCCCTACGCCGTTTTCCACGAGGGTGTACTCGTTCGCCGCGGTGCCGATATTCACGCTCCGGAGGATCTGGTGGCGCGCAAGGTGGCCGCGATCGAGAACAGCACCAATATGGCGCTCGCCCAGACTTTCGCCGGTGCGGTGCCGGTGGCATTCGGTGCGGGATCCGACGACGTCTACGCCGACATGTTGGCGGCGTTGCTGGACGGCGAGGTGGACGCGGTGGTCGACGACGACGTGGTGTTCGTCCCGCTCGGCGCATCACACCCCGACTACGAACTCGCGTTCACCGTTCAAACCGCCAACAAGTGGGGGGTCGCGGTGGCCAAGCACCGGCCCGACACGCTGGCCGAGATCGACGATGCACTGGGACGTCTGATCGAGACCGGTCGCCTGCGCGAGGTGTGGAAGCAGTGGCTACCGACCCTCGATTACCCGTTCGATGGGGCTTGAGGCATGAGCCGCCCCCTGGTGGCGGTGATCGGGCGACGGGCCGCGCACGTGCCGATCCTGCGTTTCTCCGCCACCTTGGCCGCCGAGGCGATCTGCGAAGCGGTGTGGGCCGCGGGCGGCGAACCAGTGGTCCTGCATGGGCCGGCCGCCGATCCGCTGGCCGAATTACCAACTCGGCTAGAAATTTTCGATGGTGTGGTGATGCCCGGCGGGGCCGATATCGACCCGGGCAAATACGGTGCCGATCCCGATCCACGCAGCTCCGACATCGTCGCCTTCCAGGACGACTTCGACATCGGCGTCACCCGAGTGCTCGTCGACGTCGACGTGCCGACGCTGGCCATCTGCCGGGGCATGCAGATCCTCAACGTCGCGTCGGGAGGAACGCTGGTGCAGCACGTCGACGAGACCAATACCCGGCACCACGATGCGATGCATCCCGTACAGGTGATCGTTGGTTCGCGATTGCACGCCATCGCGGGCACGGAGAACATCGAGGTGTCGTCCTACCACCATCAGGCCATCGACCGGTTGGGCGTCGGCCTGGCTGTCACCGCCATTGCCGCCGACGGCGTAGCGGAAGCCATCGAGCACCAGCACGCCGACATCCTCGCCGTGCAATGGCATCCGGAGGACTGCCACGCCACGTCGGACACCGACGCGGCTCTCTTCGCCGACCTGATCGACCGAGCCCGCAAACGAAGCGACTCGAATTGACCGAGGGTGAACGCGTGCTCCTGCAGGACGTGATGCCGGACCTGCCGATGCCGGGAAACCCGCGCGCCCATATCTGTGTCATCGGCTCGCTGAACTTTCCCGGCATCGGCGCCGAGGACATCGCCCTCGTCAAGCGGTTCACCCGAACCGCGCTGACCACATTGGTGGAGCTCGGCGCCTCCTGCGAATTATGGGACTCCACCGAGAAGCTCGAGAATCCCTCCGGCACCGCTCAATTCGACGGGCTCCTGATGCTCGGCGGCGGTGACATCGACGGTGTCTGCTACGGCGTCACCGCCCCTAATCCGACCGCCTACGGTGTGGATGCGCGTGCCGACCGCGATGCGCTCGCCGCGATCCGGGCCGCCGAGGCAGCCGACGTTCCGGTCTTTGGAATTTGCCGCGGAGTGCAACTGCTCAACGTCGCCCGCGGCGGAACCATCGTGGGTGACATCGTCGACTTCGCGCTGCATCATGGCGCACCCGGCGAGCCGATCTTCGTGGACGAGCCGGTAGACATCACTGCTGGCACCCGCCTGTGGGCCATTCTGGGTGGGGATCGTGTGGTCGGGCGCAACGGTCACCACCAAGCGGTGGACCGCGTCGGTGCGGGTCTGGTGGTGGCGGCGCGCGCACTGGACGGCATCGTCGAAGGCATCGAGGATCCCGAGCGCTGGTACCTCGGCGTGCAATGGCATCCCGAGGATGAGGACGGATCGCTTGCGGACCGGATGCGACTGTTCGGTGCGTTCGTCGACGCGGCCGAACAAACACGTCAGGACCGCGCGGCGCGGCTGGCACCATAGCGGCATGGCGATCAGTGCGCGAGGGTTGGCTCAGGTCGAGAGCCTCGGACTGTCATTGGTCGCGGGCAAGCACGCCGCCGACCGCGACATCACATGGGCCCACGCCATCGAGTTGGCGGATCCCACACCGTATCTCGGCGGCGGCGAACTGGTGATGACCACGGGAATCAACCTCGGCGCCGACCCTGCGGCCCAGTCCGGCTACGTCGCACGCCTGGCGAATGCAGGCACCGCAGCGCTGGCTGTCGACACCGGCACCACGTTCTCCGCGGTGCCGGTGGGAGTCATTGCCGCGGGTGATGAATTCGAGCTGCCGGTGCTCGAGGTACCCGCCTCGACACCGTTCATCGCGATCGCACGCGCGGTCTTCGACGCACTCAAAGCCGACGAGCTGAAGTCTGTGCAGCGCGTGGTCGAACAGCAGGAGGTGCTGGCCAGAGCCACATTGCGCGACGGCATCCCCGGCGTCGTCAGCGCGCTGGCCGACTGTCTGTCCGCGACGGTGGTGGTCACCGACACCGATGGACGGCTGTTGGCTGCGGAAGGGGCCGAACGGGAGCGGCTCGGCGTGCTCCTGGGTGACCTGCGCGGTACCGCGCGGCAGGCGGGCTTGGTCACCTCTGATGGGGCCGCCTTTGTCACCGTGCAGAAACTCCGTGCCGCCCAACCGATTCGGGGGCATCTCGCGGTGCGGTCAGCGCAAACCCCGTCCAACTCCGACCGTGTGCTTATTGCCCATGCGGTGTCACTGATCTCGATCGCGATGGAGAAGCCCGCGCGTGTGGTCGACGCCGAGCAGCGGTTGCGCACGGCGGTGACCCGTGAATTGCTGCTTGGCTCCGGGTCCGTCGACGCCGGCGTGCTGCGCTATTTCGGATTCGAGCCCAACGGTGACGTGGTGGTGGTGTCACTCGGCGAGGCAGGTCCGGTATTGGCCGCCGAACAGGACTTGGGCCGAGTACTCGCGGCCTCGGGGCCCTACCTGATGGCCCCGATCGACGACGAGGTGGTGATCGTGGTGTCCGCCGCGAGAGGTAAGCGGCGTATCGCAGCTCTTCTCACCGAACTCGACTGCCCCCGAGGCGGCGTCAGCCAGCCGATTCGTTTCGGCGATCTGGACGTCGGCCTGGAGCAGGCGCGCATCGCCGCACGCTCGAGCGGTGCCGGCGCGCTCGCCGAATTCACCGGCCTCGGCGCTTTCGGCATCATGCTCGGCGGGCGCAGCACAGCCGAACTACGTGTCCTTGCATCGCCGTTGGATCACCTGGCCGAGCAGGATGAGGAATTGGTCGACACCTTGGCGGCGTTCCTGAGCCACAATGGTCAGATCGAAGCTGCTTCAGCGAGTCTGGGCGTTCATCGCCACACGATGCGGAACCGGCTTCAGCGCATCAGCGAACTGCTTTCTGACGACCTGCAATCGGCCGACACACGCACTCAATTATGGCTGGCCATCCACGCCCGGGAGTTGCTGGCGATCAGAACGGTTCATGACGGCGTGTCCCCGAGCCGCGGCGGCCCCTTGCGATAGGTGACCGGCGTGGCGGACAGACTGACCGGATTGGCGACCTGCGGAGTCGGGCTGTCGGGCACCGCGACGGTTGCCTCGATGCCGAGCCCGCGGGCGAACGCGAAGGCTTCCGCGAGATCGTTGATGGGTCCGGCGGGGACGCCTGCGGCGGTGAGCGTCGCGTACCAGTGGTCGGCGCCGTTCGACTTCAGCGCGGGTTCGAGCAAGGCGCACAACGCGTCCCGATTGGCTACGCGCAGCGGGTTGGTGACGAACCTGGGATCGCCCGCCAGGTCGGGTTGGCCGACCGCGGCGGCGAAGGCGCTGAACTGTTTGTCGTTGCCGACGGCTATCGCGATCGGACGGTCGGCGGTCTGGAAGGTTTCGTAGGGGGTGATGCTGGGATGGCGGTTGCCCATGATGCCGGGAACTGCGGTTGCGCCCAGGTACCCGGAGGCCTGATTGACCATGGAGGAAAGCAGGACCGAGAGCAGGTTGGTGTCCACCCGCTGACCTTGGCCGGTTCGTCCGCGGTGCACCAGCGCGGCCAGGATGCCACTCAACGCGTGCAGCCCGGCCAACACATCGACCACTGCCACACCGGCTTTCGTGGGTTTGCCGGACTCGGCGCCGGTGACGCTCATCAAACCTCCGACTGCCTGCACCAGCAGGTCATAGCCCGGCAGTTCGGCCCCGCCGTCGCGGCCGAACCCGGTGATGGAGCAATAGACGATGTCGGGACGGATGGCGCGCAGATCGTCGTACCCGAGCCCCAGCCTCTCCATGGTGCCGGGTCGGAAGTTCTCGACCACAACGTCTGCTTCGGTGACAAGGTCACGTGCGCGCGCCACGTCTTCGGGATCGGTGAGGTCCAGCACGACAGAGTTCTTGTTGCGGTTCACCGCATTGAAATACGTTGCAACACCCTCTGAGTCGTGCGGCGGACCCCAATGTCGGGTGTCGTCACCGGTAACCGGTCGTTCGATCTTGACGATCTCGGCGCCGAAGTCGCCAAGCATCATCGTCGCGTATGGACCGGCGAGCACCCGACTGAAGTCGACGACCCGAATGCCGTCGAGAGCCCCGTGCGTTGTCATACTCCCGGCCTTCCGCCACGCAGGTACACCGTCGTGGTGTGGGTGAAGAACTCGCGAGCCGCGCCGCCCTGTTCCTTGGGGCCCAGACCACTCTTCTTGGCGCCACCGAACGGGACATGTGGGTCAGCTCCGGCAGATTCCGAGTTCACGTGCAGCACACCGACATCGATCTGGTCGACAGCCTGCAGCGTCCGGGTGAGATCCCGGGTGAAGACCGCTGCCGAGAGCCCGAACTCGCTGTCGTTGGCCGCAGTGAACGCATCGTCGGCGTCGGAAGCGCGGCGCACGGCGAGGACGGGCCCGAACAGTTCCCGGGTCCAGATGTCCGCGGGTCCGTCGAGTTCGACGATGGTCGGCGCCACGAAGTAGCCCTCGGTACGCGGGCCCTCGGTGTACGACTCGCCACCGGTGAGCAATGTCGCGCCCTGCGCCGCGGCGCACTCGATGCCGGCGTGAATCGACTTCAACGCCGACTCGTTGACCACCGGTCCCATCTGGGTGTCGTCCTCGGTGGGATCACCGACCACCAGCGCACGCGCGCGCTCGGTGAGAGCTTCCAGGAAACGGTCGGCGATGCCGTCGGTGATGATCAACCGTGAAGTGGCGGTGCACTTCTGACCGGTGGAACGAAAAGCGCCCAGCATGACCTGCTCGAGAGCCAGGTCCACATCGGCGTCGTCGAGAACCACAGCGGCGTTCTTACCGCCCATCTCGGCCTGGACCGGCACACCGCGGGCCGCGGCGGCAGACGCGATCCGTCGCCCGATCCCTGTGGAGCCGGTGAACGTGACGGCATCGATGCCGCCGTGGCCGACGATCGCATCACCGATGTCGGGACCACCGATCAGCAGGTTCAGAACGCCGGCAGGCAGACCGCCGTCACAGAGCGCTTGGGCTAGTCGAATCGCCAGCAGCGGAACGGTGCTCGCCGGCTTCCAGACGACAGTGTTCCCATAAACGAGCGCCGGTGCAATTTTCCATGCGGGGATTGCAATGGGGAAGTTGAACGGGGTGATGACGCCCACCGCGCCGACGGGCTTTCGCGTCACCAGAATCTGCTCGCCCGCGCGGGGCGAGGCGAAGATCTCGCCGGTCTGGCGGTCGCCTTCGTTGCCGTAGTACCGCAGGATCTGTGCGGCCCGCCGCACCTCGCCGATCGCCTCGGCCTTCGTTTTTCCTTCCTCGGTGGCCAGTTCGATACCCCAGGAATCGGCGTTTCGCTCCACGATGTCCGCCGCCGCCGACAACACGGCACCCCGTTGGTGGATAGGGGTGGCGGCCCACGTCGGGCCTGCCTCTGCCGCGGCAGTGACGGCGTCATCGACATCTGTGGTACCGGCCACGGCGCCCTCGGCGATCGTGATTGCCGGATGGGCGGGATTCAGGCTCTGCAGTGTGTCACCCGTTCCGGCGTACCAGCGGCCGCCGACCAGGTGCTGCAGCGTCGCGCTCATCAGTGCTGTCTCCTCTTCGCGCAAGCGCTCATCAGTGCTGTCTCCTCTTCGCGCAAGCGCTCATCAGTGCTGTCTCATCAGCGGAACGCCGCCACGCCCGTGAGCGCCTTGCCGATGGACAGCAGGTGCATCTCGGAGGTGCCCTCGTAGGTCAGAACGGACTCCAGGTTGTTGGCGTGCCGTAGCGGTGAGTACTCCAGTGTTATTCCGCTGCCGCCCAAAAGCGTTCGACACTCGCGGGCGATCGCGATGGCTTCGCGGACATTGTTGAGCTTGCCGAGGCTGACCTGATCCGGTCGCACTCCGTCCGCGTCCTTGATGCGGCCCAGGTGGATGGCCAGCAGCAGACCCTTGCCGAGTTCGAGGGTCATATTCGCCAGCTTCTCCTGCGTGAGCTGGTAGTTGGTCAACGGCTTGTCGAAGACTTCACGCGACTGCGCGTAGGCGATGGTGGTTTCCAGGCTGTCGCGGGCGGCACCCAACGCTCCGAACACGATGCCGAAGCGGGCCTCGTTCAGACACGACAGTGGTGCGGACAGGCCCCTGGCATCAGGCAGTTGCGCCGATGCGGGCAGCCGGACGTTGTCGAGGACCAGTTCGGAAGTCACGGAGGCGCGCAATGAGAGTTTGCGGTGAATCGCGTTGGCCGTGAACCCCGGTGTGTCAGTGGGCACCAGGAAACCGCGGATACCGTCGTCGGTCTGCGCCCACACGGTGGCCACGTCAGCGAGATTGCCGTTGGTTATCCACATCTTGGTGCCGTTGAGCACCCAGTCGCTCCCGTCGCGGCGGGCGCGTGTTCGCATGCCGGCGGGGTTGGAGCCGAAGTCGGGTTCGGTCAGGCCGAAGCACCCGACCGCGTCTCCGGCGGCCAATCGTGGAAGCCACTCGTTCTTCTGTTCGTCAGAGCCGTATCGATGAATGGAGAACATCGACAACGAGCCCTGCACAGATACGAAGCTGCGGAACCCGCTGTCGCCAGCTTCCAATTCCAGACATGCCAAGCCGTAGCTGACGGCGTTGGTCCCTGCGCATCCGTACCCGTCCAGATGCATCCCCAGCACACCGAGGTCGCCGAACTCCTTGGCCAGTTCTTTTGGCAGTGTTGCGGATTCGTACCAATCCTCGATGTTGGGCTTGAGTCGGGTTTCCACGAACTTGCGGACCGTGGCGGCAATGTCGCGTTCGTCGGCGTCAAGCAACCGGTCGGTATCGAACAGTTCCAGCGGTGCGTAGGTGGTCTTCTTCGCAGCCGGTGCGGTGGCGAGTGTCATGGGTGAGCTCCTGAGGGTCTACAGCGTCGCGAAGCCCTGACGCAGAACGTCGAAGGCCTCGATGAGCAATTCATCGGAGATGGACAGCGGCGGTAGGAACCGCAGGACGTTACCGAAAGTGCCTGCAGTCAAGGTCAATACGCCATTGTCGTGGCAGTGGGCCGCGAGCCTGGCGACGGCATTGCGGTTGGGCTCGCGGGTACCCGGCACTACCAGTTCGGCGGCGATCAGCGCACCGCGGCCGCGGATCTCGCCGACGACGTCTGTGGCGGCGGCGATGCTGTGAAGTTCGCGTACCATCAGGTCTCCGATGGTGCGCGCTCGGGCGAGCAGGTCGCCGTTCTCGATCTCCTCGAATACGCCGAGGGCTGCCGCACACGCCACAGGGTTTCCGCTGTAGGTGCCGCCGATTCCGCCGGCGTGTGCGGCATCCATGATGTCGGCACGGCCGGTGACCGCGGCCAGCGGCAGTCCGCCGGCCAATCCCTTTGCCGTGGTGAGGAGATCAGGCAGGATGCCCTCGTGCTCGCAGGCGAACCAGGCGCCCGTGCGGCCGATGCCGGTCTGAACTTCGTCGGCGACAAGCAGGATCCCGCGGTCGCGACAGAAGTCGGCGACCGAACGCAGGAATCCCGCTGCGGGCACGATGAATCCGCCTTCGCCCTGGATGGGTTCGACGACGACACAGGCAACCGCGTCCGCGCCGAGCTGGGAATCGACGAGTTGAGTGAACTGACGCAACGCCTCGACTGCGCAATTGTCGGGACCCGACGGCCACCGGAACGGGTAGGCCATCGGTGCGCGGTACACCTCGGGGGCGAACGGACCGAAACCGTGCTTGTAGGGCTGGTTCTTGGCGGTCATCGACATGGTGAGCAGCGAGCGGCCGTGAAACGCGTGATCGAACACCACGACCGCGGATCGCCCGGTGGCCGCACGCGCGTATTTGACCGCGTTCTCCACGGCTTCACTGCCGGTGTTGAACAGCGCGGTGCGCTTCTCGTGTGTGCCCGGGGTCAGCCGGTTCAGCGTTTCCGCGACCTCCAGGTACGGCTCGTAGGGTGTCGCCAGAAAGCAGGTATGGGTGTAGCGCGCCAATTGATCGGCCGCACGTGACACCACGGCAGGGGCCGCGTTTCCGACCGTGGTGACGGCAATGCCGCTGCCGAGATCGATGAACGAGTTGCCGTCCACGTCGACGATGACACCGCCGCCAGCCGCTGCGGCGTAGATCCCCGCGCTACTGGCCAGACCCGCGGGGAGTGCGACTCTGCGCCGAGCCGCCAATTCGAGTGATCGCGGCCCGGGAATTTCGGTGACGATGCGACGGCATTGCTGCAGTCCGAGCCCGCCCGTCAGCGTGTCTGTCATGGAACGAGCGTAAGGCGGGCGGGCCGATCAGCCGATGGCCCTGATGTACAGAATCAGCAGCGATCATGTCCATTCGGGCCAACCACAAGCTGGGCGCTACTTCATTTGGAACTTGGGCGCGCGCTTCTCCTTGAAGGCCAGCGGGCCCTCCTTGGCGTCGTCGGAGAGGAACACCCCGATGCCCGTCTTGGTGTCGAGCTTGAACGCGTCGTTCTCGTGCATGCCCTCGGTCTCGTGGATGGTCTTGAGGATCGCCTGCACTGCCAGCGGTCCGTTGGTGTTGATCACCTCGGCGATCTCCAACGCCTTCTCCAGCGCCGTGCCGTCGGGCACCACGTAGCCGACCAATCCCATCTCCCTGGCCTCCGCCGCGGTGATGTGACGCCCGGTCAGCAGCAGGTCGCAGGCCACGGTGTAGGGGATCTGGCGCACCAGGCGCACCGCGGAACCACCCATCGGATACAGGCTCCACTTGGCCTCGGAGATGCCGAACTTCGCGCTCTCGGCGGCGATGCGGATGTCGGTGCCCTGCAGGATCTCGGTGCCGCCCGCGATCGCGGGGCCTTCGACGGCCGCGATCAACGGTTTGGTCAGCCGCCTGCCCTTCAGCAGCGCGTCGATGCGCGACGGGTCGTAGCTGCCGTCTTTGAACGAGTCGCCCGGCGGCTTGGCCGTGGCGGCCTTGAGGTCCATCCCCGCGCAGAAGTAGCCGCCTGCGCCGGTCAGAATGCAGGTCCTGATCTCCGGATCGTTGTCCACGCGGTCCCACGCCTCGACCATGATCGAGAGCATCTCGGTGGACAGCGCGTTGCGCGCCTCGGGCCGGTTCAGCGTCAGGATCAAGGTGTGTCCGCGCTGCTCAATGAGGGCGTCGGGGCCTTTTTCGGGCTGGCTCACGGATGTCTGCCTTCCTGCATCGATGCCACAGACTTGTCACGAAATGTAACACGTTCTAGTTTGGTGCCGTGGCCCTCAATATTGCAGACCTTGCCGAGCACGCCATCGACGCCGTGCCTGACCGCGTCGCGCTGATCTGCGGCGACGACCAGCTGACCTACGCCCAGCTGGAGGAAAAGGCCAACCGCCTGGCGCACTACCTGATCGACCAGGGGGTGAAAAAGGGCGACAAGGTCGGCCTCTACTGCCGCAACCGCATCGAGATCGTGATCGCGATGCTGGGCATCGTCAAGGCGGGCGCCATCCTGGTCAACGTCAACTTCCGCTACGTCGAGGGCGAACTGCGCTACCTGTTCGAGAACTCCGACATGGTCGCGTTGGTGCACGAGCGGCAGTACGCCGACAAGGTGGCCAACGTGCTGCCGGACACGCCCGCCGTGAAGACTGTGCTGGTTATCGACGATGGGAGTGGCGGAAGCGACGACGACTATCAGCGCTACGGTGGCGTCGAGTTCTACTCCGCGCTCGAACAGGGCTCGCCCGAAAGGGATTTCGGCGAGCGCAGCGCCGACGACATCTACCTGCTCTACACCGGCGGCACCACCGGCTTTCCCAAGGGCGTGATGTGGCGCCATGAGGACATCTACCGCGTCCTCTTCGGTGGAACCGACTTCGCCACAGGGGAATTCGTCGAAGGCGAACACGACCTGGCCAAGGCGGCTGCGGAGAACGCGCCGATGATCCGCTACCCGATCCCGCCGATGATCCACGGCGCCACCCAGTCGGCCACCTGGATGTCGATCTTCTCCGGTCAAACCACCGTGCTGGCACCGGAATTCAACGCCGACGCGGTGTGGAAGGCCATCCACGAGCACAAGGTGAACCTGCTGTTCTTCACCGGCGACGCGATGGCGCGCCCGCTGCTCGACGCGCTGGAGGCCGCGACCGCCAAGGGCGAGGACTACGACCTGTCGTCGCTGTTCCTGCTCGCCAGCACCGCCGCGCTGTTCTCCACCAGCATCAAGGAGAAACTGCTCGAACTGCTGCCCAACCGGATCATCACCGACTCGATCGGGTCCTCGGAGACCGGTTTCGGCGGCACCAGCGTCGTCGCCAAGGGCGAACATCACATGGGCGGGCCCCGGGTGACCATCGACCACCGCACCGTCGTGCTCGACGAGGACGGCAACGAGGTGGCACCGGGTTCGGGCGTGCGCGGAGTGATCGCCAAGAAAGGCAACATCCCGGTCGGCTACTACAAGGACGAGAAGAAGACCGCGGAGACGTTCAAGACCTTCAACGGCGTGCGCTATGCGATCCCGGGTGACTACGCGGAGGTCGAGGCCGACGGCACGGTCACGATGCTCGGCCGCGGGTCGGTGTCGATCAACAGCGGCGGCGAGAAGATCTACCCCGAGGAGGTCGAGGCCGCGCTCAAGGGACATCCCGACGTGTTCGACGCGCTTGTGGTCGGCGTGCCGGATCCCCGGTTCGGGCAGCACGTCGCCGCGGTGGTGCACCCCCGCGAGGGCGCGCGGCCGACCTTGGCCGACCTCGACTCGTTCGTGCGCAGCGAGATCGCGGGATACAAAGTGCCGCGCAGCCTTTGGTTCGTCGACGAGGTGAAGCGCTCGCCGGCGGGCAAGCCCGACTACCGGTGGGCCAAGGAACAGACAGAGGCCCGCCCGGCCGATGACGTGCACGCCAAGCACGCGGGGGCGCCATCCTGACCGGGCGAGCGGAGCGACGGGAGAAGTAAATGCGTACCGAGCTGTGTGACCGATTCGGCATCGACTACCCGATCTTCGTCTTCACGCCGTCGGAGAAGGTGGCCGCCGCGGTCAGCAGGGCCGGCGGCCTGGGCGTGCTGGGCTGCGTCCGGTTCAACGACCCCGACGACCTCGAGGGCGTGCTGGGCTGGATGGACGACAGCACCGACGGCAAGCCCTACGGTGTCGACGTCGTGATGCCCGCCAAAATCCCCACCGAGGGCACATCGGCCGATATCAACAAGCTGATCCCGCAGTCGCACCGCGACTTCGTCGACAAGACGCTCGCAGACCTCGGCGTCCCGCCGTTGCCGGACGACGAGGAGCGCTCGGCCGGTGTGCTCGGCTGGCTGCATTCGGTGGCGCGCTCCCACGTCGAGGTGGCGCTCAAGCACCCGATCAAGCTGATCGCCAACGCACTCGGTTCGCCGCCGCGCGACGTCATCGACCAGGTGCATGCGGCCGGTGTCCCGGTCGCCGCGCTGGCGGGCAGCCCCAAACACGCGCAGCGCCACGTCGACAACGGAGTGGACATCGTCGTCGCGCAGGGGCATGAGGCAGGCGGGCACACCGGAGAGATCGGCTCGATGGTGTTGTGGCCGGAAATCGTCGACGCCCTTGATGGTCGGGCGCCCGTGCTCGCCGCGGGCGGCATCGGAACCGGTCGGCAGGTCGCGGCGGCGCTGGCACTCGGCGCGTCGGGCGTCTGGATGGGCTCGGCGTTTCTCACCGCGGCCGAATACGACCTGGGCCATCGCCAGCAGAGCGGCCGGTCGACGATCCAGGAGGCGCTGCTCGCGGCGACGTCCGCGGACACCGTTCGGCGCCGCATCTACACCGGCAAGCCCGCCCGGCTGCTCAAGAGTCGGTGGACCGACGCCTGGGACGCCCCCGACGCACCGGAGCCTCTTCCGATGCCGCTGCAGAACATCCTGGTCAGCGAGGCGCACCAGCGGATGAACGAGTCGACCGACCCGACGGCGGTGGCCATGCCTGTGGGCCAGATCGTCGGCCGGATGAACGAGATCCGGCCGGTCGCCGACATCATGGCCGAGTTGGTCGCGGGCTTTGACGAGGCGTCGCGGCGCCTCGACGACATTCGGGAGACCTAGCGGTTCGGTCAGGAGAAGGTCAAGAAGCCCTTGGCATACACCCAGGCGGTCCCGTTCGGAAGGCCGTCGTAGCCGCCGAGTTCGATCTGGCCCACTCGGCACCAGTCATTTCGGCACGGCTCCATCAAGGGATGTACCTCGCCGACGCTCAAGGTGCCGATCTTCTGTCCGTTGCCGTCTGGCTTGTCGTAGATGTCCGTGTCGGCGATGACGGTGGCCTCCGTCGGAGCCTTGGGTGTATCGGGTTTGGCGCCTGCCGCGCCGGAACCAAGGGGTGCTCCCGGAGTGACGTCAAGGTCCTTTACCGGCGGGTCGTCGCAGAACGCGCTGTACTGCGCTTGCCAGCCATTAGTGCTGCCGAGACTGTTCGTCGTCGTTCCAAGGAGCCGTTTGTCATCGCCGATGCGGCCCGTGTAGGTGTTCGACAGGCCAGCGCCCGGCCCCTTCGTCCAATTCACGGTCATCGTGAACGTGCGCTTGTCGGGGCTGGTCAGGCCGGCGGGACCCTGAGGAAGTCCCTCCGTCCAGTCGTCGCCTCCGGTATGGGCGTACTTGACCGGCCCCACCACCAAGTTGTCGGTGATGTGCCCCATCACCGTCAATCCGTTGTCCTGCAGCAGGACCATGTCGGGCCCCAGACGCCAGTCACAGTCGCGCGCGGTGGCCGCGGGCGCAACGGCTAGCGCTGCTGTAACCAGAGAAATCACCGCCGACGTGCACATGAGCGGCGTCACAGCATTCATCGCCATGCGCTTCGACGCTACGCGCCGGGCAGGCGCCGAGATATGGGGTGATTCCCTACAAACTCCGCTCCGCGCCAGCACAACTCGTCGTGTCGGAATCGATCACGTCCCTTGCAGCCGTGACGATGTCGGCCTGGTCTTCGCCTCGAAGCCGGGCGGCTTCATCGTCCAGAGTCTGCCTTGAGCATCGGCCGCGTATGTCCGATTCGTTCACGACGGCCGCGGGATGACGACCTAACGTGGGCGACATGGACATACGAGTGACATCGACCGTCGTCGAGATCGCGACCACGGACATGCGGCGCGCGCTCGACTTCTACCGGCTGCTTGGCCTGGACATCCCCGATGCCCACGGCCCGCACGTGGAAGTCGAGTTGCCCGGCGGCAACAAGCTGGCGTTCGACGACGAAGAGATCATCGCGGGCATGCACCGCGGTTGGACGCCGCCGAAACAGCAGGGACGGCTGGCCCTGGCGTTCCGGGTGAGCGAGCCTGCGGACGTCGACGCGTTGTTCGAGCGGCTCATCGAGGCCGGACATCCCGGTGCGCTGAAGCCGTTCGACGCGCCGTGGGGTCAGCGCTACGCGACCGTCACCGATCCCGACGGCACCTCGGTGGACCTCTTCTGCGCGCTGTCCTGACGCAGCGCGGCGAGCGACATCCCGGTCAGATCGCGCACTTCGCGGTGCAGGTGGGATTGGTCGGCGTAGCCGGCGATGGCCGCCACATCCGCCGGCGCGAGCCCGTCGTCCAGCAACGTGACTGCTCGGCGGAATCGTAGAACCCGCCGTAGCATCGCGGGCCCGTATCCGTAGACGGCGGTGCACTGGCGCTGCAGCGTGCGGCTCGACCAGCCGGTGTGACGTGCGACATCGGCTACAGCACAACCCTTTCCGAGACGTGCGGTGATGTCGCGCAGCGCGTGAAGCGACCACGGTGCGGTCTCCTTCGCAGGATCGCTCGACGCGAGCGTGATCGTCAGCTCCACCAGCGTGCGGCCCCTGGCGCTGGTCACACCCAAATCGGCCAGGGGGACACGGCTATCGCGCAGCTCTGCCGCGGGCACACCGAGCAGGCGCGGCAGCACCCCGGGACGAAACCTCAGGCCCGCAAACACTTCTCGGCCCCGAGGGTGAAGAGACGAGGTGGTGTCGGGGCCGGCGACCACGATCCGGCCGGACATCTCGATGAGGTCCATGCAGCCATCAGGGATCACTCGGACCGTCTCCGGCGTTCCGTCCACCACCCACGCGCATTCGACGAGATCGCGCAGGTGCGGCGGCGGCGGGAAGTCGCGGTAGCCCACGTGTCCGACGTTACCGCCGAACGGGCCACACCGCGTCGTCGCATTCGGTGCCCTGTGCCGCGAGTTGGCGTTTGATCACCTTGAACGACTCGGTCCGCGGCAGTTCGTCGGCGACCCGCACGAACGCCGGCCACTGCTTGGGGCTCAGGTCCGGCTGCTCGGCCAGGAACTCCCGGAACGCGTCGACGTCGAAGGTGGCGCCGTCGGCCAGCAGCAGCGCCGCCATCACCTGGTCCCCGACATCGGGCGCCGGTATCCCGTACACCGCGACCTCGACCACATCGGGATGGCGCAGCAGCGCCCGCTCGATCGGCGCGGCGCCGAGGTTCTCGCCGTCGACGCGCATCCAGTCGCCAAGCCGCCCGGCGAAATAGGCGTAGCCGTTCTCGTCGCGGTAGCCGAGGTCGCCGCTGTGATACACACCGCCCCGCATCCGTTCGGCGTCGGCGCCCGGGTCGTTGTAATAGCCCTCGAAGCGTCCCGGCCCTGCGGTGTTCACGATCTCGCCGGTGACACCGGGCGGGCACGGTTCGCCGGTGTCCACGTCGACGATCTCGGTGCCCTCGGGCAGCGGGCCCAGCGCACCCGGCGGGGTGTCGGGCGTGCGGCCGATCGCCACCCCGCCCTCGGTGGAGCCGAATCCGTCGACGACGACGGTGTCGAATCTGCTCGCGAACCGGTCGACGTCGGCGGGCGCACCCTCGTTCCCGTACACCGCCCGCAACGGGTTGTCGGCATCGTCCGGACGTTCGGGCGTCGCAAGCACATAAGACAGCGGCTTGCCGACGTAGTTGGCGTACGTGGCGCCGTAGTGGCGGACGTCGGGAAGGAACTGCGACGCGGAGAACTTGCGCCGCAACACCATCGAGCCCCGGCAGGCCAGTGACACCGCCCAGCCGACCAGCACCGCGTTGGAGTGGAACAACGGCATGGACACGTAGCAGACGTCGTCTTCGCCGAGACCGAACCGCTCGGACATCATCACACCGGCGATCGCGACCTTGCCGTGACTGCAGACCACCGCCTTGGGGTCGCCGCTGGTGCCGGATGTGTAGATCAGCATGAAGGTGTCCGCGGGGTCGGCCGCGCGCGCGGTGACCGGGGTGCCGTGATGGCCGGCCACCTCCGCGGCCCAGTCCGGCGAGTCGACATCGATGTGCTCGATGTCGCCGACGACCGCCGCTGACGCCGAATCGGCAAGGACCAGTTGGCAATCCGCATGATCGATGTCGCGCTGCAGCGCCGCGCCGCGGCGGATGGGGTTGAGGCCAACGGGCACGATCCCGGTCAAGCCCGCCGCCACCAGCAGCGAGGAGAAGAACGGGGTGTTCTGCAGCAGCACGCCCACGTGCGGCGGCCTGTCGGGATCCATCCGCGCCCGCAGCGCCGCCGCCACCGCGGCGCCCTGCCCGATGTGGTCGCGCCACGACGTGAACGACTGCTCGAAGTGCACGCCGCGGTCGTCGACCTCGATCAGCGGCGTGATCAGCGAGGTGACGGTGGGAAGCTCACTGCCGGTCGCGGGATGCAAGTCAGGCCGGTGTGTCAGCCAATTCGCGACCGATCTGCAGCAGCGCCCCGGTGGCACCACCGACGGCGAACTCCGTCTGCTTGGCCGCGAGGAAGTAGCGGTGCACGGGATGGTCGGTATCGATGCCGACGCCGCCGTGCACGTGTACTGCGGTATGCGCGACGCGGTGGCCGGCTTCGGCGGCCCAGAACGCCGCGGTGTTGACGTCGATGTCGGCGGGCAGGTCCTCGGACAGCCGGTAGGCCGCCTGTGTCACGGTCAGGCGCAGGCCCTTGATGTCGATGTAGCCGTCGGCCAGGCGGGACGAGACCGCCTGGAAGCTGCCGATCGGGCGGTCGAACTGCTCGCGCTCGCGGGCGTACTCCGCGGTCAACTCCAGCGCCCGGTCGAGGACCCCTAGCTGAAAAGCGCTGCGGCCCAACGTGGCATGCGTGGTCAGCCATGACACGACATCGGCGTCGCCGACCACCCGGTCGGCGCCCAGCTCGACGCCCTGCAGGTCGAGGTGCCCGATGCTGCCGTGGCCGGTGGTATTCAGCGAGGTGACGGATACCCCCGCGTCATCCTTGGCCACCACGAAAACCTTGGTGCCGGAATCGGTTTCGGCGGGCACCAGAAAGGCGTCGGCGATCGGGCCGTACCATACCTGGGTCCTGGCTCCGGTCAGCCGATACGCGTCGGCATCGGCGGTGGCCTGGACGGGACCGTCGCCCATGTCGCCGTCGAGGGCGACGGTGACGATCTTGTCGCCGTTGACCGCCGGGACCGCCCATGCCTGCTGCAGTTCCGGCGAGCCGAACGCCGCCAGTGCGCCCGCGGCCAGCACCGCCGACTCGAGGTAGGGCACCGGGGCCATCTGCCTGCCGAGTGCGACCAGCACCGCGACCTGCTCCAGTGCGCCGAAGCCGCCGCCGCCAAGGGATTCCGGCGCCGTGGTCGACAGCACGTCGGCCTCTTTCAGCTTGGCCCACAGGGTGGCGTCGAAGCGCTCGTCGAGCCCGTCGAGTTCGCGCTGCCGCTCGGCTGTGCACACCGAGTCGGTGATGGTGCGCGTCAGCCCGCCGAGGTCCTCGGCGGCTTCGGTGGTGGTGAAGTCCATGTCTGAAGCCTCCGTCTCTACCGGTTCACCCGGGGCAGGCCGAGCGCGACCATGCCGATGATGTCGCGCTGAATCTCATTGGTGCCGCCGCCGAACGTCAGGATCAGGCACGACCGGTGCATCCGCTCGATCCGGCCACGCAACAGGGCGCCCGGGGAGTCGGTGCGCACCGTCGCTGCGGTGCCGAGCACCTCCATCAGCAGCCGGTACGCCTCGGTGGCCAATTCGGTGCCGTAAACCTTGGCCGCCGACGCATCGGCGGGCGACGGCGCGGCGTCCTCGGTGGAAGCCAGTTCCCAGTTGATCAGCTTGAGCACCTCGGCCTTGGCGTGCACACGGGCGAGGTTGAGCTGCACCCACTCGGAGTCGATCAGGCGGTTGCCGCGGGAGTCCTTGGTGTTCTGCGCCCACTCGCGAACGCCGCCGAGTGCCGAGAAGATCGGTTGCGCGGACACCAGTGCGACACGCTCGTGGTTGAGCTGGTTGGTGACCAGCTTCCAGCCGGCGTTCTCCTCACCGACCAGGTTGGTGGCGGGCACCCGGACGTCCTGGTAGTAGGTGGCGCTGGTGTCGACGCCTGCCATGGTGTGCACCGGCGTCCAGGAGAACCCCTCGGCGGTGGTCGGCACGATGAGCATGGAGATGCCGCGGTGCTTCTTGGCCTCCGGGTTGGTGCGCACGGCCAGCCACACGTAGTCGGCGTAGGCGATCAGGCTGGTCCACATCTTCTGGCCGTTGATCACGTAATCGTCGCCGTCGCGGACCGCGGTGGTGCGCAGCGCGGCCAGGTCGGTGCCCGCGCCGGGCTCGGAGTAGCCGATCGAGAAGTGCAGTTCGCCCGCCGCGATCTTGGGCAGGAAGAACTTCTTCTGCTCGTCGGTGCCGAACGCCATGATCGTCGGCGCGACGCTGTTGATGGTGAGGAAGGGGACGGGCACGTTGGCGATCGCGGCCTCGTCGTTGAAGATCAGGCCGTCCATGTGAGTGCGTTCCTGGCCGCCGAACTCCTTGGGCCACGACAGCGTCAGCCAGCCGTCCTTGCCCATCTGCGCGACGGTCTCGCGGTAGACGTTGCCACGGCCCATCTCGCCGTCGCCCGACGCGAGCGCCTCCGCCCGCTCGGCCGTCATCAGCTTGGTGAAGTAGGCGCGCAGCTCGCGGCGCAACTCCTCTTGCTCGGGGGTGTAGCCGATCCGCATCGCTTCGTCCTTCTCGTCGCACTCGTCGGCAGACCCATCTGCCACCCCCGGTTGTAACACGTTCTAGTCTGGGGGTCCAGCGACGGTTCCCGTCGGTGGCGCGCCGACCTGGTCGTATTGTGGGGGCCACCCGGCAACAGCCCGTCGGTGCTGAACACTCAGGAGGTAGTCGTGCGAGTTGAAGTCGACCGCGATCGGTGTGAAGGTAACGCGGTCTGCGTGGGAATCGCGCCAGACCTGTTCGATCTCGACGACGAGGATTACGCGGTGGTGAAGCAGGACCCGGTGCCCGCCGACCAGGAAGAGCTGGCCGAGCAGTCAATCGCCGAGTGCCCGCGCGCCGCGTTGCTCCGCAAGGACTAGAGGTATTCGTTAAGTGAGCGCACAACATCAGGACCTGACCGATCTGTCCGGCCGAGTCGCGGTGGTCACCGGCGCGGCCGGTGGCCTCGGCAGGGCGGAGGCGATCGGCCTCGCCCGCTCCGGCGCCACCGTCGTGGTCAACGACATGGCGGCGGCGCTGGACCGCTCGGACGTCTTCGACGAGATCGTCGCGGCCGGGTCGAAGGCCGTCGCGGTCTCCGGTGACATCAGTGCGCGCACTACGGCCGACGAACTCGTCGCCACCGCCGACGGTCTCGGCGGACTCGACATCGTCGTCAACAACGCGGGCATCACCCGCGACAAGATGCTGTTCAACATGTCCGACGAGGACTGGGACGCGGTGATCGCCGTGCACCTGCGCGGACATTTCCTGCTGACCCGCAACGCCGCAACGTATTGGCGCGCCAAGGCAAAAGAGGGCGACGGAACGGTCTACGGCCGCATCATCAACACGTCCTCGGAGGCCGGGTTGACCGGGCCGGTCGGCCAGGCCAACTACGGTGCGGCCAAGGCGGGCATCATCCAGCTCACACTCACCGCGGCGCGCGCCCTCGAGCGCTACGGGGTGCGGGCCAACGCCATCGCCCCCCGCGCCCGCACCGCGATGACCGCCGACGTGTTCGGCGACGCACCCGAACTCGCCGACGGCGAGGTCGACAGCCTTTCGCCCGAGCACGTCGTCTCGCTCGTGAAGTTTCTCGCCTCGCCGGCGTCCGACCGGGTCAGCGGCCAGGTGTTCATCGTCTACGGTCCGACCGTGACGCTGATGGCGGCGCCGGCCGTCGAACAGCAGTTCACCGCCGGCGGGGGCGCGTGGGCGCCGGCCGAACTGAGCGCGACGCTGCGTGAGTTCTTTGCTGGCCGCGACCTCGAGCGTGGATTCTCGGCCTCGCACCTGATGGGAAAATCCTAAGAGGCCTATTAAGGCCGCAGCTCGTTCACAGGTTAGAACACGTTCCAGAATGACCTGGATCACACCGCCTCTGACCTGGACATAAGCTGGATTATTGCGCTTCGCCGCTGCCTTTGACAGTGCGAACGTGTTCTAGTTACTATGATCCGGCTCACTTAGATTTACTTGTGACGCAGGGGTGGAAAAGTCGCCGTGGCCAGCAGAATCTGCTAGTTCGCCGTCGTGCGCGGCTCGTGAAACCCCCGACCCGAGAACGGAGCCGAGGTTGATCGAACAGCTTGCGGTTCCGGCGCGGGCCGTAGGCGGGTTCGTCGAAATGTCGATCGACACTTTCGTCAAGATCTTCCGTCGGCCCTTTCAGTTCCGGGAATTCCTCGAGCAGACCTGGATGATCGCGCGCGTCTCGCTGGTTCCGACGCTGCTGGTCGCGATTCCGTTCACCGTTCTGGTCGCCTTCACCCTCAACATCCTGCTGCGCGAGATCGGTGCGGCCGACCTGTCCGGCGCGGGCACCGCGTTCGGCACCATCACCCAGCTCGGTCCCGTGGTGACGGTGCTGGTGGTGGCGGGCGCGGGCGCGACAGCGATCTGCGCCGACCTCGGGGCCCGCACCATCCGCGAGGAGATCGACGCGATGCGGGTGCTGGGCATCGATCCGATCCAGCGCCTCGTGGTGCCGCGCGTGCTCGCATCGACCGTCGTCGCCCTGCTGCTCAACGGCCTGGTCTGCGCGATCGGGCTGTCCGGCGGATACGTCTTCTCCGTGTTTCTGCAGGGCGTCAACCCCGGCGCGTTCATCAACGGGCTGACCGTGCTGACCGGACTCGGCGAGTTGGTGCTGGCCGAGGTGAAAGCTTTGCTGTTCGGCGTCGTCGCCGGGCTCGTCGGCTGTTACCGCGGCCTGACCGTGCAGGGCGGGCCCAAGGGCGTCGGCACCGCGGTCAACGAAACCGTGGTCTATGCCTTCATCTGCCTGTTCGTCATCAACGTGATCATGACGGCGATCGGCGTGAGAGTGCTGGTGCGCTGATGAGTGCTTGCACGAAGAAGAGACTGCCGCGATGAGTTACGACGCCACAGTCCGCTTCCGCAGGATTTTCAAGGGGGTGCCGAAGGCCGTCGACGCGATCGGCGAGCAGGCGCTGTTCTACGGCCAGACCATCCGCTACGTCCCGAACGCGCTCACCCGCTACCGCAAGGAGACCATTCGCAACATCGCCGAGATGACGATGGGCACCGGCGCTCTGGTGATGATCGGCGGCACCGTCGGCGTGGCGGCGTTTCTGACCCTCGCCTCGGGCGGCGTCATCGCCGTGCAGGGCTATTCGTCGCTGGGCAACATCGGCATCGAGGCGCTGACCGGCTTTCTGTCCGCGTTTCTGAACGTGCGCATCGTCGCGCCCGTCATCGCCGGCATTGCGCTGGCCGCCACGATCGGTGCGGGCACCACCGCGCAACTGGGCGCGATGCGGGTCGCGGAGGAGATCGATGCGGTCGAATCCATGGCCGTGCACTCGGTGTCGTATCTGGTGTCGACACGACTGATGGCCGGGATGGTCGCGATCATCCCGCTCTACTCGCTGTCGGTGCTGGCGGCGTTCTTCGCGGCCCGGTTCACCACCGTGTTCATCAACAACCAGTCGGCGGGCCTCTACGACCACTACTTCAACACCTTCCTGATACCGACCGACCTGCTGTGGTCGTTCCTGCAGGCCATCGTCATGGCGATCGCCGTGATGCTGGTGCACACCTACTACGGCTACAACGCGTCCGGCGGCCCGGTCGGCGTCGGGATCGCGGTCGGTCAGGCCGTTCGCACGTCCCTGATCGTGGTCGTCACCATCACCCTGTTCATCTCACTCGCCGTCTACGGCGCGTCCGGCAACTTCAACCTGTCCGGGTAGGTGAGAGACGATGTCTGACGGAGACGCCAAGCGAAGCCATGTGCGCATCGCTGCGGCGATCCTGGCCGCACTCGTCATCGCCGCCGTCGTCTTCACGTATCTGGCCTACACCGCGGCGTTCACGTCGACCGACAAGATCACCGTCACCTCGCCGCGGGCAGGCCTGGTGATGGACCGCGACGCCAAGGTGAAGTACCGCGGCATCCAGATCGGCGAGGTCGACTCGATCGAGTACGCGGGTGACCAGGCCAAGCTGACCCTCGCGATCGACAGCAACGAAATGCGCTACATCCCGTCCAACGCGGTGGTACGCATCGCCAGCACAACGGTTTTCGGCGCCAAGTCGGTCGAGTTCGTCCCGCCCGATCAGCCCTCCGGGACGGCGCTGCGGCCCGGCGCGCAGGTGCAGGCGTCGTCGGTGCAGTTGGAGGTCAACACCCTCTTCCAGACGCTGACCGAGGTGTTGCACAAGATCGACCCGGTGCACCTGAACGGCACGCTGAGCGCGCTCGCGGAAGGCCTGCGCGGCCACGGTGACGATCTCGGCGCACTGCTCGCAGGGCTGAACTACTATCTGCAGCAACTGAACCCGAAGCTTCCGACCCTTCAGCAGGACATCCAGAAGACCGCCGAAGTGGCGAACATCTACGGCGACGCGGGGCCGGACCTGGCCCGCATCTTCGAGAACGTGCCCGCCATCAACAACACGATCGTCGACGAACAGGACAACCTGACCGCCACGTTGCTGGCGGCCACCGGCCTCGCCAACAACGGCACCGACACGTTGGCGCCCGCGGAGAACGACTACATCGCCGCCGTGAACCGGCTTCGCGCACCGCTGAACGTCGCAGGCGAGTATTCGCCCGAGTTCGGTTGCATCCTCGAGGGCACCGCCAAGGCCGTCGACTTCTTCGCCCCGATCATCGGCGGCACCAGGCCGGGTCTGTTCGTGTCGTCCAACTTCCTGCCCGGTTCGCCCGCCTACACGTATCCGGAGAGCCTGCCGATCGTGAACGCCTCCGGCGGCCCCAATTGCCGCGGCCTGCCCAACATCCCGAGCAAGCAGCTGGGCGGCTCCTGGTACAAGTCGCCGTTCCTGGTCACCGACAACGCCTACGTGCCGTATCAGCCGAACACCGAGTTGCAGTTCGACGCACCTTCGACGGCGCAGTTCCTTTTCAACGGAGCGTTCGCGGAAAGGGACGACTACTGATGGAGGGCAAGCGCACTTTGCTCAACGTCGGCATCTTCACGGTGGCGATGCTCCTGGTGGCGGCGATGCTGGTGGTGGTCTTCGGGGAGTTCCGGTTCGCGTCGGAAACCAAGTACCACGCGACGTTTTCCGACGCCTCCCGGCT
This sequence comes from Mycolicibacterium moriokaense, assembly GCF_003347205.1. Taxonomy (GTDB): domain Bacteria; phylum Actinomycetota; class Actinomycetes; order Mycobacteriales; family Mycobacteriaceae; genus Mycobacterium; species Mycobacterium moriokaense_B. The sequence continues at coordinate 125,406 of NZ_QQBJ01000005.1, forward strand.
GAAGGCGGGCCAGGACGTGCGGATCGCGGGTGTGCCGGTGGGCACGGTCGGCGCGGTCAGCCTGAACCCCGACAACACCGTGGACGTCTCCTTCGATGTCGACAAGAAGTACCAGCTGTACACCTCGACCCGCGCCGCGGTCCGCTACGAGAACCTGGTCGGTGACCGCTATCTCGAAATCACCGCCGGCCCAGGGGAATTGCGGAAGATCCCGCCGGGAAGCACCATCCCGAAGGAGAACACCTCGCCGGCGCTTGACCTCGACGCCCTGCTGGGTGGGCTGCGGCCGGTGCTGAAGGGCCTCGACGGCAACAAGATCAACGAGGTGAGCAGCGCCGTCATCGAGCTGCTGCAGGGCCAGGGCGGTGCGCTGTCCAGCCTGCTGTCGACCACCAGCGCGTTCACCCAGAACCTGGCCGCGCGCGACCAGTTGATCGGCGATGTTGTCAACAACCTGAACACGGTGCTCGGCACCGTCGACGACAAGGGCGCCCAATTCGACGCCAGCGTGGACCAGTTGCAAAAGCTGCTCACCGGCCTCGCGCAGGGCCGCGACCCCATCGCCGGCGCCATCCCGCCGCTGGCGTCGGCGTCGACCGACCTCACCGACATGCTGAAGCAGTCGCGCAGGCCCATTCAGGGCGTGATCGAAAACGCCCGTCCCTTCGCGCAACGCTTCGACGAGCGCAAGGCCGACGTCAACAAGGTCATCGAACCGCTGGCCGAGAACTACCTGCGGCTGAACGCGCTGGGCGCCTACGGGTCGTTCTTCAACATCTTCTACTGCTCCGTGCGGATCAAGGTCAACGGTCCCGCGGGCAGCGACATCCTGATTCCGTTCGGTGGCCCGCCCGATCCGTCGAAGGGGAGGTGCTCGGAGAATGGCTAGGCCCGACGGCGGAAATCCGCTTCGCACCGGCATATTCGGCATCGTGCTGGTGGCCTGCCTGGTGCTGGTGTCGTTCGGCTACACCAGCCTGCCGTTCTGGCCGCAGGGCAAGCCGTACGAGGCCTACTTCGCCGACGCGGGCGGCATCTCGCCCGGCAACGACGTCAATGTGTCGGGCATCAACGTCGGCAAGGTCACCGGCGTGGCTTTGGCGGGTGACACTGCGAAGGTGACTTTCACCGTCAACCGCGACGTCAGGGTCGGCGATCAGTCGTTGGTCGCCATCAAGACCGACACGGTGCTCGGCGAGAAGTCGCTGGCCGTCACGCCGCGCGGCGTCGGCGAGTCGACCGTTATCCCGTTGGGCCGCACCACGACTCCCTACACCCTCAATACGGCGCTGCAAGACCTCGGCCAGGATGCGAGCGCGTTGGACAAGCCGCGGTTCGAGCAGGCGCTGCAGACGCTCACCGACTCGCTCAAAGACGCAACGCCGACGCTGAGGGGTGCGCTCGACGGGGTGACCGCGCTGTCGCGCAGCATCAACAAACGCGACGAGGCGCTCGAGCAACTACTCGCGCACGCCAAGAAGGTGTCGGACACGCTCGCGCAGCGGGCGGGTCAGGTGAACCAACTGGTCGTCGACGGCAACCTGCTGTTCGCCGCTCTGGACGAGCGACGTCAGGCGCTGAGCAGCCTGATCAGCGGCATCGATGATGTGTCCCAGCAGCTTTCAGGATTCGTCGCCGACAACCGCAAGGAATTCAAGCCCGCACTGCAGAAGCTGAACCTGGTGTTGGACAACCTTCTTCAGCGACGCGAACACATCAGTGAGGCGCTCAAGCGACTACCGCCGTACGCCACCGCTCTGGGAGAGGTGGTCGGATCGGGGCCCGGCTTCCAGATCAATCTGTACGGCCTGCCGCCCGCGCCGATCGCCGAGGTGCTGTTCGACACCTACTTCCAGCCCGGCAAGTTGCCCGACAGCCTCTCCGACATGCTCAAGGGCTACATCTCCGAGCGAATGATCATCAGGCCGAAGTCACCATGAGCGAACTGACTTCGTCCCGGGACCGCAGCCGCGTGCTGCGGATGACGCTGGCCGCCGTGCTCGTCGCGCTGCTGGCTGTCGGCGTGTATCAGGTCTGGCCCAGCCGCACCGGCGACAAGATCGTCGGATACTTCACCTCGGCGGTCGGGCTCTACCCGGGCGACGACGTCCGCATCGTCGGCGTGCCGGTGGGCAAGGTCGATTCGATCGAGCCTCGCGCCGACGACGTCAAGATCACCATGAGCGTGGACCACGGGGTGAAGGTTCCGGCCGACGCCAAGGCGCTGATCATCTCGCCGAACCTGGTGTCCGCGCGCTTCGTGCAGTTGACCCCGGCCTACACGGGTGGGCCCGAGATGTCGGGCGGCGACTCGATCGGGTTGGACCGCACCGCGGTTCCGGTCGAATGGGACGAGGTCAAGGAGCAGCTGACAGACCTCAGTCGCGAACTCGGTCCGCAGCAGGGATCGCTGCAGGGCCCGCTGAGCTCCTTCGTGAACCAGGCCGCAGACACCTTCGACGGAAACGGCGATTCCTTCCGGCAGGCGCTGCGGGAACTGTCGCAGACCGCGGGCCGGCTCGGCGACTCGCGCACCGATCTGTTCGGCACCATCCGCAACCTGCAGGTGCTGGTCGACGCCCTGTCCAACAGCAACGAGCAGATCGTGCAGTTCACCAACCACGTGGCCTCCGTGTCACAGGTACTGGCCGACAGCTCAACGGATCTCGACAACACGCTGGGGACACTCAATCAGGCGCTGAGCGACGTCAAGGGCTTCCTCAACGACAGCAACGACGCGTTGATCGGCCAGGTGAACAAGCTCACCGACTTCACCAACATCCTCACCGAGCGCAGCGACGACATCGAACAGCTCCTGCACGTCACACCCAACGGCCTCGCCAACTTCTACAACATCTACAACCCGGCCCAGGGCACGGTCGGCGGGCTGCTCACCCTGCCGAACTTCGCCAACCCGGTGCAGTTCCTGTGCGGCGGCTCGTTCGAGGCGGGCACGTCGACCGACAACTTCAAGCGAGCCGAGATCTGCAGGCAGCGAATGGGCCCGGTGCTCAAGCGGATCACCATGAACTTCCCGCCGTTGCTGTTCCACCCGATCAACAGCATCACCGCCTACAAGGGCCAGATCATCTACGACACACCGGAAACCGAGAAGAAGGCCGAGACGCCGGTGCCCTACCTGCAGTGGCAGCCCGCACCGGGAGTGACGCCGCCGAGCCCGTCGGCGGCAACGGACCTCAGCTCACTGATGGTGCCGCCGGCCGACTCGACCTCGCACGCAGGCGGCCCCGAGGCGGTGCCCGCGCCCGCGCCGGCCGACCCGAATGCGCCCGCGCCGGAACCGGCGCCGCCCGCAGCGCAGCCGCCCGCCGAAGGTGGTGGGGGATGAGCGACATGTTGCGCGACAAGCCATTGCGCATCGCGCGTCGCGGAGTGGCGCTCACCGCCGGCGCCGCCATGCTGGCCGGTTGCTCGTTCGGCGGGTTGAACTCGCTGGACATGCCGGGCACCTCGGGCCACGGCGCCGGTTCCTACAAGATCACGGTTGCGCTGCCCGACGTCGCGACGCTGCCGCAGAACTCGCCGGTGATGGTCGACGACGTCACGGTCGGCAGTGTCTCGGGCATCGACGCGGTGCAGCGCCAGGACGGCAGCTTCTATGCGGCCGTGGAGTTGTCACTGGACCGCAACGTCAAATTGCCGGAGAACGCCACGGCCAAGGTCGCGCAGACCTCGCTGTTGGGTTCTCAGCACATCGAACTGGCCGCGCCGGTGGACGAAAAGGCGGTCGGTCAGCTCAAGCAGGGTTCGCAGATTCCGCTGGACCGAACCGGCCGATACCCCACCACGGAGGAGGTGCTGTCCTCACTCGGCGTGGTGGTCAACAAGGGTAATCTCGGTGCGCTGCAGGACATCACCGACGAGACGTACAACGCGGTCGCGGGCCGGGAGGGCAGCTTCACCGACTTGATTCCCCGACTGTCCGAACTGACGACGTCGCTGGACCAGCAGACCGCCGACATCATCTCTGCGGCGGAAGGGTTGAACCGCTTCGCCGGGATTCTGGCGCGCAGCAAGGACAGCCTGGGCCGCACGCTCGACACGCTGCCCGCGGCGCTGGAGGTGTTGAACAAGAACCGAGGCAACATCGTCGACGCGTTCGGTGCGCTGCAGCGTTTCGCGGCCATCGCCTCGCACGTCCTGGAGCAGACCAAGGACGACTTCGCCGCCGACTTCAAGGATCTCTTCCCGGTCATCAAGTCGTTCAACGACAACGTCGACTATCTGATCAAGGACCTCGAGTTCCTTCCGACGTTCCCGTTCCACTACAAGTACCTGAGGCGCGCGGTCCGAGGTGACTACCTCAACGTGTTCGTGACGTTCGACCTGACCCTGCGCCGCCTCGGCGAGTCGGTGTTCACCACGTCGTGGGGACTGGACAGCAACATGGCCCACATGAGCGAGATCATCAATCCGCCGGACTTCCTGACCGGTTCCCTGGCGAACCTGTCCGGCCAGGCCGCCGACCCGTTCAAGATCCCGCCCGGCACCGCGACGCAGCACGACGGGGGCCCCTGATGCTGGACCGGCTCACCCGCGTGCAACTGGGCATCTTCGCCGTCGTGACGGTGCTGACCGTCAGCGCCATCGCGATCTTCTACCTGCACCTGCCCGCCGCCGTCGGGATCGGCGCGTACAACGTCGACGCGAATTTCGTTGCGGGCGGCGGGCTCTACCAGAACGCCAACGTCACCTACCGCGGCGTGACCGTCGGGCGGGTCGAGTCGGTCGGGCTGACCGATGACGGTGTGGTCGCGCACATGAGGCTCAACAGCGGAACGCCGGTGCCGGACAACGTGACCGCCACGGTGAAGAGCGTCTCCGCCGTCGGCGAGCAGTACATAGACCTGGTGCCGCCGAAGGAGCCGTCGCAGGCCAAGCTGCGCAACGGGGCGTCCATCGGCCAGGACCGGACCGCGATCGGCCAGGACATCGCAAGCCTGCTCGACGAGGCCGACAAGCTGGTTTCCAGTGTCGGCGACACCCGCCTGCAGGATCTGCTACGCGAAACGTTCAAGGCATTCAACGGATCCGGGCCCGAGTTGGCGCGGCTGATCCAGTCCTCGCGGCTGCTGGTCGACGAAGCCAACAACAATTACCAGCAGACCACACAGTTGATCGACCAGGCGGGCCCGTTCCTCGACTCGCAGATTCGCGGCGGCGACGACATCAAGTCGCTCGCGGACGGGCTGGCGCGGCTGACCGGCGAGGTCAACAACGCCGACCCGCAACTGCGCCAGACGCTGCAGACGGTGCCCGGCGCCACCCAGGCGGCCAACGACACCTTCAACGGCATCCGGCCGTCGTTTCCCGTGCTGGCGGCCAACCTGGCGAACTTCGGCAGGATCGGCGTGATCTATCGCAAGTCGCTCGAACAGTCACTGGTGATCTTCCCCGCACTGATCGCCGCGCTGGAAACGGTGGCAGGCGGTGTGCCCGCCGACGAAGGCGGCAAGCTGGACTTCAAGGTGCACCTGCAGGATCCGCCGCCGTGCAACGTCGGATTCATTCCGGCCACCCAGATCAGGTCGCCTGCCGACACCACGCTGCGCGACATCCCGCCCGACCTGTACTGCAAGACCGCGCACAACGATCCGGCCGTGGTGCGCGGCGCCCGCAACTACCCGTGTCAGGAATTCCCGGGCAAGAGGGCGCCGACGATCCAGCTGTGCCGCGACCCGAAGGGCTACGTGCCGCTGGGCAGCAATCCGTGGCGCGGGCCGCCGATCCCGTACGGCAGCACGCCCATCGACGATCCGCGGATGATCCTGCCGCAGAACAAGTTTCCGTTCATCCCGCCGCAGGTCGATCCGGACCCGGGGCCGCCGGTGGTGCAGTTGCCGCCGGGCGTCCCGCCGGGTCCGGGCCCGGCGCCGCACGCGCCGTTCCCGTTGCCCGTGCCGCCCAACGAGCCGGGGCCGCTGCCTCCGCCGCTGCCGTTCTACGCGCCGCCGGATCAGGTGGTGCCGCCGTACGGCAGGACGGCCCCTCCGCCCGAGGGTGCCCCGCCCCCGGACACCCCGCCCCCGGGCGATCAGCCGGCGGCTCCGCCCACGGACGCACCGCCGCTGCCTGCCGAGGCGCAGCCGCAGGCCAGCGGGCAGAGCTACGCCAGCTACGACAAGAACGGCACGTTCATCGACCCGTCCGGGGCAACTGGTGTGTTCGCAGGCGGAAGTGACAAACTGGCGCCCGCGGAGAACTGGGCAGACCTGATGATGGCTCCAAGGCAGGCGTAGTAGATGAGTGAAGAAACGGCTTCCACGCGGGAATCGCAGAGGCCGACCGGTAGGCGTCGGGCGTCGAGGGCGGCCGGTCCGGCCGGCGGCGCCGCAGCGGTCGACTCGACACCGGTGGCGGCCGAACCGCCACCGCCCGTCAAGGTTCGGCTGCCCAAGCCCGTCGGGCCGCCGCCCAGGCGGCGATCGCACGGCGTCCTGGTCGCGCTGGTTTCACTCGCGGTGGCGTTGGTGGTGATTGCCGCCCTGTCCACCGCGGTGTTCCTGACGGTGCGTCACCAGCGCGCCGAGGAGTCGCAGCAGGCGCAGAATCAGCTATTCGTCGATACCGCATCACAATTCGTGGTGAACATGTTCAGCTACACGCAGGACTCGATCGATGCCGACGTCAATCGGTTCGTCAACAGCACCAGTGGTCCGCTGCGCGACATGATGAGCCAGGGCCAGAACGCCGACAACCTCAAAGCGCTCTTCCGCGACACCGACGCCAGCGCCGAAGCCGTGGTGAACGGCGCCGCGCTGGAGGACGTCGACAAGGTCGCCAACCGCGCCGACGTTCTGGTCGCGGTCCGGGTGACAGTCACCGACGACAAGGGAAACAACCAGCCGTCCAAGCCATACCGTCTGCGGGTCACAGTGGCCGAGGACGACAACGGCCACATGTCCTTCTACGACCTCAAGTATCCGGACGGGGGCAACTGATGCCGGCCCCGCAAGGCCGAAGGACAGCGAAGTTGCTTGGCGCGCTGTCCATCCTGATGGCGTGCGCGTTCGTGGCGCTGGCCGGTGCAGGCGGTTGGTACTACTGGAACGGCGTCGAGATCCAAGGCGAGAAGGACACGCGGACCGTGCTCGTGGCCAAGGCGGCCGATCAGATCCCCAAAGTGTTCGGATACGACTACCAGACGGTGGAGCGCAGCCTCAACGACATCTACCCGCTTCTGACGCCCAGCTACCGTCAGGAGTTCGAGGAGCGCGCGAACAAGGACATCATTCCGCAGGCGCGAGAGCGGCAACTGGTAAGTCAGGCGAACACTGTCGGCGTCGGTGTGCTTGCTGCGCAGCGCAATTCGGGATCGGTGCTGGTGTATTTGAATCGCACGGTGACCGAGAAGTCCAAGCAGCCGATATACGACGGCAGTCGCCTGAAGGTGGACTACGTGAAGGTCGACGGCACGTGGCTGATCAACTACATCACCCCGATCTGACGTCGTCACCTTTCTGACGGCGCAGCCTTTGTGGCCTTGGTGATGTATTCGGCGAAGTACTCGGTGATGGGCGACGAACCAAGAGCTTTCTCCAACCACCTCCACCTACCGTGCGGATTCGTTTCGAGAAAGTAGTGTTTGCCCCGCCTGTCGACGATCAAGTCGCTGGCTGCGAAGCTCAGGCCCAATGCGCGGTGGAGACGTGCGACCCGCTCATCGACGTCGCGTGGCAGCTCATACCATGAGTACCTCGATGTGATTTTGGCGCTTCGCCAATCTCTAACGCCCTGCCCGTCAACGACATCGCTGTCAATGCGCACCGCAAAATTCCTGTTCCCAATGCTTGTGATCCGTAGCTCGTAACCGACATCTATCAGGTCCTGAAATTGTGTTGCCGTGACCGAGACCGGTTGCAGATCAGACTTGTCGCTATCCGATAAGACATGGGTCAATGCAATGCCTCGTTCCTCATCGTCGTCTGTGATAACTGGCGTTGACAGTGTCTTCGCAACTATCTCGGCCCTATTCGCCATCCACTCCGCCGCGCAGGAGGCGCTATTCGTGATCAACGTCTGCGGCGTATCAAAGCCGACATGAGCGGCTACCGCGTACTGATGAGGCTTGGCGGAGGCGCGTCGCGTCGACCAGTACTCGTTGATCCAGACTGCAGGCGCAAGCAGCGAAAACACGCCATCGAGCACATGCTCGGCCTCCGCCAGGCAAAACCGGCGATATTCGCCGGGCACAGTATCGGCCAACACCGGTCGTCCGAGTTGACGAATCCACACCACCTTTGCGCTTGTGAGATCGACACGGTCCTGATCACGCTCCAGGTCGATATGACGGTGGCGTGCGCTCAGCGATATCGTCAGCGCACTGTCAGACGGATACTTATCGACGTGAAACCTGGCAACCGCGAGATTCGCAGGCAGGAGCGAAGTGACGGCCTCGATATGAGGGTCAATCGAGGTGCCGACAACTAATACGTCTACCGATGTCCGGCTCGTCAGGTGTCGTTGTCCTCAGTGCTCGTATACGAGTTGTGTCCGGATTCTGGATACTTCGCGCTACCGACCGGGTTGGTAATCCGTTCGACCCAGCGAGCCATGTATGGCGGCGTCGGCCGTTCGTCACCGTTGTCAGGGGAGGGAAAGGTCGCGGGCATAGGGACAGGCCTTACTCAACGCCGTTGGGGAATTCACATTCACGAACTCCGACGTTGACAACGCTAGCTCGTGGCGTTCCGTTGCGGGCCATTTCCACATCCTCTCGCCATCGCGCCATCCTGATTGGCCCGCGATGAGCCGGCGAGTGCGGGTATGGCTGAATCCTGAAGGGCGCCAACGCGGGCCGAGTAGCGTCACCCCCCGGTTGCACCCGCCCGGCCACCCCTTCAGTGGGCTTGCCGGGTGGCCGTCGCGGCCATTTTGTCGGCAATCCGGCCGGCTTGGTCGCTGATCTGATACCCGCAGGCATTGACGTCGAGGACCACATTCAACAGCGCGCGCAGTTCACGCTGGCAGACGTATCCGTTGCCGCCCTGGAGAGTATTCAGCTGCGTGATCGCCGGGACATCCCCGACCAGGTTTCCGACGGTCCACCGGTAGACCTGCGCCAGGTGGGTTGCGACGAGGGTTTGCCCGGCGCAGGCCCGCCATTTGCCCACCGACGTTCTCAGGAAGGCGAGCGCGCGATCGGCCGACGGAAAGCTCACCACCGCCTGGCCGAGGCGGTGCTCGGGGTTGTCCACCATCTCGTGCAACGTGACGATGCGCGCTGCGGTATATCCGCTCCCCTGATACGCGGGCGTCTCGCCGACAAAGAATGCGCCCAGGCAGGCCGGATTGGACAGCGTCCTCTCGACCACCTCCCGCGGCGCATGAGCGATCGGCGTGGTGGGCTGCATGCTCGAGGCGCCCATCGCGCTGTTGACTTCGGTGTCGGTGAGCAGGATGGAGTCCAGCAGGTCGGAGGCCACCATCGGCGCCGGCGAGGTCGGCGGGCTCTGCGACGAGGTTGGCGTGGACGCATTCGGATGAGGCTGTTCGCAGCCGGCGACCGCGACCGCGATGATCAGCAGCGACACCATGGCCGCGCCGGCCCCGAGGAGCCAGGGTGTCCGGGATCGGCGCGGGCCCGTCGGCGAAAGCTCATCCGCTCGTGTCAACAGTGAACAGTCCGCTTTCTTCCAGTGCGTCAGCCATCGCCCATCTTTGATCGTCACTCAGGCATCCCGGTAGCTCCAGCACATCGAATCGCGGTGTGCCGGCACAGAACGCGATCGCGTCACGTGCGAAGCGTGAAACGGCCATTTCTTCTACCCAACCGCACTGTGTCTCGACGCCAAGAGCAACAAGGTCGTCGGTTTCTCGATAGCTGAGTACCAAACTCTCGTGGCAGCGAATGAGGGTGCGAGACGTCGGCCTACCGCCGTTCGTGAGGTCAGTTCTGCCCAAGCCGTGAATAAATCGGCCGGTTGCAGAGGAGCCGTCCTGCATGCACCGCTCGAGCAAGTCCGTCACCGGAACGGCGTCGACCTGTGCGAGGAATCCGGCGATCGCTCGGATCTTCAGCTGCCGCCGTCGCGTCGCAACGACCTCCTCGTAGGGAGCACCGTAATCACTTCGCTGGCGGGCGAAGTATTCATCCAGGATCGGCAGACACTGTTCTTGGTCTGTCAGCTGCTCACCGTCGCGCGGGCTGCTGACGTGAAGCGACAGCGACCAGCGGTCTGTCGGGTTGTGTGGATCATGGATGCACGGCTCGTAGATGAAGCCGACTTGTCCGGCAAGAGCATCGAAGCGATTCTTCGGCACCAGGGTCTGATTGCGGTACGACTGATCGCGGTCGTAGGTCTGGACTGTCAGCTCGTTGTGACAGACGCCCGTGATCGTCCAGGCCGTGTGTTCGTGCGCGCCGGCATTGCGACCAGGTGGCCAATAGCCAAGCGCGAAGCGCACCCCAAATCCAGGCAAGACGAAGAAGGGAACCAACCCCGGACGCAGCCCCGGTTGTTTGAGCCGGGTCAGCTCGTAAGCCATGCAATCGACGAGAAACTCGTCGTCACGAACAGCCGCGGTGACCGCCGACCGGGCAGCAAGGACTGCATCCTTGTCTGGATGCTCGCGCACGTGCGCTTCGGGGAACTCGGTCCGTTCGAACAGTTCGCAAAGGTCGTGAAGCTTCACTGAGCACTCCTGGACCTGGTCCGTCGTGGAGGGCGGACGTGGGGTGGTCCCGCCGGTGCCATTCGCACGGCGCGTGGCGCCAAGCGCCGCGGCCCGCTGTCAACCGACACGGAGGACCCTCATCTTGACCAATGTGGTCGCCAGCGCGATCTTCTCCTCATCGGTCAGGTCACCGGGCAACTCGCGGACGTAAAACGCGCCCATATTCGCAATGAATCGCAGCGCTTCCCGTGCGACTTCGCTGACACTGAGGAGAGACCGACCGTCGCCGTCGATCAGGTCGACCATCCCGTCGCGCGAGCCCAACCCCAACTGTCCGTAATCGCGGTTCACAACACGCCGGTGCGGGGTAACCCAACTCGCGTCGTCCCATACCCGCGGCAAATCCATGCCGAAGATGTCACGGTATCGGTGGCCGAACTCGGCCAACGTCGCCTCGGGGATGGACAAGACGCCGGCGTTCGGTGCATTGCTCGGGAAGTGGTGGCGATAGTTACCGAAGTACTTGTTGCAGAACCCGCTGTACTCCGCGGTGAAAAGGACGAACTGGTGCCAAGCCTCATCCACGCTCAGCGAGTGCATCTTCCAGTACTTCGTTTGGTCGACCTCGGTTAGCACGAGGTAGCGCTTCACCTCGGTGAAGAGCGCGCAAGCCTCGTCGGAGGTGTCGACGAAGCGATCTTTGATCAACTTCTCGACAAGAAACGGCGCCTGGTATTCGAGCGCCTCACACGCTTCTGGATGGGCATCCAGCACTGAGCGGGCGACCGTCTCCCGCTGACTACTGGAGGCAGAGCTAACCTGCGCGGGCACTACCGGGTTTGGTTCTAGGAGTCGTCGTTGTCTCGCACGCACATGCACCCGCATGTGCCGGTGCATTCCGAACCGGAGCCTGAGCCCGGATGAATCAAAATCCGAAGACGACCAATCCGGGTTTCTTTGATATTGGAAATATCATTGGCTCCGGTGGCCTCGATTGTCTTAGTCATGGCCGGGAATTTAGCACTCCATTGACAGCCGTTGCGATTTTTCGCCGAACCAGTCCAGTCTCATCTGAAAGAGATGAAGCCGCTGATGGCGGACGCAAATTCCAGGCGATCACGGGTGTGTGCCCGACCCTGTGAACCCTCTGTGTGACGCATTGGGGAGAATCGGCCGCAGCGTTACAAAAAATTGTTTTGAAGGGAAAGACCGGCGGCACATTTGAACTGATCCACTCTTTTCTTGAGAGGTATTTCTGAGCCGAACCCGTGGAATGCGGGCGCTCTCGGAAATGAGGTGATCGATGAATCCGGTACCCGCTAATGTGTCGCCGGTGCAGCTTTGCCGTCAGCAACAGGGTGACCCCGTCCGGCGGTCGCGATTGCAGGCAGGTATGCCGCCTCGCATGTCGGTAGCGCCGACCCCCTCAAGACTGTGAAGACAGCGCAACGCCGGCCAGCCGATGACACGACGAGCGGTACAGATCTTTCGGGTTCATCAGCAGTGTTCTTGTGAAATCGCGTGTGGGGACGAAGGTCTGGAGGCAGGATGGGGCCACCATGCACCTCACACCGCGTATCACTGCGGCAGCAGTTCTTGCTGGAGCCGCCGTTGGTTACGCCGGTCCAGCGTACGCCGACGATCTCGACGGCGCGTACACCACCACCTGGAGCGACGGCAAGGCACCGGCAACTTGGACCTTCACGCCCTGCGGGGCCGATTGTCGCCATGTGACCAGCAACAAAGGCTGGAGCACAGACGCACAACTCGTGAATGGCCGTTGGATCATGGGCCCGATACAGAACATCGTTCACTGCTGGAGCGGCAGCATCGAAACGGCCACGGAGAACAGCTCCCTCGACCCGGCGACGCTGACCGGCACAAGTGTCGTCACGTATCCGCTGCCATGCCCGCAGGATCCTCCGGGTGGACTGACGATTCAGTTCAGTCTGAGCAAGATCGGCTGACAATCCACAGACTGGTATGTGACGGAATTCGCCTAGGTCGAGTACGTCACGTCACCCCGATCTGACGTCGTCACCCGTGCGGGTCGACGCAAGCGCTTCCAGGAACGACCGCGCCCAGCGGTCGACGTCGTGCGTGAGGACCTGCCTGCGCAGGGCGCGCATCCGGCGCCTGCCCTCTTCCGGCGTCTGGTTGAGCGCTTCCTCGATCGCGTCCTTGACGCCGTCGAGGTGGTGCGGGTTGGTCAGGTAGGCCTGCCGGAGTTCGGCTGCGGCCCCGGTGAACTCGCTGAGTACGAGGGCGCCCCCGAGGTCGCTTCGGCATGCGACGTATTCCTTGGCCACCAGGTTCATGCCATCGCGCAGCGGCGTCACGAGCATGACGTCGGAGGCCACGAAGAAGGCGATGAGCTCGTCGCGGGGCACCGGCCGGTGAATGTAGTGCACGATCGGATGGCCGACCTCACCGAACTCGCCGTTGATGTGCCCGACCTGCCGCTCGATGTCCTCGCGCATCACCTTGTAGCTCTCGACCCGCTCGCGGCTGGGGGTGGCCAGTTGCACCAGCACGGTGTCGTCGCCCTTCACCCGCCCCTCGCTGAGCAACTCCGCGAAGGCCCGCAGCCGGACGTCGATGCCCTTGGTGTAGTCGAGCCGGTCGACGCCGAGCAGAACCTTTCGCGGGTTGCCGAGCTCGCCGCGAATCTCCTTGGCCCGCTGGCGAACCGAACGCTCCCTGGCCTTCGTGTCGAGCGAGCCCGAGTCGATCGAGATCGGGAAGGCGCCCACCTTGACCGTCCGGAAGCCGACCTGCACCTCGCCGAATCGGGAGCGCACACCCACCGAGGCGCGCGAGGTGTTGGCGCCCACCAGGCGTCGGGACAGAAATAGGAAGTTCTGTGCGCCGCCCGGCAGATGGAAGCCGACGAGATCCGCGCCGAGGAGACCTTCGATGATCTCGGTGCGCCACGGCATCTGCATGAACAGTTCGACGGGTGGAAACGGGATGTGCAGGAAGAACCCGATGGTCAGATCCGGCCGCAGCATCCTCAGCATCTTCGGGACGAGCTGCAGCTGATAGTCCTGGATCCACACGGTCGCGCCCTCCGCTGCGGCGCGTGAGGTGGCTTCGGCGAAGCGCCGGTTCACCTCGACGTAGCGGTCCCACCACTCGCGGTGGTAGATCGGCTTGACGATGACGTCGTGATAGAGCGGCCACAGCGTCGCGTTGGAGAAGCCCTCGTAGTACATCGCGACGTCCTCGGCCGACAGCCGCACCGGCCACAGCGTCAGATCCTCTTCGACGATCGGATCCTCGTCGCTGTCGGGAACGCCCGGCCAGCCGATCCAGGCACCCTTGCGACGGCGCAGCAGCGGCTCCAGTGCGGTCACCAGACCGCCGGGACTGCGCTTCCACTGCGTCGTCCCGTCGGGCAGCCGCTCCATGTCGATCGGCAGCCGGTTGGCCACGACGACGAAGTCGGAGTTGCCGGAGTCGCCCCCCTGGCCGCCCCCCGGGCTCACCTACGCCTCGAGCTTTGCCGGTCCGATACCGAGCATCGACAGAAAGATCCGGCATTCGTCGGCGTCGGTCGCATAGGCGGCGACGACACGGCGGGCCTGGCTGGCGGTGCTGTCGGCTAGCGGTTCGACGTCGCCGATCTCGGCGGGATCAGATTTTGCAGCCATCACAACACCATATATCCGGTCCGGCGTTGGACAGGCGTTATGCCTGGTACAGCCGATTTAACCGGTGGAGCCGGTGACGGTCGGGCTGCTGCCGACCGTGGATTCGGGCTGCACGACGGGTACCTGCTGCTCCTCGGCCAGGCCGATGCACTGTCCGGAGTTGTGGCCGGTGCACGGGATGGCGCCGCCACCGCCGGGCAGGCTCACCGCGGGCAGGTCCGGGTTGCCGCCGAGGACCTGATAGGGCTCGCCTGCATTGGGCACCAGGTGCGGTACGCAGATGGAGGTGTACAGGTCAGGTTCCTCACCGCCGGCGCACTCTGCGAGCGGGGTGGCCATCGGTGTGGGCGTCGCGACGAAGGCGATCGCCGGTGCCGCCGCCACCGCGACGGCGAATCCACCGGCAATGATCAGTCGTCGTGCTGGGAACTTCATGGTCGCCATCGTCACGCTTTCTCTCGTCCACCTGATACGTCTCGTCGGGGCGATTGTATGGAAGCTGAGCGAAGTCTGCATGCATTCGCAAAGTTTCCTGTCAATCTCGCCAACGGATTTACGCAGGCCAGGTGGACAAACGTCAGCGCGGACGCCGAGCGGCGGCCAGAGCGGTCAACCCAGGGTTTACGGGCTCGAGCTGACCTCCGAATGCGGCTGCACGATCGGGGGCTGCTGTTCTTCGGACAGGCCGATGCATTGTCCGGAGTTGGCGCCGGTGCACGGGATGCCGTTGACCTCCGGCAGCCCGCCGACGGGCGCGGTGCTGCTGAAGTCCGGCGAGTTGGGCACGATGTCGGGCACGCAGTTATTGGTGAACATGTCCTCGGTCTCGCCGCCGGCGCAAGCCGAGATCGACGGCGCGGCAGTGCCGCTCGTCGCGACGGTGAGCATTGCGACCGCCGGAGCGGCAGCAATCGCGACAGCGAATCCCCCCGCAAGGATCAGTCGTCGGGTGGGTAGGTGGAAGGTCGCCATCATCACGCTTTCTTCTAGTTTGCTGGCCCTGTTGTGCGGGAATCGAATACCTGCTGTCGGCGACCTCATGGGCGCCGTCCGATTCCCTGCCTATGCCGCCTCCGAAGTTGTAGCAGGAGTTGGCATCTGCTAGCGCAACCCTACCCTCGGCTAATGGATTGCACCTGCTGATACGCAGTAAATGAGGTTCGCCCGGGCTCATCCTGTGAGACCACTGCAAGATTGCTGTGGTGGTCCTGAACGCGCGCTTGCGCCGGGTTGCCCGCGCACCGGACCTCCCGGGGGCGGCGGCCGGCGGCCGGAGAAGTAGTGTGCATTACATCTGACGCATCGAACGTAACGAGGTGTGCATCGTGGCCAGTCCGGACCTGACCGACGCCGAATCGGTTCCGCAGCAGCCGAGCCCGCAGGTGACCTACGAGACCCTGGACGAGGGACGCATCGCCCGCATCTGGCTCAACCGGCCCGATGCCCAGAACGCGCAGTCGCGCACGCTGCTCGTACAACTCGACGAGGCGTTCGGTCGCGCCGAGGCCGATGACAACGTGCGGGTGGTGATCCTGGCAGGGCGCGGCAAGAACTTCTCGGCCGGGCACGACCTGGGTTCGGAGGAGGCGCTGCTCGAGCGCAAGCCGGGGCCGGGGCAGCACCCGACGTTCCGCTCCCACGGCTCGAACATGACCGGCATCGCCGAGCGGACCTATCTGCAGGAGTGGCACTTCTTCTTCGAGAACACCCGCCGGTGGCGCGACCTGCGCAAGATCACCATCGCGCAGGTGCAGGGCAATGCCATCTCGGCGGGCTTGATGCTGATCTGGGCATGCGACCTGATCGTCGCCGCCGACGACGCCAAGTTCAGCGACGTGGTGGCGGTCCGGATGGGGATGCCCGGCGTCGAGTATTATGCCCACCCCTGGGAATTCGGCGCGCGCAAGGCCAAAGAGCTTCTGCTGACCGGTGATTCGATCGACGCCGAGGAGGCGTACCGGCTCGGCATGGTGTCCAAGGTCTTCCCCCGCGCCGAGTTGGAGGACAAGACGCTGGAGTTCGCGCGCCGCATCGCCGAGCGGCCGACGATGGCGGCGTTGCTGGTGAAGGACTCGGTCAACGCGGCCAGCGACGCGATGGGATTCACCGAGGCGCTGCGGCACGCGTTCCACATTCACGAACTCGGGCACGCGCACTGGGCGGCGGCCAACGAGAACAGGTACCCGGTGGGTCTGCCGCCCGACGTCCCCGACTGGCGCACGCTCGGTGCGCCGACGCCGTCGCGCCGAGACACGCCTTGACGTGCGTGGTTCCATGACGAGCACGTGTTCTAGTTCGAAGCGCTAGTCAAAGGGGTAACTGTGCAGCTCTCGTTGGCGGAGAAGACGGTCCTGGTCACCGGCGGTGGCAGCGGAATCGGCAAGGGGGTGGCCGCCGCGGCCGCTGCGGCCGGCGCGAAGGTGATGATCGTCGGTCGCAATGCCGACAAGCTGGCGGCAGCGGCCGAGGAGATCGCGCCGACCGAAGGCGACGGGGCGGTGCTCTACGAGCCTGCTGACGTCACCAACGAGGACGAGGTCGGCCGGGTCGTCGAGGCGGCCACCGCGTGGACGGGCAAGCTGCACGGCGTGGTGCACTGCGCGGGTGGCAGTGAAACCATCGGCCCCGTCACACAGATCGACTCCGAACTGTGGCGCCGCACCGTCGACTTGAACATCAACGGCACCATGTACGTGCTTAAGCATGCGGCGCGGGAAATGGTGCGCGGCGGTGGCGGATCGTTCATCGGCATCTCGTCGATCGCGGCGAGCAATACCCACCGCTGGTTCGGGGCGTACGGCGTCTCCAAGGCGGGCATCGACCATCTGATGCAGCTGGCCGCCGACGAGCTCGGCCCGTCGTGGGTGCGGGTCAACTGCATCCGCCCCGGCCTGATCAAGACCGAACTCGTTGCGCCGGTGCTGGATTCGCCGCAACTGAGCGCCGACTACGCCGCCTGCACACCGCTGCCCCGCCCCGGTGAGGTCTCCGACATCGCCAACGCCGCGCTGTTCCTGCTCAGCGACGCCGCCAGTTACATCACCGGTCAGATCATCAACGTCGACGGCGGTGTGCTGGTGCGTCGCGGCCCGGACTACTCCTCGATGCTGGAACCTCTGTTCGGCGCCGACGGCCTGCGCGGCGTCGTCGCGACCTAGCTTTCGGTCGGGTGCGAGGCGCCCGACTCCCATGCGGCCAGCGCGCCGATGGCCGACCAGTCGAGGTCGGCGCCGCCGCGCGCCAGCAGCGTCAGGAAGCGGTCGCGGACCAGGCTGGCCACCGGCATCGGCACCGCCAGTTCTTCGGCGGCGGCCAACACCAGGCGGATGTCCTTCTGCCCGAGCGACGCCGCGAACCCGGCGGGCTCGAACTGCTCGCCGGCGATCAGCGCGCCGTACGTGCGGTAGATGGGGGCGCCGAACAGCGTCGAGGTGAGGATGTCGAGGTACTGGTGCTTGTCCACCCCCGCCTTGCCGGCCAGCGCCATCGCCTCGCCGAGGGACTCGATGACCGATGTGATGAGGAAATTGCCGCTGAGCTTGACCAGGTTGGCGGTCTTCGGTTGTTCGGAGACGACGAACGTACGCTGCCCGATGGCATCGAATGCGGCCGACACCTCCGCAACCGCGTCCTGCGCGCCCGCCGCGACGACGAACAGCTTCGCCGCCCGCGCCGCTTCGGGTCGGCCGAACACCGGGGCGGCGACGAAGCGCTGGCCCGCCTCGGCGTGCGCGGCCGTCATCTGCTCGGCGAGTGCGACGCTGATGGTGGAGCACGAGACGTGGGTGGCGCCGGGCCCCAGCGACGCCAGCACGCCGTCGTCGCCGAAGGTGATCCCGGTGACGGCGTCGTCGTCGGCGAGCATCGAGAACACGACGTCCCCGCCGCACGCATCGGCGACCGAACCGGCCGGGCGGGCCCCCTCTGCGGCCAGCGCGTCCACCTTGGCTCGCGACCGGTTGTAGACGGTGACGTCGTGGCCCGCCCTGACCAGGTTCGCGGCCATCGCCGAGCCCATGTTGCCCAGCCCGATGAATCCGATTCTCATGTCTGCCTCTCCTCGTCGACCGTCGAGTGCCGGGCCGTCGCCCGCTTTTCGCCGATTTTCGTGCAACTGGTCCACGCTCGGGGCATACCCTCGTCGATATGTCTTCATCTCCCGACGGCGGGGACCGAGTTCCGATCGAGAACGTCCGGTGCGGTGACCCCATCTACGACGCCGATGGCGGTTGCCAGCACTACAAGGTCTTGGAGAGCAGGGCTATCCCGGGCGGCGGCGTCGTTCTCGAACTCGAGTGCCTGCACAACAACCAGTGCCAGGTGATCGAGAAGTCGTTCCCCGAGGGCTACCTCGTGGCGAGATCCACCCGCCACTTCCTGTAGTTCCGCAGGCGGCGCGCCCGACTCATCGTGCCTGTTGCATGTAGACGGACAGGCGGCGGATCTTGGCGTCCGCGTTGAACTCGAACATCGACAACGAATTCACGACGGTGATCCTCTCACCGGCGAAATGGCGTTCCTCGGCGGCGAAGTAGACCAGATCGGGAAGTTCCGAAACGCGTTGCACCGTGGTCTCGAACCGGTCGATCCCCGTGCCCCACCGGGCCAGCAGTTGGGTGTACTGCTGCCAGTTCTGCACCTCCATGAAGGTGCCGATGCGTTCGAACTCGTCAACCGCGACGAAGGATTCGAGCTCGGCCCAGTCCTGCGGTGTCCGGATGGAGGGCACCAGGCGCTTCATCGTCTCCTGGTAGCCGAGGACGCGGCGAGCCAGCGGGCCGTGTTCAGTCACGGCGCCGACAGTAGCCGCGCGGCCGGTCTGAGGTGGTGCCATCGGCGCAACACGGCCGGGTCGACGGTGTGTGCGCCGACCTCGTCGTCAAATCGCCGCGTTGGACGCGGTGTCGTCGATGTCGTCGTCCCCCATCCAGTGCACAAAGCGATGCAACGGGTACATCGCGTCGTGGGGCCCGCCCGCGACATGGCCGTTCGCCGTCCCGACCCGGCACACCCGCTGCCCGCCCGCGCTGGCCAACCTGTCGCGCAGGCCGGCCTTCGCGTCGAACGGATAGACCCCGATCGTCTGGGTCGCGACGTTGACGTAGCGCACCGCGTCGTCGAGCGAAGACACCAGCACGACGTTGGAGATCTTGTTGGCCGGATGGAAGTCCACCGGCCGGTCGGAGAGCAGCACCAACCCGCGGCCGTCCAGTTCGCCGAACATCGTCACCTCATCGCCCATGGCGGCCATCACCTCGATCTCGTCGCGGACGCTCGGGGGCGGCAGTGGGGCGACCGCCGAGCCGAACAGCCGGTCGACGGCGAGGCGTTGGGCGAGCATCGCGCAGAACCTCTCCGCCTGGCCACGGTCGGCCTCCAGGAAGACGAAACGGCTTGCCAGGCAGGCCTCCTGGTTGAACACCGTGGTGTCGGCGGCGACCCGCTCGGCGACATCTGCAAGCGTGTCCTCGGATGCGAACGCCTGGCGCCCGATCATCGAGATACTCGATTTGGGGTCGAAGGAGACCAGTTGGATTCCGGGTCCGAGATAGCGGATCACGTTCTGGATCGCCGGGCCACCGCCCCAGGCGACGATCTTGTCGAAGAACTGGGGTCGGTAGAGGGTGCGCTCGATCGACTCGTCGCCGCCCTCCCAGTAGATCGCCGACATCGACTGCACCACCGGATGGTTCGGGTCTATCTCGCTCATGGTGCGTAGCACCGCGACGGTGGTGAACGGATCGGACGACGGCATCTTGAACAGGTTGATCGCCTTGACCAGTGCGCCCTGGGTGATCGAGGCGATGCATCCCGCGGGTGCGTTGCCCGCGAGCATGTGCACCATCCTCGGCGGGAAGGCCCGAATCGCCCCGGTGTTGCCTGCGGCGTCCTTGCGAGTGACCCAGCCGTCGAGCACGGCGGGTTCGGCGAAGTTCGCCTCCACCTGCGCCCACAGACCGTCCCTGGACAACAGTCGCGGCGCCGCGTGATACAGGTTTTCCACCACCCGGCGCGGAAGCGGGTTGGTCGCAGCGACGAGGTCCAGGCAGCGCTGCATGTGGGAATTCTTCGCAAGAGCCAACCGCTCACCGGTTTCGGCCAAGAAGTCGATGATCTCGGCGAGCGGGACGTCCAGCAGCGGGGGGAGCACCGAACGTGGCGTGATCAGATCGTCGAGATCGATTGCGGGTGTGGTGAAGTCGGCACCGAGGTCGCGAGATCGATGTGACGCTGCAGCCCCCTCGATGATCCGGCCGCGCACGAAGAACGGCGCCGACAGGCTCTGCTGTGCGCTCTCGGCGGCGGCGGTCATCCCTCACCCCGCACGTAGGCGTCGATGCTTCCCGCACAGGTGATCTTGTCGCCGCCGGCGAGATCGGCGTACCGGACTATCTGCTGACCGATGGCGGGCCCGTGATGGCCGCAACCGCATACGGAGAAGTCGACGTCCACCCGGTCCCCGGAGATGACCCCGCCCCACCGTCCGTCCAGCGACAGGTCGAAATAGCCGGCCCGACACTGCACCTCACCGCCGTCGACGTCGACCAGTTTCTCGCCCGGCTCGTCGAGCGGCAGCATGATGACCCACGGCGGCACGTGATAGCGGCCCGCTCGGCACTTCGGGAAGGGCGTGTTGAGTTCCTGCATCGTGTACAGGTGGTAGACGAGGTCGTCGCGCACGTTGAACGTCTCGAAGATGTACTCGCGGTAGTTGTCCGGCAGCACCGCACCCTTGAGTCCGCCGCCGACGAGCAGTGCGGTGTCATCTTGGAAGTCCTTACCGGAAAAGCCTTTCGCGCGCACACCTTCGGCAATCTGATACAGCGACGTCCACATCGCCGCCAGCAGCAGCTTCTGGTCCCTGCTGGCGGCCAGTTCGTCGACGGCTTCGGCCACCGCCCCGTCCATCGTGGCCTGGCGCTCGTCGCTGACCCGTTCGAAGGCCGCCACCTCCGACGGAGTGGCGGTGCCGTCGGCGATGCGGCGGCGAAAGGTGATCATCCCCATGATCGATCCGACGGTGATCGGGTCCAGGGGCAGTTGGTAGGAGTTCTCCGGCGACGAGAAGGCGTTGATCATCGCCAGCCGGGTTCGTTCGTTCCGCTCGATCGCCATCCGCGGCCCCAGCCCGAGGAACTTCCTGTCCCCGTCCGGGGCGATTCCCGTCGCCCACGACAGGCCCCGGACGTTTGTCTGGGAGGCGACATCGAGATCCGTTGCCGAACAGGGGATCATGGCGGGCTTGCCGGTTGTGCCGCTGGAGCAGGTGACATAGCACTCGACGGTTTGCAGTCGGGTGACGAAGTCGTCGAGGTCGGCGATCTCGTCGAGGTCGAGGCCGTCGAGCGACGGAGTGGACACCGTGCGCAGCCACTTGGCCATCCGATCCCATCGCCCCTCGGCAAGCCAGGATTCGGAGTAGCTCTTGTAGGCGCTGTGTGCGAACAGCAGCGGAACCAGATCGGCGAGTTCGGACACCTTGGTGACGCCGCCCGAACGTGCTCTGTTCCGCAGCAGCGGGATCTCCTCGACGCGACAGGCGAGACGCTCGTTGGCCGCCTCGATCTGAAGGGCGCGCAGGTCGGCAGGCGCGGTGCCGTACGGATCGCGCTCGTTCTGCAACTCCAGCAGTTGGTCCACCGCAGATCCCATGACAGCGCCCTTCGAATTAATAGCACCTGATGCGTTTCATTACTGATACTATGCGTTCGTGAGTCGATTCCGTCAAGGCTTCCCACCGTGACAACGGCCGCCGACCGACGCCCGAGAGCGGGCCGACCCACCCGGGAGCAGGCGCGGCAACGTCACGACGAGCTGCTGGACTGTGCGCTGGATGTGTTCCTGGACAACGGCTTCGAGCGCTCGACGATGGATGCCATCGCTGCGTCGACCGGAATGGCGAAGCGCACGATTTACGGTCTCTACCCGGACAAGGCGGCGTTGTTCACGGCGGCTGTGCAACGCGCCGTCGACCGCTGGATCGTGCCGATCGACGACCTGTACGCGGTGGAGACCGACGATCTGGAGGAGACGCTGATCGCGATCGCCCGGATGCGGTTGGAGAGCTTCACCAGCCCCGCGGGCGTTGCGCTGCAGCGGATCCTGAACGCGGAGGGCTACCGGTTCCCCGACCTGTTCCGGTTGGCCTACGAGCAGGGCACCAGGCCGGCGCTGAAATTCATCGCTGACGTGTTGGCCAGGCACGCGGCGACGGGGTCGATCGACATCTCCGATCCCGAACTGTTGGGCACCGCGTTTCTCAGTATGGTCGTCGGCGGCCCCGCGACCGGAGTGATGTGGGGCTACGTGCTCGACGCCGACGCTCTCGACCAGCGCATCCGGGTGTTCGTGCGACTGTTTCTCGACGGTGTACGACCGCGAACCTGAACATGGAGGAGACCGACATGGATCAACGCACCTTCGACAAGGGCATGGAGGTCCGCACCGCTGTGCTCGGCGAGGCGTACGTGGCCGCCGCGATGGAGAACGCCGACGAGTTCTCCCAACCGCTGCAGGAGCTCGTCACCGAATACTGCTGGGGTGCGGTGTGGGGGCGCGACGGCTTGTCGCTCAAGACGCGGAGCATGCTGAACCTGGCGATGATCTCGGTACTCAACCGCCCGAACGAACTTCGCACCCACCTGCGCGGGGCGGTCAACAACGGAGTGAGCCGCGACGAGATCCGCGAGATCTTTCTTCAGGTCGCCATCTACGCCGGTGTGCCGGCGGCGGTGGACAGCTTCCGCGCGGCCCGCGAGGTGTTCGCCGAACTGGACAAGGGCTAGACCGCCGTGGCGATCGGCTTCGTCGGCCTCGGGAACATGGGTTTCCCGATGGTGAGACGTCTTCTGGCGGCCGGGTATCAGGTCAGCGTCTGCGACAGGCGCAGCGAACTGGTCGATGCCGCGGTGGAATTGGGCGCGCAGGCATCGACATCGCCGAAAGCGGTTGCGGACAAAGCGGATACGGTCCTGGCCAGCCTGCCGTCGGTCGACGCCTCCGTCGACGTGGCGACCGGCCCGGACGGTGTCGTCCACGGTGCGCGGGTGCGGCGGTTCGTCGACCTGTCGACCGTTGGCAGCCGAACCGCGCGCACGGTGGCCGAAGCGTTGGCCCGGCGCGGAATCGCGGCGCTGGACTGCCCGGTCAGCGGCGGGGTGGCGGGCGCGCAGAAGGGGACGTTGGCGGTGATGGTGTCCGGGCCACGCTCGGACTTCGAGGCGACCAAGGCCCTCCTCGAGGTCATCGGCAGGCCGATCTTCGTCGATGAGAAACCCGGTGCCGCACAGACGATGAAACTGGTGAACAACATGTTGGCCGCAACCGCCCTGGCGGCGACCGCCGAGGCGGTGGTGATGGGCGTCAAGTCCGGTCTCGACCCGCAGGTGATGCTCGATGTGCTCAACGCGGGTTCCGGCGGCACGCACGCCAGCCGCGACAAGTTCCCCCGCGCGGTGCTGCCGCGCACCTTCGACTACGGGTTCGCCACCGGCCTCATGGTCAAGGATGTCCGCCTCTACCTCGAGGAGGCCTCCGCCCTCGGTCTGCCCACGCAGATCACCGAAGCCGTCGGCCGGGTGTGGGAATCGGTGTTGGGCAGCGAGGGTGCGGACTCGGATTTCACGTGTGTCGTCAAACCCATGGAGGCCGCCGCGGGCGTGATCGTCGAAGGGAAGCCACGGTGAACACTCAGGCGCAAGAAGGTGCGGCGCATCCGACGGCAATGGAAATCGTCGAGGGAATCGACCTGACGGGCACGGTGTGCGTGATCACCGGTGCGACGTCGGGCCTCGGACGGGAGTCGGCGCGGGCGCTGGCCGGTGCCGGAGCGCACGTCGTGCTCGCGGGGCGCAACGCGAACGGTCTGAAGGACACCGAGCAGTGGGTGGGCCACCACGTCGGCCCCGCCCGGCTCACCTCCGTGACGATGGACCTGACCTCACTTGCCAGTGTGCGCGACGCCGCCGCCGACATCGCCGACGCGGTACCGGCGATCCACGTCCTGATGAACAACGCGGGTGTGATGTTCACGCCGTTGGGCCGAACCGACGACGGTTTCGAAATGCAGTTCGGCACAAATCATCTCGGTCACTTCGAGTTGACCCGGCTGCTGGCGCCCCGCCTCGAGGCCGCCGGCGGCGCCCGGGTGGTCAACCTGTCCTCCGACGGACATCGGCTCGGCGACATCGACCTCGACGATCCGAACTGGCGACGCCGTGACTACGACAAGTTCCGCGCGTACGGGGCTTCCAAGACCGCCAACGTGCTGCACGCCGTGGAGCTCGATCGGCGGTTGAGGGCAGGCGGCATCCGGTGTTTCGCGGTGCACCCCGGCATGGTCGCCACCAAGCTCGCACGGCACATGACGCGCGACGACGTCGCCGCAGTCACCGCGTTGCCCGAGCAACGCCAGGTCGCGGCCGAGACCGACGTGCACAAGATGACGGTGCTGACTCCCGAACAGGGCGCCGCGACACAGGTGTGGGCGGCGGTGAGCGCCGACCTGAATCAGGCGGGTGGGGCGTACCTGGCGGACTGCTCGATCCGATCGAACGTCGCCCCGTACGCCGTCGACCCGGATCGGGCGCGGCGGCTGTGGGAACTGTCCGAAACCCTTTGCCGCTGAACCGGGTCTAGCGGGCGGCCGCCGCCGCCGACGAGCTGGACAACACCTTCTGCGCGACGAAGTCGGCGGCCTGGTCGGTCAGGCCGTCGGCGGGGTAGAGGTTGTGCGCGTTGCTGTCCCCGCCGCCGGGCGAGCAGATCGGGTCCTCCGGGATGCACTCGTCGACGGTCTTGTCGGCGTAGAGGTGCCCGACCGTGATCGGCGGCGCAGTGTTGGCGATCATCTGCAGAAACCCGCTGGACGGCTTGCCGAACAGCGCCACCGCGACGACGTGGTCGGCCACCTCCGCAGGCATGGGGCCGGTGAGGCCGGCGGGCATCTGGAAGCCGGGGGGCACGGAGTCCGCGGTCAGATAGCCTGCGACGGCCGCCCCCTGGGAGAAGCCGCCGAGCACGATCTTGGTGTCGGGGCAGTCGGCCGCGACGGCCTCGACCTTGTTGCTGGCGTCGATGACGCCTTGCGCGGCGGTCTGGAAATCGAGCGACGCCGGATACGCCACCGGGTAGACCACCATCGATTTGTCGCCGAGCTTGCTGCGCAACGAGTCGACGAACGCCTGACCGGTGCCGCCGACGCCGGGCGGTTCGAAGGTGCCCCGCGCGAAGACCACCTCGACGTCCGGGCACGGCGCGGCCGATGCGGCGGGCGCGGTGAGAAACGGTGAGAACAATACGGCCGCAGCGATCGCCGCGACGCCGAGCAAACGACCCATGATCAGAACCAACCCCACCGCCTCTATCGATATTGTGACGCTAGGCGGGGCAACCTCGCGCACGCCGCAAACGGTGCTTACCCGACAACGTCGTCGTCAAACATGCGCGTATGACGCGATTTACGATCCCCCACCAGCCTTTCCATCCTTACGCAACAGTCACGCCGACCGCAACCGGTAAGACTGTCTATTGAAAATTTCGGCGGGGTGTAACCAGTCCGCGAGGTTGTGCACGTAGTACTTGAAGATCGCCAACGGCGCCGGGTCGGACTTGATCTGCGCGCCGGGCGCCTCGGAGACGAACGAGGGGGCGCCGCGGTCGAGGTCCCAGTTGTAGTCGGCGAAGTGGTGGAACGTCGACTCCGCTACCGCCCGACCCATCGGTCTGCCGTCCGCGGCGCACTCGCCGTCGATGGCGACAGCCAGGTTGAAGTGCCGTCCGGTCGCAGTGCTCCGCCCCCGGGCCACCACGGTGGCGAAGGGCAGGTCGGCCGATACCCAGCCCTCGTGCGGGTGCGCGGGAAAGTATTCGACCCGCCCGGTTGTGCTGCCGGTCGTGCGCAGCAGCGGGTGCGCCTGCCCGTCGGCGAGCACCGGCTGATAGTCGCCGTTGGCACCGGAGTGGTAGTTCGGCCACGAGATGGAAGGGGTGTCCTGGTCGTCGCACATGGTGGCGGGATCGACGGAGCGGTCGTGAAACCGGTTGACCTCGCCGAGTGAACCGAGTCCGACCAGACAGCTGCCCAGGTCCTGATGGTCGCGGGCGGTCAGCACGCCGCCGCCGCTGCCGCGGAACCGGATGATGGCGTCTGCTTCGGCGGGCGTCAGCCCGTCTCCCGCGTCGACGGCCAGCAGCCACAGCTGGTCGAAGCCGAGGTCGTCGAGGCGGCTCAGAATCGGGTCGTCCACGCCGGGGTGACTCCGATCGCGCGCGATCACCTCGTGGCCCGCGAGCCGCAACTCGTCGGCGAGCAGTGAGAAGCGCGTGACGTCCCAGTCGTCGGGGGACTCGGCGATGGTCGTCTGGAGCAGGATCCGCGACATCGGGCTACCCCTGGCCGGTCGGAGCCGCGGCGGGCACCCGCAGGTGCCTGCGCGCCTGGAGCTCCTGCTCGTCGACGAGGGTGAGCATCGGCTGGCCCGGGACACAGAGCATCGTGACGACGAAGCGGCTCGTGATGTCGTCGCGGTTGTTGGCGTCCGAGTAGTGGATGACGTCGCCGCCGGGTTCCCAGAACGTCTCTCCCGCACGGATGACTCGCGGGGGCTCGCCCTCGAGCTCGAACAGCATCTCGCCTTCCAGCATGTAGCCGAACGCGGGTCCGCTGGGGTGGCGGTGCGGCGGAGCCCCGGCGCTTCCCGGCGGGTACTCGATCACGGCGGTCATCACCTCCGCGCCGTCGGGGATGAAGGGCGGGCGCACCTCCGCGACGACCGTCAACGCGTTCTCCCACTCGGGGTCAAATGTTTTCGACATCGGTCACTCCTTCTGGTCGTGATGTCAGACGGCGGTTCCGCCGCCGTCGGCGTGCAGAGTCGAACCAGTGATGAAACTCGACCGCGGCGACGCCAGGAACAGCACCGCCTGCGCTATCTCGGCGGGCCGGGCGGTCCTGCCGAGGGGCAGCGCGCGGCCGAGCTCTTCGTTCGTCTCGCCCCACTGAGCCTCGACGCCTTCGGTTTTGGTCGGACCGGGCGCAACGCTGTTGACCCGAACCCCGCGCGCTCCGAACTCGGCCGCCCAGGTGCGGGTCAGGGATTCCACGGCCGCCTTCGACGCGCTGTACGCCGACGCGCCCGGGACGCCCTTCGAGGCCACCATCGTGGTGACGTTGACGATGCTGCCGCGTCGACGCCCGAGCATGCCGGGCGCCAACCCCGCGGCGAGGAAATAGGCGCCGCGCACGTTGGTGTCGAAGGTTCTGTCGAACGCGGTGACGTCCTGGTCGACGGTCAGCGCGGCCGGGAAATCGGCGGCGTTGTTGACCAGGATGTCGACATCGCCGGCCTGGTGGATCAGCGACTTCACCGATTCGAGATCCGACATGTCGGTCTGGATGAAGCGCACACCGCCGCCCAGTCCGGCCGCCGCGGCCTTGCCGCGTTCGGCATCTCTGCCGGTGATGATCACCGAGGCGCCTTCGCCGGCCAGCAGTTCGGCGCAGGCCAGGCCGATTCCCGCGGTTCCTCCGGTGACCAACGCGCTCTGATCAGTCAGTTCCATGGCTGCACCCCTCACGCGACGGCGAGTTCTTCGGCGGCCACGTCGCGTCGGTCGTCGGCGAGGTGAGCGAGCGTGAAGCGCAGCCGAGCCCTGGCCCGCGAAACCCTGGACATCACGGTGCCCAACGGAACGCCCAGGATGGCTGCGGTCTCCGCGCACGTGTATCCGGCGACGTCGGCGTAATACACGACCTCCGCGAAGCCGGCCGGCAACGCATCCATCGCGGCCTTGATTTCGTTGTCGGGCAGCGTGTTCAGTGCCTCCGCCTCGGCCGAGCGATTCACCCACGGCACAGCGCTGTCGCAGAGATCGTGCTCGGTGAGCCGGTCGACCGAGACCTCCGCAGGTCTGCGCCGCTTCGAGCGGTACATGCTGACCCAGCGGTTGTACATGATCCGGAACAGCCACGCCTGGAGGTTGGTGCCCTCCCGGAAGGTGTGGAAGCCCGCGAAAGCGTGCAGCAGCGCGTCCTGCAGCAGGTCGTCGGCGTCGGCGTCGCAACGTGTCAGGCGCCGCGCCCCTCGGGACAGAACGTCGAGCAGTGGCTCTGTCTGCATGGCGAAGCGCGCGGCAAGGTTCCGGTCAGCCTGCCCAGTGCCAAGTACGGATGTGATCGTCATGATGAACGCCCCAGTTCCTGTGGTTGCCTTTGCGCTGGTGAGAGCCCGTCGTGGGCCGTCGAGATCAGCCTCGGCCACAGGAGCCGGGAGCGAACCCTTGGAAACCCGTAGTCAGTGGTTCGCGGTCCGTAGTGGGCCGCCCGCGATTACGTGTGGCTCAGCCGGCCCAGGACAGGTTGCGCAGCGCTCGGCGTGAGGTGATGCCGAGCTTGACGAACACTTTTCTGAGGTGCCACTCGACGGTGTGGGTGCTGATGAACAGCTGGGCACCGATCTCCTGGTTCGTCAATCCCTCCGCCGCCAACCTGGCGATCTGAGATTCCTGGGCCGTCAGTTCGTCGCCGGATTTGACCGGCTCCTTGCGCACCTTCTCGCCGGCGGCCATCAGTTCGCGACGTGCGCGCTGGGCAAAACCCTTGGCGCCCATGGTGGTGAACATCTGGTGGGCGGCGTTGAGTTGGCTGCGCGCGTCGACGCGTCGATTGTCGCGGCGCAGCCATTCGCCGTAGGACAGTCGGGTGCGGGCCAGGTGCACCACCACCCGGGTGCGCTGCAGGCGTTCGATCGCTTCGGTGAAGAGCCGCTCAGCCACGTCATCGTCGGACGCCAGCAGCGCCTGCGCATGGGCAAGTGCACCGAGTCCCCAATCGGTGCCGCTGGCACCGGCGCGTTCTTCGAGCTGTCGCGCCGCCTGCGCGCCTGTCTCGGTGTCACCGGTGCGGGTGGCGGCCTCGACGAGTTCGAACAGGCACCAGCTGAAAAAGCCCAGATCCTCGTACCGGCAGGCCTGCCGCGCGCAGGCGAACGCCTCGTCGTATCGACCGAGGCCGTTGTACAGCACCGCGCTGACGTAGCCGGTCACACCCAGCATTCGGCCTTCACCGCGATCGCTTCCCTGCGCGGCCGCCGCCTCGATCACCGCGGTCGCCTCCGCGGCGTCTCCGCGCCACGCGGCGAGCAACAACGAGTGGTATCGCGCAGGCCCGCCGTGCTCGGTCACCGCGTTGATCGAGTTCGCTTCCTCGATAAGCGTTGTCGCTGTTGAGAACTCACCCGCCAGGAGGTGGACACCGGCGCGGTAGACGAGCGCACGGGGCAATCCGGCCAATGCGCCGGTGGCGCGCGCGATGCGCACGATCGCGCTCGACAGCTGATCGACGATCTCCTCGTCCCACAGTTCGTGGGCACAGGATTCCTGCAGGATCGGGAAGGCGGGCACCAGCCACCGGCGAACGGAGCCGTCGTCGTTTCGCGCCTGCTCGCACATCAACTCCAGTGCGCGGCGCAGTGGCCCCGCGCCCGCGGCGGGACCGGCAGTGAGCCGTTCGGCCAGACCCTGCAACAGGTAGTCGACGGGTCGGGGCAACTCGGTTGCGCCACCGACGGCAGCGCGCGCCGCCGCGGCGGCGTCGGCCAGCGCGCCGGGTCGGCCGAGCCGTCCGGCGTACATCAGCGCGGCAATCGCCTCCAGATAGCTTTCGCGCGAGGAATAGTCGTCAAGGCCTTCCAGCCTGCGCGCGGCGTCGAGCAGCTGCTGCGCGATCTGGCTGAGGTCGAGGGCGCCCTCGTCGCCGGCGCGGCTGCGAACGAACTCCATCTGCGCCCGCAGCCGGGCCACCTGCGCCCGCTGGAGCTCGGTCAGCGTGCCGAGTTCGGCGACCGCGAGCAGATCATAGGCATCTGCGGGTGCGGCCGCGTCCCTCTTTGCTTGTGCGGCGGCGACTGCTCGGGCGCTGCGCCGCGCCGGATCCGACGTCAGTGCCACGGCCCGTTCGAGAAAGGATGCGGCAGCGGCGATTCCGCCCCTGCTCTGGGCGCGGCCCGCCGACGCTTCCAGCTCGGCGGCGATCGCGTCATCGGGGCCCGAGGCGGCGTTGGCGGCGTGCCACGCGCGCCGGTCCGGGTCGGTGTCCGGGTCGCTGGCTTCGGCCAATGCCCGGTGTACCACCCTGCGTTGGGTGAGGTCTGCGGCACGGTAGGCCGCCGATCGCATCAACGGATGATGGAATCGCATGCGGGATCCGTACTCGATGATGCCTGCCGCCTCGGCCGGGGCCAGCTGCTCGACGGGGATGCCCAGATGCCGCGCAGCGCGCAGAAAAAGCCCGGCGTCGCCGACCGGTTCGGCCGCGGCGAGCTGGACCAGGCGTTGAGTCGGTTCCGGCAGCGCCTGGATGCGACGCACGAAGTCGTCCTCGATGGCGGCGCTCGACGAGCGTTTGCCGGAGATCCAGAAGCCGCCGGAAAGCTCGGCGGCGGAGGCGCTTCGCGGTACCTCGAGGATGGCCAGCGGAATGCCGCGGGTTTCGGCGATGATGCGGTCCCGCACCCGCGGGTCGATACCTGCGACCATCACCGATTCCAGCAGCCCGCGCGCGTCGTCGTCGGAAATGCCGGTCAGTTCCAGCACTGGCAGGCCCGCCAACACGGCGGGTCGGTCTCGCACCGCGAACACCATCGCGATGGGCTCGGCGAGCAGGCGCCTGGCCACGAACGCCAGCGTCTGCACCGTCACCTGGTCCAGCCATTGCACGTCGTCGATCAGCAGGAGCAGGGGGCGGTCGTCGGCGGCCGCGGCCAACAGGCTCAGGACCGCCAGGCCGACCAGAAAGCGATCCGGCGTTTGCCCGGAGCCGCGGCCGAATGCGACGTCGAGCGCCTCACGTTGCGGGGCGGGCAACGCGTCGAGATGCTCGAGCAGCGGCGCGCACAGCTGGTGCAGGCCCGCGAAGGCGAGTTCCATGTCGGATTCCACTCCGACCAGCTCAATGCAGTGGAATCCGGACGCCGAATCCGCCGCATAGTGCAGCAGTGCGGTCTTGCCGATGCCGGCTTCTCCGCACAGCACGAGCACCGCGGAGCCACCGGATCTGACGGTGGAAACGAGGTCGAGAAGCGTCTCGCACTCGGCGGCGCGACCACGCAGGCCGTCCGCTCCGCCGTTGCTCGACATGCCCCGGATGGTATCGAGCATCCGAGCGGAGCGGGCGGCAGCGCCCGCCTCACAGCAGCTACCGCATGGCCGCGGCTTCCCGGCTCCAGTCCTCGAAGCGGGTATCGAACAGCGTCGCGCCGTCGCCGGGGACCAGGGTGGTTTCGTCGATCTGCACGCCCCAGTAGCCGGCGGCCGGATCGGCCACCACCGGGCGCGAATCGCCGTGGGCCCGCAGCGCCATCCTGATGATGTCGGGCAGCAGGAACCGCTGCGGTCCGGCGACCTTGATGACGCCGTTCACCGGCGTGTTGACCGCGGCGATCGCGACCGCCTCGGCGACGTCGGCCGAGGCCATCGGCTGCATGAAGGCGTTGGGCAGCCGCACCGTCCCGTCGACCGTCGCCGAGTCCGCGATCTTGGTGAGGAATTCGAAGAATTGAGTCGCGGCCACGATGGAGTAGGGGATGGGCCCGGCGCTGATGAGCTCCTCCTGGGCCTGCTTGGCCTGGAAATACTCGCTCTGCTGGGCGAGTCGCTCGGTTCCGACCACCGACAGCGCGACGTGGTGGCTGACGCCCGCGGCGGCCTCGGCCTCGAGCAGGTTGGTGGTGGCGGTCCTGAAGAATTCCTTGGCCGCACCGTCGAGCGTCGGCGAGTTGGACACGTCGACGACCACCGACGCTCCCCGCAACACCTGCGAAAGTCCCTTGCCGGTAATGGTGTTCACGCCTGTTGACGGTGCTGCGGCGATTGCGTCGTGACCGTGTTCGGTCAGCCCGTGCACAACCTTGGACCCGATGAGGCCGGTTCCGCCGATGACAACGATTCGCATGATTGGACCTTTCAGTGCTGGATTCGAATGCGTTCGACAGCCCAGAACGGAGCGACTGTTGTCGATTCATCCCGAGGCGCGCGATTCGTCTCCTTAGAATGACGTCAGCAACATCGGCGATCAGAGATGAGGTCTGGTACTCATGGCGAACTTTTCGGTCCCTGGCCGACGGCTGATCCCCGCCGCCGCGCTGGCGCTGGCGGTTCTGGGCGCGCCCGCGGTGGCCTCGGTGGCGATACCGGCGGCGGTGGTCTCGAACCCGCTGGCGGCCTGCACCGGGGGTGAAGAAGAGGACTCGTACACCACGACCTGCGTCCCGCTCATGGTGCCCAACTCGCCCGACGACAGCGGGTTCACCACGAATGCGGCAAACCCCGACATTCCCGAGATCGACGGCGTCCCGTGCACCGGCCACGACAGCGGAGCCTGCATCGGCCTGGCCGAGGAGCAGCAGGCCATGGGACCGCAACCCGTTCCGCGGTCGACCATCAGCTCCAGCCCGTAGCCGGATCAGATCTCGGCGATGATCTGTACGCGCTTGCGCGCGTACTCGTCTTCTGAGATGGCTCCCGCCGCGCGCAAGGTCGTCAGTTCGGCAAGCCGCTGCGCGGCGGGCGGCTGCTGAACTGCCGGTGGTGGCGGCCCGGCCGAACCGGCTGCCTGTTGTGCGAGAACGTCTTCGAGGCTTCTGCCGCCGATCGAGATCTTGGCGCCGGGGCTGATGTTGATGTTCGCGCCACCACCGATGGACAGCTTCGCGCCGCTGCCCGGCGCACCGATCGGCTGCGCTCCCAGCGCCGCGATGACGCGCTGGGTCGGGCCGTCCGTCCCGACGAAGAACGTGTGCGGCCTGCCGGGCACGTGCTGGCCGGCCGCGACGCGCTGCGCGGCGACCGCCTGGGCGATACGGCCGCTGTCCGCGTCGATCGGCAACCAGAGCGTCAAGACCTGGCGGTCGTCGGGAACGCCTGCGGCGCCGACCATGGCCGCAAATCCGGTATTCGCCCGGAAACCCGCCCGGTCCCACGACTTGAGCACCCGGCCGGGCACGAGATCGTGGCGGTGCTGTTTGTCCTCGATCGCGTGGACCTGGGCCCGGGTGACGGCCAGCACGAAGCTTCTCGGCAGGCCGGTGCCGTTGGGCACCCGCTTCGACCACACCTCTCCGCTACCCGTCGGGAAGATCTGCACCGCCTTGGTGGACAACTGCTCGCATCGCGTGGCGGCTTGCACCGGCTGGGACAACACGGTCGCCGCGACCGCGGCGGCCTGTTCGTTCATCCGCAACTCGCGCTCGGATAGGCGCTTGCCCCTCATCGCTGCCCGATCCGGTTCATGGCATCTCCTGTCACCAGAGCAGTGCAGATCGTCGCGACGGCTACCGATCCCAAGAAGTATGCGCCACCAGCCGGATTGCAGTAGTGCACTACCGCGGTCGACGCGCTGGACACACGTGATGATCCCGCTATGGCCAATAGGTGTGAGACCTCGACGCCGAAGGGGTTGCACCCGCCGCCGGTGCGATTGCCCAAGCTGGTGCAGGGCATCTGTTTCGCCTTCTTTCGCCGCCGGTCGATGCGGCACTGGATCGACCGGCACGGACGCATTTTCGAGATGAACATCCCGTTCTTCGGTCGAAGTGTCATCGTGTCCGATCCGGCTCTGGTGCGCGCGATGTGCACCGCGGGCGCCGAGCACCTGGTCAACGTTCAACCGAACATCGGCAACCTGTTGGGCGCCGGGTCGGTATTCGCACTGGACGACAGGTCACACCGGGATCGTCGGCGGCTGCTGTCGCCGCCGTTGCACGGCGAGTGCGTCAAGGGCTACGAACAGATGATCGTCGACGAGACGCTGCGGGAGAGCGCGACTTGGCCTGAAAACCGGGAATTTCGGATTCTCGAGCCGATGAACAGGATCGCGCTGAACGTGATCCTGCGGACCCTCTTCGGCGCAGAGGAGCGCGAGTTCGCAGAACTGCGCGAGATCCTGCCGTCGTTCATGAAACTGGGATCGGTGATGGCCTTCGCGCCGCGGCCGCCGCAGCGGACCGGACGCCTCGGCCCGTGGGGCAAGCTGGACGAATCCCGACGAGCGATGGACCGGATCATCTTCGCGCTGATCGACCGTGCCGAGGCCGATCCGAACCTCGGTCAGCGGCGAGACATCTTGGCACTGTTGCTTCGCAGTCGTTACGACGACGGTACGGCGATACCGCGCACCGAGATCAGCGATGAGCTGTTGACCCTCATCGCCGCAGGCCACGAATCCTCCACCGGCGCGCTGAGTTGGTTGTTCGAGCGGTTGCGGCGCCATCCTCACGTGATGGCCGAACTGGTCAGGGAAGTCGACGAGGGCGGCAGTGAATTCCGCCGAGCCACCATTGCGGAGTCGCTTCGTGTGCGCACCGTGCTCGATGTGGTGGGCCGCAGGGTCAGGTCGCCCGACTTCAACCTCGCCGGGTGGCGGATTCCGCAGGGCCGAACGGTGCTGGTACGCCTCGCCGACATCCACGAGGACCCGCAACTCTATCCCGATCCGCAGCGATTCGACCCGACGCGCTTTCTGGGCTCTAGACCCGCGCCACAGACCTGGCTGCCGTTCGGTGTTGGGTCGCGGCGATGCGTGGGCGCTGACTTCGTCTCAGCTGAAATGGATCTCGTGCTGAGGACGGTGCTGCGGACCTTCTGGATCCACACCGACTCCGCTCCCGATGAGAAGGTGCATTTCCGAGGGGTCGCCCACACCCCGAAGCGGGGCGGTCTCATGATCATGACCCGCAGAAGGTAGCCACGATGTCGACTCGACTGCTGAAACCGACACGGCCGCAACGGCTTGACATCGACTGCAATGTGGGCGATGCGATCGTCGCGAATCTCGCGGTCCACATCGTCTTCTTCTTCGAGAAGAGCCTCGACACCGCCGCGCTGAGTCGTGCCTTCGTCGAAGCGCTCGACAGGTTCCCGATCTTCGCGGGCCGAATGGCCAGGGCCGCCGCGCCGATGCGGATCCGGTGTGAGGGGCAGGGTGTGCCGTTCACGTGTGTGTCGTCCGAACGCACACTGCGGGAGGCGATCCGCTCCGCATCGGAAGACGACGGAGGCTGGCTCGTCGACCCGGTGCACGGCGTGGCGGCGCGATGGGCTCGGGGTCCGTTGTGCAAGGTGCGGGTGACCGCACTCGCGGGCGGTGCGACCGCGATCGGTTTCTCGTGGCATCACGCGATCGGCGACATGCAAACCTTGATGCTCTTCATGAACGCGTGGGCCGCTGCCGCCGAGGGCAGGTCGCTTCCCGAACCGTTGATCGTCGAGGACCGCGCGGCCTATCTCGACCGGCATCTGCCCCCCGACAACGCCGTCGCGCCCAGTGTGCGTTACCTCGCGGTCGCCGAAGCCGCGCGCTTCGCGTCGTACCTGGCCAAGGATGCGCGACGGCAGCGGAACCTGCGCCTCTACTTCGGCGAGGACGAGATCGCCCGCATGCGCGCCGACTATGGCAGCGGCAGCCCAATCCGGCTGTCCGCGAACGACGTTGTGTGCGCGCATGTTTGCGAGGCGCTGATGACCGCCGATCCGGCGGTGGCTCATCGAACCCTCGCGATCGTGGTGAACGCACGAACTCGGTGCGGCCTCGATCCGCTGCTCATCGGCAACATCGTCACGACAGTGAACCTGGACCTGCGAGCCGGGGAGCGGGCACGGTCCATCGCCGGGCGCATCCGACACGCTGTCAACCATTTCGCAGACGAACATCGCGATCTGCGGATGAACCAGAAGGTCTTGGACGGCGCCGGCCTGTGGCATGCCTCTCGCTGCGTGACCAGTGCCTTCAATCCGGCCCGGTGGAATCCGCTTGTCACCAACTGGAGCGGCTTCGACCTGTACGGAATCTGCTTCGAGGGCGCCTTCCCGACCTACTACACACCGGTGCGTCAAGTTCCGATCGCGGGGGGCTGCATCGCTACCGAGGGATTCGACGGCAGCGGTGTGCTACTTCATATCATGTTGCCGCCCAAAGACTTCGAAGCCATGTCTACCTCCCCGATACGGGAGGGCATGCACCGATTCCGGCAGGCCGGTGACGACATTCCGCGATTGCACAGCGCGGCCCACGGCTGAGGGCGTCAACTGTTGCGCAAAACCTCGACGGTCTCCAGCCGTTGCGAGTGGATCACCGGGTACACCGCGGCGG
Source organism: Mycolicibacterium moriokaense (assembly GCF_003347205.1). Lineage (GTDB taxonomy): Bacteria > Actinomycetota > Actinomycetes > Mycobacteriales > Mycobacteriaceae > Mycobacterium > Mycobacterium moriokaense_B. The sequence goes on from NZ_QQBJ01000005.1 coordinate 161,841, forward strand.
CCAGCACCGCGACGAACACGGCCGAAGCGCCGGTGCGCAGCGGCAGTTCCAGCACGCCCCAATCGATCTTGATTCCGTAGAACACCGGTGAACCCAGCGACCAGAGATACGTCAGCCCCACACCCCCGAGCACCGCGATGCCTGCGACAAGCAACCCGAACAGTCCGGCGTTGGCGATGATGACGGCCCGCTCCTGCCCGGCGGTCACCCCGATCGCCCGCAGCACGGCCCGCTCCCGCTTGCGCTGCACCAGCCCCAGCACGAATACGTTCATCACACTCAGGCCTGCGGCCGCCATCACGATGTATCCCGCGATCGTGAACGGCCGTAGGAACCGCGTGATCCCACTCGCAGCCTCCGACCGCCACTGCTCGTTGTCGTACACCGAGAGTCCGGCTCCGAGGTCGAGGTAGTCGTGACGATGGGCCGTCGCGTCCGCGGCGGAGGCGTAGTCCACCGCGACCTGATCGCGCACGGCCGCCCAGTCGACACGCGCCACCGCGTCGGAGACCAGGACGATGTCACCCACCGCGGCGTCGTTGACCATCAGGGGATGAAAGATCCCGGCCACCCGGTATCGCTTGTTCCCGTCGACGGTCGGCAACTCGACGGTATCGCCTGCGGCGACGCCCAGCCGGCTGGCGGCGATCTCGCTCAGGCCGATCCCGCCCTCCGCCATCCCCCGCCAGAACCTGGTGTCGGCATCGGTCGGCGCGAACAGGCTTCTGCTGTACCAGTCGCCCGGCGTGACGCCGAAGACGAGGCGGGACAACGCTCCTGACGAGATCGTCGATCGCCAGCGCGAAGAAATACGCCGTCCGTCGGCGGCGCCGGCAACCAACTCGAACGTCGGGTCCGAAATCTGACCGTCCCGCTGATCGAGCACGGACTGAGGGGCGATCAACAGGGCGTCCGGCAGGCGCTCGGCTTTCTGCTCGGCCACCTGTCGGGTGCCGAGCAGTTGCATGGTGTGCGAGCCGATGGCCAGGCTGGTGCCCTCGGCGAGCAGCGCGGCGGACAGCGCAAACAGCAGCATGTAACGCCGAATATCGGCCCGCAGCAGGCGACCGACGGCGGGACGCGCGATGCTCAGCAGGTCGATCAATCTCTCCGCCGCGCGCGGGGCGACCCAGGCTGTCACCAACACCAGCCCGCACAACGCCGCCGTCAAACCGTTGATGCCCACGCTCAGCGGCAGCGGACCGCGTTCGAAGATCCTCAGCAATACGACCGAGCCCACCAGCAGCGCCGCTCCGGCGACCAGCGGCCACGTCGGGATCGTCCTGGCCCGCTGCACCCCGCCGACGGTCGCCATCGACGCCAGAGGTCCCTCGCGGACGAGACGAAGCGCCGGTCCGACCATTGCGAGGACCCCGCAGATGATGCCGGCAACCGCCCCGATCAGGATCAGCTTCGGGGTGAAGTGCGCGGCGATGGTGCCGCCGGAACCGGCCAACATGGATCGTCCGAATGAGTCGACCAGATACTTCCCGAGCAGGAAGCCGCTGGGCACACCCATCAGTCCCCCGAGCACGCCCACCACAGCGCCCTCGCCGAGCATCCCGCCGAACAACCAGACCGGCTTGGCGCCGATCGCGCCGATCGTGCCCATCACTGTCCGGCGATCCTCGACGGCCAGCAGGATCGTGTTCACCGCGATGAGAAGGCCGATCAGCACGCCTGCCATCGCGGTCAGATTGAAGTTCTGCGCGGCGCCTTCGAAAATGGCGGGCTGGTGGGGCCGGGGCGGCCCCGACGTCGCGGTGCCGGCGATGACCCGGGCGACGTCGTCTGCGACGACGGCGCCCGGCCGCGGGAGCACGAACGCGGCGGTCACATAACCGGGCGAGCCCAGCAGGCTCGCGGCGATGTCGGCGGAAGGGGCCAGCAGCACATAGCCGTCGTTGATGCCCGCGACGCGGTCGAACTCGGGGAAGGTCCACCCCAGGTGCACGGCGCCGGGCGGCAGTCCCGGGATGTGCAACTCATCGCCGAGCCGCAGGCCGTTCCGCTCGGCGATCACCGCTGGAATCTGCACCGGCACACCGGGACCGTCGGCGGGTTTGACGTCACGGGCGCGCCGCTCGCAGTCGAACGGGCCGACCAGCAGCTCGATCTGGCACGTCCCGCCGAGCAGGAAGAAGCCGTGAGTGGTGCCTGCGACGTCGGCGGGTGTCAGTCCGGCGACGACCGGGATGACCGCTTCGGCGCCCGGCACCTCGGCGCGCAGCCGGTTGACGGTGTCGACGGGCAGGCGGCCGCTGACGTTCGGCGTGACCTCGAGGACGCCGACGTCGGCGGCGCGGGTGAGCGACGGGCCGAACGCGTCGAACGGGCGGGCGAGCTCGAACTTGAGTATCAACGTGCCGAGCACCACCGTCACCCCGACGGCGACGCCGATGATGCTGAGCAGCGTCCGGCGCCAGTCGGCGATCAACGCGCAGAGGTGGATTCGCCGAAACGACAGCCAGCCGGTGCGAAATGTGTGCATCACCGCTCGCCCATCGGGGTGGCGTCGTCGGCGGTGCATGCCCGCCCGTCGACGAGGTGAAGCTCGCGCGTTCCGTACCGCGCCGCGGCGCGGTCGTGCGTCACCATCACGACCGCGGCGCCGTCCTCGTCGGCCAGCGACCGCAGCACATCCAGGACCTCCGACGACGAATGGCTGTCCAGGTTTCCGGTCGGCTCGTCGGCGAGGATGATCGACGGCCGCGCCACCAGCGCGCGCGCCACCGCCACCCGCTGCATCTGTCCGCCCGACAGTTCGGCCGGCCGGTGCAGCGCGCGGTCGCCGAGGCCGACCCGGTCCAGCAACTCCTCGGCGCGCGCGTCGGCCGTTCGGGCCGACATGCCGTCGAGAATCAGCGGCAACGACACGTTCTGCACCGCGGACAGCATGGGCACCAGGTTGAAGAACTGGAACACGAATCCGAGGTTGCGCCGCCGGAACGCGGCGCGGGCACCGGTGCTCATCGACCACACGTCTCGGCCCGCCACCGCGACGGTGCCGCTGTCGGGCGCGTCCAACCCGCCCGCCACGTGCAGCAGGGTCGACTTGCCTGCCCCCGACGGCCCGGTGACGACGACGAACTCGCCTGGGTTCAAGGTGAAGTCGAAGTCGACGAGCACGCGCAATTCCTCGTCGCCCCTGCGGTAGGTCTTGCCGACGCCCGTGAGCTGCAGTACCGGTGTCACGTCGTCGAGCGTCACCCGTCGGCGCCGTGCCGGACGCAGTAGCGCCCTACTGCAATGACGCCGCCGGCACGGCATCGCGCGGCCCTTACCCGATGACTAGGAAACTCTTCCCTTTCGTGCAGGGAATCTGGCTGTCCAGCGATTACCGAACCGCCGCTTCGCCGCGAGGATTTCCTCACGGATTCACAACCAGCACGACACTTCGTTGCCGAGTCGAAGGAGATGGACATGGCCACAATTCAGGGGTCGCCTCGCCGCCGGTGGGCGACCAAAGCGGCCGGTGGCATGCTCATCGCCGCCGGGGCCGTCGTCGCCGCATCCCTCGGTGCCACCGCGCCAGCGCACGCCGAGGACTACACGTACCTGGCGATCGTCTACTCACCGGCCACCGGTGCCTACGGGTGGGCGAACGGCGCCGACACACCGGCGAACCTGTACAACGCCGCGATGGCGCGGTGCCAGAACCGTGGCGGCACCGACTGTCACCTTCTGGTCGATTACGTCAACAGTTGTGGCGCCCTCGCCGTCCAGGTCGGACACCCGGACCGATATGTCACCCGGGGCGCACCGAATCGGCTGAAGGCCGATTTCCAGGTTCTGACCGCCGCGCCCGGCAACTACATCCTGATGTCACACTGCTCAACCGGCAGTGACGGTATCGGTTGAGCGACAACAGCCTTCGCGGTAGCGCTCAGATGAGTCCTTCGGCGCGGGCCCACTGCTCGACGCGCGCCATGCCGTCGTCGATCGACACCAGCGGCTGATACCCGAGCACCTTCTGTGCCTTCTCGATCGAAAACGTCCCGGTGCGGTTGAGCAGCCACATGGTGCCGGCCGCCAGGTCGGTCTTCTGGCCCAGTTTGCGCAGCACCGCGCCGAGGATTTCGGCGGCGGGTGCGGCCACACCGATCGGCAGGGTGCGGACGGTGCCGTCGCACATCGCCGCCATCCGCGCGAAGAAGTCGCCGCACCGCACGCCGAGGCCGTCGCTGATGTTGAACACCTGGCCCGCCGCGTCCTCGGAGGCCACGGCCAGCGTCAGCGCGTCGACGAAGTTGTCGATGTACACCGGCGAGAAGATGCCGTTGCCGCCGTTGGGCAGTGGGAAGCCGGTCTTCTTTCGCATCTCGGCGATCGGCGAGCGCACCCAGATCGAACCGGGGCCCCATACGTCGCCGGGGCGGATCACCGTGACGCCGATCTCGCCCGCCGCGTGAGCGGCCAGCACGACGGCCTCGGAGTTGACCTTGGTGTCGGTGTAGACATCGCCGTTGACGTGCACCGGGTACGTCTCGTCGACACCGTCCGGGAAGTCGAAACCGTAGGCCATCACCGAGGAGAAATGCACGAAGTTGCGGACACCCGCGTCGATCGCCGCTCGCAGGACTTGGCTGGTGCCAAAGACATTGACGTGCCAGGACTGCTCGAGGCTGTACGCGGCCCCGAGCAACGCCGCAGTGTGAATCACGGTGTCGACGCCTTCCAGCGCTTTCGACCACGACTCGGGCGCGGCGATATCACCGGCGACGACGTCACGTCCGGCGTCGGCGACCAGGTCGACACCGCTTGTCTGGGCACCGAGTTCGTTGAACCGTTCGGTCACCGCACGGCCGATGAAGCCGTTCGCGCCGGTGACGAAGATCTTGCGGTTGGCGAGCGAGGGGGCGGGGCGCTCTCTGTGCGAAGTCATGGGTCCAATCTCGCCTGTCGCGTGCTCGGCGTCTTGACAGCAGAGGACGTCTGCTTGACATCAGGGGACAGTGGCCGTGGTGGCGGTGTACGGCGAGGACCGCCACGTCGATCGCAGCGACGCGGGGCTGGCCCCGAACCAGCGCTTGCATGACCGGGTCAGCACGCTCTGCTCGGCATAGCCGAGTTCGCGCGCCAGGTGGGCCAGCGTCATGTCGGTACCGCGCAGATATCGCTGCGCGAGATCGCGACGCACGTCGTCGACGACGGCGTTGAAATTCGTCCCCTCCGCTTCGAGGCGGCGCCGCAGAGCCTTCGGGTGCATCAGGAACTGTTCTGCGATCACCGGAACGGTCGCCGCGCCCGCAGGCAGGAGTTGGCGGATGAGCTCACGGATCGACGAGGCCAGTTCGGGTCGCCTCCGGTCGACGACCGTGTCCAGGTACTCCAGCACGACGCGGTGCGCCGCCTCGTCGCGTGCCAACGGCTTGTTGAGATCGTCGATGGGAATGGTGAAGCCGGCTCGCTTCGCGCCGAATCGCGTTGTGCAGCCGAAGTACCGGACGTACTCGTCGCGGCTTGTCAGCGGCTGGTGCCCTACGTGCACGACCGCCGGCGCATAGCCGATGCCGAACAGGAAGCGAAACACCCGCAACATCACGGCCAGTGACGTTTCGACGGCTTGGGCGTGGGCGGGCGGATGCGGCAGGAGGATCTTGAACTCGACGAAGGCCGAGGCGGCCTCGCGGCGGATCGTCACCGCGATCGCCGGACTGTAGGCGCTGAGGTACTGCTCGAAGGTGGCCAGTGCCTCCGCTACGTCGGCGGAGGTACGCGCCGCCACCCCGACAGGTCCCAATATCTCGATTCCCTGGCGTTCTCCCAGCTTCAGCCCGAAGTCCGGGGTGTGGGTGGCCGCCGCCGCGGACTCGACCGCCCGGATGAATGCGAGATAGGTGAAAAACGCGTCGAACCGGCCCACATCGGCCGGCTTGATGCCGGCGCGGGCGAGCAGCAGATCCGGGTCGGCGCCGAGTTCCGTCACCAGCGCGGGATAACCGGTGAGCGACGTGCCTCGGATCACAGACATGTCCTCCACTGTCAAATGGTTGTCCTCTGCTGTCAATACTGACGACTGCGGAAACGGCATGGTGAGGGGCACAACGAGCACTACTCAGGAAGGACCTCACATGACTCTCGCCACCGCACCTGCTCCGGCAACAACCTCGACCGGGGCCCCGCTGCCGCTGGTCGCTCTCCCTCAGGGTGAGCTGCTCACCGTCAACGCCAACGAGATCCCGCTGATCCATGACGCACTCGGCGCCGGCGTGCACTTTCGGCCTCTGCGGCTGGACATCGAAAACGGCGAGTGGGTGGTGCTGGCCACCTTCGCGCCGGGCGCCCGCATCCCGTTGCACTACCACACCGGCGTAGTGGACGCGTGGACCATCAGCGGCAGCTGGCACTACTACGAATACCCCGATCAGCCGCAGACCGCCGGCTCCTATCTGTACGAACCGGGGTCGTCGGTGCACACGTTGGTGTGCCCGGACTCCAACACCGAGGACACCGTGGTGTTGTTCCGCGTCAGCGGTGCCAACGTCAACTTCACCGACGACGGCCAGTTCCACTCCATTCTGGATGCCGCGCTGATCGCGCACCTGACCGGCACGTTGGCTGCCGAACAGCAGCTTGGGCCCGTCACCTACATCGGCGGCGGCGCGGCCGGCCCCGTCAGTCAGGGGGCGTGATGCGCGCAGTGCTGATGCAGCACGCGCAGTTACGGGTCGCGGAGGTGCCCGAGCCGGTTCCCGGCTCGGGAGAGGTTCTCGTCGATGTGCTCGCGTGCGGGATCTGCGGCACCGACTTGCACTGCGCCGCACACGCTCCCGAATTCAACGCCGCCACCAGGGGTGCCGCCGGTGTCGAGTTGATGGACCTGGACCACCCGGTCGTGTTCGGCCACGAGTTCGTGGGCCGCGTCGCGTCCTACGGGCCCGACACCGAGCAGCGAATCCCCGTCGGCTCGCGAGTGGTGTCGATGCCCGTGCTGCTGCGCGAGCAGCAGGTGATGCTCGGCTTCGCAGGCCCTGAGTCGCCCGGCGCCTACAGCGAGCGGATGGTGCTCTCGGAGCCACTCCTGATCGAGGTACCCGATCACGTGCCCACCGAGATCGCCGCGCTGACCGAACCGCTTGCGGTCGCGTACCGCACGGTCGCCAGGGCCGACGTGGACGCCAACGACGTGCCGCTGGTGGTGGGCTGTGGACCGATCGGGCTCGCTGTCATCGCGGTGCTCACCATGAAGGGCGTCGGGCCGATCGTCGCCTCCGACTTCTCCGCCGAGCGGCGCGATCTGGCCAAGCGGCTGGGCGCCGACGTCGTGATAGACCCTCGCGAGGGTTCGCCGTACGAGGCCTTGATGGCCGCGGCCGCGACCGAGGACCCGGCGAAGATGGCCCGCCCCAACGCGGTGCTCGGCCAGCTGCCGATCAGGCCGACCGTGGCGTTCGAGTGCGTCGGGGTGCCCGGGCTCATCCAGCAGATGATCGCGGGTGTTCCACCGGGCTCACGGATCGCCGTCGCAGGCATCAACATGGGTTCCGACAGCATCGAACCGGGGCAGTGCATCCTCAAGGAACTCGACATCCGGTTCTCGCTGTACTACTCGCCTGAGCAATTCGCCCAGACCTTCGCGCACCTCGCGGCAGGGGACTTCGACGTCGCCCCGCTGCTGACGGGAACCGTCGGCCTGGATGGCGTCGCGGACGCCTTCGACCGGCTGAGCACCGATCCCAGGGACGCGAAGATCCTGCTGGATCCGACACGGTAGAAAGCCTTCGACAATGCATGCCCTCACCAGCCTCGACAGCATGTTCCTCGCCACCGAGGACGGCCGCGCAGTCGCCAACGTCTGCAGTCTCGCGATCATGGATGGCGTCGATACCGGCGGAAAGCGATTGACACGCAGCGATATTCAGGAGCTGATCGCCGAGCGACTGCACCTGTTGCCGCCACTGCGATGGCGTCTGGTCGATGTTCCGCTTGGACTCGGCCACCCGTGGTGGGTCGACTGCGGCAGCGACATCGACCTCGACTTCCACGTCCGTGAGACCGCCGTGGTCAGCCCCGGTGACCGGAACGCGCTGGAAACACTTGTCGCACGCTTGTCGGCGCATCCGATGGATCGGTCCAAGCCGCTGTGGGAGATGTATGTGATTCACGGCCTGCACGATGACCGGATCGCGTTGCTGACGAAGCTCCACCACGCCGCAGTGGACGGGCTGTCCGGCGGTGAGGTGCTCAACGTCATATTCGACACCACCGAGGAGGGTCGTGGCCCGGGCCCGGCACCGGGCCGCCCACGCGAACGGCAGCCCGGGCAGTTCGGCATGCTGGCGCGAGCGATCGCGGACTTGCCTCGCCGGCAACTGCACACCACGAGCGCAGCGCGGCGCACGCTGACCAACCTCGATCAGGTTGCCACCCTGCGGTCCGTTCCCGGACTCGGCACCATCGGGCGCGCGGTTCGTCGAGTCTCCGCTCCGCGCGACGACCGCGCGGCGGCCCTCGAGACGTCGACGCCCAAAGCCCCCCGGCTTCGCTTCAACGGAAGGATCACCCCACATCGGCGGGTGACACTCACCAGCATGGCGCTTGCCGACGTGAAGGCCATCAAGACGCATTTCGATGCCACGGTCAACGACGTCGTGGTGGCGCTGTGCGCGGGTGCCCTGCGCCGGTGGCTGGCCGCCCGCGATGAACTTCCTCATCGGGCGCTGGTGGCGGCGATTCCGGTGTCGGTCCGAGCGCAGGCGGAGCTCGGCACCTACGGCAACAGGGTCGGCACCATGCTGGCCGCGCTACCCACCGACGAAGCCGATCCGGCGGTTCGGCTGCGGCGGTGCAGGGCCGAACTCCGTGCCGCCAAGCAACGGCACGAAGCCGTCCCCACGTCGCTGATGCGCGATGCGAACGACCTCATCCCGCCCGTCCTGTTCGGCAGGGCGGTTCGCGCGATGACCGGCGTCGCGGCCAGCGACTCGCTGACTCCCGTCGCCAACCTGGTGATCTCCAACGTCCCGGGACCTCGGTCGCCGTTGTATTGCGCGGGCCGCCGGATACGCGAGCACTACCCGGTTTCGACGATCAGCGACAGCCTCGGGCTGAACGTGACGGTGTTCAGCTACGTCGACCGGCTCGAGATCGGTTTGGTCGGCGACCGTGACTCGGTTTGGGACCTGCCCGGCCTCGCCGATGCATTCGACGCGGAACTGCAGCTGCTGCTGCAGACCACGGTCGAGCCGCGACGGAGTCACGCATGAGGCGCCTTGGCAGTGTCGACGCTCAATTCCTCGCGATGGAGGACGGCCGAATCCATTCTCATGTCTGCCAATTGACGATCGTCGAGGCGACGACATCCGACGGTGCGAGGGTCGACGGTGAGCGGATCCGCCAACTGCTGGCCGACCGCATCGACCTGATGCCGCCATTCCGATGGCGGGTCAAGGAAGTCCCGTTCGGCTTGGACTACCCGGTCCTCGTCGACGATGAGGCCTTCGATCTGGACTCGCACATCTGGGAAAGCGCTCTGCCTGATCCGGCAACCGACGAACAACTCGGCGAGGCCGTCGGCCTGATCGCGTCCCGTCCGCTGGACCGGGCCCGGGCCCTCTGGGAGCTGGACGAAGGTGCATCATGCCGTGGTCGACGGCGTGTCCGGCATGGAGCTACTCGGAGCGCTGCTCGATCCGGCCGCGGAATCGGTTGCCGTCGGGGAACGCCCGGAGCCTGCGATACAGAAGGCCGGTAGCGCCCCTTCGGACGCGGGACTGCTCACCAGGGCGATCGCATCGCTTCCCCCGCAGCCGGTGCGGATGGTCCGCGGAGTGCCGGTGGCGCTGCGCCACATCGATCAGCTGCCGACAATGCGTAACCTGCCCGGGGCGGGAGCGATCGCCCGCGTGGCCGACCGCTTGGACAAGATGGCCACCCGCAACAAGGACGGCCGCAATCTGGAACACCCGCGTAGCGATGCCCCGAAAGTGTCCTTCGGAGGGAGGATCTCGGCGCAGAGGCGATTCGCTTTCGGCTCGCTTCCGCTTTCGACCATCAAGGCGATCAAGGGCGCCGTTCCGGGTGCCACGGTCAACGACGTCGTCGTCGCGCTGTGCGCCGGCGCATTGCGTCGACGGATGTTGGCGCGCGGTGATGACGTTGGCACACCGCTGGTCGCAATGGTGCCGGTATCCGTGCGAACGAACGACCAGCGATACGGGAACCGGATCTCCTCGATGACCACGGGGGCGGGCTGGATCAACCCTGCGTTCAACGTGACGATCTCGAACATCCCGGGGTCGCAGGCCGCGCTGTCCTGCGCTGGCGCTCGTGTGCTGTCCCAGCACCCCGTCAACGTCTTGCTCGACGGGGTGGGACTGAGCATCACCCTGCTCAGTTACGCCGACCGCCTGGACTTCGGCCTCACCGCCGACCGCGGACCGCTGCCTGACGTCTGGTGTCTCGCCTCGGAGATCGCGCAAGAACTGGAAACTCTCGCTGCGGAATACGGCTAGCTTCACAGCCAGGGGTCGGAACTCGCAGAATGGTGGCGGCGATGGCAGAAAACCAGCCCAACATCCTGGTGATCTGGGGCGACGACATCGGCTGGCAGAACGTCAGTGCCTACGGGATGGGCACGATGGGATACACGACGCCGAACATCGATCGAATCGGCCAGGACGGCATCCGGTTCACCGACCACTACGCCCAGCCGTCGTGCACGGCGGGGCGTGTCGCCTTCATCACGGGGCAGTACCCGATCCGGTCCGGTATGACGACGGTCGGCCAGCCGGGGGATCCGCTCGGGCTGCAGCCCGAGTCGCCCTGCCTCGCCGAAGTGCTCAAGGCGCAGGGATACGCGACGGGCCACTTCGGCAAGAGCCACCTGGGCGACCGCAATGAGCACCTGCCCACCAACCACGGTTTCGACGAGTTCTTCGGCAACCTCTATCACCTGAACGTGTCCGAAGAGGACCAGCAGCGCGACTACGAGGCGTTCGCCAAGGCCTATGCGGGCAGCCTCGAAGAGTACGAAAAGACGTTCGGTGCCCGCGGTGTCATCCATTCCTGGGCGACCGACACCGACGATCCCACCGAGGACCCCCGGTTCGGTCGGGTGGGCAAACAACGGATCGAGGACACCGGACCGTTGCACCAGGACCGCATGCACGACATCGACAGCAACGAGGTCATTCCGCTGGCAACCGATTTCATGAAGCAGGCCCAGTCGGACGGCAAGCCGTTCTTCGTCTGGCTGAACACGTCGCGAATGCATCTGTATACCCGGCTCGGCGACGACTGGCGCTACGCGGCGGAGAAGTACACGTCGGAAGCGGACCTGCACGGGTCGGGAATGCTCCAGCACGATCACGACATCGGTCTCGTGCTGGATTTCCTCGAGGAGCAAGGGCTCGCCGACAACACGATCGTCTGGTATTCCACCGACAACGGGCCCGAGCACTCGAGTTGGCCGCACGGTGCGACGACGCCCTGGCGCGGCGAGAAGATGACCGCCTACGAAGGCGGCGTCCGCGTCGTATCAATGCTGCGTTGGCCGGGCACCGTGGCTGCCGGCCAGGTGCTGAACGGAATTCAATGCCACCAGGACATGTTCACCAGCCTGGCGCGGGCCGGCGGTGTTGACGACGCCGCCGCAAGCGTGAAAGAGGAAAAGAACCAGATTCTCGACGGCGTCGACAACGTGCCCTACTGGACGGGTGACAGCGAGGGTTCGGCGCGCAATCACATCTTCCATTACTACGAGAGCAAGCTGATGGCCATCCGGATGGGGCCGTGGAAGTTCCACTTCTCCACCAAGGAGGACTACTACGCCAACGTCATTCCGCGCACGGTGCCATTGGTGTTCAACATCCGCATGGATCCCTTCGAGTCATACGACGACAAGGACTCCTACGGGCACCTGATGCAAAAGGTTTCCTGGTTGATCGGGCCGATGAGCAAGCTGATGGCCGAGCATGTCAAATCACTGGTGGAGTATCCGCCGGTTCAGGGCGGCAAATCGTTCGACATGTCGAATGTCATCGAGCAGTTCATGCGGCGCGGACACGACTGAATTTCCGTCGCAATCTTGCCGCTTGTCTGGTTGCGACAACGTCGCGATGAGATTCGGTCCAATCGCGACAAGCGAAGCGGGGGCGGTCTCGAGCTACTTTCGGTCGAGCAGCCCACAAGAAGTCCAACTCTTGCGCTTCGCGTCGCACAGAAAGCGAGTCACAGCGTTGCCGTATCCGACCTTGATCGGCGTGCAATGCCGGTAGTCGATCGGCGGCGCACCACCACCACGCGGATCGCCGCCCACTTGGCACAACGGCTGATGCCTCTCCTGCCGACACCGCGCGGCTTCCGCTTCGCCACGCGCCGTGTTGCCGCGCCGGAGACGATCGACGTGCCCACCCGCCACGGGCCCGTTCGCTGTCTTGTCTATCGGCCGCATCCCGAAGCGCCGCTTGCCAAGTCGATCGGTCCGGGCCTGCCGGTCAACCTGCATCTGCACGGTGGCGCGTTCATTGTGCGCAACCCCCGGCAAGAGGAGTACATCGCGCAATACATCGCATCAGACGTCGGAGCCGTGGTGGTGTTGGCCGACTACTCGACGGCTCCTCAGGTTCGATACCCGGTAGCCGAACAGCAGTGTTTCGACGTTGCCAAGTGGATCAGCGCCGAGGCCGGTGCCCGCGGTTGGGATGCCTCCCGATTGTCGATTTCGGGCGCAAGCGCCGGCGCGAAGCTGGCCGTCAACGTATGCCAACAGGCCTATCGGGCAACCGATTTGCCGCTACGCGCCGCGGTCTTGGCCTTCCCAGTAGTAGACCTCTCCCGCGATGATCGGACGTCTGCGAAGAAGCGACCGCGAATCTCCCCCCGTGTTCAGCGGCTTGCCATCGATTCCTATGCCGCCGACCCGAGCGTACGAGGCGAGTACCTGGCGTCGCCGATATTCGACACCGACCTGGCTGCGGCTATGCCGCCGACACTGATCTTGACCGGCGAGTTCGACACACTCGGTCCAGAAGGTGACGCGCTCGCAGCGCGACTCGCCCTGCGCGATGTCCCGGTCACCCACCATCGCTTCTCGGGCACGGACCACGGCTTCACCAGATCTGAGTCCGATGCCGCGGGTATCGCGATGAAATACATTGGGGCCCATCTCATCGCGCACCTGGCGTGAGAACGAGCGACACAGATCTCTTCGTTGTCGCAGACGCACAACGACCCGTGGACATGTTGGCGCTTTGCCACGAGCGGATGAGCGCGCCGCGACCATAGCTTTGTCTCATGCCTAGATCTCGACACCGACTCAAGACCACCGCGTTGACCGATCGGGTGGTGGTGATCACCGGGGCGGCCAGCGGCATCGGCCGCGAGTTGGCGCTCTTGTGCGCGGAACGCGGTGCCCACCTGGCGATCTGCGATGTCAACGATGCCCAGATGGCCGTCACCGCCGATGCCGCCCGAAAGCGGGGCGCGGAGGTGCTGACCACGCGCGCCGATGTATCCAACGCCGAGGAGATGACACGATTCGCCGCGGCCATGTCGTGAATCTGTCGTCAGCCGCAGGTCTTCTGGCCAACCCGCAGTTGAGTGCCTACAGCGCCACCAAGTTCGCAGTTCTCGGCCTGTCCGAGGCGCTGCGCATGGAACTGAAGCCGCATCGCATCGGCGTCACCGCCGTCTGCCCGGGCATCATCGACACCGCCATCACGGTGAACAGTCCGATCCGCGGCAACGGTGACGTCGGCCAACGCCGTGAGCGCCTGGCAGCGGCCTATGCAAAGCGCGGATATCCGGCCGAGCGCGTCGCGCACAACATCCTGCGCGCGGTCGATCGCAACCGCGCAGTGGCGCCGATCGCCGTCGAGGCACACCTCATGTACGCGCTGTCCCGCCTGGCCCCGCCGCTGGCTCGATGGTGCGCCGCACGCGTGGCCGAAATGTCGAAATAGCAAGAACGGTTGGAGGATTGGAAGATGCATCTCGATGGTCGAAGTGCCCTCGTCACCGGTGCCACAGGAGGGATCGGGCAAGCCATCGCGCGAGAACTCGCGCGGCGCGGATGCGCCGTGACGGTGACCGGCCGCCGAGAACCGGAACTTGCGCGGTTGGCCGACGAACTCGGTCCATCCGCCCGCTGGTTATCCGCCGACCTGAGCTCACCGACCGATGTGCGCGAGCTGATGGCACGCGCGGCACCGGTCGATGTGCTCGTCGCCAACGCCGGTATCGGGATCCCGCAGGACCTCGCGAAGTTGGACGATGCCGAGATCGAGGAAGCGATACGTGTCAACCTGATGGCGCCCGCTGTGCTCGCTCGCGGCGCACTCGGGCCGATGAAACAGCGACGCCGGGGTCACATTGTCTTCATCTCGTCGGGCGCGGGCCTCATCGCGACACCGGGAAACGGCACGATGTACACCGCCACGAAGTGGGGTCTGCGCGGGCTGGGGCTCGCCCTCAGACAAGAGCTGCACGGCACCGGCATCGGCGTATCGACGATTTTTCCCGGACCTGTTCGTGATGCCGGAATGTTGGCCGATACCGGAGTCAGCCTGCCGCGCGGCTTCGGAACCAGCTCACCGGAGGATGTCGCGCGAGCGGTGGCCACGGCGATCGAGAAAGACACGCCGGAGACAACTGTTGCATCGGCCGCCGTGCGTGCGCTGGTCGGATTCGGCGCCGTGGCGCCCGTGCTCATCGGTCGACTCGCCCGGCTGGCCGGAGTCGGACGCGTCAGGGACGCGATGCTTGAGCCGGCGCAGCCCGAGCGGTGATTCGGGAATCGCCGTCAACCGCGGCCTCGGCGGCTTCGGCGGTGGGCCCCAGCACCACATCGGCCAGCGACAGTGCGACACGCAGCTCGATTCCGCGCGTCTCGAGCGATCGGTCCAGTAGTTCCTCGGCCTGACGGATTCGATAGGCGACGGTGTTCTCGTGGACGTGAAGACGTTTCGCGGTTCGTCCACGGCTGCAGTTCTCTTCGAGGTAGGTACGCAGCGTGGCGGCAAGGCGGCGGGTCGTTTCATCGTCGGACGCCAGTCGACCCAATTCGCGCCGCACGAAGACCCGCGACTGCTCGATGTCGCGGGTACTGATGGCGCGCAGCGCGATGCTGTTGTAGCGGGTGACGCTGCCCGCGGGTCGACTGGCCAGCTTCGCGATTCGTTGCGCCTCGAGAGCCTCCAGATGGCTGTCGCGAAATCCGGTGATCCCGCGCGCCGGCTCGCCGATCGCGACGCGCACTCCCGGTGCGCGGGCCGTACGGAACCGCAACTCGTCGAGCACCTTCGACGGAACGTCGCTGTGCGAACTGATCCAGGCCGCGACCGAGAGGATGCCCAGCGGATGCAGCAGCGGTCTCTGGTTGCCGACGGCGGCGGCGATGTCGCGTATCGCGGCCTCGAGGACGGTCTGGGTGTTGCGACCCTCTTCGTGTTGGTCGAGCCAGGCGATCGCGGCGACATGCACTCGTTGCATCTCATGGCGGAGGCGGCGGCTCGCGACCTCGATGTCGATGGGCGCTCCGGCGAGGATCGTGCCGAGGGTCTCGGCCTGGCTGGCGGCGGCGCTGCGCAGCCACCGGTCGCGTTCGGTGGTGTAGACCTCTTCGACCAAACACAACGCGGCGTCGACATAGGCGAACATCCAGTCCGAACCGAGTTCGGTTGCCATGTTCAACTCGTCGGGGGTGCGGGCGTGTGCACCGATGATCGTATTGAAGTGCCGCGACGTCGCGGCGTGCGCGAGCCGATAGCTGCGCATCAATGTGGTCAGTGGCACTCCGTGTTGCGCCCCGTCCTGCGCGTAGGCGAGCGTCGGAACGCCAAGGCGCGTCGCGTCGGCCGGATCAGCTCCGGCGAGTAACACCTCGGCGAAGTCGCGCACGCTGGCTTCGGTGCTCGCCCGGTTCACCTCCAGCGCTTCGGCACTGCTGAGCAGATCGGGCAGCCGTTCCTCGGTGTACACATTCACCGCGGCGGCGATCTCACCGGCACGCTCGGCGAGTTCAGCCGCCGCGGGCCTCAGCACCGTCGACCACACCCGCCGCTGGTCATCGCCCTGCGCGCCCACCCAGGCCGGCTCCATGCATTGCACGGTATCGCCGCCCATACCCCGGCTATGCGGAAATTCGACAACGGTCGGGCACAACGTTGGCGCGGGCAGACAAGAACAAGAAGGCCACGTCGAACGACGATCTGTTGCATGAGACAGCTCACCAGCCTCGATGCCCAATTCCTCGCCATGGAGAATGACCGCGTCCAAGGGCACGTCAGCGTGCTCGGTATATACGACTCGCACACCGAGGCGGGACGACCGTTGGACGCGGCGCTGGTGCGCGAACTGATCAGCGAGCGGCTGCACCTGCTACCCACCTTCCGGTGGCGCCTCGCCACGGTGCCGTTCTCGCTGGACTACCCCTACTGGGTCGACGACGGCACGTTCGATATCGAGTACCACGTCCGCGAGCTCGCGCTGCCCTCGCCGGGCGACCGGCGGCAGCTCGCCGAGCAGGTGGCCCGCATCATCGGCAGACAACTGGATCGCGCCCGCCCACTGTGGGAGGTGTACGTGATCCACGGACTCGACGACGGTGGGGTCGCGGTGCTGACGAAGATGCACCACGCCGCCGTCGACGGGGTCTCTGGCAACGAGGTGATGAGCATTCTGCTCGATGACTCGCCGGCAGGACGGGACGGCGAATCGACGCCGAAGATCGTCGCCGAGAGCTACCCGTCCGAGGTCGCAATGCTGGGCCGCGGCCTGGTCGGTCTGATGAGCCATCCGCTGCGGGTCCTGCGTGCCGGGCCGACTGCGCTGCCCCACATCGACGAGGTCCCGACGATCCGGCATCTGCCGGGAGTGAAGGCGATTGCGGCCGGCAGCCGAATGATCAAGCGGGCGTTGCCGATCGGCCAGAAGCCTACGGCTCACGAGGGCCGAAGCGTCGAGGCGCCGCGGACGCGGTTCCAGGCGCGAGTGTCGCCACACCGGCGCATCGCGGTCGGTTCGCTGCCGCTGGCCGAGGTGAAGGCCGTCAAGAACGCCTTCGGTGCCACGGTGAACGACGTCGTGTTGGCGATCTGCACAACGGCCTTGCGCTCGTGGCTGGCCGAACGCGGGGAACTTCCGGCGCAGGCCCTTGCGGCCTTCATCCCGATGTCGGTTCGAACGCCGGAGCAGATGGGCACTTTCGGCAATCGGGTGTCGGTGATGATCACCGAGTTGCCGACGAACGTCGCCGACCCGGCCGAACGCCTGCACCGAATCAACGAGGCGATGAAGGCAGCGAAGGAGCGCCACCGGGCGTTGCCGGCCTCGCTGCTTCAGGACGCCAACCACTTCATTCCGCCCGCCCTGTTCGCACAGGCGGCTCGGGCCACGTCGCGCCTGGCGGGCGTGCGCGGCATCAGGCAGCCGGCCAACGTGATGATCTCGAATGTTCCCGGCCCGTCGACCCCGCTGTACCTGGGCGGCGCTCGGCAACGTGCGCAGTTTCCGGTCTCGGGCGTGCTGGACGGGATCGGCATCAACATCACGGTGATGAGCTACCAGGACTCGCTGGAGTTCGGCGTCGTCGTCGACCGCGAGCTGCTCGACGACCCGTGGCCGATCATCGATGCGCTGCGCGGAGGCCTTGCCGAGCTGCGTGAAGCGGCACAGGCCCAGGCATCCACGGCGTCGATTTCGGATCGCCGGAAGTCCGCGGGCACGCGGAAGGCGAGGGCGTGACCGAGACCTCCTCGAGCGGCGGCAGCATGGACGGCTACCAGCTCACCCTGGCGACCATCGTCGAGCGGGCCGAACGTTTCCATGCGGATCAGGAAATCGTGTCGCGCCGGCCTTCGGGAGCGGTCTCTCGGATGACCTTTGGCGACATTGCGCGCCGGGCGCGGCGCCTGGCAGGCGCACTGAGCGCCCTGGGAGTACGCGAAGGTGACCGGGTCGCCACCCTGCTGTGGAATCAGAGCGAGCACCTCGAGCTGTATTTCGCCGTTCCGGCGATGGGCGCGGTCATTCACACGCTCAACCCCCGCCTGGTCCCCGACGAACTGGCCTTCATCGTCGACGACGCCGACGACGGCGTCATCGTCGTCGACGAGTCGCTGCTGGCCGTCTTCGAAACCTTCCGTGCCGAACACGATTTCAGCCACGTTGTCGTCGTAACCCACGACGAGGACGCCCCCGCCGAAACGTTGGACTACGAGTCGATGCTCAGTGGGGCGGAGCCGGTCAAGTGGCCCGCTCTGGACGAACGTCAAGCCGCGGCGATGTGCTACACGTCGGGCACGACCGGGCGCCCCAAGGGTGTGGTGTATTCACACCGGGCACTGGTGCTGCACTCGCTCGTCGCCGGCCTGCCGGACCAACTCGCCGTATCGGCAAGGGACGTCATCCTTCCGGTCGTGCCGATGTTCCACGCGAACGCATGGGGCCTGCCGTATGCCGCGGCGGTCGCCGGGGCGCGCCTTGTGCTCCCGGGTCCGCGCCTCGATCCGCGCAGCGTGCTCGACCTGTGTGTGGACGAGCGCGTGACGATGACCGCCGGTGTTCCGACCGTGTGGATGGGAATGCTCGCGGCGCTCGATGCCGAACCGGACCGGTGGGACCTCTCGGAACTCGATCGGTTGGTCGTCGGCGGCGCCGCGGTGCCGCAGTCGATGTTCGAGGGGTTCGACCGCCATGGGCTGACCGTCGTCCAGGCGTGGGGGATGACCGAGACGGCCCCGCTGGGCGCGGTCTGTCGGCTGCCCGCACGACTCGACGAGGGCAACCGCGACGAGCAGTACCGCTACCGCACCCGGCAGGGTGTGGCCAGCCCGTTCTTCGACATCCGGGCCCGCGACGACGAAGGGCGAGAGATCGTTTGGGACGACGCGGCCATGGGCGAGTTGGAGGTGCGCGGCCCGTGGGTGGCGGCCGGCTATCACGGCGGCCGAGGCGCCGACAGCTTCACCGCCGACGGTTGGTTGCGGACCGGTGACGTGGTGCGGATCGATCCGCATGGCTGCCTCCGGATCTGCGACCGGGCCAAGGACCTCGTCAAGTCCGGGGGCGAGTGGATCTCATCGGTCGATCTGGAAAACCAGCTGATGTCGCATCCGGCCGTCGCCCAAGCCGCCGTGATAGCTGTTCCGGACGACCGTTGGGGTGAACGGCCTCTCGCTGTTGTTGCGCTGCGCCCGAGCGCCGTTGCCTCCGCTGACGAACTGCGCGGGCACCTCGCGGGGGAGTTCGCCAAATGGCAGCTACCGGACCGCTTCGAGTTCGTGCCGACGATCCCGTGCACGGCCACCGGAAAGTTCAAGAAGGCCGAACTGCGCACGCAGTTCGCCGACGCGTAACCAGATGGAAGGAAACACAATGAATCGCTACGACATCACGAAAACCAACATCGCCGTGGAGCGCTTGATCGAGACGACGGACAACCCGCGTCATCTCTACCTCCTGCATGCCTACAACAGACATCGCTACCTGGAGATGGCCGGACGCTTCGAGGAGATCTTCGCTCCGGATATGACGGTCGAGAAGCCGGTTTACCACTTCAACATGCTGGGCAAGAGCATGACGGTCGAGGGCGCCGACGCGGTGAAGTCGCTCTACCGCGAGTGGGCGAACACCGCTCAGTGCGTGTTCTACGCCGATGGCGAGAAGCTCGCCATCAGCGACGACATGATCGTGTCGACGTCGATCCTCTATCAGCAGACGCCTGGGGCCATCCTGGCCGCCGAGGGCGTGCCGGTCGATCCCGACACCACCTATCTGGTGAAGACCGCCGAACACATGATCTGGCCGTACGACGACCGGGGCCGGTTGGTCGGCGAAGACGTGTGGGAGTACGACGAAACAGCACGCGAGTTCATCCCGCTCGCCCCCGCTGACGTTCTCACCGTCGAGCAGTCTGCGAAGTTGCTCGATCCGCTGATCAAGCCGCTGCCCGAACACAATCCGTTTCTCGGATGAGCTTGACCCGCCGTGTCTAGAGTGAGCCCGACGCAAAGGAGATGACGATGCCCGACGGCGCGAACGATGACGTGGTTGCTCAGAAACTCACCGGCGGGCAGACATTGCCGTTCGCGCCGACACCCTCGGCCAGTGTCGCGGGACGGACCTTGCAGGAATCCACCTATGCGCAACGGGTCGTCCCGCGGCGGCTGCATGAAGACGCACCGAACATCGTGATTGTGCTGATCGACGACGCCGGTCCGGGCCTGCCTACCACGTTCGGTGGTGAGGTCCGCACCGACACGATGGACCGGGTGTGCGCAGAAGGTGTTTCGTACAACAGGTTTCATACCACTGCGATGTGCTCTCCGACTCGTGCATCGCTATTGACCGGTCGTAACCACCATGAGATCGGCAACGGCCAGATCGCTGAACTGGCCAACGACTGGGACGGATATTCCGGGCGGATACCGCGCAGCAGCGCAACGGTGGCCGAGGTGCTCACCCAATACGGTTACGCGACGTCGGCATTCGGCAAGTGGCACAACACCCCCGCCGAGGAGACGACGGCAGCCGGCCCGTTTGAAAACTGGCCGACAGGACTGGGGTTCGAGTACTTCTACGGCTTCCTCGCCGGCGAAGCGTCGCAGTACGAACCGCATCTGGTGCGCAACACCACCGTCGTCGCACCGCCCAGGACGCCCGAGGAGGGCTACCACCTGTCCGAGGACCTTGCCGACGACGCCATCGCCTGGCTGCGCAGACACAAGGCGTTCAACGCCGACAGGCCGTTCTTCATGTACTGGGCCAGCGGGTGTCTGCACGGCCCGCACCACGTCATGAAGGAGTGGGCCGACAAGTACGCGGGCAAGTTCGACGACGGCTGGGACGCCTACCGGGAACGCGTGTTCACCCGGGCGAAGCAGAAGGGCTGGATACCGCAGAACTGCGAGCTCACCGAACGCGACGAGACTCTCGCGTCCTGGGACAGCATCCCCGAGGACGAGAAGCCTTTCCAACGTCGGCTGATGGAGGTGGCCGCCGGTTACGCCGAGCACGTCGACGTCCAGGTCGGTCGCATCGCCGATGAGTTGGACTCACTGGGATACGGTGACAACACGCTGTTCTTCTACATCTGGGGTGACAACGGCTCATCGGGAGAGGGGCAGAACGGCACCATCGCAGAGTTGCTGGCGCAGAACGGAATTCCCACCACGGTCCGGCAGCACATCGACGCCCTCGACGAGCTCGGTGGTCTGGACGTGCTGGGCTCGCCACTGGTCGACAACCAGTATCACGCGGCGTGGGCGTGGGCGGGCAGCACACCGTACAAGGGCATGAAACTGTTGGCCTCGCATCTCGGCGGCACCCGCAACCCGATGGCGGTCAAGTGGCCGAGGAAGATCGAGCCCGACCCCTCCCCGCGCGACGCATTCCTGCACTGCAACGACGTCGTTCCCACGATCTATGAGGTTCTCGGTATACAGCCGCCGCTCGTCGTCAACGGCGAGCCGCAGATCCCGATCGCCGGGGCCAGCTTCGCGCGAACGCTCACCGACCGCTGCGCCGCCGGGGGCAAGAAGACGCAGTACTTCGAGATCATGGGCAGCCGAGCCGTCTATCACGACGGATGGATGGCGTCGGCATTGGGCCCGCGCCTTCCGTGGCTTCCGGGTCAGCCTGAGGGCATCGACACTTGGACGCCGGACAATGACCGATGGGAGCTCTACCACCTCGACGAGGACTGGTCGCAGGCGCATGATCTCGCCGACCGACATCCTGAAAAGCTCGCCCAGATGAGGGAGATGTTCGCCATCGAAGCGGCGCGCAACTCGGTGCTGCCGGTCGGTGGCGGGCTCTGGGTGCCCGTCTATCACCCCGAGTTGCGCATCGCGCCGCCGTATCGGGAATGGGAGTTCTCCGGCGACACTGTCCGGATGCCCGAGTTCTGCGCGCCGGCGCTGGGCAACAAGAACAACGTCGTCACGATCGATGCCGAGATCCCGGGCAACGCCAATGGGGTGCTGTATGCGCTCGGCGCAGCGGCGGGCGGGCTTACCTGTTACCTCGACGACGGCTACCTCTGCTACGAGTACAACCTGTTCATCCTGCAGCGAACCAAGATTCGCTCAGCAGCCAGGCTGGCGGCGGGCCCGGTTACCGTCGCCGTCGCCACCCGCTACGCCGAACAGCGGCCGGCGGGTCCACTGGACATCACGCTGACGGTGGGCGGCGACGTCGTCGCCGAGGGCCAAGTGCCGATCAGTGCGCCCCTGCTGTTCACCGCCAACGACTGCCTCGACATCGGCAGATGCCTGGGCTCACCGGTTTCACTGGATTACCGCGAGCGCGCGCCGTTCCCGTTCGAAGGCGAGATCAAGCGGGTCCACGTGGCCTATACGTGACGACGTCCCTGTAGACCTGCATCCTCGGTCATGGTCAACCCCGCCAGATCGCAAACGAAACCCCTCTTGTGCTCTTGTCGACAATGTGCAATCCCGCTATAGTGTGGGAAGCGGTCCTCCGAGAGGACACGCGGTCGCAGGGATCGCCGCTATTCATTCTCATCACGGAGGACACATGACCACCAAGAAGCTGGAAGGCATTCTCGCCGCCGTTTCCACCCCATTCGCCGCTGACGGCGAGGTCGACGAGGGCCGGTTGCGCGCCCACGTCGACTTCCTCATCGACAACGGACTGCACGGTCTGGTGCCGTGTGGCAGCACCGGCGAGTTCGCCGCCCTGACTTTCGATGAGCGAAGGAGGGTCAATGAGGTCGTCATCGATCAGGCGGCGGGCCGCGTACCGGTTGCCCCTCAAACAGGGTCGACGAGTACCCGCGAGGCCGTCGAACTCTCACGCCACGCCGCCGAGGCAGGCGCGGATGCGGTGTTGGTGGTGCAGCCGTTCTACGAAGCGCCCACGCACCGTGAAGTCATCGAGTACTTCGCCACCGTCGGCGATGCCGCGGGCATCCCGGTCATCGCCTACAACCTGCCCGGCGTCACCGGCATGAATCTGGACCGGCCGTTCTATCGCGAGCTCTTGGCGCGCACCGACGCGGTGAAGTACATCAAGGACACGTCAGGATCGATCGAGCAGGCCTTCGATCTGATTTTCAACCTCGGCGACGCCATCGACACGTTCGTGGGTTGGGACACCATCGTGCTTCCTGCCTTCTCCGCGGGTGCCGCCGGCTCGATCTGGGGCGCACCCAACTTCGCGCCGAAGGAATGTGTCGCGATCTACGAGCTGGCCAAGGCCGGCAAGACAGCGGCGGCGCTGGAGATCTTCAAACGACTGTGGAACGTATTCGACTTCCTCGGCAAGGAAGGCTATGCCGTGTCGACAAAGGCTGTTGCGCAGGCGGTCGGTGTGGACCTCGGTGTTCCTCGCGCGCCGTACAGCGAGCTCGAACCCGACAAGGCCAGCCAGCTCCGCAAGCTCGTTGCCGAGACGGGTCTCAACTACTCGTAGTCATCGGTGGCCGCAGACAGGGCCACCGGGGCCTTCGAGCGACTGATGCCCTGGTGGTGCCTGCCCGGCTGCAGCCGAATGTTCGCCGTATGGGCAGAAGCCCTGTGACACGATGAGATACCGGAGGGCACATGCGATTCAGCCGAATGGTCAATGTGGTCAAATGCCACGTCGGGGGCGAGGTCAACAATGTCGTCACCGGGGGAATCGGCGACGTTCCGGGTGCCACGGTCTTCGAGAAGATGAAGTACTTCCGCGACCACGATGACGATCTGCGCAAGCTGCTTCTGCACGAACCGCGCGGTGCGGTGACGCACTGTGTCAATTACATCGTGCCGGGTACCGATCCGCAGGCCCGGCTCGGATACGTGATCGCGGAATCGACGGAGTATCCAGCGATGTCGGGATCCAACACCATGTGTGTCGCGACCGCGGTGCTGGAAACCGGAATGGTACCGATGACCGAACCGGTCACCGAACTGGTGCTCGAGGCCCCCGCAGGGCTGATTCGGATTCGCTGTGCCTGTCGGGATGGAAAGGTCACGAACGTCGAATTCGAGAACCAGCCTGCGTTCGTCTATCACCTCGACGCACCATTGGAACTCGAAGGGCACCCGACACTCAAGGTCGATGTCGCATGGGGCGGAATGGCTTATGTGCTGGCGCAGGCATCCGACTTGGGAGTCGGCCTGACTCCGGATGAAGCGCGGGACCTCTGCGATCTGGGACAGCAACTGAAAATAGCTGCGGCGGAACAGATTCCGGTCACCCATCCCGTCAATCCCGAGTTCGCAGGAATTACGCAGACCGAATTCGTCGGTCCTTTGCAGCGCAGGGACGGCGTGCTCTGCTCCCGCAACGCCGTCGTGGTTTCGCCCGGGCGGTTGGATCGTTCCCCGTGCGGCACGGGCACATCCGCTCGGTTGGCGGTGCTGAAGGCCCGCGGTCAGATCGATGTGGGGGAGAGCTTCGTCCACGAATCGGTGATCGGGTCGGTGTTCGGCAGTCATATCGACCGGATGACAACCGTCGGCTCCTACGACGCCGTGATTCCGAGAATCAGTGGGCAGGCGTACATCACCGAGATCAGCCAGGTCGGGCTGGATCCGGCCGACCCGTTCCCGACCGGCTATGTCCTGTCGGACACGTGGCCGACGGGCGATTGACGCCCGATCGGGTACCCGGAATTGATGCAGTATCCCGACATCGATCCGACCGCGGTGCGGTGGCGGGTTCGGTCCTACTTGGACGTCTGGGACGACCTCCTCGTTCATCGACCCGCCGAGCGGCCGATGGTGGTCGGGATCGATGGTCACAGTGGCTCCGGAAAGACCACCTTGGCCGCCGGCCTCGCGGCGATCGAGCCACATACCGCGGTCGTCCACACCGACGATCTCGCCTGGCATCACTCGTTCTTCGGCTGGGCCCACCTACTCATCGATCACCTGCTGCGGCCGGTGCACGGCTGCCGGCTGCCGATTCGGTACCGCCCACAAGCGTGGGTGCAGCGCGAGCGGCCCGGCTCGATCGCCATTCCGACTGACACCACAGCAGTTCTCGTCGAAGGCGTGGGTGTGGCGTCGCGCGAGGTGCGGCCATGGTTGGACGCCGTCATCTGGGTGCATGCCCGCGCCGCGGTCGGACTCCGGCGAGTTGTCTCCCGCGGGGTCGACACCGACGAGTTCATCGACGATTGGATGAAGCAGGAGAACGACTTCCTGGCGCAGCACCGCGCCTGGGAGACCGCTGACGTGATCGTCGCCGGAGAATTGGGACAACCGTCGCCGACGGGCCGGTACGGGTCGGTGGTGACTGCCGATCGAGCGTGAACGGTCGGCGTCACGTCGTCGGGCCCGAGCGCGCCGATCCGGTCACACCAGTTCGCCGTCGCGGCCTGTCCAGCAAGATGTTGCGTTCATCCTCGGAGACCCCTCCCCAGGTTCCGAAATGCTCGCCGAATGTCACAGCGTGCTCGGCGCATTCGCTTCTCACCGGGCATTCGCCGCAGATGGCCTTGGCCATGTTCTGCCGCTGCCGTCGCTGCCATCCCCGTTCGCCATCGGGGTGAAAGAAGATTCTCGGATCGGCGCTGCGGCAACGGGCATGAAGCTGCCATGCCCACACATCGTTGATCGGCTGCAGTGGGCGCGGACCGAAGTAGGCGCGGCTGGGCATTTTCGGGCGTCCTCCTGCACCTGACGCGACGGGGACTGTCGGTCAGTTGGCCGTCGCGAGCGAAGCAGGCCGGTGCAACGCATCGTCGGATGCAGCGCCGGCATTCGCGATCTCGATCGTCGCGTCACCATGGAGCGGATTCACGCGGTCCAGAATGCTTGCGGGGATCCGGAGTACGCGCCCAGGTGTGGCCGGCCAGGGCAACCGTCTCGACGCCACGACGCGGCCTTGTTGGGAGATGGTGACTCGGGGCAACCGCACCATGTGGTCGGTCCACGCCAATAGCCGCCCGCGAGGTGGGCCCGATGAGCCGACCGACAGCCGTCCGGGGGTCAGCCAGCGAAGCGCGGCGCCCGGTCTCAATCGCACGGAGAGCGCTTCGCGAGGGCCATCCGACAGATACCGCGCGACCTCGTCGGCAACGAATGTGCCGTCGAGTGCCGCGACGTCGGCCGTGTCAACCGGGTGAAGAACATTGCCCGCGGAGAAGACCCCCGGACGACTGGTGCTCAGCAGGGTGTCGACGAGTGGTCCCTTTGTCGCGGCATCGAGCTCAATTCCCGCGCTGCGCGCGAGTTCGTTGTCGGGTATCCAGTCTCCCGTCAAAACGACTGTGTCGCAGGCGATGACACTGCGCTCACCGGTGCCGAGGTTCTCGATCTCGACCGCTTCGACGCGGGGGCGCCCGATGATGCGGGTGAGCCTCGTGCGTGTCGCGATCGGCACCCGGAACAACGCCTTGCCGCCGACGTTGAAGGCGCGATAGGACTCCGGCGATCCGTACCGGGTGGTCATCAATACTGTCCGGGTTCCGGCGTGTCGAAGTGTCATGACAGCAGACCAGCTGACCAGTTCTGCACCCACCACCACCGCACGTTCACCAACTGTGCCGTGGTGCACGTGCACGATGTTCTGGAGATGTCCTGTGGTGTACACGCCCGCGGGGCGGTCACCCGGAATCATTCGCGCGGAGCGCGGACGCTCCCGTGCACCGGTCGCGAGTATCACGGCTCCGGCCGTGATCCGTTGTAGCCCGTCCGGCGTGGTGACATCCAGAGAGTTGTCGGGGCGGATCTCGGTAACCATTGCGCGGGTGACGATTGTGGCACCTGCCTGTTCAGCACGCTGCGTCAGCCGGCGGGCATAGGCGGGGCCGCTGATGAAGGTGTGCAGGTCACGCATCCCATAGCCGACATGGTCGCTGTGGCGGGGTATTCCGCCGGCGTTCTGCTCGCGGTCAAGCACCACTACCTGGCGGTGGTGGGCGCCGGCGAGCCGTGCTGCCGCCGACAGGCCTGCGGGGCCCGCCCCGATGACCGCCACCTCCGCGCTCATCTCCCTCCGGAGTGCAACAGCGGTCATCCGACGGTCTCCTTTGCGGCTTCGGTATCGGCGAGCGGGCGCGGACGCGTCTGCGGTTGGTGAGTTTGCATCAACGCGTTGACTTCTGCGCCGCAGAAGAATCCCTGACAGCGTCCGTTCATCGCCCGCGTGCGGCGGCGCAGTCCATCCAGGCCCGCGGGCGGTATCAGGGAGTTACAGGCGTCGCGAATCTCACCGGCGGTGACGCGTTCACAGAAGCACACCACCGTGCCGTAGGCGGGATCCTCGGCGATGCGCTTCGCGTCTTGATACGGGCGAAGGAAGCTCTCCCCGATGTTGGGCATCCTCGGCGGTGCGGGCAGATCGCTGCGCTCGTCGGGCAGTACGCCGGCCTCTTCGAGCAGTGTGGCGACATGCTCGGCGACTGCCATGCCCGACGTGAGCCCGGTCGAACGGATACCGCCGACAAGCACATAGCGTTGCGCCGCGTCGCATTCGATCAGGTAATCGCCGTGTTGGGTAGCGGCGCGAAGGCCCGAGTAGGTCGCGGTCACCTCCTCCTCGAGAAGAAGAGGCATGAGCGTGCGGCCCTTGTCGAGGAGAAACTCGAAGCCGGCCGCCGAGGTTCCCGTGGCCGTGCGGTCCTGCAGGTCCTCGGCGGTCGGGCCGAGCATCACATTGCCGTAGATGGTCGGCGACACCAGCACACCCTTGCCGCGTGCGGTGGGCACCGGCAGGACGATCTTGTCGATGAGCCGACGCGCGAGCTTGTCGTAGACGAGCAGTTCACCGCGACGCGGTGTGACGTCGAAGCGGTCGTAGCCGAACTCCTGGTCGAGGTAGTCGGCGCCCAATCCCGCGGCATTGACGACCCAGCGGGTGCCGATGTCACCACGCGTCGTGTGGACAACGGTGAAATCGGGTCCGCGCGTCACGCCCGTGACGCGCGTGGCTGTGTGCAGCGCCACTCCGCGAGCGACGGCATCCGTGGCGAGCGCCAGGTTGGTCGTCCACGTGCAGATGATCGACTCGTCGGGAACGGTCAGTCCGCCCAGCGCGCCTTCGCCGAGATGAGGCACTTGGCGATAAACCTCTGCCGCGTCGACGATCTCGCAATGGCGGTAGCCGTTGTCGGCCGCCTTCTCACGCAGACTCTCGAGCGTGTCGAGCTCCTCGTCGGTCCACGCCACGAGAAGTGCTCCGGTCCGTTCGACGGGAATCCCTGTGACAGCCGCGTAGTCCGAGAGCAGGTGGTAGCCGCGAGCCACCATCTTCGACTCCAAGGTGCCCGGCTTCGCGTCGAAACCGGTGTGCAGGATCGCGGTGTTGGCCTTGCTGGTGCCGTCCCCGACGTCGTCGCGTCCCTCGATGAGCGCGACCTTGTGCCGATAGCCGGCCAACACCCGGGCAATCGCAGCACCCACGATGCCCGCACCGACTACGACGTAGTCGTATTCCGTTGCGGCGTTGTTGGATTGCGTCATCTGTTCTCTCCTGCGGGGGGAAGTGAGGTGGTGACCGCGGCACGCCACCGTTGGCGGTGATCCGCGGCGCGGTCGAGCGACCATCGCGGCTCGTACACCATGGACGGCGTCCAGGGCGCGATGGCATCTTCGACCGCGAGGTTGGGGTCGATCGCCAGCCGTGCCGCCGCCGCGGCACCCAGTGCGGTGGCGTGGGGGGATGGGTAGACCTCGATGGGAAGTCCGGTCATGTCAGCGGTGGCCTGCATCAGTCGCGCGGACCGCGTCAGCCCACCGTCGACACGGAGCGTGGCCAGTGGCTCCGTCAGATCGCCGCTGATGGCTGAGATCAGTTCGGCGGTCTGGGCCGCCAGTCCCTCCACGACCGCAGCGATGACCTCCGATCGTGTCGTCGCCAGCGTCATCCCGCTGAGCGAGGCCTTCGCGTCGGCTCGCCACCACGGCGCGGCCAGTCCCGCGAGCGCCGGCACGAACAGCACGCCGTGGGCGTCCGCCGCCGCGGCCGAGTCGAGTTCGTTCGCGGAGGTGACCAGCCCGAGGTCGACGAGCCACCGTATCGCGGATGCGGCGGTATAGGCCTGCCCGTCAACGCAATACGCGGTGTCGCCGCGAAGACTCCACGCGACTGAGCAGGTGAGGCCGCTGGTGGGGCGCACCGGACCGGTACCGACATTCGCCAACGCGAATACCCCTGTGCCGAAGGTGCATTTCGCGGTGCCGCTCATCAGGCATCGCTGAGCCAGGAGAGCGGCTTGCTGGTCGACGATCAGCCCGGCGACGCGGGCGCGCGCGCCGAACATGTCGGTCACGCCCACAACCGCATCGTTGGCGACGATCGCAGGTTTCGACTCTGAGGTGAGGTCGAAAAGCTCGAGCAGGTCGTCGTCGTAGTCCGTGGTGTCGAGGTCTGTCAGCAGCGATCTGCTCGCGGTCGTGGCGTCCGTCACGAACGCGCCACAGAGTTGGTGGATCAGCCACGCATCGCTGGTGGTGACGACCCCGTGAGTTGTCACGTTCTCGCGGAGCCACGTCATCTTCGGAGCCGAGAAATAGGGGTCGAGCACCAGGCCGGTACGTTTGGCGACCCACTGGCTTGCATCGGATCTGCTGCGACACACAGCCTCTGCGCGGCGGTCCTGCCAAACCAGCGCCTGCGTCAGCGGATTCCCTGTGTCGGGATCCCATGCGAGCACGGTCTCCCCTTGGTTCGCCAGCGATATCGCCGCGATTGATTGGCCCGCGGACGCGACCGCGGCGCGTCCCGCGTTCAGCACAGACTGGAGTAGTTCCGCGGGATCCTGTTCGACTCCGCCGCCCGGGAGGTATCGGGGCCGCACGGGTGACTCGGCCATGGCCAGCACCGCGCCGTCGTGGTCGACGACGAGCGCCTTCGTGCCGGACGTGCCTTGGTCGATCGCCAGCACGTTCACCGCTCGGCCCCGCCGGATTGCGCCGTGGCACTGCGGAACTCGTAGTGCGCACGTGGATCGGCCGACTGTTCGGCGACCTCGCGTGCGGCGCGGGAGTCGGGGCTCATGAGAGGTTGACGATGACCTGCTTGAGCGCAGTGAACTCCTCCAAGCCTGCGCTACCGCCTTCGCGGCCGTAGCCGGAGCCCTTGTAGCCGCCCAGGGGGCCTTCCGGGCCAACGGCCATGTGGTTGTTGACCCAGACCACGCCGGCATGGACTGCGTTGACGGTGCGCAGTGCCCGGCCGATGTCACGGGTCCACACCGAAGCGGCGAGGCCCTGGTCAACGGAGTTGGCCTTCGCGATGGCGTCGGCTTCATCGGTGAAGGTCTGCACGGTGGCCACCGGTCCGAAGACCTCCTCCTGAACCAGTTCATCGTCCTGGCGCAGGCCGGTGATCAGCGTCGGCTCGAAGAAGAAGCCGGGCCGATCGACCGAATGGCCGCCGGTCACCACCTGCGCCGATGCCGGCCGGCCATCGACCAGTTTGATGACCCGATCCCGCTGGTGCTGCGAGATCAGCGGTCCCAGAACGGTTTCCGCGTCCGAGGCGTCGCCCACCTTGGCGGCCTCGAGGCTGCCGGCGAGGGCCTCCACGAAGTGGTCATGGATGCCCTCACTGACCAGCAGTCGCGTGGCGGACATGCATTCCTGGCCGGCGTTGAACAGCACGCCGTTGGTCAGGATCGGCAACGCCGCCTGCACGTCGACGTCGTCGTAGACGATGACCGGTGCGTTGCCGCCCAGTTCGAGGACCAGCCTCTTGGGTGCGCCGCCGGCCGCAGCCGCGATCTTGCGTCCAGCCGCCGTGGATCCGGTGAACGACACGAGATTGACGTCGGGGTGCCGAACCAGGGCGTCACCGACCACGCCGCCTGCGCCGTGGACGACGTTCAACACCCCAGGGGGAAGGATCTCCTGTGCCAGCTCGACAAATCGGGTGGTCGCCAAGGGCGTCAGCTCCGCCGGCTTGATGACCACCGTGTTGCCGGCCGCCAACGCGGGGCCGAGCTTCCAGACCGCCTGCCACAGAGGGAAGTTCCACGGCGTGATACCCAGCACGACGCCGACGGGTTCGCGGCGAACGTAGCTGGTGTTGTTCTCGACGAACTCGCCGGCGGCTTGGGCGTTCAGCGCACGCGCCGCACCGGCGAAGTGGCGTAGTGCCGCGGCGATCCCTGGCAGTTCTTCGCCCCGTGCCACCGTCGTCGGCTTACCCGCGTCCAGGGTCTCCAGATGGGCGAGTTCGTCGATGTTCTCCTCGATCACGTCGACGAGGCGGTGGAGCAGTCCCGAACGTGCGCCCGGAGTGTGGGCCGCCCACGCAGGCAATGCTGCGCGAGCGGCCGCCACTGCGCGGTCACCGTCCTCCACCGTCGATTCGTTCAGCCCGACGAGCACGTCGCCGGTGGACGGATTCAGGATCTCCCGGGTTTCCGGGGAAGACCCCTTGACCGTCTTGCCGTCGATGACGTTGGCGACGGAGAGCTGGGTGGCCATGAAGCTTGCCTTTCGTCGAGTTGGGCCGCGAGGTGAATCGCAGAGTTTTCTAGAGGTGTCCGGTCTGCGTGTCGATCGACTTCCCGCGCCTGCTCTTGGGAATCGTCATGTAGATGGCGCCGCCGGCGGCGATGACAGCCAGCATGCCGAGCCCGACGTGGGTGGGGTCCGACCAGACCAGCAGCAGGCACAGCACCACTGACCACGCGATGGCCACGATGAAGATCGGGACGCTGGCCTTGCCGTAGCGCCACGGCCGCTCCGGCAACTTCTTGCGCACCAGGGCGTAGAAGCCAACGGTGACGACAACGCCGTAGGCCAGTGCCCATGCCAGGGCTGTCATCGCCGCCAGCACCGACAGCAGCGAAGACCAGAGGGCGAACACCACCGACAACACGAACAGCGTCAGCGTGGCGTTGATCGGAATGCGCTGGGCGCTCACCTTGCGCAGCCAGCCTGCCGCAGGCACCTGTCCGTCGCGGGCTTGCGACCACAGCACGCGAATACCGGTCAGCTGCAACATGACCAGCGCGGCGAAAAGGGCGACGATGGCGACTGCTTCGACGAAGTTCGCGAACGCCGAGCCGATCGCGGTGTCCAGAATGTCCTTGACGGGCAGGGCGCTGTCCATGACCGCGGGCAGGTCCTGGATGGCCAGGAACAGCAGGCCGATCATGATGGCGCCGACGACGTAGGACGACAGGTTGGCCAATACCGAAGCCAGTGGCGCCTTCTTGGCGGCGTCCCGGGTCTCCTCGGAGGCGTTACCCGTGGCGTCGAAGGACGAGATCATGTAGGCGGGCAGGATCATCGCGAACATGAACGGCAAGAACCACCCGCCGCTGGATGCCGTGCCGCCGGAGTCGCTGAGGAAGGCCAGCGGCTGGGTGGGGTGCTTGACGAACAGCAGTGCGCCGATCACCGCGGCCACCACCACGAGTTCGGCGACCACACCGATGTTGTTGAGCACGGCCGCGACCTTCACCCCGGCCACGTTGACCAACGTGCACAGCACGATCAGCCCCAGCGCCCACGGCATGGTCTGGGCGGGCGTCTCGAGACTCACCCCGAACCAGCCCGCGATGAATGGTGCGATGCTGACGGCGACCGCAGTGACGGCCACGGTGTGCGCGATAAGGAGCCACCAGCCCGTCTGCCACGCCAGCCATGGCTTACCGGTGATCCGGCCGGTGATCTGATACACGCCGCCGGCCAGCGGATATGCCGATACCAGCTCGGCAACTGCCAGGCCGACGGTCAGGACCTGCAATCCGCCACCGATGATGTACGACCAGAACGATGCCGGGCCGAAGAAGCCGAGCCCGACGATCAGGGTCGTGAACGTCGCCGAAGCGATGGCGATCGAGGTGAACTGGACGCCGAACGCCGAGAACAGCCCCAGGCTTCGGTTCAGTTCCTGCTTGTAGCCAAGTTTTTCCAGGTACGCCGCGTCACTGTCGACGGCCGACGACGCTTTGGGTTGGGCCGGCTCGGTCGACACGCCGGGCTCCTCCGGGGTGATTGTCATGTTTGACCTCGTGTTTTCAGTTGCGGATCCCGATCAGGCCATCTTGTCGATGGTCTATACCGAGCCTGATTGACTAACTGTCGACAATGTACATTACGGCCGACGTGATCGCAATCACTTGTTTTCATCCGCTGTGAAAGCCCTGCTCAGGGTCTCAACCGGGCGTCGCCGGCGGTGAGGTCGATGAAATCGCGCGCCGTCCGATATCCCTGCTGCGCCAACCGACCGGCCAGGGCGAGGAAGACGTGCGCCGTCGTTATCGCATCGCCAAGGGCGTGATGGGGGCAGTCCACCGGTAGCCGCAACTCGGTCGCCAGTTGCTCGAGATGGGGCTCACCCTGGCATTCGGCCGCCTGCAGGTGGCCGGCCCGGGCCATCGCCGCGGTGTCCACGACTTTGCAAGCCAGACGATGACCGCTCTGTCGGAAGGCTCTGCCGAGAAAAGCCTGCTCGATCCAGGCGGCATGGGCGATGAGCACCCGTCCCTCGAGCAATTCGCGCAGGACGTCGACCGCAGCGGACAACGGCGGCGCCTCGGCCAGGTCGGCGGGTCGGAGAGCGTGGATTGTGATCGATTTCGCCGACATTGCGCATTCGGGACGGACCAGCCCGTACACGTTGTCCGCCGCGATCATCCGACCGTCGCGGATCACGGTCGCGCCGTACGACGCGATGGCGTCCTTGTGCAGATCGAGTCCGGTTGTCTCCAAATCCAGGACGACATAATCGATCTCGCGCCACGGTCGATCGAATTCATCGGGGGCGCGAGAACGGCGCCAGAGACGCGTCATGAGAGGCGCTCCACCCATTCGCTGTCCAGCCGGTTCTGCACTTCGGCCACCGCGCGGAATGCCTCGCGCAGGTAGCGCCGAGTCAGGGTGCCCAGCTCCTTCGGTGCGATCCAGGTGCTCGAGGCCGGGGCGTTGGTGCGGAGAGCGCGGATTTCGTTGTCCAGCAACAATCCGTAGAGATATTCGAACGCGCGCACCAGTGTGTCGGCTTCGTCGGTGGTGAGCAGTCCGGCTGCCTGCCCGCGGCGCAGTCGGGTGATCGTCGATCCGCGATCATCTCCGGTCACGATCGCGATCCAGCGGCCCAGCGACGCTATCGGCACCAGACCACCGCCCTTGAGGTTGAGGTGGCCACGATGGGCACCGGAGTGTTCCACCACGAAGTCGCGGACGAATCCGACCGGGGGACGAACGGAGATCGTGTAGCTGAGAAGCCTCGACAGGTACTCGCGGCTTCGCGTGGTGGCGAGCATCGCGTCGGACACGGCCCTGCCAAGGGGCACGCCTGTCACAGGTCGACTGTCGGCGATCATCGACGACAGAAGCAACGCGTTGGTTTGGGTGGGATTCGTGATCCACGAGGTGGCCGTCGCCGTGAACGCCGACTGGGATTGCGCGAACGAGGGATTGGTGGCATTGGCGCCGTCGACGCAGCGCGAAAGTCCACAGCGCTCCATGTTGTCCAACACCCGGCCGGCCCACCGCTGCAGCCGGCCCGCGGCGGGTGGGCCGTCAGGAAGGTCCTCCCACACCAGCGCGGTGTCGACGTCCGAGCGGGGCAGCGGCTCACGGCGTGCGATCGAACCCAGCAGCAGCCACGACGTGCGCTGCGGCACCCGATCCTCGCCGATCTCGGTGAGGTCGATGAGGCGGAGCATGATCGCGTCGATGACCGCCGACATCAGTGCAGCGATGTGCATGACGGAGGCGCCGGTGTCGTAGAGCTCCAGCCACGTTCCGGGGACCAATGCGGCCGCCGCAGCCAGATCGTCGACCGAGGTGGCGTCATCGATGGCGCGCCGGATGACCAATGGATTGCGCACCTCGGCGGATGCCAGATCGACGACGCGCAGGATGCCGACCGGCCGTTCGGCCGCGCCGGTCACCACGAGATGGTGGTAACCGCTTTCCACCATCTTCAGGAAGGCGTCGCCGACCAGAGACTCCGCGCCGACGGTCTCTGCCGGGAAGGACGCCAGCGCGCCGGCCGGAGTACTTGCGGTGAGAGTTCCTGCTGCGAGGGCGGTGCGGAAGTCGCTGTCGGTGATGATGCCGACGTGCTCGCCCCGCGGGATCAACGCGCATGACTGCCCGGCGTCGGTCATCGCCGCAGCGGCCTCGGCCACGGTTGCGGCCGAGTCGCACCACACGATGGGTCTCATCTGGTGACGGACCAGTCGCAGCGCCTGGTCGACGAGACCAGAACGGGCGAGGCGCTCGCGCGTGACCAGCGACCCGTAGTGACTGAACTGCAGGCGGCCGGGATCTCGAAGGTGTGGACGGGGATCGGGAAACCGATAGCAGAGCGTGTCCTCGACGGCCTTCACCGTCAGTGGCGGTGCCAGTCCGGACAGCACCGAGATCTGACCGAATGTCTCGCCGGGACCGAGTGCGTCGACGACGCGGCCGCGATCGATCACCTCGACCTCGCCGGTGCGCACCACATAGAAGTGCGACAGCGGGGCGTCGCCGGCGGCCACGATCGTCGATCCGGCGGTGAAGTACTCCACCTCGACAAGGCGGCTGAGCGCTTCGAGATCAGCGGAGTCCAGGGCGTCATACGGAGATTGGCCGCCCAGAAAATCTACGTATTCACGCATCCTTTTTGCGGGCCAGAGCCTCGGCCTGTGGGATGCCGCCATGTACGTGGCGGTCGATCTCGGCGGTGATCGCCTCCATGTCGCCAGTGTCGATGATGTCGAGGAGGCGCTGGTGGACGGCCACCATGTCGTGCAGGTCGGCGAACAGCTGGTGGTCGGCGGAGAAGAACAGTTGCAGCTGTGCCTCCCAGCTCAACCAGAGATCGCACAAGAGTTTGTGTCCGCACAACTCATAGAAGGCGCGGTGAAATGCCGTGTGCGCTTCGATGGTCGCGACCGGGTCGTTGTTGTCCGCGCCGATGGCCATGTCTTCCAGTGCCCGAGTGACTTTGATCCGCGCAGAGCTTTTCAGCCGTGGCAACGCGAGCTCAATGGCGTAGGGCTCGAGGCGCTTGCGCAGGCTCGCGATCTCGGCAATCGCCTCGCCACTGACCTCGGTGACGAAGGCCCCCTTGTAGGGAATCCGTTCCACGAGTCCCTCCTCGGACAGCAAGCCGAGAGCCTCGCGCAGCGGGGCCCGGCTTACGCCGAGGTCGGCGGCGAGGGGGATCTCGCGCAGTTGGCTACCCGGCCGGAGTCGGCCCTCGAGGATCGCTTTGCGGATCACCTGTGCCACCGTGCCCGGAGTCGTCCGCTGGGTGAGCCTGCCCAATGACACCGATTCGCTGGCAGGGTCGGTCAGTGTGAACACCGGGTCTTCGGCAATTGGCTCGCTCATCGACTGTCCTTCCCGCAACCGGAGGTTACGACCGACTGCAGCACTCGTCTGACTAATTGTCGACAATAGCTGCAAGATGGCGAGAAGGGTCGGACTGCCTCGCCGAGGGCGAGTGTTGGTCTCACTCCCCGGCGGCGGAGACGTAGATCGGACCGCGATCGATGACCGGGTCCAGGATGCCCGTCTCGAGTTCGTTCACCGCGTCCTCGAGTCCGGCTGGGTCCCGGTGCTGGCCCGGATACCCGATGAGCTCCTTGACTTGCGGGGTCATGAAGTAGGCGCCGGCGATGATCGCCGAGAGCGGATCGAAGGTGTCCTTGTCGTCGGCCCACATCGCCTTCAACTTTGTGTACATGTCGTCATCGGCGACGTCGCTCAGGCTGCCCACGGCGGCCAGCACGATGTCGAATGCATCGCGGCGCGCGGCCAGTGCAAGTTCCAGATAGGGCAGGAAATCTTGCACAGCACTGGCTTTCGGATTCGGTCCAGCCTCGGGAATCAGCGCGTCGGCGATACGCAGAAGGGTTTGTTGTTCGCCGTCGGTCAATGACCGCGGCGGTTTGGTGTGCCGGACCGGGACGGACAACCGCTGTGCCGCTGGGTTACTCATGACTGTGCCTTCCGCGATTTCACGTTCTCGACGACGTTCTTTCCCACTCGAAGCGCCAGCGCGCTGATGGTGCACGTCGGGTTGGCGGACCCCGAGGTGACGAAGATGCTTCCGTCGGCGATATAGAGGTTGTCGACGTCGTGGGTCCTGCCATAGGAGTCGACCACCGAGGTGGCGGGATCATCGCCCATCCGTGCGGTGCCGAGCAGGTGGCCGGGCTGATCGATCCACAGTTCCTTCGTGATGACCCGCTTCGCGCCCGCGGCCTCGTGCGCTTCGACCATTCGGTCGACGGTGAACTTGAGCAGCTTGCGCGTGTTCTCGCTGATTCGGTATTCGATCTTCGGCGCGGGAAGCCCGTCCGAGTCCTGCAACGTGGTCGACAAGGTCACCCGGTTCTGCTCCTCGGGCAGATCCTCGGTGTTCGCAGCCCACAGAATGCCGTTGCGCGCTGACCGCGCCACGTCGTGGATCGCGGCACCCCAGAGCTCTTCGAAGTCGCATTCGCGATGCGCCTCAATGGCATTGAGCGGTCCAGGGGTTGGCAGGGCATGCAGCTTGGAGCCTCGGACAAACCCGCGCGACTTGTCCGTCTCGTAGAACTGCATCGAATGGATCAGCTGACCGGCCGGGCCGCGCCAGCTCTCGAGATCGTCGTCGTAGAAGCCCAACGCGCTGCAATTCGGGTGCAGCATCAAGTTGCGCCCGACAAGGCCGGACGAGTTGGCCAGCCCATCGGGATGTGTTTCGTCGGCGGACAACAGCAGTAGCCGAGGGGTACCGACTCCGTTGGCGCACAGGACAACTGAGCGTGCAGGTTGGAAAATGACGTCACCATCACGGTTGAAGTACTCCGCTCCGGTGGCAAGCCCGTCGTCTCCCGTGACGACCCGCTTCACGCGTGCTCCCGTGACCACCTTCGCGCCGGCCTTTTGCGCCTGCGGCATGTAGATGAGGTCGAACGACGCTTTGGCGCCCTGCGGACAGCCCCACTCGCAGACGCCCCAGCGACCGCACTGTTCCAGCGTCTTGTGCTTCTGGCTGGCGATGGCGTTGGTACCCGGCCACCAGTGCCAACCCAATTTGTTGGCGGCCTCAGCGGCCTTGACGCCGGGTTTTCCCATGGGGTGCGGCGGCAGTGGATAGTCCAGGCCGTCGGGGTACGCGGTGTCGCCACCAACCCCCGCGACGCCGATGAATTCGTCGACCTCGTCGTGGTAGGGCTTGAGGTCGTGGTAGCTGATCGGCCAGTCGTCGGCGATGCCGTCGAGCGACTTGACTCGAAAGTCGGACGGCAACAGCCGTGGCCACTCGGCCCCGTAGTAGATGGAGCTGCCGCCCACCGCGTTGAACATCACCGGCCACATGTCGGAGTCCTCGACATCGACCGGGTAGTCAGACGGCAAGCCGCGCACGTTGGGGTCGTGGGCCCAGTTGTGCTGAATCAGCAGTTCCCATTCGGGGAAGTTGGCGGGGAACTCACTGGGATTCACCCAGTCGCCCTGTTCGAGACAGATGACGCTCAGCCCGGCCGCGGCAGCGGTGTGGGTGACCACCGCTCCCGACGGTCCGGCGCCGACCACGAGCACGTCTACGACGTCCGGTGCCGAGTTCTGTGGTGCCATGTTGCGCCCTCACTCTCTGCCTGTCGGCGGTGGTGGGCTGTACCGCCTTCGATGGTGACTTACCTTCTGGTTGTGGGTGACCGGTAGTGGCGGGCGCGAACCTGATCAGGCTCCCGCGAGCACACCGCCGTCGACAACGAATGCGGTGCCGGTGATCGCCGTCGAGTGATCGGACAGCAGGAATGCCACCGAATGGGCGATCTCGATCGGTTCGATGGCGCGACCGATGGGCTGGAAGTCGGGCAGTCCGGCCTCTAGGGCCTCGCGGCCGCCAAGGGCTTCGTAGTGCGGCACGTTCAACGGCGTGTCGACGAACCCCGGGCATACCGTGTTGGCCCGGATCCCTTGTGCGCCGAAGTCCAGCGCGATCGCCTTGGTCAGGGTGAGGACCGCACCCTTGCTCGCGGTGTAGGTGGTCAGCAGCTTTTCGGCCCCAATGGAATTGATCGAGCCGAAGTTGACGATCGAGCCGCCGCCGGCCTTCAGCAGTTCGGGAATGGCGTACTTCGAGCCGAGGAAAACGCCCTTCACGTTCACGTCGAACGTCTTCTGGAAGTCGTCGACGGTGGCATCCAGAATGGTGCCCGGTTTCAGAATGCCCGCGTTGTTGACGATCCCGTCGAGCTTGCCGAACTTCGAGACCGTGAAGTTGATCAGTCCCTTCACCT
The DNA here is from genome assembly GCF_003347205.1 of Mycolicibacterium moriokaense. Classification (GTDB taxonomy): domain Bacteria; phylum Actinomycetota; class Actinomycetes; order Mycobacteriales; family Mycobacteriaceae; genus Mycobacterium; species Mycobacterium moriokaense_B. Next base: position 200,932 of record NZ_QQBJ01000005.1, read on the forward strand.
GTTGCTCGTCGGTGACGTCGACGACCCGCCCGATCAGGCGATCATCGTCGACTTTCAGCTGCGGCAGGTGTTCCTCGGAGCGAACGGTCGCGACGACTTGGGCGCCCTCGTCGTGCAAGTGCAACGCCGTGGCAAGCCCGATGCCGCGTGCGGCCCCGGTGATGATGACGGTTTTGCCTTCCAACAATGTGCCCACGTTCTTGCTCGCTTCCCCGCGATGTCGGCCATCGCGATTGTGTTACTGTCGACAATTAGTCAATCACAGTGTGGCGGGGATCATGCCCGCCGTCAAGTCCAACCCGAGATCTGGCCGTCTACCAGGGCGGATAGGGCTATTGCGGCGAGCGCCGCATCGGTAGGCTGGGCCGCGGGCGCTGGGGCTGCCCGGCGCCGGCCAGCACCGACTGCTCAGGCTGGCCGAGCGGTTTGAGAGCGGGTGCAGTGCGGCAACACTGCTCTGAAAGTCTGAAAGCGGCAGCGCAAATATTCGAAGTCGACGAGGAGATCGATGTCTGAGGTGCGAGAGACCGACGCCGATGACCAAAGCAACGAGCCGACGGAAATCACCTTCGACGAATATCTCCACCCTGCCCGCCCGCGAACCCTGAGGTTTCGGCCGCGGGTCAGGGCGCCCTTCGCCCGGCGATCCCTGAGCCGCGACGGGACTGCCACCGGCGACAACCCCGCCTACGTCTCCTGGCTGGTTTCGCAGTCGATGTTGGCCGACGCGAATGAGATCAGCCAGCAATTCTCCGGGCAGGGTTCGATGTGGCAGAACCCCTACGCGACGCCGAACGCGCGCGCGGCCGTGGACACCGCCTCGGTCTGGTTCACCGCCTACCCGCTGTCGCTGATCACCCGCCCGGACGAATCGTTCCTCAAGGCGATGTCGTCGGTGGAGATGTGGAAGGCGTTCGCGGAGATAGGAATCGAAGCGGTGCACACCGGGCCGGTGAAGCGGGCCGGCGGCATCACAGGATGGGAGCTGACGCCCAGCGTCGACGGGCACTTCGACCGGATCAGCACTCAGATCGACCCCGCGTTCGGCACCGAGGAAGAGTTCCGGCAGATGTGCGGCACCGCCAATTGGTATGGCGGCACGATCATCGACGACATCGTGCCCGGCCATACCGGCAAGGGAGCCGATTTCCGACTCGCGGAGTTGAAGTACGCCGACTACCCGGGCATCTATCACATGGTCGAAATCGACCCGCGCGACTGGGAGCACCTACCGGAGGTCCCGGCCGGGGTGGATTCGGTCAACATCGACTCCGCCACCGAGGAGTGGTTGGACAAGGCCGGCTACATCATCGGGCGGCTTCAGCGAGTGATCTTCTACGCCGAGGGGATCAAGGAGACGAACTGGAGCGCGACGCGCGTCGTCAAGGGAATCGACGGCGCCGAACGGCGCTGGGTCTATCTGCACTACTTCAAGGACGGGCAACCGTCGATCAACTGGCTCGACCCGTCGTTCGCCGGAATGCGGTTGGTGATCGGCGACGCGCTGCACTCGCTGACCGACCTCGGAACCGGGGCATTGCGCTTGGACGCCAACGGATTTCTGGGCGCGGAGAAGACGGCGTCGGAAGACAACCCCGCGTGGTCGGAAGGACATCCGCTGTCGGAGGCCGCCAACCACCTCATCGCCAGCATGGTGCGCAAAGTGGGCGGCTTCACGTTCCAGGAGCTCAACCTCGCGATCGACGACATCCGGCAGATCGGTGAGGCCGGTGCCGATCTCTCCTACGACTTCATCAATCGGCCGGCGTATCAGCATGCGCTGGTGACCGCTGACACCGAATTCCTTCGGCTGACGCTGCGCACCACTCTGGAACTCGGCGTGGATCCGGCATCGCTGGTTCACGCGCTTCAGAACCACGACGAGCTGACCTACGAGTTGGTGCACTGGTCCACGGCCCACCGCGACGACGTCTACACCTACAAGGGTGAGGAGATGACGGGCGAAGCCCTCGGCGAAACGATCCGCGGCGACCTGCTGGAGCGCATGACAGGCGACGGTGCGGCCTACAACAGGGTCTTCACCACCAACGGAATCGCTTGCACGACAGCGACGGTGATCACCGCCGCGCTGGGCATCTCCGATCTGGACACCGTCGACGACATAGACCCGATCCGGCGGGCCCACCTGCTGCTCGCCATGTTCAACGCGCTGCAGCCCGGGGTGTTCGCGCTGTCGGGCTGGGATCTGTGCGGAATGCTCACCCTTCCCGGACAAGAGGTTTCAGAGCTGTTGCGCGGAGGGGACACCCGGTGGATTCACCGCGCAGCGCACGATCTGATGGGCGTCAACCCGGATGCGACCAAGTCGATGGCCGGAATGCCGCGCGGCGTCAGCCTTTACGGATCGATTCCCGACCAGCTCAAAGATGACACGAGTTTCATTCGGCAGTTGCAGGCGATTCTGCGCGTGCGCTCGCACTACGGCATCGCCACCAGCCGACAGATCGACATTCCCGAGGTGTCCCATCGCGGCATGCTGGTGCTGGTCCACCAGCTCGACGATCCGAACCAATTCCAGTTGACGGTCCTCAATTTCGCCAACGAGCCGATCGCGGGCACCGTCCGCTCCAAGAAGCTTCCGCCGGGCGCGACGGTGATGGACATGTTCAGCGGCGAGGACGTCGGCGTGGTCGACGACTTGAACAGCTTCGCGATTGAACTACCACCGCACCACGGCGCGTCGCTGCTGGTCGAGCACTCGACCGACAAGGACGAGTGACGTTCGGCCTCAATACGACTGGCCGTTGGCGTAGCGCTGTCGGCGGAACGCCCGACCGTTTCCTCGATTGCGAGCCTTGTACGTCGGTAGTTGCGAGTCGCAGTTCGGGCAGACCAGCCGCAGGTTCTCCCGCCGATTGTTCGTCGGGTCCCCGTCGATGTGATCCAACACCAGGGCAAGGGGTAGACCCTTCCACATTGCGGCTTCGCCGCAGATTGCGCAGAGGCCCGACTGCGCCGCGGCGATGTACTCCCGAATGTAGTGACCCGGGTAAGTAGCAATAGTTGCTTCGCCGGACTCGAGCCAGAGCTTCGTACTCGCCTCTCGCCGGGCCGACGCCTGACATGCATTGCCGCAGTAGATCTTCTGGCTGCGTTTGGAAAGTGCGGCACCGCAGCCGCGACACTGTCTCATGTGTATGACGCTACGAAGAGACTCCGACAGATCGTCGCCGGCGATTCGAGTTGTACACAGGCGGTTGTGGAGCCTCCTATCGGGATTGAACCGATGACATTCGCTTTACAAGAGCGACGCTCTACCACTGAGCTAAGGAGGCCTGCGGGTCTCGAGTTTATCGGGTCACTCGTCGGCCTCGATGACCCGCTGCGAGCGCACCGTGGTCGACGACGGCCGGCGCGGGCGGCGGCCCGGGAACGGGATGCGGTCGGCGATGTTGCTCAGCGGGTTGACCACCTGGCTCAGCACGATCACCGCCTCGCGCAAGGCCTCGATCGTCGGCTCCAGGGCCTCGAGCCCCGGGGCCAGCCGGTTGAGGGTGTCGGCGACGTCGGCCAACTGCTCCAGCGGGCCGTGCCTGGCGGTCAGCTTGTCGATCAGCCCGCCTTCGGCGAGCAACCGGTCGGCCAGCCCGTCCTCGGCCAGCAACCGCTCGACCAGGCCGTCCTCGTCGAGCAGTTGGTCTACCAGGCCGCCCGGCTCGATGGCGCGCATCAGGCCGCCGTCGTCCTGGGTGAGCCGATCCAGCACCCCGCCCGGCATCGTCAGCTTGTCCACCACGCCGCCGGGCGCCAGCAGGCGGTCGATCGGCCCGCCCGGCGTCAGCGCCCTGCCCAGCGGCTGATCCTCGTCCATCAGCCTGGCCAGCCGGTTCGCCCGCTCCACGGCCTCGTCGATGCCCAGCATGTGGGCCACCGAGCCCGACCCGGCCCTCGCCGTCGAATTGGCCTGGCCAAGGGTCCGCTGCGCCATCCCCAGCGCGCCGTTGGCGACCTCCAGGCCGGTTTCCGCGGCAGCAAGCCCGACCTTCACCGGGGCGGTGGCGAGATCGACCAGGTTCTTGCCCAGATTCATGACGTCAGTGTATGGGTGCAGCTACCCGCTACCGGCGGTGCCACGAAGGAGAGCACAATAAGACTCACAGGAAGTTGACAGGCGCCCTGCAGCTTCATTGCCAGGAACTTGGGAGAGATTTGGGCGATGGCCATGGCTGCACTCCCAGAATCCGTCCCAGAGGCCCGCGTTCTCGTCGTTGACGACGAGACCAACATCGTCGAGTTGCTCTCGGTGAGCCTGAAGTTCCAGGGCTTCGAGGTCCACACGGCCTGCAACGGCCCCGCCGCGCTCGACAAGGCCCGCGAAGTACGCCCCGACGCCGTCATCCTCGACGTGATGATGCCCGGCATGGACGGCTTCGGCGTGCTCCGCCGGCTTCGGGCCGACGGCATCGACTCGCCGGCGCTGTTCCTGACCGCCCGCGACACCCTCCAGGACAAGATCGCCGGCCTGACGCTCGGCGGCGACGACTACGTGACCAAGCCGTTCAGCCTCGAAGAGGTCGTCGCCCGGCTCCGCGTCATCCTGCGGCGCTCCGGCAAGGGCACCGAGGAGCCGCGAAGCGCCCGGCTGACCTTCGCCGACATCGAACTCGACGAGGACACCCATGAGGTGTGGAAGGCCGGCGAGCCCGTCTCGCTGTCGCCCACCGAGTTCACGCTGCTGCGGTACTTCATCATCAACGCGGGCACCGTGCTGTCCAAGCCGAAGATCCTCGACCACGTATGGCGCTACGACTTCGGCGGCGACGTCAACGTCGTGGAGTCCTACGTCTCCTACCTGCGGCGCAAGATCGACACCGGCGAGAAGCGGCTTCTGCACACGTTGCGCGGTGTCGGCTATGTGCTGCGCGAGCCACGGTAGTTTCTGCTGACCACCGCCGGTTTTGCTGAACAATAGGAGAATGGCGGGTCTGCGCGGGCGAGGTGTGCCGTTGCGGGTCGGGCTGGTGGCCGCGACCCTGGTCCTGGTGGCCTGCGGCTTGTTGGCATCCGGCGTCGCCGTCACTTCCATCCTGCGGCACAGCCTGATCAATCGGGTCGACGAGACGCTGCTCGACGCCTCCCGAAGCTGGGCCCAGGCACCCCGTCGGATGCCGGTGCCGCCGATGGAACCCAATCCGGCGCGGCCGCCGTCGGATTTCTACGTGCGCGGGATCGATGCCGACGGACACATCTGGATGGCCGTCAACGATCGCTCGGCGGAACCGGCGCTGCCAGAGAACAACGACGTGGGTCCGCTACCGGTCACCGTCGGCTCGATCGACAACTCGGATGTCCAGTGGCGCGCGATGTCGGTGCACGGGGCAGAGGATCAGATCACCACCGTGGCCATCGACCTGTCCGACGTGCAGTCCACGGTGCGGGCGCTGATCTGGTCGCAGGCCGGCATCGGCGCCGCGGTGCTTCTGGTGCTTGGCATCGCGGGCTTCTGGGTGGTTCATCGCAGCCTGCGGCCATTGACCGAAGTCGAGCGAACGGCCGCCGACATCGCGGCCGGACAGCTGGATCGTCGTATCCCGCAACGTGATCCGCGCACCGAAGTCGGGCGCTTGTCGCTGGCGCTCAACGGCATGCTGGCGCAGATCCAGCGCGCCGTCGCATCGTCGGAGTCCTCCGCCGAGCAGGCCCGAAGATCCGAGGAGCGCATGCGACGCTTCATCACCGATGCCAGCCACGAACTGCGCACACCGCTGACCACCATCCGCGGCTTCGCCGAGCTGTACCGGCAGGGCGCGGCCCGCGACATCGAGATGCTGATGTCGCGGATCGAGAGCGAGTCCCGCCGGATGGGGCTGCTGGTGGAGGATCTGCTGCTGCTGGCCCGGCTGGACGCGCAGCGGCCGCTGGACCGCCACCGGGTGGACCTGCTGTCGCTGGCCAGCGACTCGGTGCACGACGCCCGGTCGATCGCGGCGAACCGCGAGGTCACCATGGAGGTCATCGACGGCCCCGGCACGCCGGAGGTACTCGGCGACGAGGCTCGGCTGCGTCAGGTGCTGAGCAACCTGGTCGCCAACGCCCTCCAGCACACGCCCGAATCGGCCAGGGTCACCGTTCGGGTCGGCACCGACGACGACAACGCCGTGCTCGAGGTGGTCGACGAGGGCCCCGGGATGAGCGCCGAGGACGCGCACCGCATCTTCGAGCGGTTCTACCGCACCGACTCATCGCGCGACCGCGCCAGTGGCGGAACGGGCCTGGGGCTGTCGATCGTCGACTCGCTGGTGTACGCGCACGGTGGCTCGGTCAGCGTCACCACCGCGCCGGGCAGGGGCTGCCGATTCACGGTCAGGCTGCCCCGCATTGCCGACGTGCCTGCGCACGTCGGCTGACGCTCACACCAAGTCGGCCAGCGCGGCCTTGATCTTCGCCTGCGCCTCGTCGAGTGACTCCGGCGACGGGTTCTGCTCGACGTTGGCGAAGCCGAAATCGGTGAGGTTGTAGGCGGGGAAGACGTGCACGTGCAGGTGCGGCACCTCCAGCCCGGCGATGATCATGCCCGCGCGCTGGGCGCCGAACGCCTTGCACACCGCCTTGCCGATCAGCTGGCTGACCTCCATGACCCTGCCGAAGACGGCGGAGTCGACGTCCTGCCACTGGTCGATCTCCGCGCGGGGGACGACAAGCGTGTGGCCCTGCGTCATCGGCTGGATCGTCAGGAACGCCACGATGTCGTCGTCTTCGTAGACGAACCGGCCCGGCAGATCGCCGTTGATGATCTGGGTGAAGACGGTAGCCATACCCGCGAGCATTCCAGCAGGCCGGTCGCGGCGTGCCGGTGGGGTGATGATCGCCGACATCAAGGGCTGCGCCGGAAATTCGCTTCGTGAAGGGCTTTCACCTCGTCGGTGAACTGAGGCACGGGCCCGTCGGCGCAAAGCGTGGGTGCCACGGTGGCGACCGGAAGTGGAGCCACCGTGTACGGCGTAGCTCCCCACTCGGCTCGCCACTGCGTCAACTGCGCCGAGGACACCGCGTAGACGATGCGGCCCAGACCCACCCAGGAGTGCGCAGCGGAGCACATCGGGCAATGCTCGCAGGAGGTATACACAGTTGCACTGGCGCGCTCGGCCGGAGCAAGGTTGGCGGCCGCCCATCGGGCGATTTCGAGCTCGGGATGTCGAGTGGGGTCGCCACCGTGGGGCCCGTCCTTCACCCGGTAGCGGTCCTCGAAGAGGGTCTGGCCATCGGCACCGACAAGCACCGAGCCGAACGGCTCGTCCCCGGCGTCGAGCGCTTCCCTCGCGAGCTCGACGCAGCGTCTCAGATGATTCATGTCGTCGTCGCTGACAGACACGGGGGAAGTGTCCGCAGCCGTCAGCTGTCGGCGATTTCGCGTCAGCGGATAACACGCCAACCCGATCAACAGTGCGCAAAGGTGGCCCACCGACGTGTAGTTGGTCCGGTAGATCAGCGCCCCAACGGCGATCAGCGCCAGCGCACCGAGATAGAGCCAGCGCCACCGCCTGGGCAGTCGATAGAAGAGGACGCCAGCTACGCCCGCTACGAAGTAGCTCACGCCCACGTCGCGAACGTCAACAAGCCTCGGCGGCGCGTGCTTCTCTGCGATCGCCAAGTACAAGAACCCCTCGCTCAGATAGGTCGCTCCGACGTGACAGATCAGCCCGACGATGAGCAGGCGGAGATGTCCCAGCCATCGCTCCGCGGGCGCAAGGAACACCGTGAAGAGGATCAGATAGGGCCACCAGTACCAGCCGTCGATCCAGAACAGGCTGTTGAACAGCACCCGCACGGGCTGCGACGACAGGTGGTGCAGGTTGGTCGACGTCGACTGCAGCAGTGTCCGCAGCAGGCTGGGAGCCAGCGAGTGCTGCACCAGCGTGGTCGACAGCAAGACGACCAACCATCCATAGGTCAGAGGGGCACTCGCGATGTACTGCCAAACGCGTCTCACGCGTGTCGACGATAGACAAGGGGTCGGCGGCGATGAGGGCGAAAGCACAAGCCGCCGCGGGCCTTGGCTCAGCCGCCGATCATCGCGTGCAGTTCGGCGAGCGACCACGGCGGCGAGTCCTGATGATCGCGATAGCCGATGATGGCCGGCGTCTGCCGCGCGAACTCGCCGACGAAACCGCCTGCGGCGATGAAGATTCGGCCAGTGACGTTCTCGGCCAGGTCGCCGGCCAGATACGCGTACAGCGGCGCCGCGTACTCGGGCGGAGGCGCGTCCAGGGCGGCCTGCGTGCTCGCGTCGTCCAGCAGGCCTCTGCGGTTCAGGTCGGCGATGTGCGCCTCGTAGTTCGACCCCGTCGAAATCCGGGTCTTGGCTCCCGGGCAAACCACGTTGGCGCGCACGCCGTGTTCGCCGAGTTCGGCCGCGATCGCGAGCGTCAATCCGTTGACGCCGCCCTTACCCGCCGGGTAGCCGGTGCCGCCGTAGTCGCCGAGAAACGCGAACGAGCTGGTGTTGACGATGGCGCCACCGCCCTGCTCCGCCATCTTTGGTGCCGCGGCCCGGCAGGTCTCGAACGTCGTGACCAGATGCGCGTCGAGCAGGTCGTGGAACATCTCGCTCGTCACGTTGAGAATCGACTCGCCCGCCAGCCCCGCGGTACCCGCGCAGTTCACCAGGATGTCGATCTGACCGAATTCGCTGACACACCTGTCGATCAGCGCATCGGCGACAGCGGGGTCGGCCGGCGATCCGGCGAAAGCGACTGCGCGGTCGATGTTTTCGGCCGCCTTCGCGGCGGTCACGTCGTCCCGACCATTGACGACGACGCCCGCACCCTGCGCCGCGAGCAGCGCGGCGACCTCGAACCCGATACCCCGCGATCCTCCGACGACGACGGCGCCGCGGCCGGACAGATGTGCGCTAATCGCCGTCCTTGACGGGCTTCATCATGTCCATGTTCCAGTAGCCGCGCAGGTTGGTCAGCAGGCCGGCGTCGTTGACCTTGTAGGTGAAGATGCCGCGCACACCGCTGGCCGAGCCGTTGTCGAAGGTGAACGTCAGCTGCAGGATGTGAGCGACCTCGTTCGGCGAACTCGACGGGAACGTCTCCTCGCACGTGATCCTGACGGTCGCGAGGCCGACGCTCTTCTCCCACCACTGCGAGACGCCGTCCTTGCCGACGACACCCGTGCCGTCGGGGTTCGTGTAGGCGGGGCCGATCGGGTCCTCGATGACGACGTCGTCGGTCATCAGGGCGAGCCAGCCGGCCTTGTCCCCGGCCATCACGGCCCGCCACGAAGCCTGCGAGGCCGCCAGCGCCGGGGACTGCTCCATCGTGTCCTGGGACATGAGGCCGGCTCTACCGGTCGTCGTCGGTGTAGCGGATGATGCCGCGGATGTTCTTGCCGTCGAGCATGTCCTGGTAGCCCTCGTTGATCTGCTCCAGCTTGTACTGGCGGGTGATCATGTCGTCGAGGTTGAGCTTGCCCACCTGGTACATCGACAGCAGCTGAGGGATGTCGTAGTGCGGGTTGCCGCCGCCGAAGATGGTGCCCTGCAGGTTCTTCTGCATCAGCGTCAGCATCGCGAGGTTCAGGGTGACGTTGGTGTCCAGCAGGCTGCCGATCGCGGTGGCCACGCAGGTGCCGCCCTTGGCGGTGATGTTCATGTAGTTGTCGATGTCCGAGCCGTGCAGTTCACCGACGGTGACGATCACCTTGTGCGCCATGAAGCCCATGGTGACCTCGGCGATGCCCATCAACGCCGTCTCGATGTCCGGGTACACATGCGTGGCACCGAATTTCAGCGCTTGGTCGCGCTTCCACTCCACCGGATCGATGACGAAGATGTGCCGCGCGCCCGCGTTGACCGCGCCCTGCAGAGCCGACATGCCCACGCCCCCGACGCCGACGACGGCGACGTCCTGGCCGGGCCGGACGTCCGCGGTGCGGGTGGCCGAACCGTAGCCGGTGGTGACGCCGCAGCCGACCAGGCAGGCGACCTCGAACGGGATCGACGGGTCGATCTTCACCACCGAACTCTTGTGCACCACCATGTAAGGGCTGAAGGTGCCCAGCAGCGTCATCGGGAAGACCGGCTGACCCTTGGCGTGGATGCGGTGGGTGCCGTCGGAGACCGCCTGGCCGCCGAGCAGGCCGGCGCCCAGATCGCAGAGGTTGCGCAGGCCGGCCTGACATGACGGACACGCGCCGCAGGACGGGATGAAGGACAGCACCACGTGGTCGCCGGGAGCGAGGTCCTCCACACCGGGGCCGACGTCGGTGACGATGCCCGCGCCCTCATGACCGCCGAGCACGGGGAAACCCGCCATCGGAATGCCGCCGGTGACCAGGTGGTGGTCGGAGTGACACATCCCCGACGCTTCCATCTGGATCTTGACCTCGTCTTTGACGGGGTCGCCGATCTCGATTTCCTCGATCGACCACGGCTGGTTGAACTCCCAGATCAGAGCGCCTTTGGTCCTCATCTGTACCTGCTTTCGATTGACCGTCTAGACAAGACTAGAGGGTCTAGTTAGCCACATCACAAGCCCCCCAAGCAACCGCTTGGCCGGGAGTCACCAGATGGCCACCGGAGCCTCGCCGAGCGGGTAGTAACCGGCCAGCTTCTCGCCGGCCACTGAGCGCTCGATCCGCTTCTGCATGCCCGCGCTCAGGTCGCCCGATTCGATCAGCTTGCCGAACATGTAGGCCACGTGCCCGAAGTCGAAGAAGTCGCGCTGCCACTCGATCAGCAGGTCGCCATTGAGCCGGAACCAGCTGCCGCCGATCCCGTAGATCTCGTCGCGGGATCCGTCGGCCTTGTTGACGATCTGCTTCCAGAAGCCGACGATCTCGCCCTGCTTCTCGTCGATCAGGACCTTCTGGTACTCGTAGTTCCAGTTCTCCAGGCCCTCCATCTCGAGCCCGAGGGCGACGTCGCGGATCTCGTCCTTCCCGACGCACATCACGTCTTCCTTCGGGCCGATGTTCCAGCCGTAGGTGGCGTCGTCGGTGTAGAAATCCGCCAGCGGCTTCCAGTCACCCGCACTCTCGGCGTCCTGATTGGCCTTCAGCCAGCGGTCCACCCAGTCCTCGAGATCGTTGCGCGCGAATGCCATGGTTACTCTTCCTCTTCTTTGATGGACAGTGCTTGAGTGGGGCAGGCCCACACGGCTTGTTCAACCTCGGCCCGATCCTCTTCCGGCGCAGTGTCTCTGAGGATCTCGACCTTCCCCCGCTTGGGCACCTTGAAGTAGTCGGGCGCCTCCAGCTCACACATCGCGTGGCCCTGGCACAGGTCTAGGTCCACTTCGATCTTGATACCCACGGCCGTGCTCCTAGGACGTGCGCCTGCGATAGCGGGCCTTTGCCGGACGGGCCAGCTGCACCACCATCTTGGAGTGGTCGTTGCGGTAGGTGTCGGCCGGCTGGGCCATCTCGAATTCGTACTCGCGCAACAGAACCGAGAAGATCGCCTTGATCTGCATCTGGGCGAACGCCGCGCCGACGCAACGGTGCCTGCCCGCTCCGAACGGGATCCAGGTCCACCTGTTGACGATGTCGGCCTGCTCGGGCTTGTTGTAGCGGTCCGGGTTGAACGCATCGGGGTCGGGGAAGTCCTCGGCGATCCGGTTGCTGACCGCCGGGGAGGCGGCGACGAAGTCGCCCTTGTGAATTCCGAACCCCTCGACCTCGAACTCGCCCTGCGCGACGCGCATCAGGATGATCAAGGGCGGATGCAGGCGCAGTGTCTCCTTGACGACATTGTCCAGCTTCGGAATCTGGCGCAGCGCATGGAAACTGACCTCTTGGCCGTCGGCGTAGAGCTCGTCGAGCTCGTTCTTCACCTCGGCGTACACGTCGGGGTGGCGGATCAACTCGATCAGCGTCCACGCCGATGTGCCCGAACTGGTGTGGTGCCCGGCGAACATCAGAGAGATGAACATGCCGGTCACCTCGTCGGCGGAGAACCGAAGGTTGCCGTCCTCGTCCTTGATCGACACCAGCACGTCGAGCATGTCGCGGTCGGCCTTGTCCTGGGGCGGGTTGGCCATCCGCTCGTTCATGATCTCCTGCACGAGCGCGACGAGTTTCACCCGCGCTTCGTCGCGCTTCTTGAAGCTCTCGATGGGCAGGTAGGGATCGACGTAGCAGAGCGGGTCGGTGCCGCGCTCCAGATCGTGGTAGTACTCGGCGAACCGGTGGTCGAGCTGTTCGCGAAATTTCAGCCCGATCAGGCATGCCGTCGAGGTGTAGATGGTCAGCTCGGCGAAGAAGTCAAGCAGCTCGATCTCGCCCTCGTCGCCCCAGTCGGCGATCATCTTCTTGACCTCGCCCTCGATCGTCGCGGCGTGGCCCTTCATCTGCTCGCCCCGCAGTGCGGAGTTGTGCAGCATCTCCTTGCGGCGTTCGGTGCTGACGTCGAACACCACGCCCTTGCCGAAGATCGGCGTCATGAACGGATAGGCCTCGGCCTGGTCGAGATCCTCGTCGGCGGACCGGAAGAAGAACTCGTTGGCCTCGGCGCCGGAGAGCAGGATGACGTGCTTGTCGACGAGCTGAAACCAGCCCACGTCGCCGCACTCGTCGCGGACGCGCTTCATCAGCCCGATCGGGTCGGTCCGGAACTCCTCGAGATGGCCGTGCTCCTCTTCGCCGCCGGAGACCCGGGGAACGATGCCCGTGTTCGTCGTCGTTGAATCAACCATCTTCTGGCATCCCCTCTTCGCCCAGCGCGAGCTTTTGACGGTCTGTGTTGTCGGCCAACGGGGCTTCGGGCTGAAGCTCCATGTTCGCGATGAACCCGCCGCGCGGCGTCTCCGCGACGAACGTGATCGCGCGGGCGAGATCGGCTGCGCGCAAGAAGTAGTCGTGGCGCGCCTGCCCCCACTTGGCCCAATCCTCGAGCGCGGGCCCGATCAATTCGGCGGGCAGGCTCCAGCCCATGTTGGTCCTGGTCGGGCCCGGATGCACGATCGACGCCCGCACGCCGGTGCCCTCGAGTTCCATCTGCAGGTTGTTCACCATCGCCACGAGCGCCGCCTTGGCCGCGCCGTAGGCGCCCATGTGCGGGCGCTGCCGCAGTGCGACGTCGGAGCCCACGAAGATGAGGTCTCCGCGTTGCCGCTCGATCATGCCCGGCAGCACCGCGGCGGCCAGTCGGTTGGCGCCGACCAGGTGGATCTGCAGCTGCGACTCGAACTCGTCGGTGCTGATGTCGGCGAGCTTGCCGAAGTACGTGTCACCGGCGCCCGCGACGAGCACCTCGATGTCGCCCAGCGCGTCGGCCGACTGGGTGACAAAGGATTTCACCGAGTTCGGATCGGTGACGTCGAGGTGGAAGCCGACGGCCTCGCCGCCGTCGGCCTGGATCTTGCCGACGATCTCGGTGAGCTTGTCCACGCGGCGCGCGCCGAGCGCGACCGGGAACCCGTGCGCGGCCAGTTCGATGGCGGTGGCCTCGCCGATTCCGGACGACGCCCCGGCGACGAGGGCCGGTCGGCGTTCGGGCAGGGGTTCGAAGCGGGGCATCTAGACGGTCTCCACGGTCATGGGTAGGTGGGCGAATCCGCGGACATTGCTCGAGTGCACGCGGACGGCGTTGGCCTCGTCGATCTCGTATCCGCGGATTCGTTTGAACAGCTCGGCCAGCGCGACCCGGGCTTCCATCCGGGCCAGGTGCGCGCCGAGGCAGAAGTGTGCGCCGGAGCCGAAACTCATCAGCTTGGAACCTATTTCGCGACCGATGAGATATTGGTCGGGCTTGTCGAACACACGCTCGTCGCGGTGCGCCGAGCCCGGTAGCAGCAACAGCACATCGCCGTCGGGAATGGTGGTGTCGTACAACGTCAGCTCGCCGGCGACCGTGCGGGCCAGGATCTGGCTGGACGTGTCGTAGCGCAGGGTCTCCTCGACCCACAACGGGATCAGCTCGGAGTTCTGGTACACCGGCGCAAGCTGATCGGGGTTGCGGTGGCCCCAGAACGCGGCATTGGCAAGCAGTTTCGTGGTGGTCTCGTTGCCCGCGATCACCATCAGGAACATGAAGCCCAGGACTTCGTCGTCGGTGAGCCGGTCGCCGTCGATCTCAGCCTCCAGCAGCGCGGTGGTCAGGTCGTCGGTCGGCTGCTTGCGGCGCTCGGCCACCATCGCCTGGTAGTACACGATCAGGTTGATGGACGCCTCCACCGCCTCCGGCGGCACGTCGGTGACGCCTTCGTCCCGGTGCATCACGCCGTCGGCCCACGCCCGCACCTGCGCGCGGTCGGGCTCCGGCACACCCATCAACTCCGAGATGACGTCCATCGGCAGCTTGCCCGCGAACTCGTCGACGTAGTCGACGGTGCCGCCTTCGGCGGCCTGCTCCAGCATGGAGTCGAGATGTTTCACGGCGATCTCGGTCACCCGCGGCTCGAGCTCGCGAATCCGCCTCGGCGTGAATCCTTTTGACACCAGCGTGCGAAGTCGCAGGTGCGCCGGATCGTCCATCGCCAGGAACGACATCGTCTTGCTGGCGTGCGGGCCGCGCGAGGCCGGATCCAGCGACACCCCGAACTTGTTCGACAGCGTGGTGCTGTTGCGGAAGCCGGCCAGCACGTCGCTGTGCCGCGACAGCGCCCAGAACCCGAGTTCCTCGTTGCGGTACAGCGGGGCCTCGTCCCGCAACCGCTTGTAGTAGGGGTACGGATCTTCGTGGAAGTCGTAGTCGTACGGGTCGAGGATCACGTCGCTGGTGGAAGTGGTCATCGATCTCCTCCGAGCCTGTGCTTCATTTATCCTCTCCGAGGATGAGGCCGACGACGTAGGTGAGTCGGTCGGCGATTTCGCGATACGTCACATAGCCGCTGCCGGCGTGCACCAGTGCGCCGAAGTACGTCATCTCCAGGGCCGACACCGTGCGGGGATCGGCGTCGGGGCCCATCGCCGAACGGATGCGCCGGTGAATCTCGGCGCCGATGCGGTCGCGGACGGCGCGGACGGCCGGGTCGTTGTTGCTCAGCAGCGCCGTCGTGCACGCCGCGGCGACCTCCGGTTCGTCGGCGATCATCAGCGTCATCGCACGCAAGGCCTTCTCGACCCGGTCCGGCGTGCTGTCGTTGACGTCGGTGAAGTACGGCACCTGGCGCACCAGATCCAGGTAGACCTCGGCGATCAGGTGGTTCTTCGACGAGAAGTAGGTGTACGCCGTCGCGGGGGCGACCTTGGCACGGGCGGCGACCGCGCGCACGGTCAGGTCGGCGTAGGAGGACTCCCGCAACATGTCCACACCCGCGGTGAGGACCTTGCGGAACGTCTCTTCCTGACGCCGGTTGCGCGGCGTCTCTCCGGTCTGGTCGTTGACGGTGACCACAGCATCGCTGGACACATGTCCAAGTTATCGGACCGAGCCGGGAGCAAGCAAGTGCGGGCCGCAAAGCAGCACTACATAGCAGGTAAATCCGTCGCTTCGGGACAAGTCGCGGAAGCCGACCTTGCTTATCCCGCCGCTCTGCGGCTATCGTTCGAATGAAGCTATCCGGACAGCTGTCCAGTAATCGAAACGGGAGTCGGAATGGGGATGCTGGCCGATCGCCAGAGTCAATTGCTCATCGACGGGAAGCTGGTGGCAGGCAGCGCGGGCACGTTCCCGACGGTCAACCCGGCAACCGAAGAGGTGCTCGGTGTCGCCGCCGATGCGAGCGCCGAGGACATGGGCCGCGCCATCGAGGCGGCCCGCCGTGCCTTCGACGAGACCGACTGGTCCACCAACACCGAGTTGCGGGTGCGCTGCATCAGGCAGTTGCAGGAGGCGCTCACCAAGAACGTCGAGGAACTGCGCGAACTGACCATCGCCGAGGTGGGGGCGCCGCTGATGCTGACCTCGGCCGCCCAGCTGGAGGGTCCGATCGCCGACCTCAGCTTCTCGGCCGACACCGCGGAGTCCTATCAGTGGACCACCGATGCCGGCATCGCGTCACCGATGGGTATCAAGACCCACCGCACCATCGCCAGGGAGGCCGTCGGCGTCGTCGGCGCGATCACGCCGTGGAACTTCCCGCACCAGATCAACCTGGCCAAGGTCGGCCCCGCGCTGGCCGCGGGCAACACCGTGGTGCTCAAGCCGGCCCCCGACACCCCGTGGGCCGCCGCCGTGCTGGGCGCGTTGGTTGCAGAGCACACCGACATCCCGCCGGGCGTGCTGAACATCATCACCTCCAGCGACCACGGCGTCGGCGCACTGCTGTCGAAAGACCCTCGGGTGGACATGGTTTCGTTCACCGGATCGACGGCGACGGGTCGCGCCGTGATGGCCGACGGCGCCGCAACGCTGAAGAAGGTGTTCCTCGAACTCGGCGGCAAGTCGGCGTTCCTCGTCCTCGACGACGCGGATCTAACGGGCGCGTGCTCGATGTCGGCGTTCACCGCGTCGATGCACGCCGGGCAGGGCTGCGCGATCACCACCCGGCTGGTGGTGCCGCGTGCCCGGTACGACGAAGCGGTCGAGGCCGCGGCCGCGACGATGGGCGGCCTGAAGCCGGGCGACCCGACCGACGCGGGCACCGTGTGCGGGCCGCTGATCTCGGCGCGACAGCGTGACCGCGTCCAGGGCTATCTGGACTCGGCGATCGCCGAAGGCGGCAGGTTCGCCTGCGGCGGTGGACGTCCCGCCGACCGCGACACGGGCTTCTTCATCGAGCCGACGGTCATCGCGGGCCTGGACAACAGCGCCAAGGTGGCGCGTGAAGAGATCTTCGGGCCTGTGCTGACGGTGATCGCCCACGACGGTGACGACGACGCCGTCCGGATCGCCAACGACTCGCCGTACGGGCTGTCGGGCACCGTGTTCAGCTCCGATCCCGAGCGGGCCTCGGGCGTCGCCGCGCGGATGCGGGTCGGCACCGTGAACGTCAACGGCGGCGTCTGGTACTCCGCCGACATGCCGTTCGGCGGCTACAAGCAGTCCGGCATCGGCCGGGAGATGGGCCTGGCCGGTTTCGAGGAGTACCTCGAGATCAAAGCCATTGCCACAGCAGCTAACTGAGGAGAACACGTGGGCCTTTATGGTGATCAGTTCAAGGAGAAGGTGGCGATCGTCACCGGCGCGGGCGGCGGCATCGGCCAGGCCTACGCCGAGGCGCTCGCCCGCGAGGGTGCGGCCGTCGTGGTCGCCGACATCAACACCGAGGGCGCGCAGAAGGTCGCCGACGCGATCTTGGGCGAAGGCGGCAACGCGCTGGCCGTCCGGGTCGACGTGTCCGACCCCGACTCCGCCAAGGACATGGCTGCGCAGGCGCTCTCGGAGTTCGGCGGCATCGACTACCTGGTGAACAATGCCGCGATCTTCGGCGGCATGAAACTGGACTTCCTGATCACCGTCGACTGGGACTACTACAAGAAGTTCATGAGCGTGAACCTCGACGGGGCACTGGTGTGCACCCGCGCCGTCTACCGCAAGATGGCCAAGCGAGGCGGCGGCGCCATCGTCAACCAGTCGTCGACGGCGGCGTGGCTGTACTCGAACTTCTACGGGTTGGCGAAGGTCGGCATCAACGGGCTGACCCAGCAGCTGGCCACCGAACTCGGCGGTCAGAACATCCGGGTGAACGCCATCGCGCCCGGGCCCATCGACACCGAGGCCAACCGCACGTCGACGCCGAAGGAGATCGTCGACGACATCGTCAAGCGAATCCCGCTGTCGCGCATGGGCGAAGTCGACGACCTCACCGGCATGTGCCTGTTCCTGCTGTCGGATCAGGCGAAATGGGTCACCGGGCAGATCTTCAATGTCGACGGCGGCCAGATCATCCGGTCCTGAGAGGACGCGTCATGAGTGATAGCGATGTCAAGCTCGGCTACATCGGCCTGGGTAACCAGGGTGCGCCGATGGCCAAGCGGCTCGTCGGGTGGCCCGGCGGGCTGACGGTGTACGACGTCCGGCTCGACGCGATGACGCCGCTGGCCGAACTCGGGGCACGGCTCGCCGACAGCGTCGCCGACGTCGCCAAGGCCGACGTCATCAGCGTCACCGTGCTCAACGACGAGCAGGTGCGCGACGTGGTGGCCGAACTCGCCCGCCACGCGGCGCCAGGGACGGTGATCGCCATTCACTCGACGATCAGCCCCGACACGGCGCCCGAGCTGGCGGAGATGCTCTCCGGCAAGGGAATTCACATCGTCGACGCTCCCGTGAGCGGCGGCGCGGGGGCGGCCGACAAAGGCGAACTCGCCGTGATGGTGGGAGCTGACGACGAGGCCTACGCCGCGGTGAAGCCGGTGTTCAAGCAGTGGGCGTCGCTGGTGGTGCGCGCCGGGGAGCCGGGTGCGGGCACCCGGATGAAGCTGGCCCGAAACATGCTGACGTTCACCGGTTTCGCCGCCGCGTGCGAAGCGCAGAAGCTGGCCGAGGCCGCGGGCATCGATCTGCAGAAGCTGGGCCGGGTGGTGCGCCACAGCGACGAGCAGAGCGGCGGACCCGGCGCGATCATGTACCGCGACGACACCAAACCGCTGACCCCGGAACACTTCCTGCACGACATGTTCGTGCACACCAGGGGACTCGGCGAAAAGGATCTGCGACTGGCACTGGCGCTCGGGCAGGAAACGGGTGTGCAGCTTCCGCTGGCCGAGGTGGCGCTGCGCGAGCTGGCCCCCGGCCTCGGTGTGCCCCACACGACGACGGAGGAGTGAGCACAATGGACGAGTTGCGCCGCAAAGGCCTCGAGAAGATGAACGAGGTCTACGGCTGGGAGATGCCCAACGTGGAGGGCAACGACTACTTCGCGCTCACCGCCGACCATCTGTTCGGCACCATCTGGACTCGGCCCGGACTGTCGATGCGCGACAAACGCATCATGACGTTGACGGTCGTCACCGCGCTCGGCAACTCCGATCTGGCCGAGATCCAGGCCAACGCGGCGCTGGCCAACGGTGAGATCACTGAGGACGAGCTCAAGGAGATGGCGATCTTTCTCACCCACTACCTCGGTTTCCCGCTCGGCTCGAAGCTCGACGGCGTCGTCAGCACCGTGATCAAGAAGCGCAGGAAGGCCGCTGAGAAAGGCGCGGGCGAGGACAAGAAGGCGAATGTCAACGCCGCCGTCCAGATGCACTCCGGGGGCAAGATTCATGACAAGTAGGTATGCAAGCCTGTCGCGTGAGCAGCTCGCGGCACTGGTTCCCGAACTGCTGCTGATCGGGCAGCTGATCGACCGCTCCGGAATGGGCTGGTGCATCAAGCCGTTCGGGCACTCCGGCATGTTGGAGATCGCGATCGAGGAATGGATGGGCAGCAGTCCCATCTACACCAGGCGCATGCAGAAGGCCCTCAAGTACGAGGGCGTCGACGTCATCACGATCTTCAAGGGTCTGCAATTGGACATCGGCGCACCGCCGCAGTTCATGGATTTCCGGTACACGGTGCACGACCGGTGGCACGGGGAGTTCCATCTCGACCACTGCGGTGCGCTGATGGATGTCGAGCCGATGGGCGAGGAATACGTCCGCGGCATGTGCCACGACATCGAAGACCCGACCTTCGACGCCACGGCCGTGGCCACGAACCGCAGAGCCCAGATTCGTCCGATCCACCGGCCGCCCCGAACGCCCGCCGACCGGCATCCGCACTGCGCGTGGACGGTGATCATCGACGAGTCCTATCCGGAGGTCGAAGACCATCCGGTGCTGGAGGTGATGGCCAAAACCAGCGCCGCCAGAACCGAACTCGACGCGATCGACGTCGACGACGAAGGCCGGCCCGACTATTCGGGGGAGCTGTTGTCGGATCTCGACTTCGGCGCGTTCTCACATTCCGCACTGGTGCGGATCGCCGACGAGATCTGTCTGCAGATGCACCTGCTGAACCTGTCGTTCGTCATCGCGGTGGGCAAGCGAGCCGGCACCGACACCGAGCTTTTCACCAAGATCTGCACCAATCAGTTGACCGGTATCGCGGGCATCGCGGCCGAACGCATCCATCGTGTGCTTGCTCTGCCGGGCGGGGTCGAGGGCGCCATCCGCACCCTCGAGCTGCACCCGATGTTCAACCCGGTGCCCTATGTGAGCGTGGATTTCGGACCGGACACCGTCGAACTGCACCGGTCGGCGGCGCATGAGGACGGCGCGTGGGTGTCGTTGATCGGGCCGTCGTCGACGCGTCCACTGCAGGCCGCGGTGGCCGCCGTCGACCCCCGCCTGAACGTGGAGGTGACAGGGTCGGACACCGAGTGGACGGCGCGGGTCATCGAAACCGACACGGCCGCAGAGGAACTGCCCGAGGTGTCGGTCGTACGGGTCAGTGGCGGCTCGACATTTGTGTTCGAGCCGCGCCGCTCACTTCCCCTGACGGTCGTATAGCCGCGCCGACCCATCGCCTCAGATACTCCCGCAACTGCTCTCCGCTGCGCGGTGGTCGCCCAGGATCGGTGACGAACGACTGGATGATCCGCAGCAGGTGCTCGGCGAGTTCGTCCAGGTCGTCGTCGGTGAACCCCAGCGCCGCCCAGTCGACGTCGAACCGGCGCACCATCGAGTGGGCGAAATCCAGCGCGACGTCGCCGGTCACCGATTCGGTGTGCGGGTTGGGCCTGCCGGGAACGATCAGCAGGCCGAGATGCTTGTCCATCGGCAGCCACTCGAGAGCGATCGCGATGCCCTCGGCGACCGCCTCGGCCGGGTCGGTGATTCCCCGCAGGTGCGCCTCGACGCGGTCGGCGAATCCGTCGGCCGCGCGAACCGCGGCCGCCACGAGCAGCGCGTCGGTGCTGGGGAAGTACCGGTAGACGGTCTGGCGGGTGACGCCGAGCGTGCGGGCGACGTCGGCGATCGAGAAGTCCGCGCCGCGGGCGTCGATCGCCTTGCCCGCGGCGTCGAGGATCCGGGCGATGGCTTCGTCGTCGCTGGCGGGCGCGGCGCCGGACCAGCCGTGGGTACGCACGCGGCGAATACTACTGCTAGCCGCCGTAGCGCACTTGCAGGTCCTTCACGCCGTTCAGCCAGCCAGACCGAAGACGTTGCGGTTCACCTAGTTTGGCGATGTTCGGGATCTGGTCGGCGATCTCGTTGAAGATCAGCTTGATCTCCATCCGGGCCAGGTTCGCCCCGATGCAGTAGTGCGCGCCGTTGCCGCCGAACCCCAGGTGCGGGTTGGGGTCGCGGCTGATGTCGAACTCGAAGGGCCGGGTGAAGACGGCGTCGTCGTAGTTGGCCGAGCTGTAGAACAGGCCGACGCGCTGGCCCTCGCGGATCTTCACGCCACCCAGCTCGGTGTCGGCCTGTGCGGTGCGCTGGAAGCAGTGCACCGGGGTGGCCCAGCGGACGATCTCGTCGGCGGTGGTGTCGGGACGCTCGCGCTTGAACAGCTCCCACTGGGCCGGGTTGTCGAAGAACGCGTTCATGCCGTGGGTCATCGCGTTGCGGGTCGTCTCGTTGCCGGCGACCGCAAGCAGGATCACGAAGAACGCGAACTCGACGTCTTCCATCCACTCGCCGTCGACGTCGGCGGCCACCAGCTTGGTCACGATGTCGTCGGCAGGACAGCGCCGCCGCTCCTCGGCCATGGTGTAGGCGTAGCCCATCAGCTCGGCGTTGGCCGCCACATAGTCCGACTCGAAGTCGGGGTCTTCGGTGTTCATGATCGAGTTCGTCCAGTGGAACAACTTTTCGCGATCGCCTTCCGGCACGCCGAGCATGTCGGCGATCGCCAGCAGCGGCAGGCGCATGGCGATGTCATCGACGAAGTTGCCACTGCCCTTTTCCGCCGCCTCTGCGACGATCTGGCGGGCAGCAGTCGCCAGCTTCGCCTCCAGCCCCGCGACCGCGCGCGGCGTGAACAGGCGTGAAACGAGCTTGCGCAGCCGGGTGTGCTCGGGTGCGTCGTGGTTGATCAACATCGCCTTGGTTAGCTCGAGCTGATCGGGCGTGGTGCCGTCGGGCATCCGCATCACGACGCCCTTGCGGTTTGTCGACCACAGGTCGCCGTCGCGCGAGATGGCCTTGATGTCCTCGTGACGGCTGATCACCCAGTAGCCGCCGTCGTCGAAGATCGACTCGCTCTGCGCGTTCCACCACACCGGTGCCGTCTTGCGCAGTTCGGCGAACTCGGCGACCGGTATGCCGTGTTCGAGGATGTCGGGATCGGTGAAATCGAAGCCGGCCCCGAAGGGACAGATCTGCGTCGTTGCCATACCTCAAGACCATACACTGCAATGTCAAGTGTATGGCCGAGAATTTCGCGGGCGAGGCACTAGGGTTGGCTCTGTGCGCGTGCTGGTGATCGGATCCGGAGCCCGTGAACATGCGTTGCTGCTGGCACTGCGAAGAGACCCCGAAGTGACCGGCCTGGACATCGCTCCGGGCAACGCCGGCACCGCGGCGGTCGCCGATCAGCATGACGTCGACGTCACCTCCGCCGATGCGGTCGCGGCGCTGGCGCAGAAGACCGGCGCCGATCTGGTGGTCATCGGCCCCGAGGTGCCCCTGGTGCTCGGGGTGGCCGACGCGGTCAGGGCGGCGGGAATCGCCTGTTTCGGTCCGACCAAGGAGGCGGCCCGCATCGAGGGGTCCAAGTCGTTCGCCAAGGACGTCATGTCGGCGGCGGGCGTGCGGACCGCCGGCAGCGAGATCGTCGACAACCCCGCCCACCTCGACGCCGCCCTGGACAGGTTCGGGCCCGGCGGCGGCGACGCGGCATGGGTGGTCAAGGACGACGGCCTGGCGGCGGGCAAGGGCGTGGTCGTGACGGCCGACCGGGACGCCGCGAGGGCGCACGCCGCGAGCCTGCTCGACGCGGGTCATCCGGTGCTGCTCGAGTCGTTTCTCGACGGGCCCGAGGTGTCGCTGTTCTGTGTCGTCGACGGCGAGACCGTGGTGCCGTTGCTGCCCGCCCAGGACTTCAAGAGGGTCGGCGACGGCGACACCGGGCCGAATACCGGCGGAATGGGCGCGTATGCGCCGCTGCCGTGGCTGCCCGGCGACGTGACGAAGCAGATCGTCGACGGAGTCGTGAAACCAGTTGCCGCAGAGCTGGTCAAGCGTGGCTGCTCGTTCTCCGGGCTGTTGTACGCCGGCCTGGCGA
This sequence comes from Mycolicibacterium moriokaense, assembly GCF_003347205.1. Classification (GTDB taxonomy): domain Bacteria; phylum Actinomycetota; class Actinomycetes; order Mycobacteriales; family Mycobacteriaceae; genus Mycobacterium; species Mycobacterium moriokaense_B. Next base: position 223,937 of record NZ_QQBJ01000005.1, read on the forward strand.
TCACCTCGAAGGGTCCGGCGGTCGTCGAATTCAACTGTCGCTTCGGCGATCCGGAGACGCAGTCGGTGCTGGCGCTGCTCGAATCACCGCTGGGCCAACTGCTGCACGCCGCCGCCACGGGCAGCCTCGCCGAACAGCCGCCGCTGCGGTGGCGCGACGGCGCGGCGGTGACCGTGGTGCTCGCCGCCGAGAACTATCCCGGCAGGCCCAGGGTCGGCGACGTGATCGGCGGCGCGGACGCCGAGGGGGTGCTGCATGCGGGTACCTCTCGACGCGACGACGGCGCCGTCGTCTCATCCGGCGGCCGGGTGCTCTCCGTGGTCGGGACAGGGCCCGACCTGTCCGCGGCGCGCGACGACGCCTACGCCCGGATGAAGTCGATCAAGTTGCCCGGCAGCCACTTTCGCAGCGACATCGGGCAGGCCGCCGCCGAGGGCCGGATCACCGTCTAGGCGGGGCAGGCCCGATCAGGCCGTCACCAGCGGCGCGATCCACTCCAGCTCGGCCGGCAGCTGCGAACTCCAGAAACCGCCGTCGTGTCCGCCGGGCGAGAAGCCGCCCGCGGGCGGCTTCGACAACTGCGCGATGAACTGCTTGGTCGCCGAGTAGAACGGGTCGCTGTTGCCGCAGTCGATGCGGATCGGGATCGAGTCCAGCGCGGGCAGGCCCCACACGCTGTTGGCCGCATAGTCGTCGGCGCCGTCGAACGCGCCCGGTGCCGTCGCCCCCGACGACGTCCACAGCGCGGGACTGACCGCGCAGATCGCCGCGGTGCGCGCCGGGCCCAGTCGCGCGCCCAACAGCAGCGCGCCGTACCCGCCCATCGACCAGCCGAGGAAGGCCACCCGCGACGTGTCCAGGCCCTGCGCGCCGAGCATCGGGATCAGTTCGTCGAGCACCATCGCGCCCGCGTCGTCACCGTCGGCGCGCTTGTGCCAGTAGCCGCCGCCGCCGTCGACGGCGACCACCGCGAACGGCGGCAAGCCGGCATCGACCGCCTGCGCCAGGCCCTGCTCCACACCGCCTGCCATCACCTGGGCGGCGTCGCCGCCCTTGCCGTGAAGTGCGATGACAGGCCGCAGCGGTTGGGTCTGACCCGGCGGCCGCGCGATCGCCCAGTTGGTGTCGATGCCACCGCGCGCGGCGGACACGAACGACCCGCTCGTGTAGGTCGGCGCCGCGGCGGGTGGGGGCTCCATCGGGGCGGGCGGTGCCAGAGGTGCCAGTGGGGTTCCTGCGCTCGTCATCTCAACAGGCGGGCCCGCGGCGGACGGATCCCGTAGCGTGCCGAGAGCGAAGGCGCCCGCGGCCCCTGCGGCCGCGCTGACGCCCAGGCGCAGCATCGCCCTGCGGCTCAGATCTGGCATGCCGGTCATCATGCCATTGACCGTTGGCGGGTCGTCGGTCGGCGTTGGGCCGATGTATCCAAATGGATTGGCGGAGCGGATTCCTGTGTAAAGGCTTAGCTTTCGCCGAAAGACTCATTTGGGCCTCGGCCGACTGGCAGCATGCATTGCGTGACGGCAGCGGTGACACCAAAGGGCGTGCGCAGGCAGTACGCCTTGGTCAGTGCTGCCGCCGAGTTGTTGTGCGAAGGCGGGTTCGACGCCGTGCGTCACCGCGCGGTCGCGCGACGGGCCGGGCTGCCTCTGGCGGCGACGACGTACTACTTCTCCTCCCTCGACGACCTGATCGTGCGGGCCGTCGAACACGTTGGTGCACAAGAGGCGCAGCAACTGCGCGAGCGGGTGGCGAGCTTGTCGCGCCGGCGCCGCGGCGCGGAGGCGACGGTCGACGTGTTGGTGGACCTGCTCGTCGGTGACGATCCCGACACACAGGTGAGCGAGCAGTTGATCTCGCGCTACGAGCGCTACATCGCGTGCGCGCGTCAACCTGCCCTGCGTGAGGTGCAACGGCGGATCCTGCAGCAGCGCACCGACGCCGTCGTCAAAGTCGTCGAACGCTGCGGACGGTTGGTGCGGGCCGAACTGGTCCCCGCGCTGGTGTGTGCCGTCGACGGCGCGGTGGTCGCGGCGCTCGTCGACGACGGGGACGGTCCCCGCAGCGCGGCACGTGCCACGTTGATCGACGTCATCGACGTGCTCGCGCCCATCACGGCGCCGATCTCCGCGCCGTTGCTCACCGCCGCTCCCGGCTGACATCGCAGCGGGGTTAGCGCTGCTCAAAGATGGGGTATTCACAGCCGACTTACAGGAAGGCCCCATCGTGAGCGAAACGACGGACACCGTCGACAAACACAAACAGCCCGAACTCAAACGGGTGATGGGCCCCGGACTGCTGTTGTTGTTCGTCGTCGGCGACATCCTCGGCACCGGCGTCTACGCATTGACCGGCGACGTCGCCGCCGAAGTCGGTGGGGCGGCATGGGTTCCGTTCCTGGTGGCGTTTCTGATCGCGACCGTCACGGCGTTCAGCTACCTGGAGCTGGTGACGAAATACCCACAGGCGGCCGGCGCAGCGCTCTACGCGCACAAGGCATTCGGCATTCAGTACGTGACATTCTTGGTGGCGTTCGTGGTGATGTGCTCGGGTATCACGTCTGCCTCCACGGCGTCGCGGTTCTTCGGCGCCAACTTCGTCGAGGGCTTCGGATTGAATTGGGGCAAAGGCGGAGTCGTCGTCGTTGCGCTGCTCTTCATGGCGATGCTGGCCGCGGTCAACCTGCGCGGTGTCGGGGAGAGCGTCAAGCTCAACGTCGGTTTGACGATCATCGAGGCGACCGGCCTGATGCTGGTGCTGTTCGTCGGCCTCTGGGCGTTCACCAAGGGCGGCGACATCGACTTCGCGCGCGTGGTCGCCTTCGACACCGAATCCGACAAGAACACGTTCATGGCCGTGACGGCGGCGACGTCGTTGGCGTTCTTCGCGATGGTCGGCTTCGAAGACTCGGTGAACATGGCCGAGGAGACCAAGGACCCGGTCAAGACGTTCCCCAAGGTGCTGCTGTCCGGGCTGACGATCGCCGGGATCATCTACGTCCTGGTCGCGATCGTCGCGGTGGCCCTGGTGCCGGTGGGCACTCTCGCCGACAGCGAAACCCCGCTGGTCGAGGTGGTCAAGGCGGGTGCGCCCAGCCTGCCGATCGACGAGATCTTTCCGTTCATCTCGATGTTCGCCGTCTCCAACACGGCCCTGATCAACATGTTGATGGCCAGCCGACTGATCTACGGCATGGCCCGCCAGCACGTGCTGCCTCCGGTTCTGGGGCGGGTGCGCCCGCGCCGACTCACGCCGTGGGTCGCGATCCTGTTCACCACCGCGATCGCGTTCGGGCTGATCTTCTACGTCAGCGCCTTCGCCAGCAGCAACGCGATCTCGGTGCTCGGCGGCACCACGTCGCTGCTACTGCTCGCGGTGTTCGCGGTCGTCAACGTGGCCGTGCTGGTGCTGCGGCGCGACGTCAAGGAAACGGGCGGAGCCTTCAGGACGCCGACAGTGCTGCCCGTCATCGGCTGCGTCGCGTCGCTGTACCTGGTGACACCGCTGTCGGGCAGGCCCGCTCAGCAGTACATTCTGGCGGCGATACTCGTCGCGATCGGCATCGTGCTGTTCCTCATCACGCACGTGATCAACCGCAGGCTCGGAGTGGGCGACGCGGGCATCACCGACCCGACGCATCTGGCCGAGGCGCCCGACTAGAGCCGGTAGAGTCGTTCGCGGATGGTTCTCGCCTCGGCCTGCGCTTGCGCCAGCAGGTCTTCCAGATGCGAAAGTCGTTCGTGCAGTTCGTCGTTGGGCGGCGGCACCACGCGCCGGCGCGGAGCGGGCGACAGCTCCTGGGGCAGGCTCGGAGTGACGATGTAGCCGGTCTCGAAGTCGCCGTAGACGGTGACGTCGTCGGGCCGCGAATACCAGTACAGCGCGATGTAGGCGCACAGCACCGCGTCCACGGGATCCTCGTCGCGGTCCAGCTGCACCGGTTTGGTCGCGGCCTCGACGCGCTTGCGCAGTTCCACCCAGCCGACGCTGCGGTTGGCGCGCAGCCGCGGTGTCGCGTCGTCGAGCCCCTCGATGAACGTCATCAACTTCAGCAGGTCGCGCTGGCGGTCCCCGAACGGCCCGCGCTTGTACTTCAGAGTCTTGTCGAGCCCGAACAGCACCACGGTCGCCGGGTGCGGATACACCTCGATCGCCTTTCTGGACGAACCGGATGCCGGGTTCATGTCCAGATCCAGGGCGGCGGCCAGGCGGGCGGCGCGCGGATTCTTCAACTCGGGCTTGTCGGCGAAGGCGGGCCGCGCGCCTGCGTCGAACTTCGCGAAGTCGCGGTTGAAGGCGGTCTCGGCGGGTCGATGCCCGGTCTTGTTGGCCACGATCAACGGCGCGTCGAAGGCGACGACGCACTCCTCGCCGGTGAACGGGGCGATGGCGTCGATGATGGCCGCGTCGTCCTGCGCTGCGCCGACGTGCAGAAGTCGGCCGCGGGAGTCGATCGCCGCGACGCCGGTCTGGTTTTTCTCTCCCCAAGCGAGATCGAGCCCAACGAAGTGCATAGGGGCTACTGTGCCTCAAACGTGCGCCCGGCCGTCGCCGTAAGCTGTGTATTCGTGGCGATTCCCAACGTGCTGGCCGGTAGGTACACCAGCGACGAGATGGTGGCGATCTGGTCGCCGGAGGCCAAGGTCGTCGGTGAACGCCGACTGTGGCTGGCGGTGTTGCGTGCGCAGGCCGAACTCGGTGTCTCCGTTCCGGACGGGGTGATCGACGACTACGAGCGGGTGATCGACGACGTCGATCTGGCCTCGATTGCCGAGCGCGAGCGGGTGCTGCGCCACGACGTCAAGGCGCGCATCGAGGAGTTCAACGCGCTGGCCGGTCACGAGCACGTGCACAAAGGCATGACCTCGCGGGATCTCACGGAAAACGTTGAGCAGCTGCAGATCCGGCGATCGCTGGAGTTGGTGTTCAGCCACGGCGTCGCGGTGGTGGCGCGGCTGGCCGAACGCGCGGTGAGCTATCGCGAGCTGGTGATGGCGGGCCGCAGCCACAACGTCGCGGCGCAGGCGACGACACTGGGCAAGCGGTTCGCCTCGGCGGCCGAGGAGATGCTGATCGCGTTGTCAAGGCTGCGCGAGCTGATCGACCGGTATCCGCTGCGCGGCATCAAGGGGCCGATGGGCACCGCCCAGGACATGCTGGACCTGCTGGGCGGCGACCCCGCCTCCTTGGCCGACCTCGAGCGCCGGGTCGCCGAATTCCTCGGCTTCACCGAGATCATGACCAGTGTCGGGCAGGTGTACCCGCGCTCGTTGGACCACGACGTGGTCTCCGCGCTGGTGCAGGTTGGCGCCGGGCCGTCGTCGCTGGCGCACACCATCCGGTTGATGGCGGGCCACGAGTTGGTGACCGAGGGGTTCGCGCCGGGTCAGGTCGGCTCGTCGGCGATGCCGCACAAGATGAACACCCGGTCGTGCGAACGCGTCAACGGCCTGCAGGTGGTGCTGCGCGGTTACGCGTCGATGGCCGCCGAACTGGCTGGGGCGCAATGGAATGAGGGCGACGTCTTCTGCTCGGTGGTACGCCGGGTGGCGCTGCCCGACGCGTTCTTCGCCGTCGACGGGCAGACCGAGACGTTCCTGACGGTGCTGGACGAGTTCGGCGCCTACCCGGCGGTGATCCAGCGTGAGCTCGATCGCTACCTGCCGTTCCTGGCGACGACGAGGATCCTGATCGCGGCGGTGCGCGCGGGCATGGGCCGTGAAGCGGCCCACGAGGTGATCAAGGAGAACGCGGTCGCGGTCGCGCTGGCGATGCGCGAGAAGGGCGCCGAGCCCGATCTGCTGGACCGGTTGGCGGCCGATCGGCGGCTGCCGCTGGACAGGGCGGCGTTGGATGCCGCGTTGGCCGACAAGCAGGCGTTCACCGGCGCGGCGGCCAGCCAGGTCGACGCCGTCGCCGCAGCGGTCGACGAACTGGTCAGCCGCTATCCCGAGGCGGCGAAGTACACGTCGGGGGCCATTCTGTGACACTCGCGGGTCCGCTGGCCGGAATCGACTTCACCGATCTGGACAATTTCGCCGACGGGTTCCCGCATCACCTCTTCGAAGTGCACCGTCGCGATGCACCGGTCTACTGGCACCAAGCGACCGAGAACACACCCGACGGCGAGGGCTTCTGGTCGGTCGCCACGTATGCGGAAACGCTTGCGGTGCTTCGTGATCCGGAAACTTATTCGTCGGTCACCGGCGGTGACCGGCCGTACGGGGGCACACTCCTGCAGGACCTCGGCATCGCGGGCCAGGTGCTCAACATGATGGACGACCCGCGGCATTCGCAGATCAGGCGGCTGGTCAGCTCCGGGCTGACACCGCGGATGATCCGCCGCGTCGAGGACGATCTGCGCGTCCGTGCGCGTCGGCTGCTGGATGCGGTGACGCCGGGGTCGCCGTTCGACTTCCTGGTCGACGTCGCTGCCGAGCTGCCGATGCAGATGATCTGTATTCTGCTGGGAGTGCCTGAGTCCGAACGGCATTGGCTGTTCGAGGCCATCGAGCCGCAGTTCGACTTCGGCGGCTCGCGCAAGGCGTCCCTCGGGCAGATGACGCCCGAAGAGGGAGGCACCCGGATGTACACCTACGGCCAGGAGTTGATCGCGGCCAAGCGGGCCGGGCCGACCGACGACATGCTGTCCGTCGTCGCGAACGCGACCCTGGACTGCGACGGGCTCTCCGACCTGGAGCTCTACCTGTTCTTCAGCCTGTTGTTCAGCGCGGGCGCCGAGACCACCCGCAACGCGGTAGCAGGGGGACTGCTGGCGTTGGCCGAACATCCCGACCAGTTCGCCGCGCTGCGTGCCGACCAGTCGTTGCTGCCCAGCGCCGTCGAGGAAATGGTGCGGTGGACGTCGCCGTCGCCGTCGAAGCGGCGCACCGCGACCCGCGACGTGGAACTCGGCGGATGCGTCATCGAAGCCGGGCAGAAGGTACAGATCTGGGAGGGGTCGGCGAACCGCGACCCGGCGGCGTTCGACCGGCCGGACGTCTTCGACGTCGCGCGTAAGCCCAACCCGCACTTGGGCTTCGGGCAGGGGATCCACTACTGCCTCGGCGCCAACCTGGCGCGGCTCGAGCTGCGGGTGCTGTACGAGGAACTGCTCGGCCGGTTTTCGTCGGCGCGCGTCGTCAAGCCCGTCGAGTGGACGCGCAGCAATCGGCACACCGGCATCCGTCACCTCGTGGTCGAACTGGCATAGAGGTTTCGCCGTGAGGCCCGATGCTTTCGCGGCGGTGATGGCGACCGGCATCGTGTCCATCGCGGCGAGAGACCACGGCCTCGTCGTGATCAGCGACGTCCTCGCCGTCGTCGCGGTCGGCTTGCTGGCGGTGTTGGTGCTGGCAGCCGTCGTCTGGTTGCGGCCCGACGTGGGTGATCCGGCCGTGTCGCTGGGCCTGCTGACCTTCGTCGCGGCATGTGCGGTCGTCGGCACGCGGCTGAACTGGTGGCCGCTCGGGGCGGTCGGGCTGCTCGGCTGGCTGCTGCTGTTGCCGCTGGCGGCCCGCGCGCTGTGGCGGTCGCGATGGACCGGCCTCGTCGACCGCGCCCGAGGCGGCTGGGAACTGGCCGGCGTCTCGACGTCGGGGCTCGCGATCGTCGCGGCGGACGTCGGGGCGGTGGGCCTTGCCGTCGCGCTGCTGGCGTTGGCGATCTGCCTGTACTGCATGATGACAGGGCTTGTGCTGTGGCGAGCGGTACGTTGGCCGTGGTCGGTTGAACTCCTGCAGCCGGACCTCTGGATTCTGATGGGCGGCGCCGCGATCGCGACCCTGGCCGGTGATCACATCCATTCCGCCGGGGTCCCCGGCATCCGGCCGGTGACGGTGCTGACGTGGCTCGTCGCCAGTGGATGGGTGCCGATACTGGCCGCGGCGAGCGTCCGGATGCGCGGCGGCAATTGGTGGGCGGCGGTGTTCCCGCTCGGCATGTACTCGTCGGCGACCTTCGCGACGGGGGTCGAAACGGGCTGGCAGCCGCTGCGCACGGTGTCGCTGGTGTTCTTCTGGATCGCGTTCGCGGCCTGGCTGCTCGCCTGCGCTAGGTGGGTCGGCGGGCGACGCCCGCGGATCTCAGCTCCAGCGCCGCCAGCCCGCTGATCGCGGTCGGGTCCTCGCGGCGCCATGCCCCGACGGGGTCGGCGTTGATCGCCGCGAGCTTGGCCAGCGGCCGGTTGGCCAGCGCCCGCAGCGCCAGCAGTTGCTCGCCGGCCGGCGTCCTCGCCAGCGTCAGCGCCACCCACTTGCGCCGGAAGAACCGCAGCCGCAGCACCAGCCAGGGCGCCGCGATCGCCATGATCGGCGGTGCGGCGACCGCGAGCGCCAACAACCACGCCAACCACGTCGCCGTCGAGTTCAGTTGTGCGCCCGCGCCCGCGATGTCACGGGCGAATCCGCCCGCGGCCCGCAGCGGGCTGCTCAGCGCGTCACCGATCAGCGGAACGCTGTCGGCGTTGTCGCCCGCCGAGTCGAGGTTGCCCGCGATCCCGTTGGCGCCGCTCTCGACGTCGCCGCCGAAGTCGGCGATGGTGGCGACGGCCGAATGCACCGCAATTCCGACCACCACCCAGATGGCGATCCAGACGCCGACGACCAAGTCGCTGAACAGCTGTAGGAGCAGTCGGGCGGGCGTGGTGGCGTACGGCACATACCTCGAAGTCATGCCGTCGATCCCAACACAGATGGACCGCTAGGCTGACCCGATGCGCCCAGCTCTTTCCGACTACGAGCATCTGGCCAGCGGCAAGGTTCGCGAGCTCTACCACATCGACGACGACCACCTGCTGTTTGTCGCCAGCGACCGCATCTCGGCGTTCGACTTCATCCTGGACAAGGAGATACCCGACAAGGGTCGCATCCTGACCGCGATGAGCGTGTTCTTCTTCGACTACACCGAGGCGCCCAACCACCTCGCGGGCCCGCCCGATGACCCGCGCATTCCCGACGAGGTGCTCGGTCGCGCCCTGGTGGTGCGCAAGCTGGACATGATTGGAGTCGAGTGCGTCGCCCGCGGCTACCTGACGGGTTCGGGGCTGCTGGACTACCGCAAGACCGGCGAGGTCAGCGGCATTGCGCTGCCGCCGGGCCTGACCGAGGCCAGCAAGTTCGACTCTCCGCTGTTCACACCCGCGAGCAAGGCCGAGTTCGGAGAACACGACGAGAACATCTCGTTCGCCCAGGTGATCGACATGGTGGGCGCCGAGCGCGCCAACCAGCTTCGCGACCTGACCCTGCAGACCTATCTACGCGCCGCCGAGCACGCCTTGACGAAGGGAATCATCATCGCCGACACCAAATTCGAGTTCGGGGTCGACGAGCACGGCGACCTGGTGCTCGCCGACGAGGTCTTCACCCCGGACTCGTCGCGGTACTGGGCCGTCGACACCTATCAGGAGGGCGTGGTGCAGCCCAGCTTCGACAAGCAGTTCGTGCGCAACTGGCTGCTCAGTCCGGAGTCGGGGTGGGACCGCGACGGCGAAGAACCGCCACCACCGCTGCCGCCCGCCATCGTCGACGCCACCCGCGAGCGCTATATCGATGCGTACGAGCGCATTTCAGGTCTTTCGTTCGCCGACTGGATCGGGCCGGCGGCGTGACCGCCACTCCTGTGCCGCCGACGGCCAAACGGGTCGACCACCGCCGCGAGCATCACGGCGACATATTCGTCGACCCCTACGAATGGTTGCGTGACAAGTCCGACCCCGCGGTGATCTCGCACCTCGAGGCGGAGAACACCTACGCCGAACAGGTGACCGATCACCTTTCGCCGCTGCGGCAGAAGATCTTCGACGAGATCAAGTCGCGCACCAAGGAGACCGACCTGTCGGTGCCCATCCGGCGCGACGGCTGGTGGTATTACAGCCGAAGCTTCAAAGGCAAGCAGTACAGCGTGCATTGCCGTTGTCCGATCAGCGATCCCGACGACTGGATGCCGCCGCAGTTCGACGAGCACACCGAGGTGCACGGAGAAGAGGTGCTGCTCGACGAAAACGTCGAGGCAGACGGCCACGACTTCTTCGCGCTGGGCGCCGCCAGCGTCAGCGTGGACGGCCACACGCTTGCCTACTCGGTGGACGTGCGCGGCGACGAGCGATACACGATGCGGTTCAAGGATCTTCGGACGGGCCGACTCTACGACGACGAGATCGTCGGGATCGGCGCCGGCGCGACATGGGCCGCCGACAACCGCACCGTCTACTACACGACCGTCGACGACGCGTGGCGGCCGGACACTGTGTGGCGGCACCGCGTCGGCGCCGGGTTGCCCGCCGAGAAGGTCTACCACGAGGCCGACGAGCGATTCTGGCTCGCGGTGGGTCGTACCCGCAGCGACAAGTTCGTCATCATCGCCGCGGGCAGCGCCGTGACCTCTGAGATCCGTTACGCCGACGCCACCGATCCAGACGCCGAGTTCGTTGCGGTGTGGCCGCGGCGCGATCTCGTCGAGTATTCAGTCGAGCATGCCGTCGTCGGCGGCGAGGACCGGTTCCTGATCCTGCACAACGACGGCGCCGAGAACTTCACCCTGGTGGAGGCGCCGGTAAGCGACCCCACCGCCACTCGCACGCTGATCGAGCACCGCGACGATGTCCGGCTGGACGCGGTCGACGCGTTCGTCGGGCACCTCGTGGTCAGCTACCGCAGCGAGGCGCTGCCGCGCATCCAGCTGTGGCCGCTCTACGCCGAAGGCACCTACGGACGTCCGGAGGACTTCACCTTCGAATCGGAGCTGATGTCGGCGGGCCTGTCCGGCAACCCCAACTGGGACTCGCCCAAGCTGCGCATCGGCGCGACGTCGTTCGTCACCCCGGTGCGCATCTACGACGTCGACCTGGCCACCGGCGAGCGGACGCTGTTGCGCGAACAGCCGGTGCTGGGCGACTACCACCCGGAGGACTACGTGGAGCGCCGCGACTGGGCGGTCGCGGTCGACGGCGCCCGGGTGCCGATATCGATCATCCACCGCGCCGGGCTGCAATTCCCCGCGCCGACCTTGCTGTACGGCTACGGCGCCTACGAATCGTGCGAAGATCCGCGCTTCTCGATCGCGCGGCTGTCGCTGCTCGACCGGGGCATGGTGTTCGCCATCGCCCACGTTCGCGGCGGCGGCGAGCTCGGCCGCCCGTGGTACGAGCACGGCAAGTTGCTGGAGAAGGCGAACACTTTCACCGACTTCATCTCCGTGGCAGCGCATCTGATCAACATCGACGTGACCCGACCGGAGAACCTCGTCGCGCTCGGCGGCAGCGCGGGCGGACTGTTGATCGGTGCGGTGGCCAACATGGCGCCGCAGCTGTTCGCGGGTTTCCTCGCTCAGGTGCCGTTCGTCGACCCGTTGACGACGATTCTCGACCCGTCACTGCCACTCACCGTGACCGAGTGGGACGAGTGGGGAAACCCGTTGGCGGACAGCGATATCTACTACTACATGAAGTCCTATTCGCCGTACGAGAACGTGACGCCGAAGGACTATCCGCCCATCCTCGCGATGACGTCGCTCAACGACACCAGGGTGTACTACGTGGAGCCGGCGAAATGGGTTGCGGCGCTGCGGCACACGAAGACCGACGCCCATCCGGTGCTGTTGAAGACCGAGATGAGCGCCGGCCACGGGGGGATCAGCGGCCGATACGAGCGCTGGAAGGAGGCGGCTTTCCAGTACGCGTGGCTACTGGATAACGCCAAGGCCAACCACGAGGGCGGCGCCTACGAAGACGACCTGCTCGACCGTCCGTAGCGGCAGCCGCGTCGTCATCGACTTCGGCGGGTTTTCCATCCGCGCCGCGTGGACGTTGGCCGGGAACATCGCCAGCATCAGCACACCGAGCGACAGGGCCGCCGCCGCCCTTGTCGGCGGGTAGAGCAGCCCGACCGCGCCCAGAAGTTCGAGCACCCCGGTTGCGGTGACCAACGAGGCCGGTGCGGGCAACGGCGGCGGCACGATCGCGATCAGGTCGCGTCGCAGCGGGTTGACGAAGTGCGCGACGCCGGTGACCGCGAACATCATCGCCAAGCCGATGGCGATCGCCGACGGCCAGGTGCTGACGTAGTCCACGCCCAGCCACCCGACAAGCCGCGCGGCCAGCGTGCCCAGAACGAGGGCGATGAGAGGGGCCATGCCGAACTCCAATCTAGTCAGTGACAAGATACACCGTAGATCGATTATCTAGGCACTGTCAAGATTGAGGGTTATGATGGCGTGATGAGCAGTCGGGGCACGTATCACCACGGCGATCTGAAAGCCGCGATCCTGACCGAGGCCGCAGCGCTGGTGGCCGAACGCGGCGCCGACGGTCTCTCGCTCCGTGAACTGGCGCGCGCGGCGGGTGTCTCCCACGCGGCGCCCGCGCACCACTTCACCGACCGCCGTGGCCTGTTCACCGCGCTGGCCACCGAGGGTTTCGGCATGCTGGCCGAGGTGCTCAGAGGTGCACGGCCGGACTTCCTCGACGCTGCGCTGGCCTACGTGCGATTCGCGATCGACCATCCCGGCCACTACGAGGTGATGTTCGACAAGTCGCTCTACGACGCGAGCGACCCCGACCTCGTCGCCGCCGAATCAGCGGCGGGCACCGAGTTGGCCGCCGGAGTCGGAACCCTCGACGATCCGCGTGCCAAGGCCGACCCGCAGGCGGCGGCGCTCGCGGCATGGTCTCTGGTGCACGGGTTTTCACTGCTGTGGTTGAACAAGGCCATCGATGACGGGTCCGATCCGATGGCGACCGTGCACCGCGTCGCGGGGATGCTGTTCGGGACCTAGCCGACGACTCCGGCGCGCAGCCGGATCATCGAAGCCACCACGGCTCGCCGTCCGAGCCTTCCTGCGGAGCGCTGCGGAGATCTCCTGGGTACGAGGGCGATTGCGGCCACACGGGCTGCTGTTGGGCGGGCGGCGTCCATTGCTGAGCGGGTGGTGTCCACTGTTGGGCGGGTGGTGTCCATTGTTGGGCGGGTGGTGTCCACTGTTGGGTGGGTGGTGTCCATTGTTGGGCGGGCGGTGTCCACTGCTGGACGGGCGGTGTCCACTGCTGGACGGGCGACTGGGGTACGGGCGTCGGCGCCACCTGCTGCGGGCGTAGGAATGGGGGCAGCCAACGCAGGAAGGGGAATTGCAGGCTGATGGCCGGAGCCGGGGTGGTCGGCGGCGCCAACGAAATCTGCGGCAGAAAGTCCGACACCGGAGGCGCCGGCGGGGGCGGCGCGACCGCGGTGATGGGTAGCGCGGGCGCCGCCGGGATCGGCGCTGCTTGAGGCGGCGGATCGAGAGCAACCGGTGGCGGGTCGACGGCAACCGGCGCCGCGGGCTTCGCCGCCACAACGGGAGCTTGTGCGGCGGCGACGACCGGAGCCGTTCGCGGCGTACTCACCGGAGTCTGAGTTGGGGAGCGTGGACTTCGCTGCACCGCAACGGCTGTCGGCGATGGAGAGGGCGACGGCGGCGGCGGTGGTACTACCGGAGGCTGCTGCACCGGAACGGGATCGGCTGCCGCAGCCGCCATCTGGGTGGCTGACGGCGTCGGCTGTGTGACGGTATTCGGCTCCACGGGCAGGATCTGTCCGCGCTCGAGTAGATGCTCAGTCGCGGGCGAGGTGCCCGCCGCAAACGCCATCACCACCGCGACGGCGCCGACGACGACCATGGCCGCCGCCACACTGCCGATGGACATGAACCTTCCGGGTGAACGTCCAGTGACGTCCTCGGTTTCGTTCGACCCTCGCCGCAGGACATCGATCGAACCGCGCTTCGTGACCTCGTCCACTCGTGCCAACGGGCCCGTCGTCGTATCGACCGGATCAGCAGAATCCTCGCCGTCGGGGTCCTGTGCGTAGGCCAGGCCGACGGTGGAGGCCTCGAAGCGCGGCGCCGTCGCCGCTGCGAGGGCCGCTCCCCGGGCCAGTGCCCAAACAGGCTCCTCCGGAAAGATCATCGGCAGCGAGATCGCCTCTTCGAGCGACGATTTCATCCTCGCGATTCTCCCGCTGGAGTCGACGACGACAAGCCCTTGCGGACCGATCGGCGTAAAGTCGCCCAGCATCTCAGCCAGAACGTAACGGGCGTCGGCGTTTTCGAGGCCCCTTCGCAGCACCTGTACGGCCGAACAGTCGGCACTGTCGATGACCGACAACGTCGCCGCGTGCTCGGTGACGAACAGCAGTGCGGTCTCCGCATATCCGACGGCTCGGGCGACAGTCTGGGCAAGGGCGGCCGCCGCCTGCGACTCGCTCACAACGACCACGTCGCCCAGGCCGCGAACGGCCAGACTTTCCCTCAGGCCCTCCGCGTCGCATCGGTCGCTCACGGCGATTCCGCATGTACACAGGCCGTGGCCCTGGCGGTTCGCGCTCTTCTGAGTCGCCAGGACCGCCGTACTCACTTGCTCAGGAGCACTCGCGGCGAGGGTTCCCGACCCCGCAATCATGGAGAACTGATCGCACTCCATGATCAGGCCGTCAGCCTTGTCGCCCTCCACGAGCACCATGCGCACCGTCGTGGACGTCATCGATATGCCGAGTGCGATTTCCATCGCGCCTCCACGAGTTCATTTCCGATGAACGTGCTGTGCCGATCATCGACGCGGCCTCCGAAATAGGCTTATCGACGACTGCGTCAATTTGAAACGCTACTCCGACCTGCGCAATTGCAATTCGAATTCGCCATTCAGCGGCCCCGAAGATTGGCTTCCCGCGTTGGGGTGGTGTTTACCTGCGAAAACTCTGCACCGGTAATGTCTGCGACCATGACCGACAAGGCTCTCAACGACATCGCACTCACCACCCTGGACGGCAAGCCCACCACGCTGGCCGAACTCGTCGACGGCGCGGCCCTAGTGGTCAACGTCGCCTCCAAATGTGGCCTGACACCGCAATACAGCGCGCTGGAGAAGCTCGCGCAGGACTACGGAGACCGGGGCCTGACGGTGATCGGCGTGCCGTGCAACCAGTTCATGGGCCAGGAGCCGGGCACCCCGGAGGAGATCGCGACGTTCTGCTCCACGACATACGGCGTGACGTTCCCGCTGCTGGCCAAGGCCGACGTCAACGGCCCGGACCGGCATCCGTTGTTCACCGAGCTGACCAAGACCCCCGACGCATCGGGGGAGGCGGGCGATGTGCAGTGGAACTTCGAAAAGTTCCTGCTCGCACCGGGTGGCCAGGTGGTCAAGCGGTTCCGCCCGCGCACCGAACCCGACGCCACCGAGGTCGTCGAGGCCATCGAGGCCGTGCTACCCCGATAGCGGAATAGCCAACTGCTGGAAGAGTGTCGTAAACCGTTGCGACACCTGGCGTTGCGACAATGTCGGTGTGGCTGGACAACTGATCGTCTCGATCTCCGGCATCAGCGAGCGGACACTGCCCGACGTCGCCGCGTTCTGCGCGGCGCTGGACAAGCGGGCGGTGCCGACTTCCTTTCTCGTGGCGCCGCGGCTCAAGGGCGGCTACCGGCTCGACGAGGACCCGGCGACGGTGGACTGGCTGGGGGCGCGTCGCAGCCACGGCGACGCCATCGTGCTGCACGGATTCGACGAGGCCGCGACCAAGAAAAGGCGCGGCGAGTTCGCGTCGCTGCCCGCGCATGAGGCCAACCTGCGGTTGATGGGCGCCGACAGGGTGCTCGAGCACCTGGGCCTGCGCACCCGGCTGTTCGCCGCGCCGGGCTGGACGGTATCGCAGGGAACCGTTGATGCATTGCCGCGCAACGGTTTCCGACTGTTGGCGGGCCTCAGCGGTGTCACCGACCTGGTGCGCGGGACGACGGCGCGCGCGCGGGTGCTCGGGATCGGCGAGGGCTTTCTCTCCGAACCGTGGTGGTGCCGCACGCTGGTGCTGTCGGCCGATCGCACCGCGCGACGGGCGGGCATCGTGCGGGTCGCGGTGGCGGCCAGGCATCTGCGCAAACCAGGGCCGCGGCAGGCGATGCTCGACGCCGTCGACCTCGCCCTGATGCACCAGTGCCTGCCCGCGGTCTACGAGTGGCGGCCGTACCCCGCGTTGACCGACGCCGCCTGAGCGGACCGCTACATTGGCGGCCATGGCAGATGCTGATGTCATCGTCGTCGGAGCCGGCCTCGCCGGCCTGGTTGCGGCCTGTGAGCTGGTCGAACGCGGTCGCCGGGTGCTGATCGTCGACCAGGAGAACGAGCACAACATCGGCGGCCAGGCGTTCTGGTCTTTCGGCGGCCTGTTTTTCGTCGACAGCCCTGAACAGCGCAGGCTGGGCATTCGGGACAGCCACGAGTTGGCGCTGCAGGACTGGCTCGGGACCGCCGGATTCGACCGGCCCGAGGACCACTGGCCCGAGCGGTGGGCGCGCGCGTACGTCGACTTCGCGGCGGGGGAGAAGCGCAGTTGGCTGCGCGAGCGCGGGCTGCGCACCTTCCCGCTGGTCGGCTGGGCGGAGCGCGGCGGCTACGACGCCCGCGGCCACGGCAACTCCGTGCCCCGTTTCCATATCACCTGGGGCACCGGCCCGGCGATCGTCGACGTGTTCGTGCGCAGGCTGCGCGGCGTCGACAGGGTCACGTTCGCCCACCGGCACCGCGTCGACGAACTGGTCGTCGAGAACGGTTCGGTGGTCGGTGTGCGCGGCGCGGTGCTGGAGCCGACAGATGCCGCACGCGGAGTGGCGACGTCACGAAACACCATCGGCGAGTTCGACTTCCGTGCCCAGGCCGTGATCGTGGCCAGCGGCGGCATCGGCGGAAACCACGACCTGGTGCGAAAGAACTGGCCGAAGCGACTCGGCCGGGTGCCCGAACAACTGCTCAGCGGTGTACCGGCACACGTCGACGGCCGGATGGTCGGCATCACCGAGTCGGCGGGTGCGCACGTCATCAACGGCGACCGGATGTGGCACTACACCGAGGGCATCACGAACTACGACCCGATCTGGCCGCTTCACGGCATCCGCATTCTGCCCGCGCCGTCGTCGCTGTGGCTGGACGCGACCGGCAAGCGCCTGCCCGCGCCGCTGTATCCGGGCTTCGACACCCTCGGCACGCTGGAACACATCTGCCGCACCGGGCAGGACTACACCTGGTTCGTGCTCAACGCCCGCATCATCGCCAAGGAGTTCGCGCTGTCCGGGCAGGAGCAGAACCCAGACCTGACCGGCCGCAGCGTTCGCGACGTGCTCGCCAGGGTGCGTCCCGGCGCACCGGCGCCGGTGCAGGCGTTCGTCGACAAGGGCGTCGACTTCGTCAGCGCAACCACGTTGCGGGAGTTGGTGTCCGCGATGAACACGGTGCCCGACGTGGTTCCGCTGGACTACGCAGACGTCGAGGCCGAAGTCACCGCGCGGGACCGGGAAGTCGCCAACCGGTTCACGAAGGACACCCAGGTGACGGCGATCCGCGCGGCCCGCGCATATCTCGGCGACCGCTTCAGCCGCGTCGTCGCCCCGCACCGACTGACCGACCCGAAGGCGGGGCCGCTGATCGCGGTGAAGCTGCACATCCTGACCCGAAAATCGTTGGGCGGCGTGGAAACCGACCTCGACTCGCGAGTGCTGCGCAATGACGGCAACGTGTTCCCCGGGTTATATGCGGCCGGCGAGGCCGCCGGGTTCGGTGGCGGCGGGGTGCACGGGTACCGGTCGCTGGAGGGCACGTTCCTGGGCGGCTGCATCTTCTCCGGCCGGGCCGCGGGCCGGGCCGCCGCGCGCGACTCGGCTTAGCCTTGGCGAGCAGACGCCAACTCGCACTAAATGGCCCGTAAACGTGCGACTTAGCGTCTGTTCGCAGCTTCGCGGGGGCCCACGCGCTAGAAAGTGGTGCCGCTCTCCTCGTCGAGCACAAGGAAGTCGGTGTCGGTCATCTCCGAGAGCCTGCCGTAGTAGATGCCGCGGGCATTGGGATCGATGATCGCCTGGTGGATCGGCACCGCGCGGGCGGGGGCCACCGCACGCAGAAAGTCAACGGCCTCAGAGATTTTCATCCACGGCGCGGCGGCGGGCGTGGCGAGCACGTCGACAGGCTCGCCCGGTGTGAACAGGGCGTCGCCGGGATGCATCAACCGGGCCGGATGGTCGCCGTCGCCGACCAGATACGAGATGTTGTCGATCACCGGAATGTCGGGATGGATCACCGCGTGCTTGCCGCCCACTCCGCGGACGGTCAGCGCGCCGACGGCGAACTCGTCGCCGACGTTCACAGCCTGCCACGGGCCGCCCAGTTGGGCCGCGGTCTGCGGGTCGGCGTACAACGCCGCCTGCGGGTTGGCCTCCACCAGCGCGGGTAGCCGCTCGGTGTCGGCGTGGTCGGGATGCTGATGGGTGATCAGGATCGCGTCCAGTCCCGTGATGCCCTCGAAGCCGTGCGAGAAGTTCCCCGGGTCGAACAGCACCGTCGTCGTGGCGGAATCGATTGTGAACTCGGCGAGTAGGCACGAATGGCCAAAATGGGTCAACTGCATGCCTATATTGTGCGCTCAGGGGTGGTGGACGATGCGACTCATTCTTGCTGTGCTGCTGACAGCCGTCGGCCTGGCCGTTGCGCCGGGCGCTTCCGGCCCTGCGTATGCGCGTCCGATGGATTGCCCGCCGAACTGCGATCGGATTCCCGACTCCGCGTGGATCGACCCGACGGCACTGCCGCTGTACTCGACCTACCGCTGGCCCGGCCTCGCCGGTCTCGCGGTCACCGCGACCGACCCCCGGTTCCGGTTCGAGCAGGCGTGCGCGTCGCCGCCGGTACCCGATGACCCGCGCAGTTACGCCGTCGCCGCGCGCGCCGCGGTGCCGCAGCCGGCAGGGCAGTGGCAGCTGGCCGTGCAGGTGCTGCACTGGCGCGGCGAGACCTGGCGCGGCGGCCAGCTCGCGTCGGCCGTCTTCGACACCGCGGTCCAGTCGCTGCGCCGCTGCCAGCTGACCTCACCGCTGACATCGCCGTCGCTGACCACCGACACCCCCGACCGAATGGCCGCCGTGATCAGCAACGCGTTGCCCGGCCAGCCGGTGGTGCACCAGTACCTGCTGGTCAACGCCGCCAACAGCACCGTGGTCGAGCTGGCGATGTGGGCCACCACCCCGCCACGCGTCGGCTGGCCCGCGGTGCCGGACGCTGACGTACTCGACGCCATGAACACCCCGTTGTGCACGGCGTACATCGATTCGTGCCGGTGAGGCGGACCCGTCGTCCACGCCGGTAGAGTGAGCGCCGTGGCAAAGGTGGTTGTGCACGTGATGCCGAAGGCCGAAATACTCGACCCCCAGGGGCAGGCGATCGTCGGCGCGCTCGGCCGTCTCGGCTACGGTGGAATCTCAGATGTGCGGCAGGGCAAGCGCTTTGAGCTCGAAGTCGACGACAGCGTCGCCGACGAGACGGTGGCCGAGATCGCCGAGTCGCTGCTGGCGAACATCGTGATCGAGGACTGGTCGGTCAGCAGGGAGCCGTCGTGACCGCCCGCGTCGGGGTGATCACCTTCCCGGGCACGCTCGACGACGTCGACGCCGCGCGTGCCGTCCGGCGCTCCGGCGCCGAGTCCGTCGGCCTCTGGCACGCCGACGCCGACCTCAAGGGGGTTGACGCCGTCGTCGTCCCCGGCGGCTTCTCCTACGGCGACTACCTGCGCTGCGGCGCCATCGCCAAGTTCGCCCCCGTGATGAAATCGGTGATCGCCGCCGCGAGCAGCGGAATGCCGGTCTTGGGGATCTGCAACGGATTTCAAGTGCTGTGCGAGGCCGGGCTGCTGCCCGGCGCGCTCACCCGCAACGCCGGCCTGCACTTCGTCTGCCGCGACCTGTGGCTGCAGGTCGCGTCCAACACCAGTGCGTGGACCACGCGCTACGAGCCGGGTGCCGACCTGCTGGTGCCGCTGAAGTCCGGCGAGGGCCGCTTCGTCGCCTCCGACGCCGTGCTCGACCAGCTCGAGGGCGAGGGCCGGGTGGTGTTCCGGTATCGCGACAACCCCAACGGCTCGATGCGCGACATCGCGGGGATCTCGTCGGCCAACGGCCGGGTGGTCGGCCTGATGCCGCACCCCGAACACGCCACCGAGGCGCTCACCGGCCCGTCCGACGACGGGCTCGGCATGTTCTACTCCGTGCTGGATGCGGTGTTGGCCAGCGCTTAAGCGGCCGGCCGCAACGCCACGGCACCGCCGTCGACGTCCAGCACCACGCCGTTGATGTAGCTGGCCGCGGGTGAGGCCAGGAACGCCACCGCGTTCGCGATCTCCTGTGGCTCACCGATGCGTTTCAGCGTCCTGGTGCGCGCGAGTCCGTCCACGATGTCGGCCAGCTCCGCGGTGCCCTCGGTTTCCACCGGGCCGGGTGCGACGGCGTTGACGCGAACACCCGCCTCGCCGAACTCGTCGGCCCACAGCTTGGTCAGCAGATCGAGTGCGGCCTTGCTGGCGCCGTAGATCCCCGAGTCGGCCGTCGGCGTGCTCGCAGCGACCGTGCTGATGTTCACCACGCTGCCGTGCCCGCGCCGCACCATACCGGGAACAAGCTTCTGCACAAGGAGATACGGCGCGCGCACGTTGGTGTCGAAATGGGAGTCGAAGTCGGCGTCGGTGGTGTCAAACGTCGGCGCGAAGCTGTACACACCCGCGTTGTTGACCAGGATGTCGACGTCGCCCGCCTCGGTGGCGAGCCTGCGCACGTCGTCGGCGGTGGCCAGGTCGGCTGCGATGAAACGTGCACTGCCTCCGGCATTTTCGATGTCGCGTACGGCTTTGGCGCCGCGCTCGGCGTTTCGGCCGTGCACGATGACCGTCGCGCCCTGACGCGCGAGCTCGAGCGCGATCGCGTAGCCGATGCCCGCGGTCGCACCGGTGACCAGCGCGGTATTGCCCTCGAAATTGTTCATGACCCCATAAGGCGGACCGGCGGCGGAATATTCCGCCGGGCGCGTCAGGGCGTCAGCGCAACCGAGGCCTCGGCGGTGTAGCAGAGGAACGTCAGCGTCTCCTGCATGTAGAGCTGCACCGTGTCGGCGTCGTGAGCCAGGTAGCCGATCGACACGTCGGTGCCCAGCTGCAGGTCGAAATCACCGCCGCGGGTGGACAGCACGAACGCGCCGTCGATCGCGGGCGCCCAGATGATGTCCCCGTCCACCAGCCTGTTGAGGTGCTCGCGGATCGGATAGCCGTGCTCGGTGGTCTCACTGACCTTGGTGTACACGTCGGCCGACAGCAGCACCGAGTACGGGCCGTCGACGCCGGCCAGCCTCAACTCCGACAGCGCCTGGGCGATCACGTCGGGCATCTCACCCGGATCGCCGGGCAGCGACAGTGGCGGATTGGAGCTGCACTTGCGGATGCCGCCGATCGACGCGGCCTCGTACCCCTCGAATATTGCCCGGTCCTCCACGAACGCCAGCTTCTTGGCGGCTTCCTTCACCGGGTCCCAGTCCGAGTCCTGCGAGCCGCGTTCGACATCGTCGATGTCCATGCGCGACAACGTGAACGGCACCCGCAGCCGGACCAGCGGCTTGCTTTCGCGCAGATGCGCGATCACCCCGTCGCCGGGCGCGGACACGTCGAGCAGGTGCCCGGTGCTGACTGACGCCGTGATGGGCCCGCCGGGTTCGCTGACGTCGACGACGCGCCGTCCGGCGATGTGCCGCTTGAACGTCCGCGTGGCCTCCATCTCGATCTCCGCCCACGCCTCTTCGGTTATCGGGGCCAAATCGCGGTACAGGTTGTTCATCTGCTCAAGTTCCTTTCAGGCTGCCGATGCCGAGTGATCCGTCACGGGGTACGACCGGTGGTGCCGCCGCAGCCGGCTGCTCCGGCTCTGCCTCCTCGGGAGCCGAATCCGCCAGTGGCGGAGGATCATCGAGGAAGTCGGCGGTCGGGGTGAAGAACAGGTTGCCGGTCAGCGCGGTGGAGAAGTCCAGGATGCGGTCGGTGTTTCCGGGCGGGTCGCCGATGAACATGTTGTCCAGCATGCGCTCGGTGACCGTGGGGGTGCGGGAGTAGCCGATGTAGTAGGTGCCGAACTCGCCCTTGCCGATCTCACCGAACGGCATGTTGGCGCGCACGATCTTCAACTCGTTGCCGTCGTCGTCGGTGATGACGTTCAACGCGATGTGCGAATTGGCCGGTTTGACGGCGTCGTCCATCTCGATGTCGTCGAGCTTGGTGCGGCCGATGACGCGCTCCTGCTCCTGGGTCGACATCGAGTTCCACGCCGCCATGTCGTGCACGTACTTCTGGACGTGCACATAGCAGCCGCCGGCGAAATCGGGGTCCTCGTCACCGATCTGGGTGGCGCCGGCCGCGACGGCCCCGTCGGGGTTCTCGGTGCCGTCGACGAAACCCATCAGGTCACGGTTGTCGAAGAACTTGAACCCGTGCACCTCGTCGACGACGGTGATGGCGCCCGACATCGCCTCGACGAGCTTGGTGGCCAGCTCGAAGCAGACGTCCAGCGACTCGGCCCTGAGGTGAAACAGCAGGTCGCCCGGTGTCGACGGCGCGTGGTGGCGGCCGCCTTCGATCTCGACGAACGGGTGCAGTTGCGCGGGTCGTGGCCCGGAGAACAGCCGGTCCCACGCGTCGGATCCGATCGAGGTGACCACCGACAGCCGCTTGGTCGGGTCGCGGAAGCCGATGGCGCGCACCAGCCCTGAGATGTCACCGAGCGCGTCGTGGACGTCCGCCGCCGCTGCGCGCCCCTCGTCGATGGTGGCGACCAAGAAAATCGCCGCGGGCGTCAACGGCGCCAGAACCGGTTGCGGCTGAACAGCGGGCACCGTCTGACCCTATCGGCAACGCCTGTTGGATGATGGGGACTTATGTCGGCAAGTGCACAGGGGTTGTGCGAGTTCATCGACGCGTCGCCGTCGCCGTTCCATGTGTGCGCCACGGTCGCGCGGCGGCTGACGGACGCGGGCTTCGTCGAACTGGCCGAACGCGACGAGTGGCCGACCAAGGGGCGATTCTTCGTCGTGCGCGCCGGATCGCTGGTCGCCTGGCACAGCAACGACGCGCCCGCAGCGCCGTTTCGCGTCGTCGGTGGGCACACCGACAGCCCCAACCTCCGGGTCAAGCAGCATCCCGACCGCTTCGTCTCCGGCTGGCGGGTGGTCGCGCTGCAGCCCTACGGCGGGGCGTGGCTGAACTCCTGGCTGGACCGCGACCTCGGGATCAGTGGCCGGCTGTCGGTTCGTTCTCCCGGCGCCACCGGCGGCGTCGAGCACAAGCTGGTCCGCATCGACGAGCCGATCCTGCGGGTGCCGCAGCTGGCGATCCACCTCGCCGAGGACCGCAAGGCGGTGGCGCTGGACCCGCAGCGGCACGTCAACGCGGTCTGGGGAGCCGGCAACGGACCGCGGTCGTTCGTGGGCTACGTCGCCGAAGCGGCAGGTGCCGATCCGGGCGACGTGCTCGGCATCGACCTGATGACCCACGACCTGACCGCGTCGACGTTGGCGGGGGCCGACGGTGAACTGCTCAGCGCGCCGCGGCTGGACAACCAGTGCACCTGCTACGCGGGCCTGGAGGCGTTCCTGGCGGCCGAGCCCGCGGACCACCTGCCGGTGCTCGCGTTGTTCGACCACGAGGAGGTCGGCTCGCAGTCGGATCACGGCGCGCAGTCGGAGCTGCTGCTCACGGTGCTGGAGCGCATCGCGCTGGCTGCGGGCGGCGGGCGCGAGGACTTCCTGCGCCGGCTGCCCGGCTCGATGGTGGCCTCCGGCGACATGGCGCACGCGACGCACCCGAACTATCCCGAGCGGCACGAGCCGTTCCACCTGATCGAGGTGAACGCGGGCCCGGTGCTCAAGGTGCAGCCGAACCTGCGCTACGCCACCGACGGGCGAACGGCTGCGGCGTTCGCGCTGGCCTGCGAACAGGCGGGCGTGCCGATGCAGCGCTACGAACACCGCGCCGACCTGCCGTGCGGGTCCACGATCGGGCCGATGACCTCCGCGCGCACCGGCATCCCCACGGTGGATGTGGGCGCCGCGCAGCTGGCCATGCACTCGGCACGTGAGGTGATGGGCGCCGCCGACGTCGCGGCGTATTCCGCGGCGCTGCAGGCCTTCCTCTCGCCGGGCTGAGCCGCCCGATCAGGCGGGCTCGACCTCGTCGTAGCGGATGACGTTCTCGACCACGACGCCGTCGCGGGTGCGGACCCGGTCCAGCCCCCGGATCGCGAACGGCCCGTCGGGTCCGCTGCCTCGGCCGACGTAGTGCAGGAACACCAGCTGTTCGCCGGGCGCGTCTCCGTCGACGGTGGCGCTCTCGACCAGCTCCAGCGCGAGATCGGGTGCGGCCGCGACCAGCTCGGCGATCTTGCCGACGTAGGCATGCTTGCCGCGCACCGGCCTGGGGTCGCCCTGCCAGTAGCCGACGATGTCGTCGGCGAGGACGTCGCCGGCTCTGGCCACGTCCGGGGCGGCCCAGAAGGCGGCCCACAGGTCGGCGCTGAACGTGGGTGGGGTCTGCGTGTGCGTCATGGCTCAAGCCTGCGACGAGTTTCAGCGCCGCTCAATTACGTGTCAGGTAATGGCGACTGCGCCGCGGGCGTTTTGTCGGAGTGCTGGCATAAGGTCGGCGCATGGCGCTCAAGACCGAGAACATCACCATCGACTGCACCGACCCCGAGAAGCTCGCCGACTGGTGGGCCCGCGCGCTCGACGGGCAGGTAAATGCCGTCGCACCACCGTTTTTCGTCGTCGTCGCGCTACCCGAAGGCCCCGGGCTGGCGTTCCAGAAGGTCGACGATCCGACGCCGGGGAAGAACCGCATCCACATCGACTTCAGCGCCGCCGACAAAGAGGCCGAGGTGAAGCGGCTGGTGGGCCTCGGCGCAACGGAAACCAGCCGGGGCAACTTCGGCGACTTCGAGTGGGTGGTGCTCGCCGACCCCGACGGCAACGCGTTCTGCGTGGCTGGCGGCTAGCGAAGGAGCAGCGCAGCGGGCACAATCGCGCCCGTGTTGGCGTCGGTCATCGCAGTCGCGCTGGCGCTGGTGGCGTGGTCGCTGCTGGCCCGGCGGTTGGAACGCTGGCGTGTCACCGCGCCGATGTTCCTGGTGCTGGCCGGCGTCGCGGTCGGAATGTTCACCCGCGACGCGCTGGCCGAGTCGCTTAACACCGACACCGCCCAGCACATCGCCGAAATCATCCTCGCCGTGCTGCTTTTCATCGATGCCACCGACATCCGTGGCGGCTTGTTCGGCAGAGAGCCGCGCACGGCACTGCGGGTGTTGTTCGTCGCGATGCCGTTGAGCCTCGCATTGTCCGTCGCGCTCGGGCTGTGGCTGCTGCCGAGCCTCGGCTGGGCGGTGCTGCTGGCCATCGCCTGCGTGGTGGTGCCGACGGACTTCGCGCCCGCGGCGTCGATCCTGCGGGACCCGCGCGTGCCCGAGCGGGTGCGCGACGTGCTCAACGTCGAGGCCGGTTACAACGACGGCATCGTCTCGCCGATCTTCATCTTCGCCCTCGCGCTCGCAGGCGACCGGTCGCATGCGGCGACGCCGATGGACGCCCTCGGTTCGGCCGTGCCGCAGGCGATCAAGGCGGTGATCGCGGGCCTGCTGGTCGGCGCCGCGCTGGCGCTGCTCACCAATGCCGCCGAGCGCCGCGGCGCCATGACCGATCAGAGCAAGCGCGTGATCCTGGTGGCCGCCCCGATGCTGGCGTACGGGTCGAGCCTCGCCGTCGGCGGCAACGGCTTCGTCGCCGCCTTCGTCTGCGGGATCGCCTTCAACTACCTGCGTCGTTCGGAGGCGATGCGCGGTGAGCTGGAACTGGTCGACGACATCGGCTATCTGCTTTCGGCCGGGATGTGGTTCGTCTTCGGGGCGACGGCCGTGCTCGCGCTGACCTACGGCGTGGCGTGGGGGATGGTGCTGTTCGGGGTGCTGGCCCTGACCGTGGTGCGGCTGGTGCCGGTGTTGATCGCGTTACTCGGATCGCGGTTTTCCTGGCCCGAACGGCTGCTGGTCGGCTGGCTGGGCCCGCGCGGCACGACGTCGATCGTGTTCGGGCTGCTGGCGTTCAACGTGCTGACCGGAGACAACGAGCAGGCGGTGCTGCTGGCCACCGTTATCGCGGTGCTGGGCAGCGTGGTGCTGCACGGCGTCGGCGCGCCAGCGGCCGCCCGCGCGTTCGACCGGTCGCAAACTAGACTGGGCGGGTGACCTCGGAGCTCACTGGAGTCGTCGATACCGTCGAGCACGCCGCATCCACCCCCGACCATCCGCAGCCGTTTCGCGAACTCGGTCTCAAGGACGACGAGTACGAGCGCATCCGCGACATCCTGGGCCGCCGACCCACCGACGCCGAACTGGCGATGTACTCGGTGATGTGGAGCGAGCACTGCAGCTACAAGTCCTCCAAGGTGCACCTGCGCTACTTCGGCGAGACCACCACCGAGAAGATGCGCGCGGCGATGCTGGCAGGCATCGGCGAGAACGCGGGCGTTGTCGACATCGGCGACGGCTGGGCGGTGACGTTCAAGGTCGAGTCGCACAATCACCCGTCCTACGTCGAGCCCTACCAGGGTGCGGCCACCGGCGTCGGCGGGATCGTGCGCGACATCATGGCGATGGGCGCCCGTCCCGTCGCGGTGATGGACCAGTTGCGGTTCGGCGCAGCCGATGCAGCCGATACCCGCCGCGTCGTCGACGGTGTGGTCCGCGGCATCGGCGGATACGGAAACTCGTTGGGGCTGCCCAACATCGGCGGCGAGACCGTCTTTGACCCCTCGTATGCCGGCAACCCGTTGGTGAACGCGCTGTGCGTCGGGGTGTTGCGCAAAGAGGATCTGCACCTGGCGTTCGCGTCGGGCACCGGCAACAAGATCATCCTGTTCGGGGCGCGCACCGGTCTGGACGGCATCGGCGGGGTGTCGGTGCTGGCGTCGGAGACGTTCGGCGGCGACGAGGGCGAGGGCCCCGGCCGCAAGAAGCTGCCCTCGGTGCAGGTGGGCGATCCCTTCATGGAGAAGGTGCTCATCGAGTGCTGCCTCGAGTTGTACGCGGCAGGCCTGGTGATCGGCATCCAGGATCTCGGCGGTGCCGGATTGTCCTGCGCGACATCTGAACTCGCGTCCGCGGGCGACGGCGGCATGGCCGTCGAGTTGGACCAGGTGCCGCTGCGGGCCGCCAACATGACGCCGGCGGAGATCCTGTCCAGCGAATCGCAGGAGCGGATGTGTGCCGTCGTCGCGCCGGAGAACGTGGACGCGTTCATGGCGGTGTGCCGCAAGTGGGAGGTGCTGGCCACCGTCATCGGCGAGGTCACCGACGGTGACCGCCTGACGATCACCTGGCACGGCGAGACCGTCGTCGACGTGCCGCCGCGCACCGTCGCGCACGAGGGCCCGGTCTACGAACGGCCCGTCGAGCGCCCGGACACCCAGGATGCGCTGGGCGCCGATACCTCCGACCGGTTGCCCCGGCCCGAGTCCGGCGAGCAGTTGCGCGCGACTCTGCTTGCGATGCTTGGCAGCCCGCATCTGTGCAGTCGGGCGTTCATCACCGAACAGTACGACCGCTACGTGCGCGGCAACACCGTACTGGCCGAGCACGCCGACGGTGGTGTGCTGCGGGTCGACGAATCCACCGGACGCGGCATCGCGGTGTCCACGGACGCGTCGGGCCGCTACACGCAACTGGACCCGTACCGGGGCGCCCAACTCGCGCTCGCGGAGGCGTACCGCAACGTCGCGGTGACCGGCGCCACGCCCGTCGCGGTGACGAACTGCCTCAACTTCGGCTCTCCGGAGGACCCCGGGGTCATGTGGCAGTTCTCGCAGGCGGTCCGCGGGCTGGCGGACGGCTGTGCGGCCCTTGGTATTCCGGTCACCGGCGGAAACGTCAGCTTCTACAACCAGACCGGGACCACGGCCATCCTGCCCACGCCGGTCGTCGGGGTGCTCGGCGTCATCGACGACGTGACCCGCCGCATCCCCACCGGAATCGGCGCCGAACCCGGCGAGACACTGTTGCTTCTCGGCGACACCCGCGACGAGTTCGACGGCTCGATCTGGGCGCAGGTGACCGCGGACCACCTCGGCGGCCGACCGCCCGAGGTCGACCTCGCCCGGGAACAACTGCTCGCCGAGGTGCTCAGCGCGGCGTCTCGCGACGGACTCGTGTCGGCCGCCCACGACCTTTCCGAAGGCGGCCTGATCCAGGCCGTCGTCGAAGCGGCGCTGGCTGGCGAAACCGGTTGCCGCATCATTCTTCCCGAGAATCAGGACCCCTTCGTCGCGCTGTTCTCGGAATCCGCGGGCCGGGTGCTCCTCGCCGTCCCGCGCACCGAGGAGAGCCGACTGCGGTCCATGTGCGAGGCCCGCGGCCTGCCGGTGACCCGCATCGGCGTCGTCGACCAAGGCAGCGACGCCGTCGAGGTACAGGACCAGTTCATCGTGTCGTTGGAGGATCTGCGCAGGACATCGGAAGGTGTGCTGCCCGGGTTGTTCGGGTGACCACCGACGCCGTCACGGACGAACCGGTCGCCGCTGGCGACGAGCGCAAGCAACACCACCCTCTGCTGTTGTGGGCCTGGCACCTGGTGCGTCTCGACTTCATCGGGATTGCGTTCGGCGCGCTCTTCTTCTGCCTGTCGCTGACGCCGTCGCTGCTGCCGAGGGACTGGCTGTTTCAGGGCTTGATCGGTGGGCTCAACGCCGCGATCGGCTACGGCATCGGCGTTTTCGTCGCGAAGATGGTGCGCCGCTTCGTGTTACCGCGCCGACGCTGGTGGCCGCCGCCGAAACGGGTGCTCTACTGGTGCAAGGCGGTGATCGTCACGCTGTCGACGGCCGCGAGCCTGCTGATGCTGATCCCCGCTGCCGCGTGGCAGCGCAGGGTGTCCGCCGAGATGGGCATGGAAGGGCCCGACACCATCGGATATCTGCGCACCCTGATCATCGCGATGCTGGTGACCGCGCTGTGTGTGTCCGGTGCGCGCCTGATCATCGACCTCATCAAGACGATGGCCCGCTTCTTCATCCGGCGCTGGCATCTGCACGACGAGTCGGCGCTGTTCATCGGCACCGCAATCGTGGTGGTGCTGGCCATCACGTTGATCAACGGCGTGCTGGTTCGCGGGTTCCTGGTGGGCGCCAACCGGGTGTTTCAGCCGCAGAACACCACCACGAGGGCGTCCGTCACCCAGCCGATGGAAATCGAACGGTCGGGCAGCCCAACATCTCTCGCGCCGTGGGAGACGCTGGGCTACGAGGGCCGCAACTTCGTCGCCACCGGTCCGGACGCCGCGGAGTTGACGCGGCTGAACGGCGCGCCCGCCAAGGAGCCCATCCGGGTCTACGCGGGATTGCAGACCGCGGACACCGACCAGAAGCGGGCCGACATCCTGGTGCGCGAACTCGACCGCACCCGCGCGTTCGAGCGCAAGGTGCTCGTCATCGTCCCGACGACGGGCACCGGCTGGATCAACCCGGTCGCCGCGCGGGCCCTGGAACTGATCTACAACGGCGACACGGCGATGGTCGGATCGCAGTACTCGTATCTGCCCAGCTGGATTTCGTTCCTCGGCGACCGGCAGAAATCCATGGAGTCCGGTCGGACGATGATCGACGCGATCCACGCGTGGTGGTCGCGGCTGCCGCAAAACCGGCGGCCCAAGCTGTTGCTCTACGGCGAGAGCCTGGGCTCGATGGCCGGCCAGGGCGCGTTCGACTGGCTGCCCGACATCGCGCGGATGAACTTCTCGTCGGTGCTGTGGGTCGGCCCGCCCAACGCCAGCCCGCTGTGGAAGGCCATCACGGTGCGGCGCGACCCGGGTACGCCCGAAGTCCAGCCCGTCTACGACAACGGGCGCACCGTGCGGTTCTCGCAGGCCACCGACGCGGCGGAGATCGCCGCCGACACCGCCGCGCCGTGGGAAGGCACCCGCGTGCTGTTTTTGCAGCATGCGTCGGACCCGATCGTCTGGTGGTCGGAGAACCTGATGTTCACCCGGCCGGATTGGCTGAGCGAACCGCCGGGCCGCGACCGGACACCGCTGATGCGGTGGTACCCGATCATCACGTTCTGGCAGGTCGCCGCCGACATGACGAACGCCGGGTCGGTGCCGGGCGGCCACGGCCACAACTACGGCAAGTATGTGCTCGACGGCTGGGTCGCCGTCGCGCCGCCCGAGGGTTGGACGGCCGACGACACCGAACGCGTCCGGATCGCGCTGGCGAAGACGGCATCCGAGGACGGGCCCGAGTACTAGTGCGCGCCAGGCATTTTGAAGCCATAGCGGTGGCGGCGGGGTTGATCGTTTGGAACGGGCTGATCGCGCCGCGGATACCGCGGCGGGTGTACCCGCTTGTGCACGGGGTGCTGGCGGCGGGGCTCGCGGCGCTGACCCGCGCACCGCTGGGCCTGCGTCCGCCGCGCGTGTGGTCCGGGCTGCGGCTCGGTGGTGCGGTGGCCGCGCCGGTGATCGCGGGTGTCGCCGCGTCGACGGCGATGCCACCGGTGCGCAACGCGATGGGCGGACGCGAACTGCCCGAGACGTCGTCGGGCTGGCTGTTGGTGCGCATCCCGATCGGCACCGTCTGGGCGGAGGAGTCGGCGTTCCGCGGCGCGCTGGGCACGACGGCCGCCGCCGCGTTCGGCCCGGCGGGTGGCCGGCTGCTGCAGTCGTCGGCGTTCGGGCTGTCGCACATCGCCGACGCCAGAGCCGCCGGGGCGTCGGTGGCGGGCACCGTGCTCGTCACGGGTGTCGCCGGCTGGTTCTTCGCGCTGCTGCGTGAGCGCTCCGGCAGCCTGGCGGCCCCGATGCTCGCCCACCTGGCGATCAACGAGGCGGGTGCGCTCGCGGCGATCGCCGTGCAGCGCCGCGCCCGCTGAGTCTCCGCGGAAGTACTACGGGTTGATCGTGGCCTCGCCGACCTGCCTGCCCCAGATGTAGTCCGACGTCAGCGGCGTCGCGAGCTCGAGGTGGTTGTAGGGAGCGATGCTGTAGCCGGTGTCCATCACCAGATACGGGAAGGGATACAGATACTTGGTCACCTTCTGCCAGCAGCCGGGACGGCCCTCCGGCCCGCCGTGGGCGTTCACCCGCGGCAGGTTGTCCGGATAGATGAACGGGTTTCCCGGCGGCAGCACGGTTCCGTACGACTTGAGCGCATAGCCGTTGTCGCCGCCGAGCACCTTCGACAGCCGCGGCGCCACCTCGGCGTAGTTGCGGGCGGTGCAGAAGATCATCGCCCGGTAGTCGTCGAGGAGCTTCGTGGTGGGCAGCAGGTCCTCGGCCGCCCGCACGAAGTACGGTCCGCCGCGCTCGAAGATGTCGGCCGCTGTCCCGCCGAACCCGATCGCGGCCATCAGCGCGGTGTCGATGTTGCCCCGCTGGTCGTTGACCGTCGCCGCGGTTGTCGCGGCGTTGCGCAATCCGTCGAAGAGGTCGGGGGAGGCGTCGGCGTACACGTCGGCGAGGTCGGCGACGGCCTGCGTGTCGGCGCGCAGCCGCGGCATCCGCGGGTTCAGGTCGTCCATGATGTCGTTCGCATTGACCAGCGAGTCGCCGAACCGCTCGCCGAGCCCGGTCACCGCCTCGGCGGTCGCGGTCAGCGTGGCGTTCAGCTTCACCGGGTCGACCTGCTCCGACAGCGACACGACCGTTTCGAACAGCGTGTTGAACTCTGTCGTCACCGACGATGCGTCGATCACGTCCCGGCTGGTAATACGTTGCGGGCTCGGATCTTTCGGCGAGCTGAACGACACGTACTTGTTGCCGAACACCGTCGTCGCCCTGACATCGGCGATCACGTTCCTCGGGATGAACCCCAGATAGCGGGGGGCGACGTTCAGCGTCAGTTTGGCGACGCCGTCGACGTAGTCCACGCGCGCGACCTTGCCGATCTCCACGCCGTTGTAGGTGACCTTGGAGCCGGGGTCGACGACCAGGCCGGCCCGCGGGGACAACACCGTCAGGTGGGCCTTGCGGGTGAGTTCGCCGCGGAACTGCAGATAGAGCAGGCTCGCGGCGACCGCGGTGAGCACCAGGAAGACCGCCCCGGCCGCCTTGTAGGGTGGATGATGGCGGTCGGCAAACACCTTGAGACACTAAGGTATGCCCGCTCGCCGCACCGCCGATCCGGCGAAGACGCGCGCGGCGGTTCTCGCGGTCGCCGACTGGCTGCGCGACGAGAACGCCCCTGTGCCTCAGCGATCCGCGCTGGCCGAAGCCGTCCGGTTGACCGCACGCACCGTCGCGGCTGTCGCCCCCGGCGCCGCCGTCGAGGTGCGGGTGCCGCCCTTCGTTGCGGTGCAATGTATTTCGGGCCCCAGACACACTCGGGGCAATCCGCCCAACGTCGTCGAGACCGATCCGCGGACGTGGTTGTTGCTCGCCACGGGTGCGACGACAGTCGCCGACGCCGCCGCAAGCGGGGCGCTGCACCTGTCGGGCGCCCGCGCCCGCGAAATCGCAACGCTGCTACCCGTAGTCACGCTGCAGTAGCCATCATCGGCAATCGGTTCTATCGTGGAAAGCGCTGTGCATGCTTCACTGTCCTCCACGGCACGGAGCCCCGTTTTCACGGCGACGGTGGCACCGTATTTGCTGCTGGATGACGAACTGATCATCCGCGGCGCCAACGATGCGTATCTCGAGGCGACGCGACGCGAACGTGATGATCTCGTCGGCTGGTACATGTTCGACGCGTTTCCCGACAATCCAGGTGATCCTGGTGCGTCTGGAGTACGAAATCTGGCCGCGTCCATGACGAGCGTGCTGTGCAGAAACGTCGGCCATACGATGCCGATTCAGCGCTATGACGTGGCCCCGACACACAGCTCCGTTTTCATTCCGAAGACGTGGAGCCCGGTCAACTCACCGGTCGCTGACGATCGCGGGCGCGTTGTCGGGCTCTTGCACCACGTCGAGGACGTCACGCCGGTACAGAGCATCCTGCGTCTGTACCCGCCGCTGGCCGGCGGCCGGGAGTGCATGCAGCCCCAGTTTCGGAACGTTCACGAACGCGCGCTGGCGATATCGGCGATGCATTACCAGCGGCGCCGAGATGCGCTTGCCAAGGAGAACCTGCGGCTGCGCGACGCCCTGGTCGCGATGGCCGCGTCGCGTGGAGCTGATGTCGAAGCGGTTGAGCGACGAAGAAGGCTGTGGCGCATCGTCGCCGACTCAGCAGGCGATCGACGGTGGGCGGGCTGGGCGAACGCCCTGTGCGCTACGGCGGCGTTCATGCTCGGTACGGTCGATGGTGCCGCAATCAGCGTTCGTGCCACCGCTGGACACCTGGAACCCATTGCGGCAAGCGGCAGGTGGGCTCACGAGGTCGCCCGGCTGGAAAAGGCGGCTTCAGATGGGCCGGCACACGACGCCCTCGATGCCCGCATCGTCATGCATGGCGCAGACCTGTCAGTCGAACGCGAACGGTGGCCCCACTACTGCAGTGCTGTCGCCGAGGCAGGCCTTGCCGCGGTGTCGGCGTTCCCGCTGTTCATCGACAACGTCGACCTCGGCACCTTCAGCGTCTACCGGCGCCACGCCCATGATGCGGCCGAGGCGGAAGCGGCCGACGCCGCAATCCTCGGTGACATGGCGCTGTCGTCGCTTCTCGCCGATCACCACCGCGTCGAGAGTCAGACGATCAGCGACGGCGGACCCGGTACCCACGATGTCGCCGTCGCGGCAGGCATTCTGTGCCTCGAGCGGGACCTGTCGTTCGACGAGGCCATCAGCCGTCTGCGGGGCTACGCCTACGCCGTAGGCCGCGAGATACGGGCGGTAGCCCGTGACGTCGTCGACCGCAGGATTCGCGTCGTCTAGACGCCGGAGGAAATGTGAAACCGGTTCGAGCTGTTGGATTTGTGGGCGACATCAGCGCCCGCGATTCCGTGATTGACCCGTGATGACCGTAGACTGACGTCGTCACCGACCGCCCCATGGGAGCAGCCTTATCGTGACCGTCGAGCAACTGGACTCCGAGCCAAGAGAAGAATGCGGCGTCTTCGGGGTCTGGGCCCCCGGTGAAGAAGTGGCGAAGCTCACTTACTACGGCCTGTATGCGCTGCAGCACCGTGGCCAGGAAGCCGCGGGCATCGCGGTCGCCGACGGCTCGCAGGTGCTGGTGTTCAAGGATCTCGGGCTGGTCAGCCAGGTGTTCGACGAGCAGACGCTGGGCGCGATGGAGGGCCACGTCGCGATCGGGCACTGCCGCTACTCCACCACCGGGTCCACCACCTGGGAGAACGCCCAGCCGGTGTTCCGCAACACCGCGGCGGGCACCGGCGTGGCACTCGGCCACAACGGCAACCTCGTCAATGCCACCGAGTTGGCCGGTCGCGCCCGCGACGCGGGGCTGATCAACACCCGCGGCGGCTCGGTGGCGACCACCGACTCCGACATTCTCGGCGCGCTGCTGGCGCACGGGGCGGCCGACTCGTCGCTGGAGCAGGCCGCCCTCGAACTGCTGCCCACCGTGCGCGGCGCCTTCTGTCTGACGTTCATGGACGAGAACACCCTGTATGCGGCCCGCGACCCGTACGGTGTGCGGCCGTTGTCGCTGGGCCGGCTCGACCGCGGCTGGGTCGTCGCATCGGAGACCGCGGCGCTGGACATCGTCGGCGCGTCGTTCGTCCGCGACATCGAGCCGGGCGAGCTGCTGGCCATCGACGCCGACGGCGTGCGCTCCAGCCGGTTCGCCCCGCCGTCGCCCAAGGGCTGCGTCTTCGAGTACGTCTACCTGGCCCGGCCGGACAGCACGATCGGCGGCCGCTCGGTACACAAGACCCGCGTCGACATCGGTCGCAGGCTGGCCCAGGAGATGCCGGTCGAGGCGGATCTGGTGATCGGCGTGCCGGAGTCCGGTACGCCCGCTGCGGTCGGCTATGCGCAGGAGTCGGGCATTCCGTTCGGGCAGGGTCTGACCAAGAACGCCTACGTCGGCCGCACGTTCATCCAGCCGTCGCAGACCATCCGTCAGCTCGGTATCCGGCTCAAGCTCAATCCCCTCAAGGAAGTGATCCGCGGCAAGCGGCTGATCGTCGTCGACGACTCGATCGTGCGCGGCAACACCCAGCGCGCGCTGGTTCGGATGCTGCGCGAGGCAGGCGCCGTCGAGGTGCATGTGCGCATCGCGTCGCCGCCGGTGAAGTGGCCGTGCTTTTACGGCATCGACTTCGCCACACCTGCCGAATTGATCGCCAACGCGACCGACAACGAAGAGGAAGTCGTCGAGGCGGTCAGGCACGGCATCGGCGCCGACTCGCTGGGCTACATCTCCCAGCACGGCATGATCGCCGCCACCGAACAGCCCGCGTCGCGGTTGTGCTCGGCCTGCTTCGACGGCAAGTACCCGATCGAATTGCCCGGCGAGACCGCGCTCGGCAAGAACGTCATCGAGCACATGCTCGCCACCGCCGCCCGCACCGGGCTGCCGGTGCAGGCCGACAACGACAACGCGTCGGCACTGCGGCGCCCTTGATCGCTCCTCGCGTCCGCGGGGCCCTGAGACAGCGCAGCTGAAACCTACTGCGGCGCAGTTGGACTGAACTTCAGCAGGTGCCGCTTGCCGTTGCCGGAACCGCCGCCGTCCTTGCGCAGCGCCTCGGCGACAGCGGTGTGATAGTCGGTCAGACCGCCTTCGGGCGGCACGATGACGGCGTCGATGTCGTGGTTGAGCATGACGGCGTCACACTCCAGCGACTCGACCAGCGGACGCGCCAGCCCTGACGGAATCGGTGTCACCAGCCCCACCCACCAACTGGCGATCGTCGGCGTCAAGAATGGCAGCACCACGATCAACCGGCGCCGCAGTCCCGCGATGTCGGCGTAGACCTGCATCGCGTCGCCGTACTCCATCACGTCGGGGCCACCGACATCCCACGTCCGCGACGACGGCACGTCGGCGATGGCGGCCTGGGCGAGATAGTGCAGCACATCGCCGATCGCGATCGGCTGGATCTTGTTGTGCACCCACTTCGGCGTCGTCATCGCCGGAAGCCGGTCGGTGAGGTGGCGGATCATCTCGAACGACGCCGATCCGGAGCCGATCACGATCCCGGCCTGCAGCACCACCGTCTCGATGCCCGACTCGACGAGGATCTCGCCGACCTCGGCCCGCGACCTCAGGTGCCGGGACAGCCTGCCGTCCTCCGGATGCAGGCCGGACAGGTACACCAACCGCCGCACCCCGGCCTGCTTCGCGGCCGCCACCACGTTGCGCGCCGACTGGGCCTCCTCGGCGACGAAGTCCTTCGACGTGCCCATCGAGTGCACCAGGTAGTACACGACGTCGACGCCGTCGAACGCCGCGGTCAGTGACTCGAGCTCGGTCAGGTCACCGCGCACGACCTCGACCCGGTCGCGCCACGGCGCGGCGGCCAGTTTGTCGGGCGTGCGCGCCATCGCCCGCACGGCCATCCCGTCGT
The DNA here is from genome assembly GCF_003347205.1 of Mycolicibacterium moriokaense. Taxonomy (GTDB): domain Bacteria; phylum Actinomycetota; class Actinomycetes; order Mycobacteriales; family Mycobacteriaceae; genus Mycobacterium; species Mycobacterium moriokaense_B. The sequence goes on from NZ_QQBJ01000005.1 coordinate 260,264, forward strand.
CCAGCAACCGCGGCACCAGCAGACCGCCGATGTAGCCGGTCGCACCGGTCACCAGGCAGCGAATGTCATCTCCGGGCACAGGACCTCCGTCCGTCGTCGCTAAGCGTTATTCGGAGCCCGTAGACGGGCGGATGACCGTTTCCTGGCTCAGGCAAACCCGCAACCCGGATCCGGTGCATCGTCGGACAGCGGTGCGCCCGCGGGATCGATGTAGAGAACCTGCAGCACCAGCGGGCCGGGCCCGACGTTTCGGCCGATGTGCACGTAGCCCGGGCCGCCCTTCTCCGCGATGCTCTGGCCGGCCACATAGATGCCGTCCATCGAGCAGTCGGCCCGGTTGTGCATCAGCACGCCTTCCTTGACCACGCCGAACAGCTGGCCGTCGTGCGAGTGCCAGCCCGTGCTGCCGCCGGGGGCGATGGTGATCTCGCGGAAGACGTAGTCCTTGCCGTCGTCGGTCATCTGCCACAGCACCGTGCCGTCGGTGTCCCGGGCGGGGGTGGCCGATACGGCGCCGGACGACGCCACCGAAACCACCACGCATGCGACGAGCAGCGCACTCGCGCGCACGAGCGAGCGAAGATCTGTCATGATCGGCCACGTTGTCACACCGTCCGCGATCGCGGGACGACCTCGCGAAGAAAACGCGCAGCCGTCGGCGCATACCGCGCAGTCGCCCAGCCCGGTAGATTTGGCTGCAATGAGCGAGCATCAGCGAGCGAATCAACTCCTATGACGGATCACGCCGCACAACAGGGCATCTCATACGCATCGGCCGGGGTGGACATCGAAGCCGGTGACCGCGCAGTCGAACTCTTCAAACCGCTGGCCAGCAAGGCCACCAGACCCGAAGTGCGCGGCGGTCTCGGCGGCTTCGCGGGGCTGTTCGCGCTGCGGAGCGGCTACCGCGAACCGGTGCTGGCCAGCTCGACGGACGGCGTCGGCACCAAGCTCGCGGTGGCGCAGGCGATGGACAAACACGACACGGTCGGTATCGACCTGGTCGCGATGGTGGTCGACGACCTGGTGGTATGCGGCGCCGAGCCGCTGTTCCTGCAGGACTACATCGCCGTCGGCCGCACCGTGCCCGAACGGGTTAGCGAACTGGTCTCCGGCATCGCCAACGGCTGCGTGATCGCGGGTTGCGCGCTGCTCGGCGGCGAGACCGCGGAGCATCCGGGGCTGATGGCGCCCGACCACTACGACATCTCCGCGACCGGGGTGGGCGTGGTGGAGGCCGACGACGTACTGGGCCCCGACCGGGTCAAGCCCGGCGACGTGATGATCGGGCTGGGTTCGACGGGCCTGCACTCCAACGGCTACTCGCTGGCCCGCAAGGTGCTGCTGGAGATCGACCGGATGAACCTGGCCGGCCACGTCGAGGAGTTCGGCCGCACCCTGGGTGAGGAGTTGCTCGAGCCGACGCGCATCTACGCCAAGGACTGCCTGGCGTTGGCCGCGGAATCGCAGGTCCGCACGTTCTGCCACGTCACCGGCGGTGGGCTGGCGGGCAACCTGGAGCGGGTCATCCCGCCCGGTCTGGCCGCCGAGGTCGACCGCGGTACCTGGACCCCGGCGCCGGTGTTCGGCATGATCGCCCAGCGCGGCCGCATCGACCGCGCCGAGATGGAGAAGACGTTCAACATGGGCGTCGGCATGGTCGCCGTCGTGGCACCCGAGGACACGGACCGCGCGCTCGCGATCCTGACGGCGCGCCACCTGAACAGCTGGATCCTCGGCACGGTGACCAAGAGCAGCAAGGACGGCCCACGGGCCCACCTCGTGGGCCAGCACCCACGTTTCTAGGAAGAACTCTCCGCGAGAGAACCCGGCTAGCGCCGCCAGTCGTCCTCGTCGACGTATTCGCCGTCGGCGCCGTTCAAATCATCGTCGGGCGCGCTGTCGCCCGACCCGGACAGCTCGCGCTGAAGCCGGTCGAAGTCGGTCTGCGGTGAGCTGTACTTGAGCTCACGTGCAACCTTGGTCTGCTTTGCCTTTGCCCGGCCGCGGCCCATGGGGGGACCCCCTCGCGCAATAACGGAGCGGCCCAATTAACAGGCGGCTCCGATCTGTGTGTCTTTATTGTCCTGCCAACACTTTACCGTGCCCGGCTGCGCTCTGCTGGCAGGCCCTAGTCAGCGCGTATCCGCTCACCGTGCCCCGCCCCGCAGGCGCTCGACCGCCAGCCGGCCCGCTCCGGTGATGTCGGCGGCGGGCATCGAGTCGACGTCGATGACGGCGGGAACCTCGACCTCGCCGCCGGTCGTCAGCGCCGTGTCGGCCGGCAGCCCGCGCTTGAGGAGGGCCAACGCGACCGGACCGAGGTCGACGTGGTCGACGACGGTGCCCAGCCGGCCGACGGTGCGTCCGCCCGCGAGCACCGGATCGCCCGCGGCCGGCCGGTCGGTGGATCCGTCGAGCTGCAGCAGGACCAGCATCCGCGGCGGTTTGCCCAGGTTATGGACCCTCGCGACGGTCTCCTGCCCGCGGTAGCAGCCCTTGTCCAGGTGCACCGCGGTGGCGATCCAGCCCACCTCGTGCGGGATAGTGCGCTCGTCGGTGTCCACCCCCAGCCGCGGTCGCAGCGCGACCACCCGGTGAGCCTCGTAGGCCCAGACGCCGGCGCGGCGGACCCCTGCGGCCGACAGCCGGTCAAGCCAGTCGGCGGCCTGCTCACGTGGGACGACGACGTCGAGTTCGATGCCCGGTCCGGGCATCCGGCGTACGAAACCGCCGCCGGGCAGCGCCGTCGCCGTGTTTTCAGCCGGTAGCGAATCCAGCCCCAAAGCGGCGACCACCGCGTCGTCGGCCAGGCGCGGCCCGAGCATCGACAAGACGGCCAGGTCGGCCGGCTCGATCGCGACGTCGGACCAGAACACCATTTTGCGCAGATAGCTCAGCAGCGGCTCGGCGCGCCACGATTCGGTGTCCAGATAGGTGGTGTCGTCGAGCTCGGTCTGGATCCAGTGATCTTCGACACGGCCCTGGCCGTCGAGGCTGAGATTCTGGGTGACCGTACCCGGGGGTAGTTCGCTGACGTGCTGGGTGGAGATGTTGTGCAGCCAGGTCTTGCGGTCACCACCGGTCACCGCGAGGACGGCGCGATGAGAGCGGTCGATGACCACCGCTTCGTCGGCTGCGGCGCGCTGTTCGCCCAGTGGATCGCCGTAGTGCCAGACGGCGCCGGCGTCGGGCCCCGTTTCGGGGGCGGGAACTGCTGACATAGGTCCAACTGTACGGCGCTACGCTTGGCGGCCATGGCGAGCGAACCGGGGGTTGTGGTCACGCTCGACGGGCAACTCCACGATCCGCGGATGCCGCTGCTCCACGCCGACGACCTGGCTGCCGTCCGGGGTGACGGCATCTTCGAGTCGCTGCTGGTGCGCGACGGTAGGCCGTGCCTGCTCGAGGCTCATCTGGGGCGGCTGACACAGTCGGCGCGGCTGATGGACCTGCCGGCACCGGACCTGGAGCGCTGGCGGGCCGCTGTGGCCACCGCGGTGGCGCGCTGGACGGAGCTTGGCGGCGGCGAAGGCGTGCTGCGGCTGATCTACAGCCGCGGGCGCGAGAGCGGCTCGGATCCGACGGCCTTCGCGATGATCGGTGCGCTCGCAGACCGGGTCGCCGCGGTGCGGGCGGACGGGCTGGCCGCCGTGACGCTGGACCGCTGTCTGCCCGCGGCGGGCGCGACGGACATGCCGTGGCTGCTGGCGGGCGCCAAGACGCTGTCGTATGCGGTGAACATGGCTGCGCTGCGGCACGCCGAACGTCAGGGCGCGGGTGACGTCATCTTCATCAGCTCCGAGGGACAGGTGCTCGAGGGGCCGCGGTCGACGGTCGTCATCGCCACGGAGATCGACGGAAAGCTGGGTCTGCTCACCCCACCCCCGTGGTATCCGATTCTGCGCGGCACCACCCAGCAGGCGTTGTTCGAGGTGGCGCGCAACAAGGGCTACGACTGCGATTACCGGGCCTTGAAGATCACCGATCTGTTTGCCGCACAAGGCGTTTGGCTGATATCGAGCATCACGCTCGCCGCGCGGGTGCACACCCTCGACGGCAAGCCGCTGCCGCCTTCGCCGATGGCCGCCGAGCTCAGCGAGCTGGTCGACGCCGCCATCGTCAGCGACCGCTGAGCCGGCGCACAGGCGAAAATCGCTTGTCGCACTGTGGATGCGGGAGTACGGTCGGCCGTACACAGGGAAGGAGGTGGTCCGTCAAATTGAATGACTTATGGACATGTGAGGTGGCTGCGAGCTAGCAGCGCGTGGGGATCACCCGCAAGCGCGCTGGCGAATTCCCCGCAGTCACCCGGCCCCCGAGCCCCTCGGTTTAGTCCAACCAGGAACAGTGGCTCGGGGGCCGCCCCATTTCCGGGGCCCGCCCGAAGCTCGGGATCTAGGCTCTGCCCATGCGGATCTCTGGCTCGACCGTGCTGCTGACCGGGGCGACCGGCGGCATCGGAAGAGCGATTGCAAAAGCACTCGCCGACCGCGGCGCAAACCTCATCGTGACGGGTCGGCGCGGTGATCTCCTCGAGGACCTCGTCGCGAGGTACGGGGGGCGGTCGCTGGCCGTCGACCTGGCCGTGGCCGACGACGTCGACCGACTGGTGCAAGAGGCCGGTGACGTGGACATCCTGGTTGCCAACGCCGCGCTGCCGGCCTCGGGCGCACTCGAGTCGTTCACTCCCAGCGAGATCGATCGCGCGCTGGACGTCAACCTCCGCGCGCCGATGGTGCTCTCCAGACAGCTGGCGCCGCGCATGGCGGCAAGGGGTCGCGGGCATCTGCTTTTCGTGTCGTCGATCCTCGGGAAGATGCCGCAGGCGTATGGATCGGTATACAGCGCCACCAAATTCGGGTTGCGCGGCTTCGGCGGGTCATTGCGTGCCGACCTCCGCGGGACCGGGGTGGGTGTGTCGGTGGTGTTCCCCGGGATCATCCGTGAGGCCGGGATGTTCGCCGACGCCAACGTAAAGCCACCGAAGGGTCTTCGTACCAACTCTCCCGACGACGTGGCACGTGGAGTCGCCGTGGCCATCGAGAAGAACTCCGGCGAGGTCGTCGTCGCGCCGCTTCCGATGCGGCTGATGGCCGGCCTCGGCGCGGTCGCACCCGGAGTCATCACGGCCCTGGCGCAGCGGATGGGCGCAAACGACATGGTCGTCGAATTGGCCGCCGGTCAGCGTCCCAAGCGTTGAGTTGCCGGCCCTCGCCGCGTGCGAAAATGCGCCGATGCCCAGCCCATGGTCACTTGCCCCTGCGCTTGTCGCCGTTGTGCTGGTCAGCTGCGCTCCCGTGGCCGAGCAGCCTGCGGCCGCCGGGCTGTCGCAATGCGGCAGGGATTCGCTGGACACCCTGTACCGGGGCGTCTTCACCTACGGCACCGACCAGCCCGTCTACCCGCCGTGGTACATGGGCGACGCCCCGGACAACGGCGAGGGTTTCGAATCGGCCGTCGCCTACGCCGTCGCCGACCGGCTCGGCTACCCGCGCGACGACGTGCGGTGGGTGCGGGTGCCGTTCAACGCGGCGCTGGCGCCCGGGCCGAAGGGGTTCGACGCCGGTCTGGCGGAGTTCTCGATCACCGATCAGCGCAAGGCGGCGGTCGATTTCTCGACGCCCTACTTCGACGTCACCCAGGCCGTTGTCACCGTCAAGACCTCACCCGCGGCGGGCGCCCAGAGCATCGACGCGCTCAGACCTCTGCGGCTCGGAGTGCAGGTCGGCACCACCAGCTACACGGCGGCCTCGGCGGTCAACGGGCAGCACCCGGTGAGTGTCTACAACACCAACGGCGACGCCAAGATGGCGCTGAGCAGCGGCGAGATCGACGCACTCGTGGCCGACCTGCCGACGGCCTTCGCCGTCGCCAACGAATTGCGCAACGGCGTGATCGTCGGCCAATTGCCCTCTGTCACAGACGATGTCGAGCAGTTCGGTATGGTGTTGACCAAGGACAGCAAGCTGACCCGGTGCGTATCGGCCGCGGTCGACACGCTGCGCGACAACGGTACGTTGACCGCGCTGCAGAAGACCTGGCTCGCCGAGGCGGGAAAGGCGCCCGTCCTCCGTTAGCCGGCGTCCGGCCCCGGGGCCAGCGACGAGCACGCCTGCATGGCCTTGTGCCAGGCGGCTTCGTCGGTGCCGGGCGGTGGACCTGCTATCGGGCCCGGCGGGGCTGAGACACCATGCTGCTGAAGGCATTCGGCGTATGCGCCGTGGCCGTTGGGTGCGGGTGTCGTCGTCGACGATTCCTCGGAAGGGGCTTCGTTCGATGAGCAGCCCGCGACGATGAGTGCCGCGGCCAGGACCGTGGCCAAGCTGAATCTGCGCATCAGCCGACGAACCTCGTCAGCCGGGCCGACAGATGCGGCACGAGTCCGCCGTCGGCGTCGACGCGTTCCTCCACGTATGCCAAATCGCCCCCTTCGACAATGCCGTACAACCTCTTCGCGCCTCCTACCAGCATTCCGGACTTACTGCGTGCCAACGCGTCTGTGACCAGTTCCCACGACGACTGGTTGAGCGGCCTGCCGTAGAACAACTCGACATAGCCCGCGGAATGGGCCAGCAGCAGCTCGATGGCCTGCGACTCCGAGGGATCGTTCGGGTCGTTGACGAACCGCCAGAACCCCGATTCGCGCAACCCGCGCTCCTCGAAGCCGCCGTCCTCGGTCAGTCGCCACGACCGCGCTTCCCAGATCAGGTAGTCGCCGCCGTCGTGGGACACCACGATCTGCTGCCCGAACCGGTAGTCGCCGTGCGATCCACGGCCTTCTCCCTCGCCGCGCCACACCCCGACCAGCGGCAGCAGCGCCAGCAGCGCGTCGTTGAGATCGGCGCCTTCACGCAGGTTGGCGGTGTCTGCGGGCGCCGGCAGATCAGAGAAAACCGGGATGTTGCGTGCGGCGGTCGTCTTGGCGCGCTCAGCCGCGGCGGCGACCGCGCGATCGCCCGATCCTCCGGCGACGGGACCCTTGTCGGAAGTCACGATTCGTCGGTGATGAGTCGATACAGCGCGTACAGCGCGAACCAGGTGATGACCACGACGGTCGCCACAAGCAGGATCTCGTAGAACAACACCACGCGGGCGAGTCTAGTCCCGCGCCGTCGCCACGCGTGGGCGCCCGCCTAGTCCGCGAAGCGCGCGCCCACGTCAGCGACAAACACTAACTAAGCGACCTTGACGTCGACCTCGTGGATGCCCGCCCCGGACGGCGCGATGCTGGCGTCGCCGTTGCCCGCGGGTGACAGCGCACGCAACGTCCACGTGCCGGGCGCGGCGAAGAACCGGAAGTCACCGGTGGCCGACGCGACAACCTCGGCGGTGAACTCGTCAGAGGCGTCCAGCAGGCGCACGAACGCCCCGCCGACGGTCTGTCCCGCACCGTCGACGACGCGACCGGTGATCACCGTTTCCTTCTCCAGGTCGACGCCGGCAGGCAGCGTCTGTCCTTGCTTGGGTGCAGAGCACATATCAACTTCCCAACTCAATCGGGGCGCCCACCAGGGAGCCGTATTCCGTCCAACTGCCGTCGTAGTTCTTGACGTTGCGATGTCCGAGCAGTTCCTGCAGTACGAACCAGGTGTGCGACGAGCGCTCACCGATGCGGCAGTACGCGATGGTCTCCTTCTCGCCGTCCAACCCGGCCTCGGCGTAGAGCTTGCTCAGGTCCTCGTCGGACTTGAACGTGCCGTCCTCGTTGGCCGCCTTGCTCCACGGAACGTTGAGTGCGCCCGGGATATGCCCCGGCCGCTGGCTCTGCTCCTGCGGCAGGTGCGCGGGCGCCAGGATCTTGCCGGAGAACTCGTCGGGCGAGCGCACATCCACTAGGTTCTTGGCACCGATGGCCGCGATGACCTCGTCGCGGAACGCGCGGATGGTGTTGTCCGGCTGCTTGGCGGTGTAGCTGGTGGTCGGCCGGTCGGGCACGTCGGTGACGAGCGGGCGTCCGTCCAGTTCCCACTTCTTACGGCCACCGTCGAGCAGCTTGACGTTCTCGTGGCCGTACAGCTTGAAGTACCAGTACGCGTACGCGGCGAACCAGTTGTTGTTGCCGCCGTACAGGATCACGGTGTCGTCATTGCTGATGCCCTTGTCGGACAACAGCTTCGAGAACTGCTGGGCGTCGACGAAGTCACGCTTGACCTGATCCTGGAGTTCGGTCTTCCAGTCCAGCCGGACGGCGCCTGCGATGTGGCCGCCCTCGTAGGCGGTGGTGTCCTCGTCGACCTCGACGAAGACGGTGTTCGGCGCATCGAGATTGCTCTCTGCCCAGTCGGTGGTGACCAGGACGTCGGAGCGAGCCATGAAGGAAATCCTTTCGGTTGGTTTTCGGGGTACTACGCGGGAACCCCTGAGCGACGCAGACGCGCCACCAGCGGGTAGAGCTGACAGCCGAGGCAGACGGCGAACGCCGCGTTGAGGAATGCGGCGACCAATGCGAGCGCGGTGGCGATCAATCCGAGCGTGCCCAGGCCCGTTGCGAATCCGATGGTGCCGATGACGGCGAACACGAACCCGACGAGTTGGGCGAACTTCAACGGCGGCACCGGTTCCTTCTCCGTCACCGGCGCCAGTCGCGGCGCGACGAGTTTGGCGAAGACGATGCCGTAGGGGTGCTTACGCGGCCCGCCGTGCGCGCCGATCGCGAAGACCACGGCCTGCAGGCCGAGGATCACGGCCGCCGCGGTGAGGCTGACGCTGGAAACGAGCAGGGTGATCACCAGGACCGCGGTGGTCACCCATGCGGCGAACCGAGGCCCGCGAACGTCGACTTGGTCGACCCGGCGTTCGGTCCTTGTCGGCGATCCCAGTTCGGATGTCATACGTGGTCACACTCCTGTTGTGTTGGATACGGCTGGGTGCGAGCAGGCCACAACGGGGCTGCTCAGAGCGAGCGCGCAGGGGCGCGCAACTGCGCTCAGCAGCTACAACAACAACAGCAAGATCCCGCGACGCGGCACAGATCGACTGCGCGGCGCTTGGTGAGCATCACCAGGAGGCGGGCGGACACGCCGGACAGCTTACCCAATGACACGGCCATCAAGCCAACAGCGGTTGCAGCGCCGACCGCAGGTCAGCGGCGGTGGGTACGCCCGCGGCGCGATATCGCTGGCGGCCGTCGGCGTCGAAGATGAGCGTCGTCGGCAGCGAAAGCACCGAAAGTCGGCGGGCCGCCCCGGGATTGGCGTCCATGTCGATCTCCACGTGCGCCACCGCAGGCAGCTCCGCGCACACCTGATCGACCACCCGCCGCACCCCGGCGCACGGTCCGCACCACACCGCCGTGAAATGCACGATGGTCGGCCCCGCATCGGATAGCCCGAGGTCAGAGGTGTCCATCGGCGGCGAGCCGGCAGGGTCGGTGGTGGTTTCCTGCAGGCGGGCCCGCAGGGCGAGCAACCTGTTGATCACATAGGCCAGCCCGAACGCCGCGATCAGCACGACGATGACGACGGCGAGTGAAGGGCTCATGACTGTGTGAACTCATCCAGCGTGACGGTTACTCCCTCGGCGATGCCCTCGATGATGACGTCGGACCCGCGGGCGCCCTCACTGGTCGGGCCGATCCCGAACGGCAGCTTCAGGCCGGGCATGGTGGTGGTGAATGCGGCCAGCACGGCGGCCTTCTTGTCCTCGGGCACCTGCTGGTCTGCGGTACCCGCACCGGTGAGCACCCCGGTTGCGGTGAACACCAGCGTGGTCCGGTCCGGCCCCGTCACCGACAGGTCCACCGAGATGCTCACCTTCTTGTTGAAATCCGCCGCCGTGGGAGTGCCGGTGAAGACCAGCCCGGTATTGCCCGAGATACCCGACTCGGTGGTGCCGCCAGTGGCGGTGTTGGCTTCCTCGAGCGGCGTCTCCACCAGCAGGTCCGGGATGCCCATGAAACGGCCCAGGTGAGTGGAGTCGATGATCAGGCGGCTTTCGGCCTTGCCCACCGGCAGTTCGGTGTCCGGTTCGATCAGCCACGAGCCCTTAGGCAGATCAACCGAGTACAGGGTGGCCTCGTAGGAAACCTTGCCGGCGATGGGGTGATTTACGCCATTGGCGCGGATCTCGATCTGGTCGTAGTGGCTGTTTCGGGCCTGCGTGATGAACGGAAACCCGATGATGCCGACCCAGGGGTCGAAGCTCAGGTGTGCCGCGCTGCGAACCGCCCTGGCCAGGCGATACTCCGCGTAGATCGCCGCCCCGAAATCGACACCGACCCCGGCGATCGCCACCGCGACAACCGCCGATATCACCCCGATCACCAGCTTGCGCACCCGGCCATTCTTGCCCACCGCATCCGCCCGCCCCTGCTCGGCGCGGCTAATTGCCATTGGTCGGGTTATGGTTAGTGCACCGGTAACGCCCAGATGTCGGTCACGAATCTGGGAGGTATCCACAGACAGCGATGTCCGTCAATATCTGCCCGGCACGCTGGAGGGCCAGTTGGATCTACTGCTATTAACGGCAGACCCACATCCCGAGTCGGTCCTGCCCTCGTTGTCGCTGCTGGCCCACAATGTGCGCACCGCCGCCACCGACGTCTCGTCGTTGCTGGAGGCGGGCAGCGCAGACGTCGCGATCGTCGACGCGCGCACCGATCTCGCCGCCGCTCGCGGGCTGTGCCGGCTGCTCGGCACGACCGGCACGTCGGTGCCCGTGGTGGCCGTGGTTAACGAAGGCGGGCTTGTCGCGGTCAACGTGGAATGGGGTCTCGACGAGATCCTGCTGCCCGGTACCGGCCCCGCCGAGATCGACGCGCGGCTGCGCCTTCTGGTGGGCCGCCGCGGCGGCGCGGCGAGCCAGGAGAACGCGGGCAAGGTCAGCCTGGGCGAGCTCGTCATCGACGAGGGCACCTACACGGCTCGCCTGCGCGGCCGGCCGCTGGACCTGACCTACAAGGAATTCGAGCTGCTGAAGTATCTGGCCCAGCACGCGGGCCGGGTGTTCACTCGCGCGCAACTGCTGCAGGAGGTCTGGGGCTACGACTTCTTCGGCGGCACGCGCACCGTCGACGTCCACGTGCGCCGGTTGCGGGCCAAGCTCGGCCCCGAATACGAGTCGCTGATCGGCACGGTGCGCAACGTCGGGTACAAGGCGGTGCGACCCGCCAGGGGCCGGGCGGCCGCCGCAGGCTCGGACGTCGACGACGACATCGACGACGACTACGACGCGCCGATCGGCCTGCCCGAAGAGTTGGCCGACCCGCTGCACACTCAGTGACGTCGTATTCCTGGCGCACCGGGCTGGGCGAGCGGGAACAGCGCGTCATCCGGGCGCTGATCGCCGAGGCGACCAAGACCGATGGGGTGGCCCCTGTCGGTGAGCAGGTACTGCGCGAGCTCGGCCACGACCGCACCCGGCACCTGATCGCGCTCGACGGCGACGACGTCGTCGGCTACCTCGATCTGGCGCCCGCGACGGCCGACGAACCCGCGATGGCCGAGTTGGTGGTCGGGCCGCGTCGGCGCAGGCGCGGCATCGGCTCGACGATGGCCCGCACCGCGCTGGCCGAAGGCGGGCCCGGCACCCGCATCTGGGCGCACGGCGACCTGGCGCCGGCCCGGGCGACGGCGAAGTCGCTGGGGCTGGCTGTGGCCCGCGAGCTGTTGCAGATGCGGCGATCGTTGCCGGGAGCCGGGTGGCCGACGACCGAACTGCCGGAGGTGACGATCCCGGCTGGAGTGCGGGTGGACACCTACCGCGGCCCCGACGACGACGCCGAACTGCTGCGGGTGAACAACGCGGCGTTCGCCTGGCACCCGGAGCAGGGTGGCTGGACGGAGGCCGACATCGCCGAGCGCCGGGCCGAAGCGTGGTTCGACCCCGAGGGGTTGTTCATGGCCTTCGACGAGCAGACCGGCGCGCTGCTCGGATTCCACTGGACCAAGGTGCACGACGATGCCCTCGGCGAGGTGTACGTCGTCGGCGTCGACCCTGCCGCGCAGGGCCGCGGCATCGGGGCGACCCTGACGCTGATCGGGCTGCACCATCTTGCGGACCGGCTGGCGGAGGCCGACAGCCCGACGGTGATGCTCTACGTGGAGGCGGAGAACTCGCCGGCGGTGAACACCTACCGACGGCTGGGTTTCGAGGTGTACGCCATCGACGTCGCCTATGCGGCTGACTAGCCGGGCTGCAGGCGCGGGCTGAAAGCGCTGATGCGCCTGGTCAATTCGTCGATGACGCGGCTGTACGGACCGGGCATCGACGTTCGGTTCGGGTCGGGTACCGACCAGTGCAGCCGCTCCATCGTCGCGGGGAGCTCCTCGTGCGCCCGGTCGCACACCGCGATGATCAGATCGCCGTCGGCGACCACGGTGTCGACGTGGCGCGGAGTGCGCGGTTCCAGCGCCAGGTTGCGCCGCCGGGCTGCGGACAGCGCGTCGGGGTCGACGTCGGCGGCGGGGTGCGTGCCCGCCGACGCGGCAGGCACGGTGGTCGCGTTGTGGTGATTCCAGATCGCGGCCGCCAACTGACTCTGCGCGGCGTTGCCCGTGCACACGAACAGCACGCGCTTGGCCTTGCGGATTCGGTGCGGTGTCAGCGTCTCGAGCACGTCGGGGTTGATGCTCAGATACGTCCGCCTGCGATCGCCGCCGGACCGGACCCGGCGCACCAGTCCCGCGCCCTCCAATACGCGAAGGTGGTGTGCGACAAGGTTCGACGGCATCGAGAGCAACTGGCCGATGTCCGACGGGGACGCGTCGCCCAGCAGCAGACGGTCGGCGATCACCAGGCGTCCGGGTTCAGCAAGCGCGGCATAGATTGACGCACGCGTTACCAGCGCCTCCGATGCCTCAAACTTCATTGCCTCAATATTCACTGAGCTGCTACCGAAGGTCAACGTTGCGTGGGGTATTCGTCTCCACGCCCCCGCATCCGGTTCATCTTCCGTTCATCGTCCGGTGGAGAAGCGTTCACAGCAGACCCCTAGGTTCGTGACCCGAGCAGCGATGATTCTGCTCGGCGGGGCGAACTGCCCCGTCGCTTTGACCTGATACCTCCGGTGGCGGTCGGGACGTCCGTACACCACACACCATGAAGGAGCCACGTGAAGCCCAATCGAATCGGTGTTGCGGTGAGCATTTTCGCCGCTGGTGCGCTGATGCTGTCAGGCTGCGGTAGCGATAACAACACCTCAAGCTCGGGCAACACATCGGGCGGCGAAACCTCAGGGGGTTCGGCATCCGGCGTCGACTGCAGCGGCAAGGAGTCGTTGAAGGCCAGCGGATCGTCGGCGCAAGCCAACGCCATCACGCGCTTCGTCACCGCCTACGAGTCGGCGTGCCCCGGGTACACCCTGAACTACACCTCGAGTGGTTCCGGAGCGGGCGTCTCCGAGTTCATCGGCGGCCAAACCGATTTCGGCGGCACCGATTCACCCCTGAACGCCGAGAAGGGTGAGCCCGAGAAGGCCAAGGAACGCTGCGGCGGAAGCGACGCGTGGAACCTGCCGGTCGTGTTCGGCCCCATCGCGGTCACCTACAACCTGCCCGGCGTCGACGGCATCGCACTGGACGGGCCGACGCTGGCCAAGATCTTCAACGGCGCGGTCACCACGTGGAACGCCCCCGAGATCGCGGCGCTGAACAACGGCAAGTCGCTGCCCGGTGACAAGATCAACGTGATCTTCCGCAGCGACGAGTCCGGCACCACGGACAACTTCCAGAAGTATCTGGACGCCGCATCCGACGGCGCGTGGGGCAAGGGCGCGGGCAAGACGTTCAACGGCGGTGTCGGCGAAGGCGCCAAGGGCAACGAGGGCACGTCCGCGGCGATCAAGAACACGCCCGGGTCGATCACCTACAACGAGTGGTCCTACGCCACCAAGCAGGGCCTGCAGGTCGCCGACGTGATCACCTCGGCCGGGCCCGATCCGGTGAAGTTGTCGGTGGACAGCGTCGGCAAGTCGATCGACACCGTCAAGATCAAGGGCGAGGGCAACGACCTGGTGCTCGACACCTCGTCGTTCTACAAGCCCACGGAGGCCGGCGCGTACCCGATCGTGCTCGGCACCTACGAGGTGGTCTGCTCGAAGTACCCGCAGTCCGATGTGGCGCCCGCGGTCAAGGCCTTTCTGACGGTTGCCATCGGCGACGGCCAGAAAGGCTTGGAGGAAGCGGGTTACATCCCGGTGCCCGATAGCTTCAAGACCAAGCTGACCACCGCCATCGACGCAATCTCCTAGTCAAAGGCTGCAATGACTTTGAAGCCTGAACCGACCGCTGTGGGCTCGTCAACAAAGGGGGCGAGCCCACGGCAGATCGGAGATACTCCCGATATGTCCACCAACCCACCGGCGGGAAGTTCTCTCAGAGGGGCCCGAAGGTGGGGCGACGTCGTGTTCTACTCGATCGCGCTCGCCGCGGGCGCGACGATCATCGGGGCCATCGCCTTGATGGGGCTGTTTCTCCTGATCCGTGCGGTTCCGTCGTTGGCGGCCAACAAGGCCAACTTCTTCACGAGTTCGGACTTCGTCACCACCGACCCGGGCAATCTCCAATTCGGCATCGCGGGCCTGCTGCAGACCACGGTGCTCAGTTCGGTCTTCGCCCTGGCATTGGCGGTACCGGTGGCCATCGGTATCGCGACTTTTCTGACCAACTACGTGCCGCGCCGGTTCGCGAGGCCGTTCGCGATCCTGGTCGACCTGCTCGCCGCGGTGCCGTCGATCGTGTTCGGCCTGTGGGGCATCTTCGTGCTGGCGCCCAAGCTCGAACCGGTGCAGCGATTCTTGAACGAGAAGCTGGGGTGGTTCCCCCTCTTCGGGGACGGCAACGTCTCGCTGGCCGGTGGCGGCACGATCTTCACCGCGGGCGTGGTGCTGGCCGTGATGATCCTCCCGATCATCACCTCGGTGTCGCGTGAGGTGTTCAGCCTCACCCCCAAGGGACACGTCGAGGCCGCGCAGGCTCTCGGCGCGACCAAATGGGAAGTCATCCGCATGACGGTCTACCCCTACGGCCGCAGCGGGATGATCGCCGGGTCGATGCTCGCGTTGGGCCGCGCACTGGGCGAGACGGTCGCGGTGTTGATCATCCTGCGAACCGCCGCGCAGGCCGGGCACTGGTCGCTGTTCGACGGCGGCTACACGTTCGCCTCGAAGATCGCCTCGGCCGCAGCGGAATTCAGTGCTCCGCTGCCCACTGGTGCCTACATCGCGGCGGGCTTCGTGCTCTTCGCGCTGACATTCGTCGTCAACGCGGTTGCCCGGCTGGCAGCCGGAGGGAGGGTGAGCGGAGGATGACCGACACCACGCTCGACACCCCGGTCAAGGGCCCGACGTTCCACGCCATCAGCCAGAGCCGCAAGATCAAGAACCGGGTCGCCGAAGCTCTGTTCGCCTCTGCGTTCCTGATCGCGATGGTGCCGCTGGTCTGGGTGCTCTACACGGTCGCAAGCCGCGGGTACACGGCGGTGATCACCTCCGACTGGTGGGGCAAGTCGCTGTCAGGCGTGCTGCCGGAACAGATGGCGGGCGGCGTCTACCACGCGATCTACGGCACCATCATCCAGGCCGCCATCGCGGCCCTGCTGGCGGTTCCGCTGGGCATCATGTCGGCGGTCTATCTCGTCGAGTACGGCCGTGGATGGTTCGCCCGGACAACGACTTTCATGGTCGACATCCTCGCGGGCGTCCCCTCGATCGTGGCGGCACTGTTCATCTTCGCGCTCTGGATCGCCACCATGGGCTTTCCGCAGAGCGCACTGGCCGTGTCGTTGGCCCTGGTGTTGCTGATGCTGCCGGTCGTGGTGCGCAACACCGAGGAGATGCTCAAGCTGGTGCCCGACGAACTGCGCGAAGCCTCGTACGCGCTGGGCGTCCCGAAGTGGAAGACGATCGCGCGCGTCGTGGTGCCCACGGCGCTGCCGGGCATCATCAGCGGCATCCTGCTGGCGCTGGCGCGGGTCATCGGTGAGACCGCCCCGGTGCTGGTGCTCGTCGGCTACGCCAGGTCGATCAACTACGACCCGCTCGAAGGCAACATGGCATCGCTGCCGTTGCTGATCTACACCGAACTGATCAACCCGGAAGAGGCTGGACGGCTTCGTGTTTGGGGTGCGGCGCTGACGCTGATCCTGATCGTCGCCGGCCTCTACATCGCCGCGGCGTTCGTGATCCGGTTCCTCAACCGCAATCGAACCTGACGTTTAGGAGCGAGATGGCCAAGCGCATCGATATCAAAGACCTCAACATCTACTACGGCTCGTTCCACGCGGTCGCCGACGTCAGCCTGTCGGTGCCGCCGCGCAGCGTCACGGCGTTCATCGGGCCCTCCGGCTGCGGCAAGTCCACGGTGCTGCGCACGCTGAACCGGATGCACGAAGTGCTTCCAGGAGCCAGGGCCGAGGGCTCGGTGCTACTCGACGGCGAGGACATCTACGGCGCGGGCATCGATCCGGTCAGCGTCCGCAAGACCATCGGCATGGTGTTCCAGCGGCCGAACCCCTTCCCGACCATGTCGATCAAGGACAACGTCGTGGCCGGGCTGCGGCTGCAGGGGGTGCGCAACAAGAAGACCCTCGACGAGGTCGCCGAGCGCTCGCTGCGCGGCGCCAACCTGTGGAACGAGGTCAAGGACCGGCTGGACAAGCCCGGCGGGGGCCTGTCGGGCGGTCAGCAGCAGCGGCTGTGCATCGCGCGCGCCATCGCGGTGCAGCCCGCGGTGCTGCTGATGGACGAGCCGTGCTCGGCGCTCGACCCGATCTCCACGCTGGCGATCGAGGACCTGATCTCCGAGCTCAAGCAGGAGTACACGATCGTCATCGTAACGCACAACATGCAGCAGGCTGCCCGGGTGAGCGATCAGACCGCGTTCTTCAACCTGGAGGCGACGGGGAAGCCCGGCAAGCTGATCGAGATCGACGACACCGAGAAGATCTTCTCCAACCCGACGCAGAAGGCCACCGAGGACTACATCTCCGGTCGCTTCGGCTAGCACCTCTCGCCGCTCGCGGGAAGCTCAGCTCGCGGGAAAACTCAGCGGGCGGCGAGTTGCTCTTCGTCGGGGAACTCGCCGGTCGCCTGGAAGATGACGCGGCGGGCAACCTCCACGGCGTGGTCGGCGAATCGCTCGTAGAAGCGGCTCAGCAACGTCACGTCCACGGCGGCGGTGACGCCGTGCTTCCACTCCTTGTCCATCAGCACGGTGAAGAGATGGCGGTGCAGATCGTCCATCGCATCGTCTTCCTCGCTGATGCGGGCGGCCTTCTCCGGATCCTTGGTCAGTAACACCTCCTGGGCGCTGTTGCCCAGTTCCACTGCCACCCGGCCCATTTCGGCGAAATAGCCGTTGACCTCTTCAGGCAGCGCGTGCTGTGGATGGCGACGCCGGGCGATCTTGGCGACGTGCAGGGCGAGCGCGCCCATCCGGTCGACGTCCGCGACGATCTGGATGGAGCTGACGATCGCCCGCAGATCCCCCGCCACCGGAGCCTGCAGGGCAAGCAGGACGAACGCGGCCTCCTCGGCCTTGGCGCTCATCGCGGCGATCTTCTCGTGGTCGGTGATCACCTGTTCGGCCAGCAGCAGGTCGGCTTGCAGGAGGGCCTGGGTCGCGCGTTCCATCGCGACCCCCGCCAACCCGCACATCTCGCCGAGCTGATTGGTTAGGGCGTCTAGCTGCTCGTGATACGCAGTTCGCATATGCCCAGCCTAAGGGCTGATCCGGTGAATCGTCACGATGTGCAGGGTGAACGAAAGGTGAATGCCGTTTGCCTGATCCCGCGGCCGCGCGGCGCTACTCGCAGGTGGTGTCGGCGGCGTTGGTGACCGTCAGGTCCTCGGGCAGCTGGGTCGGCGTGCTGTTGCTGCCGTGCAGCACCTGGACCTGTATCGACGAGCCGCTGGGCATCGGAGCCCCCACCGAGGAGAAGTCGGAGCCGAGCACCACCTGCACGGTGCTGCCCTTGCCGTTGACACGCTCGATCGTCGGTTGGCTGAACGCCGACGCGACGGTGGCGGCGGCTTCCTCGTTGCCCGGTGAGAAGAACACCGTCGTCGAGGTCAGCGGGCCCGACGGGTAGTCGTCGGGGGTGGCGACCTTGAAGCCCTGTTGCTCCAATTCGGTTGCGGCCGTGGCCCCTAGCCCATCCTGGCCGGTCGAGTTCGACACCTGGACGGTGACCGTCGCTGGGTCGGTCGTGATGGCGTCGACGACCTCGCCGGGATCGGTGGCGGCGGCGTCGGGCGACGGCGTCTCGCTCGTCGGCGACTCGCTGGTCTGGTTCGTCATCGACTCCGGCGTACCGGGCACCGGCGTGTTGTCGGCGTTGCGTTCCTCGGGCAGCGGGTCGTCGTTGATGATGGCGTCGAAGATCGCGCGGGTGTCGTCCACGCGCATGTGCTCGTTGCCCCACTCGTCCATGTATCCGGTGGTCGGCACGGTGATGAAGGTGATCCGGCCTGCGGCGATGCCCTGCACCGACTGGCCGAGTTGTACCAGGTCCTTGGTGTTGATGTTGTCGACGAAGCTGTCGTCGATGAACTGGTTGACGACATTGTTCAGCTTGCTCAGTGAGAAGAAGACCTCTTTGGAGATCATCGAGCGCAGCAGCGACGACAGGAACAACTGCTGGCGCTTGATGCGGCCGTAGTCGCCGTTGGTCTCGGTGGTCACCTGGCGGGCGCGAACGTACTGCAGGGCGGTGTGGCCGTCGACCATCTGGCGGCCGGCGTTGGGCAGCACCGTGCCCAGTTCGTAGTCCTCCAGCGGGGTGGTGCTGCATACCTCCACGCCGCCGAGGGCGTCGACCATCTTGGAGAAACCGGCGAAGTCCACCGCCATGAACCGGTTGATGGACAGCCCCGACAGCTTCTGGATGACCTTCACCAGACACTTGGGCCCGCCGAAGGCGTACGCCGAGTTCAGCTTCGTCTCCGTGTAGACCTCGTCAGGCCCGTAGGTGCCGCTCTGCTCGTCGTAGAGGGGGCCGTACTCGCGAGTCTGCGGATTCCACGGCTCGCACTTCATCGGCTCGATGTTCAGGTCGCGCGGAAACGACACCGCCACAACGCGTTCCCGGTTGGCGGGGATGTTGACCAGCATGATGGTGTCCGACCGCGTGCCACCGGCGTCCTCGGTGTCGCCCGCGCCCATGTCGGCGTTCTGGCCGTAGCGGCTGTCCACGCCGACGATGAGGAAGTTCTCGTCACCGAACTGCGCGTTGGGGTCGACGATGTCGCGTGACCCCTGATCCAGCGCGGAGACGCGGTTGAGCATGCTGTTCTTCTGCGACTGCCACTGCCAGGCGCCGCCGGTCATCGCGAGCGCGAGCACCGCGAAGAGGGCCGCCAGCGACCGGCCCGCCAGCATCACCCGGCGGCGGGGCGCCCGCTTCTTCGGCTCGTCGACGTGATCGGCGGCGGGTTCGCCGATGCGCTCCGGAGCGACGCGCTCCAACCGCGCCCGCTTCAAGGCGGCCAGGTCGGGAATCTCGTCGGCGTAGGAGACGACGGGAATGACCTCGGTATCGGGGTCGGACAAGGGCTCGGGTCGCGGCTTGGACCGAAGCTGGCGTGGTTGCCTCGGGCGCGGCGGGGGCGGGGCGGGAACGGGCGGCCGTGGCGGCGGCTGGGCGGCGCGGGGCGGTGCCGCCGGCGGCTCTGGTTCGGGCGCCGAGTGCCTGCTCGGCAGGTCAGCCGGTGCGGAGCCGGTGATCTTGGCGATGAGGTCGGCCACGGTCACGCCGTCGGCGTGGTGGCCCGTTTCGGGGTCGGGGTCCTCGGGTGCTGCAGCAGGTTGGCGTTCCCACGGCGCGGCGGCTCGCGGTGGCCGCGGCGATCGGGTAAGCCACTCGTTGGCGCCGTTCGTGTCGGACGCGCGCGGGCGACCAGGAGTGGCGTTCTCGCCGTCACTCATGTGCCCACTTGCCTCCGACCCGTTGAGCAGCGTGCGCGTCGGTGCGCATCAGCCGCTGCGCTTTGCCCCGCCTGACGAGAGGCGGCATTCCTCATGGCCCCGGCTGCGGGGCCGATAGCGACAAGACTCATATCGTACTGAGAGATCCTGAGAGACGTAATGTCGAGATGGTCTCGGTTCACCCACCGGAATGCATCACATCGGCGCCCGCAGGCACGGTGCAGTCGTCCGGGTCGGCCAGCCAGCCCTCAGGCAGCGCCACTGAGGCCGGTGAGCCCTGGCGGCCCCGCGGGCCCGTCGCGGCCTCGGGAAACGGCACGTCGGCGTCCAGCTTCGCCAGCAGGTCGTCGAGCTCGTCCAGCGTCTTGACCAGCGCCAACGCCCGTCGAAGCTCGGCTCCGGCGGGGAAGCCGTGCAGGTACCAGGCGACATGTTTGCGGATGTCGCGCATGCCCTTGTCCTCGCCGAAATGCGCGCTGAGCAGTTCGCCGTGCCTGCGGATGATCGTCGAGACCTCACCGAGTGTGGGCGGTCTCACACTCGTCCGCCCGGCGAAGGCGTCGGACAGCTCGGCGAACAGCCAGGGCCTGCCCAGGCAGCCGCGGCCGATGACGACGCCGTCGCAGCCGGTGCTCGCCATCATCGCCAGCGCGTCGTCGGCGTCGAAGATGTCGCCGTTGCCCAGCACCGGAACGCTTGTGACATGGGCTTTCAATGCCGCGATCTGATCCCAGTCGGCCGTCCCGGAGTAGCGCTGCGCCGCCGTCCGGGCGTGCAGTGCCACCGCGGCGGCGCCCTCCTCGGCCGCGATGCGCCCGGCGTCGAGGTGGGTGTGGTGGGCGTCGTCGATACCGATCCGGAACTTCACCGTGACCGGAACGTTCGACCCCTCGGTGGCGCGCACCGCGGCGGCCACGATCCGCCCGAACAGCCTGCGCTTGAACGGCAGCGCCGCACCGCCGCCGCGGCGGGTCACCTTGGGTACCGGGCAGCCGAAGTTCATGTCGATGTGGTCGGCCAGATTCTCGTCGACGATCATCTTGGCCGCCGCGTAGGTGTTGTCCGGATCGACGGCGTAGAGCTGCAGTGAGCGCGGGGATTCGTCCGGCCCGAAGGTCGTCATGTGCATGGTGACCGGATGGCGCTCGACCAGGGCGCGGGCGGTGACCATCTCGCACACATACAGCCCGCTGACCGTGCCGGCCCGGGCGAGTTCGAGTTCGCGGCACAGGGTGCGGAACGCGACGTTGGTCACGCCTGCCATCGGCGCCAGCACCACCGGGCTGGCCAGCCGAATGGGACCGATCCGCAACTGCGCGCGGGGTTCGGTCAGGACGGTGATGACGCCAGAACCTTCTTGGCTTCCAGCCGCTCGGCTTTCTTTGCCTCGCGCTCGGCGCGCTTCTGCTTGGCAACCTCGAACTTGTCGCAGGCCTCTTCGAGTTCCTCGATGAGCACGCCGATGTCGTCACGCATGCGCGCGGCCTCGCCGGTGAAGTCCTCGCGCTCGAAGATGCGCCACTTCTTCAGCACCGGCATGACGACGTCGTCGAGATGGATGCGCGGGTCGTACACGCCGCCGACGGCGATGATCACGGCCTTGCGCCGGAACTCGGGGACGGTGAATCCGGGCATCTTGAAGTTGCGCAGCACCCGGTGCAGCGAGTGCATCGCCTGGTCGGGCGCGATGTCGAAGCCGGCCTCGCTGACATCGCGGTAGAAGATCATGTGCAGGTTCTCGTCAGCCGAAACCCGTTGCAGCAGTTGGTCGGCGATGGTCTCCTCGCAGGCCCTGCCGGTGTTGCGGTGCGAGACGCGGGTGGCCAGTTCCTGGAACGTCACATAGATGACGGAGTCGAAAAGGCTCTCTGCGAACAGGTCGCCCTGCTGGTTCTGGCCCGGGCTGAAGCCGCGGGTCACCTGCTCAAGGCGCAGGGTCTCCAGCGCGACCGGATCGATGGCGCGGGTGACGACCAGGTAGTCGCGCAGCGCGATGCCGTGCCGATTCTCCTCGGCGGTCCAGCGGTTGACCCATTGGCCCCACGCGCCGTCCATACCGAAGTTCATCGCGATCTCGCGGTGGTAGGAGGGCAGGTTGTCCTCGGTCAGCAGGTTCTGCACCATGGCGACCTGGGCGACCTCGGAGAGCACCGACTGACCGGGCTCCCAGTCCTGTCCGCCCAGCGCGTAGTAGTTCTTGCCGTCCGACCACGGGATGTAGTCGTGCGGGTTCCAGTCCTTGCGCATCGTCAGGTGCCGGTTGAGGTACTTCTCGACAACCGGTTCGAGTTCGTGCAGCAGGTGTAGATCGGTCAGATTCTCGTGCATAAACCCTGCGTCCTCCTTGGGGGCGGGATCGTCCGTCATCCGGTGTGCGGGACCCATGAGTTATCTGTACCTGTGGGTTGCAGTCAATATATCTGTGTATCCCGGTGACATCAAGTTGGGTCGACCGCGCCGCGGCATCGGAATTGTGACGGTTCGCGCGACGACGCGTGGCGGATGTTTGCGTGACGTACACCGCCGTACTGCTCGCGGGCGCAGCCTGTCGGCGGTATTGTTTCCGCAGGCATGAACCTGGCCTAAACTTCCGGCAACTGTAGACCTCAGACATAGGTGGGCATGTGAAGAAGATTTTCATTTCGGCCGGCACAGTAGGCGCCGCTGGAGTCGCGATGGGGGCGCTGGGTCTGTTCGGCGCGGGCATCGCATCCGCCGCCCCGGACGTGGTGGGAATGACCTACGGCGACGCGGTCTCGACGATCGAGGACGGCGGCGGCTCGGCGAAGATCGCGGTGACAGTCGGCGATCGTCAGGACGCCATGGGTGACTGCCTGGTCACCGGTGCCACCGATTCGCCCTTCGTCCGCGACGACGGCGGCGAGTTCGCCCACAGCAGCGGTGAGGTGCTGCTGGCGCTGAACTGCAACCGCGGTGCGGCGACGGCCACCGTGCCGGGCGCCTCGGCCGCCAGCCCGGAAGGCCGCGACTTCACCGCCAAGGCTGAGGAAGCCGCAGCGGCGCAGCAGAGCCAGCAGGACGAGCTCGCCCAGTCCGGCGAGGTTCCCGGCGACACCGCCAACCAGGACATCCCGACCGGCTAGTAGTAATCAGTAGCTCGACACCCTGCTGAGCAGCATCTCGACGCAGTAGTCGATGAACTGCTCGCGGGTGGCTGCGAGTCGGCCGTTCAGGTACGCGGTGAACAGCATCGTCAGCGCGCCGATCAGGCCGGTGGCGGCCATGGCCTGCACCGCCGGGTCGGCGATTCGGGTGAGTTTGCGCTGCAGCAGCTCGATGAAGTTGGGCATCCAGTCCGCGCCCGAGCGCGTCAGCACCGGCTCGACCGCGGGTGCCAGCAGCAGCACCCGGCCGCGAGTCGGGTCGTCGACCATCAGCGCCACGAAGCGCTCCACCGCGTCGCGCGCCGTGGTGGACGAGGACAGCGTGGACATCGCCCTTGCGCAGACGTCGTCGTAGACGGCCCGCACGAATTCGTCGCGGTCGGAGAAGCTTTCGTAGAAATAGCGCTCGGTGAGCCCGGCCGCCCTGCAGACCGCGCGCACGGTCAGGGCGGGTCCGCCCTCGCCGCCGAGCAGCCCGACACCCGCCGCGATCAACTCGTCGCGGCGCAGCGCCTGACGGTCCTGCAGCGGCACGCCCGACCATCGGCCCCGTCGTTGACCGCCAGCCACATCACTCCTAGAATCAGGTGACAACGCATGTAGTCAGAATGTGTCTGACCCGATCGGAAGCGCTCCAGTGACTCAAGATACGTCTGAGCCATGTCCTGTGACCAGCGGGACCACCCCGGCGGCCGCCGGCTGCCCGGTGTCCAGCGGTGGCTACGACGCCCTGCCGGATGCGCTCGGCCCCGATTCGCTGACCTGGAAGCATTTCGGCCAGTGGACCGGAATGCTGCAGACCACTTGGGCCGGCTCGATGCAGAACATGCATCCTCAACTCGGCGCCGCGGTGAAGGACCACTCGATCTTCTTCATGGAGCGGATGCAGCGGCTGTACCGGTCGGTGTATCCGATCGGCGGCGTCGTGTTCGACGGCGACCGCGCACCCGCGACCGGCGCCGAGGTACGGGACTACCACGTCGGCATCAAGGGCGTCGACGAGCAGGGGCGGCGCTACAGCGCGCTGAACCCCGACGTCTTCTACTGGGCGCACGCAACGTTCTTCGTGTCCACCATCCTGGCCGCCGAATGGTCCGGGGGCGGGCTCACCGAGGCACAGAAGCGCCAGCTGTTCGACGAGCACATCGTCTGGTACCGGATGTACGGGATGAGCATGCGGCCCGTCCCGAACTCCTGGGAGGAGTTTCAGAAGTACTGGGATCACATGTGCCGTGACGTGTTGGAGAACAACTGGGCGGCGCGGGAAGTCCTCGATCTGTCGACGATGACGAAACATCCGTCGCTGCAATGGATCCCGGACTGGCTGTGGCGGCTGAACCTCAAGGCGATGCAACGCGTGCTGGTCTTCCTGACCGTCGGTTTCTACGACCCGCCGGTGCGCGAGCTGATGGGCTACCGGTGGTCGCCGCGCCGGGCGTGGCTGCATCGACGGCTGGGCAACCTGGTGCGCATCGGTAATGCGGTGCTGCCCAAGCGATTGACGATGCACCCGCGCAAGCGCAGCGCATTCGACCGTGCCGTGGGGCGCATCCCCTCAGACGCACCGCTGGTGCAGACGCCTGCGCGAAACCTGCCGCCCGTCGAGTACCGCGGCGACGGCAAGCACTACTGCCCGGCCGTCGTGTAGTCCGTCCACAGCGCACCATCGAAATACCGCAACCCAGAACGGTTGTGCGGATCCGGGAACCAGCCCGGCTGCACCGGTGGGTAACGCCCGTAGAGCCCGCGGGGATCACCGCGCAGGCTCAACCGATGCTCATACTCGGCGCGGGCACGCAGTCCCGCATCGCGCAACGCGTGGGCCCGCACCCGCCTGCGGATGGCGGCGCCCAGCCAGACGAGCGCGACGACCGCGACCAGCAACGGCGCCCCGCTGTGCACCAGCCACACCGCGGCCACCGCCGCGGCGCCCGCGACGATGGGGTGGCGCTGCCAGAACGGTCGGCGAAGCTGCTGGTAGAGCACTCTGCCAGGGTACCCATCGCGGCGTTTGCCGACAGCCGTGGTGCCGAGCGCGGACCGTACCGCTAGCGTTGCGGTGTGCAGGCGCCAGAAATCATTGGCGGCCGCTACGAATTGCGGGGGATTCTGGGCCGCGGCGGGATGGCCGAGGTGCGCGACGGCTGGGACATCCGGTTGGACCGGCCGGTCGCGGTCAAAGTGCTGCATCCGGCATTCAGCGTGCATCCCGACAGCCGTCGTCGATTCGAGATCGAGGCGCGCGCCGCCGCGGGGCTGAGCCATCCCCACATCGTCGCGGTGCACGACAGCGGTGAGCATGCCGGCACTCCGTACATCATCATGGAGCGGCTGTCCGGCGGGACGCTCGCCGATGAACTGCTGCACGGCCCGCTTCCGCAGGACCGCGTGCGCACCGTGCTGGCCGACATCCTCTCGGCACTGGCCGCGGCACACGCGGCCGGGATTCTGCATCGCGACATCAAACCGGCGAACATCCTGCTCACCGACTCCGGCGACGTGAAGGTCGCCGACTTCGGCATCGCGAAAAGCGCCGAGACGCCTGCCACTATGGCCGGCCAGATCGTCGGCACGATGGCCTACCTCAGCCCGGACCGGGTGATGGGCAGGCCGGCAACCGTCGCCGACGACCTCTACGCGGTGGGCGCCGTGGGCTACGAGGCACTGGCCGGGCGACGGCCGTTCCCGCAGGAGAACATGGCCGCGCTGGCGCGCGCGATTTCGGACGGCGACCGGCCGCCGCTGCACGTCGTGCGCCCGGATGTGGCACCCGGTCTGGCCGCCGTCGTCGAGCAGGCGATGGCCCACGACCCGCAGTGGCGATTCCCCAGCGCCGAGGTGATGCGCGCGGCGCTGTCCGGTGCGCCACCGCCCGGCCAGGCCCGGCCGTCGACACGGGTGCTCGCCGCGCCGCTGCCGCCGCCGACGACCATGGCCGTCGCCGCCCCGGCCCGATCCGGGCGCACCCGCGGGCTGCTGTACCTGGGCGCCGTCGTCGCGGCCTTCGTGCTCGCGGCGATTCTGATCGCGATCGAGTCGGGCTCACAGCCGACGGCACCGAAGCCCGTGACCACGAGCACCACGTCGTCGACGACGTCTACCACGACGACCTCGACATCCACCGCACCTGCCCCTCCGCCGGTGAACGACGAAGGTGGGCCGCCGCCGGGAAAGAAGAGAGGCAACGGCAACGGTAACGGCAACGGCAACGGCCACAAGAAGGGGTGACCGACGACGGTGGCGTCAGTCCCGCGAGAACGCGCCCGCGGCCTCCTTCTCCAGGTCCAGGTAGGCGTCCTCGCTGACGTCCACGCCGACGCCGAGCACGGTGCCGCCGGTGAACGCAAACGGGTTTTGGTAATGCTCGCTGACGCTGTCACCGCTGTCGAAGCCGACGCACAACCCGTCGCCGCCGAGGGTGAACTTGCCGACCTGCGCCCGCATCGGCCCCTTCGTGACCGCCTGATCATCGACGTAAAGCGTTGTGGTGCCCAACGATTCGCCGTGCTCTCCGGCGTCCTCCCTGGTGAACTCCATGCCGACGGTGTGCTTTCCCGGCGTCAGCTGCTCGGATACGAACTCCTGTTCCGGCTTGATGCCGAGGAAGTTGTAGACGTAATGCAACTTGCCGTCCTTGATGAACAGCGAATGGCCGCCGAAGCGCGAGCCGTGCGCGAAGATCACCCCTTCTGCGTCGGCGGTGATGTCCACGTCGGCGAGGATCTTGTACGACCGGCCGCGGATGTTGACCGCGACGCCCTCCGGGATGGGTGCCGCGTGTGGGTAGTAGATGTAGCGGTTCCTCGGCGGCTCGAACTGCGGCCGTTCGATGGTGAGCACCTCGGTGGCCGACCGGTCGTCGAGCGGCAACACGAAGTTCCTGTCAGCTTCGTCGAACCAGGTCTTGATGAGTGCGTCGAGCTTGTCGGGATGCTCTGCCGCCAGGTCCTTCGACTCCGAGCGGTCCTCGTCGACGTGGTACAACTCCCACTTGTCCTCGTCGAAATGGCCCCTGCCGCTGATCGGTGCGTGTACCGCGGAGGCCTTCCAGCCGCTCTCCCAGATGCCTCGGGTGCCGAGCATCGCGTAGTACTGCCGCGCCTTGGTGGTGGGCGCGTCGACGGCATCGAAGGTGTAGCGCATGGAGACGCCATCGAGGGGGTGCTGTTCGACCCCGCGATACGTCTTCGGCATCTCGAGTCCGGCGACGTCGAGGACCGTGGCCGCGATATCGGTGGCGTGGTGGTACTGATGGCGCACCTCGCCTTTGGCCTTGATGCCCGCGGGCCAGTGGATCACCAGCGGATCGCAGGTGCCCCCGGAGTACTGCGAATACCGCTTGAACATCTGGAACGGTGTGGAGAACGCGACGGCCCAACCGGTGGGGTAGTGGTTGTAGGTGTCCGGGCTGCCGAGGGTTTCGATGTACTTCATGTTCTCGGACAACTCGTCGGGATACCCGTTGAAGAACTTGTTCTCGTTCACCGAGCCGTTGGGTGAGCCCTCGCCGGACGCGCCGTTGTCGGCGCAGTAGAAGATGACGGTGTTGTCGAGTTGACCGGTGTTTTCCAGATATTCGACGATGCGGCCCACTTGGGCGTCGGTGTACTCGGAAAAGCCGGCGAACACCTCGGCCATCCGGGCGAACAGTCTCTTCTCGTCGTCGTTGAGGCTGTCCCACGGGCGAACCGCGTCGCCGGCCAACGCGGCGTCTTCGGGCATCGGGTTCAGCGGCGTCAGCGCCGTGCCCTCCGGCATGATGCCTTTCTCGACCATCCTTGCCAGTGCCCACTCGCGGTAGGCCTCGTAGCCGTCGTCGAACATGCCCTTGTATTTGTCGGCGTACTCGGTCGGGCTGTGGTGCGGGGCGTGGTTGGCGCCCGGGCAGAACCACATGTACCAGGGCTTGGACGGGTTGGTGGCGTTCTGATCACGCAGCATGCGAATCGCGTTGTCCGCAAGGTCCTTTGACAGGTGGTAGCCGTCCTCGGGGCCGTAAGGCTGTTCGATGAACCGGTTGTCCTCAGTGAGGTCGGGGTACCAGTTGTTAGTCTCCCCGCCGAGGAACCCGTAGAAGCGGTCGAAGCCCTTGTTCAGCGGCCACTCAGACTTGCTGCCGCCGCTGGAGACGTCTTCTTCGGGAACGTTGTGGTTCTTGCCGAGCCAGAACGTGCTGTAACCGTTGTCCTGAAGAACCTGACCGATGGTCGCGCACTCTGCGGGCAACCGCGCCGCCGCACCGGGAAAACCGTTGGAGCCCTCGGTGATCGATGCGCATCGGTTCACGTGGTGATTGCGGCCGGTCAGGAAGCAGGACCGGGTCGGCGAGCACAGCGCGGTGGTGTGCCACTGCGAATACCTCAGTCCGTTGTCGGCAAGTCGCTGCAGCGTCGGCATCTCGATGCGCCCGCCGAACGGTGACCACGAAGCGAGACCGGTGTCGTCGTAGAGCACGACGAGGACGTTGGGTGCGCCCTCCGGCGCCTTCTTGAGTTCGTACGGCGACCAGTCCGGCGTCGAGTCCCGCACATCGAGCTTGATGACACCCTTGAAATCCTCGTTCATGATCGCCTTTCAGCCGCCGCCGGATTTATTGCCGATTTCAACGATAGATTTGTTCGTCTTTCCGAGGTGTCAATTTGCAATTCGGCCGACGATTTGTGGTTCTTCGACTACATTTCGCGGCTGTGACCGCTCGGGAGACCGTGTTGGTAACCGGCGCATACGGACTGGTCGGTCGGCCCGTGGTGCGACGCCTCGTCGACGACGGATATCGGGTGGTCGCCACCGCGCACCGCACCGCGAAACCGGCGCTGCCCGCGGCCGTCGACGTCCGTCGCGTCGATCTGACGAAGCCTGATCAGGTCAGCGCGGTGCTGGCCGACGTGTCGCCGTCGGCCGTCGTGCACCTGGCGGCGTGGATCCCACCGACGTGCTACGCCAACCGCGCGCTCGCCCGGGCGGTGAACGTCGACGCCACCGCGGCGTTGGTGCGCGCCGCGCAGGCGCTGCCGAGACCCCCGCGCTTCGTCCACGCGTCGAGCATGGCGGTCTACGGCAGCCGCAACCCGCACCGGTTCACAGACCTGCTCACCGTTGACACTCCGCTGTTGGCGTCGGAACTGTACGGCTGCCACAAGCTCGAGGCCGAGAACCTGGTTCGCGCATCAGGTCTGGAGTGGTCCATCCTTCGGCTGAGCGGCGTCATCACCCTCGAGCCCCTCGTCGACTACGGCGACTTCGACTCGTTCTACTTCGGCTCACTGGTCCCCGAGGACAACCGGTGTCACACCGTCGACGCCCGCGACGTCGCGTCGGCGTTCGCGGCGGCGGTGGCCACGGACGCCACCGAGGAGATCTTCATGATCGCCGGCGACGACTCCCACAAGTGGCTGCAGGGCGACATCGGTCGCGCGGGATGCGGCGCGATCGGTATGGGCGCGCTGGTGTTCCCGGGGCGGCCCGGCGATCCCGACAGCGACCGCGACTGGTACTCCTTGGATTGGATGGACACCACCCGCTCGCAGCAGGTGCTGGCCTTCCAGCGGTACTCCAGTTCGGAGTCTTATCAGGAGATCCGCGACAGGGCGGGGTGGCGGGCGAAAGCCAATCGGGTGGTCGCGCCGGTGATGGCTACGGCCATGCGGCGCCGGGCGCCCTACTATCACCAGCCCGGACGCTATGCCGATCCGTGGGGCAGGATCCGCGAGCGGTGGGGTGACCCCGGACCGGACGTCGTCAGCCTGCGCTGATGCCCCGAATTCGTAGGGAAACACCCTATTTATCTGCGAGTTTTCCGGGCCTAGCCTGTGCCTGAGCAGTCCACGCTGCCCGATGATTCCCGCTGGAAAGGCATGAGATGAGCACAAAGCTTGTATCGACGGCAGCCGCCGCGATGGCCGCTGCTGGAGCACTCGCCCTGCCCGCGGTCGCGCAGGCGTCGCCGCTGCTGCCACTGCCCCTCGCGCCCCCGTGTGCGGCGTATCAGTTCCCCGGGGGGAGGGTGGAGATCAACTACCAGGCCATCAACGGTCAGACCACGTTCGACACCGTCAATGCGAGCACCACCGTCGACACGACGGCCGTGACGCACTATCCCGACGGCGGGGACACCAGCGGCCCGGTGACCGGTTACATCCACGGGGTCGGCATCCACCTGGAGGTGGGGCGGGGCAAGTACCAGCCGTTGATCCTCGACGGCCTGGTCGGGCCCGACAACCGGGCGCACGGCACCCTCAAATTCAATGGCGACAAACAGAATTGGGACTCCAACACCGAGTTCAGCTGTGTCGCCAATCCGCAGCCCGAACCGGTGGGCCCGGCACCGAACAAGGTCGATACGCCTGCGCCGCAACAGTCGGGGCCGCAGCCGTTGGTGCCGGATCAGGGAGCGAAGCCCCTCGGCAGCGCCACGGTGATCGCGGACACCGACATCTACGACAAGCCCGACGGTCAGGGGCAGAAGATCGGCACCCTCACCGTCGGCGAAACCCATCCGCTGATGGAACCGTGCCGGAACGACTGGTGCCGCGTCGGCGGGATCGAACTGGGCGGCTTCCCGGGACTGCCCAACGGGACGGCCTGGGTTTACTCGAAGGGCTTCCTGACGTTCTCCTGACCGGCTTTCGGCCGGTGTGCTGCCCCTGTCATTCCGGGATTGCAGTGGCAGGCTACTGCGCTCGTCGCACCCCGGGGCGACCACGATTTCCACTGTGGAGCGAAACGGCCGCAGCGCGGTCCTGGGCCGCATCCGGCGTCCGCGTGACTTGCAGGGATTGTCGCGCGACGAGTTGACGGGACTCGCAGATGCGATCAGAGCATTCCTCATCGAAAAGGTGTCGGTGTCAGGAGGGCACCTTGGTCCAAACCTTGGTGTGGTCGAGTTGACCATCGCGCTTCATCGGGTATTCGAATCACCGCGCGATGCGTTGATTTTCGACACCGGTCATCAGGCCTACCCGCACAAGCTTCTGACGGGCCGCCAAGATGACTTCGACCACTTGCGAGCCGCCGGCGGCCTGTCAGGGTATCCGTCGCGCGCGGAAAGCGAGCACGACTGGGTCGAGTCTTCGCACGCGTCGGCGGCGCTTTCCTACGCGGATGGGCTGGCAAAGGCATTCGAATTGACCGGCAGTGAAGATCGTCGCGTGGTCGCGATCGTTGGTGACGGCGCCCTCACCGGTGGAATGTGCTGGGAGGCAATGAACAACATCGCAGCTGGCAAGAGCCGTCGTGTCATTGTCGTGGTCAACGACAACGGCAGGTCTTATGCGCCGACGGTCGGTGGGCTTGCCGAGCGTCTGACCAGCCTGCGGACGCGTCCGAGGTACAAGCACCTGCTGGCGTGGCTGAGTCCGCAGACGTTGTTCGCAGACTTGGGCATTGACTATCTCGGCCCGATAGACGGACACGATATTCTCGCGCTCGAGAAGGCCCTGCGGATAGCAAAGGGCACGAGCGGCCCGGTCATCGTCCACACGGTCACTCGCAAGGGAATGGGATATCCTCCGGCGGAGGAAGATCCGGCTGATCGCATGCATACATGCGGACCGATCGATCCTCGAACCGGCCAACCGAAGGCCGACACCGGTGTTGTGCAATGGACAGACGTCTTTGCCGGTGAGCTGCTCCGATGGGGCGGCCGCCGCGACGACATCGTCGCAATCACCGCCGCCATGCCGGGGCCGACCGGTTTGGCGGCGTTCGGAAAGCGGTTTCCCAACCGGATGTTCGATGTGGGGATCGCTGAACAACACGCAGTCACATCCGCTGCGGGGCTCGCCCTCGGCGGCATGCATCCGGTGGTCGCCATCTATTCCACGTTCCTCAATCGGGCCTTCGACCAGGTGTTGATGGATGTCGCACTGTTGAAACTGCCGGTGACGTTGGTTCTCGACCGTGCGGGCATCACCGGCCCCGATGGCGCCAGCCACAACGGCGTATGGGACTTGTCGCTGCTGGGCATGGCCCCTGGCATGAGAGTCGCCGCCCCACGGGATGCTTCCTCGCTCCGTGAACAATTCGGCGAGGCACTCGAAGTCGGCGACGGCCCTACCGCGATTCGGTTCCCGAAGGGATCAGTGGGCGCCGACATAAAAGCCGTAGAACGAATCGAGGGCGTGGATGTGCTCTGCCGCCCTCATGATCCGGATGTTCTGCTGGTCGCGGTCGGGCCGCTCGCGACAATCGCTTTGACGGCGGCTGCGGCACTGGGGGAGCGGGGCGTGGCCGTCGCGGTGGTGGACCCTCGGTGGGTGCTGCCGGTGCCCGAGCAAGTGGTCAAGTTCGCCGGCAAGGTGCGACTCGTGGTGACTCTGGAAGAGTCGGGGCTACACGGCGGGGTCGGGTCGGCCGTGGCGGCCCGGATGCGCGAGGCGCGGATCGACACACCGGTGCGCAGTGTCGGTGTGCCGCAACGATTCCTCGCTCATGCCGCGCGCAGTGCGATTCACGCCGACCTCGGCCTCGCGGCCGCCGACCTGGTCACCAACATCAGTTTCTGGGTTGAGCGGGCGGCTTTGCTCCCCGGACAGCGAGTCGAGGGCGGCGAGCTGGAATTGCGTTGCGAGGGCCCGCATGGCGTCGGCGTCGCGGGGTAGCAGCCGTTCCAGGGCGCCGAAAGCCAGATGGTCGGCGATCATCATGCGGCGAACGTGCAACTCGGGCAGTTCGCCGGCCAGCGGTTGTCCCGGCAGGGCTTCGACGAGCGCAAAGGTAGCGCCGACGATGAGCGGGCCGAGCGAGGCCGGCATCGAGCGCGGATCACCAAGCGCAAGGAGGTCGGCCGCGCCCGATCGGGCTGCGGGGCCAGCCTTCACCGAGGCGTGGGGCGACGCATCCAACAGACAGTGGATCGCCCCGTCGACGCAGCAGCGCACTCGCTTCAGCATCGTGGTCCACTGGGCATTTGAGACGGAGGCCAGCACTGCCGCGGCCGGCCGCACCGGTCGCCGGTAGGGTGCGGGCGCTCCGACGGCCGCGCACAAGAACGCGGTCGTCGTAATGGTCATATGTGCCATCGCCACCCGCGCGCCGCGGCTGTGGACGCACGGGCCGAGCCGGGCAAGCAGCGCGATGCTGCCTAGCACGGGGGCCAGCACGCGTTGCATAACCGCCCGGGTCAGTTCCCCGCGGTCGCGGGCGCCGTACCGCACCAGTTCGCCGTCCCGCAAGTCGTTGGCCAACTGGGCAGTGACGCCGACGCATCCGGCCAGCTCGCTCAAATCGGCCTCGTCGCAGGCATCTTCGGCGAGCAGTGAGCATACGTACAGCATCACCCGTCCGAGCACGCCCTCGCCGTAGGCGGTCCGCGGCAGCGGGCAATCCAGGTTGAGCGCCATCACCTGGCCGACATCGGCCAACAGTCGGCCGATCCGTTTGCGGCCTTCGAAGGGCAGTTCCGACAGCAACTCGCGCACGTCGCGGATGCGCTCGGCCAGCACCAGGTCGACCGCTTCGCCGTCGCAGACGGCGATCGCCGGCAGTGGCGGTGGCGGTGTGTCGGTGTCGCCGTTCAGGTAGTCCACGGCGGTGACGACGGCGCCGGCCGCCAGCGGGCGGGCGCTCAGGTCTTCGTAGGCGCCGAGCACTCGGCAGGCCAGCAGGGCGGCGGTGGCCTCGGATCGTAGGTCCGCGGGAAGGAGACCGGCCGCGATGCCGAGTTTTCGGGCCGCCGGCACGCGCGTCAGCCGGGCCAACTCGTCCGGTGACCGGGCCGCCCGCATCGCAGCCAAGTCCGGCGTGCGGTGCAGGTGCCACAGCCCGCCGGCCAGGGTGCCGAGTCGCCCCCCGCTCATCGCGACACCACCCGCACCGAGAGTTCGCGCAACTGCTCGCGCGCGGGGGAGGGCGGGAATGCACTGATCGCCCGGCAGGCCGTCTGGGCGGCGCGGACGGCGACGGTGCGGGCGGCGCGGGTGGCCCCGCTGCGTACCAGGTCGGCCTGCAGGTCGGCACTGGAAGTCAGTCTGCAGCGCCACATTTCATGGGACTCGGGCCGCATGGCCAGCCATTCGATCACCGGCCAGGTCGGCACCCGTCGGTCGAGGTCGCCTGCGGCCTCCTTGCCCAGCGAGGGGCCGCCCTCGACGTCGCGGACGTCATCCATGATCTGAAAGGCGAGGGCAAGTTGATCTGCGTATCGCATCAGGGTGCAAAGCTGATTGTGGTCGAGGCCGCCCGCCGTGCCGCCGTACGAGCAGGCCAGCCGGAACAGCGTGCCAGTCTTCGCCCCGGCCACGAGTTCGTAATGCCTGCGCATGGCGGCGTCGTCGACGGCAGGCGGCAGGGTCTCGATTATCTGCCCGAAAGACAGGTCCGAGATGCTGTCGAGGTAGGTGACGCCGGGAGCCTCACCGAGCCGTGCGAACACCGCGGGGTTGTCGGCCAAGACTCGTGCGAGTACCTGTAAAGCGTTGCCGACCAGATGAAATCCCGCCCGGGCGGCGGTGCGGACGCCGAACGCGGCCGGCACCGACGGCGCATCGCGCCGCAAGAGCGATCCGTCGCAGATGTCGTCGTGAACCAGCGACGCCTCGTGGATCATCTCGATCGCGCACGCCACATCGACGGCGTCGCGCAGCGGTACCGCGGCGGCCGAGGGCATCAGACGGGCAGAGGCCAGCACCATCGCGGATCGGATCCGTTTGCCGGGGACGGCAAGGATGTGACGGTAGATTGCATCGAAACCGCCACCGCTGATCAGGATTTCGCGTAACCGATCGGTGACCAGGGGCAACTGCTCGGGTGGGCTGGTCAGCGAAGGGTGGTCGACGCTGAGGCCGTCGGATGCGACCAATATGCTTGCCTCGACCATCATCATTCCTTCTGCGATGTCCTCGAAACACAGAAATCGTCGCTCCCGTGTGGCGCACGCAGCGCAGTAGTGCGCCACTGCTATCTCGCCCGATTTCGGAGCACGCCGATTGCAGTAGGGCTCTACTGAGAGCCACCCCCCGAATCCGAGTGACGATGCCTAGTGCAGTGGTCCTTTGCTTCGGATCGGAGACGGCGTAACCGGGGTGTGGTGATGATCAAGATTGTCGATGCACCGGCCGAACTGGCCGACGCCGGCCTGGTGGGCCATAAGTTCGCGCGCCAGCAACGGATACGCGATGCAGGGGTCCGGGTGCCACCTTTCTTCTGTGTCGTCATCGAGTCGCCATGGACGGCCATCGCCGATGTGGTGCCTCCTTTTCCGGGAGTCGACGTCGGTGTAGAGCGATTGACCGCATGGGCCGAGACGGCCCGCAGCGCTGCCGAACGGGTGCCAATCACGCCGGAAACACAAGCGGCAATCCTGAAGAAATGCATCGGCCTCGGCTTGCGCGAGGTCGCTGTCCGCGCATGCGTTGTGGGACACGATGGTCAACTGGGTGAAGACGATGCCGCAGACCCCTTCGCGGGGCTGACCGACAGCTACCTCTACGTTGACCCCAGCGCGCTGATCGACCGCATTTCAGCCTGCGTCGCGTCGATCTTCAGCGTCGAATCGGTGCTCTACCGCGCGCAGCGCGGAATCGATCCAAGATTCCTCGGCATGTGCGTGGGCATTCAACAAATGATCGACGGTCGACGCTCATTCGTCGCATTCACGCATGACCCGGTAACAGGGACCAAGGGGACTGTGGTCGCGGCGGTCTACGGCATCGGAGAAGGCGCCGTGGCCGAGCGCGCCGACATCGACCACTTCTTCGTGCGGCCAGGCGGAATCGAACGGCGCATTTCGCACAAACAACGCATGCTCTGCCGAGCACCCACCGGGGGCGTGGCCGAATTTCGGGTGCCCGATGACCTCGCCGACAAACCCGTGCTGTCCGATGCGCAAATCGACCGGATCGCGAAATTGGCGGAAACCGCCGAGCGGCTCTTCTCCGGCCCACAGGACGTGGAGGGTGTCGTCACCGCTGACTCGGCGATCCACCTGGTTCAGGTACGACCCGCGGTGCGGCCCCGAACGGTCAGCCCGTCGGTTGAGTGGACGAATCACAACCTGACCGAAAGTTTTCCGGGCGTGACTACGGCTATGACCTACTCACATGCGCGAATGTTCTACCGCATGAGTTTCCGCGACTTCTATCGCACTGTGGGCGTTCCGGACAGCCAACTGCGCAGTCGTGAGCACCAACTCCGCCGCATGGTCGGATACCTGGACGGCCGCCTCTATTATCGCCTCGATGCGTGGTACGCGCTGCACAGTCAGATCCTCGGTTGGGATGTCCTGCGCCCGCTATGGGAGCGATCGCTCGGACTGCAGGGAGACAGCTCTGTCCCGCACCTGGCACTCGAACGCGGTTCAGTCGTACGACTACTCGCGCGGTCACCGCGCGTGCTCTGGGCCGCCGCCCGCTTCCCCCGCCAACTGCGAAACTTCCTGGCCTGGTGGGATGACCAGCACGTGGCCGGGATGCAACTCGCGCAGCTGTCGGCCGACGACACCGTCGCCGCTTACCGAAGAGTGTGGTCGGAGGCCGAGCGCCATTGGGGCGTCACGATTTTGGCCGGCTATCTCGGCCTTGCCTTCTATGCCGCGGCGACACTGCTCATCCAGCGCTGGACGGAGAACGACGACGTTGACCTCGCTTCTTTGTTGCCAGGCGGACCGCCGAACCGGACGTTGGAGTCGGTGCACTCCATGGTGGCGCTCGCCGAGCAGATGAACGCCATACCCGACTTGGCGGAGCGCGTGCTGACCGCCGACGCCGGTGAGACGTGGAAACAGATCCAAGCCGGTGGCTACGGCAGCACGTTGGCCGCCGATGCCACCACACACCTTCGGAAATTCGGCGATCGCGCGATGAACGACCTCAAGATCGAGGAACCGACGCCGCGCCAAAGACCCGAAATGCTCATCGAGTCCTTGAGGCCGTTCATCGCTGCGGGAGCGACGATGCGAGAAACCTCTCTCCAAGAGGCGACCGCGGCACGAGGTGTGCTCGATGAGCTACGAAGGATCTGCCCGTCCAGATCCAGGCGCGCCATCCTCCGGTTCGGACTCCGTGTCGGACGGTTTCTTGCCAAAGCCCGTGAGGACACCCGGTTTTGCCGCACCCAACTCTATGGTTTCTCGCGGGACGCCATGGGTCGTCTCGGGGCTGATTTGGCCGCTGCCGGATGGCTCGATTCACCCGATGACTACGTCCATTTGGAAGCCGAGGAATTGCTTGGCGCCTTCGAAGGCACCTCCACGATCGGCGATCTCCGCGGCTTGGCGCGAGCACGGAAAGACGCGTTTTTGCAGTCATGCAGTCGCCCGGCTCTGGCGGCCCGCTTCACGACCGAGGCACTGCCGATCGATATCGCCGATCTTCGTCGCAGTTCCAGGAATACACCGACGACGAGGACCGGTGGTCCCAGCACCGTGCTGTCAGGTCTTCCATCGAGTGCCGGGATCGCCCGTGCCCAAGCGAAATTAGTGCTGCACCCTGATATCAAGCCCGACGATTGCGCGGGGCGAATTCTCGTCGCTCGCGAGACCGACCCCGGCTGGCTACCACTGATGCTCAACGCCGCGGGACTGGTCGCCGAGCGTGGCAGCATGCTGTCGCACACCGCGATAACCGGGCGCATGCTCGGGGTGCCAACCATAGTGGCGGTTCCCGAGGCGACGACCGCAATAACCGACGGCGACGACGTCGAAATCGACGGCCGTTCGGGCACCGTTCGCATTTTCCACCGGCACCGATAGAAACCGCGGTGACACCATGCGATTACCGCTCGATCCCAGGCCGGGCACGTCGCTGCCCACAGAATATGTAGACCTCTTCCGCGGGCACCCGACCCTTGACGTCGAGTTGCCGAACGGTACCGCGGCCGTCGCCGTAGCCCGCCAACGTGACGTCCGAACCGTACTGAGCGACCACCGCTTCAGCCGTGCGCAGTTCGGCATGCGCACGCCGGGCTCCGATTCACCATTCGGGTTGGTCACCGTTGATCCGCCACTGCACACTGTTCGACGCCGCTCCATCCAGCGGTGGCTCACGACGCGAAGGGCGCAACTAGAGCGCACGCCCATTGAACATGTCGCCCACCAACTCGTCGACGACCTGCTCGGGGCGGGCCCGCCCGCCGACATCTACGCGCGGTTCTGTCGCCCGTTCACGACCCTGGTCCATATGAACCTGCTCGGGCTGGACGTCGCTGATCTGCCGTATCTCGCTCCCCGGATGGCGGTTGCCTGGTCGTCTGGCCGTTACCACGACGACGAGGTCGCCAAGGCGGGAGTGGAACTGCGCGAATACCTCGAAAGTCAGGTGATTCGTTCGCGGCACGCGGGCACCTCTGGCGGATTGATCGACGGCTTGGCGCAGGAGGATTCCGCGAGCCGACTCACCGACTCAGAAATCGTCACGCTCAGCATGGGTCTGCTGATGGCCGGCGCCGAGACAACGGGCAGTCACCTCGCGCTGGGGCTCATCGAGGTACTCGAACGGCCCTGCCTGGCGGACGAACTTCGCCGCAACCCCGGCGAGATCCCATCCGCCGTCGAAGAACTGCTCCGCTGGGTGTGGTTCGACGGCAGGGCCGGCGCGGCTGGGCAGGCGCACGTGGCCATCGCGGACGTGAAGCTGCACGATCGCCTCATATCGAGGGGCGAAGTCGTCGTTCCGATGTTGGACATCGCCAATCGTGATCCCGATGTGTTTCCCGATGCCGACGAGTTTTGTCCGCATCGGAACCCCAATCCGCACCTCGGGTTCGGCCACGGTCGGCACCGGTGCATCGGAATGGCCTTCGCGCGGGTCCAACTCCAGGTTGGGCTGGAAGTCATACTGTCCCGACTGGACGGGATCGCCCTTGTCCCTGACACCACAATTGGTTGGCGCAGAACCATTTTCACGCGAGGGGTATGGAATCTGCCTGCAACGTGGCGAGGAGGCGGGCAATGAGTACTGCGGTGCACATCTCGCATTTCATAGTCAACCGGTATCCGCCGGTTCTTGCGAGCGCGTACGTCTTGGCGTTCGGCGTCGGGGGAATCGGACTGTTCGCCGCGCTCGCCGGGGAACGGATTGCTGCCAGCGCGATACCGATGTTGGGGATCGTCGTCGTGACACTGTTCGCCGACTTGCTGATCATGCGTGTCCTCGACGACATCCGTGACCGCGACTACGACCGGATTGCCAACCCGCAGCGCCCCGTGGCGTCCGGCGCAGTTGCGCATCGGGACCTGTCCAGGCTGTGCGCCCTATGCGTGGCGGTCATCGCCGTCGCGAATCTGTCCTTCCCCAGTGGACTGTTCTTGCTCGTCGCCCAGCTTCTCTACACCGGGGCGCTGATGGCTGTCGGGCAGCGATTCCCGGCCATCCGCGGCGACAACCTCATTCTGAACTTGGTTGTCAGCTTTCCGGTTCAACTACTGCTGTATGTGTACCTGCTCGCGGCCTTCGCCAAGATCCGCGCCGATGCTCCCACCGCAGTCGTCGGCGGGCTGGGAATTCTGATCCTGACACTGTGCGCCGGCCAGGTCGAGTTCGGAAAGAAGCTTGTCCGCCGGCCCGCGCCAGGCGAACGAAGCTACGTCAATTCGATCGGCTTTCCTGCGACATCGCTGCTTACCATCGGCACCGGGCCGCTCGCCGTCACGCTGTTCGCTGTCGCCGCGCCGGTTTCACCGCTGTCCAAGCTATTCGTCGCGCTGCCCGCCGTCGCAGTCGCCGGGTTCGCCGTCGGATACCTGAGCTGCGAAAATCGTTGGCCCGCCGCGGTATCAACCCTCGGCCTACTGGGTACGCTGGTCGGCTTCGCCGTCGTTGGAGCTGTCGGTTAGAAGAGCTGAAACTGCGGAAAGTAGGAAATCGTCTCGTCGATGAGCCCGGCCAGCTCAGTGACACACTGCGGGTCACCGCCGAGCGAGGCGAGCGTGTCGCGAGCAGCACGGACGATGGGCTGGATCGTCTCTGCATAGCTGGAAACGACGTCCGCCGCCAACATCGCCCGCTTCAGTTCGGCCAGCGCCTCCTCCGAAGTCATTGCCTGCCGGTGAAGGCTGATCAATTCGGCACGTCGGGCAGTCGACACAATGCCAAGGAGATGAACGAGCAGATAGGTCGCAGTGCCGTTTCGCAGATCCTCGTCGCGCCCGGTGGCCAGGTCCCGCTGGTCGTTGGCCAGTTGACGAAGCACCCCGAACGCCCTACCGAACGAGCGCCAGGCGTCGACCCGGTCGGCATCGCACTCCGCGAGCTGTGCGGCGAGCGCGGCGGACATCCCGTAGGGCGCGCCCGTCTTGTCCTCGTAGTTGCGCAGCACATCGTCGAGAGTTGCGGTCTCCGCGTCGAGAACCAGGTCGGTCAGCTGCCCGCTCAGCGCATCGATACATCCGTTGCCGTACTCGGTGATCAGTCGAAACCGAACGGCATCGGAGACAGCCAGATCGCCAAAGATATTGAGCGGCAGATAATTGCCCACCGCAATTGCGGTCATCACCCCGCGGTTGAATTCCGCGGGGTCGGACCGAGCGAGTTGCGGAGTGTCGATCATGTCGTCCAGATACCGCGCCGCCGCCCACCACAGTGTGTGAATGAGCGCTACGGGTGTCGCGCGCATCGGCGCAGCGGTCTCGGCGCCGAACACGAGCACGGGCAGCATGACGATGCCGTTGATACTCGGCGCGGAGCCGTCCAACGGAATCCTGGCGAAGAACGTGTCGACGAACGTCCCCATCGCGAGATCGCCGATTGAATTACTGGCCATCAGCCGTTCGGTCGTCGCCGAAGCCTGTGCTGCGACCTCCGCCAGCACGCGTTGCTGTGTAGTCATTTCGAACGTCAATTCGCCGCTAATTGCGCCGTCAATTGGCGCACGGTCAGTTGATTCCGACGACGGGCCCCACTTAGGAGCAGATGCGCGGGAGGCCGTCGCCAACGAGGCGCCCACCAATTCGCGCGACCCATCAGCCTCATCGCGGCGGGCATGAGTACCGCACGAATGAGTGTGACGTCGAACAGGATTGCCAGCGTCAACCCGACGCCCAGCAACTTGACGAACGACACCGATGATGTGGCCATCGCGATGAACACGACCGACATGATCAGTGCCGCCGCAGTGACGACGGGGCCAACGCGTTGCAGTCCGCACATCACCGCGAGGTTGGTGTCGCCGTGCGCGCGGTACTCCTCGGTGATGCGCGACAACAGAAACACTTCGTAGTCCATGGACAGTCCGAATGCGAGACAGATGATGAGGATCGGCGTCGGTGTGGCCAGTGTCCCGGTGACGGCGAAATCTCCGACCAGCCACTTGAGGTGACCCTCTTGAAAGATGAACACCATCGCGCCGAGAGTCGCAGACAAGCTGACCACGTTGAGCAGTAGCGCCTTTATCGGCAGTACCACACTTCCGGTGAACACGAACAGCACGCCGAACATCGCCAGCACGAGCATGGCTGCGGCCAACGGAACTCGTTCGAACAAAGCATCTTTGGTATCGACGTTCTCTGCCGTGAGGCCACCGACATGCACGGTATCTGGAGCCGGGGTTTGGCGTACCTGATCAAGTAGCGCGTGGGCCGCGTCGCTGTAGGGATCGACGTCTGGGAGCAGCCGTAGGTAGGCGCCATTCGGGTCGGGCACCGGCTTTTCGCCAATCCGTTGCCCGTCGACGTAGCTTGTCATTCCCAGCTTGACGGCGACGACGTGGGGCAACTGCGACAGCGCCCCGGCGTACCCGTCCAGCTGATCCGCATTCGCGGACTCTTCGAGGATCACATCCATCGCAGCGGTCGCTTGGGCCGGGAATTCGGAGCGGATCGCGTCGCCGACACTTCGGCTTTCAATCGTCGCCGGCAGCGATCGGTCATCCGAAGAGGTCAAGCGGATGCCGCCGAAAGGTGCCGCGAGCAGAAGAGCCAGGAGCAGAACCGCGCCGCCCATCACCACCGGCCTACGCATGACCAATCGTGAACTGCGGAACCAGAATCCGTCTTCCTGCGCCCGCGCTTCGGCCGGTGTGCGATGCCCAAACACCTGTGGAAACACCCGGCGCACGTTGAGCGAGTCGATTCGGGAGCCCAGGAGTCGCAACATGGCGGGCATGACAACCAGCGCGCACGCCGTCGCGAGCAGTATCACTCCGACACACGCGTAGGCGATCGAACGCAGGAACATCATCGGGAAGACAAGCAGCGCCAGCACCGACAACGCCACCGTTGTCGCAGAGAACACGACCGTGCGGCCGGCGGTTCGAACCGCCTCGATGATCGCATCATCGAGGGACTGAGCCCGAGTGCGCTCCTCCCGGAACCTGGTCAGCACCAGAAGGCTGTAGTCGATCGCCAGAGCCAGACCGAGGATCGTCGTCACGTTGAGCGCATAGTTGGACACCGGGGTGACAACCGACAACAACGCCAGAAGCCCGAGCGAGCCCACGATCGAAAGCACACCGATCACGACCGGCAAGCCGGCTGCGACGAGACTGCCGAACACCAGTGTGATCAGCACCAGGATTATCGGCAGCGCGATTGCTTCACTGATGCCCAGGTCGTGGTTGAGCTGATCGGTCACATCGTCATAGCTGACCGCCTCACCGCCGAGTGCGAGCTTCAGCGGACCGCGCTCGGTGCCGCGGTAGGTAGCGATGAGACGTCTGGCCGCCGCCGCAAACTCGCGTTCATCGCCTTCGACGTGCGCCACAATCAGCGCCTTCGTCCCGTCATTGCTACGGAGCAATTCGGAGCGGCCCGGTCCCCAGTACGAGCTGACGGTCGTGATACCGGGCGTGGCGGCAAGCTCTTGCGTGAGCGCCTCGCCGGCGGCAACCGCACCGGGATCGTCGACAGACCCGCCGCCAGTGTCGGTCGCGAGAATCACCAGGTTCGGTTTGCCGACGTGAAAACGCTGCTCGAGCGCGGTAGCGGCGCGCTGCGATTCGGAGGAACCGCTATAGAAGCCGCCGCCGGCCAGCCGCTCGTTGATCCCCGATCCATATGCAAGTGCGGCAACCATGAGTACCAAGGTCGCGGCGAGAACCGCCTTCGGCCGGGCCACTGCCAGTCGTGCAAGCCGGTCCAGCATGAGTGCCTTCTCCTGCGTCGACGGGTTCGGCGGTTGGTGCTCTGACAGACGAATCCTCAGTCGCATGCGGTGCAATGAGCGCAGTAGCACCCCACTGCAATGTCGCCCGGTGTCGGCCCGGTACTACTTAGTCGCGTTGGTCGCGACACGCCAAAACCGTGAAACCGCTGCTCAGCCACCGTTAACTCCCTCATCTGAAGGAGTGTCACGGATCAACCGAATCAGGTGTAACGCATCAGCCGAAACACCGTCGCCCATCAACCGAAGACGAAACGTCAAGCATCAGCCGACGTCATACACGGTCGTGGTGCCCCCACTAGGACTCGCACCTAGGACCTGCGGATTAAAAGTCGCTAGGACCGGCGAATCAAGTTGGTGCGGTGAATCGTTGCGAGATTCAAAATATGCTCTAAACCTGTTGTGCCACTGAGTAATTCGGAATCTCAGCCATCCAAATCGTGCTCTAGCGGGCATCGGGCCAGGTCGCCAGGTCAGCGAAATTCTGCTGACACGCTGCTGACGCGAGCCACTAGGGCGGGTGTTTGCTGATTCAAAACTGCGCGATTGAACCGGCGCGCCACGACAGCGGCAATCGGATGCTCGGTTAGCTTTGAGGCTGTGGGAATGCTGCGCAAGGTCAAAGAGTGGCCGATCAGCAAGTCGTTTATGAATTACAGCGTTTCTGTCCGCAGAATCTTCGTAGGAATGATTGCACTCGGGGTTGCTTCTCTAGTTGTTGGTTGGAAAACCGATATCAGCTCTGGCGATTGGTCGCAAAGCCTTGGGTACATAACAAACATCTGGGCAGGCTTCACGGGATTTCTTATCGGCGTCCCTGTCGCGCTCGTTGTCTTGAGTACTGTGACCCGCCAAAGCGAAGACAAGGCCGCATCTGATCGGGTCCAAAATCTGACGCGGGTTGCCTGGAGTCAGTTCCGAGATAACATAAATAATCTTTGTGACGAAAGAAGAGCCAACGCGATGGAGACCATAGCCAACGCAATTCAGGGCTATCATGACGAGGCGTTGAAAGCCTTTGAGGACTACGAAAGCCGCGAGAACAGCGCGGATGATCCTATAGCGCAAATGAAAGTTTTCTCGGAATTGCAATCGTCGATCCATCGACAGATTAAGGGTTTAAAGGAACAGTTCAAGCAGATGATGCAAGAGGTTGGCGAACCGGAACTTTTGGGTAGGAGTTGGGTTGGGATTCTGCGTGATTGGAATACCCTTGACCAATACGTCAGACTGCAACGACTAGAGCGCGATCTACAGCCACTGTGGTTTAACCGCGATCTGGACGAATATCTCCAACAGCGGCTGAATCTCGATACGCACCCTATGAGTCCGTTTTTCGC
The DNA here is from genome assembly GCF_003347205.1 of Mycolicibacterium moriokaense. Classification (GTDB taxonomy): domain Bacteria; phylum Actinomycetota; class Actinomycetes; order Mycobacteriales; family Mycobacteriaceae; genus Mycobacterium; species Mycobacterium moriokaense_B. Next base: position 304,624 of record NZ_QQBJ01000005.1, read on the forward strand.
CAAGCACTACGGTACAGCAACTGATACCGTCGGCAGCTTGCGTGTTGAGAGCATGAGGCAGGTTCTAGATTCGTTAAGCGATTTCGCGAAAGTGCCGCTGGACCAGTTCCCGACGCGAAAAGTCCTTTCTACGAAATATTTTCCTAACCAACCTTTTGAGGGCTATATCGAAGCTGTTAGGGTAGCAGCGGCGAACATGCGCGACATGTTGATTACTGTCCAACAAATAGAGAGCGACGAATGGTTGGCCGAGTAGCTGGCGTGAAACTGCCCGAATAGATTAGTAATCAATCAGCTTTACGTTGAATCGGCACGACGTTCGTTGTCTCCGCGACCGGCCTAGCCAGCTTTGGTGCTGCGGACTCATCCTCGCGGATGTAGTCGGTATAGGTGGTCAGGGTCATTATCAAGTCGTTTGGCGTGAACCCGTCCGCGATGAATTCGGCGTGCCAACCGGCGCGTACAAACAGACCAGCGAGACATAGAATCTGCCAAGGCGATTGATCCCAGCTCGCAGCGTGCCAAGGCCAATAAGCCGCTGGGCCAGTACGCACGCCAGTACCTTGATTCTCTCGCCGGTCAGATTGATTCGCGCACGATTGAGGGTTACTCCAGGCTCTACCAGACTCATTCCCGACCGAAAAGAAGGCCAAAGCCCATCAGCGCCAGGTGGAAACAGACCTAGCACGTAGGACGAATGGCCCAACCACTTGGAAACGGTCATGTGGTGCTCACCGGCGCTCAGAGCCATCGTGGCGAACGTATGGCGCAAATCGTGCCAGCGGACCGCCCCTGGCCCTAGGGCCTGGCAGGCCGGTTGAAAGTTAGGTCAGTCCCAATTGTCGGGCGCAATTCCGCTGCATCCATACGACTCACCTACGCTAATGCGGTGAGCACCGTAACGACGTAGGCGAACCTCGTCAACTGGGTGTGACCGTTCCATTCGACGCCTATAGCATGCCATTTGCCTCATCGGCTTGCCTGCCGTCCAACTGGCGTTCCAGTTCCTCACGCGCCAGTAGCACTGTTTCAAAGCTGACGTTTGGGTATTCGTGCGTGACAGCGTGAATAGCGCGCCACGTCTGGCAAGTCAGGCCAGTACAACTGACCTCGTGCCATTCACCAAAAAAGATCGCCCGCTATAGGTAGTAGTCAAAGGCCGCACGGCGGTCAGCTTCGGTGATCGGTCCCACGTATCCATTTTACTCGCTTGACCTGCGGAAATCGGTGACTGGTGCCTAATTTGGAACGAACGGTAGTGCTGCTACCAGCGGTTTTGAATCGCACTTGGTTCAATTCGGCGTTTTGAATCGTGAAGGAGGTTCATTTCTAACCGGCTGTTGGCAGCCAAATAGGCTCTCACCAGGCGTTTGGCGCCGCCTGGTCGCTATGGCAGGTGGCGGCCTGGCGGTCGACGCCCGCAAGCGTGGCGCTCAGGGCCAGCACGGGGCATTCTCGCCGGTCGCAACCTGGCTACTGGTGGCCACGCCGTAGCCCTAGCTCGGCTGCCAACGCGGCTAGCTCGGCGCGCAACCCTGTCCCAGAGCTGCGACGTCGGCAGGATCATTGGGGTGGTCCGAGTCAATTCGGCGTTCCCCTAAAATCCTGGCCTGTGTCCAAGTCATCAGATGAGCGGCAGGTCGGTTCCAGTCCACACGATGGATGCATGCATTGCAGTCTCGATTTTGATTTCGAACTACCGGACCAGCTTGTGGACGCGGCGCACAGACGCCAACTGGTCGTTTTCGCGGGCGCGGGGATTAGTACCGAAGTTCCTGCTGTCTTTCCCGAAACTATTTATGAGTCGGCCGCAGAACGTCTTGGATTGCAGGAGCCGGGTTCGTTTCCAGAAGTCATGCAACAGTTTGAAGACCGTTTCTCCAGGACTGAGCTCGTACAGATGGTTAAGTCAAAATTTGACTACATAGAATGCTTTCCGCTCCTAAGGAGTCATGCGCGAAAGTTCCACCACGAACTAGCGACAATGCCCTACCTGCAGGACATCATTACCACCAACTGGGATACGTACTTTGAATCTGAATGTTTGGCGACACCGTTTGTCATAGGACAAGATACTGCGCTCTATGACGTCGATGGCCGAAAAGTAATCAAGCTTCATGGGAGTATATCTAACCTTGCGAGCATGGTCGCTACGGAATCAGACTACCGACAGCGCCTTGACGATCTTAGTAGGAACGTCATGGGCGGGTTCGTACGCACATTGCTGTCAACAAAAGCAGTTGTGTTCGTCGGATATTCGCTACGTGATTGGAACTTTCGCCGACTATATGAAGCGCTGCTTGAGGACTTAGACCCGCGCTTCGCGCCACCGGCATACTTTGTCTCGCCGTTCGGCGCCGCTGAGTCCGATGAGCAAAAATTCCGTCTAGCTGTGCTCAGGACTAGCGGTGTCCGATTCCTGCGGGACCTGAAGGCTGCCAACTACGGTCAGTGCTTCGTAAACGATGACAACTATGCGCGTCTGCTTCAATTTGACACAGAACTGTCGGGCGCAATTCGGATTGCGCGGAGCATATCGCATCAAGAATTCCCTGCTGTAATCTACTGCTGGTCCTTTCAAGACGGAGCGCGTGATGCTTGCTTCAGAATTCGCATGCGGGCGGGCTCAGGCGAATACTCAAGCCGCGGTTACCTTCTCCGTACAATCAAAAACTATGAGCATCTCGCGGAAGATGCCTGGAAGGAAGAGCGATTCTTTGATCATGCATATATCGAAGGCTACATAACCGCGCTGTATGTGATGCTGGACGATTTCGAAGACCAGTGGGATACGGTTGGACGATTGGTAGATTTAGCTTCTCTTTACATGGTCTATGGCTGGGCGGACAGTTTGCGAACCGAAGAAGACTTCCGTACGGCGCTAGAACAAAGTCGGCGAAAGGCACCGCGTCAAAGGGCAATCGCCAGAAAGATACTAGAGGGTGTTCCCGCAGGAATCACGCTAGTACATGAGCCTTTTCTACCCGGTGTTCCCGATGAGAACGATTACCTTAAAGACGACGACCTGGGATGCGAATAGTCCGCCTTGCGGGTTTGAACCGCGCTATCGAATCGTCCGCGATGTATCAAAGCAGTACGTCAAGGTTGTCGCCGTTAGTAGAGCTGGTTCTTGTCCACGCCCAGCAGCGTAGGCGGTCGGTCAGACGTGAGCCTTTGCGCCACGCGGTTCAAATCGCCGGATCGAAGCGGCAACAGATTCAACTTGACCGATTGAATCCCTGGTTAGCTGTGTCGCTTTGATACAAAGGCCAACACAAAACAGTGCTGACACGGTGCTGACAGAACCGCCATTTTCGGGCCGATTCGCCATCTAGCTAGCTTGGCTTTCTACCGCCGTCTAGCAGCGCATTCATGCTCTGTGCCCCCACTAGGACTCGAACCTAGGACCTGCGGATTAAAAGTCCGTAGCTCTACCAACTGAGCTATAGGGGCGCGATGGAACAGGATAGCCCCTTGCCGCGGACATCTCGTTTGAGCATTGGGGTCCCGGTACCCTAAGCTATCGAGGCTCCCAGCGTCATGGCGTTGCGAGTACCCCGGAGAGATTCGGCTGGCCCCCTTCGTCTAGCGGCCTAGGACGCCGCCCTTTCAAGGCGGTAGCGCGGGTTCGAATCCCGTAGGGGGTACGACGCTACGCGGTGACGCGGAGCAGGATGTAGTAGCGAGGCCCTGTGGCGCAGTTGGTTAGCGCGCCGCCCTGTCACGGCGGAGGTCGCGGGTTCGAGTCCCGTCAGGGTCGCCACGGCGGCGAGGCACGACGAAGCATCGGTGCCGTCGGGCCAGGTAGCTCAGTTGGTACGAGCGTCCGCCTGAAAAGCGGAAGGTCGCCGGTTCGATCCCGGCCCTGGCCACCGAAGTTGTCCGGCTCATCCGGAGCCTTCTCCTCAGAGCGCTCGTAGACCCTGCAGTGTCCTGCTGATCAGCTCACGCCGTTCGTCGATCGTCATCGACTCGCTGGGGGTGGCGTGCACCCGCAGGTAGCCCCGTGTCACCAGGTCGCCGACCAGAAACCGAGTCGCGCCCAGCGGTAAGGACAGCTGGGCGGCGATCTCCGCGACCGAATGGCTGTGCCCGCAATACGTCAGGATCTGGCCTCGCACATCGTTTCTCGGCCAGCGTGGCGGCTTGGCCGGGTTCTCGAGTGTTTGAACCGGAGCCTCCAGCGGCAGTTTGACGCCGGCGCCGGTGCGTCCCGCGGTCAAGGCGTACGGCCGGACCAGGCTCGGTTTGTCCGGGGTTTCCGGTTCGGTGAACAAGTCGTCGACGGGTTCGCGCTCGGCCTCCGACTGCGCAGGCGTGGGCTGCTGATGGGTGTCGGTGTGCCTGGCCCGGACATGCGGCGAAGTGCGTGACGCGTTGTAGTTCTCCAGGAACCACAAGGTCTGGTCGGCGTGCACCGATGCGCGCAGCTCGTTGGACACCACCTTGAGGACCGTGCGGTCGGTGTCGATGACGAACGTGGTCCGCCTGACCGGCAGCAGCCGGGCCAGCAGTCCGCGGCGCCGGCTGTGCTTGCCGCGCCTGCCGCGCCGGGACGTCTGCCGCGCCACGACGGTCTTGCGCAGCTTGGCGAGCCTGCCGCGGCGCACCCCGAACAGTTCGGACACCACGCCGTCGGCATCGGAGAGCAGCGGATAGTCGAAGGAGCGCTGCTGGGCGAAGTGGGCCTGCCTGTCGACGGTGTCGGTGCTGATGCCCACTCGTTGGGCGCCGACTGTGGCGAACTCGTTGCTCAGGTCCCGAAAATGACAGGCCTGCGCGGTGCAGATCGGCGAGGACGCCAGCGGGAAGAAGAACAGCACCACCGGCCCCCCGGAAAGCAGCGCAGACAGCGTCCGAGGTCGACCGGTGTGATCGTACAGAGTGAAGTCAGGCGCCTTGTCGCCCGCGATCATCGGCAAAGACTAGCGCGGGCGGGCGTTGCGCGACGCACGACTGGCGATAATCGGTAGAACGGATCGACCTACATGAACGCGGATCCCCGTCGGTGCGAATCCAGCAAAGCAAACGCCGCCCTATGGCCACGAGCAAAACGATCTGCTCCCCGCCTTTTCTCGTCATTCTTTTAACGCAGCAATGCAAATGTAGCAATCAGCGATGTCGCGGATCTGATCGAGTTGATGATCGAGCCGACGTCGCATGCCTGAGTAAAGACATCTCGAGCGAAGCCATAAACCCTGTCCAAACAGGACAGAATCTGTCGCGAGCACAAATTAACGCGACAGAAAAATAAGCATTTGTACTCATGTGCGGGGACCTCGCCCACGAGCAAGCTCCAAACACGGCGGGCGCTATGGCAAATTGAAATGGAGAAAATCTGTGGGGTCTTTGACAGCCTCTGTTCCCGCCATCAGCGAAGGCAAGAGAGAACGGGGAATGATCATGGGTAAACACATCGATAGCGCGCAGGCTGCGATCGACGGCAAGCGGCTCGGGGGAGGAATCCTGATCGGCGCACTGGCTTCGGGCGCGGTTGCGATCGGGGCACTCGGCTCGGCCGGCCAGGCCAACGCCACCTGCGTGTCGGCGGGGGGATGGTTCTCCATCGGTAGCGGGTGCACGACCACCGATCGGGGAGACTTCGCGCTCGCCATCGGTCCTGGCGCCACGGCGAGCGCCAGCGGTGGCCGCAACACCGCCATCGCCTGGGGCGCCTCCGCCACCGCGACGGCCGAGGGTGTCCACAACGTCGCTATCGGCGGCGGTCTGGAAGCGACGGCATTGGCGATCGGCGGTCACGACAACACCGCGATCGCGATCGGGAACCCCGGCCCGGGTTATGACGGAGGCGGAATGCAGGCTGAGCTTTCGGCTGCTCCAAAACTGCGCCCCACCCTCGCGGTTGCGGGATCCCTGCCTACCGACACGCGGGCCAACGCTTCCCTCGCGGCCGCACCCGAACCGAGCCACAACACGGCCATCGCGATAGGCAATGGGACCAGGGCGGGTGCGTTCGGCGGCAACAACAACTTCGCCAGCGCCGTCGGCAACGCCGATCAGGCGACGGCCGTTGGAGGTGACAACAACGTGGCGATCGTGCACGGGAACAACAGCAATGCGGCCGCCGGAACCGGTCCGGGGGGCGTAGATACGCCGGAAGAAGCTGCGAAAGCGAGCGCCGCCATCAGCCGAGCCAGGAGCAGCAACAACGTCGCGATCGTGCGCGGCAACCACAGTCAAGCTCTCGCCGGCGCGGTGGCAGGCCCTTCGATGAACTACTTCGCTCGCGCGGCTGATCCGGCAGCCGACAATTCGACCGACGGCAACTCCGCGATCGTCCGTGGCAACTACAGCCAGGCTTCGGCCGGCGGCGGTCCTCGCAACCGCGCCCGGGTATTCGGGAATCGCAGCAGCGCCAGGGCTATCGGCAGCGACCAAAACGTCACGTCCAAGGGCGACGACGTCCACAACCCGCCCGCTGAAAAGTAGCGGGTCGACTATTCACGTTCGGATGGGGACGTAGCCATCCGAAAGCACTCGACCTCGGTTTGCTACGTCTTCGCCAGATCGTTCGCTGTCAGCGGATTGAAATTCGATCGGCGGACCGCCAGCAGCCGTTGAGTGGCTTTGCCCTGCCGGCGGTTGGCTGTGCCGTGACTGCGTAGAGACACGCGTCTCGGGCTGCGGTTCACGCCATACTTTCGCGTTCGACAATTTTTGCTCATCTGGCTAAGTCGCAGCCCGTTGCTTTCGTTCGCATCATGGCCAAAAAAGCGACATCGTCGATGCTGTGATTTACATCGACCATTTGCCACAGTGCGATGGGTTAACGCCCAATTTTCGTCAAAAATCACGACCACGGTGTTGCGATCATTAAATATGCTGATAGACGGTGTATTGCCGGGCGCATTCCTGCGAATACTCGGCGCTAGTGGGCGCACGACGTCTCGTCAGATCGGCTTATTGGAGGCGTCGATAGTTTGCGAGGCGCATCGCACAGGGTGTCGACGCGGTTAGGCGGAGAGGAGACCGGGGAGTGGGGTCGACTCTGTTGGAGCGTGAGGCAGTGCTTGCCGAAATGGCGGGCGCGGCCCGACTGGCCGGCCGGGGTGCCGGTCAATTGGTGTTGCTGCATGGCGAGGGCGGGGTTGGCAGATCCGCCGTGCTGCAAAGCTTCGTCGAGTCCTTGACCGGACGCTGTCAGATTCTGCTCGGTTCCTGCGATCCACTGTCGACACCGAGGCCGCTGGGTCCGCTCATTGACGTCCTTGGTGCGCTTCCCAGCGCCGCGGCGGGGCGGTTGCGCGCCGCGATCGACGCAGGGGACAACGAAGCGATCTACTCCGGCCTGCTCGGGGTCTTCGCCGACGGCGACCGGTGGGTGCTCGTGATCGAGGACGCCCACTGGGCCGATGGCGCCACCCTGGACCTGCTGCGGTTCGTCGCGCGCCGGATCGCGCCACTGCCGTTGGTCGTCGTGGTCTCGTACCGGGACGACGAACTCGGACCCGGTCATCCGCTTGCCGTTCTGCTCGGCGATCTGTCCAATCATCCTGCGCTGACACGCATCGGCATATCGCCGCTCACCGCCGACGCTGTGCGCCTGCTCGCGGCGGGCAGCGGAGTCAATGCCGAACAGCTGTACCGCGTCACCGCGGGCAACTCGTTCTACGTCAGAGAGGTCCTGGCCGCCGGTCCGGATGAGTCGCAAGCGTGCGCGTTGCCCCGCAGCGTGGCCGACGCTGTTCGAGGACGGCTGGCGCGATTGACGGCCTGCGGGCGCGAGGCCGCCGAGGCGGCCGCGGTGTGCGGTCCGCGCGCTGACCCGCAGTTGATCGAACAGGTACGACCGGGCACTGCCGAAGGTCTGGGCGAATGCATGCGTGCCGCCTTCCTGCACGCCAGCGGTCCGTACATTCGGTTTCGCCACGAGCTCGCCCGGCAGGCGACACTCGACCAGATCCCCAACTACGAGAGGCAGAGCCTGCACAGGCGGGCGCTCGCGCAGCTCGCCCGGCGGCCAATCGCCCCGGATATGTTGACCTCCTTGGTGTTACACGCTGAACAAGCAGGTGACGATCGCGCAGTGCTGCGCTATGCACCAGCCGCCGCCGAGCGCGCGGCGGCGCTGGGTGACCACACGGATGCCACTGCGCTCTATGCGCTTTCGCTGCGCCACGCCGCGTCCGTGTCCGGCGATCAGAAGGTGGTCTGGCTCGAAAAGCATGCCCTGGAGAGCTATCTGTCGGGGCAATTCGATGCGTCTGCAGAATCCTGGCGCGACGCCGCCGCCCTGCGCCGCACCCTCGGTGACCACTTGGGCGAAGGCGAATGCTTGCGCCGGCTGTCCAAAACTCTCACGACGCTTGGCCGCACGAGTGCGGCGTTGGCGGCCGGCCGGCAATCCGTGCGTCTGCTCGAACCGCTGGGGACGGTGCCCGAATTGGCCTGGGCTATCGCGAACATCGCCGCTCTGGCCGCTTATCGTTATCGCGACACCTCGGCCGTCGAGCACGCCACGCGGGCTGCCGCCGCGGCCGAACAAGCCGGCGACCCGCGAGTGAAACTCTCCAGCGAGTTCCATGCCGCTTTGGCGACCGTGCTCCGCACCGGCGCGGGCTGGGGCGAGCTGCAGGAGGCGTGGCGGAACACATTGAACGACAACGGGATCGCCGAAGTCGGTGGCATGGCGAGCGGCCTGATGTGCTGGGCTGCAGCGGCGCACCCCGACATCCATCGGGCGCAGCGCTACCTCAGCGAGACCGCGAAGTTCTGTCGGAAGCACAATCTGGATGTCTACCAGCTGCTCGCCGCCGGCGTCGCCACACGCGTCGACGTGCATCGCGGTGAATGGGATCGGGCCGTCATGAACGCCGAGGACCTCCTCACGCGCCCGCTCCTCAGCCCGCTCCTTCGGATCTGGCCGTCCGTTTCGCTGGCTCTTGTGCGCGCCCGCCGCGGTCAAGGCGCGGTGATGCCGCTGTTGGACGCGGCGCTGGATGCCGGAGAACCCGACGATCTCTTCCGTGTCGGCGCGGTGTGGGCGGCACGTGCCGAGGCGGCATGGCTGAAAGGTGACGACGATGCCGCGCGTGCGGACGCAGAGAAAGGGTGGGAGGTTGCGCGCGCATCCCGCGACCCGTGGTTGGGTGGGCAGCTGCTCCGCTGGATTCACCTGCCCGGCTCACCGCCGACGACGACCATCGCCAATCCGGGCACTCCGTACTTTCTGGAGATCACGGGCGATTGGCAGGCCGCCAGCCGGGAATGGCACCGGAGGGGCTGCGTCTTCGACGGCGCCATCGCCCAACTCGGTGGCGACACAGCTGCGGTGGAGTCGGCCATGGCCACCTTCCGGCGGTTGGGTGCTCGCGCTGCCGCAGACAGAGCGCGCCAACGCCTTTCGGCCCTACGGGGCGTCGGCGGTGGGCGACATCGCGGCGACACGCGTGCTCATCCCCACGGCCTGACCCGACGAGAACGCGAGATCCTTGAACTCCTCGCGGCGGGCCACAGTGACGCCGACATCGCCAACGCCCTGTACATCAGCCAACGGACCGTGAACAACCATGTTCATGCGATCCTCGGCAAGCTCGGCGTCAACAATCGCACCCAGGCCGCCGGCTTCGCGGCTCGACAGCTTTCCTCCACCCAGCAGTGACGCGGCGCTTCGGCGCTCTTACCGCGATCCCAGCGCGGGACCGATCGTCGTGTTCCACGACTCCTGCATCTCCGACTCGAACAGGCCCCAGGTGTGCGAGCCTTCGGGACGGACCACGAAGTTGATGGGCACGCCCGCGGCGGCCGCGGCGTCGGCGAACTTCTGCGTGTTGCTCAACACGATGCCCTCGATCAGCCCACCGGTGAAGTTGGCGGTACCCGGCGCCAGCCGGTCCACGTCGCCCTGCCCGCCACCGGAGGCGGCGGCGTACACCCCGACACCCTTGAGCTTGGTGACGTTCTTCGACGGGTCGTGCGCCACCCACAGCGGACCGCCGAGCGGACCCCACATGGCCTCGGCGCTCGCCCCGCCGCCCGACAGTGTCAGACTCACCTGGCCGGCCGCATCCGGATCGGACGGGGCAGGAAACCCGCTGTAGGAGCCGACGGCCCTGTACAGCCCAGGCGCCTGGATGGCGTAGTCGATCGCGGTGCCGCCGGTGCTCGACAGGCCGCCGACCGCGTTGCGGCCGTTGGTCTTCAGCTCCTTGTTGATCAGCGGCGGCAGTTCCTTGGTCATGTAGGTCTGATACTGCTTGCTGCTGTCGCCGACCCAGTCGGTGAACCAGCTGAACGCGCCGCCCAGCGGCGAGACGACGTTGACGTTCTTGTCGGCGAAGAAGCCCTGGATGTCCGTCATCCCGAACCAGCTCTTGGATCCCGGCGCGAAGAACATGCCCGGGTCGAGGTTGTCGCCGCCGTCGATGCCGGGCAACAGGTAGAACGTCGGCGCGCCCGGCTTGGCGGCCTTGTAGACGTCGTTGACGACGACCTTGTTCATCGACGGGGAGAACACCGAGATCTTCTCCCAGCGGTCATTGACCTGTTCGATGCCGGTGATCGACGCGCCGCCGCCCGGCGCTGCCGCGGGTTGCGCGTGGGCGGGAGACACCGCGAGCGGCGTCATGGCCAAAGTCAAGAGGGCCAGGAAACGAAAGCCGAGCATCCGGATCACGATTCTCATTGCGGTCATCCGCAGGATTATGTAGTGAGCCTCATCACAGGGCAACTGTTGTCTCCCGGCGATTTTGATCACAGCCGACAAAGACAATTGCTGCGTCGAAATGCAAAAGCTGCGAGGCTATTTGCGCTTAGAATTCTTCGCCCAAAAGCGTTGGCCGTCGCTCGGGATCTTTCCGAACCCGGCCTTCACCGCGGGCGCGATGAGCCGCAGCGGCAGCGCCAGGGCGGACTTGGGCTCCATTGCCACCACCCACGTGAACAGGGTGTCGGCCCCGTCGGCCTCGACGACGTAGTCCTCGGCGAACCGTGTGAACAGCGGGAGGGTCGACTCGTAGCTCGCGAACGAATGGCGCTTGCCCTCTTCCCAACGGAAGAAGCGTTCGCGCATGATCGCCCCGCCGGGGGCGAGCACCTCCCGGGTGGTGCCGACGCCGAACGGGCGGGGCGAGGTCCAGGTGACGTCTTTCACCGCAGGCCCCCAGGCCGCGATCGAGTCATCCGATGTCAACTGCTCCCACACCTTCGCGGGCGGTGCGGCGAATCGCTTCTGATAGGTGAAGACGTGCGGGGCCGACGCGAAGAAGTCAGCGTCGGCGGATTCAAGCGAATACCAGCGGGCCACGACTGATCAGCATGCCCCACTGGTAGCGCTCATGAGTGCGGTCGGCCCTCAACTACGCGGCGAGCGCCTGCGCGGTTGGGTGTCGAACCGGGATCGCCCCTTGCGGTTCTCGCGGCTGACGCGTCGGGCGCTGCCCGATTCGTCGAAGATCCTGGCGACGTGAGTGGGGATGTGCGGCATCGTTGCCTCCGGGTTGGTGATGTGGTGTGGAACCGGTTTGGTGTCACCACCGTCGCGAAAGGCCGTTGAAATTCTGTTGAAGCCGCGTTGATCGCGACGAAAACGCCGTCAGGCCGGGCTGACGGGTTCGGGTGCGTCGGGTCCGAGCATCCGGGCGGGTTCCTCGAGGACGGCATCGAGGAAAGCGACCGGGCACGGCGCCCACATCGGCTGCCACCGGCCGTTTCGCAGGTCGTCGCGCATCTCCTCGAGCAGCGCCACCACCCGTGGTCCGCCGTCGAGCAGATACCGGACCATGCCGCGCTCGGCGCACTGGGCTGCGATGCCGGCCAGCACCTGTTTGGCCTCGTCGCGGCTGCCCGCGGCGTTCAAGGCGGCGACGAGAAGCCTGTTGGCCTGCAGCAGGGCCCGCGGGCGGCGCTGACGTTCGAGTCGTTGCGCCCAGACCCGGGCCTGCGCGAGCGCGCGGTCGGGCCGTTGCTCGAGCAGTCGCCGGATGGCCGTCTCGTCGCGGAGTTGGGCGGTGATCTCACCCAGTCCGCCGGCGGGCAGTCCGTCCCGGTCGCCGAGTGCTGCGGGCTTGTCGCCGGACGGCAGTTCGAGCCGGGCCCGCTCGTTGTCGATGTGTGCGCGCAGCCTCGGCAGGCCCAGCGTCGCGGCGACCCGGGCACCGTCGGCCAGGCGTTCGGCCGCGGCAGCCCGATCGCCGAGCACCGCCTTGATCCGGGCGCCGATGACGTAGCGAGCGATCATCATCTCCACCACGCCGCCTTCGGCGCCCAGCAGGTAGCTCTCGTCGAGCAGCCTGTCGGCCTCCGCCACGTCGCCGCGCTCGTAGAGCAGCTCACCCAACAGCCCGCAGGCCAGCCTGGTGGGATGCGAGTGGGTGTCGCCCGATTGGCGTGCCGCCCGCAACGCGTCGCGCAGGCGTTCCTCGGCCTCGGCCACCTCGAGTTCCTCCATCGCGGCGATGGCGACCAGACAGTGCCCGTAGACCAACGTGAAGGGGCCGACGCTGTTCAGGTGATAGGCGCGGGCCCAGCTCTGCCGGGTGCGAACGGAGTCGAAGTCGAAGCGGTAGATGTCTAGGAAGGACGCGACGTCGGCTGCGGCGGCCACCACGCGCGGCATCAGCAACTCCGGCGCCGACAGGCATTCCTCGACCAATTCCCCGACGCCGGCGGTGCGGTCGGCATGGCATTCGACGACCGCGCGGATCACGTCGGCCTCGATCCGCATGGCCTTGCGTTCGGTCGCGCCCTCCGGACGCTCTCGAAGCGCCGTTTCGAACGACGCCATGGCGGCCTGTGCTTCGGCGGGGCGTTGCAGCAACACGTTGGCCCACACGATGGTCAGCTGCAATCGGGCGCTCGCGGTCACGATGTGCGGCGGCAGTTTGGCGATGACCGCCAGCACCGTCGACATCTGGGAGAGCTCCACCAACTCGCCGCCGAGCCGCTCGGCCAGCGTCGTCGCCCGCTCCTCTTCCCCGGCGGCAAGAGCGTGGTCGACCGCCTCGCGCAGCATGTGGTGCTCGGCGAACCAGCGCGACGCGGTGGCATGCAGTTCTTTGATGCGCGCGGGCTGGTCTCTGGCCAGCCGCCGCTGCAGGAACTGCGCGAACAGGTGGTGGTAGCGGAACCATTCGCGTTCCTCGTCTAGCCTGCGCAGAAACAGGTCGCGGAACTCGACCTCCTCGAGTAGCGCCTGGCCGTTGCCGACCCCGGCCAGCGCGCACGCGAGATCACCGTTGATTCTCTCGGTGAGCGACGTCGCCATCAGGAAGTCGAACATCCGATCGTCGAGCATGTCGAGCACGTTGTCGGCCAGATACTCGCCGATCGCGTGGTGGCGGCCCGACATCCGGCTGATCATGGCGGCCGGGTCGTCGCAGTCGCGAAGGGAAAGCGACGCCAGCTGAAGCGCAGCGACCCAGCCGTCGGTCGTCCGTTCCAGGTGGGCGACCTCGTCGTCGTCCAACGCCAACCCGCCAACGTCCACCAGGAACGCCCGAGACTCCGGAACATCGAATCGCAAAGCGGCGCCGTCGATCTCGACCAGCTCGTCACGGACGCGAAGTCGGCCGAGGGGCAGCCCGGCCCGCGTGCGGCTGGTCACGACGACCTGGAGGCGGTGGCCGGCGTTGTCGAGAAGATAGCCGAGCGCATCGATGGTCGCGGCGTTGTCGATGCGATGCCAGTCATCGATCATGATGACCAAACGTGCCGGGGCGGAATCGATCTCGTTGATCAGAGAGTTCAGCACATAACGCACCGCGCCCTCGCCGCGCGATTCCAGCGCTTGGCGCAGACCGGCCGCCATTGCGGGCCGGACGCTGCGGACCGCGTCGACGAGGTGCGCCAGAAACCAGATCGCGTTGTTGTCATCGGTGTCGATCGTCATCCATGCCACCGTGACGCCGTCGGTGAGCAGGCTCTCGCGCCACTGCGCCGCCAGCGTGGTCTTGCCGAAGCCCGCCGGCCCGTGCACCACGAGAAGCCGCCTGCTGCCGCCTGCCCTCAGCCGGTCGATCAGCCGAGCCCGGTCGACCAGCGTCCGTGCGGTGGTCGGTGGGTGATATTTGGTCGACGCGCCGGGCGGCACGCTGGGAACCGTCGGGCCGTCGGCGGCTCGGCGCGACACCAGCAGCGCCGGATCATGGCGCAGGATTGCGGTTTCCAGGTCGCGAAGCTCCCGGGTGGGATCGACACCGAGATCGTCGGCGAGGCGTTCTCGCAGCGACGCGCTGACGGCCAGCGCGTCGGCCTGGCGGCCCGAGCGATACAGGGCGAGCATCAGCTGGCTGTGCAGTCCCTCCCGGAACGGGTGGGCGAGCACCAGTCGCTCGAGTTCGGCGATCACCGCCTGATGCCTGCCCAGTTCCAGGTCGGCGTCGATGCGGTGGCCCAGCGCGGTCAACCGCAGTTCCTCGAGCCGAGCGGCCTCCGTCTCCGCGAAGTCCGGCGGTCCCAGATCGTCGAGCACCGATCCGCGCCACATCCCCAGCGCCTCTTGCAGTATCTGCGATGCGTCGTGGAAGTCGTTGCGGGCTATCGCTTCCCGGCCGGCTTCCAACAGCCGTTCGAAGCGGGCCGCGTCGACCTGGTCGGCATCGACGAACATGCCGTAGCCGGCCTGGCGGGTGACAAGGGCGTCGTCGGCGCCGATTCCAGCCAGCTGACGCCGCACGTGCGAGACGTGGGTTCGCAGCGTGACGTCCGCACTTGCCGGCGGCCGGCCCTGCCACAGCGCATCGGCGATGCGGGTCGCCGGGATGCAGCGGTTGACGTTGATCAGCAGCAGCGCAAGCAGTTCTCGCTGCTTGCGCCCGCTGAGCTCAAGCTGCTGTCCGCCTTCGACTCCGGCGGCCAACGGACCCAGGATGCCGAACCACGGTTTCCCGGCCCCGGCTCCCACGCCGAGTTCCACAAGATCAGCGTATGCGGGCCGACGGCCCTACGGGATTGCTTCGACAGGTCTGCGTCCGGCATCACACTGCATGCTCACGCCATCGCCCCCGAGCGGTCGCCCGGCGGCGTGCCGGGGCGAGACCAGGTGACGGTCAGCGGGATCGGGCCATTGGGCAGCCACGGTTGTTCGGCCACCGCGTCCTCGACCTTCCAGGTACCGCGCTCGATCACGCCGAGAGCCGCGTCGATCACCTTGTACTGCTGGGTCCTGCGATGGATCGGCTGCGACTCGACCCACACCACGATGAGCTCGCCGGGTTCGAACTGTGCCTCGTCCTGGACGGCTTCGATCAGGTCTTCGTTGTGCAGGTGGCCGTCGCCGAAGTTGAACCCTATCAACGTGTTACACACCACCTCGCCCTCGCGCACCGACCTGCTGTCGATGTCGGGGAGGTTCTTCAGCAGCACGGAGAACAGCCCGCGGCCCTGGCTGTGCATGGCGCGCCAGCCGATGATCTGCTGCGCGAAGATCTCCGCCACCAAAGGGTCGTAGCCGAAGTCGATCAACTGGTCGACCTGGTTGCCCGCCGACCGGGTCACCCGGTTCAGCTTCTGCTCCGCCCCCGGGGCGAAGGCCCAGGTGGCCGACGCCCAATTGCCCGCGTACTGGCGCATGGCCGGCAGGAAGGACACCAGGTCGGGGCGGATGTTGCCCAGCACCGGAGAGAAGCACAGCGCGGCGAAGATGAGAACGGTCACCCACGGCGACGACATGTCCCAGATCGCGTAGCCGTGCCAGTTCGGGAAACCCCAGAACAAGAAGATGACCGCGTAACCGAACAAGGCGTTCCATTCCACCGGAACCGCAAGCGGGAACGTCGAAATGATGAACAGATGGAACGACACCATGATGGCGATGGCGATCAGCGTCAGCCACGGCCACGGCGAGAACAGCAGCGTCAGCGGCGCGATGATCTCGACGACGGTGCCGGGCCCGTGGGCCATGAAGGTGGCCAGATGTGACGGCAGCAGGTTGTCCGGGTGGTCGCGATAGTGCGCCCGCTTCAGCCATTTCAGCGGCATCGACGGGCTGTTGCTGACCATCGGGGGAATGACGTGGGTGAAGTGCAGCCCGAATTTGGAGATCCCGGCCCAGAACCACACCGTGAAGATCAGCAGTTTGCCCGCGATGATCATGTCGGTGAACGGCAACACCGCGAAGAAGATCAAGGCGGGAAGGTACTGCTCACCACGGGCGGCAAGGAAGATGGTCTTGTCCCGCAAGCCGAGCAGCACCAGCAGCACAATGGGTGCGACAAGAAGCGCTGGGTTCACCAGGCCGGAGGTGTTGTCGGGCACCGCCGCCGACAGTGACTCGCTGTGCACGCCGGAAACCAGCAGCGGCACAACGAGGCTGACGATCAGCGCGAGATACAGGACGATGTCGAACCATGTCCTGCGGTTGCCGGCGGTGAACGGCACCGCCCGCCATGGCCGCAGTCGAATGGTGTTGAGCTTGGCCCAGAATCGGTAGCCCCCGGTCATCGGCTTGGTCTTGCCGGCCAGCGGCCCCCACGATCCGGCGAGTCCGAGGGCCTCCAGCAGCACCGTCCACAGGATCGCCTTCTGGTAGACGATCGGCTGGTCCCACCACTGCGACACGTGCCAGAACGCGGGCAGGTTGGAAGTGGCGGTCGCGATCGCGATGCCGGCGATCGCGTAGAAGACCACGAGCTTGGCGATGTAGAGCAGGTGGATCATCCGCGGCACGCCGTAGCCGTAGTCGACCCACTTGAGCACCAGGATCTTGATCCTGTCGCGCAGGGGCAGTGCCACGAACGCTTCGTGATCGACCGCAGGCAGATTCGGCGTCAGGAAACCCATCGGTGCTCCTCGTGAAGGCGATGCTCAAGATTAGGTCGCCCGAAGGTGTCTGTGGCCGACTTCCGGCACCGCTTTCGCCCGGTGTTATTGCACATCTGTACAAGGGGGTTGTCGCGGCCGGTACGGTCGCGTACCGTTACCGGTACCTTGGAGTACCACGACGAAGGGGCGACATGGGAGAGGCCACGACCGACCCGGTTCGGTTGCCGCCGGGGCCACGCATACCGAAGGCCCTGATGGGCATCGCGTTCTTCACCGCACGCCACCGTGCGGTGGCCGCGATCGGGCGGCGATACGGCGGCGCGTTCACCATGAACCTGCCGATCTTCGGCGAAACCGTGGTGATCGGCGACCAGTCGCTGATCAAGGACCTCTTCACCACCAACAGCAATCTCGTGGGCCGGGCGTCCAACCTCGGCACCGTGCTCGGGCCCGGCTCCACCTTCAGCCTGGACGGCGATGAGCACAAGGAGCGGCGCAAGCTGCTCGTGCCCCCGTTTCACGGCAAGCGGATGGCGGGCTACGAGGCGATCGTCGAAGAAGAGGTGAGGCGCGAGATCGCCGGCTGGCCCGAAGGCCGGGAGTTCGAAACCCTGCCGTCGATGATGCGCATCACCCTCAACGCCATCCTGCGCACCGTGTTCGGCGCCCAGGGCAGCGCGTTCGATGAGCTGCGGGAGCTGTTCCCGCCGATGATCCCGCTGGCTTCCCGAATGGCGGTGATGCCCGCGGCTTTCCGGCGTGACCTGGGGCCGTGGAGTCCCTGGGGGCGGGTGCAGCGGTATCGCAGCCGCTACAACCAGATCGTCGCCGAGCTGATCGCCGAGGCGCGACGCGATCCCGCCTTCTCCGAACGCACCGATGTGCTCGCCCTGATGCTGGCGGCGCGCTACGACGACGGCTCGCCGATCTCCGACGACCACATCGCCGACGAGTTGCTGACCCTGCTGTCGGCGGGCCATGAGACCACGGCGACGACGCTGGCATGGGCCGTCGAGCGGCTGCGGCGGCACCCCAGGCTGCTCAACCGGCTCACGGCCGAGGTGGATGCGGGCGGCTCGCAGCTGCTGCAGGCCACCGTCTGGGAGGTCCAGCGCAGCCGACCGGTGGTGGAGGCCACCATCAGGGTGACGCGCGACCGAATCCGGCTGGGCGAATGGGTGATTCCGAAAGATCACGCGGTCATCGCCAGCATCACGATGTCGCACTCGTCGGAGCGGAACTTCACCGAGCCGAACGTGTTCAACCCGGATCGCTTCCTCGGCGGCAACCCGGACACCCATACCTGGATCCCCTACGGTGGAGGCATCCGCCGATGCATCGGCGCCGCCTTCGCCAACATGGAGATGACCGTGACGCTGCGCACGCTGCTGCGCGAATTCGAGTTCGGCACAACATATGCCGCGGGCGAGCGGGTCCATTCCCGCGGCGTGGCCACCGCACCCGCACGCGGCGGGCGTGCCGTGGTCTACCGGCGAAAGGTGGGATCGAGATCAACGACTCCGAGCGGCTCCGAGAGGGTGTCGGCATGAATTCCGAGCAGTCCGAGCAGGTGATCGTCGACGTCGGGCGCGGCATCGAACTGTGCTACGAACAGATCGGCGACGAGAACGACCCGCCGATCGTGCTCGTCGGCGGCCTCGGGCAACAGTTGCACGGCTCATGGCCGACCGACTTCGCCGCGGCCCTGGCCGCGCGCGGGTACCGGGTGACGCGGTTCGACAACCGCGACGTCGGGCGGTCGACGCACATGGGCTTCCCGCCGCCCAAGGCCCTGGCCATCCTGCGCGGCGGCAGTCATCCGCGGCAGTACCACCTCGGCGACATGGCCCGCGACACCGTCGGCCTGCTCGACGTCCTCGGCTATCAGGACGTCCACCTCGCGGGTATCTCGATGGGCGGGATGATCGCCCAGACCGTCACCGCGCACTACCCGGGCCGGGTGCGCACGCTGACGTCGATCATGTCCAACACCGGCGCCGCGCGGATCGGCCGTCCGGCGATGTCGACGTGGTGGCGGCTGGCCACCTCGAAGCCGCCGCGCACCCGCCACGAGGCGATGGACCGCGACGCGGCGATCTTCCGGCACATCGGCTCGCACGGTTTCCCGTTCGACGAAGAGCGGATTCGGCAGCGCGCCGCGATCGGCTGGGACCGAGACCAGTCCAGCTCGGGCACGCCCCGCCAGCTTGCCGCGATCTTCCGCTCCGGTGACCGCACAGCGGAACTGCGCGACATCGACGTGCCGACCCTGGTGATCCACGGTGACCGCGACCGCATGGTCCATCCGACCGGGGGCGCCGCCACCGCGCGTGCCATCCGCGGAGCCCGGCTGGAGACGATCACCGGAATGGGTCACGACCTCCCGGTGGGCGTGTGGGACCGGGTGCTGGACCTGATCACCGACCACGTCGCTTCGTCGCCCATCGACGACATCGAACTGAAGGAGAATTGATGCCAAAGTCCACGCGCCGCAGGATCACCGGCCGCACCGTCGTCATCTCGGGTGCGGCGTCGGGCATCGGTCGCGGCCTCGCGCAACGCCTTTCGTCGCACGGCTGCCCGGTGGCCCTCGCCGACATCGACGAGCTCGGTCTCAAGGAGACCGAGTCCGGCCTGTCCGGCCCGAGCCTGACGCGCGTGCTCGACGTCCGCGATGCCGAAGCCCAGCGCGACTTCGCCGGCGAGGTGGCCGACTGGGCACCCGCGCCGCTGGGTGCTGTCTTCAACAACGCGGGCGTCGCCGTCGGTTCCAGTGTGCTCGATGCCGTCCCCGACGACGACAACTGGCTGTGGGACATCAACTTTCACGGTGTCGTCAACGGAACCCGGGCGTTTCTGCCGATCCTGGTGGAGCAGGACTCCGGTGCGATCGTGAACACCTCGAGTGTGTTCGGCCTCGCCGGCATGCCCAACCAGAGTGCCTACTGCGCAGCGAAATTCGCGGTCCGCGGGTTCACTGACTCATTGCGTCAAGAGCTGCGCGGCACCGGCGTCGCAGCGATCAACGTGCACCCGGGCGGGATCAACACCAACATCGTGCGCAACGCGCGGTTCCGCAAGGACCCCGACGGCCTGGGCCGCACTCACGAGCAGATGGTGGCCGAGTTCGCCGCGATCACCATGACCGAGCCCGACAAGGCCGCCGAGATCATCCACCGCGGTGTCGAGCAGGGCAAGGCGCGGATCCTGGTGGGCCCCGACGCCTACGTCTTCGACATCCTGTCTCGGGTCACCCCCACCCACTACTTCGACGTGCTCACTGTGTTAGCGGGCCGCCTCAGGAACCGCGCACGCCAGTCTGCGCCCGCTACGGTCTGATCCGCCGGTGCGCGCCGTCGTCATCACCAAGCACGGTGACCTCTCGGTCCTGCAAGCTCAGGAGCGGCCGGATCCGCCGCCGCCCTCGGCGGGCCAGGTGCGGATCGCAGTCCGTGCCGCGGGTGTGAACTTCGCCGATCACCTGGCCCGCGTCGGGCTGTATCCGGACGCGCCCAAGCCGCCCTGCGTCGTGGGATACGAGGTGTCGGGAATCATCGAGGCCGTCGGCGACGGGGTGGACCAGGGCCGCATCGGTGAACGCGTCTTCGGCGGAACGAGGTTCGGCGGCTACGCCGAGATCGTCAACGTGGCGGCCGCTGACGCCATTCCGCTGCCTGAGTCGTTGAGCTTCGAGCAGGGCGCGGCGATACCGGTCAACTACGCCACCGCATGGGCGGCGCTGCACGGCTACGGGTCGCTGCGTGCCGGTGAACGCGTGCTGATCCACGCGGCGGCGGGCGGGGTCGGGATCGCGGCGATCCAGTTGGCCAAGGCGGCCGGTGCCGAGATCCACGGCACCGCGTCGCCGGGCAAGCACGCCCGGTTGACCGAGTTCGGTGTCGACCGCGCGATCGACTACCGCAGGGACGGATGGTGGAAGGGCTTGCCGCCCTACGACATCGTGCTCGACGCGATGGGCGGAAAATCGCTTAAGCGTTCCTATGACCTGATCCGTCCAGGCGGCCGGATCATCGCCTACGGCTTCTCGGCCATGCAGCAGGGGGAGAAGCGCTCGTTGCGCACGGCGCTGCCGCAGCTGTTGCCCATGCTTCGGGGTTTCAACCTGGTCAAGCAGCTGTCCGACTCGAAGGCGGTGATCGGGCTGAACATGCTCAAGCTGTGGGACGACCGCGGCACGCTGGAGCCGTGGGTCGGCCCGCTGGCCACCGCGCTGGCCGACGGCGTCGCCGTCCCGGTCGTCCACGAGGCCGTGCCGTTCGCCAACGCTGCTGAGGCACACCGCATCCTGGCCGCCAGGGAGAACGTCGGCAAAGTGGTTCTGGTGCCCTAGGGCGACGACGAGTCTGCGGTGGCCTTGGCCCGCTCGAAGAGCTCCAGGTCGTGGGCGGGCACGATGATCAGGTCCGGCTCGGACTGACGGTAGAGCTCGGCGAGCCGAGCATGGTTGTCCCACATCTTCTTTCGATCGAACGCGACCATGGTCTCCATGGCCCACAGGGTCCGTGGCACATGGCTGCCCTCCAGGTAGCCGTAGTGGTAGAAGGCGTCACCGCAGTGCAGTATCCAGTGGTGGCCCGCGTCGACCGCGACGCACGTGTGCCCGCGGGTGTGGCCGGGCATCGACACCAGCACGATGCCGGGCGCGACCTCGTGGAGTTCCTTGGCCGCCGAGAACCCGCGCCAGGACTCTCCGCGCGGGTCGTGCTCGACGATGTCGTGGTCCTTCACCCACAGCTGGCGGCCGTATCGGACGCGCTCGACGCGGGTGGGTGCGGAGAACGCCGCGACGGCTTCGGCCGACGTCACGTGGATGGTCGCCTGCGGGAAGTCGGCCGTCCCGCCGACGTGGTCGGTGTCGAGATGGGTGAGCACGATGTGGCGTACGTCGTCGCGGGAGAAGCCGAGCCGGTTCAGTTGGTTGACGGCGGCCTCGTCGGCTCGGAACTCGGGCCGGGTGAACAGCCGAACGGGGCCCACCCGGCCTTTCGGATCGGCGCAGTCGTCGACCCCGAAGCCCGCGTCGACGAGGACCAGGCCGTTGTCGGTCTCCAGCAGCAGGACGTGGCACACGCAGACGGGACCGCGGGGTGGGTGCATGGTGCCGCAGTTGAGGTGGTGGACCTTCACTGTGTGGACCGCTCCCCGCCTGCGCCGAGGTCGCCCGCGAGGGCGAGGATTTCACCGCGGCCGATCTGGGTGACCAGGCTGGCGGAATCGAAGTAGACCCGTTCGTTGACGATCCGGTCGGGCTGCTCGCCGTCGAAGAAGAAGACCGCGATGATCGGCACGCGGAACGACTTGCCCGTCGGTGGCAGACCGTAGAACTCACCGAGATTGGTTCCCAGCAAGTCGAATTCGACGATCACCGTGTCGTCGGTGAAGTGGTGGCGAACGTTGTCGTGACGCTGGTCCGGGAAGGCCGTCCTGGTCATCCGGTAGTAGCCCATCACCTCGTCGTCGCCGTCGAAGACCTGACCCGTCGGCATGATCTCGTAGCGCGGGTGCCCGTTGAATGTGGCCAGGGTGCGGTCGAACTCCTGGGTCACCTCGGTGTCCATGTGTTCGCGGATGACCTCGAGGCGGCGACGCCGCAAATCGTCGTCGAGCATCATTCAACTGTAAGCCGACCGCGGCGCGGGTCAGAGCACCAATTCGGCTACAACCAGAGATACAGCCCGCACAGCACCGCCCAGATGGCCACGCAGTAGAACTCGAAGAGGGCCCGCAGCACGAGCGGGGCGTGGCGCAACTCCATGAAGTCCAGCCCCACCAGCCGGACCTTCAGCGAGGCGATCGCCAGCACCACCAGAACCACCATCGACCCGGTGCCGTGTTCGGCGCCGACCGCCCACGAGATGACCGTCGCGGCCACCAGCAGCAACCAGGAGAACCCGGCCCGGTTGCGCACCAGTTCCAGTACCTTCATCAGCTCACCAGATACAGGAGTGCGAACAGGAAAATCCACAGCAGGTCGACCAGGTGCCAGAAGCACGCGCCGCCCTCGATCAGGGCGAGGCGCGTGGCGCTCAGTTCGGCGCGGCGCACCTGGGTGACCAGCAGCACCAGCACCCCCAGGCCGATGCACACGTGCAGCAGATGCAGGCCGGTCAGGATGAAGTAGTAGAGGTAGAAGTGGTTGGCGCCCGGCCCGTGCCCCGCCGAGGCCAGCGACACGTACTCGACGACCTTGAGCCCGATGAACGCGACACCGCACCCGATCGCCGCGTACAAGGCCTTGGCCGCAACGGATTTCATCCCGGCGCGGGTGGCGCCGAGTGCGGCCACCACGAACAGCGAACTGGTCAGCAGCACCAGGGTGTTGGTGACGCCGATGCCGACATGCAGCGTCTTGCGGGCCGCGTCGAAGACTTCGGGCGCCTTGGCCCGTTCCACCATGAAGGTGACGAAGAAGACGCCGAACACCACCATGTCGCCGAACAGGAACACCCAGGTGCCGGATTCGCCAGGAATCCGGCGGATGGCCGTTGCGGTCACGCGGGGACGAGCGGCGCTTCGGCGGCCTGCTGCGCTTTGATCGACCGGAGCATCACGATCGAGGTGGCGAACAGCCAGATGACCATCGCGGCACCGGGGATGTAGAACGCGAACACGCCGTTCCAGGCCAGCGGGCCGTCGTTGAACACCACGGTCATGCCGCCCGGCAGCGACAGCGTCGCGGCCCACAGGTTCAGGTAGCCGTACCAGCGAGGGAACGTCCGAGGCTCAGTGGTGTCGACGAACGCCGCGATGGCCAATGTCACGCACTGCACGATGATGGTTCCGGCGATGCCGACGAACCAGAGCCAGAACAGATCGTCGAGGGCCAGGGTGATCTCGGGCGGTCTCTGGTCGGGCCGGAATGCGGCGGCGGCCAGGATGATGAACGCGAAGATGAATGCGGGCACGAAGACCGCGGCCGCGAGCAACTGGGTGACGGTCAGCATGCCGAACCGGCCCTCGACACGGCGAATCTGAAGGCAGATCGCCGCAAGCCACGGAAACGCGACGACGATGGCGAGCAGGCTGCCCGCGATGCCGAAGCGCACCCAGATCTTGTGTTCGATCAGGAACCCGGCGATCTCGTCGGCCGACGCGGTCGGCGACAGCGGCGGGAAGAGCTTTGCCATGACCGAGAAGAAGATGCTGAACAGGACGATCATCACGATTCCGGACCACGCACCGATGCGCTGCAACGTCAGCTCCACGGTTGGCACGCTACTGTGGATTCGAGTTTTGTCAATATTGACATAACTGAGGTGAGGTAGCTTACGGCCATGGTCCGACCTGCTCAGACGGCGCGCAGCGAGCGCACCCGCGAGGCGCTGCGGCAGGCGGCTGTGGTCCGTTTCCTCGCGCAGGGCGTTGAGGACACGTCGGCCGAACAGATCGCGGCGGACGCCGGGGTGTCGCTGCGGACCTTCTATCGACACTTCGCGTCAAAACACGATCTGTTGTTCGCCGACTACGACGTGGGCCTGCACTGGTTCCGTTCCGCGCTGGCCGAACGCTCGCCGGACGAGTCGATCATCGACGCCGTCGCATCGGCGATCCTGGCCAGGCCGTACGACGACTGGGCGGTCGCGGAGATCCCGGCGCTGCGGGCCACCGAACTCGACCCCGGCCGGATCGTCAGGCATATCCGTCGGGTCGAGACGGACTTCGCCGAGGCCATCGAGGAGCACCTCGGCGGCAACGACCCGCCGCAGCCCGGCACCGATGACCGGATGCGGATCACCGTCGTCGCACGGTGCATCGCCGCCGCGGTGTTCGGCGCGATGGAGGTCTGGATGCTGGGGGAGAACCGGTCGCTGCCCGAGTTGACGCGGCTGACCCGGGAGGCGTTGCAGACGCTGCAGAAGGGGATCGGGGACTCCACATAAGGGCACAAGTTTCGTCAATATTGACAAAACTTTCGGCCCGTGTCAGATTCAGCCAATGACGGACTATGACGCGATCGTCGTCGGCGCGGGCCACAACGGATTGACCGCGGCAGCACTTTTCGCCAATGCGGGGCTGCGCACTCTGTGCCTGGACTTCAAGCTGTACGCCGGCGGAATGGCCTCCACCGTGGAGCTTTTCGACGGGTACAAGTTCGAGATCGCCGGCTCGGTGCAGATCCCGACGTCGGCGGAGGTGAGCCGCGAACTCGGGCTGGACACGCTGCCGACGGTCGACCTCGACGTGATGTCGGTGTCGCTGCGCGGCGTCGGCGACGAGCCGCTGATCTACTACACCGACCCGATGAAGTTGCTGACGCACATCAACGAAGTCCACGGCGCTGAAGCGGTGAACGGGATGGCCGGGCTGATGGCCTGGTGTCAGGCGCCGACCCGCGCGCTGGGAAGGTTCGACGCGGGCCGGCCGCCGAAGACGCTCGACGAGATGTATGCCTGCGCGACAAACGAATTCGAGCGATCGTCCATCACCGACATGCTGTTCGGGTCGGTCACCGACGTCATCGACCGCTACCTGCCCGACAAGGAGAAGAACGGCGCGCTGCGCGGCATGCTGTCGCTGCTGGCGTGCAACACCACCTACCGCGGGCCCGCCACCCCCGGCACCGCTGCCGCGCTGGCGTACGGCTTCGCGGTGCCCGACGAAAACGCGCTGCTGGTCAAGAAGCTTCAGGGTGGAATCGGCGCGCTGACAGCGCATCTGCAGAAACTCTTCGCCGCCAACGGCGGTGAACTGCGGCTGCGCAGCAAGGTCGACGAGATCCTGGTGTCCGACGGCCGCGTCGCCGGGGTGCGCCTGGAGGACGGATCGACCATCACGGCGCCGATCGTCGTCTCCGGCATCGCACCCGACCTGACGATCAACGGCCTGGTCGACTCGAACGCGGTGCCCGCCGACATCCGCGAGCGCTTCTCGCGCTCCGACCATCGCGGCAGCTACCTGCAGATGCACTTCGCGCTGGACGGCATCCCCGAGTTCGCGGCGCCCTACGAGGTGCTCAACAACCCCGAGATGCAGTCCAACATCGGCATTTTCAGCACACCAGAGGAGTTGCAGCAGCAGTGGGAGGACTGCAGGCGCGGCATCGTTCCCGCCGACCCGTCGAT
The DNA here is from genome assembly GCF_003347205.1 of Mycolicibacterium moriokaense. Classification (GTDB taxonomy): domain Bacteria; phylum Actinomycetota; class Actinomycetes; order Mycobacteriales; family Mycobacteriaceae; genus Mycobacterium; species Mycobacterium moriokaense_B. The sequence continues at coordinate 330,429 of NZ_QQBJ01000005.1, forward strand.
CGCGTTGCAGATCCCGTCGGTCAACGATCCGGGCCTGGCGCCCGAAGGCAAGCATGCGGCGTCGGCGTTCTCGCTGTGGTTCCCGATTCAGGATGGTGACACCAGCTACGGCGACATGAAGGTCGAGATGGGTCAGCGGGTGATCGACAAGATCACCAGGCTGGCGCCGAACTTCGAGGACCTGATCATCCGGCACACCACGTTCACGCCCAAGCACATGGGCACGATGTTCGGCGCGCCCGGCGGCGACTACTGCCACGGCCTGATCCACCCGGAACAGATCGGCCCCAACCGTCCCGGACCGAAAGGCTTTGTCGACCAGCCTATTCCGATCGAGGGCCTGTACCTCGGCAGCGCGGGGTGCCACGGCGGGCCCGGCATCACGTTCATTCCCGGGTACAACGCCGCCAAGCAGGCGCTGGCCGACGTGCCCTAAAGCCGCGAGCGTGCGTGTTAGAACACGACACGCCGCGATCTGGCGTACAAGCGTGCACGTTCGCGCCGATGAATCATGCGGGGCTAGCGCGTGGCGCCGCCCTCGGCGTCCGTTTCTGCCGTGTCGGACTTCTCTTTGTTCATGCCGACGGAATACCCCCGGCGGTGATTTCCACGTGCGAGCGGGGAGAACTCAGCTGTCGCGCTGGCGTAGCCGTGCCGCCCAGTCCTTGGGCACCCGGTCGCTCGGGCCCGGCACGGATTGGTCCTTGGGCCGCGAATCCGGCGGGGCGAGTTGCGGGCCGTCGTAGTACTCGTTGGTCTGGTAGTTCCAGAACCAGTCCTCACCGGGCTCGAACGAGCGGATGATCGGGTGCCCGGACTCGCGCCAGTGTGCCGAGGCGTGACGGGCCAAAGAGTCATCGCAGCAGCCGATGTGGCCGCACGCCGCGCATCGCCGCAAGTGCACCCACCAGCCGCCGATGGCATCGCATTCCACGCAACCGGTGCCGCTGGGAGGGACGGTGGGGTCGACGTCGGCGCTCATGGCGGTGAGCCTACCGCCGACGACCGCTGCGGTGTTTGCCCGAATCAACCAATCTCCGCATCAAACTCCCGCCCCGGACATAGGGTCGCGTCCATGGCAATCAGCGATTCCCGGGAAGTCGTCATCGACGCCAGCCCCGAAGAGATCCTCGACGTCATCGCCGACGTCGAAACGGCACCCGACTGGTCGTCGCAGCATCAGGGCGCCGAGATCCTCGACACCGACGACAACGGCAGGCCGGGGCGGGTCAAGCTGAAGTTGAAGACCATGGGCATCGCCGACGAGCAGGTCGTGCAGTACGAGTGGACCGACACCAGCGCCGGCTGGACGCTCGTCAGTTCGAGCCAGCTCAAGGCGCAGGACGCCAAGTACACGCTCACCCCGGATGGCGACAAGACGAAGGTGAAGTTCGAGATCACCGTCGACCCGTCTGTGCCGATTCCGGGCTTCGTGCTGAAGCGGGCGATGAAGGGCGGGCTCGAGTCGGCCACCGACGGCCTGCGAAAGCAGGTCATGAAGGTCAAAAAGGGTCGCTAAAGCCGCAGATCAGCAGTTGTTTCGCTGAAGTCGGGGGATTTTCCACGCAGGGGTATTCGTTGCTTTATACCCTCGTTGAGTGCGACTGTCGTGGCCCCTGGTCGGCCGCTCCGAAGAGATGCGGACGATCGACGCCGCGATCACGGCCGCCGACGCGGGCGGCATCGTCATCCGCGGCGCGGCCGGGGTGGGGAAGAGCCGAATCGCCCGGGAGGCACTGGCGTCCGCCGCAGCACGCGGCCGCGAGACCCGGTGGACGGTCGGCACCTCGTCGGCGACGGCGCTGCCGCTCGGCGCGTTCACCGCGTGGGCGCCGTCGGGGGTGACCGACACCGTCGCGTTGCTGCGCGGTGTGGTCGAGTCGTTGACGGCGTCGGACACCAGCGTGGTCATCGGCGTCGACGACGCGCACCTGCTCGACGAGCTGTCGCTGTTCGTGGTGCATCAGATCGTGCAGCGCGGTGCCGCGAAGGTGATCCTGACGGTTCGCGACGACATGCCGATTCCGGCTGCGGTCCAGGAGATCTGGCAGGTCGGCAACTTCGATCGGCTCGATCTGGCGCCCCTGCCCTCCGACGACACCGCCGCGCTGCTGGCGGCAACCCTGGGCGGATCGGTGGCCGGTGACGCCGCCGACCGGCTGTGGAGGCTGACGCACGGCAATGCGCTGTACCTGCGCAACATCGTCGAGCAGGAGGTCTCCGACGGCAGGCTGGCGCAGGAGCGCGATTGCTGGCGGTGGTCCGGCGATCCGGTGGTGCCGCCCGGCCTTGCCGAGTTGATCGAATCCCGCATCGGCGAGTTGCCCGCCAAGGTCAGCGACGTGGTCGACGTGCTGGCCGTCGGTGAGCCGATCGAACTCGCCACCCTGACCCGGATCACCGACCCCGCTGCCGTGGAGGAGGCCGACATCCGCGGACTGATCACACTGGAGCCCGCAGGCAGCGGTATCGAGGTGCGCATCGCACATCCCCTCTACGGGGAGGTGCGCCGCAGGCGCGCGGCGCCGACCCGGCTGCGACGGTTGCGCGGCATGGTCGCCAACGAACTCGCGGCCGCAGGCGACCGCGACGACCTGCGGGTGATCGTGCGGCGCGCGACGTTGACCGTGGACTCCGACCTGGTCCCCGATGTCGACCTTCTGGTCAGGGCGGCGCACGGCGCGGTATGGCTGGCCGACCTCGCGCTGGCCGAACGGCTTGCGCAAGCGGCGATCACGGCTGGGGCGGGCCCGGAGCCGATCCTGGTTCGAGCGCACGCCCTGTCGTGGCTGGGACGGGGCGAGGAGGCGGAGGCCGTGCTCGACTGTGTTCGTGCCGAGGACCTCAACGATCAGGATCGCGCCCGGTTCGCGTTCATCCGGGCGAGCAACATGCTGTGGGACCTCGGCGACCCCGCAGCGGCCAAAGCGATCGTCGACCGGGCGTCGGAGACGACACCCGCCGACGCCCGCACCTACATAGACGCCTTCCTCACGGTGTACTGGTTCGCGACGGACCAGCCGGAAGCGGCGATGCAGGCGTCAAAGAATCTCGCGCCGAAGGACATTCCGGTTGTCGGCGCCGAGATAGCGTGGGCGCTCGCCCAGATCTACGCCGACGCGGGCCGGTTGACCGAGGCCGTCGCTTCCGCGCAGGCGGGTTACGACGTCGCCACGCGCACCCTCGATGCCCCGCACATGCGGTTCAACATCGCCGACGCACACGTCAGCGCGTTGCTGCTGGCGGGCCGTGTCGCGGACGCGCTCGAGGTGGCCGAACGCATTCGCAGGCAGGCGGTCGACCTTCCCGGGGCGGCGCAACCGCTCGGTGATGCCGTGGCGGGCCGGGCGGCGCTCGGCGCGGGCGATGTCAAGAATGCGCGCCAGTTGCTTTCGCAGGCCGTGCACGATCTGACCGCGTCCTATTCGGGAGGTTGGGGCTACCGCTACCGCGTGGCGGAGGCGACGGCGCTTGCCATGAGCGGTTCGACCGAGGAGGCGGCATCCGCGCTTCGCGCGCTCGATGAGGTGCCGCGCAAGTTCCGGGCGCTCGATTTCGAGCGCCGCATGGCCCACGCCTGGGTGGCCGCCAGCCAGGGCGCGGTCAGCGAGGCCATCGCCACCGTGTCGTCGGTGGCCGAGAATGCCAGGGCGGCGGGACGGTTCGCCGAAGAGGTGATGTGTCTGCAGACCGCTACCCAGTTCGGTGATCGAAACGGTGTGGCCCGACTGGGTGAACTCGAAGCGATCGTGGAGGGGCCGCGCGCGGCCCTTGCCGCCCGGTTCGCCGCAGCGTTGCTCGCCGATGACGGTGCTGAACTATCGTCACTGTCAACGGAATTCGAGCAGCTGGGCGATATGCTCGCGGCCATCGACGCGGCGGCTCATGCCGCCATGGCGTACCGACGCCACGACAAACGGGGATCGGCGATGGGCTGCTCGACGCGCGCGGACGCCCTCGCGGCCCAATGCGGTGCGACGACGCCCGCGCTGCGTCAGGCGACCGAGGCGCTGCCGTTGACCGACCGTGAAACAGAGATCGTGATGCTGATCGGTGAAGGACTGTCCAACCGCGCGATCGCCGAGCGGTTGACGTTGTCCGTGCGCACCGTGGAGAGCTACGTCTACCGCGCCATGATGAAGACCGACACGGCCAGCCGCGACGAACTGGCCGCCCTGCTACCCCGCCGTGGTCGCTCCTGACCAACTGCCCCGACGGCGGCGAAGGCGGCCAGCGGACCGGCTGAGCACGAAGTCTGTGATGCGGACCGCAGTGGTCATTTCCCGCCTCCGCCCCATGTCACCGGCAGGACGCGCACTCCGCGGGTGAACATTGTTGTGCACCAGTCGATGTCATGTCCGTGGGCCAACGTCAAGCCGTCCAGTCGAGACAGCAGGGTCCGCAGGCCGACCTGGAGTTCCACACGTGCGAACGCCATCCCGACACACCGGTGCCTGCCGTAACCGAATCCGAGGTGGGGGTTCGAGCCGCGTTGCGGACGGAACTCGTCGGCGTCGGGGAACACGTCCGGATCGCGATTGGCGACGTCGATCACGGGGATGACGACATCGCCCGTCGGGATGAGACGGTCGCGCAGCTTCACGTCCGCGACCGCAACATGAGCGCACCCGGACGTTCCGCCGTCCGTGCCTCCGAACCAGACCCAGCGCAACAGTTCCTCGACCGCGGCCGGAATCCGGCTGGGGTTGCGGCGAAGCGCATCCCGCAAGCCCGGCCGTTGAAGTATCTCGACGAGCTCCAGCGCCAGGTGACTGCTCGTGGTCTCGGCGCCGGACATGAACAGGCCCATGGTGAGCATGACGATTTCGGCGTCGGTGAGCCTGTCCGCAGCGTCATCCTGCGCCAACTCACCGATCAGTCCGCGCTCCACTCCGCGGCCGCGTGCCCGACTCAGCTGAGCGTTGAAGTAGTCGCGAAGCTCGGCGACGGCTTTGTCGACATCGTCGGCGCAGTACCGACCGGAGGACCACGCAATCGATACCCGTCGGCTCAGATAGGGCAGGTCAGCGGTGTCCAGACCGAGCAGGTTCATGTGAACGAGGTTCGGGAACGGGTGGCAGAACAGCGCGTACAGGTCGGCGGGCGGTCCGGCCGTGATCAGCTCATCGACGAGTTGGTGGGCGATGCGTTCGATGAGCGGTCGAGCTTCCTGCGCCCTTTGCCCGGTGAACCATCGCTGGATGGCGCGGCGCCGCCGAGTGTGAATCGGCGGATCACTGTTCGCCAGCGCCAGCGGCACGACGGAGCCGGGGTGCAACGCCGACCCGTGGAATTGCGCTCGGCTGAAGCGGTCGTCGCTCAACACGGTTCGCACGTCGCGTTGGCGCGACACCGCCACCGCGCGCGTACCGTCCGGCAACTCGACGTCCAGTGTCGGGCGCTTGCGGAACACGGTGACGTAGCCCTGGGGAAGCGACGTGCCCGGGCGGCTTTCCAACGGTAGACGCACGGGGTCACCCCGCCAGACGGCCTTGCGCATCATCACCAGACACCGGGAAGTAATCGGTCTCGACCCCTTGCAAATACGCGATATTCGCGGGATTCACCGAGAACGTTCTCTTCCACCCGTATCCGCCAGAGGATCGCGGCCACCAGGAGGGACAGCGCCGCGATGCTCGCGGGGCCGGCGAAGTAGGCCACGAAGCCGACGTTGGCGAGCAGCATTCCGGCGTAGGCCGGATGGCGCAGCACCCGATACGGGCCGGAGGAGATCAGCTGGTTTTCCGGGATTCGGACCACACGGTGGGAGTACTGAGCACCGAGCTCGTGGATCGCCCATGCGCGTACCGCCACGCCCGAGAGGAACACCGCTGCACACGCGATCGCGACCTGCGGGGATGCCACCGGCTGCGAATAGGCGGCCACCACGGCAGTGGTGACACGTGCGACAGCGTAAGGAACGAGTGTGCGGTTCTCGGCAGCCGACTGGCGTGGTGTGCCGGCGGTGGTCCGGGTTTCGGAGAACATCCACATCAAATACGCGGCTACAAAACCGGCCGCGGTCAGACGCCCATCGCCGACGTGCACCGCTACCGCGACGCCGAGGGCACCGGCAGTCAGCACCAACAGAATTCGAAGGACGTAGGTGGTCAGTCGGTCGGCCATGCCAAGCCGCCGGCTCTGGGCTCGCCTTCCGCCGAAATCAGGCGGCGCGCAGTTGCGCATATTCTTCGTCGCTCGCGCATCGGGCCGCGATGAGTACGGAGCCGACCTTTTTGGCCCGACTACCGACCTCGTGCAGGTCGATACTGAGTTTGTTGGTCTTGTCCGGCGCAGTCACCGCCCAGGACAGCGCGCGCGCGACGCGATCCGGCGGTCCCTCGGTGGGTAGTTCCGCGGTGAAGCCGACGAAGATCATCTTCGTCCCGAACGGATGGCCGCCCCAGCGGTGCAGGATCACGGTGGTGAGCTGACGGGTAGCTTCCAGAATCGTCGCCACAGCGCTGGCCCGCGGCGGTAATCCGCCGATGGCGGGCTGCTTTCGGATCCCCGTCCAAACCCGGCCGTCTTCGACGGTCAGCGGACCGATCGCGACGTTTCGCCGGTCCGTCCGATGCACCAGTTCGGATGAGATGAGTCCATCCTGCAGTGCAGGCGCCGGGCCGCACTTCATCTGCCGTCGCCGGCCGCAGTGCGCCAACCGGGCGTTCGCGACGCCGCGGCCGAACTGAACGAACTCGAACCAGTGAGCTCCGTCGGGCTCCCGGGCGGCGGTCACCTCTACCGGGCCGTCGAGCTCGCAGAACTTGGTGAAGTTGAGCCGGACGGTCACGTTGGCATGGTCCAGCATCGAGCCGTGGTCGGCGAGTTCCAGGCCGGCCGCCACCAGAAGCATTCCCGGTACGTGGTCGAGCGGGTGGTCGAAGAAGACGGGATCGCTGCGGTCGACGCGCGCCAAGCCCCGAATCGGTCCAATGTCGGCGATGTCGATCGCGCGTCCCGGAATCACCTGAGGCGCAATCGGCGCGAGTACGTTCATTCCCGCCTCCTCTGCTGTTGCCCTTTCGGGGATCGTGGCTGACGTGCGCGGCGACAACCGCAGTAGAGCCCTACTGCAATCACGCCGATGCGAGGTCAGCACCTAAGTAGTGGCGCGCAGATGCCGGCCAGATTGCAGTAGGGCGTTACTGGGCTCCGAGCGGCACCGGCGCGGGACGATTTCGGCGGCCGAACTGGGGACCGTGGCGACCCTTCCGCCACGGCAGAGAAGGAGAAGCGACGATGAACATCGCAGAGTCCAGCGGTCACGGATGCGTGGCGACTGTGGCCGCTCAGCACGCGACCGGACACACCTGGGCGGCGGACGGCACCCTGCTGCGCGTCGATTGTGAACGCGGGACCGGCTGGGTGGCCAGTCGCTACGACCGTCATCTCCGCCTCATCCAGCAGGTCAGGGGCTCGGATGAGGAAGTGCATCGAGTGGCGGCGCGGTGGGCGCGCGGTCGGGGGCGATCATGAGGTTCGACGCACATCGACAGGGCACAGACGGGCTTCGCCCCGGCGAGCCGATCGCTGTTCTCGGGATCGGCTGTCGCTTTCCCGGCGGAGTCGACTCACCGGAGGACCTGTGGCAGTTGCTATCCGAAGAACGGGACGCGATTTCGCCCTTTCCCACCGACCGAGGCTGGAATCTCGAAGCGCTGTTCGGGCCCGACCCGGACGCGCCGCGGGCGACGTACGTCCGCGCGGGGGGCTTCGTCGAGAACGTGGCCGATTTCGACGCGGCGTTCTTCGGGATCAGTCCGCATGAGGCCCAAGCCATGGATCCCCAGCAGCGGCTGCTGTTGGAGGCGACGTGGGAGGCGTTGGAACGAGCGCGGATCAATCCGAGCACCCTGCACGGCAGCGATACGGGCGTGTTCATCGGCGCATGCGAACAGGAGTACGGCGCGCGTATCTACGACGAGACCGAGGGCTACGCGCGCTACCTGGTGACGGGCACACCGGCCAGCGTCGCGTCGGGTCGACTGGCCCACACGCTGGGGCTGCAGGGGCCCGCGCTGACGGTCGACACGGCATGCTCGTCGTCGTTGGTCGCGTTGCACCTCGCCGTGAGGTCGCTGCGGTCGGGCGAGTGTGGGCTGGCCGTCGCCGGCGGCGCGACCGTGGTGTGCTCACCCAGCGTCTATGTCGGGTTCGGTCGCCAGGGCGCGCTGGCTCCGGACGGACGCTCCAAACCGTTCGCGGCGGCCGCGGACGGATTCGGCGCCTCGGAGGGGGTCGGGGTGCTGGTGCTGGCCACCCTGTCGCGTGCGCGAAACCTCGGTTACCCGGTACTCGCGCTCATCCGGGGCAGCGCGGTCGGCCAAGACGGCGCGTCGGAAGCGCTTTCGGCTCCCAGTGGCCCGGCGCAGCAGCGGGTCATCAGGCAAGCCCTGCTCGACGCCGACCTGACGGCGGGCGACGTCGACGTGGTCGAGGCGCACGGCGCCGGAACCAGGATCGGCGATCCGGTCGAAGCGGAGGCGTTGCGGGCAACGTACGGTCAGGCCCACTCGGCGAAAAGGCCATTGCTGATCGGCTCGGTCAAATCGAACATCGGCCACACTCAGTTCGCGGCAGGCGTCGCCGGGGTGATCAAGATGGTGCTGTCCATTCGCAATGGGACGGTGCCGGCGACGCTTCACCTGGATTCCCCTACGCCGCAGGTGGACTGGTCCTCGGGGACGATGACGGTGGTGGGAACCGCATGTCCGTGGCCCGACCAGAGCGACCGCCCCCGGCGTGCCGGGGTGTCGGCGTTCGGCATCAGTGGAACCAACGCCCACGTGATAGTGGAACAGGCACCGCCGCAGTATTCGACGGTGAAATACTCATCCGAGCGTTCGACGGTGTTGCCATGGGTGCTGTCCGCGAAGTCGGCGTCTGCATTGGCTGAGCAAGGGAGTCGGCTGCGGCGATTCGTCGAACAGCGCACCGACCCGGATCTCAACGACATCGCGTATTCATTGGCCGCCACCCGCGCGTCCTTCGACCACCGGGCCGTGGTGATCGGTGCCGATCGTCGCGAATTGATGCACGGGCTGACGGCCATCTCCTGCGGCGCGCCCGCGGCCAACGTGGTGACAGGCAAGGCCGCCGCGACGGGGAGGACGGTCTTCGTCTTTCCGGGACAGGGTTCTGAGTGGACGGGCATGGCGGCCGAACTGGTGCAGACCGCACCGGTATTCGCTGACCAGATGCGGCGCTGCGACAACGCGTTCGCCGAGTTTGTCGACTGGTCGCTGCTCGAGGTCGTGCGTGGGCGCGACGTCGAGCAGCGCCTGGACCGGGTCGACGTGGTGCAGCCCGCGCTGTTCGCGGTGATGGTTTCGCTTGCCGCGCAGTGGCGTTCGCTGGGGATTCACCCAGACGCCGTCCTGGGCCATTCGCAGGGCGAGATCGCCGCCGCCTATGTCGCGGGCGCGCTTTCGTTGCGAGACGCCGCGAAGGTCGTCTGCCTGCGCAGCAAAGCGGTCCGGGCGATCTCCGGGGCCGGCGGAATGGTCTCGATGGCGCAGCCCGTCGAGCGGGTGCTCGAGTTCATCGAGCACTGGGGGCAGTCGCTTGCGGTCGCCGCACGCAACGGGCCGTCGTTCACGGTGGTCACCGGAGACGCGACGGCGTTGGATGAGCTTTTGACCGTCTGCGAGCGAGACGACATCAGGGCGACGCGGATTCCCGTCGACTACGCCTCGCACTCGCCGGAGGTCGATGAGTTGCGGGACACGCTGCGCGAGTCGTTGTCCGGTCTGCGACCCGAAACCAGCGATATCGCCTTCATCTCCGCCGTCACCGGCGCCGGGCTGGACACGTCGTGCCTCGACGGAGACTACTGGTTCGCCAATCTGCGGCAGCCGGTCTTGTTCGACCACGCCATCCGATGGGCCCACGAGCACGGATATCGCGCGTTTGTCGAGGCCAGTCCACACCCCGTGCTGACCACCGCCATCCGGGATTCGCTGGATGAGTACGGCGATGAGCACATCGTGGTGGGAACGATGAGACGCAACGAGGGTGGCATGCGCCGCCTGCTGTTGTCGGCGGCCGAGGCATACGTCAGTGGCATATCGCCGGATTGGGCGAGCATGTTCGACGGCACGGACGCCGACTGCGTCGAGTTGCCGACCTATGCCTTCCAGCGAAAGCGCTACTGGCTTGACACGCTTCCCGGATCCGCCGACGCGGGCAGCCTGTTGGTGGCCTCGGCCGAGCGTCCGCTGCTCGGTGCGGTTGTTGCGCAGGCTGATTGAGGCGATGCGGCGACGGCTACATCGCGCAGGCCCAGGCGATGTGTTGTTCGAAGCCAAGCGATTTGGCCATCGCCCGATAACGAGTAACGAACTCGCGGTAGGTCACGTCTTCGCCACGGGCCCGAGCGAGCAGGGCGCGTAGCCGCAGCAGCGTGATGTCGCGCACCGCCAGACCTTCGGCTGCAGGCAACTGCGCCAACTGATCGATCGCGGACTGCGCTTCGGTGACGTCGCCCCGGCTGCCGCGGTCCAACAGCGTTTCCACCAGGATGCCGGTGCCGCACACGCCATACCCGAGCCGGCCCGCCCGGTACAGGCCGGCGACGGCATCGCGCATCACGGGGATCGCGTCGTCGCGGTCGCCGCTTCTCGCGCGTTCGCGCGCCACATACAGATCCAGGAACGGAATCCCATAGAAGAAGCCCCGGTCGCCGAGCCACCTGTCGCGAACCTGCAGCAGCAACTCGAGGCCCCGCCGGCGGTCGGCCGCGGCATCGCGAGACACCAGGGCCACACCCAGTGCGAACCTGACGACGCCGACAGCGATGTCGTCGCTGGACCCCTCGGCGATCTCGAGCGCCTCCTCGATGGCGCGCACCGCGACGTCGTCCGCTTGCAGCACCCCGTAGAAGATCGGCCAGCCGAACCGGTAGGTGACGACCGCGCCGTAGGTCAGCGGGTCGCTGTCTTGTGCCATCGCCACGGCGCGCTCGAGGTCGTCGCGCCAGCCGTCGTCACCCACCCACCATCGGGCGACACCGCGCGATGCCAACGCCACCGCCAGCGGCGAGCCGAAACCGAAACTGGCGCCCCTGGTGGGGTCGCCCTCGGCCAACTCGATGACGGTCTGCGACCACCGCAGGATGGGGGCCATCTCACCGGTGTCGAACCAGATCGCGATCGCCCAGGAGGCAAGGCCGCTGGTCAGGTTCGGGTCACCGATCGAGTCGAGCAGCGCCATCTGTTCCGATGCCAGCGCGGACGCCTCGCGTGCGCGGCCGGACATGAGGAGTTCGACTGCCGGCGCCGTCATGCCGACGGCCAGCGAGGTGTCGTCTCCTGCCGCGCTGCACAACTGGCGCAGATCGGCGTAACAGCCGGAGACGTCCTCACGGACGCGCGGGGCGCTCACGCACAGCATGGTGCGGGGTGCGATCTGCATAGCGGAACGGCCCACGTCCTCCGGCAGCGCGTCGGCGATCTGGCGGGCGTGCTCCCAACTCGCCCGCGCGGCGACGACGTCGCGGTTGGTCAACCACCCGGCGGCGCGCATGTGCCACGCGTAGGCGCTTTGCAGGTCGCCGGCGGCCTCGAGGTGCTCGGCGATCAGCGTGGCGTTGTGGTCGGCCAATTGTGGGGCGTGCGATTCGATGGCAGCGGCCAGCCGGCGATGTGCCCCTGCACGATCGGACTTCAACTGCGATTCATAGGCGACCGCACGAATGAGCGGATGATGAAACACGTACTCGGCGTGCGGAATGAACGCGATCTGGTCGATCAGCTCGGTGGCGATCAGTTCGTCGAGTGTCGGGTTGCTCTCCAAAGCGGTCAGCAGTTGCGCCCCGAACCGCGAACCGATGACCGACGCGGTGTTCAATGTCCGCTTGGCGCCGTTGCTCAGCCGGTCGATGCGCGCTTCGATGGCCGCTTGCACCGTGGCGGGCACGCTCACCTCGGCGACGTCGGTATGGCAGGAGTAACCGCCGTGCTCGCCGGTGAGCGCACCGCGCTGGACCAACTCGCGCACCATCTCCTCGGCGAAGAACGGGTTGCCCGCGGCTCGCCCGGCGATGGTCGCCGCCAGTTCACCGAGCGAGGGATCCTCACCCAGCAACTCACCCAGCAGCGCAAGGGTGTCCGAATCGGCCAGTGGGGCAAGCGCTATCGTCTGCGCGCCGGATGCCGTGGTCAGTGCACCCCGGTACTGCGGGCGGGCGGTGATCAACACCATCAACGGGGTGCGTGGAATGACCTGCAGCACGTCTGCGATCAGCGACTCGCTGGCCGCATCGATCCAGTGCGCGTCCTCGATGATGTACACGGCGGGTTCGGTGCGCGCGAGAACCGCGGTCCTGATCAGCGCGGTCAACCGCCGCCGCCGCGCGTCCGGGTCGATCTGGGGCAACGTCACACCGGGGTCGGCGATGCCGAGCAGATCGTCCAGCAGCAGTAGATCCTGTGGGTCGGCCCCGTGGATCTGCCGCCGCACTTCCGCGCGGGCGGCGTGACCGTCGAGGCCGGCGACGCCGGTGCCCGTCACCAGCAACTGCGCCACCGCCCGGAACGGTAGGTCGCTGGCGTGTGACTCGCAGAAAGCCCAGAACACCTCGACGTCGTGTGCGGACGCCGACGCGGCAGCCTCGCGGGCCACCCGGGACTTTCCGACGCCGGGCGCGCCCACCACGTTCACCACGCCGCCGCGGCCGCCGATGGTGCGGTCGACGAGCGCGTTGAGCGCGGCCATCTCCCACCGGCGGCCGACCAGGCCCGCCTCGGTCCGTCCCGTCGGCCCATTGCGCGGACCGATCCCCGTCAGCCTGCGTGCCAGCACCGGGTCGACGGCGCCCTTGATGTGTACCCACTCCGGCTCGGCCAGCAGCACGGCGTGCTCGACGAGTCGCGCGGTGGATTCCGACACCAGCACGCCGCCGGGCGGCGCCGCGGATTCCATTCGCTGCGCCAACCCGACATGCTCGCCGGTCGCGGCGTATCGCGTTGTCCCCGAGCCGATCTCACCGGCGATCACCTGGCCGGAGTTCACGCCCACCCGCAATTGCAGAGCGACGTGATCGTCTCGTGCCACCTCGACGGCCAGCCTGCCGGCCTGCTCCTGGATGGCGAGTGCGGCCAGGCAGCCCCGAAAAGCATGGTCCTCCAGAGCAATCGGAGCGCCGAAGGTCGCCATCACCCCGTCACCGGTGTACTCGACTGTGCCCCCGTAGCGGCGCACCACCGACGCCGAACTCTCCAGCAGCGCGGTCATGATTTCGCGCCACCGCTCGATGTGCACGGTGGCGGCGATGTCCATGGAGCGCACCACGTCGGCGAACAGCACCGTCACCTGCTTGTACTCGGGCCGGTCGTCCGATGCCGCGGTCGGGGCGCCGCACTCGTCGCAGAACTTGGCGTTCGGCCGAAGCTCCGTGCCGCATTTCGCGCACGCCCGACCCCCGCTCACTCGAGCATCGCCTCCGCCCAGGCGATATGCCCCTCGTAACCAAGGGAGTTGGCCATCGAGTGATAGCGGCCCGCCAGGTCTTTGTAGGCGGTGGTGTCGCCATGGGCGCGCGCCAGCAGCGCGCGTACCCGCAGCAGCGTGATGTCGATCATCGGCGACGCCTGAGGTGCCGGCCAGTTCGCCAGCCGGTCGATCTCCGCCTGGGCCCGAGCCACGTCACCTTCGGCCCCCCGCTCGAGTAGCGCCTCCACCAGAGCCTGGATTCCGTGAACGAGATATGCCAGCCGTCCTGCCCGGTGCAGGTCGTCGACGGCTTGGCTCATCGCTGATATCGCATCGGGTTTGCCGCGTCTGGCCTCCTCGCGGGCGGTGATCAGCGCGAAGACCGGGACCAGGGAGGGAATCCGGTCGCGCAGTAGGCCCAGCGCCCCCGCCATGATCTCCATCCCGCGGTCACGATCGGCCGACGTTTCCCGGTGCAGCAGGACCAGACCGAGTGTGGTCTTCGCGAAGAGGAGTGCGAAATCGCTGCTTGCGCGTTGGGCGGTCTGCATCGCGTCCTCGATCACCCGCAGCGCGGAGTCGTCGGCACGACGCACCCCGAGCGCAATTCCAACACCCTCGGACCATGACACGACGAGGGCGAAAGTGGTGGGGTCGCTGTTTCTCGCCATTGCGACAGCGTCCTGGAAGTCCTGCTTCCACCCATCGCGACCCAGCCACCATCGGGCAACGCCGCCAAACGCCAAAGCGACCGCCAGCGGTGACCCCACACCGAATCCGGCGCCCTTGGTGGGATCGCCGTCGGCGAGGTCGACGATCATCCGGGACCGCCTCAGTAGCTTGTCGAAGTCACCGATGTTGAACCAACTGAGGAAAGCCATCAGCGGCAAGCCCACGGTCAGGTTGGGGTCGGAGATGGAATCGAGCAACTCTGTCTGTTCGTACGCCAGCTGCGACGCTTCCCGGGTATCCCCGCCGAAGAGGAGTTCTGAGGCCAGCCCCGTCATGCCGATGGCCAGCGAGACCTTGTCGTCGGCGGCGTCACACAGTTCTCGCAACTCCGCGAAGTGGCCCCGGGTTTCCCGCGTCGTGCGGGCGTGAAAGTCGGTGGCGCACAGCATCGTGCGGGCAGCAATCCGCATCTGCATTCGGGCGGGGTCGTCAGCAGGCAGCTTGTCGGCGATGCTGCGCGCCCTCTCCCAATTGACCCGCGCCGCGGCGACCTCGCGCTTCGCCGACCGCGCGGCTGCGCGCATCTGCCAGCCGTATGCGGCGTGCAGTTCGCCCGCGGCCTCGGCGTGCTCGGCGATCAGCGATGCGTTCTCGTCCAGCGACGCCTGATGATGTTCTTCGATCGCGGCGGCGAGCCGCCGGTGGGTTTCCGCGCGATCGGACTTCAGTTGCGACTCGTATGCCACCGCGCGAATCAGCGGATGCCGGAACGCGTATTCGGCGCTCGGCGTGAAGCGCACTTGCTCGATCAGCTCTGTGGCGAGTAACTCGTCGACGTCTGCGTCGATTCGAAGCGCCGTAAGCAACTCGTGCCCGAAGCGGGCTCCGATCACCGACGCCGCAGCCAATGTCCGCCTGGCGGGCCCACCCAGCCGGTCGATGCGTGCCTTGATGGCCGCCTGCACTGTGGCGGGCACGGCGACGTCTGCGGCGTCGGTGCGACAGACGTGGCGGCCGCGTTCACCGAGCAGCACTCCGCGCTGCGCCAACTCGCGCACCATCTCCTCGGCGAAAAACGGGTTTCCCGCCGCCCGTTCGCAGACGGTCGCCGCAAGCTCGTCAACCGAGGGATCCGTGCCCAGCAGCTCGCCCAGTAGTGCCTCGGTGTCGGGATCACCCAGTGGGGCAAGGGCTATCGATTGCGCGCCGCGTACCCGCGATAGTGCTCCCTCATATTCCGGGCGCGACGTGACCAACACCAGCAACCTCGTCTGCGGGACGACCGCCAGGAAGTCGGCCAGCATCGACTCGCTCAGCGCATCGATCCAGTGCGCATCTTCGATGATGAACAACGCGGGTTCAGTGCGTGCCAGAGCGGCGCTGTTGAGCAGAGCGGTCAACCGGCGCCGCCGGGCATCCGGATCGATCGGCGGCAGCGACACGTCGGGATCGGAAAGCCCCAGCAAGTCTTCGAGCAGCGCCAGATCCTCCGGGTCTGACTCGGGTACGGCTTCCCGCAATCGCAGGCGAGCGGACTCGCCCTCGAGATCGGCCACTCCACTGCTCGCGCGCAGCAGTTCGCTGATGGCATGGAAGGAGATGTCGCTCGCATGGGATTCGCAGAAGGTCCATGCGATGTCGATCCCGCGTCCGCTCGCCAGCGCACAGACTTCCCGAGCCACGCGGCTCTTGCCGATGCCCGGCGGTCCCACCACATTCACGACCCCGCCTTGGCCACCGACGGCCCGGTCCACCATGGCGTCAAGGACAGCCATCTCCCAGCGCCTGCCGACCATGCCCGCTTCGGCTCGGGGCACCGTGCGGCTCTGCCGGTCGATGGCCAACAGCCGGCGCGCCGCAACGGGATCCGCCGCACCCTTGATGCGCACGTGTTCGGGCTCGGCCAGTGCGGCCAGGTGTTCGACGAGTAGCGCTGTGGACTCCGAGAGCAACACGCCGCCAGGCGGCGCCGCCGACTCGATCCGTTGCGCCATTCCGACGTGATGGCCGGTCGCGGCGTAGCCCATTGACCCCGAACCGATCTCGCCGGCGATCACCTGACCCGAGTCGAGGCCGACGCGCAGCTGCAGAGCTACGCCGTCACGCCGCTGTACGTCGGCCGAAAGCCTGTTCGCCTCGTCCTGGATGGCCAGTGCTGCCAGGCAGCCGCGAACTGCATGGTCCTCCAGGGCAACTGGGGCGCCGAAGAGCGCCATCACCCCGTCGCCGTTGTACTCCGCGGTTCCGCCGTAGCGATTCACCACCGCGGCCGCCCGCTCGACGAGGACGGTCATGATTTCGCGCAGCCGTTCGGTGTCCACGGCGGCGGCGATGTCCATCGAGCGAACGACATCGGCGAACAGCACCGTGACTTGCTTGTACTCCGGTGTGTGAGCCGCGGCCGTGGTCGGGGCGCCGCACTCGTCGCAGAACTTGGCGTTCGCCCGAAGCTGCGTGCCGCATTTCGCGCACGCCCCACAGGCAATCACTCGATCATCGCCTCGGCCCAGGCGATATGCCCCTCGAGGCCAAGCGAATCGGCCATCTCGTGATAGCGGACCGCCAGGTCCTTGTAGGCGATGTCATCGCCCTGGGCTCGGGCCAGTAGCGCGCGCAACCGCAGCAGCCAGACGTCGCGCATGGCCAAGCCGTCATCGGCAGGCGCTGCTGCGAACCGGTCCAGCATGGCCGTGGCGTCGTCGATGTCGCTCGCGGACCCGTTGTCGAGCAGTGTCTCGACGAGTTGGCCGATTGCGGGGATGGCATATCCCCACGCCAACAGTTGTCCGTCATGGCAAATGTGGTCGATGGCGGCGAACATCAGCCGTTTGGCCTCGTCGCGATCCCCGTGCCGAGCTCTCTGGCCTGCCAAATACAGGTTGACGAGCGGCAATTCGGACAGCGAGAACCCCTGGCGCGGGAACTCTTCGCTCACCTCCGACAGCAGGCGGTATCCGTGGGCACGCTGCTCGTCGGTGTCGCGGTGCACAAGCGCGACGCCCAGTGCCGACTGTGCCCAGACATACGCCATGTCGTCACCGGATCGTTTGGCGATCTGTAGCGCATCCTCGATCTCACGCACGGCCGCGTCGCGCGGCGTCAACGCGCCCATCGCCACTCCGGGGAAGTAGGCATAGGTGATCGCCGTGGCGTAGGTCAACGGGTCAGCACTGCGTGCCATGTCGAGTCCGTGGCGCAGATCGTCTTGCCATCCCGGGCGTCCCAGGCAGTAGCGGGCGATGGCCCGCGTCGCGAAGGCGAGCGCCAAGGGCGACCCGAAGGTGAAGTTCCCCTTGGTGGCGTCGCCGTCGGCGAGGTCGATCGCCCGTTGCGACCACCGCAGTACGTCACACCACTGGCCGGTCTGCCCCTTGGTGTAGATGAGCTGGAAGGACAGCCCCACCGTCAACGCCGCATCGCCGACCTGCTCGGTCAGGGCCATGGCGTCTGAAGCCAGTTGCGATGCGACGCCGATCCTGCCCTGGAAGGCGTGATCCGTCGCCAGACCCGCCATGCCGATGGCCAGCGACGCCCTGTCCCCGGCCGCGGTGCACAACTGCCGCAATTCATCAAAGCGATCGCCCGTGTCGTCGCCATGGAGTCGCCAGGCGATGCCGCACAGCATGGTGCGGGGCGCGATCCGCATCGCGGTCCGGTCGGGGTCCTCGGCAGGCACCGCGTCGGCGATCGCCCGGGCGCGTTCCCAACTCTGGCGCGCCGCGTCGATGTCGCGATAGGTCGCCCACGTCGCGGCGCGCATATGCCACTGATAGGCGCTGTGCAGATCACCGGCGGCCTCCAGGTGCTCGGCGAGCAGAGCGGCATTCTCGTCGGCCGCTCCCGGGTCGCGGGACTCGATCGCGGCCGCGACGTGCCGGTGCAGTTCAGCGCGATCCGACTTCAGCTGTGATTCGTAGGCCACCGTACGAATCAGCGGGTGATGGAAGGCGTATTCGGGGCGTGGACTGAACCGCACCTGGTCGATCAGTTCGACCCTGAGCAGTTCGTCGAATACGGGATCGATGCCCAGCGAGGTGAGCAGTTCCGCGTCGAAGTGGGCTCCGATCACCGACGCCGCGTTCATCGTGCGCTTGGCCGCGCCGGGCAGCCGGTCGATGCGAGCCTCGATGGCTGCCTGAACCGTGGCAGGCACGTTGAGCTCCGCGACATCCGCCAGACACTTGTAGTCACCGGTCGCCCCGGCCAGCACACCGCGCTGCACCAGTTCGCGCACCATCTCCTCGGCGAAGAACGGATTTCCGGCAGCCCGGTCGACGATCACCGCCGCCAGCTCGCCGACCGACGGGTCCGAGCCCATCAGGGCGTGCAACAGCTTCGAGATGTCCGAAATATCCAGTGGTGCAAGCGATATGGTCTGAGCGCCATGCACCCGTGTCAACACTCCGTCATATTCCGGACGCGAGGTGATCAGCACCATCAGCTTGGCGCGGGGGACCACCGAGAGCAGATCGCTCACCATCGACTCGCTGACGGAGTCGATCCAGTGCGCATCCTCGATGACGAACAGCGCGGGCTCGGTGCGCGCCAGTGACGCGGTGTTGATCAGAGCGGTCAACCGGCGCCGCCGCGCAGCGGGGTCGATCTGGGGTAGCGGAACCTCGGGATCGGCGATCCCCAACAGGTCTTCCAGCAGCAGCAGATCCTGCGGGTCTGCGTCGGGGACCTCCTGCCGGGCCCGATCGCGGGCCGCCTGGCCGTCCAGGTCGCTCACCCCGCTGCCGGCTCTCAGCAGCCGGGTCACCGCATGAAATGGGATGTCGCTGGTGTGGGATTCGCAGAACGTCCAGTACACCTCGACGCCACGGTCGGCAGCCAGCGCCGCGGCCTCGCGCGCCACCCGGCTCTTGCCGATGCCGGGTGGCCCCACCACGTTGACAATGCCGCCACGGCCGGCGATCGCCCTGTCGACGATCGCATCGAGTGCGGCCATCTCCCACCGCCGCCCGACGAGGTTCGCCTCGGCCCATCCGCCCAGGCGCTCCCGCGTCTCCAAACCCAGCAGGCGTCGACCGCGAATGGGGTGGGCGAAACCCTTGATGCGCAGCGTCTCCGGGTCGCCCAGTGTGGTCCGATGCTCGACCAGTGCCGCGGTCGATTCCGAGAGCATCACGCCGCCCGGTGGTGCCACCGACTCCATCCGCTGGGCCAGGCCGACGGTCTCGCCGGTCGCCGCGTATCCGAGCGAGCCCGAACCGATCTCGCCCGCGATGACCCGGCCCGAGTTGAGGCCGACCCGCAGTTGAAGAGCGATACCGTCGCGGCGCGCCACCTCCGCGGCCAGCCTGCCGGCATCCTCCTGGATGGCCAGTGCTGCCAGGCAGCCGCGAAAGGCGTGGTCCTCCAGGGCAACCGGGGCGCCGAAGAGCGCCATCACCCCGTCGCCGTTGTACTCCACGGTGCCGCCATAGCGCTTCACCACCGTCGCCGAGCGTTCCACCAGCGCGGTCATGATCTCGCGCAGCCGTTCGATGTCCACGGCGGCTGCGATGTCCATCGAGCGCACCACGTCGGCGAACAGCACCGTGACCTGCTTGTGGACCGGCGGCTCGGCCGAGCCCGCCATCGGGGTGCCGCACTCGTCACAGAACTTGGCCCCGGAACGCAGACCGGTGCCGCACAAACCGCACACCATGGCCGATGTCATTCGATCATCGCCTTGGCCCACTCGGTATGGGCCTCGTAGCCAACAGATTCCGCCAGCGCGTGATAGCGGCCTGCCCAGTCCCGGAAAGCGGCATCATCGCCGTGGGCCCGGGCCAGCAGCGCGCGCAGGCGGAGCACCATTACGTCGAGCATCGCCCAACGTTTCTCTGCCGCCAAGTCGGCCAATCGGGCGATCTCGTCTTGGACTTCGGCCAGGTCGCTCTCGCTGCCTCGCTGGAGCAGCGCCTCGATGAAAATGCCGGTGCCAGGAACGCCGTATCCTCCAGCGAGTCGTCCGGCATCCCGCAGCTCGCCCATGGCTGGGCGCATCACCGCAATGGCGGCACCCAGCTGGGCCATCTCGGGGACGGCGATCAATACATCAATGGCTGGGACCAGGCAGGGAACGCGCTCGCGAAATTTGTCGCGGGCCCGCATCGTCAGTTCCAGGCCGCGACGTTGGAGGGTCGCATCGTCCCGATACATCAGTGAGCCGCCCAACGCATACTCGGCGAAAATCACCGCTGAATCGCTGCTGGCCCGCCGGGCGGACGCCACCGCCTCCCGGATCGTGGCCAAGACCGAGTCGCGGACCCGCAGCGCCCCGGCGACAATTCCCACGCCGTAAGCCCAGGCGAAGACAAGGGCGAGGGTGGTCGGGTCGCTGTTTCGAGCCATCTCGACGGCGTCGTCGACGTCGTCGCGCCAGCCCGGACGACCGAGCCAGCATCGCGCAAGGCCGCGAAACGCAAGTGCCATCGCCAGCGGCGATCCGATGCCGAAGCCCGCGCCCATGATCGGGTCGCCCTCGGTCAGGTCGATGACGGTCTGCGACCATCGCAGGATCTCGTCGAACTCGCCGACGTCGAACCAGGTGGCCAACGATTGGAACGCCAACCCGACGGTCAGGTTCGGATCACCGATCGACTCGAGCAGGGCCATCTGTTCGGATACCAGCCGCGCCCCCTCGAGCGGGCGGCCCGCGAAGAGGTGTTCGGTGACCAACCCGGTCATCCCGATGGCCAGCGACATCTTGTCGTCTGCCGCGTCGCACAACTCCCGTAGCATCTCGAAGCGCCCCCGGCTTTCCTGTGCATTCCGGGCGTGAAAGTCGGTGGCACACAACATGGTGCGCGGAGCAATGCGCATCGGCAGTCGGGCCGGGTCATCGGCGGGCAGCGCGTCGGCGATCCGGCAGGCCCGCTCCCAGCTGACCCGGGCCGCGTCGACATCGAGGCCGGCCGATGATGTGGCGGCGCGCATGTGCCAGCCGTAGGCCGAATGCGGGTCGCCCGCGGACTCGAGATGCTCGGCGATCAGGGCCGCGTTCTCCTCCACCGAGCCGGGGTCGTGTTCTTGGATCCAGTCGGCCACCCGCCGATGGGTTTGCGCCCGGTCGGATTTCAGCTGTGATTCGTAGGCCACTGTGCGGATCAGCGGATGGTGGAAGGCGTACTCGGCAGAGGGGGTGAACCGCACCTGATCGATCAGTTCCGCGGCCAGCAGCTCGCCGAATTCGGGGTCGATGCCCAGCGCGTTGAGCACGTGGGCTTCGAAGCGGGCACCGATCACCGATGCCGCGGTGAGCGTCCGCTTGGCCCGGCCGGTCAGCCGGTCGATGCGGGCCTCGATGGCCGCCTGCACGGTGGGCGGCACGCTCACCTCGGCGACATCGGCTCGACAGAGATAGTCGCCGTGCCGGCCGGTCAGCACGCCGCGCTGGGCCAGTTCGCGCACCATCTCCTCGGCGAAAAACGGGTTCCCCGAAGCCCGCTCGACGATGACCGCCGCCAGCTCGGCCACCGACGGATCCGGACCCAGCAGTTCGGTCAGCAGCGTCGCGGTATCCGTATCACCCAGTGGGGCAAGGCCTACCGACTGAGCGCCGTGCGTCCACGCCAGCGCCCCCTGGTATTCGGGTCGGGCGGTGATCAGCACCATCGACGGGGTGCGCGCAACGACGGACAGGAAGTCGGCCAGCATCGATTCGCTTGCGGCGTCGATCCAGTGCGCGTCCTCGATGACGTACAGCGCCGGTGCGGTGCGGGCCAGCGTCGCCGTGTTCACCAATGCGGTCAGACGGCGTCGTTTCGCATCCGGGTCGATCGGGGGCAGCGTCACCTCGGGGTCGGCGATGCCCAACAGCTCATCGAGCAGCAACAGATCCTGCGGGTCGGCATCGGGAATCTGCTCGCGCACCCGGGCCCGGGCGGTCTCGTCATCGGCGTCGGCCACTCCAAGTCCGGCCCGAAGCAGCCGCGTCACCGCGAAGAACGGCACGTCCCGGGCGTGGGATTCGCAGAAAGTCCAGTAGGCGGCTGCGCCGTGGTCGGCCGCCAGCGCCGCGGCTTGGCGGGCCACCCGGGACTTGCCGATGCCGGGTGCTCCGACCAACATCACCACGCCACCGTGGCCGCCGATCGTGCGCTCCACCAAGGCGGCCAGGGCGGCCATCTCCCAGCGTCGCCCGACCAGGTTCGCCTCGGCGCGCCCGACGCGGCCGTCGCGCGGTCCGATCCCGAGCAGTACGTGAGCGCGCACAGGGCCGTCGGCGCCCTTGATCCGCACCTGCTCCGGGTCGGCCAGGGTGACGATGTGTTCGACGAGTTGCGCCGTCGACTCCGAAAGCAACACCCCGCCGGCCGGCGCCGCGGATTCCATCCGCTGCGCGAACCCGACGGTCTCGCCGGTCGCCGCGTATCCCAGCGACCCCGAACCGATCTCGCCGGCGATCACGCGCCCGGAGTTCAACCCCACCCGCACCTGCAGTTCGACGCCGTCGCGGCGGGCCACGTCGTCAGCGAGGCGCGTCGCCTCGTCCTGGATGGCGAGCGCGGCAACGCAGGCGCGGAACGCGTGATCCTCCAGCGCAATCGGCGCGCCGAACAGCGCCATCACGCCGTCGCCGGTGTACTCCACAGTCCCGCCGTAGCGGCGCGCGACCCCCGCGGCGCGCTCGACCAGTTCGGTCATCACCTCCCGCAGGCGCTCGATGTCCAGTGCCGCAGCGATGTCCATCGACCGGACCACATCGG
Organism: Mycolicibacterium moriokaense; assembly: GCF_003347205.1. Lineage (GTDB taxonomy): Bacteria > Actinomycetota > Actinomycetes > Mycobacteriales > Mycobacteriaceae > Mycobacterium > Mycobacterium moriokaense_B. The sequence goes on from NZ_QQBJ01000005.1 coordinate 353,234, forward strand.
CGAACAGCGCGGTCACCTGCTTGTATTCGGCGGCGTCTGTCGGCGCAGCCAGCGCCGACCCGCATTTGTCGCAGTACCGAGCGCCTTCGCGTGGCGTGCTCCCACACGACCGGCACATCGCGACCGCCGACGTCACCGCATTCTCCACCTATCCCCGGAGGCCGCCCGCCCCCGATTGCCACGAGAATAGGACGTTCACCAGCGACGAGCAGTGCAATTGACCCATGCGTCAACCTCGGCAGGTCCGGCCGGGTCACAGCCGGTCCAGGTCGTCGGGCTCCGCGATCGTCATCACTGCGTCGACGATGTAGGGCTCGGCCTGAAGCTCTGTCTCCAACTCGCGCAGCGTCGCCGCCACGCTCGACTCGACCGCGTCGCCGACAAGATCGACACTGGCCACCAGGAACAGCTGTTTGGGCCCGACGAAGACCAGCCGGATGAACCGCACGGTCGCCACTGCCGGGAGCTGCTCGATGCGGGCGATCGCGGCATCCCGCAGTTCGCCGCCGGCCGGCTCGCCGACCAGAAAGCGGCGGTTGCGGTCGATCAGCACGACGGCGACGACGCCCAGCAGCAGGCCGATCAGGATGGAGCCGATCGCGTCCCACACCACCTGACCGGTCAGCTGGTGCAAACCGATCCCGAGCGCGGCCACCACGATCCCGATCAGCGCGGCCGCGTCCTCGGCGAACACCGCGCGGGTGGTCGGGTCCGACGTCTCCAGCACGTGGGCGAGCAGATCCCTGTCGAATCGCTGCGCCTCGCGGCGCAACTGGCGATACGCCTGAAACAGCGACGACCCCTCGAGCACGAACGCGATCCCCAGCACGATGTAGGCGATCAGGTAGTTCTCGGCGCCCGACTCGCCACCGATCAGCTCGGAGACCCCGCGCCAGACGGACAGCGTCCCGCCGACGACGAACAGGCCGACCGCAGCCAGCAGCGACCACACGTAGGCTTCGGCGCCGTATCCCAGCGGGCGCTCGGCGTCGGGAGGCCGGCTGCTGCGCCGGTTGGCGATCATCAGGAAGCCCTGGTTGCCCGTATCGGCCCACGAGTGCGCGGCCTCGGCGGCCATCGACGCCGACCCGGAGATCACCGCCGCGACCGACTTGGCGATGGCGACGGCGATGTTGGCGCTGAAGGCGATGAAAACGGTCAATGTGCTTTCGGTGCGAGCCATCCCGCTAGTCTGCGACCCGTGACCAACGCGGGTCCCCTGGCGGGGGTGAAGGTGATCGAGCTGGGCGGCATCGGCCCGGGGCCGCACGCGGGGATGATCCTGGCCGACCTGGGCGCCGACGTGGTCCGGGTGCGTCGACCCGGCGGACTGAAGATGCCCGCCGAGGACGTGGACCTGACCCACCGCGGCAAGCGCATCGTCGACCTGGACGTCAAGAAACAGCCCCGCCTGTTGCTCGACCTGGCCGCCAAGGCCGATGTGCTGCTGGACTGCTTCCGGCCGGGCACCTGCGAGCGGCTCGGCATCGGGCCCGCCGAGTGCGCGGCGGTCAACCCGCGGCTGATCTTCGCCCGCATCACCGGGTGGGGGCAGAGTGGCCCGCTGGCCATGACCGCGGGCCACGACATCAACTACCTGTCGCAGACCGGCGCGCTGTCGGCGATCGGCTACCGCGACCGGCCGCCGGTCGCCCCGCTGAACCTGGTCGCCGACTTCGGCGGCGGCTCGATGCTGGTGCTGCTCGGCATAGTCGCCGCCCTCTACGAGCGGGAGCGCTCCGGGAAGGGACAGGTGATCGACGCCGCGATGGTCGACGGCGTCAGCATCTTGTCCCAGATGATGTGGACCATGAAAGCGACCGGCAGCCTGCGCGACGAACGCGAGTCGTTTCTGCTCGACGGCGGCGCGCCGTTCTACCGCACCTATGAGACCTCCGACGGCGGGTACATGGCCGTCGGCGCCATCGAGCCGCAGTTCTTCGCGCAATTGCTGGCCGGTCTCGGGCTGGCTGCCGACGACGTCCCCCAGCAGCATGAGGTCGGCCGTTACCAGGAGATGCACAACATCTTCGCAACACGCTTCGCGAGCAGGACCCGAGACGAGTGGACGGAGGTCTTCGCGGGCACCGACGCCTGCGTGACGCCGGTGCTGACGTGGACCGAGGCCGCGGTAAACGAGCATCTCAGGGCACGTTCGACGATCGTCGACAACGACGGGGTCATGCAGGCGGCGCCGGCGCCGCGGTTCTCCCGCTCCGTCGCGGGCACCCCGGAGAAGCCGCCGACGACCACCACCCCCGTCGAGCAAATCGGCTGGTAACTGGCGCGTTGGCCGTCGCGGCCGCGGCGCGAGGATTAGATTTGCCGATGTGGCTGTTCGGGCATCACGAGAGGTCGTCTTCGACGCCGCGCCGGAGGCGATCCTCGACGTGCTCGCCGACATCGACGCCGTGCCGTCCTGGTCGGCGTTGCACAAGAGCGCCGAGGTCCTCGACCGCCATCCCGACGGTAGGCCGCATCACGTCAGGGCGACGCTGAAGATCATGGGCATCACCGACAAGGAGATCCTCGAGTACCACTGGGGCGAACGCTGGATGGTGTGGGATTCGTCGGAGACGTTCCAGCAGCGCGGCCAGCACGGCGAGTACAACCTCACGCCCGAAGGGGAGAACAAGACCCGCGTCCGGTTCGACCTCATCATGGATCTGGCCGCGCCGGTGCCAGGGTTCCTGATCAAGCGCGCGAAGAAAATGGTGCTCGACGTCGCCGTCGACAGCCTGCGCGCGCGGGTGATGGGCAACTGGCGCAACAGCGCCGAAACATGACACCCGTACGGTGGCGAAATGCCGTCGCGACGACGCTCTGCCCTGGTGGACAGGCTCGTCGTCGATCAGCCCGGTAGGCCGCAGCAGGCGATCCTCGACGAATTGCGTCGCGTGATCCTCGACGGGGCGGTGCCTCCGGGCACGCCGATTCCACTCGCCGAGGTCGCCGACCTGTTCGGCGTCAGCCAGATCCCGGTCCGCGAGTCGCTGAAGACCTTGATCGGCGAGGGTCTGGTGAGCCACCGCAGCAACGCCGGTTACGCCGTCGCACAGCTCACCCCGCAGGAGCTGCGCGAAATGTACATCGTCCGTGAGACTTTGGAGTCCGCGTCGTTGGCCGCTGCGATCGCGAATGCCACCGACGCCGACCGCGCCGCCGTGATCGCCGCCAATGATGTTCTGCAGCAGGCCATCTGCGATGACGACCCCGCGGCCTACCACCGGCAGAGCCGGAACTTTCATCTGGCGCTGACCCGTCCGTCCCGGATGCACCGGCTGCTGCACATGCTGGAGGCGGCGTGGAACGTCACCGAACCTGTGCAGTCGATGGTGCACGTCAGGCCGGCCGACCGCGCGGAGTTGCACGCCGATCACTGTCAGATGCTGGACGCGTTCGTCGGCGGCGACGTCGAGCAATTGCTCACGATCGCGGAGTTGCACGCCCAGCGCCTCAACGCGGTGATCGCCACTCTGCCCACCGACACCGGGCTGTTGGTAGCGGGAGATATATCTTCGGCGCAATAGCGGCGCATTTCGCAGGAAACACCGGTGAAATACCCCGTGGTTAGCGTCCGCGCATGACGGATATCGAGACACCGCAGACCAGGGACCTGCCGCCGAGCGCCGTCGTCGGCGCCGGTGATCTGGTCGAAGCATCCGGTCATCCCGTCGGGGGTGGCGTCATCAAGCCCGGCTACGACCCGCGCCTGACGAACGAAGACCTGGCGCCGCTGGGCAAGCAGACCTGGACCTCGTACAACATCTTCGCGTTCTGGATGTCCGACGTGCACAGCGTCGGCGGATACGTGACGGCGGGCAGCCTGTTCGCCCTCGGTCTGGCCAGCTGGCAGGTGCTCGTCGCGCTGCTGATCGGCATCGTCATCGTCAACATCTTCTGCAACCTGGTGGCCAAACCGAGCCAGGCAACGGGTGTTCCGTACCCGGTGATCTGCCGCTCCGTGTTCGGCGTGCTCGGCGCCAACATCCCCGCGATCATCCGCGGCCTGATCGCGGTGGCGTGGTACGGCATTCAGACATATCTGGCCTCGGCGGCACTGGATGTGGTGCTGCTCAAGCTGTTTCCGGGCCTGGCGCCGTACGCCGACGTGAACTCCTACGGGTTCCTCGGCCTGCCGCTGCTGGGCTGGGGCAGCTTCATCCTGCTGTGGATCCTTCAGGCCTGCGTGTTCTGGCGCGGCATGGAGGCCATCCGAAGGTTCATCGACTTCTGCGGTCCCGCCGTCTACGTCGTGATGTTCATGCTGTGCGGGTATCTGATCTACAAAGCCGGCTGGGGCGCAATCGATCTCAATCTCGGCGAGGTCGAATACACCGGGTTCGAATCGGTGCCCGTGATGCTCGGCGCCATCGCCCTGGTGGTCTCCTACTTCTCCGGGCCGATGCTCAACTTCGGCGACTTCTCGCGCTACGGCAAGTCGTTCGACGCGGTCAAGCGCGGCAACTTCCTCGGTCTGCCGGTCAATTTCCTGGTGTTCTCGCTGCTGGTGGTCGTCACGGCGTCGCTGACGGTGCCGGTGTTCGGCGAGTTGATCACCGACCCGGTCGAGACGGTGGCGCGCATCGACTCGACGTTCGCAATCGTATTGGGCGCCTTGACCTTCACCATCGCCACCATCGGCATCAACATCGTCGCCAACTTCATCTCGCCGGCGTTCGACTTCTCCAACGTCAGCCCGCAACGGATCAGCTGGCGGATGGGCGGCATGATCGCCGCGGTGGGTTCGGTGCTGATTACGCCGTGGAACCTGTACAACAACCCGGAGGTCATCCACTACACGCTGGAGACCCTCGGTGCGTTCATCGGCCCGCTGTTCGGTGTGCTGATCGCTCACTACTACCTGGTGCACAAGCAGGTCGTGGTGATCGACGACATGTTCACCCTCGATGAGGACGGAACCTACTGGTACAAGAAGGGTTACAACCCGGCGGCGGTGATCTCGACGGTGGTCGCGGCCGTGGTCGCCGTGATCCCGGTGCTGCTCGGCGGCTATGTTGTCGGCATGCACACGGCGGCGCAGTACAGCTGGTTCATCGGTTGCGGTATCGGGTTCGGGCTGTACCACCTGCTCGCGACCCGCACGGCCAAGTTCGCTGTCGCACCGATCTCTTCGTGACGCAGATCTGGGTCGTCAACCCGAACACCACCGCGGCGATGACCGCCGGCATCGAGAAATGCGCGCTGGCGGTCGTCGCGCCGGGAACGACGGTCGTCGGCGTCACCCCGACAAGCGGTCCGCCGTCCATCGAGAGCCACTACGACGAGGCGATGAGCGTGCCCGGTGTCCTCGCCGCGATCGCCCGCGGTGAGAGCGAAGGTGTCGACGGATATGTCATCGCCTGCTTCGGCGACCCGGGTCTGGACGCGGCACGCGAGGTGGCGCGCGGGCCGGTCATCGGCATCGCCGAGGCCGCCATGCAGTCGGCGAGCCATCTGGGCCGTGGGTTCAGCGTGGTGACCACACTGGCCCGCACCATGGGCCGCGCCGAGGAATTGGCCGAACGCTATGGGATGCAACGGTTCTGCCGTGGCATTCACGCCTGTGAGATCCCGGTGCTCGACCTGGACGCGAACCCTGACGCCCGCAAGATCATCACCGAGGCGTGCCGGGACGCCCTGGAGGCCGACGAATCCGACGTGATCGTGCTGGGCTGCGCCGGCATGGCCGACATGTGCGCGGCCATCTCGGCGGAATTGGGTGTTCCGGTGGTCGACGGCGTGACGGCGGCGACGCTGACCGTGCAGTCGCTGGTGACGATGGGCCTGGGCACGTCGAAGCGCGGTGAGTTCGCAACGCCGCCGCCGAAGGACTACACCGCGGGCGGGTGAACGCGGCGCCAGTGTTCGGCGATCTCGATGCGTCGCGCCAGCCACACCGACTCGTGGGACTGGACATGGTCGAGGAACCGTTCCAGGCCCCTGGTGCGCGCGGGTCTGCCCGCGAGTCGGCAGTGCAGGCCGATCGACAACATCTTGGGGCTGCCGTCGCGGCCTTCTGCGTACAGCACGTCGAACGCGTCGCGCAGGTGGGCGAAGAAGTCGTCGCCGTTGGAAAACCCTGCAGCAGAGGAGAACCGCATGTCGTTGGTGTCCAGGGTGTACGGCACCACCAAATGGTCAGTGTCGTGCACGCGCACCCAGTACGGCAGGTCGTCGGCGTAGGAGTCCGAGTCGTAGACGAACCCGCCGTGCTCGACCACCAACTCGCGGGTGTTCGGTGAGTCGCGGCCGGTGTACCAGCCCAGAGGCGCTGTGCCGGTGAGGCTCTGCAGTATCTGCACCGCCTCGGCCATGTGCATGCGTTCGGTGTCGCGGCCGATCAGCTGGTAGGACTTCCACCGCAGTCCGTGGCAGGCGATCTCGTGGCCGAGTTCGCCGAAGGCTGCGACCGCCTCGGGGTTGCGCTGCATCGCCCTGGCGACCGCGAAGACCGTCAGCGGAATACCCCGTCGCTGGAAAACCCGCAGAATGCGCCACAATCCGGCCCGGGAGCCGTACTCGTACATCGACTCCATGCTCATGTGCCGGTTGGGAAAGGCCTCCGCGGGCGTGATCTCCGACAGAAACGTCTCCGAAGCCGGGTCCCCGTCGAGCACGGTGTTCTCCGCGCCCTCTTCGTAATTGAGGACGAACTGCACGGCGATGGCCGCACCGCCGGGCCACTGCGCATCCGGCGGGGTGCGGCCGTAGCCCACCATGTCGCGGGGGTAGCTCACGTGAGCTCGCCGAAGAGCCGCAGGCGCGCCAGCCCGCCGTCGGGATAGATGTCCAGCCGAACCTCGGAGATCACCGCGTCCGACGCGATCGGAAAGCGGTGCCTGGTGTCGGCGAGCAGTTCGGTGCGCGGCAACAGCTCGACCCATTCACCGTTGTCGCGCTTTCCGGACAATTCAGCCGCGCCGGGGCTGTTGCCGATGAAATGCGACGTGTCCAGTTCGGCCACCTGCACCACGCCGCGGCCCGCCAACCGAATGTGCACCCAGTCGTTGCCGTCGTCGCGGCGCCGCGCCGTCTCCCAGCCGTCGCCCATCACCTGCGCGACGCCGGGGAAGATCAGGTTCTGCGGGGAGCTGTAGAACCGGTTGGAGCAGTCCAGCACCAGACCGCCGTTCTCCAAAGCGGCCAGGTCGAAACCGGGGACGTCGGCGAAGCGGCGGTCGGGGCGGCCTTCGCCGTGCACCCGCAGCCGGGCCACCCCGCCGTCGGGGTACATGGTGAGTCGCACATGCGTCCAACGCTTTTCGGAGATCACCTCGAACGGGTTGCGGGTGTCGCCGTACACCTTGGCGCGCTCGACGATGGTTTCCCAGCCCGGGTCCTGCGCGAGGTGTTCCGGTCGCGGATAGCCGTCGACCTCGATGGCCTCCACCGACACCTCCGGCGGGTAGTTGCCCTTGAAGAAGGCGGTGTCGACGACGACGCCGCGGATCACGCCGGGAACACCGAGGCGCACGATCGCCGCGTCGTGTCCGGGTTGGCGTCTGCGGCGGGTCTCCCATCCGTCGTAGATCTGACCCTTGTGTCCGAAGGACGCGGGCCGGTAGGTCGCCGGGCCCTGGCTGATCAGGTTTTCCTTCTCCGCGAACGTCTCGTCGTTGGCCCAGATCACCGCGCCGCCGAGTGGACGCAGGGCGAGGTCGGGCAACCAGGTGAAGTCCGGTTCCGATTCCGCCATCCGACCATCGTCACAGATGCGCGTGAAATCCGCTTTTTGTAGAGAAAGTGCGAGTGAAGACCTGCAAAAGTCTACTTTCGACGCAGCACGCCCAACCGGCGGATGGCCTCGTCGAGGGTGTCGTCGCGCTTGCAGAACGCGAAGCGCACGAGGTGATTCCACTGACCCGCGTGCTCGGCACCGGGATCGCAGAACGCCGACATCGGGATCGCTGCCACGCCGGCCTTCTCCGGCAGTTCGGCGCAGAACGAAGTGCTGTCGTCGTAGCCGAGCGGGCGCGGGTCGGCGCACAGGAAATACGTGCCGAAGCTGTCGTGCACGTCGAAGCCGAGGCTGTCCAAGGCCGTACCCAACCGGTCGCGCTTGCCCTGCAACGACTCCCGCAGCGCCGCCACCCACGCCTCTTCCGTGTTGAGCGCCTGAGCCACCGCGGGCTGAAACGGCGCGCCGCCGACATAGCTCAGATACTGCTTGGCCGCCCGGACACCGGCGATGAGATCCGCGGGGCCGCAGGCCCATCCGATCTTCCAGCCGGTCACGTTGAACATCTTGGCCGCACTCGAGATGGTGACGGTGCGGCCCGCCATCCCCGGATAGTTGGCCAGCGGCAGATGGCGGCGGCCGGGAAAGTCTGAGAACACCAGGTGCTCGTAGACCTCGTCGGTGATGACGAGCAGATCGGCGGTCACCGCCAACTCGGCAATCGCCGCGAGCTCGGCGTGGGTGGCGACCATGCCCGTGGGGTTGTGCGGCGAGTTGACGATCAGCGCCTTGGTCCGCGGCGTCACCGCGCGCCGCAACCCCTCGACGTCGATCGCGAAGCCTCGCCCGTCGGGCACCATCGGAACGGCGCGGCGCTCACAGCCCGCCATCGCGATCACGGGGGAGTAGGAGTCGTAGAACGGCTCGACGAGCAACACCTCGGAGCCCGGCTCGACGAGGCCGAGGACCGATGCCGCGATGGCCTCGGTGGCGCCGACGGTGACCAGCACCTCGGTGTCCGGGTCGTACTCGGTGCCGAAGTGCCGCTTTCGCTGGGCGGCGATCGCTTCCCGCAGCGGCGCGATGCCCAGCCCCGGCGGGTACTGGTTGACGCCGTCGGCGATCGCGTTCTCGGCCGTCTTCAACATGGCGGGCGGGCCGTCCTCGTCGGGAAATCCCTGCCCCAGGTTCACCGCGCCGATGCGCGCCGCCAGCGCCGACATCTCGGCGAAGACCGTGACCGCGTAGGGCTGCAGTCGGGAGACCGTCATGGGTGCCGAGCGTAGGCCACTACGGCGGCAGGACCCGCGCTAGCGCTGCGTGCGGGAATGAAATTCGCAAGCCGCGCGCTGAGTGCTGGCATGGCCTTCTCCCTCAGCGAAAACTCTGCGCTCCTGAGCCCCGTCACTGTGGGCGACGTCCAAGCGTCCAATCGGATCTTCATGGCCCCGCTGACGCGGACGCGCGCCGAGTCTGACGCAACCCCATCGGAGTTGGCGGCGACGTACTACTCGCAGCGCGCATCGGCGGGCCTGATCATCAGCGAGGCGACCGCGGTGTCGCGCGCGGCGAACGGTGCCTACGCCAACACGCCCGGCATGTTCACCGACCGGCATCAGCAGCGCTGGGCCGAGATCGCCGACGCCGTGCATGCCGAGGGCGGACGGATGTTCGTCCAGCTCTGGCACGTCGGCCGGATGGGGCACCCGGACATCAGCGGCGTGCGGACCGTCGGGCCGTCGCCGATCGCCGCCGACCTGACGGCGCACACGCCGGCGGGGAAGAAGCCGCTGCCGGTGCCGCATGCCTTGGGCGGCGACGAAATCGCCGGCATCGTCTCGGACTTCCGTGCCGCGGCCCGCCGTGCCGTCGACGCCGGAATGGACGGCGTCGAGATCCACTCCGCGAACGGCTATCTGCTGCACGAGTTCCTCTCCGACGTGACCAACCGGCGCGACGACGGCTACGGCGGATCGCCGGACAACCGCGCCCGGTTTACCGCCGAAGTCGTCGAGGCCGTCGTCGCCGAGATCGGAGCGGGCCGGGTGGGGCTGCGCATCTCGCCGGGAAACGGCGCAGGCGACATGCGCGAGATCGACGAGGTCGGCGCGTACGAAGCTCTACTGAACAGGATCGCGCCGCTGGGGCTGGCGTATCTGCATCTGCTGGTCGAGCCCACACAGCCGGTGTTCGCCGCGGTGCGCACGCTGTGGGCGGGCACGCTGGTGCTCAACACCCCGCGTGAGATCGACACCAACTTCTGCGAGCTGGAGAACCTCGCGGAGTGGGGTGTCATCGGCGCCGCCGCCGTCGGCCGCGCCTACCTGGCCAACCCGGACCTGGTCGACCGGCTGACCTACGGCGCCGAGCTCAACGAGCCGGACCCGTCGACGTTCTACTCATCGGGTGCGGCGGGCTACACCGATTACCCGACGCTGGCGGAGATCGACTTCTTCGACGTGGCCTAGCCGCGAGCGGGAGGGTGACGAACCTCCCAACCACCCGGTTGGGTGGGGCTGTTAGTCTGGCGCACAGAGGACGATCACCCGTGCCGGGCAGGTCTCCCAACAACCCCACCTGAACAGGAAATATCTTCATGTCCGAAGAAGCCTTCATCTATGAGGCCATTCGCACGCCGCGAGGAAAGAACAAGAACGGCGCGCTCAACGAGGTCAAGCCGATCAACCTGGTCACCGGACTCGTCGACGAGCTGCGCTCCCGCTACCCCGACCTGGACGAGACGCTGATCAGCGACATGATCCTGGGCGTCGTGTCGCCGGTCGGCGACCAGGGCGGCGACATCGCCCGCACCGCCGTGCTGGCCGCGGGGTTGCCCGAGACCACCGGTGGCGTGCAGCTCAACCGGTTCTGCGCCTCGGGCCTGGAGGCGGTCAACACCGCCGCGCAGAAGGTGCGCTCCGGCTGGGACGACCTGGTGCTGGCCGGCGGCGTCGAGTCGATGAGCCGGGTTCCGATGGGCTCCGATGGCGGCGCCTGGGCCACCGACCCCGAGACCAACTACACCATCGGCTTCGTGCCGCAGGGCATCGGCGCCGACCTGATCGCCACCATCGAGGGCTTCTCCCGTGAGGACGTCGACCGCTACGCGCTGCGCAGCCAGGAGAAGGCCGCGGCCGCATGGTCGGGCGGCTACTTCGCCAAGTCCGTGGTCCCGGTCCGCGACCAGAACGGTCTGGTCATCCTCGACCACGACGAGCACATGCGCCCCGACACCACCATGGAAGGCCTGGCCAAGCTGAAGACCGCGTTCGACGGCGTCGGCGAGATGGGCGGCTTCGACGACGTGGCGCTGCAGAAGTACCACTGGATCGAGAAGATCGACCACGTGCACACCGGCGGCAACAGCTCCGGCATCGTCGACGGCGCCGCGCTGGTGCTCGTCGGATCCGAGAAGGCAGGCCAGTCGCAGGGGCTGACCCCCCGGGCCCGCATCGTCGCCACGGCGACCAGCGGCGCGGACCCCGTCATCATGCTCACCGGCCCGACCCCCGCCACCAAGAAGGTGCTCGACCGCGCGGGCCTGACCGTCGACGACATCGACCTGTTCGAGCTGAACGAGGCGTTCGCGTCGGTGGTGCTGAAGTTCCAGAAGGACCTCAACATTCCCGACGAGAAGCTCAACGTCAACGGTGGCGCCATCGCGATGGGCCACCCGCTGGGCGCCACCGGCGCCATGATCACCGGCACCATGGTCGACGAGCTCGAGCGGCGGGGCGCCCGTCGCGCGCTGGTCACCCTGTGCATCGGCGGCGGTATGGGTGTCGCGACGATTATCGAGAGGGTGTAGGGCCACTTAAAATGAGCACTGAGAACACCATTGTCTGGGACAAGGATGCCGACGGCATCGTCACCTTGACGCTGGACGATCCCACCGGCTCGGCCAACGTGATGAACGAGCACTACCAGGAATCCATGCGCAAGGCGGTCGAACGCCTTGTCGCCGAGAAGGATTCGATCACCGGCGTAGTCATCACCAGCGCCAAGAAGACCTTCTTCGCCGGCGGCGACCTCACCGCGATGGTGAAGGCTCAGCCTGAGGATGCGGGTGAATTCTTCAGCACGGTCGAGGGCATCAAGGCCGACCTGCGCACGCTGGAGACGCTGGGCAAGCCCGTCGTCGCCGCGATCAACGGCGCGGCGCTCGGCGGTGGCCTCGAGATCGCGCTGGCATGCCACCACCGGATCATCGCCGACGTGTCCGGTGCGGTCGTCGGCTTCCCGGAGGTGACGCTCGGCCTGCTGCCCGGCGGCGGCGGCGTCACCCGCAGCGTGCGGATGTTCGGCATCCAGAACGCGTTCATGAACGTGCTCAGCCAGGGCACCCGCTTCAAGCCGGCCAAGGCCCGCGACATCGGCCTGGTCGACGACGTGTTGCCGACGGTAGACGAGCTGGTGCCCGCTGCGAAGGCGTGGATCAAGGCCAACCCCGACGCGCACACCCAGCCGTGGGATGCCAAGGGCTACAAGATGCCCGGCGGTACGCCGTCGAGTCCGGGGCTGGCGGGCATCCTGCCGTCCTTCCCGGCACTGCTGAAGAAACAGCTCAAGGGTGCCCCGATGCCGGCGCCGCGCGCCATCCTCGATGCGGCGGTCGAGGGTGCGCAGGTGGACTTCGACACCGCAAGCCGCATCGAGAGCCGCTACTTCACCCATCTGGTCACCGGCCAGACCGCCAAGAACATGATCCAGGCGTTCTTCTTCGACCTGGCTCACATCAACGGCGGCGGCTCGCGGCCCGACGGGATCGGCAAGACCCCGATCACCAAGATCGGCGTGCTCGGCGCAGGCATGATGGGCGCGGGCATCGCGTATGTCTCGGCCAAAGCCGGTTTCGACGTGGTGCTCAAGGACGTCGACATCGAGGCCGCGAACAAGGGCAAGGGCTACTCCGAGAAGCTGGAAGCCAAGGCGCTGGAGCGGGGCAAGACCACGCAGGAGCGCTCCGACGCGCTGCTGGCCCGCATCACGCCGACGGCCGATCCCGCCGACCTCAAGGGCGTCGACTTCGTCATCGAGGCGGTGTTCGAGAACCAGGATCTCAAGCACAAGGTGTTTCAGGAGATCGAGGACGTCGTCGAGCCCAACGCGGTGCTGGGGTCGAACACCTCGACGCTGCCGATCACCGGTCTGGCGACCGGCGTGAAGCGGCAGGAGGACTTCATCGGCATCCACTTCTTCTCACCGGTCGACAAGATGCCGCTGGTCGAGATCATCAAGGGCGAGAAGACCTCTGACGACGTTCTGGCCCGGGTATTCGACTACACCCTGGCCATCGGCAAGACCCCGATCGTCGTCAACGACAGCCGCGGCTTCTTCACGTCGAGGGTGATCGGCACGTTCGTCAACGAGGCGCTGGCCATGCTCGGCGAGGGCGTCGCCGCCGCGTCGATCGAGCACGCCGGTTCCCAAGCTGGTTACCCGGCGCCGCCGCTTCAGCTGTCCGACGAGCTCAACCTCGAGCTGATGCACAAGATCGCGGCCGCCACCCGCAAGGGCGTCGAGGATGCGGGCGCCACCTACGAGCCGCATCCGGCCGAGGCCGTCGTCGAGAAGATGATCGAGATCGGCCGCCCGTCGCGGTTGAAGGGCGCGGGCTTCTACGACTACGTCGACGGCAAGCGCACCGGTCTGTGGCCGGGACTGGCGGAGACGTTCAAGTCCGGCACGGCCGAGATTCCGTTGCAGGACATGATCGACCGGATGCTGTTCGCCGAGGCGCTCGAGACCCAGAAGTGCCTCGACGAAGGTGTGCTGACGTCGACCGCCGACGCCAACATCGGCTCGATCATGGGCATCGGGTACCCGCCGTACACCGGCGGCAGTGCGCAGTTCATCGTCGGCTACGAGGGTGAAGGCGGCAGGGGCAAGGAGGCGTTCGTCGCGCGTGCCAAGGAACTGGCCGCCCGCTACGGCGACCGCTTCAACCCGCCGGAGTCGCTGCTGTAATACAGGGGGCTGTTGCGTTCTAGGATCTGCCATGGCCGATGTGAAACTCATCCCCCTCGACGTGCTGCTGGGCAACCCCGAGCGGGCGGCGGCGCAGATCTCGCCGGACGGCAAGCGGTTGTCGTACATGGCACCGCTGGACGGCGTGCTTAACGTCTTCGTCGGCGACGCCGGGGCGGGCAACGAACAACCGGTCACCCACGACACCGACCGCGGGATCCAGGGCTACGCGTGGGCGCACGACAACCGCCACCTGATGTATGTGCGGGACAAGGACGGAAGCGAGAACTTCCGCCTGTACGACGTCGACGTCGAAACCGGCACGGAGCGCGACCTCACGCCGCTCGATGACGTGCAGTGCCGGCTGATCGCGCACCGCAAGCGGTTTCCGAACGATGTGCTGATCGGGCTGAACAAGGACAACCCGCAACTGCACGACGTGTACCACCTCGACCTGGTGACGGGCGCGCTCGAGAAGGTCGTCGAGAATCCGGGGTTTCTCGGCTGGGTGGTCGACGACGACCTCAAGGTCCGCGGCGGTGTGGCGCCGACGCCCGACGGCGGCATGGTGATCATGGTGCGCGACGACGAGGCGTCCGACTGGCGCCCGCTGCTGGAGGTGCCGCCCGAAGACGCGGAAACGACCGGGCCGCTGGGGTTTACGAAAGACGGCACGGCCATGTACCTGCAGACGTCGGTCGACTCGAACACCGGACGGCTGGTCAGGATGGACATCGCGACGGGCGCCGTGGAGGTGATCGCCGAGGACCCGGACTACGACATCACCGGCGTGATGATCGACCCCGACACCCGCGAGATCGACGGTGTCATCGTCTACGGCGACCGGGTCACCTACCGCATCTTCAACGAGTCGATGCGCGCCGACATCGAAGCGCTGCAGCAACTCAACTCCGGCGATCTGATGATCAGCGACCGCGACCACGATGACTCGACGTGGCTGGTGGCGTTTGACAACGACTCGGGGCCGGTGAAGTTCTACACCTGGGACCGTGCGGAGAAGGCGGCGACGTTCCTGTTCGATCACCGGCCTGAACTGAACAACTACCCGCTTGTGCCGATGCAGCCGTTCACCTTCCAGGCGCGTGACGGGCTGTCGATTCACGGGTATCTGACCTTTCCAGCGCAGGTCGAGCGCACCGGTTTGCCGACTGTTCTCGTCGTGCACGGCGGACCCTGGGCTCGCGACGGCTGGGGCCTGGATGCCGAGGCGCAGTGGCTGGCGAACCGCGGTTACCTGTGCGTGCACGTGAACTTCCGCGGCTCCAGCGGGTACGGCAAGGACTTCATGAACGCCGGCGACCGCGAGTGGGGCGCCAAGATGCACGACGATCTGCTCGACGCCATCGATCACCTTGTGGCGCAGGGTGTCACCGATCGCGACCGGGTGGCCGTCTACGGCGGGTCCTACGGCGGATACGCGGCCCTGGTGGGTGCGACGTTCACCCCCGACGTCTTTCGGTGCGCGATCTCGATGGTCGGGCCGTCGAACCTCAACACGCTGATGGACTCGTTTCCGGAGTACTGGAAGCCGATGCTCGCGCTGTGGCACAAGCGGGTCGGCGAGGACAGGGATTTTCTGTGGTCACGCTCGCCGCTGTCGCGGGTCGACGCGATCCGGATCCCCATCCTGATCGCCCAGGGCGACAACGATCCGCGCGTCAAGCGGGCGGAGTCCGAGCAGATCGTCGCGGCGATGACGGAGCGGGGGATCGACCACGAGTACGCGATGTACGAGAACGAGGGCCACGGGTTGGCCAAGCCGGAGAATCGCCTGGACTTCTATCGCCGCGCCGACCGATTCCTGGCCAAGCATCTCGGCGGCCGGGCGGAGACGGTTCAGCCCGGGGTGCGCACCGTCGGGTAGTCGGGCAGCGGCATCGAGTCGTACAGCCTGACGCCCTTGCGATTGCGCCGGGCCAGCGCCTGCGTCACCCCGAGTGGCAGCGCCGAGATCAACCGACCCGCGCCGACCAGGGCCATGACGCCAACGCGGGATCCGGGCACGATGGTCTTCGCGTTGACCCTGGCCAGCTTTCGGCTGCCGAGCACCGACGGCATCATCGTGGCTTCGTAGGCGGCGAACGCCGCGGTGTGGTCACCGTTCGATCGGGCGAGTTCGACCGCCAGCACGTAGGCACCGTAGACGGCGAGGCTGGTGCTGCCCCCGACCGCCGGGCCGGGGCAGTAGCCCGCGTCGCCGACCAGCGTCACGCGGCCGCGCGACCACGTCGGCATCTCCAACTGGGTGATGGCGTCGAAGTAGAACGTCGGGGTGCGGTCCACCTCGGCGAGCCAGCCGTCGACCTCGTCGGACACGCCCGCGAAGGCGTCGCGCAACTGCGTCTTCTGGCGGTCGACGGCACGATGGTCGAAGCCGAGGGGCTGCCGCGGCCGGAACATGAAGACGGCGCGGGCGTCGTCAAGGTGGTCGGCGGTGTACACCATCGCGACGCGGTCCGGTTCGAAGTAGCCGCTCATCTCACCCTCGTGGGCAAGCGCTTTCGGCACGGAAACCACCGACAGGTAGCCGCCGAGGAACCGCTCGGGCACCGCGCCGAAGACGAGTTGACGCACCCCCGAGTGGAGGCCGTCGGCGCCGACCACGACGTCGAACCGATCCGGCCGGCCGTGTGCGAACGTCACGGTGCCGTCGTCGGAGATCGCGGTGATCTGATCGCCGAACCGATAGTCGACGCCGTCGCTACCCGCGTTGTAGTAGATCTCGCTCAAGTCGTCGCGCATGATCTCGACGTGCTGGTCGGAGATGGTCCTCTCGAGCTTGAGGTAGTCGATGCGGGCGGGCCGCGACGCCCACGGCCGGTGCGCCGCCAGCACCGCGGTGCCGGTTGCGTGCGCCTCGATCTGCGGCAGAACTCCCATGCGTTCGGAGATCTCCACCGCCGGGCGGAACAAGTCGATGGCGTGACCGCCTGTCTTGCGCAACGCGGGCGCCCGCTCGACGACGGTGACGTCGACGCCCTGGCGGTCCAGCCAATACGCGAGTACCGGCCCGGCGATGCTTGCCCCAGAGATCAGCACGCGCATATCGTCCTCCTGACTTACTTAACGATCGGTAAGCATACATCAAAGCTTACCGCCCGTTAAGTAAGTTAGAGTGGCTGCGTGCCGAAGCCTCCGTCCGAGACCCGTGTGCGCATCCAGGAAGCGGCTCGCGAACTGTTCACGCAGAAGGGTGTGCAGCGCACCAGCCTGCAGGACATCGCGGACCGGCTGGGCATCACCAAGCCGGCGCTCTATTACCACTTCCGGTCGCGCGAAGACCTGGTGCGCAGCATCCTGGTGCCGCTGATGGAGGAGGGGGAGGCATTCGTCGCCGCCCACGAGCGGCGGCGAGGCGCGAAGCGCGCTACGCCTCGTGAACTGCTGGAGGGCTACTTCGACTTCCACTTCAAGCACCGCGCGGACTTGGTGCTGGTGGTCTCGGAGCTCACGACACTGGCCGATCTGGGTCTGATCGACACCATGCTGGCGTGGCGGGAAAGGCTGAGCCGCTTGGTGTTCGGCGCCAAACCGACGCTCGAGCAGGCCGCCAGAGCGGTGATCGCGTTCGGCGGTTTGCAGGACTGCTGCCTGCAGTTCCCCGACGCGT
This sequence comes from Mycolicibacterium moriokaense, assembly GCF_003347205.1. Classification (GTDB taxonomy): domain Bacteria; phylum Actinomycetota; class Actinomycetes; order Mycobacteriales; family Mycobacteriaceae; genus Mycobacterium; species Mycobacterium moriokaense_B. The sequence continues at coordinate 370,513 of NZ_QQBJ01000005.1, forward strand.
CCTATGAGCAACTCCGGATGGCGACGGTCGACGGCGCGATGTCGGCGCTCGGCATCTGAGCGGCCAAGCCATTGCGTAGGGTCGAGATGTGACCGAACCCTTTACCGAAAGGTTTGCGGCAGGGCTGGCCGGCTACGGCGACGGACAGTGCATCGAGTCCGGCGGCCGGTGGTACTCCGGCACGGAGGTGATCGCATACGCCGATGCCATCGCGTCTCTGCTGCGGAAGGCAGGCGTCGCCGACGATGCGCCGGTCGGGCTGGTGGTGCGCAACCGGTTGCCGCATGCGGCCACCATCATGGGTTTCATCGCGGCGGGTCGTGCGGTCTCGATGATCTACTCCTTTCAGTCGCCGGAGTCGATCGGTCGCGACATCGAGGCGCTGCGTCTCTCGGCGATCGTCGCCGACGTGCAGGACTGGACCGACGAGGTCGTCGCCGCGGCGAAGAGGGCGGGCAGCGCGGGCGTCGCGCTGTCGTTGCGCGCCCCGATCGTGGCGGCCGTCCCGGGCTTGGAGCGCCGCGACGCCACGCGATCGCACGCCAAGGCCGAACCCGGTGTGGCGCTGCAGATTCTGACCAGCGGCACCACCGGCCCACCCAAACGGCAGTCGGTCAAGACGCAGGTGCTGGAACGAACCGTCTTCAGCGTCACCAGCGGCGAGAGAGCCTCGCCCGGCGCGCCGCCCGAGTTCTCGTACTGGCAGTTCGGCGGCATCGGCGTCTGCCAGTTGATCGCGGGGGCCTACAACGGCAGGCGGATCGTCATCCTCGAGCGGTTCTCGGTGCAGAACTGGGTGAACGCGGTCAAGACGCACGGCATCAAGCGCTCAGGCGTGCAACCCGCAGTCATCCGGATGCTGCTCGACGCCGATGTGCCCAAATCCGATCTGGCCTCGCTGGAGTTCTTGATCAGCGCGTCGGGGCCGCTGGACCCGGAGACCCGCGATGAGTTCGAGAAGCACTACGGTATCCCGGTCAAGTTGGCGTACGGCGCAACCGAATTCGCCGGGTCGCTGTGCGCGTGGACGCCCGAGATGGACCGCGAGTTCGGCACGTCGCCGGAGAAGCGCGGCAGCGTCGGGCGAGCGCTGCCTGACACCGAGTTGCGCATCGTCGACCCGGACAGCGGAGCCGAGATGGCAGTCGGCGAGCACGGGCTGCTGGAGGCCAGGATCACGACGATCAGCGAAGACTGGATCCGCACCACCGACATCGCCTCGATCGACGACGACGGGTTCGTCACGCTGCACGGCAGGGCCGACGGCGCGATCAACCGCGGCGGGTTCAAGATCCTGCCCGAGACCGTTCGCAAAGTGTTGATTTCACATCCGGCGGTGCGCGACGCCTGCGTGGTCGGCGTGCCCGATGCCCGGCTGGGGCAGGTGCCGTTCGCCGCCATCGAAGCCGTGCCCGGGCAGCCGATACCCACCGACGACGACCTGAAAGCTCTTGTCCGGCAGTCGCTGCCGGTGTACAACGTGCCCGTCGCGTTCGCCGTCGTCGACGACCTGCCGCGCAACCCGGCGCTGAAGGTGAGCCTGCCCGCCGTCGCCGCCCTCTACGAGGCGCGCGAGAACAAGTAGTACCGGCCCGATTCCTTGCCGTCGCGCTGGATCGACGGTTCGTCGCCCGACGACAGCAGCGTCCACTCGCCCTCGAACCGTTGCGCCACCTCGGAGGGCTCGATGCCCGGCACACCGTAGGAGCCGCCGGGAACGAACTCGACGAGCAACAGCCGAGCGCCGGGTGCCGCCGCCGCTGTCACTTCCCGCGCGTAGGCGCTCCGGTCGTCGTCGTTCATGCCGTGCAGGCAGCCGTTGTCCACGATCAGGTCGAAGCTCGAACCGATGCCGTCCTGGCCGAGCCGGGTGGCGTCGGCCTGCTCGAACCGGATGTCGAGGTCCTTCGCCGCGGCCTTCGCTCGTGCCTTGTCGACCGCTTTGTGCACGAAGTCCACGCCGGTGACCCGCCAGCCGTGCTGGGCCAGATAGATGGCGTTGTCGCCGGTGCCGCAGCCGATGTCCAGGGCGGTCCCGGCCGGCGGCGCGTTGTCGCCCTCGATCAGGTTCGTCAGGGCCGTCGCCAGTGGATGGCCGTCCCACGGCGTGAAGCCGAGGCGGTAGAAAATCCGGAACAGAAGGCGCCGGGATGTCACGTCAGATCGATCCGAGATCCGCCGAGTTCCAGTGCTGGGGGGTCATGTAGATGGTCACGCCCTCGCCGTGTTCTCGGCGCGCGAACTCGAGATAGGCGTCGACCTTCTCGGGCGGCATGTAGCGCTTGACCATCTCGACGAGCTGTTCGTCGGTGGCGGGCTCGATGCGGCTGATGGGGCCGTCGACGGAGACGTAACGCACCGTCGGCTCCACCCGGTCGACCATCAACGTGAACTCACCCTGCGTCTCGATGAGGCGGTGCTTGCGCGAGCCGGCGCCGGTGTGAATCCACGGCTCGCCCCCGGGACTGTACTGATACCAGATCGGCACCGTCAGCGGTCCGCGCTTGTCACCCGCGCTCACCGACAGCGCGGCGACGTGCGGCTCGGCCAGAAACTGTTCGCGTTCTTCCTTGGAAAGGGCCATAGGCCCAAAGTAGTCAGAACGGCGGGTCGGTGGTGTTGTGATTCTCTTCGGCCGGCGGCGGGGGTGGCGCGGTCGTGGTGTCCCATTCGGGGAACAGCGCCCGGCTGCCGGGTTGCGTGACGTAGGTCTTGCCGGTCGGCGAGGTCCAGGTGGCGGAGCCGTCCGCCGCGACGAGCACCGACCAATCGCCGATCCAGAAGGTCTTCAGCAGATGGTGCTTACGGCAAAGGCAAATCAGGTTCGACGGATGGGTCGGTCCGATCGGATACGGCACGACATGGTCGATATCGCAGCGGTGGGCCGGTACCCGGCACCCGGGGAACCGGCACGTCAGATCTCGAGCCCGTACGAACGCGGCCAGTTTGGCCGACGGGCGGTAGTGCGGTTCGGGCACGGCGTCACACGGGGTCACAAGGCGCTTGAGGGTTGCGCCGTTGGCCAGCAGGTCGGCCAACAAGGGGGTAGGAATCGGTTGGCCATTGTCGGCGATCACTGCGGTGCCGCGCCCACTTGACGCCGTCTCGGCTGTCCCGCCGGCTTGACGCGCGGCCGCAACGGCAGCCTCGTTCGCGATGACCGAAATCCCCGCCGGCGACCGCGGTGCGGGCTGTGTCTTCGTCGGGCAGTTTGGGTTGGGGCACCGGCATATGAGGCGATCGTTGAATTCGGCCATGGCGTTCAGGGCGTCCGAGCGGCGCTCCCCGGCGGACCGGGGGTCGTCCTGGCAGACAGTGGCCGCGATCGCGGCAAGCGTTTTCTCCACCAGGGCGCCACCGGTGGCCAGTAGTCGCCCGAAGATCGACACCGTGCCCGCCTCGTCCTCGCGGGTGCCGATGGTGACATCGCGGCCACGGGCGCGCTGCTCGACCTTGATGACCGCGCAGGGGTCGTGCTGATACACCAGCGCGTCGAGCGCAGAGGTGAGGCGTTCGTCGGCCATCGGCCCCATTGTTCCGGCGCGCTCGCACAGCGCGGTATCGACGAGGGCCCAGACGGCGTCGTCGACGATCAGGCGGGTGCGCCACGTGATCGAGGCGACGACCCGTGCACTGACCTCACCCCGTGCGAAGAGGGCCGCCAACTGTGGAAGGTGGTCGCGGAGGGATTCGGCGATGCGCAGCTGTCCGCATGCCTTTCTGTGCGAAATGTTCATCGCCGCAGCGACCTCGGCGGCAGCGGAGTCGAAGCTGTCGCACGCCCACAGCGACCGCTCGTCGTCGTCCGGGAGTCGTCGGGTCAACAGGGTGCCGATCGCCGCCGTCCGTAACGCGGCCGCGGCGGCCTCAGCGCGGTTGGCCTCCTCGATGGTGGCGACCAAACCGGCGTCTTCGATTCCCTCGAACATGTGTTCGATGTTGCCATAGGGGTCTGACAAGGACTCCGAACAGCCCATAGAGTCGGCAGTCATGGACTTCGGACTGTTTATCCCACAGGGCTGGCGACTCGATCTCGTTGACATTCCCACCGACAGACACTGGCCCGTGATGCGCGAGTTGGCCGAATACGCCGACAACGGCGCATGGGATTCGCTGTGGGTGTACGACCACTTTCACACCGTGCCGATGCCCACCGACGAGGCCACGCACGAGGCGTGGTCGCTGATGTCGGCCTACGCGGCGACGACCTCACGGATCAAGCTCGGCCAGATGTGCACCGCGATGAGCTACCGCAACCCGGTGTATCTGGCCAAGGTGGCCGCCACCGCAGACGTCATCTCCGGCGGCAGGGTGCAGATGGGTATCGGCGGCGGCTGGTACGAGCACGAGTGGAAGGCATACGGATACGGCTTCCCGTCGGCGGGGGTGCGTCTCGGTCGTCTCGACGAGGGTGTGCAGATCATGCGCGACGCCTGGCGCGACGGGCGAGTCACGTTCCATGGCAAGCACTATGACGCCGACGGTGCGATCGTCGCACCCAAGCCGCTGCAGCAGGGTGGCCCACCGCTGTGGATCGCCGGCGGCGGCGAGAAGGTGACGCTGAAGATCGCGGCCAAGTACGCCCGCTACACCAACTTCACCTCCGAGCCCGACGTGTTCGCGCACAAGTCGCAGAAGCTCGCCGAACACTGCCGCAACGTCGGCACCGACTACGACGCGATCGTGCGCTCGTCGAACTTCAACGCCGTCATCGGCGAGTCGGAGGCAGACGTCGACGCCCGGATCGCGCGGCTTCGGGAGAAGCAGGTCGCCGTCGCCAACGAGTCGGCCGTCGATTCCATGCTCGGCATGGCCAAGTCGCCCGACGCGCTCGGCTGCACATCCGAGCAGGCCGTCGAGCGGCTGACGCGGATGCGCGACCTCGGCTGCCAGTACGCGATCCTCTACTTCCCCGAGGCGGCCTACGACCGCTCGGGGATCGAACTGTTCGAGCAGAAGGTGATCCCCGAGTTGAGCTAGCCGATCAGCCCAGCGATGACACTTGGTAATGACCGATTCGCCATTCGTCATCGGTGCGTTCGACCAGCACGCCCAGGTACACGTCAACCGTAGGTCGATCGGGGAACGCAAAGACCGCATTGGCGTAACCCAGCACCAGATCGTCTGCGGGTCTACGCGTTTCGAGAATCCGGTAAGTGACCGTCATGCCCCGCGGCTGACTCGAGTAGTACTCGGCGACGCCTTGCCGGCCGACGCTGTACGGGTGCAGGCCCTGAAAGATGGCGTCCTCGGTGAAGACCTCGGCCACTTTCTCGGGGGTCTGCGCGTCGATGGCCGCCTTCCATCGGTCCAGAACCTCACGCAATACCTCAATGTCCCGCACTCTGACCACCATCCACGTGCAGTATTTCGCCAGTGACGAAGCGGGCGGTCTCGAGGTAAAGGACCGCGTCCACGACGTCGTTCACCTCACCCAGCCGGCCCACCGGATGCATCGTCGCAAGTGCATCGTAGGACGCGGGGTGGTGCATCGTGGTCCGGATGATGCCGAGCGCGACGGCGTTCGCCCGAATTCCGCGGTTGGCGAACTCGACCGCCAGTGACTTGGCGACGGCGTTGAGGCCCCCCTTGGTGAGCGAGGCCATCGCCGACGGCACCGCCGAGTTGGCGTGGTCGACCAAGCTCGTGGAGATGTTGACGACGTGCCCGCCCTCGCCTTGAGCCAACATGGCGGCCACCGCAGCGCGTGAAACCTCGAAAAAGCCGCGCAAATTCACGCCGGTGACGGCCTGGTAATCGTCGTCGGTGTACTCGGTGAACGGTTTGGCGACGAAGATCCCAGCGTTGTTGACCACGGTGTCGATCCGACCGAAGTGTTCGACAGCGGCATCGACGATGCGCTGTCCGGCGCCCGGCCGCGAAATGTCACCCGCCACCGTGAGAACCATCGGGTCGTCGGACTCGGTGATCGTGCGGGAGTTGGCGACCACTGCGTAACCGAGTTTGCGAAAACCCGTCACCAGGCCCTCGCCGATGCCTTGCGAAGCGCCCGTGACGATCGCAACGCGTGGGATGTTGTTCATGTTCGGACTCCTGTGTCGTGCGTGTGGATGCCGGGATCAACAACGGGCCCGGCCGCGATGATGGCCAGTCGATATGACCGGGTCCCTCGCTACTGGTAGACGCCGGCTCCTACGCTTGCCGGGTGGAGCTGCGTCAGCTGCGCTACTTCTTGACCGTCGCCGAGGAGCTGAACTTCGGCCGGGCGGCCGAGCGGTTGCATATCGCGGGTCCCTCGCTGTCGCAGCAGATCAAGGCGCTCGAACGCGATTTGAAGGTGGAGCTGTTCGACCGCGATCGGCGGTCGGTCACGCTGACGGCCGGCGGTGCGGCACTACTTCCGCAGGCTCGCGCGATTGTGGAGCAGGCTGACGAATTGCGTCGCCGTGCCGCAGGCTTGTCGAGTTCGGCGCCGGTGCGTATCGGCTATGTGAAGTGGTGTCCGACGGACTGGGCGGAGCGCGCGGCGGGAGTCGCGAGGCTGCGCGTCGACGCCTGGGTGATGCCGTCGCACACCCAGGCGGCCCGGGTCGCCGACGGTAGCCTTGACCTGGCGATCTGCTGGGTGCAGAGGAGCGACCTGGAATCGCTCTCGCTCGATGCACATCTGATCGGTGCCGACCGCCTCTACGCCGTGTGCGCCGGCACCGACGCGTCGCCGGTCCGGGCGAAGGACACGGTGGTACTGCTGGATCCGGACGAGGCGACGTGGTCCTCTTGGAACCGTTACGGAGAGCAGTTCGCCGCCGAGATCGGCGCTCGGACAATGCGTGTCGCCGATGGTGGCATCACCGGCCCCGAGTTCTTCGAACACGTGCGACGGCTGGGGCGTCCCGTATTGAACAACCCCAAGGGGCAGGATGCTGCGGAGCCCAAGGGACTGGTGCGACGCCCGGTCGTGGCGCCGACTCCGCTGTGGACCTGGTCGCTGGTGTGGCGTCGCGACGAGTCGAATCCTTCTGTCCGCGCCGTCATCGACGAATTCACCCGCGATGTCGACGATCTGATTGTCACCGACTCGGATTGGTTGCCAGCGGAAGACCCTCACCGCGAGGGCTCGAGCTGAGGCATCCGCACAAGCGCCGCGGCCACGGCCGCGGCAACGACCACTAGTGCCGCTGCGATCAGCGCGTACTGGAATCCGTGTCGAAGCATAGGGGCGGCGGCAACCGGCCCCAGGATCTGTCCGACCGAATAACCGGCTGTCAGCAGGGCTACCGCGCCGGGAAACCGCATCAGACGGCCGGCCGCCAGCGACATCGTGCTCACCCCGATGAACGTCCCGCCGAAGAGCGCCGCGCCAACGAGTGCGGCGGCGCTGCCTCCCACGACAACGGGGAGTGCGATGCCGATGGCCTGCAATACCAGCGCCACCGCAAGCAACGTCGGATGCGACCACCGCGCTCCCAGCCACGCCCACAGGGCCGCCGACGGGGCGGCGGCCATGCCGACGAACAGCCAGGCGCCGTTGCCGAGCCAGCCCGGCGAGGCCTGTTTGATCGCGGCGACCAGAAAGGTGCCCGCGACGATGTACCCGATGCCTTCGAGGCTGTAGCTGACCAGCAGCACCCCGAACCGCCGGTCGATGCGTCTGAACGGTTCGGCCGACTCGGTGGTGGCGGGTGCCTGCCGGGCGTCCACCCCCATCGACCACGCGACGGCGCTCAACGCCGCCGCCGAGGCCGCCGCCGTCCACCAGGCCGTCTGCCACCCAGAGCGGGGCAACGCCAGCACCAGCGCCGCCGACAGGGCGATGCCGATGCCCACCCCGCCGAACCCCCATCCGGGCAGGTGGGGTGAATGGTCGGCAAGCTGGTCGAGCATCGACGTCACGGCGATGACGAACACGGTCGCGCTGGTGAATCCCGCGACCGTCCGCAACGCCATCCATTGGATGGCGTTGGTTGCCAACGGCATCGCCGCCAACGTGGCGACGAGCACGACCAGGGATGTGCGCCAGGCGACCGCGGACCGCGTGAGTCGGGTGGAGACAGTGCCCGCCATGGCGCCTGCCAGGTATCCGGCGTAATTAGCCGTCGCCAGCTGGCCGGCCAGCTGCGGGGTGATCGCGGCCTGCGCCGTCATCAAGGGCAGGATCGGTGTGTAGGCGAAGCGGCCGATACCCATCGCTGCAGCCAACGCTGCCGCGCCTTTGCCGACGTGAGCCCAATTCGCATGCACCAGTCGATGATGCGGGGGACACGGCGGACCCGGCCACGACCGAAATGCTCACAGCTGCAAGGCGGAACCTCTCACCGGCTCCGGCGACGGTTACAGCTAAGGCGTCGGCGGCGCGGGCGGAATCGGCGCCATCCCCGGCGGGGTGCCCGCGTTCGGATCCGGCGGCGCGTCGAAGTATCCGGGCGGCGGCGGCCCGTCCAGCGCGTAGTAGCCCTCGGGCAGCGGCGGTCCGCCACCCGGCGTGCCGGGTTCGGCTGCCGGCGCCGACGGCGGAGCCTCGGAGCCCGGGGCGTTGAGCGACTTGAATCCGGGCGGCAGTTGCGGTGCGGGCCCGGCGCCTGGTGGCGGCGCGTGGCCAGCAGGCATCTCGCCGTACGGCGTCTCGGCGAATCCGTAGGGATCCTGGGCCTGGTGCCAGGCGTCACGCAGGAAGCCCAGCGGCCCGTCCGAGTGCCCCGACCCATACTGGGGGTTGGCGATCTCGGGCACCATCGGTTGCGTATTCGGTGGTGGAGGCGCCGCCATCGGCTCCGCGCCCGGGTCCTCGATCACCGGCTGACCAGGCGGGATGGGCTCACCCGGCACCGGAGTGGGCGGTACCGGATCGGCGGCCGCGGTGGCTGCCATACCCAGTGCGCCGAACCCGATGACCGTGGCTGCGATCGCCGCCGTGGCGAGTCTCCGTCCTGTCATAAGTGACGAGGCTAGCCGCTGTCGGCCGGGCCCGTAAGCTCACCCGCTACTTCGCCGCCCGGATCGCCTCGAAAACCGTCGGATCCAGAAGTGTGGAGGTGTCGCCGAGTTCGCGGCCCTCGGCGACGTCGCGGAGCAATCGCCGCATGATCTTTCCGCTGCGGGTCTTCGGCAACTCGGGCACCACGTGGATCTCCTTCGGCCGGGCGATCGGTGAGATCTCGCGCGCCACCTCGGCCCGCAGTTCGTCCACCATGCCTTTGCCGCCGTCGGAGGAGTCCGCCTGCAGGATCACAAAGGCGATGATCGCCTGACCGGTGTGGTCGTCAGAAGCCCCGACAACGGCCGCCTCAGCCACGTGCGCGTGCCCGACGAGTGCCGACTCCACCTCCGCGGTGGAGATGCGATGACCGGACACGTTCATGACGTCGTCGATGCGGCCCAGCACCCAGATGTTGCCGTCCAGGTCGTAGCGCGCGCCGTCGCCGGCGAAGTACCAGCCCTGCTCGGCGAAGCGCGACCAGTACGTCTCGCGGAACCGGTCGGGGTCGCCCCAGATGCCGCGCAACATCGACGGCCACGGCGCATCGAGCACCAGATAGCCCGACGCGTGTTCGCCGTGTTCCGGGCTCGGCTCGATCAGGTTTCCGTGGTCGTCGACCACCCGCGCGGAGATGCCGGGCAGCGGTCGGGTCGCAGAACCCGGCTTGCACGCCGTCACTCCCGGCAGCGGCGAGATCATGGCCGCGCCCGTCTCGGTCTGCCACCAGGTGTCGACGATCGGGGTTTCGTTGTTGCCGAAGACATCCCGATACCAACGCCACGCCTCCGGGTTGATCGGCTCACCGACGGTGCCGAGCAGTCGCAGGCTCGACAGGTCGTGCGCGTCCGGTATGTCGCGGCCCCATTTCATGAACGTACGTACCAGCGTCGGAGCGGTGTAATAGATTGTGACACCGTATTTTTCGATGATCTCGAAGTGGCGGTGTTCAGTCGGCGAGGCCGGGGTGCCCTCGTAGAGGACCTGCGTGACGCCGTTTGCAAGCGGACCGTAGACAACGTAGCTGTGGCCGGTGATCCATCCGATGTCGGCGGTGCACCAGTACACGTCGGCCTCCGGCTTGATGTCGAAGACGTAATGGTGGGTATAGGCCGCCTGCGCCAGATAGCCACCCGAGGTGTGGATGATGCCTTTCGGCTTTCCGGTGGTGCCCGAGGTATACAGCAGGAAGAGGGGATGTTCGGCCCCGAACGCCTCCGGGGTGTGTTCCGGTGACGCCGACGCCACTGCGTCATGCCACCACACGTCGCGGCCTGCGCTCCACGGCGTCTCGATCCCGGTGCGCCGCACCACCAGTACGTGCTCGACGGTGCTGGTGCCGGCGGACACCGCTTCGTCGACGGACGCCTTCAACGGCACCGCCTCACCACGCCGATACTGCCCGTCGCTGGTGATCACGAGTTTGGCCTCTGCGTCGTCGATGCGTGCCTTCAGCGCCGCCGCTGAATACCCCGCGAACACGACCGAATGCAGGACGCCGAGCCGGGCGCACGCCAGCATCGCCACCACCGCTTCGGGAATCATCGGCAGGTAGATCGCCACCCGGTCACCGGCCCGCAGCCCCAACTCGGTCAGCGCGTTGGCGGTCCGGCAGACCTCGGTGAACAACTCGGCGTAGGTGAGGCTGCGTCGGTCGCCGACGGGCTCACCCTCCCAGTGGATCGCGACCCGCTCGCCCAGGCCGGCCTCGACATGCCGGTCGACGCAGTTGTACGCGACGTTGAGGGTGCCGTCGGCAAACCATTTGGCGAACGGCGCGTCCGAGAAGTCGAGCACCTCGGAGAACGGCGTCCGCCACGTCAGGCGCTGCGCTTGATCGGCCCAGAAGCCCAGCCGGTCGAGTTGGGCTTCCCGGTACAGGTCGGCCGTGCCGTTGGCCTGCGCGGCGAACTCCGCGGAAGCGGTGTATATCTCAGGCGCTTCGATGGATGTATCGGTCATGCGCTGTGAGCGTAGTCACGAAATGCCTGGTCAACGGGCGTGCGTCACAGTAGTCTGCGAGCGGCGCATGACGAGCGCCGACCGGTCAATGCCGTCGGCCGAACGGTCGAGCCTTGTGTCGAAGAGGTGAGATGTCCGGCGTGATTCTGCTAGTCGTCGTGGTCGTTGTGGCCATCGCGGGCCTGGTCGCGGCCGCCTTGGTGGTGCGCACCCGCCGCGTGGTGACCACCCCGACCGAACGCGCCGTGCACCAGGCCCTGCACACCGCCTCGCTCGCGGCTCGCGCGTTGCGCAGAGGCCTCGAGCCGGACTCGGCCCGCGCGGCGGCGCCGCATCTGCGGGCACTCACCGGCACCGACGGCGTGGTGCTGTTCGACGGCGACGGGGACCTGCTCGTGCACGATCCGCCCGACGGCGGCGGGTGGACGCAGGAGGTGCTGGCCGCATGCGAACGCGCTGCCGCCGAGGCGATCTCCGGTCAGCGCCGGGTGCTGACCGGCAGGCAGCCCGCGGTGATCGCGCAGCCGATGCTGTCGGACGACGCAGGCGTGATCGGTGTGCTCGTGGTGGTGACGTCCCGCGCGCCCGCGCCGGGGATGCTTGGCGCTGTCGGCGAAGTCGCCCGCTACGCATCGAGCCAGATCGAACTCGCCGAGTTGGATGCGTCGCGTGCGCGCCTGGACCGCGCCGAGGTGATCGCGTTGCGCGCCCAGATCAGCCCGCACTTCATCTACAACGCCCTGAACACCATTGCGTCGTTCGTCCGCACCGACCCGGACCGCGCCCGTGAACTGATCCTCGACTTCGCCGACTTCACGCGCTATTCGTTCCGCGCGGCGGGCCAGTACACCACCCTGGCCGAGGAATTGCGCAACATCGACCGCTACCTGAGCCTGGAGCGAGCCCGATTCGGGGACGCGTTGACCGTCAAACTAGACGTGGCACCTGAAGTGCTCAGCGTCGTCGTGCCGTTTCTGATGTTGCAGCCGTTGGTCGAGAACGCCGTCAGGCACGGATTCGCCGGCCAGGGCGGTGGCCGCATCGAGATCGTGGCCCGCGACGAGGGTTCCGACTGCGCGATCACCGTCGAAGACGACGGCGTCGGCATGGATCCCGCGTCGCTGCGCTCCGGGCCCGCCGACGTGCTGGCCGCAGAGGGATCGGGGGAGGAGCGTGCCCATGTCGGGCTCACCAATGTCGATCATCGACTCCGCGCCGCCTTCGGCAACGACTACGGTCTGGTGGTCGAGACGGCGGTCGGGGCGGGGACGAAGGTGACGATGCGGGTGCCCAAGTTCCGATCGGGAGTCAGGGCGGGCGCATGACCGATTCACCGATGACGGTGCTGGCCGTCGACGACGAGGCGCCCGCGCTCGACGAGCTCATCTACCTGTTGGGCCAACACCCCGCCATCGGCGCCGTGCACGGCGCGGCAGACGCCACCGCCGCGCTGCGCGACCTCGGCGAGGGCGGCATCGACGCGATCTTCCTCGACATCAACATGCCCGGGCTCTCCGGGCTGGAATTGGCCACCGTGCTCGGCAATTTCGCCGATCCCCCCGCGGTGGTGTTCGTGACCGCGCACGACGACAAGGCGGTTGCGGCGTTCGACGTGGGCGCGGTCGACTACCTTCTGAAACCGATCAGGCGAGACCGGCTCGACGAGGCCGTCCGGCGGGTCGCGGCCGGCCGGACGGCCGAGCAGGCCAGCGCGGGCAGCGGCGGTGAGCAGAGTTCGGAGGTGGTACCCGCCGAGGTCGGCGGGGTCACCCACCTGATCCGCCGCGACACCATCGGATGGGTGGAGGCCGAGGGCGACTACGCGCGGCTGCATTCGGCATCCGGCGCCCATTTGGTGCGGATACCGGTGAGCACGCTCGAATCCCGGTGGGCCGATGCAGGTTTCCAGCGGGTGCACCGCTCGTATCTGGTGTCGCTGCCGATGGTCACCGGGGTGCGCACCAAGGGCGGGTCGGTGATGGTGCGGGTGCGGGCCAACGGCGCGTCGCCCGCCGTGGAACTGCCGGTGAGCCGACGGCAGGTGCGCGAGCTGCGTGACCGCCTGATCCGCGACCCGTTGCGCGGCTACCGTGCGGAGCGCGGCGGTGACTAGCGGCAGGCCACCGCGGGAACGCGTGGTGCTGGCCCACCGCCGCGGCGCGCGCATGGTGCGCACCCGTGTCGAAGTGCAGGAGCAGACCGGTGTCGGCGACGCGCTTGTGCGGGGCCTGGTTCGGGCTCAGCTCGGACTGGCCCTGCGGCTGGCCGGGGTGGTGATGACGGCGATCGTGCTGGTTCCCCTCTCTGGCAGCCTCTTTCCCGACCTGGCGGCCCTGTCGGTATTCGGGATCCCGCTCAACTGGCTGGTGCTCGCGGTGCTGATGTACCCGCTGCTGTATGCCGCCGGACGATTGTTCGTGCGGCTGGCCGAACAGGCGGAGCGCGACTTCATCCGCGTGGTCGACGAGGAACCGTGACCGGGCCCTCGTCCATCGCCCTCACCGCGGCCGCCCTGCTGGCCGCCGTGACGGCGACCGTGGCCGTCGGCATCTACGGCGGGCGGCGTTCCCGCACCACGTCGGATTTCCTGGTGGCGTCGCGCACGGTTGGACCGCGGTCGAATGCGGCGGCGATCTCCGGTGAATACCTCTCGGCCGCATCGTTTCTCGGTGTCGCCGGCCTGGTCGCCAAATACGGGGCCGACGCGCTGTGGTACCCGGTCGGCTTCACCGCCGGCTACCTCGGCCTGCTGCTGTTCGTCGCGGCGCCCTTGCGCCGCTGTGGCGCATACACCGTCCCGGACTTCACCGAGTTCCGACTGCACTCGGCCCGCCTGCGCACGGTGACGATGCTGTTCGTCGTCGTCATCTGCGTGCTGTATCTGGTGCCGCAGTATCAGGGCGCGGGCCTGACGATCAACATCCTGCTCGGGCTGCCGGTGTGGGTGGGGCCCGTCTTGGTCGCCGCGATCATCATCGGCAATGTGGTCGGTGGCGGGATGCGCTCCATCACCTTCGTTCAGGCGTTTCAGTACTGGCTGAAGCTCACCGCGATCGCGGTGCCCGCGCTGGCCCTGCTCGCCCTGTTCGTCTCCGAGCCGTCCCCGCTCGCCGCGCCCGCGCCGCCCACGGTGGGACAGCAGACCACGGTCGCGATCAAGACCGACGTAGTGGTTCAGGTCGACGCGCCCGAGGGCGTACGGGTGTCGGGCGTCCTCGACGGCCGCCCAGTGCGCGACGCCGCCATTGCAACGCCCGGCGAACACACGCTCGGCGCCGGCAGCACGCTGACACTCGCCGCAGGCGCGGCCACACCGGTGGTGTCCGGTGCACCGAGCACCGGGCAGGAATGGGCCGGCTCCGGCGGCGGCCTGGGCGGAGACCATCCGCTGTTTCAGGTGATCTCCATCATCATGGCGACTTTCCTTGGCGCCATGGGCCTTCCGCATGTGCTGGTGCGGTTCTACACCAACCCCGACGGGCGGGCGGCCAGGCGCACCGCACTGGCAGTCATCGCCCTGCTGTCGGTGTTCTATGCCTTCCCGACGCTGATGGGCGTCTTCGCGCGGCTGTATGTCCCGCAACTGCTGATCACCGGAAACGCCGACGCGGCAGTGCTGTTGATGCCGGAAGCGGCGATCGTGGGGTCGGTGGGCCGACTGCTCGGGGCGTTGGTGGCCGCGGGGGCGATCGCGGCGTTCCTCGCGACCTCGTCGGGTCTGCTCGTCAGCATCGCGGGCGCGCTGTCCACCGATGTGCTGCGCGGGCGGGTACGCGACTTCAGGGTCGCGGCGGTGATCGGCGGTCTGCTGCCGCTGCCGCTGGCACTGGCGGCGTCCACGTTGGAGTTGTCGCGCAACGTCGGCCTGGTGTTCGCGGTCGCCGCCTCGACGCTGTGTCCTCTTCTGGTGCTGGGAATCTGGTGGCGCGGACTGACCGCAGCGGGTGCGGCGTGCGGGCTGGTGACGGGCGGGGCCGTATCGGGTGTGGCCGCGGGACTGAGCTTGGCGGGCGGCATCGACGAGCATCTGCTCGGCGGCTGGCCCGCGATGCTCGCCGGCTACCCGGCGGCCATCAGCGTGCCGCTGGCGTTCATCGTGATGATCGTGGCCAGCAGGCTGACCAGGGCGGCGATTCCGCAGGACACCGCGCGCATCTTCGCCCAGATGCACCTGCCCGAGCGTCTCGGCATGAGCGTCGAGCGCATTCCGGGCGGCTGACGGCGCACCGCTCGTCGCGCCCGACCGACCGCTCACCGCACCGCCCTGCGGCTTGGCCGTATCGCCGTCGACAGCGGCGCCGAATGTGAGCAGGGTCTCAAGAGATCGCCGGTGCACGCCGGGTCACATTCGAGGCAGGAGGCCGACGGTGTCCCTCACCGATCTTCCCGAGCAAGTGCCCTCGGCGCGTGGGGACCGCTACATCGCGGCCCAGCAGAGCGCCGAGTTTCAGGAGCTGCGAACCAAACTGCGCCGCTTCGTGTTTCCGATGACGGCGTTCTTCCTGGTGTGGTACGGGCTGTACGTGGTGCTCGGCGCCTTCGCCGCCGACTTCATGGCGACGAAGGTGTTCGGCAACATCAACATCGGGCTGCTGCTCGGGCTCGGCCAGTTCGTCACGACCTTCGTCATCACCGGCCTGTATGTCCGGTTCGCCAACTCCGAACTCGACCCGCGGGCCGAGGCAATCCGCTCGCAACTGGAAAGCGAGGAATCATGAATCTCCTGGCAGCCGAATCCCCGACCGTCGGTAACCCCGTCGCCAACATCGCGATCTTCGCGGCGTTCGTCGTGATCACCTTGCTCGTCGTGATCAGGGCGGGCCGCAAGAAGTCCAGCGCCGCGGAATTCTTCACCGGGGGCCGCGAATTCTCGGGTCCGCAGAACGGCATCGCCATCGCGGGCGACTACCTCTCGGCGGCAAGCTTCCTCGGTATCGCGGGGGCAGTCGCGGTGTATGGCTATGACGGTTTCCTGTATTCCGTCGGATTCCTGGTGGCCTGGCTTGTCGCGTTGCTGCTCGTCGCCGAATTGCTGCGCAACACAGGCAAATTCACCATGGCGGACGTGCTCAGCTTCCGGCTCAAGCAGAAGCCGGTGCGGCTGGCGGCGGCGACGTCGACACTGACGGTCTCGCTGTTCTACCTGCTGGCTCAGATGGCAGGCGCGGGCGGCCTGGTCGCGCTGCTCCTGAACGTCAAGGGCCGAGGCGGTCAGAGTGTGGTGATCGCGGTGGTCGGCGTGCTGATGATCGCCTACGTGCTGATCGGCGGGATGCGTGGCACGACGTGGGTGCAGATCATCAAGGCCGTCCTGCTGATCACCGGTGCCGCGGTGATGACCGTGATGGTGTTTGCCAAGTTCGGGCTGAACTTCTCCGACATCCTGGGTTCTGCTCAGGCGGCGATCTCCGGTTCGGCCAACGAGGCCGTCGCGAGCCGCGACGTGCTCGCGCCGGGGGCGCAGTACGGCGGTTCGACGATGTCGAAGATCAACCTGATTTCGTTGGGCATCGCTCTCGTGCTGGGCACCGCGGGCCTTCCGCATGTGCTGATGCGGTTCTACACCGTGCCGACGGCCAAGGAGGCCCGCCGTTCCGTGGTGTGGGCGATCGCCTTGATCGGCGCCTTCTACCTCTTCACGCTGGCGCTTGGCTACGGCGCCGCCGCCATCGTCGGCCCGGACCGGATCCTCGCCGCTGCCGGCGGCCAGAATGCCGCGGCGCCGCTGCTGGCCTTCGAACTCGGGGGCGTCGTCCTGCTCGGCGTGATCTCGGCGGTCGCGTTCGCGACCATCCTGGCCGTCGTCGCCGGGCTGACGATCACCGCATCGACCTCGTTCGCCCACGACGTCTACGCCAGCGTGATGAAGAGCCACGACGTCACCGAGGACGAGCAGGTGCGGGTGTCCCGCATCACCGCGGTGGTGCTGGGTATTGCGGCCATCGGGCTCGGAATTCTCGCCAACGGGCAGAACGTCGCGTTCCTCGTCGCGCTCGCGTTCGCGATCGCCGCCGCGGCGAACCTGCCGACCATCGTCTACTCGCTGTACTGGCCGCGGTTCAACACCCGCGGCGCGTTGTGGAGCATGTACGGCGGGCTCATCTCGACGCTCGTGCTGATCATCTTCTCTCCGGCGGTCTCGGGATCGAAGACCGCGATGCTGTCGAACCTCGACTTCGCGTGGTTCCCGCTGGCCAACCCCGGCATCGTGTCGATTCCGCTGGCGTTCGTGCTGGGTGTCGTCGGCACCCTGACCTCCAAGGAGGTGCCCGACCCCGGCATCGAGGCCGAACTGGAGGTGCGGTCGTTGACCGGGATCGGCGCCGAGAAGGCCGTCGCGCACTAGGGCGTCCAGGCGCCGGTCGCGGCGACATCGCGCGCATACGCGCGAAAGTCCCTGCCCTCGCGTCCCAGCGCCCGCGCCACCCCGTCGGCGAGTCGCGGTTGGCTGCCGAGGACCTCGGTGAACAAGTGGTTCAGCAGCCAGATGAAGTCCGGTGGCAGCCCGTGGTCGGCCAGCATCGCGGTGTAGTCGTCGATCGGCACGTGCGCGAAGGCGATGTCGCGCCCGGCGGCCTCGCCGATCTCGCTCACCGCATCGCGGAAGCGCAGCAGCCGGGGCCCGGTCAGCTCGTACAGCTCGCCGAGGTGGCGGTCGTCGGTCAGGGCGGCCACCGCGACGTCGGCGATGTCGTCGACGTCGACGAACGGCTCGAGCACGTCGTCGACCGGAAGCGTCACCGTGCCCGCGAGCACCTCGTCCAGCCACGCGCCCTCGTCGAAGTTCTGCGCGAAGAAGGCGCAGCGCAGGATCGTCCACGCCAGACCCGACGCCCGGACGACGTCCTCGGCGCGTTGCGCCTCGGCTTCGTTGCGGCCCGACAGCAGCACCACGTGACGCACCCCGGCCTCACCGGCGATCTTGGTCAGCAGGCGGATGGCGTCGACGGAGCCGGGCACGGCCAGGTCCGGGTGATAGCTGATGTAGACCTTGGCGACGCCGGCGAGCGCGGGCGGCCACGTCTGCTGGTCGTCCCAGTCGAACGGAATCTCGGCCGAGCGGCAGCCGTGCCGAACGGGTATCCCGAGCGATACAAGTCGGCCCGCGATGCGCTTTCCGGTCTTGCCGGTGCTGCCGATGACGAGAATGGTGTTGTTGGTCATGGTTCGACTCAACGGCCCAACGCCGAGACGATCCATGGTTCAAACGCTTGATGACATGTCCGATCGTCTAGAAGGGATGCCGGGTATGAACAAGGTTTCGCTCACTGCCCTCGCGCGTGAGCACCTCGAGACCGCACGCGGCGCCAGCAGTGGCCGCAGCTCACACACCGTCTACGGCGGCCACGAGCATTCGCTGCGTCAAACCCTGATCGCGCTGAAGGCGGGCAGCGAACTGGACGAGCACGACAGCCCCGGCGAGGCGACACTGCAGGTGCTGGCGGGCAGGGTCCGCGTCACCAATGCAAAGGCGCAGTGGGAGGGGTCGGCGGGGGATCACATCGTCATCCCGGACTCCCGGCACGGGCTGGCGGCGCTGGAGGACTCCGCGGTCCTGCTCACGGTCGTCAAACCCGTTGGGCCCCACGTCTAGATGGCGGGGCCCAGCAGGTCGTCGGCGTCCTTGATGACATAGCCGTAGCCCTGTTCGGCGAGGAAGCGCTGCCGATGCGCGGCGTACTCGGCGTCCAGGCTGTCGCGCGACACCACGGAGTAGAAGATCGCGCCGCCCCCGTCGGCCTTGGGCCGCAGCAGCCTGCCCAGCCGCTGCGCCTCCTCCTGCCGTGACCCGAACGTCCCCGAGACCTGAACCGCCACACTGGCTTCGGGAAGATCGATGGAGAAGTTGGCGACCTTGGACACCACCAGCGTGGTGATCTCGCCGCGACGGAACGCGTCGAACAGCGCCTCGCGCTCGGCGGTCTTGGTCGAGCCCTGGATCACCGGGGCGTTGAGCTCCTCGCCGAGTTCGTCGAGCTGATCGAGGTAGGCGCCGATCACCAGCGTCTGCTCGCCGGGATGACGTTCCAGGATCGAACGCACCACCGCGATCTTGGAGTGCACCGTCGAACACAGCTTGTAGCGCTCGTCGGGTTCGGCGGTGGCATAGAGCATCCGCTCGTTGTCGGTCATCGTCACGCGCACCTCGATGCACTCCGCGGGCGCGATCCAGCCCTGGGCCTCGATGTCCTTCCACGGTGCGTCGTAGCGCTTGGGCCCGATCAGGCTGAACACATCGCCCTCGCGGCCGTCCTCGCGGATCAGCGTGGCCGTCAGCCCGAGCCGGCGCCGGGACTGCAGGTCGGCGGTCATCCGGAAGACCGGTGCGGGCAGCAGGTGCACCTCGTCGTAGATGATCAGCCCCCAGTCGCGGCTGTCGAACAGTTCCAGGTGCCGGTACTCGCCCTTGGTGCGGCGGGTGATCACCTGATACGTCGCGATGGTGACCGGGCGGATCTCCTTCTTCTCGCCGGAGTACTCGCCGATCTCCTCCTCGGTGAGCGACGTCCGGTTGATCAGCTCGCGCTTCCACTGCCTGCCCGCCACGGTGTTGGTGACCAGGATCAGCGTGGTCGCGCCCGCCTTGGCCATGGCGGCCGCGCCGACGAGCGTCTTGCCCGCGCCGCACGGCAGCACCACCACCCCGGAGCCGCCCTCCCAGAACGAATCGGTGGCCATCTCCTGGTAGTCGCGCAGATGCCAGTTCTGCTGGTCGAGGCTGATCGGGTGTTTCTCGCCGTCCACGTAGCCGGCGAGATCCTCCGCGGGCCAACCGATCTTCAGCAGCATCTGCTTGACGCGGCCGCGCTCGCTGTTGTGCACGATGACGGTGTCGTCGTCGAGGCGAGACCCGAGCATCGGTGCGATCTTCTTGTTGCGAAGCACTTCCTCGAGCACCGCGCGGTCGAGGCTGACCAGCGTCAGCCCGTGCGCCGGATGCTTGACCAGCTGGAGCCGGCCGTAGCGGGCCATCGTGTCGACGATGTCTACCAGCAGCGGCTGGGGCACCGCGTAGCGCGAGAACGACACCAGCGCGTCGACCACCTGCTCGGCGTCGTGGCCCGCCGCGCGGGCGTTCCACAGAGCCAGCGGCGTGATCCGGTAGGTGTGCACGTGCTCGGGGGCACGTTCCAACTCGGCGAAGGGCGCGATCGCCGCGCGCGCGGCACCGGCCTGCTCGTGGTCGACCTCGAGCAGCACGGTCTTGTCGGATTGGACGATGAGGGGGCCGTCAGTCATAACCCGTCCATTATCCCGAGCCGGCCGACAACGCGCCGTCGCGGTGGTCTGGCAGCGGGATCTTCGGCACGCCGGGAGTGCCCACCTGACCGGCCAGCCACGGCAGCGACGCGGTGAACACGTCGGACGCGAAGGGCCAGTCGTGCTTGCCCGGGGACGCGACGACGGCACACGTGATGCCGTTGGCGCGGCCCAGCCCGCACAGCGAATTGGCGGCCTCGGTCTCGTCTCCGGGCATCATCGCGGCGTCCTGGCCGCCGAGGCCGGTCCCACCGGGGTTCCCGTAGCCGCCCGTGTGCTGCGTCGGTTTGTCCGACGAGATGGCGAACCAGCCGGAGACGTCCCGGTACGGCCCGTGCTTGTCGATCGCCGTCGTCGGGTCGTAGGAAGCCCAGGCGTTGACGTCGCCGCCGAAGATCCGGTCGATCGTCTGCTGCCTGGTGCCCGCGTTCGGGCCGTTGTCGCCCGCGATGTCGACGAAGGAGGTGAAGAGTTCGGGATTCATCACTGTGAGGTCGACTGCGCAGGTGCCGCCCATCGACCAGCCCACCACGCCCCAGTGGTCGGGTTCGACCCCGAACGTCGACGCGACGAACGGCGGCACGTCCCTGGTGAGGTGATCGGCCACGTTGCCGCGGGGCCCGTTGACGCACTCGGTGTCATTGTTGAACGAGCCACCCACGTCGACGAACACGAACACCGGCGCGTTGCCGCCGTGGTCAGCCGCGAATGCGTCGATGGGCGCAATCGCGTCGCCGGTGCGTGGCCAGTCCGACGGGGTGTTGAACTCGCCGGCGATCATCATCACGACCGGGAGCTTCGGTGCGTCGGCGGCGAACCACGCAGGTGGCAGGTACACCAACTCGCTGCGGTGTTTGAAATGCGACGCGTCGTCGGGGATGTCCACCGACACCAGCGCGCCGTGCGGGGGGACGTCGCCTTTCTGCTTCATGGCGGTGACGGTTTCCATGTCGGTCTGGTCAGGCAGCGGGCCCGCGGTCAACTCGTTCCAGGCCAGCTGCACCGTCCGGAAGTACCCGACCCACAGGTTCACCGCGACGCCCGCGCTGAGCAGGCACAGCGGGATGGCCAGAATCGACACCGCCCGCCGCCACCACGCGGCACCGCGCCAACCGAGGATGGCCACCGCAATCGCCAGTCCCGAGACGCCGATCCACACCATCAGCGACCGGGGAGCGGGGTCACCGGCCATGCCTTGGGAGTCGATGAACCAACGCGCCCACAGGGCGACCACCACGCCGACGACGAGGGCGATCGGCAGCCAGAGCAACCGCCATCGCCGGGTTCGCCAACCGATTGCCGGCACCAGCGCAGCGGCGGCCACCGCCTGAACGGCGATGGGAAGCCAACCGTGCAGCAACGACAGGCCGTGCCGGTACTCGTCAGCCTGGGCAACGCCAGCCGCCAACACCGTTGTCACGCAAGCCATATTGGCCAAAGGTTCTGTGACCAGGCTGTGCGCGGCGCAGGACTGGGCTATGTCTGGTCGGCCTCGCCGGTCTCGTCGGCCGACACCACCGACGTGACGCGGTGGATGGCGAAATCCCTGACCCGACCGGTCGCGGGATCGTAGGCGGTCAGCTGCCCGCCGCGGACGGCCACCGGCGCCACCACCCGCTGAGTGGCCACCCCGGCCGCGTCGACGTAGCCGATCACCACCGACGTCTGCAGCCGCGCAGACTCCTGCAGTTGCGAGATCGCCACCGCAGGATCGATACGCATGTTGGCGAACGGGGTTGCGGCCACCTTGCGCAGCACCGCGACGATCGCGCTCAATGTCTGGCCCGTCGGCGGTGCGAGCGCGCGCGGCGCCCGCCGGTTCGCGGGCGTCGGCACTCGCGCGCCCCGGGCACGGATGTCGACGATCGCCCCGGTGGAGTCCTCGGCCGCGGGCGCGAAGCCCGCCGTGCGCAACGCCGCCAGCACCTCCGAGATCGGCGCCTGCGACACCGCGACGGTCGGGGCCAGCAGTCGCATCTCCAGCGCGTCGGCCGCGGGCGCGGCGACGGCCTGGGCCAGCAGCGCCGGGTCCTCGCAGCGGACGAACGAGGCGGCCATGCCGACGCGCAGCTGCCCGTGCCTGCGGGCCACGTCGTCGATGAGATATGTAAGCCCCTGCGGCACCGGTGTTTTGGAATGACGTGCAAACAGCGCGTGCAGTTCTCCCGCGGTCCGCCCTGTGTCCAGCGCGCGCCGGATCGACGGCTCGCTGATCCGGTACACCATGGCCGCCCCCGCCGACTCCACCGTCGCGACCGACGCCAACTGTTCGGCGAGGTCGCGTTCGAGCGGGCCGGGCACGATGACCGTCAGGTCGGCCTGCAGCAGGAAGTGGTCGATGGGCTCGGGCAGCGCCTTCGCCATCGCGTCGACGGCGCCGGCGTCGTCAGCGAGCAGCTTGCGTCCCGGTCCGGTGATCGCGCCGCGGCCGACGATGCCGAGCGTGTGCGCCTCGGTCAGCAGGTCGCCGACCGGCTGCGGCTGCAGCCGCACGGCCCAGCGGGGGCGGCGCCAGACGACCGCCGCCGACGCCTGCGCCGCGTCGACACCCGCCCCCTGGGGCAGGTCGGCGAGCATGCTCAACAGCAGCCTGCGGTCCAACGGAGCTGCCGTCGAGTACAGCGAATCAGAAAGGGCCGCATAGGGTTTGCCGTCGGGGCCGCGGCTGCCGATCAAGCCGGGCCTGCCGGGTAGGTCGAGCCACGTCGAGGCCAGCAGGTGCCAGCGGGCCGCGACAGGGGAGTCGACGAACCGGTCGGCGGCGACGGTCGGCGCCCAGTACGGGCCGGTGCCGTCGTGCGGTTCGGGATCCGGAAGGCCCGCGGCGATCAGCCCCGCAGCGGCGGCGAGTTCCAGGATGAGCCCCAGCCGTTGTTCGTCGATGCCGGTGAGCTTGGTCAGCCGCTTCACGTCGCGGACGCCGAGCCCGCCGCTGCGCAGCTCGGGAACCGGTGTGGCGCCCAGTGTTTCGAGTACCACCTCGGCTTCGCGCAGCAGGTCGATGACCGCGCCGGCGGCGACAGCGTCGACATCTCGTGCGGTGGTCTTCGAGACGACGGGGTCGGGCGGCGTCAGCTCGACCGGTCCCGGCGCCTCGCCGCGCAGCACCTGACCGACCAGCCGCGGCAAGATCACCGTCTCCGCGTCGACCTGCCGCAGCAGGCCCGCCGCCAGCAGCCGTTGCACCGGCCGGTCCTGCGGCGTCCCCGGCGCCGCGTCGCGGGTCCGGCCCATCGGCGAGCCCTCCGTCAACCGCGCCAACAGGTCGCGCTGGGCGTCGTCGATGACCGCGAGCCGGTCGGCGATCCCGTCGCCGCTGTACTCGGCGCCCTCCACGACGGCCTGGCCGGGATACCACGGCAGCCCCGCCGACGCCTCGGCGGCGACCCGCACCTCGGCGTCGCCCCACACCAGCGCCCGCTCGCGCAGGTCGTCCACCGCCTCGGCGACGGCCTGTTCGCCGACGCGATCGCCGATCATGGCCGTCAGCTTGGTCAGCGGCACGGGAGTGGTCTCGGCATGCATTGTCAGCAGCGCGTCGAGCACGCCGAGGTGCAGGAAGTCCAGCTCGTCGGTGGCGGCCTTGACCGACTGCCTGGACTGCGCGCGGGCGGCCAGCGCCGCGATGCTGCCAGGGGGCGGCGAGGTCAGGTCGGGCCGCAGCTCCAGCAGCCGGATCAGGCGCTCGTCGGGCAGATCGGCCAGCCAGGCGCCCAGCGGGGTGCCCGGGTTGTGTTCGGACATTACTGACCAGCGTAAAGCAGTCCGAGGTCCTTCTCGCTCCTCGCGCGGGTGGTCTCGCCAGTGGCCGCGGCGCCTGCCACAATATGGGGCGTGGCAGACAAGAAGCAGAAGACCCGCTACGTCGATCCGGGCTGGCCGGCCATCCAGGGCGAGGACGACCACCCGGTCAGCGAGTTGGCCGCCGACCGCACCGGCGCGCTGTCGCCGTACGGCGACCTGACGTTCCCGCTCCCTTCCGACGACCTGCCGTACACGCACCCGGTCACCGTCGTCAACAGGTAACGGTGGCTGTGCCTGATTCGCCCGGCCCGGCCGGGCCCAGGCTGTCGCACGTCGACGAAACGGGCGCGGCGCACATGGTCGACGTGACCGCCAAGGTCGCCACCAGGCGCACCGCCGTCGCGGCGGGCACGCTGCGCACCCGCGCCGACGTCGTCGAGCTGATCGCATCGGGTGGACTGCCCAAGGGCGACGCACTGGCCACGGCCCGGCTCGCGGGCATCATGGCGGCCAAGCGAACCAGCGACCTGATCCCGCTGTGCCATCAGCTGGCGCTGACCGGGGTCGACGTCGACTTTCAGATCGGAGACGCCGAGGTCGGCGTCACCGCCACGGTGCGCAGCACCGATCGCACCGGCGTGGAGATGGAGGCGCTGACGGCGGTCAGCGTCGCCGCGTTGACGCTGTACGACATGCTCAAGGCCGTCGACCCGGCGGCTCGCATCGACGACGTCAAGGTGCTGCGCAAAGAGGGCGGCAAGACGGGTTCATGGACCCGGTGATGACGCGAACGGCACGGGTGATCATCACCTCGACGCGCGCGGCGGCCGGGATCTACGAGGACAAGACGGGACCGCTGATCGTCGACTGGCTGGCCCAGCGGGGCTACGAGGTGCCGCCGCCGAACGTGGTGCCCGACGGCGGATCGGTGCCGCAGGCGCTGCACGCCGCGCTGGAGCAGCGGCCGCACGTGATCGTCACCTCGGGTGGCACCGGCATCTCGCCGACCGATGGCACCGCCGACGCGACGGCCGACATCGTCGACTACCAGATCCCCGGGCTCGCCGACGCGATCCGGCGCTCCGGGCTGCCGCACGTCCCGACGTCGGTGTTGTCGCGCGGCGTCTGCGGCGTCCGTGACGGCACGCTGATCGTCAACCTGCCGGGGTCCAGCGGCGGTGTCAAGGACGGTCTCGGGGTGCTCGACGCCGTCCTCGGCCACGCGCTCGACCAGCTCGAGGGCAAGGACCACAAGCGATGACCGCCGTCGTGCTGCGCGCGGACCTCACCGAGGTCACCATCGAACTCGCCGAGCACGAGGCGCTGGTTGCGCATCAGGCCGCGGGCGCGGTCGTCGGCTTCGCCGGTGTGGTGCGCGACCACGACGACGGGCGCACGGTGACGCGGCTGGAGTACTCCGCCCACCCGTTGGCGCAACAGACCATCACCGAGGTGGCCGAGGAGATCGCCGCCGAGTGCGCCGGTGTCCGGGCGATCGCCGTCAGCCACCGAATCGGCGCACTGGAGATCGGCGACGCGGCATTGGTGGCCGCGGTGGCGGCGGATCATCGGCAGGCGGCGTTTCAGACCTGCGCGCGGCTGGTGGACAGCGTCAAAGCGCGGCTACCGGTGTGGAAGCACCAGTTCTTCGCCGACGGCTCCGACGAATGGGTCGGGTCGGCCTGACCTGACGATCTGGCCTGACGATCAGGCCGGCGGCAGTACCGGGTCCGCGGGCGGCGGCACCGGCGCGCCGGGATCCAGCGGTGCGGGGCCGGGGCCGTTGACGTTCTCCGGCGCGGGGGTGGTCAGCGGGCGCTGGGTCAGCGCCAGCAGCGCGTCCTTGCCCGTGATGTCCTGCGTCTGGATCGCGTGCCACAGTTCCTTGAGGTAGGTGACGTTCGGGCTCTGGGCCGGCAGCGCCGAGGCATCCATCGTGGTGCCCGTCGGCAGGTTCTCCGGGCTGGCCAGGTGGGGAATCTCGGCTGGCACTGCCGGAATCTCGCCCGTCGTCGCCTGGTTGGCGGCGTCGAAAACGGGCTGCGGGATGTCGACCGAGTTGAGCGCACCCATCGGATCGGCTGCCGGAGCCGGGGCCGGAGCGGCCAGCGGGGGAGCCGGAGCGGGCGGGATCGCCGGGGCGGGCTCCAGCGGCGCGGGCGCGGTGTGCAGCGACCAGATCGGCCGGGGGTCCGCCGGGCCGTTGGAGACATCCCAGTCGGGTGCGGGGGCCGCGGTGAGGCTCACATCCTCGACGGGAGCGGGCGGCGGGGCATCGACGGGCGGGGGCGGCGGGGCGTCGACGGGCGCGGGCGGCAGGTCGGCCGGGGCCGGGGTGTCCAGCGAGGCGTCGATGATGGGGGCGTCGACGGGCGGGGGCGGCGGTGCGTCGACCGGCGGCACATCGGGTGCAGGCGCATCGGGCAGCGGCGCGTCGAGCGCGACGACGTCAACGGCCGGGGGAGGTGGCGGAAGCTCGGGCGCGGGGGGCGGCGGGAGCTCTGGGGCCGGGGGCGGCGGAGCGTCGGGCAGCGGAGCGGCCAGCGCATCGACCGGAGCGGGCTCCGGTGGCGGCGGAGCGAAGGGGTCCCACGGCGGCGGCGGAGGCGGCAGTTCGCCGTTCAGCCCGGCGGCGTCGAGGGGCTGCGGCTCCGGCTCGGCGACCACGTTGCGAGGGGTGGCACTGGAGAGTCCGCGACCGCAGACCGGCCACGCGCCGCGGCCCTGCGTAGCGAGCACGCGCTCGGCGACGGCGATCTGCTCTTCCTTGGAGGCCATGTGTGCCGACGGGGCGTATTCGCCGCCGCCGTGCGAGCTCCACGTGCCGGGGGAGAACTGCAGCCCACCCTGATAGCCGTTGCCGGTGTTGATGGCCCAGTTTCCGCCGGACTCGCAGGCGGCGACCCTGTCCCATTCACCATCGGTGGCAGCGTTCGCATGCCCGGCGAGGGCGAGACCCCCACCGCCGATCACAGCGCCGGTGAAGGCGACCTTGGCTACTGATTTGGCCGATGTAGTGGGCTTGCGATGCCGTCCACTCATGGGTGCGTTCAGTCCTCTCTAATGCGCCCACGAGGTCAGCTGTCGGGTTCGGGCTGGAGAGGTTGCCCGGCCGGCATCGGTGAAAACGACGCCGGCTTCACCCCTAGGAACCGCATGCGGTTCCAGGTCCTTGCTATCGGTGGACCGGTGGGTCCCCCGCCCCCATCCCAGGTTTGTTCGTCGTGTTCCCGCCCAACGGATGGAGCTCGGCGCTATCGGACAGGAAGGGCTAGCCGATTAAGGTCGACTGGCTTGTGGAAGAAAGTAGCGGTTCGCCGCGTTGCAGTCATCTTTTGCCTGGTCTGGCGTTTCGCCGGGCGGCAAAACTTAATGAGGCTCTAAAAGCGCAGGAGTTTCGGGCGTTTCCGCTGGTGCATATCGTGCTCCACCGCTCTGTAGCCAGCTTGTGACCATTTCGTTATGTGATGTAAATCACGATTACCCGCCGGCAAAGGGCGGGAGCACATCTATGGTCTGGCCGTCGGACAGCGCCATCGTGGTGTCGCGAACGGCGATCCCATCGCACAGAAACGAACACCGCGCCAGCACTTTGGCGAGCTCGGGTCCGCGCGCGGCGAGCGTGTCGACCAGCGCCGCGACGGTGGTGCCCGGCGCGACGCGGATGGTTTCGGATTCGGCGCCCGCCGCCGCCCGTGCCGCGGCGAAGTACCGGACGGTCAGCCGGGCCGTCAGCGTCGACGTCTGCATCGTCATCCGCCGATGGCGCTCATCGGGCGGTCCGGCTGCACGAAGTCGGGGTCGTTGATGCCGTGGCCGGCGGGCTTGGCCCACATGGCGGCGCGCCAGGCGGCCTCGAGGGCGTCGTCGTCGGCGCCGGAGCGCATCAGGGCGCGCAGGTCGGTCTCCTCGCGGGAGAACAGACAGCTGCGGACTTGACCGTCCGCGGTCAGCCGGGTGCGGTCGCACGCCGAGCAGAAGGCATCCGACACCGACGCGATGATGCCGACCGTGGCGGGACCGCCGTCGACGAGCCACAGCTGCGCGGGCGCTGAGCCGCGCGGGGCCGGGTCCTCGGTCAGGTCGAAGTGGCGACGCAGGGCGGCCCGCACGTCGTCGGCGCTCAGCGCCTTGCCCCGCGCCCATTCGTGGCCCGCGTCCAACGGCATCTGCTCGATGATGCGCAGCTGGTAGTCGTGGTCCAGGCAGAACCGCAGCAGCGTCACCGCGTCCTCGAGCCCGGTGATCGGGTCCAGCACCGCGTTCACCTTCACCGGGCGCAGGCCGGCCCGGTGCGCGGCGGCCAGACCGGCCAGCACGTCGGGCAGCCGGTCGCGGCGGGTGATGTGCGCGAAGTGCTCGGCGTCGACGCTGTCGAGCGACACGTTGATCCGGTTCAGGCCGGCCCGCTTCAGGCCCTCGGCCCGTCGATCCAGCCCAATCCCGTTGGTGGTCAACGTGATTTCGGGGCGGGGCCGCAGGCTGGCGGTGGCGGCCACCACCTCCTCCAGCCGCTTGGCCAGCAGCGGCTCGCCGCCTGTGAAGCGGACGCGTGTGACGCCCAGCCGCGTCACCGCAATGTGCAGCAGGCGCGTCAACTCCTCGGGACGCAGCAGCGCGTCGCGCGGCATCCAGTCCAGCCCCTCGGCGGGCATGCAGTACGTACAGCGCAGATTGCACCGGTCGGTCAGCGACACGCGCAGATCGGTGGCGATCCGGCCGTAGGTGTCCACCAGCGGCCCGTCCGCCGGGGCGGGCCCCACGGGACGAAGAACGGAAGGAAGGCCGAGTGCGGTGACGGTCATGCGGCGGCTCGCACGGGCTGGTTGAGCGAATCGACGGGCACGATCTCCTTGCCCAGCGGCACCAGCGAGACCGGGATCAGCTTCAGGTTGGCCAGCGCCAGCGGAATCCCGATGATCGTGATCGCCATCGCGACGGCGGTCACGATGTGTCCGATCGCCAGCCAGATGCCGAACAGCAGCACCCAGATGACGTTGCCGATCAGCGCCCCCGGCCGCGTGCCCGGCTTGTCGATGACGGTGCGGCCGAACGGCCACAGCGCGTAGGACGCGATGCGCAGCGACGCGAAGCCGAACGGGATCGTGATGATCAGAACGAAGCAGATGAGCGCCGCCACCAGGTAGCCCAGCGCCAGCCAGAGACCGCCGAAGACCAACCAAATGACGTTCAGGATCAGGCGCATCTCTTCCTCCAACCGGGGTTTCAGCCTACCGAGTAATAGGGCTGCTGGTCTGCGGGGCCTCCGAGTAGGATCACCCACGCGCGTCCCTGCGGAAACGGCGGGACGCTTTCCTTTGTTGTTGAGCAGTTTCGAGACTACGAGCGGGTGAGACCAGTGCCGACCGGCCGGGTTAAGTGGTACGACGCCGAGAAGGGCTTCGGCTTTCTGTCCCAGGAGGACGGCGAGGACGTGTATGTCCGGTCCTCTGCGCTGCCCGCCGGGGTCGACGGGCTCAAGTCCGGCCAGCGGGTCGAATTCGGCGTGGCCGCAGGCCGTCGCGGTCCGCAGGCGTTGAGCCTGAAGATCCTCGACCCGCCGCCGAGCCTGACCCGGACCCGGCGCGAAGCCGCCGCCGCCGAGCACAAGCACACGCCCGACGAGTTGCACGGCATGGTCGAGGACATGATCACGCTGCTCGAAGGCGCGGTGCAGCCCGAGCTGCGCAAGGGCCGCTACCCCGACCGCAAGGTCGCCCGCCGCGTGTCCGAGGTGGTCCGCGCCGTCGCCCGCGAACTCGACGGCTAGCTAGTCCCCTCTTATCGCGCGACGGGGCATGCTTGCGGCATGGCTGAATATGTCTCCAGCGGCGGCGAGTTCAACCGCGACACCAACTACATCACCACCCGCATCACCGCCGACGGCCGTGACGGCTATCCCGTCGAACCCGGCCGCTACCGGCTGATCGTCGCGCGGGCGTGCCCGTGGGCCAACCGCGCCATCATCGTGCGCCGGCTGCTGGGGCTGGAAGACGTGTTGTCGATCGGCTTCTGCGGGCCGACGCACGACGAGCGCAGCTGGACCTTCGACCTGGACCCCGGCGGCGTCGACCCGGTGCTGAAGATCCCACGCCTGCAGGACGCCTACTTCGCGCGCATCCCGGACTACCCGAAGGGCATCACGGTGCCCGCGATCGTCGACGTGCCGACCGGCCAGGTGGTCACCAACGCCTTCGCGCAGATGACGCTCGACCTGTCCGGCGAGTGGACGGCCTATCACCGCGACGGCGCGCCTGCGCTGTATCCCGAGGCGCTGCGCGGCGAGATCGACGAGGTGGCGCATCGCGTCTACACCGAGGTCAACAACGGCGTCTACCGTTGCGGTTTCGCGGGCTCGCAGGAGGCCTACGACAACGCATACGATCGGCTGTTCACCACGCTGGACTGGCTCGACGAGCGCTTGCAGTCGCAGCGATACCTGGTGGGCGACACCATCACCGAAGCCGACGTGCGGTTGTTCACCACGCTGGCGCGCTTCGATCCCGTCTATCACGGCCATTTCAAGTGCAACCGGTCCAAGCTCGACGAGATGCCGGCGCTGTGGGCCTATGCTCGTGACCTGTTCCAGACCCCCGGCTTCGGCGACACCATCGACTTCGTCCAGATAAAGGCGCACTACTACATCGTGCACGCCGACATCAACCCGACGCGCATCGTGCCCAAGGGGCCGGATCTGTCGAATTGGTTGACGCCGCACGGTCGAGAAGCGTTGGGCGGCAGGCCGTTCGGCGACGGTACCCCACCGGGGCCGACGCGCGACGCCGAGCGGGTGCCCGCGGGCCACGGCGCGAGTTAGGGCCAGACCGCCCGCACCGACCATTCGGCGTGCGTCCACGGGAACTCGTTGCCCGCCTCGTCGCGCACCAGCGTCGGAAGCTGTACCGCAAAGCCGAACAACCGGCCGCGGTGCGGGTCCATCGTCGGGATCGTCACCGCAAGTGTGGTGCCCGAACGGAATTCGCTGACGACGTCGGACCCCTCGTAGGACCGCAACAGGACCCACGGCGCACGGGCGATCGCGGGCGGCACCGACAACTGCACGGTGTTGTGCGCGTCGACGTTGAGCACACCGTCATCGTGCGGAGTCTCGCAGTCGGTCGGGTTGAGCACATCGCAGTACTTGTACGGGCCGACGCGCACCAACTGCCCGCGGGTGTACGCGCTGATCTCCGGATGCTCGGGTGGCGGGTTCCGGGCAAGCCGCCAGACCAGCACGCCGGTCGCGACGGCAGCCACCAGTGCGACGGCGGCGAGCAGCGCCAAAGCCTTCTTCACTCCTGCGGCACCGTTCCCCGCAAGCGCATCTCGATGCCGTGCGCACCCTCTTGGGCGGCGAGTACCGGCCGGTTGCCGCCGAGACCCGGAATCAGGGAGTCGCCGCGGTAGCTGACCAGGGTCTGGGCGAGCCCGAGGATCAACACCGTCGAGATCACGGTAAAGCCAACGTGCAGTTGGGTATACACCAAGACACCCGTTGCGCCGCCTGCCACCCAGGCCAGCTGCAACAGCGATTCCGACCGGCCGAATGCCGAGGCGCGCGACTCCTCGGGCAGGTCGTCCTGCAACGACGCGTCCAGCGAGGCCTTCGCGATCGCGCTCGCCGCCGAGGTGACCAACGCCGCCAGCGCGGCCACCATCAGCTTGCCCGTCAGCGCCGTCGCGAGCGCCACCAAGGTGACCGCGATGGCGGCGCGCACGACCAGCCGCGCGGGGTGGCCGAGCTTCAGGCGCGCGCTGGCGAAGTTGCCGCCGAAGTTGCCGATCGCCGCCGCCGCACCGATCAGGCCGAGGATCAACAACTGCTCCCAGCCGCTCTTGTCGTGCGACTTGGCCACGAAGGCGGGATACAGGAACAGGAAGCCCACCATCACCTTGATGGTGCAGTTACCCCACAGCGCCGTGATGATGTTGCGCCCCAACGGTTGTCGCGTGACACCCTGGCTGGATTGCCGCTGTGGGTGGCGGCGCAGTTCGGCGCCGCGGCCGTGGTAGCTCAGCGTGGTGGGCACCTCGCCCTCGGTGACCTCCACCCACTTGGGTATCCGCATCGACAGCACCGCGCCTGCCACCGTGAGGGCGACGATGACGTAGAGCGCCCCCGGCATCTGGAACAGGCCGAACAGGTACTCGGCCCCGGCCGCCACCGCGCCGCCGACAATGGTTCCGCCGAGCAGGCCGAACACGGTCAGCCGCGAATTGACCCGCACCAGGTCGATCGACGGGGGCAGCACGCGGGGGGTCACGGCGCCGCGCAGCACACTGAAGGACTTGGACAGCACCATCATTCCCAGCGCACACGGATACAGCACCCATGGCGGGAAGCTTCCGGTGGCGCCGTCGTAGTTGGCGATCAACACCACGACGAGCGCGGTGCGCACCGCGAACGACACGGCCAGCGCCAGCCTGCGGCCGTGCTGCAGCCGGTCCAGCGCAGGCCCGATCAGCGGCGCGATGACCGCGAACGGGGCGATCGTGATGACCAGGTAGAGCGCGACCTTGCTCTTGCTCTCGCCGGACGCCGCCGCGAAGAACAACGTATTGGCCAGCGCGACCGCCATGGCCGCGTCGACGGCGAAGTTGGCCATCACCGGGTAGGTCAGTGCGGTCAGACCGGACTTGTCGGCGCCGTCGGCGGTGGCGGCCCGCTGGAACAGGCCGTACATCTTCGAGCCCATCTCGCGGCTGCGCTGCGCCGCCGAGCGCGGCCCGTCGTCGGTTCCGCGGCCCGCGGCGGCGCCGACGCCGGGAGCGGGCTCGCTGCGCGGGGACGGCCGGTCCTCGAGCGGCGGCAGATACCGGTTGGCGCTGGGCGTGGACGACCGCCGCTGGCGCCGCCGGTCCACCCCGTCGCTGGGGTAGTTCGCCATGCCGGGGTGTTCGTCACCGTGGCCTGCGGGCGGTCGCGGCGGGTAGTAGCGGCGATCGCGCCGGCCCGTCGTGCCCTGGGGGTCACGCCACGATCCGCTCACAACAAGATTCTCCCCCATGACGGTCGCGGCGTCGTGCAGCCGACCGGGTGTGGCTGCGCGTGGGCCGGTCAGGCACTATTAAGTGCGTGGATAGCGTGACGGAAGCCACCGACGACGGCTCGGCGCTGCTGATGGGCGCCGTCGATCAGGCGCGCGCGGCGATCGCCGAGCACAGTGGTGACACGGTCGGCGACTACCTGGGCGCCACGTTCGACGACTCGACGGCGGCCACCCACCGGTTCCTGGCCAACCTGCCGGGCTATCAAGGCTGGCAGTGGGCCGTGGTGGTGGCGGCGCACCCGGGTGCGGACCACGCGACGATCAGCGAGGTGGTGCTGGTACCGGGGCCGACGGCGCTGCTGGCGCCGCGTTGGGTGCCGTGGAACGAGCGACTGCGTCCCGGTGACCTCGGTCCCGGCGACCTGCTCGCCGCGCCCGTCGAGGACCCGCGCCTGGTGCCGGGTTTCGCCGCGACGGGGGACCCCTCCATCGACGACGTGGCCTACGAACTCGGGATGGGGCGGCGTCGGCTGCTCAGCGAACTGGGCCGCGCCGACGCCGCGCAGCGCTGGCACGACGGGGAGCACGGCCCCGGCTCGCCGATGGCCCGGTCCACCCGCCGAGTCTGCCGGGACTGCGGCTTCTACCTGCCGCTGTCCGGATCGCTCGGCCTGATGTTCGGCGTCTGCGCCAATGAGTTGTCCGCCGACGGCCAGGTGGTGGACTCCGAATACGGGTGCGGCGCCCACTCCGACACCCCGGCGCCCGCCGGGTCGGGCTCGCCGCTCTACGACCCCTTCGACGACGGGGTGCTCGAGGTGGTCGAGACGCCCCCGCCGGTCGAGGAAGCGCCTGCCGAGGAAGTGCCCGCCGAGGAAGCGCCCGCCGAGGACGAGTCTGGTCCGGAGTCGACCTAGCCGGTCATTTCGCGTTCAGGGCGACGGCGGCCCGGATGAGTGCCGTGAACGCTTTTTCGTCGAGCACATCGCCTTCGTGAATGTCGATGGCGCGCCGCGTGTTTCCGTCGAGGCTGGAATTGAACAGGCCGGCCGGGTCCGGCAGCGAGGCGCCCTTGGCGAACGTCACCTTGACCGCTGCCTTGTACGTCTCGCCGGTGCAGAGCATTCCGTCGCGATACCAGACCGGAACGCCGCGCCACTTCCACTCTTCGACGACGCCGGGTTCGGCTTGCTTGATGAGCTTGCGGACCCGGGCGAGCACGTCGCCGCGCCAATCGCCGAGCTCGGCGATCCGGGCATCGATCTTGGCCGAGGGGTCGTCGCTCATCAGCGCAGCTCCTGGATGCGCACCATGGTGCCCGCCGGATCACGCAGGGCGCAGTCGCGGACACCGTAGGGCTGCTCGGTCGGCTCCTGCACGACCTCGACCGCGCCGCCGCCCTGCACCTTCTCGAACGTGCCGTCGAGATCCTTGGTCGCCAGCAGCAGCGTGCCGAAGGTGCCCTTGGCCATCATCTCGGTGATGACGCGGCGTTCGTCGTCGGTCATCCCGGGGGTGGCGGCGGGTGGGTACAGCACGATCGACGTGTCGGGCTGGTTCGGTGGCCCGATGGTGATCCAGCGCATCTTGTCCTTGCCGACGTCGAGGCGGACCTCGAAACCGAGAGTGTCGCGATAGAACGCGAGGGACTCCTCGGGGTCGTCGAGGGGAAGGAAGCTCGAGTGAATCGTTATGTCCATGGGCCTCACGCTAAATGCAGCCCGACGGCGGGCGCTTCTCGATTCCTGATCGGTCTTGTCACCTGCTTCTCGACGCACGACGGCATCCCCCGGTCGGTGGCCGCGGTCTGGTCGCGGTAGGCGCTCGGCGACATCCCGACCAACTCGGCGAATCGCGTGCTGAACGTGCCAAGCGATGAGCAGCCGACCGCGAAACAGATGTCGGTGATCGACATGTCGCCACGCCGTAGCAGCGCCATCGCCCGCTCGATGCGCCGTGTCATCAGATACGAGTACGGCGATTCGCCGTAGGCCAGCTTGAACTGACGGGACAGATGCCCGGCGGACATGTTGACGCCGCGGGCAAGCGCCTCGACATCGAGTGGCTGCGCGTAGTCGCGGTCCATCCGGTCGCGGACGCGGCGCAACAGTCGCAGGTCGCGCAGGCGTTGGTCCTCGGCCGGTGTGCGGGTCAACTCAGACCGCTCTGCGCACCTCGTGAGCCGCGACGCACAGCGTGACGCTGCCAGAGAAAGATCGAGGTGCCGAGCACCCCCACGCCGAGTCCGGCCACCGCGACCGGGCGCCAGCCCGCCAGCGCGGGAACGGTGAAGGCCAGCACGACGGCGATCAGCCAGCCGGTGGCGATGGCGATGATGACGGGCCACGGCTCGAGAAGCGTCGCGGGCAACGCGGGCGGTTCCGGCGCGATGGTTTCGTCGGCCTCAGGCGGTTCGGCGTTCATCGACGACCAACCTAGCGTTGCGCAGCGTGAATGCGAAAGCCCCGCCGTGTTTTGCTACGCGCAACAACGCCCAGTCGCTATTCTTTGCCTTGTGAAGGATTCCGAATCCCGGTTGGCGAGTGACCTGTCGCTGGCGGTAATGCGTCTGGCACGCCAATTACGGTTTCGCCGTCCGGATTCCCCGATTTCCCTTTCACAGTTGTCGGCGCTATCGACCCTGGCCAAGGAGGGCGCGATGACGCCCGGCGCGTTAGCTACGCGGGAGAGGGTCAGGCCGCCGTCGATGACCCGCGTCATCGCCTCGCTGGCCGAGCTGGGGTTCGTCGCGCGCAGCGCCCACCCCGCCGACGGCCGTCAGGTGCTGGTGTCCGTCTCACCGAGAGGCTCGGAGCTGATCGAGGCCGAGCGCAAAGCCAGCCAGGACTGGCTCAGGTCGCGGCTGGCGCAGTTCGACGCCGAGCAGCGCAGGGCACTTGTCGTCGCCGCCGACCTGATGTCCGAACTCGTCGACGAGTGAGCCCGGTCGTCGACGTCGATGACCCGGCCGATCCCCGGCTGGACGACTTTCGCGATCTCAACAGCGTCGATCGCAGGCCGGACCTGCCGTCGGGCAAGGGCCTGGTCATCGCGGAGGGCGTTCTCGTGGTGCAGCGGATGCTGGCGTCGCGGTTCCGGCCGCGCGCGATGCTGGGCACCGATCGCCGGCTGCATGAGTTGGGTGCGGACCTCGACGCGACCGAAGCGCCCTACTACCGGGCGTCGGCCGAGGTGATGGCCGACGTCGTCGGCTTCCATCTCAACCGCGGGGTGCTGGCCGCGGCGTCCCGCCCCGGCGAGCTGACCGTCGACGACGTGCTGGCCGGTGCGCACACGGTTGCGGTGCTCGAGGGCGTCAACGATCACGAGAACCTCGGCTCGATCTTCCGCAACGCGGCCGGTCTCGGCGTGGACGCCGTTTTGTTCGGCACCGGCTGTGCCGATCCGCTGTACCGCCGCGCGGTGCGGGTGTCGATGGGACATGCCCTGCTGGTGCCCTACGCGTGGGCGAGCTACTGGCCGCTCGAGCTGACCACCATGCGCGAGGACGGCTTTCGGGTGATGGCGATGACGCCCGACCCGGGCGCGGCCACGCTGGCCGAAGCGATGGCGACGACGGCGGGCGACCGGGTCGCGATCCTGGTCGGCGCCGAAGGGCCGGGCCTGTCCGAGAACGCGATGCGGGCAAGCGATGTCCGGGTCCGGATCCCGATGTCGCGCGGCACCGACTCGCTGAACGTGGCGACGGCTGCCGCGCTGGCGTTCTACGAGCGGGCTAGATTGACGCCATGACCAACGACGCCACGCCGTGGGGCACCGGC
Source organism: Mycolicibacterium moriokaense (assembly GCF_003347205.1). GTDB lineage: Bacteria > Actinomycetota > Actinomycetes > Mycobacteriales > Mycobacteriaceae > Mycobacterium > Mycobacterium moriokaense_B. The sequence goes on from NZ_QQBJ01000005.1 coordinate 407,187, forward strand.
CTGACGGTGGCGGCCTTCGTAGCGGTCGCGACCGCCGGTGCGGTGGTGGTGCTGAGCATGGGGCTGATCAGGGTGCACCCGCTGCTGGCGGTGGGGCTCAACTTGGTGGCGGTCGGCGGGCTGGCGCCCACGGTGTGGGGCTGGCGCGAGACACCGGTGTTGCGCTGGTTCGTGCTCGGCCTCGGCGTCGGTGTCGCCGGCGCGTGGCTGGCGCTTGTCGCGCTCGCCTTCAGCTAACCCTGGCCGCCGGAGCGCACTCCGAGCAGCACGTCCTCCCAGGCCGGTACCGGCGGCTTGCCCTTGCGGGGCCGCGGGCTGCGGGCGGGCTTCGGCGGCGTCGGCTCCTCCTCGACCTGCACCGGCGGCGCGGGCTCCTCGACGGCGAGTTGCGCGACCGGCGCCACCGGCCGCAGCGGGCGGGCGAAGTCGGGGTCGATCAGCTCACAGGCCGCGTCGTCGAATGCGGTGACCGTGCCGCCGTGCGCGCCGGGGGTGAACCGGAAGTGCGCGGTGTTGTCGGACATGCCTGCCCGCCAGGACAGCTGCACCGTCCAGCGGCCGTCCTCGTTGCGCCAGGCGTCCCAGTTGGCCGAATCCGGGTCGAGGCCGCGGGCGATCAATGCCGTGGTGATGGTCTCCAGCAGCGTCAGCACCGCGGGGCCGTCGGCGAGGACGGGGTGCGCCGCGGTTGCCAGCTCGGCCGCGCGGGAGCGCTCCAGCAGGACCGGGTGGGCGAACCGCTCCACCCGTGAGATGTCAACGCCTGCGGACTCGGCGACCTGCTCGATGGATGCGCCGGCGCGAATCCTGGCTTGAATCTCCTTGGGACGCAGCACGCTTGAAACCTCGGTATCGGATTGGGGTTGGCTGGCACCGGGCTTGTCGCCGCGCACGGCGGCGCGAAGCCGGTCGTCGACGCGCAGGATGAAGGTTTCGTTCGAGCCGTCGCATTCGCAGATGATGCGTTTGCCATCAACGTCGAGCCCGACGACTTTCAATTCCCGCATGCCGACCTCCTCCGGGCGTCGATGGCGCCGGGGCGCCGTGCCCGATCAACCGCCCACCCTACTGTGTTATCTGCTCGTTACCGGGCAGACACGCCCGAGGTCAGAGCCGTTCCACCACCCAGTCGACGCATCGCGTGAGCGCGCTGACGTCGTCGGGTTCGATGGCGGTGAACATCGCGATCCGCAGCTGGTTGCGGCCGAGCTTGCGGTACGGCTCGGTGTCGACGATGCCGTTAGCCCGCAGCACCTTGGCGACCGCCGCAGCGTCGACGTCGTCGGAGAAATCGATGGTCCCGACCACCTGGGAACGCTGCTCCGGATCGGCGACGAACGGCGTCGCGAACGTCGAGGCCTCGGCCCACGAGTACAGCCGCTGCGACGAGTCCGCGGTGCGCTTGACGGCCCAGTCCAGCCCGCCGTTGCCCAGCATCCAGTCCAACTGCTCGGCGAGCAGGATCAGCGTGCCGATCGCCGGGGTGTTGTAGGTCTGGTTCTTCAGGCTGTTCTCCACGGCGATGGGCAGCGACAGGAAGTCGGGCACCCAGCGGCCGGAGGCGGCGATCGACTCGATCCTGGCCAGCGCGGCAGGGGAGACGACGGCGATCCACAGGCCGCCGTCGCTGGCGAAATTCTTCTGCGGCGCAAAGTAATACGCGTCGACGTCGGTGATGTCCACCGGAAGGCCGCCGGCCGCCGAGGTGGCGTCGATGACGACCAGCGCATCGCCGGAGCCCTCGGGGCGCTGCACCGGAACGGCGACGCCCGTCGACGTCTCGTTGTGCGCCCACGCGATGACGTCGACGGACGGGTCCGACTGCGGTTTCGGCGCGCTGCCCGGGTCGGCCTTGATGATCACCGGGTCGCCGACGAACGGGTTCTTGCCGACCGCAGAGGCGAACTTCGAGCTGAACTCGCCGTAGGTCAGGTGCAGTGACCGCTTGTCGATCAGCCCGAACGCGGCGGCGTCCCAGAATGCGGTGGAGCCGCCGTTGCCGAGGATGACCTCGTAGCCGTCGGGCACCGAGAACAGCTGACGCACGCCATCGCGAACCCGCCCGACCAGGTCCTTCACCGGCGCCTGGCGGTGCGAGGTGCCGAAGAGGTCGCCGGCGGCGGCGAGCGCGGTCAACTGCTCCGGGCGCACCTTCGACGGCCCGCAGCCGAAGCGTCCGTCGCTGGGCTTGAGGTCGGCGGGAATCGTCAGTTCAGGCATGCCAGCAAGAGTAGTGACCGGATGTCGCGCCACATCCGCGGGGCGGGCCGCCGACTACCCCGTAAATGTAGGGAAACACCCGATATTCGGGGCAATCGCTGTGAGCTTACTGTCACTGTGTCCCGCGATGTGGTCCGCGGGCTGAGCCCACAGGAGGGCAAAATGAACGTGAAGAACGCCTCCACGCTCCTACCGATTTGTGCGGCAGCAGCGACCGTATTCGGTTCTGTGCTCGTCGCATTCCCGGCTCTCGCCGACGGTGGTTGCATTCCCGGCAACCAAGCGGGGATGGTGCCGCGCAACGCGCGACCCGGCGACAACGCGTGCGTCACACCCGCCATCGCGGCAACTGTTCAGCAGGAGAACGCAAATAAGAACGACGGCTACGCGGCCGGTGCGGCGTCGACAGACCTCATCTGCAAGTCCGGTCTTGTATGGCGAGAGGCATTCGACGGCGACGCGGTCTGCGTCAGCCCGGAGCGACGCACAGAGACGTGGCAGGAGAACGCCAACGCCGGCGTCGGCAACACCGGCGGGTTGTCTCCTCAGGCCGGCGTGACCCCGGGCGGAGGCCCCGCCGCGCAAGGCACCGGCGGACCCGACCAGGCGCTGCTCGCGCTCGTCAACGATGCTCGGCTGCACCCTGAAAAGTACCCACTGATCGGGGATTACGCTGGAAACCCGACGGACACCACCGCCGCGAATTCGGCCGCGTGCGCCAAGCCGTTTGGTCGGTCGGGAGCGTTGGAGAACTCGGCCGCAACGCACAACACGTACATCGCCACAATTCCGAAGCCAGGACTTGACGGTGGGACGCGTGCACACGAAACGCCTGGCGGCGGTCAGGTCGGAGATCCTGGCGGACCGCTTGCCCGAGCGGGGTATGGCACACACAACGGAGAGATCGTTGCGGCCGAATGGGCCGACGACGCGGCGGCGGTGAAGTATTGGATGTCGCTGGACGGCCCAGGGTGGGGGCATCGCAATGCGATCCTGAACTGCAGTTTCACCGACGCCGGGGCAGCCAGCTTCTCGGCGCCGGACAGCCCTTACAAGAGGTACTACACCGTAGACATGGGCAGCCACTAGATCTGAGGCGGTACGCGCACGCCGTCGCGGGCGACCGCGGCGGCGTGTTCGCGCGTGGTCACAGCGATGGCTCCTCGGTGTGATCCACCACACACACGTGGCGCGCCGCCTGGTCAGCCACAGTGGGTATACGAGGTCTGTTCAATATCCGATACCTGCGGTACCGTCGTTGGACATAAGGCCGACAAATGTAAACCTCACCGTAGGAGGCTTCCCATGGCTCGGACCCGCATGGTCAAGCGCTGGCGTCGCAACATGGACGTGGTTGACGACGTCGAGTACACCGACATGCTTTCCACACTGTCTGAGGGGTCAGTGCGGCGAAACTTCAATCCCTACACCGACATCGATTGGAACTCTGAAGAGTTCGCCGTCGTCGACGACGACAAGCGATGGATCCTGCCCGGGACCGATCCGCTGGGCGGGCACCCCTGGTATCAGGCGCAGCCGGTCGAGCGGCAGATCGAGATCGGCATGTGGCGACAGGCCAACGTCGCGAAGGTCGGCCTGCAGTTCGAGATCATCCTGATCCGCGGCCTGATGAACTACGCGTTCTGGATGCCCAACGGCTCGCCCGAATACCGGTACTGCCTGCACGAGTCGGTCGAAGAGTGCAACCACACCATGATGTTCCAGGAGATGGTGAACCGCATCGGCGCCGACGTGCCCGGCATGCCGCGGCTGCTTCGCTGGCTGGCGCCCTGGATCCCGCAGGTGGCCGGCCCGCTGCCGATCCCGTTCTTCTTCGGGGTGCTCGCGGGCGAGGAACCCATCGACCACACGCAGAAGAACGTGCTGCGCGAGGGCAGGGAATTGCACCCGATCATGGAGCGCGTGATGGCGATTCACGTCGCCGAGGAGGCGCGCCACATCTCGTTCGCGCACGAGTATCTACGCAAGCGCCTGCCGGATCTTCCCCGGCGCCAGCGGTTCCTGCTGTCGCTGTACGTGCCGCTCGTGATGCGCGTGCTGTGCCAGGCGATCGTGGTGCCGCCGCGCAGCTTCTGGAAGGAGTTCGACATCCCGCGCTCGGTGCGCAAGGAGCTGTTCTTCCGGTCGCCGGCGTCGCGGCAGTGGCTGCGCGACATGTTCGGCGACGTCCGGATGCTGTGCCACGAGACGCGGCTGATGAATCCGCTGGCCAAGATCATGTGGCGGATCTGCAGGATCGACGGCAGGCCGAGCCGCTACCGTAGTGAGCCGGCGCGCATGCACGTGGTGTCGGCCGCCGCCTAGGGAGGCTCGCACTTTCATGCCGCACGTGATCACCCAGTCGTGTTGCAGCGACGGGTCCTGCGTCTACGCCTGCCCGGTGAACTGCATCCACCCGTCACCGGACGAGCCCGGCTTCGCCACCGCCGAGATGCTCTACATCGACCCGGTGGCATGCGTGGACTGCGGCGCCTGCGTCAGCGCGTGCCCGGTCGGCGCGATCGCACCCGACACCCGGCTGGACGACACGCAGCTGCCGTTCATCGAATTGAACGCGGCGTTCTACCCGGACCGCCCCAAGGGCGAGAAGCTGCCGCCGACCTCGAAGCTCGCGCCGGTCATCGATGCGCCGAAAGTGCATGCGCGCGGCGGTCATCCGTTGACGGTGGCCGTGGTCGGCTCCGGCCCGGCGGCGATGTACGCCGCCGACGAGTTGCTCACCCAGAAGCGGGTGCGGGTCAACGTGTTCGACCGGCTGCCGACGCCGTACGGCCTGGTGCGCGCCGGGGTGGCGCCCGACCACCAGAGCACCAAGCGGGTTACCCGGTTGTTCGACACGATCGCCGCGCGGCCCGGCTTCCGCTTCTTCCTCAACGTCGAAGTGGGATCGGACATCTCGCACGCCGAACTGCTCGACCACCACCACGCCGTGGTCTACGCCGTCGGAGCGCCGAACGACCGCAGGCTCGACATCGAGGGTATGGGGCTGCCAGGCAGCGGAACTGCCACCGAGGTCGTCGCCTGGATCAACGGCCACCCCGAATTCACCGATCTGCCAGTGGATCTCGGATGCGAACGGGTGGTGATCGTCGGCAACGGCAACGTCGCGCTGGATGTCGCCCGGGTGCTCACGGCCGATCCGGATGTGTTGGCGCGCACCGACATCTCCGACCACGCGCTGGCGGCGTTGCGGCAGTCCAAGGTCACCGAGGTGGTGATCGCCGCCCGCCGCGGGCCCGCGCAGTCGGCGTTCACGCTGCCCGAACTGATCGGGCTGACCTCGACATGCGACGTAGTCCTCAGCGCCGCCGACCACGACCTTGTCCGGGCCGACCTCGCCACCGTCTCTGGTCCTGCTGCTCCTCACGTGCGCGAAGACCCCCTGACACGCAGCAAGCTGGAGATCCTCAGCAAGCTCGGCGATGCGTCCGCGCCCGCCACCCGGCCCCGAATCCGGCTCGCCTACCGGCTGACTCCGCGGCGCGTGCTGGGCGCCGAGCGAGTCACCGGCATGGAGTTCACCGTGACCGACACAGACGACACCTGCCGGCTCGACGCCGGCCTGGCGCTGACGTCGATCGGCTACCGCGGCAAGGCGATTCGCGATCTGCCGTTCGATGAGGCCGCCGGGGTGGTGCCCAACGACGGCGGTCGCGTCGTCGACGCCGAAACCGGCGATCCGGTGCGCGGCAGCTATGTCGCCGGCTGGATCAAGCGCGGCCCCACCGGGTTCATCGGCACCAACAAGTCGTGCGCGCTGCAGACGGTGCAGAACCTGGTCGACGACTTCAACTCCGGGCGCCTGACCGAACCGGCCGCCGACCGCGCCGCCCTGGACAAGCTGGTGCGCGGCCGCCGGCCCGAGGTGGTGGACGCCGCCGGCTGGCAGGCGATCGACAGGGCCGAGATCGCGCGGGGCGGCGACGAGCGGCCGCGCGACAAGTTCACGTCGGTCGACGAGATGCTGGCCGCCGCGGCCACCGCACCGGCGCCGTCGATCCGGCAGCGGCTGCTGGCAGGCCTGCGCCGCTGACCGCCGGTCAGTGCTGCTTCATCGCCTCTTGGATCTCGTCCATGCTGACCTCGCGCACCGGCTGGCCCATTGACCACTGGTGGCCGAAGGGATCGCGAAGCACGCCGTAGCGGTCGCCCCAGAACTGATCCTCGACGGGCATCACCACGGTGGCGCCCGCGTCGATCGCCCGCTGGAATTTCGCGTCCACATCGGTGACGACCAGGTGCACGGTCACCGGCGACCCGCCGAGGGCCTTCGGCGTCATCGACTTGCCGCCGCTCATCTCCGGGAAGTCGTCGTTGAGCATGACCGTCGAGCCGTTGACGGTCAGCGCCGCGTGGATCAGCTTGCCGTCCGGGCCCGGAACCCGGCCGAGTTCCACCGCGCCCAACGCTTTGACGTAGAAGTCGATCGCGGCGGCGGCGTCGTCGACGACGAGGTGGGGCATGACTGCGGGCTGAACTTCGATGGCCATGAGGATCTCCTCTTTCGGGGGTGGTGCTACTAAGGACTGCCCGGGTGACCAGAACTCATCGCGGTCACACGACGGAGAACGACGGCGGCAGCGGGGCCCGGCCCGTCATCGCCATCAGCACGTCGTCGCCACGACCGCTGAGCACGGCGACCCGGGCCGCCAGCACCGTGGCGTCGTCCAGCACATCGGCGGGCAACTCGAGCGACAGCCCGGTGGCGCGCGCGATGTCGAGGCCGTGCACGGCGAGTTCGAAGATGCGCGTCGACAGATACGTGTGCAGCCGGATCCCCAGCCCGCCGATGACGGCGATCAGCGGGTTTCCCGCCGCCGCGACCTCGCCGAGCACGCGCTCGACCATCTCGTCGATGGCCGCGACGGGGTCGTCTCCGAGATCGCGGCCCGCCTGCCTGCCGCGCTCGTCGATGGCTTCGGCGCCCGCGCTCGCCATGTAGTCGGCGATCTGCACGTAGTACTCCTGCGGGGTGACGACGTCCTCGTGTTCCGCCGGCGTCTGCAGATAGGTGCTGACCGTGATCAGCGAGCGGGACGTGTGCCCGACCAGCGACCGGAGGTCCCAGCCGCCGAGCCCCGGACCGTCCCAACGGTCATCGGGGATACGCCGGACCAGGGCGGCGAAGCTCCTCGCCGCCGAGGAGAACGTGTTGACCGCCGCCGCCACCGCGGCTAGCCCTTCGCTATCTCGTTCCAGCCCTCGACCGACTCCGGGCTGCGCGGTGCCGGTCCGACGTAGATCGCCGACGGGCGGACGAGCTTGCCGAGCCTCTTCTGCTCGAGGATGTGCGCGCACCAACCGGCGGTGCGGCCGCACGTGAACATCGCGGGCATCATATTGGCGGGCACTTCGGCGAAGTCCAGGATCACCGCCGCCCAGAACTCCACGTTGGTTTCGATGGCGCGGTCGGGACGACGCTCCCGCAGTTCGGTCAGCGCGGCCTGCTCGAGCGCCGCGGCGGCCTCGAAGCGCGGCGCCTCGAGCCGCTTGGCCGTGGCCCGCAGCACCCGGGCGCGCGGGTCCTCCGCGCGGTACACCCGGTGCCCGAAACCCATCAGCTTCTCGTGGCGGTCCAGCACACCGCGCACCACCGCCTGCGCGTCGCCGGTCCGCTCGGCCTCCTCGATCATCGGCAGCACCCGCGCGGGGGCGCCGCCGTGCAGGGGGCCGCTCATCGCGCCGATGGCGCCCGACAGCGCCGCGGCCACGTCCGCGCCCGTCGACGCGATCACCCTGGCGGTGAACGTGGAGGCGTTCATGCCGTGTTCGGCCGCCGACACCCAGTACGCGTCGATGGCCTCGATGTGCCTGGGATCGGGCTCGCCCTGCCATCGCGTCATGAAACGGGCTGTGACAGTGGAGCATTCGTCGATCATGCGCTGCGGGACGGCGGGCTGGTAGATGCCGCGGGCGGACTGCGCGACATAGGACAGGGCCATCACCGACGCGCGCGCGAGTTGGTTGCGGGCGGTGGCGTCGTCGATGTCCAGCAGCGGCTTGTAACCCCAGATCGGCGCGAGCATCGGCAGACCGGCCTGCACGTCGACCCGGACGTCACCGCTGTGGATCGGCAGCGGGAACGGCTCGGCGGGCGGCAACCCGTGGCCGAACCGGCCGTCGACCAGCAGCCCCCACACATCACCGAATGTGACCTGGCGGTTGACCAGTTCCTCGATGTCCACGCCGCGGTATCGCAGCGCCCCGCCGTCCTTGTCGGGTTCGGCGATCTCGGTGGTGAAGGCGACGACGCCTTCCAGGCCTGACACGAAGTCCTGAGGTACCGCAGTCATGGGCTGATTCTCGCACCCGGGTTTCGGCCCACTGCTACCGGTCGGTAACAAGTCGCCGAACGCTTGGGGCGTAGCGTTGGCGCGGTGGCTCCTGAGGAGAATGAACGGCTGGCCGCGATGCGCGTGGAGTACGGCTCGGCCGAGAAGGACGGCAGCACCGACCTGGATGCGGACTGGCTGGCCGACGGCTGGGTTGCCCTGCTGCGCAAGTGGTTAGCCGACGCCGAGCAGGCCGGCGTCGCCGAGCCCAACGCCATGGTGGTCGGCACGGTTGACGGCGACGGAAGGCCGGTGACCCGATCGGTGTTGTGCAAGAGCGTGGACGACACCGGAATCACGTTCTTCACCAATTATGACTCTGCCAAGGGTGAGCAACTCGCCGCGACACCGTATGCGTCGGCGACCTTCCCGTGGTTCGCGCTCGGCAGGCAGGTGCATATCCGCGGACCCGTGGCCAAGGTGCCCGCCGAGGCCACCACGGAGTACTGGCGCCACCGCCCGCGCGGTTCGCAACTGGGCGCGTGGGCGTCGCAGCAGTCGCGTCCGATCGCGTCGCGGGCCGCGCTGCTCGGCCAATTGGCGGACGTCACTCAACGTTTCGCCGATCTCGACGACGTGCCGGTGCCGCCCAACTGGGGCGGTTACCTGATCGCGCCGGAGGTCGTCGAGTTCTGGCAGGGCCGGGAAAACCGGGTGCACAACAGGATTCGTGTGGTCTTCGAAGCCGGCGGGGTGGCGCCACAGCCGAGCCGGGTCGAGCGGCTTCAGCCGTAGTGGCAGGGTTCTTCGCCGACGTCACTCCACTGCGGGGGTCGCCGGAGTTCCGGCGGCTGTTCGCAGCCGGTTCCGTCACCGTCATCGGCGCCAACCTGACCATCTTCGCGGTGCCGGTTCAGATCTACGCGCTGACCCAGAACTCGGCCTACGTCGGCCTGTCCGGGCTGTTCGCGTTGGTGCCGCTGGTGGTGTTCGGGCTCTGGGGCGGGGCGTGGGCCGACGCGATGGATCGTCGGCTGCTGCTGATCATCGCGTCGTGCGGGCTGGCGGTGGCGTCGGTGCTGCTGTGGGTGCAGGCCGCACTGTCGCTGAACAACGTGTGGGTGGTGCTGTGCCTGCTGTCGGTGCAGCAGGCGTTTTTCGCGATCAACCAACCGACGCGGTCGGCGGCGATCCCGCGGATCGTTCCCGGCGAGCAACTGCCCGCGGCGAACTCGCTGAACATCACCGTCATGCAGTTCGGCGCGATCGTCGGGCCGCTGCTCGCCGGTGTGATGCTGCGCTGGGTGGATCTGTCCACGCTGTATCTGATCGACGCGATCACCTGCGTGGCGCCGATCTGGGCCACGTTTCGGCTCAAGCCCATTCCGCCGTCCAACGGCGACGCGAGCGCGTCGGGCTGGGGCTTTCGCGCCGTGCTGGACGGTTTCCGGTATCTGGCGGGCCACACCGTCGTGCTGATGTCGTTCGTCGTCGACCTGATCGCGATGATCCTCGGCATGCCACGGGCGCTGTTCCCGCAGATGGCGCACGAGAGTTTCGGCGGCCCAGTCGAGGGCGGCACCACGATGGCGTTGCTGGCCGCGGCGATATCGGCGGGCGCCGTTGCAGGTGGGGTGTTCTCGGGCTGGCTGCCGCGCATTCAACGCCAGGGCCTGGCCGTCGTGCTGGCGATCCTGGTATGGGGTGTGGCGATGATCGGCTTCGGCGTGGCCAGCGGCCTGGCCGGTGGAACCGCGGGCACGATGTTGTGGATCGCGGTGGTGTTCTTGGCGATTGGCGGCGCGGCGGACATGGTGTCGTCGGTGTTCCGCAACACGATTCTGCAGCAGGCCGCCTCCGATGAGGTGCGCGGCAGGCTGCAGGGGGTGTTCACGGTCGTCGTCGCCGGTGGTCCCCGGCTGGCCGACGCCGTGCACGGGGCGGCCGCGGCCGCCGTCGGCACCACGATCGCGGCTGCCGGTGGTGGTGGACTGGTCGTGGTCGGGGTGATCATCGCGGCGGCCCTCGCGCCGACTTTCGTGCGCTACCGGGTGACGCGATCCGGTGGTGACGAACCCGTCAGCGAACATGCGACGGACGACGACAAAGTGTGAATACGGGCATCTTGCGATCGCACGGACTTTGCTTGGCAACTCTCAGCAACGAGGCTAACATCCTGGCGTGGCCGGTGATTCGGGGGATTCGACGCCGCTCGGCCTGCGTGAACGTAAAAAGCAGCGCACGCGCGCGACGCTGATCGACGCGGCGATCGAGCTATGCGAACGGCAGGGCTTCGAGCAGACCACGGTCGAGCAGATCGCGGCGATCGCCGACGTCTCGCCGCGCACCTTCAGTCGCTACTTCGCCACCAAGGAGGCCGTCTGTCTGGCGCTCGTCGACGATGCCGTCGACGTGGCCGCGGTCGAACTGGCCGGGCTGCCGCAGGACATGAACCACCTGGAGGCGTTGTGTCGTGCCTCGGTGACGATGTACCGCAACACCAAGAACGCCGGAATCGGGGAATTGACTGCCCCGCGGCTGATCTCCACCCTGCGGATCATCATGTCCTCGCCGACGCTGCGGCAGGCCACCATGGAGTTCCGGCCGCATGCGGTCAATGTCGAGTTGGCCAGGCGGATGGCCGTCGGACTGGAGGACCGGGGGTTGCGGCTGGTGGCGGCCGTGTGGGCGTCGGTGATCATGACCGCGCTCGCGGACCTGGGCATGGACACCGCATGGCACGGCGTCGACATCGATGACGCCGTCGATCGGATCGAGGACACCTTTGCCCAGTTCGCCGGCCTGATCTCGAGCGTCTCCTAGCCGGTCCGAACCCGTGCGCACCCCGCGCGGGCGCGATTGCCACAATGGGACTACCTTTTGAGGGGCAGAGGCCGGTTCTCGTGAGCGACGAAGGGATTCCCGTGGCAGAAAACGACGAGCACGCCACCCTCCAATATCCCGGTGGCGAGCTTGACCTGGATATCGTGTCGGCCACCGAGGGCTCCGACGGGATCGCGCTGGGTTCGCTGCTGGCCAAGACCGGCTACACCACGTTCGACGAGGGCTTTGTCAACACGTCGTCGACCAAGAGCGCCATCACCTACATCGACGGCGACGCCGGGATCCTGCGCTACCGCGGCTACCCGATCGAGCAGCTGGCCGAGAAGTCGAACTTCATCGAGGTCAGCTACCTGTTGATCTACGGCGAACTGCCGACCACCGAACAGCTGGCGAAGTTCACCGACCAGATCCAGCGCCACACCCTGCTGCACGAGGACCTCAAGCGGTTCTTCGACGGCTTCCCACGCAACGCGCACCCGATGCCGGTGGTGTCCTCCGCGGTCAACGCGCTGTCGGCCTACTACCAGGACTCGCTGGACCCGTTCGACGACGAGCAGGTTGAGCTGTCCACCATTCGGCTGCTGGCCAAGCTGCCCACCATTGCGGCGTATGCCTACAAGAAGTCGGTCGGCCAGCCGTTCCTGTATCCGGACAACTCGCTGACGTTGGTGGAGAACTTCCTGCGGATGACGTTCGGCTTCCCCGCCGAGCCCTACGAGGTGGATCCGGAAGTGGTGCGGGCGCTGGACCTGCTGCTGATCCTGCACGCCGACCACGAGCAGAACTGCTCGACGTCGACGGTGCGGCTGGTCGGTTCGTCGCAGGCCAACCTGTTCACCTCGATCTCGGGTGGCATCAACGCGCTGTGGGGTCCGCTGCACGGCGGCGCCAACCAGGCCGTTTTGGAGATGCTGGAGAAGATCCGCCAGTCCGACGGCGACGTGCACGACTTCGTCAAGAAGGTCAAGAACCGCGAGGACAACGTCAAGCTGATGGGCTTCGGCCACCGCGTGTACAAGAACTACGACCCGCGGGCGCGCATCGTCAAGGAGCAGGCCGACAAGATCCTGGGCAAGCTCGGCGGCGACGACGAACTGCTCGACATCGCCAAGGCGCTGGAGGAGGTCGCGCTCACCGACGACTTTTTCGTCGAGCGCAAGCTCTATCCCAACGTCGACTTCTATACCGGCGTCATCTACCGCGCGATGGGCTTCCCGACCCGCATGTTCACCGTGCTGTTCTCGGTGGGCCGGCTGCCGGGATGGATCGCGCACTGGCGCGAGATGCACGAGGACGGCAGCGGCAAGATCGGCCGCCCCCGCCAGATCTACACCGGCTACACCGAGCGCGACTACAAGGCCCTCGACGCCCGCTGACTTTCAGCACCGCCCTTCGCACCGCCCTTCGCACCGCGAGCGTGCGTGTTTGCACACGACACGCCGCATTCTGGTGTGCAACTGCGCACGCTCGCGCGGCTTGACGAGACACATGTCACCGGCGGCGGGCTTGCGCGAACGACAGTTGTAGTTTCACAATAGTTGTGTGAATGAAACCGTTGTCCGATCTCTGAGCGCCCGGCGCAAGGCCATCATCCTGGTGTCCTGCTGCCTGAGCCTGCTGATCGTGTCGATGGACGCGACCATCGTCAACGTCGCGATTCCGAGCATCCGCGACGAGTTTCACGCGTCGTCCAGCCAGATCCAATGGGTGATCGACATCTACACCCTGGTGCTGGCCTCGCTTCTGTTGCTGTCCGGCGCCGCCGGCGACCGGTTCGGTCGCAGGCGCACGTTCCAGACCGGCCTGACGATCTTCGCGCTCGCCTCGTTGATGTGCAGCCTCGCGCCCAACATCCAGATGCTGATCGGAGCCCGTTTTCTGCAGGCCATCGGCGGGTCGATGATGAACCCGTCCGCGATGTCGATCATCACCCAGGTGTTCCGGGGGCGGGTGGAACGCGCCCGCGCGATCGGCGTCTGGGGCGGCGTCGTCGGGATCTCCATGGCGGCGGGCCCGATCGTCGGCGGGGCGCTGATCGAGTACGTCGACTGGCGGGCGGTCTTCTGGATCAACCTGCCGATCTGTGCGATAGCGATCCTGCTGACCGCGATCTTCGTGCCGGAGTCGAAATCGGCGACGATGCGCGACGTCGACCCGATCGGTCAGGCGCTGGGCATGGCGTTCCTGTTCGGCGTGGTATTCGTGCTCATCGAGGGGCCCGGCATGGGTTGGACGAGTGCGCGCATCATCACGGTGGCGGTGCTCGCGGCGGTGGCGTTCATCGTCTTCCTGCGCTACGAGGCGGTGCGGCACGACCCGTTCATCGACCTTCGCTTCTTCCGCAGCATCCCGTTCGCCTCGGCGACGATGATCGCCGTGTGCGCCTTCGCCTCATGGGGGGCGTTCCTGTTCATGATGTCGCTGTACCTGCAGGGCCAGCGCGGCTTCTCGGCCATGCACACCGGCCTGATCTACTTGCCCGTAGCCGTTGGCGCCCTGATCTTTTCGCCGCTGTCGGGACGGCTGGTGGGCCGGTTCGGCAGCAGGCCGTCGCTGTTGGTGGCGGGGACGTTGATCACGGCGGCGACGCTGCTGCTGACCCGCCTGACCGGGACCACGCCGGTATGGCAGCTGCTGGTGATCTTCGCCGTGTTCGGCATCGGCTTCTCGACCGTGAACGCGCCGATCACCACCGCCGCGGTCAGCGGCATGCCGACCGACCGCGCAGGTGCTGCTTCGGCGGTCGCGTCGACCAGCCGCCAGGTCGGGGTCAGTCTCGGTGTGGCGCTGTGCGGTTCGGTCGCCGGTACCGCATTGGCGACGACGGGTGCCGACTTCGCGATCGCGGCGCGGCCGCTGTGGTTCATCTGCGCCGCACTCGGTGTCACGATATTCGCGCTGGGGTTGTTCTCGACGTCCGCGCGCGCGACGCAGTCCGCCGAGCGCCTCGCTCCTCTGATCGACCAGTCGCAGTGGGAGGGTGTCCGTGTCCGATAAGCGGTTGGCCGACGACGTATGGCGCACTATGGCATCGCTGGTGATCGACAACCGAGACACCTGGAAGCGCGCGGTGGTGGAGCGGACGGGGCTGCCGTTCAGCCGAATTCGGATTCTGAGCCGGCTGGCGCGACGGTCGATGTCGGTGAAGCAGATAGCGGAGGCGGCGACCATCGACGCCCCCGCCGCCACCGTCGCGGTGAACGACCTGGAGGGCCGCGGCCTCGTCGTGCGCGAAACCGACCCGACCAACCGGCGGTGCAAGATGGTGTCGCTGACCGACGCGGGCCGCGACATGGTGGCCACGATCGACGCGACCGACGATCCGGCGCCGGACATCATGTCTGCTCTCGACGACGCCGATCTCGGGAAGCTGCAGGCCATCCTCGGCAAGCTGACATCGGGTTAGCTCCGGCGCAATATCCTGATGCACGGTGGCAATATCGTGCGGTGAATGTGGCGCGGGTCTGCGGGACAGCGCCCGCTTCTGTGACGCGTGCGGGTCACCCGTCGCGGCACCCGACAGCCATGCCGAATACAAGCAGGTCACGGTGCTGTTCGCCGATGTGGTGCACTCGATGGACATCGCCGCCACCGTGGGACCCGAGCGACTGCGCGAGATCATGGGTGAGGTGTTCCGCCGCTCGTCGACGGTCGTGCGGCGGTACGGCGGGACGGTGGACAAGTTCACCGGCGACGGCATCATGGCGGTATTCGGCGCCCCGGTCGCTCTCGAGGACCATGCCGCGCGTGCGTGTCGCGCCGCGCTGGACATTCAGACCGATGCCGCGCATCTGGCCGCGGAGGTCGATCCGCGTGACGACATCACCCTGCAACTGCGCATCGGGCTGAACTCCGGCGAGGTGATCACCGGAGAAATCGGTTCCGGCCCAATGTCGTACACCGCCGTGGGTGAACAGGTCGGGATGGCCCAACGCATGGAATCGGTGGCGCCGCCGGGCGGGGTGATGGTGAGCGATTCGACCGCACGTCTGGTCGACGCCGTCGCGATCCTCGCCGACACCGAACAGGTGCACATCAAGGGCACCGACGCGGCGGTGCCCGCACATCGGCTGTTGGGGATGGACGCGGGCAGGCGCGCCGATCGCGCGGAAACGGCTTTCGTTGGGCGGCAATGGGAGATGGGCACGCTCGACGGTGTCCTCGCGCGATCCATCAGCGGTCGCGGGAGCATCGTCGGCCTGGTCGGGCCGCCGGGCATCGGCAAGAGCCGACTCGTGCGCGAACTGAGCAAGCAAGCCAAGGACGCCGGAGCGGAAGTGTCGTGGACCTACTGCGAGTCGCACACCTCCGATCTACCGTTTCATGCCGCCGCCGGGCTGCTGCGATCGACGTTCGGCGTGGACGGCCTCGACGATCAAGAGGCGCGGGAGAGGGTCAGGGCGCGATTCGCGAGCGCCGAGGAAGACGACGTCGTTCTGCTGGACGACCTGCTCGGCATCGGCGCTCCAACAGCGGCGTTGCCCCAGATCGACCCCGACGCGCGACGCCGCCGACTGGCGTCGATGGTCAAGGCGGTCGCGCTGACCCGAACCACACCCATCGTGTACGTGATCGAGGACGCGCACTGGATCGACGGGATCAGCGAGACGATGCTGGCCGACTTCTTGACCGTGGTGCCGCAGACTCCGTCGCTGGTGCTGATCACCTACCGCCCGGAATATGCAGGCGCACTCGCACATGCGCCTCGATCCCAGACGATCGCGCTGGAGCCGCTGGACGAGTCCCAGATGCGCGCCCTGGGAGCCGAACTGCTCGGCGCCGACAGCTCGATCGCCGAACTCGCCGACCTGGTCGCCGAGCGTGCGGCCGGAAACCCGTTCTTCGCCGAGGAGATCGTGCGAGATCTCAGCGAGCGCGACGTGCTGGTCGGTGGCCGCGGGTGCTACCTGTGCGCCGAGCCGTTGGCCGAGGTCCATGTGCCCCGAACGCTGCAGGCGGTGATCGCCGCGCGCATCGACCGTCTCGATTCGGGTTCCAAGCGCACGCTGAACGCGGCCGCGGTGGCCGGCTCGCGGTTCACCCCGGCGATGCTGACCGCGCTGGGCGCGGACACGAACCTCGGCGATCTGCTGGCCGCGGAACTCATCGACCAGACGGTCTTCAGCCCCGAGCCCGAGTACGTCTTCCGTCATGCCCTGGTCCGCGCCGTCGCCTACGAGTCACAGCTGAAATCCGATCGCGCGCAACTGCATACGCTCGTCGCGGCGGCACTGGATCAAGACGATCAGAACGCCGCGCTGATCGCCGAGCACCTGGAAGCGGCGGGCGATCTGCATGCCGCATACCAATGGCACATGCGCGCAGCGGCCTGGTCGACCAACAGGGACACTGCCGCGGCCCTGCTGTGTTGGGAGCGGGCAACGATCGTCGCCGACTCCCTGCCGCGCGACGATCCGCGGCATCTGGCGATGCGGATCGCGCCGCGCATGTCGACGTGCGCCGTCGCGTGGCGCCGCTTCCATCCAGACATCTCTGCTCGCTTCGGGGAATTACGCGAACTGTGCTCATTGGCGGGCGACAAGCTTTCGCTGGCCATCGCGATGGCGGGGATGACGTTGGAGCACGTCCTTCACGACCGCATCCGCGAAGCGTCGAGCCTGGCATCTGAATACATGGCGATCGTCGAATCGCTGGGCGATCCGTCGATGACGTTGGAACTGTCCTGGCCGGCGTGCGTGGCGAAAATACAAGCCGCCGAGGCGTCAGAGGCCTTGCGCTGGGCGCAGGCGGCGATCGAGTGCGCCGAGGCGGGACATGCGCCGCGAGGTCTTCTCCTCGAGGCGCCATTGGCTCCCCTGCTCGCGTTTCGCGGTTCGGGCAGGTGGATGACGGGCGCGAGCGGCTGGCAGCAGGACTTCGACAGGGCCATCGGCCTCGCCCGCGTCATCGACTCCGTGTCCGGCTCGGGCGTCTATGCGTACAAGTATCTTGCAGTACCTCGACTCCTCGTTCCCGCCGATCAGGCCGCCCTGGCCGAACTCAGCCAGGCGATGGAATCCGCGGACCGGGCAAGCGACGACATGGCGGTGGTGCTTCTGCGAATGACGCACAGCTATGTGCTCACCTTCTGCGAAACCGCGGACCGTCAGGCCGGGTTCGACACCCTTGCACAACTTCGCGAAACCTGCACCAAGGAGCGATTTGCGCTCAACGCTCTGCCGATAATGGATGTGCATTTGGCTCGCGGGAAGGTCGAGCGCGGAGATACCGACGGTGCCCTGCAGGTGCTCCGCTCGTCCATCGAGACGACCACCGCTTCGGGCAATCTCAGCAACCTGGACGTGCTGGTGGCCACATTGGTCGAGTTGTTACTCGATCGCGGTGCGCACGACGATCTGAGCGAGGCGCAGGCCGCCGTCGATCTCTGCACCCGCAGCCTCAGCGATGACGTGTGGGCACAACGGGATATGACGACGTTGAGATTGCATGCACTGCTCGCAAAGGCGCGCGGTGACGCGCAAATGTACCGCTCCTTCAAGGAGCAATACCTGTCGGCGGCGAAAAGGGCCGGCTTCCCGGCGCACATCGCCGTGGCCGAGGCGATGCCCTGAGAAGCACCCTCGCGGTCAGGACTCCAGTACCGCCATCGCGGCGTTGTGCCCGCCGATGCCCGATACCGCGCCGCCGCGACGGGAACCCGAACCGCACAACAGGATTCGATCGTGCTCGGTCGCGACGCCCCAGCGGCGGGCCGGGGTGTCCAGCGGCGCGTCATCCTCGACGAACGGCCAGTCCAGTGCGCCGTGGAAGATGTTGCCCGCCGTCATCCCCAGTGTCTCCTCCAGATCCAGGGTGGTCTTGGCTTCGACGCACGACCGGCCCGACGCATCCTCCATCAACACATCCGCAATGGGCTCGGCCAGTACCGAATTGAGCGAGCGCAACACCGCCGAGGTCAGGTCGTCGCGCAGCCGATCAGGGTCGGCGCCCTCGGTCAGCGAATGCGGGGCGTGCAGGCCGAACACCGTCAGCGTCTGCGCGCCCGCAGCCCGCAGTTCGTCGGACAGGATCGTGGGGTCGGTCAACGAATGGCAGTAGATTTCGCACGGCAGCGGATCCGGGATTGCGCCACCGGCCGCCTGGGAGTAGGCGGCATCGAGTTGGCTGAACATCTCGTTGATGTGGAAGGTGCCGCCGAAAGCCTGCTCGGGCGTTACCGTTTGGTCGCGCAACCGGGGGAGCCTGCGCAGCATCAGATTGACCTTGACCTGCGCTCCCGGCGCCGACGATACCGGTCTCGAGTCGCCGACCAACTGGCCGAGCACCGTCGGCGTCACACCGGCCAGAATGGTGTCGGCGGCAATCCGGTGCTGCCGGCCGTCGCGCTCATAACGCACCTCGCCGTCTGGGTCGATCGCGTAAACCACTGCAGCGGTTGTGATTTCGGCGCCGAATCCGGCGGCTGCGCCGGCCAGCGCACCGCTGACAGCTCCCATCCCGCCGATCGGCACGTCCCAGTCGCCGGTGCCGCCACCCAGCAGGTGGTACAGGAAGCAGATGTTCTGCTGCAGTGCGGGATCGTCGACCCTGGCGAACGTCCCGATCAGGGCGTCTGTCGCCATCACGCCGCGAACCAGATCGTTGTCGACGGCTTCGGTGATCGCCTCACCGATCGGTCGGTCGACCATCGCCCGCCACGTCTGCTCGGCGTGCGGATCTCCTTCGGCGAGAACGTACTTGCGCGCTTCGGCCCTGGTCTGCAACGGTGCGGTCATCGTCGGCCAGAGGCGGGTGGTGACGATGCGTGCGCGACGGTAGAACTCGGCGAACGCCTCGGCATCGCCCGCAGCGCCTACGGCGTCGAAGGTCGGCTCGGGTCCGATCAGCAGGCCCGTCCGGCCCCCGTTGGCCGGGTCGGGCGTGTAGGACGAGTAGCGGCGTCGTGCCAGCCGCACCCGGACACCGAGGTCGTCGACGATGCGTCCCGGCAGCAGGCTGACCAGATAGGAGTAGCGGGACAGCCGGGCGTCGACCCCGTCGAAGGCGTGCGCCGAAACCGCTGCGCCCCCGACGTGGTCGAGGCGCTCCAGTACACGCACCCGACGTCCGGCGCGCGCCAGATATGCGGCCGCCACCAGTGCGTTGTGTCCGCCGCCGACGATGACGACATCGGCACGCGGCTCAGTGATCAACCGAGGTAACCTTCGACCTCGTCGGGTGGCCGCAGATGGGCTTCCCGCGGATCGCCGCCGGTCTCGCGCAGAGCGCGGCGCTGCCGCAGCAGGTCCCAGCACTGGTCCAGCTCGACTTCCAGAGCCCGCAGACGTGCGTGTTCCTCATCGGCGCTGATCTCGTGTCTCTGCAGCCGGGCGCGCAGGTCCCGCTCCTCGTCGACGAGCTGGCGGATGTGGTTCAAGGGGTTGTTGTCAGGTGCCACGAACTCCAGTGTGCCCGCTGTGGTACTCGGACTCAGCGCGATTGGCGCGTAACGTTGCCCATCGTGGCGACGAAACCGGAAGTTGAATTTCCCGATGGCCCCGCACCGACCGAGCTGGTCATCGAGGACATGGTGGTCGGCGACGGCGCGGAAGCGGTGCCGGGCGCGGCGGTGACCGTGCACTACGTGGGCGTCGAATACGACACCGGAGAAGAGTTCGACAGCTCGTGGAACCGGGGCGAGTCCATCGAGTTCCCGCTGCGCGGACTGATCCAGGGATGGCAGGACGGCATCCCCGGCATGAGGGTGGGCGGGCGGCGCCGGCTCGTCATTCCGCCCGCGCAGGCATACGGGCCGGCCGGCTCCGGGCACCGATTGTCGGGCAAGACTTTGATTTTCATCATCGACCTGCTCGACGTTCGCTGATAGCGCCGAAGCAAATACTTTCGGTTCAGCAAAGGTTCACCAAGAGTTTCTCGGGTTCGGCGGGTTCGTGGCAAACCCTCCCGCAAGTGTGTCGATAGATCTAGGCTCGGCCGGGAAAAACAAGATCAAAGCGAACTTCTGTCGACACCAGGAGGGCCCATGCCGGGTTCTGAAGACACTCGTACGATCTCGGGCCACCACACCGCATCCAGGTTCTACCGCCGTCCGCCAGGCGCTGCGTGGGTGCTGGCGCTCGCCGCACTGCCCCTGCTGCTGGCGCTGATCGGCTGGGCCGCCGCCAACAGCGCTGACACCAACGCCACCGGTGGGGCGCTGCCCGGTATCAACGCCTCGGCGACGCTGACCGCGCCCAACGTCAACGCCCCCGATGTGAACGCCCCGAACGTCAACGCGGGAGACTTGAATTTCGCGCCGTTGTCGATCGTGCGAAACGGCAAGGGCTTCACCCTCTCCGGCGAACTGCCCGACCCCACGACGAAGAAGGGCTTGTCCGACAGCCTCAGGCTGGCGTTCGGGCCCGGAATCGAGCTGACCGACAACGTGGACGTCAAGGCGGGGGGCAACGCGCCGGACTTCGCCGTCCTCGGCTCGATCTTCGGTGCCGCCATTGGCATCCCGGATTTCGACTTCGGCCTCAACGGTGACACCGTCACGCTCAAGGGCACCGCCCCTTCGGAACAGGCGAAGGGGCAAGTGGAAGCCGCGGTCAAGGCGGCATGGCCGAACATCAAGGTGGTCAACGACATTGAGGTCAAGGCCGGACCCGGACCGCAGGCCCCGCCGGCACCGCCGGCGCCTGCGCCTCCGTCCGCACCTGCCCCTCCGTCCGCTCCGGCGCCCACGCCTGCCCCGGGCGGTGGGCCGTGCGCCACCTTGCAGGCCGACATCACCGGCCTGTTGAAGACCCCGATCAACTTCCAGACCGACGGCTTCAGCCTGACGCCCGCCTCGCAGCGGCAGTTGACCCAGGTCGCCGACAAGTTGAAGGCCTGCCCGGACCCGAAGGTCTCGGTGGTCGGCCACACCGACAGCAGCGGCAATGACGCGATCAACGTCCCGCTCAGCAACAGCCGCGCCAAATCCGTTGCCGATTACCTGGTTTCGCAGGGGGTGGCGGGAGACCGCGTCACCTCCAAGGGCGTGGGGTCGTCGCAGCCGATCGCCCCGAACGACACACCCGCGGGCAAGGCGCAGAACCGCCGAGTCGACATCACGGTCAGCTGAGGAGAACCGACATGGACTTCGTCATCCAGTGGTTGTGGTATCTGGTGGCCTTCGCGGTCGGCTCGCTGGTGGCCTGGCTGATCGCGGCCGCCACCGTCAAGCGGACATCGGAAGAGGAAGCGCTCGCCGACCTCCCCGGCGCACGTGAAATGGGAGCAGAGTGATGCAGAACGTCAACTGGTGGTTGATGGCCTTGGCGTTTCTCCTCGGCCTGGTGCTGACGTCCTTCTTGATGATTCGCCGGGTCACCCGTGAGGTGCCCGAATACGCCGCAGTGGGTGCCGCGGGCGCCGCGACGCTGAAGGGCGGCGCGGGTGTCGTCGAGGACGAGCCGTTCGGCGCGGGCTCGGTCCGGGTGAAGCCGACGGCGTCGGCGCCCGACGGCGGCTACTCGGTCAAGGGCAACGAGGATTCGATGCTCTACCACACCGCCGAAAGCCCGTCCTACGAGGAGACGATCGCCGAGGTCTGGTTCCGCGACGAAGAGTCAGCGCAGGCCGCCGGTTTCACGCGGTGGGACAAGGGCAGGGCGGGCGCTGCGACGGCGGTGGCGGCGATCGCGGATGTCCCACCCGGCAGGCACGGGCCGGGTTCGGCGACGCCCGAATCCGACGGCAGCGGACCGTCGGGCTGGACCATCAAGGGCAACGAGGACTCGATGCTCTACCACACCACCGAAAGCCCCTCCTACAAGCGGACGATCGCCGAGGTGTGGTTCTTCGACGAGCCGACCGCCGAGGCCGCGGGCTTCACGCACTGGCGCGAGGGCCGGGCCAAGCGGGCCGGGGCGGCCGCGTTCGCCGAGGTGCCGCCGGGTCCGCACGGGCCGGGTTCGGCCAAGCCTGCCGATGACGGCAGCGGGCCGGACGGCTGGACGGTCAAGGGCAACGAGGACTCGATGCTGTATCACTCCACGGAGAGTCCCGCCTACGACGTGACGATCGCCGAGGTCTGGTTCCGTGACGTGCCCACCGCGGAGGCGGCGGGATTCAACCGCTGGGACAGCGGCAAGTCGCAACGCGACAAGAAGTAGCGCTAGCGCGGCCCGGGCAGCCGCAACAGCAGCCGCGCCCCGCCGAGCGGGCTGGCCTGCAACGACGCTGTGCCGCCGTGCAATTCGGCCTGCTGGGCCACCAGCGCGAGGCCGAGGCCGGAACCCGACACCGAGGCCGTCGAGCCTCTGGAGAAGCGTTCGAACACGATGTCGCGCTCCTCTTCGGGGATGCCGACCCCGTCGTCGTCGACGGTGATCTCGACACCGGCGCGGGACGGCACGGCGGACAGTTGCACCCGGGTGGCGCCGCCGTGCTTGACGGCGTTGGCGATCGCGTTGTCCACCGCCAGCCGCAGACCCGCGGGCAGCCCGACGATGATCACGGTCGGCGCGGGCACCAGCGACACATCGAGTTCGGGGTAGATGCGCATCGCGTCGTGGGCGGCGCGGTCGAGTAGTTCGGTGATGTCGACCGGCACGTGGTCGTCGGACGTCGACAATTCGCCCTGCGCCAGACGTTCCAGCGCGCCGAGCGTCTCCTCGACCCGGAACTGGGTCCGGATGACGTCGTTGATGACCTCTTTGCGTTGCTCGTCCGGCAGGTCGAGGGTGGCCAGCACCTCCAGGTTGGTGCGCATCGCGGTCAGCGGGGTTCGCAGTTCATGCGCGGAGACCGCTGAGAAGTCACGCGCCGACGCCAGCGCCGCCTTGGTGCGGCCCTGCTCGGTCCAGATGCGTGCCAGCATGCCCTTGACCGCCTCGGCGATCTCGACAGCTTCGGAGGCGCCACGCACTTCGACGTCGGGCGCCTCGTCGCCTGCGTCGATCTGGCGGGTCTGTTCGGCGAGGCGTTTGAGCGGCCGGACCGCGAACGCGGCGAGCAGCCAGCCCGCGAACGTGGCCGCGCCGATCGCGAACGAGCAGATGATCAGGACGCGGCGATGCAGGTTGTTGGTGTCGGCGATGGTGGAGTCGTAGGTGGCGCCAACGGCCACCGACATCGGTTCGGGCACCCGGATCTCGACGGTCCGGACGCGGTAGCGCACGCCGTTGACATAAGTGTCTGCGTACCCGGGGGGCAGCTGCGGAAGGATGACGTCCGAGTTCGACGTGACCTGGTCGCCGCCCTTGCGGACGGTGATGAGAGCGTCCTGGTCGTTGGGCGACTTCGGGATCTCGTCGAGCCCGCGGGGCAGGAACGGAATCGCGAAGCCCGCCGCCTCGTCGAGCCTGCGGTCCAGGCGCTCCTTGCGGTCGTTGGTGATGCCGATCCAGACCACCGTGCCGACGATGCCGACGACGATCGCGGCGGCGATGGCTGTCGCGAAGGCCACCCGGGTGCGCAGCGAAGGGGTTCGGGTGAAGAACCGGGACAGCGGGGCCATCGGACTTACTGCTGTCGCAGCACGAACCCCACGCCGCGGACCGTGTGCAGCAGCCGGGGCGCGCCCCCGGCCTCCAGCTTGCGGCGCAGGTAGCCGATGAACACGTCGACCACGTTGGTGTCGGCGGCGAAGTCGTAGCCCCAGACCAGCTCCAGCAGCTGGGCGCGCGACAGCACCGCGGTCTTGTGTTCGGCCAGCACGGCCAGCAGGTCGAACTCCCGCTTGGTCAGGTCGACGTCGACGCCGTTCACGCGGGCGCGGCGGCCCGGGATGTCGACTTCGAGCGGCCCGACGGAGATGGTCTCCGACGAGAAGGTCGCGGTCGCGCCTCTGCGGCGCAGCAGCGCCTTCACCCGCGCCACCAGCTCGGCCAGCACGAACGGCTTGACCAGGTAGTCGTCGGCGCCCGCCTCCAGGCCGGCCACCCGGTCGTCGACGGAACTGCGCGCCGACAGAACGCAGACCGGGACATCGTTGTCCATCGCGCGCAGCGCCGTGACGACGCTGACGCCGTCGAGCACCGGCATGTTGATGTCCAGCACGATCGCGTCCGGCCTGGTCTCGGTGGCGCTGCGCAGCGCCTCGGCGCCGTCCTTGGCCGTCGAGACGTCGAATCCGGACAACCTCAGGCCGCGCTCCAGCGACGCCAGCACGTCGTCGTCGTCATCGACAACGAGCACCCGTGGCGATGCAGCAGGACTGTCCATGCACGCCATCTTGCCTGATGAAGTACCGCTGATGGGACAGACACCGGACGCGGGTGCTATCACCTTTGCTGCGGTCTCATCACCGGAATGTCACGGCACCCGCAACGTTCACCTGATAGCAAAGCGACGCCATTGTCCCGGTGCTAACATCTGCAAAATCATGCTCCCGCCCACCCCGCAATTGATTGTCGAACCCGACGACGGCCTGGCGCCGGTGATCGAATTCATCAATTCGGCCGAAAGCTCGCTTTTGGTCAAACAATTCACTTTCACCGAGCCGAGTTTGATTGCCGCCGTCATCGACAGGAAGAAGTCCGGGGTCGATGTCCGGGTCATGTTGAATGCCCAGCGGTCGGGTGGCGACAGGGCCAATGACGAGACCTATGAGCAATTCTCGAGCGCCGGAATTGCGGTGCAGTGGGCCAGTTCGAAGTTTTACGTGACCCACGAGAAGTCGATTGTCGTCGACGAGAAGGCCGCGTTGGTGGCCACGTTCAACCTGTGCGAGAAGTACTTCACGCTGACCCGCGACTACGGCGTGATCACCTACAACCCCTTCCACGTGGCCCAGATCGTCGAGGTCTTCAACGCCGACTGGAACCATCTGGACTGGGACTGCGGCACCTGGGAGGGTCTGCTGTGGAGCAATTCGAACTCGCGCTACCACATGGCCCAATTCATCGATCTGGCCGAACACCGACTGGATGTGCAGCACCCGAAATTCGTCGACGCGGTCATTCTGGAGCGACTCGCCGCGGCCGCTGACCGCGGCGTGAAAGTGAATGTGCTGTGCGGCGGTAAACACGGCATCAGTGAATGGGACATTCTGGACACTTTCGCGTCATTGCGAACGTTGCGGCGATTCGGCGCGAAGGTCCACAAACAGAAGAATTTTCGTGTGCACGCGAAGCTGATCATCGTCGACGAGACCAAGGCGTTGGTCGGGTCGATGAACATCGACAGAAGCGCATTCGATCTGCGCCGCGAACTCGGGATCATGACCGACGACCCGGCTCTCGTCGGGCGCCTCAAGCAGACCTTCACCTCCGACTGGGACTCCTCGCATCACTACAACGCGCCCGATCCGCTGGAGTCGGCCCATCATCACGAGGACGACTTCCCCCACGACGAAGACCTCATCCACGAGTGACGCGCGACATCACGCAGGGCAAGATCTCCCTGTTCGAACTGGCCTGGACCTTCAACCACATCGCGCTCGCGTCGTTCGGCGGCGGCCTGTCGGCCTGGTCGCGGGAGGTGCTCGTCGTCGAGAAGCAGTGGATGGGCGAGGAGGAGTTCCTCAGCGCGATGACGATGTGCCGGATCCTGCCCGGCGCCAACCAGGTGAACATGGCGGTGTTCGCGGGGTCGAAGATGCGCGGCTTCGCGGGTGCGGCGGCGGCGCTGTTCGGTCTGTGTCTGATGCCCGTGGCCATCATTCTGGTCGCGGCGTTCTTCTACTTCCGGTTCAAGGAGATGCCCGCGGTCAAGGGCGTGCTGCACGGGGCGTCGGCGGGCGCGGTCGCGCTGACGCTGGCGATGGTCGTCCAGACCGGCCGGAAGTGTCTGACCGGGCTGATCCCCGTGGCGCTGTTCGCCGCCGCGTTCGTGATGAACGGGCTTGTGCGGTGGCCACTTCCGATCGTGCTGGCCATCCTCGCGCCCGTCGCACTGTTCTGGGCGTGGCCGAAAGGCCGGTCCGCGTGACCGCCACCTACCTGCAACTGGCCGGGCTGTTCGCGTCGCTGTCGCTGCTGTCGATCGGCGGCGGCAACGCGGTGCTGCCGGAGATGCATCTGCAGGCGGTCAGGGGTCATCACTGGATGACCGACGCGCAGTTCGCCGACATCTTCTCGATCTCGCAGACCGCACCGGGCCCGAGCATCCTGATCGTGACCCTGGTCGGCTACGGCGCCGGGCTCACGGTTGGTGGCGTTCCCGGTGCGATCATCGGCGGCCTCATCGCCACCGTCGCGATGATCGTGCCCGCGGCATCGTTGATGTTCGTGGTCACGCTGTTCTGGCAGAAGGCGCAGAAGTCCAAGTGGCGCGTCGCCGTCGAAAAGGGCTTCGCGCCGCTGACCGTCGGCCTGATCATGGCCACTTCCCTGGTGATGAGCCGGGCCGCCGATCACGACTGGCGGGCCTATCTGTTGACCGGCATCTGCACGGCGATCTTCGTGTTCACCAAGATCAACCCGTTGCTCATCGTCGCGGCCGCCGGTTTGCTCGGCTACCTCGGCGTGGTCTGACGCGGGATCAGCCGGGTTTAGGTTTTCGGGCCCTCGGGAAGTCGTTGACCTCATCCATTGTTGAGGTTTTACGGTGAATTCATGAGCTTTGAAACTGTGGCCCGGCAATCGTTGTACCGGCAGACCCATGCCAAGGGCGGCGATCTGCGCTCGCTTGTCGACCGCGACCTGCTCACCAGGATCTGGCGCTTCGCGGGCAGGCACCACCGCAGGTTGGCGGCCTTCGTCGGGGTCAGCATCGTCAGCGCGTTGCTCGGTCTGGCCACCCCGCTGCTGGCCGGTCGGGTGGTCGACGAGATCGGCAAGGCGGCCGTCGGCGCCGTCGTGGCGCTGGCAGCCGTCATCGCAGCGGTCGCCGTCGCCGAGGCGGGGGTTTCGCTGGTCACCAGGTGGCTGTCGTCGACCATCGGCGAGGGCCTGATCCTCGACCTGCGCACCGCGGTCTTCGACCACGTCCAGCGGATGCCCGTGGCCTTCTTCACCCGCACCCGCACCGGGGCATTGGTCAGCAGGCTCGGCAACGACGTGATGGGCGCGCAGCGCGCCTTCTCCGACACGTTCTCCGGCGTCATCACCAACATCGTGACGCTGACCCTGACGCTGGCCGTGATGCTGAAGATCTCGTGGCAGGTCACGCTGTTGTCGCTGCTGCTGATGCCGCTGTTCCTGCTGCCTGCCCGCTGGATCGGCCGCACCATGGCGCGGCTGTCCCGGGAGGCGGCCGTGCACAACGCGACGATGAACACGCAGATGACCGAGCGCTTTTCGGCCCCCGGCGCCACGCTGGTGAAACTCTTCGGCAACCCCGCCACCGAGTCGCGCGAGTTCGAGGTCCGTGCCGGGCGGGTGCGTGAGATCGGCGTGCGCACCGCGATGCTGCAGTCGGTGTTCATGAACTCGCTGACGTTGATGTCGGCGCTGGCGCTCGCGCTGGTGTACGGCCTCGGCGGTGCGCTGGCCATCGGCGGGCACCTGGACACGGGCGAGATCGTCGCGCTGGCACTGCTGTTGACGCGGCTGTACTCGCCGCTGACGGCGCTGGCGAACGCGCATGTCGAGATCGCGACCGCGCTGGTCAGCTTCGAGCGGGTCTTCGAGGTGCTCGACCTGGTCCCGCTGATCGAGGAGAAGCCCGGCGCCGTCGCCGTGCCCGACGGCCCGGTGGCGGTCGAGTTCGACGACGTTCGGTTCTCCTACCCGTCGGCCGACAAGGTGTCGCTGGCGTCGCTGGAAGAGGTCGCGGCGCTCGACGATCGGGGCGGCGACGAAGTCTTGCACGGTGTTTCGTTCGCGGCACGGCCCGGCGAGATGGTCGCGCTCGTCGGATCCTCCGGCGCGGGCAAGTCGACGATCGCGTCGCTGATCGCCCGGCTGTACGACGTCGACTCCGGCGCGGTGCGGCTCAACGGCGTCGCCGTCGGTGACATGACGTTCGCATCGCTGAAGGAGACCGTCGGCATGGTCACCCAGGACGGCCACCTGTTCCACGAGACGATCGCCTCGAACCTGCGGCTGGCCGCACCCGATGCCACCGACGACGACCTCTGGGATGCCCTGCGCCGGTCCCGGCTGGCCGACGTCGTCGCCGAGATGCCCGACGGCCTCGACACGGTGGTGGGGGAGCGCGGCTACCGCCTTTCCGGCGGCCAGCGTCAGCGGCTGACCATCGCGCGCCTGCTGCTCGGCCGGTCCCGCGTCGTCGTGCTCGACGAGGCTACCGCGTCGCTGGACTCCGCGTCGGAGGCCGCCGTTTCGCAGGCGCTCGGCGAGGCGCTGGCCGGGCGCACCTCGATCGTCATCGCCCACCGGCTGTCCACGGTCCGGGCGGCCGACATGATCCTCGTCGTCGAGGACGGCCGCATCGTCGAGCGCGGCAACCACGACGCGCTGCTGGCGCGCGACGGCCGCTACGCCGAGCTGTACGAGACGCAGTTCGGCAAGCAATCAGAAGATGTCGTAGCGGCGTGAGAGCGTGCAGGCAGCCGTTATTGATTTGGCGCACCGCGGATAATTGGAACCACTGTGACTGAACCGAACACCGATACGCTGCGGCAGGCGCCCGCCATAGCGCCGGCTCCCGCGCGTGCGCGCATCGGCTCGGATCTGTGGCGGCTGCTGCCCTACATCTTCCCGTACCGGGTGCGCTGGATCGCCATGCTCACCATCGCGATCGTCAGCCTGGTGGCCACCGTGTCGATCCCGCTGATGACCAAGGCCGTCATCGACGGCCCGGTGCGCCACCAGGACCAGCGCGGCCTGTGGGTGCTCGGGCTGGCCGCCATCGGCATCGGCGTCTCCGAAGCCGTGCTGTGGTTCATGCGGCGCTGGCTGATCGCGCGCGCCACCATGGGCGTGGAGGCCGACATCCGCAAGGACCTCTACGCCCGCCTGCAGATCCTGCCGATGTCCTTCCACGGCCGCTGGCAGTCGGGCCAGTTGCTGTCGCGAATCATGAACGACCTGAGCTCGATTCGCCGGTTCATGTCGTTCGGCATGGTCTTTCTGCTGCTGAACACGCTGCAGATCGTCGTCGTGACGAGCATCCTGCTGGCCATGTACTGGCCCCTTGGCGTGGTCGCCGCGGTGTCGATCGTGCCGGTGACGCTGACGGTGCTGCATTTCCAGCAGGAGTACACCCGGCTGTCGCGGCTCGCCCAGGACCAGTCCGGACACGTCGCCACCCACGTCGAGGAGTCGGCGCTCGGCCTGCGCGTGATCAAGTCGTTCGGCCGCGAGCGCTACGCCTACGACCGATTCGACCGGCAGCTCACCGACCTCTACAACACGCAGGTGAGCAGGGTGTCGGTGTCGGCGAAGTTCTGGACGCTGCTGGAGGTCATCCCGAACCTGACGTTGATCGTGGTACTCGGCCTCGGCGCATACGCCGCGGGCCACGGCTACGTCACGATGGGCACGCTCGTCGCGTTCATCACGATGATGCTGTCGCTGGTCTGGCCCATCGCGTCGCTGGGATTCCTGCTGTCGATGATGCAGGAGTCGTTCACCGCGGCCAACCGCATCGCCGAGATCTTCGACGCGCCAAGGGATATCGCCGACGGACCGTCGGGCGACGCACCGCGCGGCGGGCGGCTGCAACTCGACGACGTCGGCTTCCGCTTCCCCGACGCCGATGACTGGGCGCTGCGGCATGTCGACCTGGTCGTCGAACCGGGTGAGACGGTGGCGCTGGTCGGCTCCACGGGATCGGGCAAGACGGTGCTCGCCGCGTTGTTCTCCCGTCTCTACGACGTCACCGAGGGCGCGATCCGCATCGACGGCGAAGACATCCGCGACCTGTCGCTGTCGGCGCTGCGGCAGACGGTCGCCACCGCATTCGAAGACCCGACCCTGTTCTCCATGTCGGTGGCCGAGAACCTGCGGCTGGGCAGGCCGCACGCCACCGACGACGACCTGGCGCAGGCCGTCGACGTCGCCGCCGCGCAGTTCGTCTACGAACTGCCGTTCGGGCTCGACACCAGGATCGGCGAGCAGGGCATGAGCCTGTCGGGCGGTCAGCGTCAACGGCTTTCGTTGGCCAGGGCGATCCTGGCGATGCCGAAGATCCTGGTGCTCGACGACACCCTCTCGGCGCTCGACGTGCACACCGAGGCGGTCGTCGAGGAGGCGCTGCGCCGCGTCCTGCATTCGGTCACCGGGATCGTCGTCGCGCACCGCGCGTCGACGGTGCTGCTGGCCGACAGGGTCGCGCTGCTCGAGGGCGGCACCATCACCCACGTCGGCACGCATGCGCAACTGTTGGCATCGGTCCCGCAGTACCGCTATCTGTTGGCCGCCGACGACGAACTCGACGATGCCGAGCGCAGTTGCGCGTGGCAGGAGGACGAAGACCGCAACCGGTTGCTGCAGGAGCGCGAGGAGCAGGACGCCCTGAACATGTCGCGCGTCCCGTTCGACGGCGACGGTGGCCGCTTCGTGGCCACGGAGGCCGACGGCCGATGACCGCCACCGACACTCCACCCGTCGAGGTGCCGGAGGACCCGAACCGGGAGCCCACCGAGCGCTGGCGGGGGCGGTTGAACGAGCAGAGCGACGACCTGCCGATCGACGAGTCGGTGTCGCGCCGCCGCGAAGCCCGTTCTCTGCTGGGCTCGCTGTTGCGGCCCTACCGGTGGACGGTCGCCTTCCTCGCCGTCGTCGTGGTGGTGGAAAACGCTGCGCGGCTGTCCGTTCCGATCCTCGTACAGCGCGGCATCGACTACGGCATCCCGCCGATCATCGACGGCGGTTCGGCCCACACGCTGCTGGTCATCGTCGGCGTGCTGTGCGTCGTCGTGTCGGTGCAGGCCGTCAGCCGGATGTTCTTCCTGCACCGCTCGGGCCGCATCGGCCAGAAGGTGCTGCTGGAACTGCGGCGTCGGCTGTTCCGCCACTTTCAGCGCCTGGACATCGCGTTCCACGAGCGCTACACGTCCGGTCGCGTGGTGAGCCGATCGACCAACGACGTCGACGCCATCGAGGAGATGCTCGAGACCGGCTTCGACAGCCTGATCACCGCGGTGCTCACCCTCGCGGGCACCGCGGTTCTGCTTGTCGTACTGGACTTCCGGCTCGGGCTGATGTGTCTGGCCGCGTTCCCGATCCTGGTCGGGCTGGTGTGGTGGTTCTCCAGCGAGTCCGCGAAGACCTACCGCGAGGTCCGCGAGAGCGCCGCGCTGGTCATCGTGCAGTTCGTCGAGACGATGACCGGCATCAAGGCCGTCCAGGCCTACCGCCGCGAACCGCGCAACCAGGAGATCTTCGAGGGGCTCACCGACCGGTACCGCGACATCAACGAGCGGACGATGAAGCTGCTGGCCGTCTTCATGCCCGGCGTGAAACTGGTCGGCAACCTGACCACCGGGGTGGTGCTGCTCTACGGCGGCTACCGGGTGCTGCACGGGCAGATGACCATCGGCACGCTCGCCGCGTTCCTGCTCTATCTGCGGATGTTCTTCGAACCGATGCAGGAGATCTCGCAGTTCTTCAACACGTTCCAGTCGGCGACCTCTGCGCTGGAGAAGCTGGCGGGGGTGCTCGCGAAACGGCCTGGGATCAAGGATCCGGCGAACCCGGTGCCGCTGAGCGCGGTGCGCGGCGAGGTGGCGTTCCACGACGTGCACTTCTCGTATGTGCCCGACCGTCCCGTGCTGCCGGATCTGAACCTGGTCGTGCCGGCCGGGCAGACCGTCGCGCTGGTCGGCACCACCGGCGCGGGCAAGACGACCATCGCCAAACTCATTGCGCGGTTCTACGATCCGACGTCGGGCTCGGTGACACTCGACGGCGTCGACCTGCGCGACCTGTCGCAGAGCGAGTTGCGGCGCAACGTCGTGATGGTCACCCAGGAGAACTTCATGTTCGACGGCACCGTCGCCGACAACATCCGGTTCGGCAGGCCCGACGCCACCGACGAGCAGGTGCGCGGGGCGGCCGCGGCCGTCGGCGCCGACCGGTTCATCGAGGCGTTGCCCGACGGCTACGACACCGACGTCGCCAAGCGCGGCGGTCGGCTCTCGGCCGGGCAGCGCCAACTGGTCGCGTTCGCGCGGGCCTTCCTGGCGGACCCGGCGGTGCTGATCCTCGACGAGGCGACGTCGTCGCTGGACATCCCCAGCGAGCGGATGGTGCAGCGGGCGCTGGAGACGGTGCTGGCCGATCGCACCGCCCTGGTGATCGCCCACCGGCTGTCCACCGTCGAGGTGGCCGACCGGGTGCTGGTGCTCGAGGGCGGCCGCATCGTCGAGGACGGCCCGCCCGACGAGCTGATCCATCGCAGCGACGGCCACTACGCGGCCCTGCATCAGGCCTGGATCGACTCGCTGGCGTAGCCGCTCAGGCGAGCAGCTTCTCCAGCTTGGCGTTGGTGTTGGCCAGCTGTGAGCGCATCACGCCGATGATCTTCTGCCGCGCCCGCGGGCTGACGGTCGCCGTCGCGTGGCTGAGGATGTTCAGCCGCGCGGTGTCCAGCCAGGCCATCATGTCGGGCTCGTCGAACCACCGGATCTGGTTGCCGTTGTAGGTCAACATCATTCGCAGCCAGTCCAGCGGCACTTCCGGGTTCGGGATGGGCCGGCACAGCGAGTTCTTGGTGTCGTCGTCGGCGTAGGCCGCTTCGACGTGTCCGATCAGGGCCGCGCTGAAGACCGGCTGACAGGTGCGCACCGTCTGCAGCGTGATCCGGCCGTCGTCGAACACGTCCGTCACCTCGCCTCGGCCCAAACCGACTGCGGTGCAGTCGATGTAGAGCGCCGACCCGGCGACGGGGTGTACACCGCCGTCCAGCGTGACCTGCCCGGGCTCGACGGCCTCGACGTGGCCCAGCCGCACCACGTCATCGACGCGCCGCAGCTGCTCGAGTTCGGCGCGCGAGACGATCGCGCAGCGATACATCTGCGGGTCGATCGACTCGTCGATGCGCAGCAGCGACCCGGCGTCGGCGAGGCGGGCGAAGAGGTCGTCGACGGAGTCGGCCTGATCCACCGACTTCAGCTGTGCGGAGACGTCGGCGAGCACCTGCTTGGCGAACTGTGGGCCCGGTTGCACGTTGGCTCGGTTCAACAGCCACGCGTCGCGCGGCTTGATCCATGTCAGCCGGTGCGGGGCGACGCCGTGACGCAGCAGCCACAGGCAGGTGTCCATGGCGGTCTTGCCCGCGCCGATGATCACATAGCGATCGCGAGAGCCGTACCTCGGTAGGTCGTTCGGTGGTATGCAATCCACTTCGGGCGTAACGTGATACGGCGGCGGCCGCATCGACGGCACGCTGATCCCGACGAACGTGGTGTCGACGATCCGGTGCGCGACCACGTCGATGTCGTCGCCGCCGAGCGTGCGGACCCGGCCGTCGCCGAGGTACTCGCTCATCGGGAAATACTTCACCCGCCCCGTCGGGAGCAGATGCTGCTGCATGACGGCGTCGAAGTAGGCGCAGACCTCCGCGCCGCCCGCCAACTCGTAGAAGCCCTTGTTCAGCCCGGCGCTGTCGATCGTGTCGCTGCCCAGCGGTCGCGAGTTCACCCCGTAGTAGGCCGACGGTTGGTGCAGTCGCACGAACGGGTAGGCCGTCGTCCAGTGCCCGCCGGGCTGGTGGTTGCGGTCCACGACGACGACGCTGGCCTCGGTCTCGCTCACGAGCGTGTCGACGAACGCCATCGCGGTGGCCCCGGCCCCGACGACCAGGTAGTCGGCCTCGACAATCCCCACGGCGTCCTCCCGACCGCGATGCTATCGGTAGGGCTCGCCTCGGCGCGGTCAGCGGTAGACGAGGCCGCTGAGCCGCCACGCCAGGGCCCGGTTGGCCGCCGGTATCCGCCCGACGACGCTGAACACCGCGTTGCGCAGCGGGCGAAGCGCGCGGGGCAGGGTGGCCAGCCGCGTCAGCCGATCGGTCATCGCCACGACGTCACGCGCGATCGGTCGCCGCGCCCGGCTGTACTCGTCGAGCAGCGACTCCGGTCCGCCGGCGAGCACCGCCGCCAGGGCTTCGCCCAACGCCACGGCGTCCTGGATGCCGAGGTTCATGCCCTGCCCGCCGGCCGGGCTGTGCACGTGCGCGGCATCGCCGGCGAGCAGCAGCCGACCGGCGCGGAAGGTGTCGGCGACCCGGTGCTGGATGCGGAAGCGCGACCCCCAGACGATGGCGCCGACGGTCATCGCGCCCTCACCGGGTCCTCGGCTGTCCAGGATGTCCTGAACGAATGCCGCCGACGGGGTTTCGGGTGCCTGCGCGACGGGCGCGACGATGCGGTAGACGTCGCCGGGTAGCGGCGCCACCACGGTCAGCCCCGCGCTCGCCCAGTACAGGATCACCTCGTCGGTGGGCACGTCACCGTCGAGGCGCACGTCGGCGAGCATGAAGGATTCGTCGTAGGCGCCGCCGGCGAAACCGATGCCCGCCTGTTCGCGGACGGTGCTGTGGATGCCGTCGGCGCCCACCACGTAGCGGGCGCGGATGACGTCGCCGTCGTCGAATGTCGCCGTCACACCGTCGGCATCCTGCTCGACCGCGCTGAGGGCTTTCGGTCGCGCGACGGTGCCGCCGAGTTCCACGAGCCGTTCGGCCAGCACCCGTTCCGTCGTGGCCTGCGACACCATCAGCGAGTAGTGGTACTCGGTCGGCAGCGCGCCGAAGTCGATCGGCACCAGCGTGCGGGCGCCGTCGCGCAGGCTGAACCTCGGCGCCTCGATGCCCTCCTTGACCAGCCGCCGGGCCACGTCGATGCTCTCGAGCACCTCGAGGCTGCGGGCGTTGACGACGGCGGCGCGCGACGTGTTGGCGCCCGCAGCCTGCCGATCCACGACGGTGGTCGCAACACCCCGGCTCAGTAGCGACGCGGCCAGTGTCAGGCCGGTCGGGCCGGCCCCCACCACCAGGACGTCCGTGTCATATGTGCTGTTCATTGCCTATCTCCCTTCTTTGCCAACACTTGTTGGCATAACTATGCCCCCGGATCAAGACAATGTCAACAACTGTTGGCATACACTTGTTGGCATGCGCAGGTCGTCAGCGGAAACCAAGGCGGTGATCCTGGCCGCGGCCAAGGAGCGATTCGCCGAGTCGGGGTTCGAACGGGCCACCATTCGGGCCATCGCGGCCGACGCCGACATCGACCCGTCGATGGTGATGCGCTACTTCGGCAGCAAGGACCAGCTGTTCGCGGCCGCGGCCGACTTCGATCTGCAGCTCCCCGATCTGGCCGACGTCGACCGGGCCGACATCGGGGCGCGCCTCGTCGACTACTTCATGGACCGGTGGGAGCGCGACGAGGCCCTCGTGGTGCTGCTGCGCTCCAGTACCTCCAACGCCGACGCCGCCGGGCGGATGCGCGAGATATTCGCCGCGCAGTTGATGCCCGCGATCGCCGGCATCAACCCCGATCGACCGGACCGGCGCGCCAGCCTGGTGGCCACGCAGATGCTCGGTCTGGCGCTGTGCCGCTACGTGCTGCGGCTACCGCCGATCGTGGAGATGTCGCACGCGGAGGTGGTGGCATCGCTTGGTCCGACCGTGCAGCGCTACATCGAGGAATGACCGAGAATGGTGGCATGTCCGCCGCTGACCTCCCGGCCGTTGTCGCGCGGCGGATGGCTGCGGCGATCGCGGCGACGTCGGCCGCCCTGCACCTGGTCATGCTCGGCCACGTCGGCACCCCGGCCGCCGCGGCGCTGATCGCGGCCATGGCGGGGGCGTGCCTGTACTGCGCGTGGGAGCTGTGGCGGTCTTCGGCGACGCGGGCCTGGACGTTGGTGGCGTTGATGAACCTGGCGATGGTCGCCGTCCATCTTCCGATGTCCGGCTCCCATCACCTCACCCATGTGCCGGTGGAAGCGGTTGTGCCGCAACCCACGACGATGATGCTCGCGACCGTGCTGTCGATCACCGAGGTGCTGATCGCAGTGGCGGTGCTGTGCTACCGGACGAGGGGGAACGCGAGGGCGCTGGAGCGCACCGAATAATCGTCGGCATAATCGTCGGCGATGTGGACCCCAACTGTCGTACTGATCGCCATCGCCACCCTCGCGGCCTGCGTCTCTCTCGGCGGCGGCCTCTACGAGTTCCTGGTCGTCGACCCGTACTGGCCGAAGCGGCCGGGCATCATTCAACCGGGCCGCGGCGGTATCTCGCGGCGCCGCTTCTGGATTCCCGCGCACGGCGTGTTCGAGGTGCTGCTGATCGTCACGCTCGTCGTCGGGTGGGGAGACGCCGGCGTCCGGATCGCCCTGCTCGTCGCGCTGGTCAGCCACGTGGCGATGAGGGTCTGGTCGCTGGTCGACTTCATCCCCAAGGCGGTCGAGTTCGAGAAGGCCGACCCGGCCGTCATCGACGAGGCGGCCGCGGTGCGGTGGACGCGCCGCAGCCTGCTGCGCATGCCGCTGGATCTGATCACCTGCGCGGCGATGCTCGCGGCTCTGGCGGCCGCTGCTTCCAGCACCTAGCCAGGCATCAGACGCCGGGTAGTCCGATGCGGCGGTAGCGGTTCAACCGCGCGTCCATCCGCTGCTCCTCGGGTATCGACCGCAGCCGGTGCAGTTCGCCGGCGATGGTCGCCGACAGCCGCCGGGTGAATTCGACGGGCTCGTCGGCGGCATCGGGATGTTCGGGCACGATCACGTCGACGATGCCGTCTCTCAGCAGGTCGACCGACCGAATACCCTGCGCGGCAGCCAATTCCGGGGCGTGCTCCACGTCGCGGAAGACGATCGCGCTGGCGCCCTCCGGCGGCAGCGGCGCCAGCCAGCCGTGCAGTGCGGCCAGCACGCGGTCGGCGGGCACCATCGCCAGGGCCGGGCCGCCGCTGCCCTGGCCCAGCAGCACCGACACCGTCGGCGTGTCGAGGGTGACCAGTTCCGCCAGGCACCGCGCGATCTCGCCGGCCAGGCCGCCCTGCTCGGCGTCGGCCGACAGCGCGGGCCCTGCCGTGTCGATCACCAGCACCAGCGGCAGCTTCAGCCCGGCGGCCAGCGCCATCCCGCGGCGCGCCTCCCGCAGCGCAACCGGCCCCACCAAACCTTTTTCTCCTCCTCGCGTGCGGGAACCTTTTTCTCCTCCTCGCGTGCGGGAACCTTCTTCTCCTCCTCGCGTGCGGGCCCCACCCACGACGCGCTTCTGCCCCAACACGACCGCAGGCTGACCACCGAACCGGGCCAGCGCCAGCAGCGTCGTCGCACCTTCCCCGAAACCGGTGCCGGACAACAGCGCCCACTCCGTCGCGCCGTGTCGCAGCAGCTGTGCCACACCGGGCCGGTCCGGCCGCCGAGAGGCCACCACCGAATCCCACGCCGGCAGGTCGGGCAACTCCTCCCGCGGCGGCGCAGGCGGCGGCGGCTCCGGCGCGTCGGCGACCACCTTCAACGCACGGTCCAGCGTGCTGCGCAGCCGCTCGAGCGGGATGACGGCGTCGACGACGCCGTGGCGCTGCAGGTTCTCCGCGGTCTGGATGCCCGACGGGAAGGGCTCGCCGTAGAGGTGCTCGTAGACCCGAGGGCCGAGGAACCCGATCAACGCGCCGGGCTCCGCGACCGTGATGTGGCCCAGCGAGCCCCACGACGCGAACACTCCGCCGGTGGTGGGGTGGCGCAGGTAGACCAGGTACGGCAGGTGCGCGCGCTTGTGCAGCTCGACCGCAGCGGCGATCTTGACCATCTGCAGGAAGGCGACCGTGCCCTCCTGCATGCGGGTGCCGCCCGAGCTGGGCGACGCCAGAAGGGGGACGCGCTCGGCGGTCGCCCGCGTCACCGCGGCCCTGATCCGTTCGGCCGCCGCGACGCCGATCGATCCGGCGAGGAAGTCGAACTCGCACGCCACCACCGCGACGCGCCGGCCGAACACGCGGCCTTCGCCGGTGATGACCGACTCGTCGAGGCCGGTTGCCGCCTCGGCCGCCGCCAACTCGGCGCGGTATTCGTCGCTGGTGTCGACCTGCACCGGCGGGGTGTCCCAGCTGCGGAAGGACCCCTCGTCGAGAACGGCATCCCGCAGCTCCAGGGCACCGATCCGGCTCACAGGTCGAGGCTAATAGTCTGGACGCCATGATTGGTGTGACCCGCGACGGCCACGTGATGACTTTGGAGATGCAGCGCGCCGAGCGGCGCAATGCGCTCAACGGCGAACTAGTCGACGGGCTGCGGGAGGCGATAGAGAAGGCCGTCGCCGAGGACGTGCGCGCGATCGTGCTGACCGGGCAGGGCCACGTGTTCAGTTCCGGCGCCGACCTGACCGATGCCGCCGGCGTCGCCGAGGAGCTGCCCGACAAGGCCAGGGCACTGAACCTGGCGATCGACACCGTCCCGGTGCCGGTGATCGGCGCGATCAACGGCCCGGCGATCGGGGCGGGGGTCATCTTGTCGCTGATCTGCGATCTGCGGGTTGTCGCGCCCGAGGCGTATTTCCAATTCCCGGTCGCGAAATACGGTCTGGCGCTGGATAACTGGAGCATCCGACGGCTGACCTCGCTGGTCGGCGCCGGCCGGGCCAGGGGAATGCTGTTCGGCGCCGAACGGCTCACCGCCGACGTCGCGCTGCAGACCGGGCTGGCCAACCGGATCGGGACGCTCGCCGATGCTCAGGCGTGGGCCGCCGAGATCGCCGGCTTCGCGCCTCTGGCCCTGCAGCACGCCAAACGCGTGCTCAACGACGACGGCGCGTACGAGGAGCCGTGGCCCGAGCATCAGAAGCTGTTCGACAAGGCCTGGACCAGCAGCGACGTGGTCGAGGCGCAGGTCGCCCGCATCGAGAAGCGGCCGCCGAACTTCCAGGGAGCCTGAGCGCCGATGCTGGGCGCGGCGCTGCGATTCGCGGTCGGGACGGCCACCGTCGCGGCCAGTGGCTGGGTGCTGCGGGCGCTGCAGGGCTCGCCGAAGGCCGTGGGGGCGCGGCCCGACGAGATCTGGCCCGTCGCCCGTCGATCGCCGAACTACCAGGACGGTGTGTTCGTCAACGTCGATCCGGCCTCGGCCGTCAACCTCGAGGGCGAGCAGCAGCGGACGCTCATTCGGGAACTGGTTTCAGCCCGCGACGTCACCCGGCCTCGGAATCCGATCCCACTGGCGGTGCCGCCGACGGTGGACACCACCCCGGTGGACCTCGCGGTCAGCTGGTACGGCCACTCCACCGCGCTGGTGGAGGTCGACGGCTTTCGCGTGCTGACCGACCCGGTGTGGAGCCGACGCTGCTCGCCGTCACGCACCGTCGGCCCCGAGCGGATGCACGAGGCGCCGGTTCCGCTGGAGGCGTTGCCCGCGCTGGACGCGGTGCTCATCAGCCACGACCACTACGACCACCTCGACATGGACACGATCGTCGGCCTGGCGCACAGCCAGCGGGCGCCGTTCGTCGTACCCCTGGGGGTCGGTGCGCACCTGCGCAAGTGGCGGATCCCGGCCAGCCGCATCATCGAACTGGACTGGCACGAGAGCCATCGGATCGGTGAGCTGACGCTGGTGTGCACACCGGCCAGGCACTTCTCCGGGCGACTGCTCACGCGCAACACCACGCTGTGGGCGTCGTGGGTGATCATCGGACCGCGGCACCGGGTGTTCTTCGGCGGCGACACCGGCTACACGAAGAGCTTCACCGAGATCGGCGTGGACCACGGCCCGTTCGACGTGTCGCTGCTGCCGGTCGGCGCTTACCACCGGGCGTGGCCGGACATCCACATGAACCCCGAAGAAGCCGTGCGCGCCCATCTGGACATCGCCGAGGCGGGCAAGGGTCTGCTGTTGCCGATCCACTGGGCGACGTTCCGGCTGGCGCCGCACCCGTGGTCGGAGCCGATCGAGCGGTTGCTCGCCGCGGCCGACCCGGCCGGTGTCGAGGTCGTCGTGCCGCGACCCGGCGAACGCGTCGACCCGGCGCGCGGGCCGGCGCCGCAGCCGTCAGACGTGTTCGACCCTTGGTGGCGGCAATAACCGGCTAGCGTTTCGGCTGTGACCAGAGCCCGCACCGCGTTCGTCTCCTTCGCCGCGCTCGGCGCGGCCGTTTCCCTGCTCGCCGCGTGCAATACCGGGTCCACCGACCAGGCAGGGTCGTCGACGGAGTCGACCGAGCAGCCGGCCCCCACGCTGTCGGATGTGCTCCCACCGTTGGTGCCGGGGGTGCCGTTGCCGGACAACGCGGTGCAGAACGCGGTCGCCAAACTCGACGGCCTCGCCGAGGACTTGATGAAAAAGACCGGCATCCCGGGGATGGCGGTGGCCGTCGTGCACGGCGGGAAGACGCTCTACGCGAAAGGATTCGGCGTCCGGGACGTGAAGACCGGAGGCGAGGTGGACGCGGACACCGTGTTCCAGCTGGCGTCGGTGTCCAAGTCGGTGTCCGCGACGGTGGTGGCGCAGCAGGTGGGCGCCAACGCGGTCAGCTGGGACACCACCCTGGTGTCGAAGCTGCCGTGGTTCGCGTTGTCCGATCCGGTGATCACGAACATGGTCACCGTCGGCGACATGTTCTCCCACCGCTCGGGGCTGCCCGACCACGCGGGGGACATGCTCGAGGACCTCGGCTACGACCGGCGATTCGTACTCGACCGGCTTCGCGACCAACCGCTCAACCCGTTCCGAATCTCCTACGCGTACACCAACTTCGGGTTGACGGCCGGCGCAGAAGCGGTGGCCGCGAGCGCGGGCAAGTCATGGGAGGACCTGGCCGACGAGACCATTTTCAAGCCGCTCGGCATGTCGACGGCGAGCTTCCGCTTCTCCGATTTCGAGACCAGACCCAATCGCGCGCTCGGCCACATCCACGTCGACGGCAAATACGAGCCGCTCTACACGCGCGACGCCCAACCGGAGGCGCCCGCCGGCGGGGCGAGCGCCTCGGTGAACGACATGTCGCACTGGCTGGCGATGGTGCTGGCCAACGGCAGCTACGACGGAAAGCAGGTCGTCGATCCCAACGCGCTGCTGCCTGCGCTCAGCCCGCAGATCGTGTCGAGCCCGCCGACCGAGCCCGCGATGCGCGCGGGCTTCTACGGCTTCGGGTTCAACGTGTCGACGACGTCGGCGGGGCGCACACAACTCAGCCACTCCGGCGGGTTCGAACTCGGCGCCGGCACCAACATCCTGATCCTGCCCTCGGCCGATGTCGCGATCATCGCGCTGACCAACGGCACGCCGTCCGGGGTGCCCGAGGCGCTGAACGCGGAGTTCGCCGACCTCGTTCAGTTCGGCGACGTGCGGGAGGACTGGTTCAAGCTGTACCAACAACTGCTGGTCCCCGACGAAGCGCCGGTCGGCTCGTTGGTGGGCAAGCAGCCGCCGGTGAAGCCCGCGCCCGCCGCCCCGCTGGCGTCCTATGTCGGCACCTACAACAACGACTACTGGGGGCCGGCGCGCGTCATCGAGAAGGACGGCAAGCTGCAACTCGAGTTGGGCTCCACGCTCACCGTGCCGCTGAGCCACTGGGACGGCAACGTCTTCACCTACCAGTGGGTCAGCGAGAACTCGCCGCCGGGGTCGATCGGCAAGGCCACCTTCAACGGGGACAGGCTGACGTTGGAGTACTACGACCAAGCGGGCAAGGGCACGTTCACGCGCTGACCCGCCGAGGTAGGCCGGTTCGCCGTTCCACACCCAGCTGCCGGGGCTATCTTGACCAGGCACCCGTCGGCGGGCCAATCGAAGTGGGGAGGAACCCGACCATGACCACCGAGCACCACGCCGAGCTGCAAAAGTCCCTCGGGCTGCGAGGGGTCGTCCTCTTCGGGCTCGCCTACATGACGCCGATCATCGTGCTCGGCATCTTCGGGGTGATCGCGGAGGCGTCCGACGGCGGCAGCGCGGGCTCCTACTTGCTGGCCACCGCGGCCATGCTCTTCACGGCGCTGAGCTACGGGTTGATGGCCCGGCACTTCCCCGTGGCCGGCTCGGCGTACACCTACGTCCGCAAATCCCTGGACTCGCGGCTGGGCTTCATCGTCGGCTGGGCGATCCTGCTCGACTATCTGTTCCTGCCGCTGGTCATCTGGCTCATCGGAGGCGCCTACCTGAACGGTCAGTATCCCGGCGTGCCGTTCTGGGTGTGGATCGTCGCCTTCATCGTCATCACCTCGGCGCTCAACATCGTCGGGCTGAAGGTCGCCGACCGCGCCAACTTCGTGCTGATGACGTTCCAACTACTCATCCTCGCTTTGTTCGTGGCGTTCACCATCGGGCATCTGGTCGGCAACTCGCAATCGCTGGTTTCGGCCACCCCGTTCACCGGCGGCAGCGGGTTCTCCGCGATCGCCGCGGGCGCGGCCATCGCCGCCTACTCGTTCCTGGGTTTCGACGCGGTGAGCACGCTGACCGAGGAGACCAGGGACGCGGAGAAGAACGTCCCGCGAGCCATCGTGCTGATCGCGCTCATCGGTGGCGCGATCTTCGTCGTGGTGGCCTACTTCGTGACACTGGTGTCACCGGGCGGAACGTTCGACAACGCCGACTCGCTGGCGGCCGACATCGCAAAGACGATCGGCGGCAGCGTATTCGGTGCGGTGTTCCT
This sequence comes from Mycolicibacterium moriokaense, assembly GCF_003347205.1. Lineage (GTDB taxonomy): Bacteria > Actinomycetota > Actinomycetes > Mycobacteriales > Mycobacteriaceae > Mycobacterium > Mycobacterium moriokaense_B. The sequence continues at coordinate 449,927 of NZ_QQBJ01000005.1, forward strand.
GGCGGCGCTGATCATCGGGCAGTTCACGTCCGGGCTCGCCGCCCAGGCGGCGGTGTCGCGGCTGCTCTACGCGATGGGGCGAGACGGCGTGCTCCCCCGGCGCGCTTTCGGCTGGCTCTACGAACGCTTTCACACGCCGGCGTTCAACATCGGGCTGGCCGGCGTGATCGGTCTTGCGGCGATCTTCCTCGATGTGGCGACGTCGACGTCGTTCATCAACTTCGGTGCCTTCACGGCCTTCACGCTGGTGAATCTTTCGGTGGTGGCCTACTTCCTGCGACACCGCGATGACCGGCTGCCCGTCTGGCGCTACGTGCTGCTGCCGGTGATCGGTGCGGTGATCGACCTCTACCTACTCACTCAACTCGATTCGCACGCGCTGATATTGGGCCTGATCTGGTTGGCCATCGGCATCCTCTATTTGTTGGTGCTCACCCGCGGACTCACCCGGCAGCCGCCCGAGATGAGTGGTCTTGCCGCCGAATGACGGCGGCGTGGTGAGATGGCGCTGACGCGCGGCAACGCCGAGGTGGTGCCCACCGCCGTCGGGCTTTCCGACGCCGAGGTTGCCGAGCGGGTAGCGCAGGGTAGGACCAACGACGTGCCCGCCAGGGCCGCGCGCAGCGTCTCGGACATCGTGCGGGCCAACGTCTTCACCCGGATCAACGCGATCCTCGGCGTGCTGCTGATCATCGTGCTGTCAACGGGGTCGTTGATCAACGGCGCGTTCGGGCTGTTGATCATCGCCAACAGCGCGATCGGCATCATCCAGGAGCTGCGCGCGAAGCAGACGCTGGACAAGCTCGCGATCGTCGGGCAGGCGAAACCGTTGGTGCGCAGGCAGTCCGGGACCCAGCCGCGCATGCCGAGCGAGATCGTGGCCGACGACATCATCGAACTCGGGCCCGGCGACCAGATCGTCGTCGACGGCGACATCGTCGAGGAGGCCAACCTGGAGGTCGACGAGTCGCTGCTCACCGGCGAGGCCGACCCGATCGGCAAGGACGCCGGCGACACGGTGATGTCGGGCAGCTTCGTCGTCGCGGGCAGCGGCGCGTACCGGGCCACCAAGGTGGGCCGAGAAGCCTACGCCGCCAAGCTCGCCGAAGAGGCGAGCAAGTTCACGCTGGTCAAATCCGAACTGCGATCCGGCATCAACAAGATCCTGCAGTTCATCACCTATCTGCTCATTCCGGCGGGGCTGCTGATCATCTACACCCAGCTGTTCACCACCAACGCGGACTGGCGCGAATCGGTGCTGCGCATGGTCGGCGCCCTGGTCCCGATGGTGCCCGAGGGCCTGGTGCTGCTGACCTCGATCGCGTTCGCGGTCGGCGTCATTCGACTCGGCAGACGGCAGTGTCTGGTCAACGAACTGCCCGCCATCGAGGGCCTGGCCCGCGTCGACGTCGTCTGCGCAGACAAGACCGGCACGCTGACGGAGAACGGCATGCGGCTGTCGGAGTTGAAGCGGCTGGGCGAGGCCGACGTGGGAAACGTGCTGGCGCAGTTGGCCGCCGACGATCCCCGGCCGAACGCCAGCATGCAGGCCATCGCTGAGGCGTACAAGATGCCGCCCGGCTGGACGGCAACCGCCACCGCACCCTTCAAGTCGGCCACCAAATGGAGCGGAACCTCGTACGGAGACAACGGAAACTGGGTGATCGGGGCGCCCGACGTGCTGCTCACCCCGGAATCGCCGGTTGCCGAGGAAGCCGAGCAGATCGGCAGGCAAGGGCTGCGGGTGCTGCTGCTGGGCTCCAGTGACCTGCCCGTCGATGCCCCGGGAGCACCCGGCGACGTGACCCCGGTCGCGCTGGTGGTGCTCGAGCAGCGCGTCCGCCCGGACGCCCGAGACACGTTGGAGTACTTCGCCTCCCAGAAGGTGTCGATCAAGGTCATCTCCGGCGACAACGCGGTGTCGGTGGGAGCGGTCGCGGGATCGCTCGGCTTGGCGGGCGAGACGATGGACGCCCGCGAACTGCCCCGGGATCCGGCGCGGTTGGCTGAGGCGCTGGACGAGTGCACCACGTTCGGCCGCGTGCGGCCCGACCAGAAGAGGGCGATGGTGCACGCGCTGCAGTCCCGGGGCCACACCGTGGCGATGACCGGCGACGGCGTCAACGACGTGCTCGCGCTCAAGGACGCCGACATCGGTGTCGCGATGGGTGCAGGCAGCCCGGCATCGCGTGCGGTGGCCCAGATCGTGTTGTTGGACAACAAGTTCGCGACGCTGCCCTACGTCGTCGGCGAGGGCCGCCGCGTCATCGGCAACATCGAGCGGGTGTCCAACCTGTTTCTGACCAAGACCGTGTACTCGGTGCTGCTGGCCATCCTGGTCGGCCTGGCGGGGCTGGCGTCGAAGTTCTTCGGGTCCGACCCGCTGCTGTTTCCGTTCCAGCCGATCCACGTCACGATCGCCGCCTGGTTCACCATCGGCATCCCGTCGTTCATCCTGTCGCTGGCGCCCAACAACGAACGGGCCCATCCGGGTTTCGTGCGCAGGGTGATGGCGTCGGCGCTGCCGTCGGGGCTCATCGTGGGCACCGCCACGTTCGTGTCGTATCTGGCGGCGTACGAGGGTCGGAACGCCTCCGCGCAACAGCAGACGCAGGCCTCGACGGCCGCGCTGATCACGTTGCTGGTGACGGCGGTGTGGGTGCTGGCGGTGGTGGCGCGGCCGTATGAGTGGTGGCGGGTGGCACTGGTTGCGGCGTCGGCTGTGGCCTATCTGGTGATCTTCTCGATTCCCCTTGCCCAAAAGGCGTTCATGCTGGATCCGTCCAACCTGGTGGTGACCTCGATCGCACTGGTCATCGGGGTGCTCGGGGCGGGCCTCATCGAGGCGTCATGGTGGCTCCAGGGGGCCCTGATCGGTGACCGGCGACGGCTCTGGAGATCGCTGTAGGGTGAGCCCCATGGGATTTATGGACAAGGTCAAGGGCCTCGTATCGAAGAATGCCGACAAGGTCGACATGGCGATCGACAAGGCGGGCGACATCGTCGACCAGAAGACCCAGGGCAAGTACGCCGGCCAGGTCGACAAGGTGCAGGACGCCGCGAAGAAGGCCGTCGACAAGACGGACCCGCAGACCCCCTGACAGATGGCCAAACTGTCGGTCTCCGTTGATGTTCCGCTGCCGCCGGAGAAGGCGTGGGAGTGCGCGTCGGACCTGTCGCGGTTCAAGGAATGGCTGACCATTCACCGGGTGTGGCGAAGCAAGCTGCCCGAGACCCTGGAAAAGGGGGCGGTGGTGGAGTCCATCGTCGAGGTGAAGGGCATGGCGAACCGGATCAAGTGGACCATCGTCCACTTCAAGCCGCCGCAGGCGATGACACTCAACGGCGTAGGCGTCGGCGGCGTCAAGGTCAAGCTGATCGGGAAGGTCAAGCCGGCCGACGAAGGCTCATCGGTCACGTTCGACGTGCACCTCGGCGGTCCGGCGCTGTTCGGCCCGATCGGGATGGTGGTCGCCGCCGCGCTCAAGGGCGATATCCGCGAATCGCTGGACAGATTCAAGAGCGTGTTCGCGCCCGCTTGAACCGTCGGGTGGCGAGCTTGGCGAATTCCACCGTCGAGCGGCGGACCGATTCGAGTTCCAGCGAGACCAGCAGGGTGTCGACCATCGCGAAGGGCAGCGTCGTCGCGACGGCGCCGCGACCGTATTCGATGTGAAACGAGCCGGGATGAATGGTCATACCCCGCGCGTGGCCCTTGTCGGTGCGCGTGTGTTCACCCGGCTTGAGTGTGTTGGGCGTGATGTCGTCGGATTCCAGGTCATACCAGTCGATCTGGCCCGCGATGAGGAACTTGTGGATCTCGACGTGCTTGTAGCGGCCCGAAAATCCCTGCGTGCCGGTGGGAGAGCCGAACAACACCACGTACTCGCGCGGGCTGAAATAGAGGAAGCGGACCTTGCCCAGGATGCCGCCCGCCTTGCTGCCGACCCATCGTCCCGGCGTCGGATCGATCAGATCGGGGTATGCGTCGGCCAGCGACCGGGTCGCGCCCGCGATGAGGTCGGCACCCGCCAGGCCCTGCCCGACGACATCCGTCGCGACTGCGGCCAACACCTCGGGGTCGATCTTGTACGGCATCGTCAAAGACTAGCGACTTGGGCGTGGCTGGTTGCGCGCAGCGCAACTCAGCACGCCGAAGTCACGGGGAAAGGGACCACATGAAGCCCGCCGAACGCCTGGCGCAGCTACTGCGCGACCTCACCGGCGCCGAGCCGCCGATCCGCATCCGCGCATGGGACGGCAGCGAGGCAGGCCCCGCCGACGCCCCCGTACTCGTCGTGCGCTCGCGCCGTGCGCTGCGCCGATTGCTCTGGGCGCCAGGCGAAATGGGGCTCGCACGGGCATACGTGACCGGTGACGTCGACGTCGAGGGCGACCTCGCCGACGGGCTACGACGGGCCTGGCAGATGGGCCGCACGCGCGCAGCGCCCGTGCGCTTGACGACGGGTCAGAGGCTCGGCGCCGCCGCGCTCGCGGCCCGCCTCGGTGCACTCGGCCCGCCGCCGAAACGGCCGGTGTCCGAGGCCAGGCTGACGGGACGGCTGCACACCCGCAAGCGCGACATCGCCGCGATCGCGCACCACTACGACCTGTCCAACGAGTTCTACCGGCTGCTGCTCGACGAGCAGATGGCGTACTCGTCGGCGTACTTCACCCATGACGGCCAGTCGCTGCACGACGCGCAGACCGCGAAGCTGGACATGATCTGCCGCAAACTCGACCTGCAGCGCGACCAGCGCCTGCTCGACGTCGGCTGCGGCTGGGGATCTCTGATCATCTACGCCGCACGCGAATTCGGCGTGCGCGCCGTCGGTGTCACGCTGTCGGCCGAGCAGCGCGATTTCGTCGCCGCCCGCATCGCCGAACACGGGCTGGCCGATCGCGTCGAGGTGCGCCGGCAGGACTACCGCGAATTGACATCCCTGCCAGCACAATTCGACGCCGTCGGGTCGGTCGAGATGGGTGAGCATGTCGGCGAGGAGCAGTACCCGACGTACGTCGGCGTCATGCACCGCGCGCTGAAGCCGGGCGGCCGCCTGTTGCTGCAGCAGATGTCGCGGGGTGAGAACACCGCGCCGGGCGGCGGCCCTTTCATCGAGGCCTACATCGCGCCGGACATGCACATGCGGCCGTTGTGGAAGACGGTGAAGTTCGTGCAGGACGGCGGCTTCGAGGTGCGACACGTCGAGGCGATGCGGGAGCATTACGTGCGCACCGCTGAGCACTGGCTCGCCACGCTCGAGGACGGCTTCGATGAGTTCGTCGCGCTGCAGGGCGAAGAGGTGGCGCGGGTGTGGCGGCTGTACCTCGTCGGGGGAGCGCTGGCCTTCGAGCAGGGCCGGATGGGCGTCGACCAGATCCTTGCGGCCAAGTCGTAGGCTGGCACGATGGCCGGCGAAACCTACACCTGTGACATCGATTTCGACGCCGTCGACGCCATCGACATCCACACCCACGTGGAGGCCGACGACCACGGACACTGCGCGTACGACGACCAGCTGATCACCGCGACCAAGCAGTACTTCAAGCTGCAGTCCGAGCCGACGACCGTCGACTCGGTGGCCGAGTACTACCGGCAGCGCAACACCGCCGCCGTCGTGTTCACCATCGACTCGCAGACGGTGTCGGGGCACCCGCCCAACTCGATCGAGAACCTCATCGAGGGCGCCGCGCGCAACAACGACGTGCTGATCCCGTTCGGCTCCGTCGACCCGCTGACCGGCGAGGCGGCTGTGCGCGGAGTGCACCGCCAGCTCGAGCTGGGCGTGCGGGGCTTCAAGTTCCATCCGAGCCTGCAGGGCTTCGAGCCGAACGACCGCGCCTACTACCCGATCTACGCCGCGATCGCCGAGGCGGGCGTGCCCGCGCTGTTCCACACCGGCCAGACCGGCATCGGCTCGGGCCTGCCGGGCGGCCACGGCGTCAAGCTGCGGTATTCGGACCCGATGCTGCTCGACGACGTCGCCGCCGACTTCGGTGACCTGACGATCGTGATGGCGCACCCGGCGGTGCCGTGGATCGACGCGCAGATCGCCATCGCCCAGCACAAGGCGAACGTCTACATCGACCTGTCCGGCTGGTCGCCGAAGTACTTCCCGCCGCAGTTGGTGCGCGCGGCGAACCGCGCGCTGCGCACCAAGGTGCTGTTCGGCACCGACTACCCCTACATCGAGGTGGACCGCTGGCGTCGCGACTTCGACGAGCTCGACATGAAGCCCGAGGTGCTGCCGCTGATCTTCAAGCAGAACGCATTGCGGGTGCTCGGGGTCACCGCCTAGCGGACGGCGCGCTGACCGTCGGCCTCACCGCCGACCAACTCGGCCTGCACCCGCGCACCTTGCAGCGCCGTCTGGCCGCGGAGGGCTCCAGCTTCGTCGTGCTCGTCGACAAAGTGCGCCGCGAGACGGCCGAGCAGTGTCTGCGGGACACCGACATCAGCCTCGAGCACCTGACCCGGTTACTCGGATATGCCGAACAAAGCGTGCTGACCCGGGCCTGCCAACGCTGGTTCAACGCCAGCCCCACGTCCTATCGCGAAGGGCGGCGATGAGTTTCCCGGGCGACGGCGGTCTGCATCGATGACCGACCCCACCGGCCAAGGAGAACCACCGTGACCATCCGCCATGTCGCCCCCGTCGGCGCCCCCATCTGGATCGACCTCGCCACCTCCGACCTCGACCGCGCCCAGCGCTTCTACGGCACCGTCTTCGGCTGGACCTTCGAGTCCGCCGGACCCGAGTACGGCGGCTACGTCAACGCGTTCTGCGGCGGCCGCCCCGTCGCGGGCCTGATGGCCAACGACCCGCAGTGGAACAGCCCGGACGGCTGGACCACCTATCTGCACACCGCCGACATCAAGGCCACGCTGGAGCGGGCCATCGACGCGGGCGCCGTCACGTGTGTTCAGCCGGTGGAGCCGATGGAGGTCAAGGACAAGGGCTGGATGGCGATGCTGTCCGACCCGGCCGGCGCCTTCTTCGGGCTGTGGCAGCCGATCGGGCATCACGGCTTCGAGGTGTTCGGCGAGGCCGCCGCGCCGGTGTACCACCAGCTGACCACGCGCGACTACGCCACGGCGCTGAACTTCTACCGCCAGGTGTTCGGCTGGCAGACCGAGACCGTCTCGGACTCCGACGAGTTCCGCTACAGCACAGCGAATTTCGACGGCGCGGCGCTGGTCGGCATCATGGACGGGTCGGTGCTGCCCGACGGCGTGCCGTCGACCTGGTCGTTTTTCCTCGGCAGCGACGACGTCGACAAGACGGTGGCCCTGGTCAAGGAGAACGGCGGCACCGTGATCCGCGAGGCGGAGGACACGCCGTATGGCCGACTCGCCGCTGTCGCGGACCCGACCGGCGCGGCGTTCAACCTGTCGTCGCTGGATCAGTGAGGCCGGACTGCTGGGCGCCCTGGCCTTTGCGCAGGGTGTCCAGCAGCTCTCGGTACGGGCCGACCAGGTAGGCGGTGTCACCCGCGCTGAGTTCGGTGTCCCGGCGCGGGTGCAACCGCACCGGACTGCCGGGCCTGGCGATGGCGATCACCCGCGTCTGGGTCGACAGGTCGGCCATCCTCATCCCGTCCAGTTCGCTGCCGGCCGTCACGTCCACGCCGCCGACCATGAACGAGCGCTGGCCCACCGAGAAGGTGCCGAGCACCTGCAGCCCCAGCGCGGCGCCGATGAACCACGGAGCCGCGAGATCCACTGTGGAGCGCACGTTCTCGAACCCGAACCGATGAGCCACCGCCGACCCGAGGGTGCGGTCGTATACCCGCAGCACGATCGGCGCGTCGCGGTCGCCGACGATCTCGTGCAGCACGATGCCGGTCTCGATGTTGACGATGTCGTCCTGGGTGAGCACCGCGATCGCGCGCGCTTCGTCGATGCGCGCAGACTCCAGGGTCTGCCGCAGCGTGGCGTCGCCGAAGATCACCGGAACCTTCAGGCGCGCGGCCGTGGACAGGAAGCGGTTGTCGTCGTTGCGCTCCACCACCGCGACGTCGTAGCCCGCCGCCATCAGGTCGTCGACGACGCGGATCCCGAAGGAGCCGAGACCGACGACGATGATGTGGTTGCGCAGATGCCGGACCCGTCGCCGCCCCGAGGAGTACGACAGCCGTCGCGACAACAGCACGTCGGCGACGAAGGCGACCAGGATGGCCGTCGTCGTCACCCCCGCGAACATCAGCAGGATGCTGAACATCCGCAGCCACGTCGGCTGGTCGAGAAAGGTGAAGTCGCCGTAGCCGACCGTGGCGATGGTCTCGGTCGAGAAGTACAGCGCGTCGATCCAGCTCATCCCGGGGTGTCGATAGCCGAACCGCAGCAAGAACGTGGCGCCCAGCAGCAAGGTCGCCGACGCCGCCAGCGCACGGTAGAACATCGGGTTGAGGTCCTCGCGGAATGCGCGCACGGCGTCGATCACCCGCTTCACCGCCGAGCGGCGCACCTGCGTGGTCGCAATCGGTTTCGCCACCGAGATGCCCTGCGCGGCAAGCTCATCGGCTGTGCCGATCATCGCCGTCCAATCGCCCTCGCGGACGCGCAGATCGCGACCAGGGCATGCCACCACGTCGCCGGGCGTGTCCGAGTGCTCGCCGTGGATCACCGCGAGCGGCGCCAGATCGCCGTACATCTCCCGCAGCGTGCCGTCGCGCGGCGCATCGGTACCCGAGATGACGAAGTCGACGCCCGCGACCGAAATCGTGTGGGTGGTTCGGGCCAGGCAGGCCTCCACCACCGACGGCGCCGCCAGGTCGGCCACGTCGAGGATGGCGCCGGGGCCGTTGTCCTGCGCCATCGCCTCCCGCAGGACGCTGTTGGCCAGCCGGGCCACCACCCGCACGTTCGCGTTCGCCTGCCGCGCCAGCAGCGCGATCTCCAGGTTCAGGTTGTCGTCGTCGTCGGCGCAGATCACGGCCTGCGCGTCGGTGACGCCGGCCGCGGCCAACCCGTCGGCCGACTGCACGCCGACGACGTCGCTACCCGCGTTGGTCAACTCGTCGACGATCCGCATTCCCAGCGCGTCGTCGCCGCAGACGATGATGTGGCCCGCCATGCGAGCACGCTACTGAAGAAAACCTCGCCGTGACGGGTAAGGATGAGGTATGCCCACTAGCTCCAACACCTACCTGAAAGCCTGCATCAACGGCGCCCGCACTCCCGATGCGCACCCGAATCTGCCGGTGACGCCCGATCAACTGGCCGAGGCGGCGGTGGCCGCCCACCGGGCGGGCGCCAAGGCGGTGCACATGCACCCGAAGACCGCCGACGGCGTCGACTCGCTGCAACCCGAGGTCGTCGACGCTGCGGTGGCGGCAGTCCGGCACGCCGCCCCCGGGCTGCCGCTGGGGGTGACGACGGGCTTCTGGGCGCTGCCGGATCCGCAGGAGCGGCTGCGAGCGGTCGAGGGATGGTCGGTGTTGCCCGACTTCGCGTCGGTGAACTGGCACGAGCCCGGCTCCGAGCCGCTGGCCCACCTGCTGCTGAGCAGGGGCCTGGGCGTCGAGGTCGGCATCTTCCACGCCGAGGCGGCGGCGTCGTGGGCAGAGTCGGAGATCGCCGCGCACTGCATGCGGGTGATGGTCGAACTCGGGCCGGACGGCGACACCGCCACCGCCGACGACGTGCTCGGCGAGGTGATGGCGGCCCGCTCGCCCGCGCCGGTGCTGCTGCACGGATTGAACGAAAGCTGTTGGCCGCTGCTGGAACACGCGGGTGTGCGCGGCACACAGACCCGCATCGGGATGGAGGACACCCTGCTGCTGCCCGACGGCACAATCGCGCCGGACAACGCCGCGCTGGTGGCGGCTGCCGTGGCGCTGCTCAGTCGGTAGACGCGGCGAGCTCGAAGTCGGCGAAGTCGAAGCCGGGCACCACGATGCAGCTGACCAGCGTTGGCTCGTCGTCGCGTGGCCGCGCCCGCTGCCAGTCCCCGGCCGGAACGACCAGTTGCGGCTGTTCGCCCGCGTTGATGTCGGCACCGAGCAGATATGTTGCGGCACCGGTTTGTTCGGCTCCGAACTCGAGCAGCAGCGGGCTGCCGCGGTGATACAGCCACAGCTCGGCGCTGCGCACCGTGTGCCACGCCGACTGCTGGCCGGGCATCAGCAGGAACAGGATTGCGGTTCCCGCGCTGCGCGGGCCCGCGTAGTCCGGCGGCAGCGCGGACTGCGGCGTCGTCAACCCGCTGCGCCACGTCTCCCGGAACCAGCCACCCTCGGGGTGCGGCGCCAGGTCGAGCCGCTGCGCCCAGTCGGGAAGTTCGCTCATCGCATTACCGCCCTCGTCGTCGTCGAACGGTTCCACACTAGAGACGATGTCGAATATCCCGGCGCCGATTGTGCCGATCCACTCCTCCGGACGCGGCCGCGCACCCGATAGTCTTCCCCGCATGGCCCGAGTGAGCCCAGGCTGGCTGGTCGCGTTCTGCGCCGCGGTGTTGGCGGTGGCGGTGTGGCTGCCGTGGCTGACCACCTCGGCGGCGGGCGGCGGTCGCGCCAACGCTGTCGGCGGGGTGGTGGGGACCCTGACGTTGCCGCCCCACTTCGGCGCGGGGCAACTCATCGCGCTGTTGGCGTCGGCGTTGATCGTCGCGGGCGCGATGGCGGCGCGCGGTTTGTCGGCCCGGGTGGCATCGTCTGCGGCGTTGGGGATTTCGGTGCTCATCGCGGCGCTGACGATGTGGTACTACCGCCTCTACATCCATCCGCCGGTGGCCGCGGGCTACGGGTTCTACATCGGCGCCGCGGCCACCGCCGTCGCGATCGGGCTGTCGGTGTGGACGATGGTGGCGGCCTGGGCGGCCGCCGGGCGGCAGCCGTGAGCGGGTTCGTGGAGCCGGTGACGCTGACCGGGGCGCACTGGGTGACGCTGGAACCCCTTACGCGTGATCATGTTCGGGAATTAGCCGCCGCGGCGGCCGACGGCGACGTCGGGCGACTGTGGTTCACCGGCGCGCCGTCGCCGGAGACCGCGTCGGCGTGGGTGGACATGAGGCTCGGGTTCCAGAAGCCGGACACCGGGTTGACGTTCGTCGTGCGCCGCCACGACGGCACCCTGGTCGGTTCGTCGAGCTATCTGAACGTCGATGCCCCGAACCGTCGGCTCGAGATCGGCAACACCTGGTATTCCGCATCAGCCCGCCGCAGCGGGATCAACACCGAATCGAAGTTGCTGATGCTCGGCCACGCGTTCGACGAGTTGAACTGTGTGGCTGTCGAATTTCGCACCCACTTCTTCAATTTCACCAGCCGGACGGCGATCGAGCGGCTGGGCGCCAAGCGCGACGGCGTGCTGCGCAGTCACCAGATCCTGCCGGACGGCTCGCGGCGGGACACGGTGGTGTACTCGATCCTGGATGTCGAATGGCCGACGGTCCGTACGCATCTGGAATTCCGGTTGAACCGCCACCGGTGACATCACACGTGGCGGGCGGCTTCCTGAACGAGCTGGATTCGCGACTCAAGGGCCAGTTTGGCGTAAACATGCGTGAGGTGTGTCTGCACGGTGCGTGGTGAGATGAACATTCTCTCGGCGATGTCCTTGTTGGAGAGTCCTTCTGACACGAGGCCGACGACCTCGTGTTCGGTAGGGGTCAGCGACCCCCAGCCGCTGGTCGGCCGCCTGCGCTCGCCGCGCCCGCGCTGGACATAAGCGATGGCCTCCTCGACCGACATGGCGGCACCCTCCGCCCACGCTGCGTCGAAGTCCGCATCGCCCAATGCTTCCCGGCTAGCCGCGACTTCGTCGTCATAGCCAATCGAGTACACCGGGAATCGGACCCCGCCCATCGCGGCGCGACTGGCGGTCGCGGCGCCAAGGAGCCGCACCGCATGGCGGTGGTTCTGCTCGGTACCGGCCGTTCGTGCGAGGACCTCGAGCGCCTCGGGCACCCGCAGCTGCGAGCCGGTGTCGAGGCCGAGTGCCAGTGCGGAATGGGCGTCCTGTTCGGCCTGATCGTTTTCGCCCTGTGCAAGCGCGACGTGCGCGCGCGCGACGAAAGCCTGCATTTGGAAGCAGCCGGTCGTCACGGCAATGGTGTCATCCGCCCACCGACGTGCGGCCGCGTGTTCACCGGACGCCAGCAACGCTTCGGTCATCGGAGTAATACCTCTGACGTACAGCGATCGAGTGGAAACGGTGTGCGCCATCGCCGATTCGCATGCCGACTTGGCGTCGGCGGCGTCGCCGGCGGCAAGCGCTGCATACGCCGACAGAGCATGCACCGTGTCTTCGTGGAATCCGCCCATTCCCAAGGACACTTGATGCGCGTCGCTCACCCTCTCGCGAGCTGCAGCCACCTTCCCTTGATGGGCGAGTGCGACGCTGTCAACAACGAGTCCGAATTCGGTGAGCATGCGCTCCCCGGTGGCACGCGCCTCCTCGGTCACGGCTCGCATCATCGCGTCGGCGCCATCGGCGAGACCGCGCTCCCACACCAGCGCGGTAGCGAGCCACACGCGGCAGTGCCGAGACATGAAGGCATCGCCCACGGCATCAGCGACATCACGCCCTTCTTGAGCAGCGAGCTGAGAAGCGATGGGTTGCCCGGCGACATGTGTCGCGACGGCCAGGTAGCTGAGAAGGCGGCACAGCTGCGACTGATCACCAGACGCCCGCAAGAGCTCGATCGCTTCGGTCAGGTACATCGTTGCCAGATCGGGGGTGTAGTACGCCGCCGCACCGCATGCGCCCAGACATGAAGCAGTCAGCGCGGAATCGCCCAGATCACGCGCGGCGGCCAACGCCTGCTCTGCGCGTTCCAGACTCGCCATGGTGCCGGTCCACCCCGCCAAGACGGTCCTGTCGGCGACCGCACGAGCCCACACGGCGGGGGAGACGTCGGCATCGCGATACCGCTTGTCGTCGAAGACGAGATCGAACCCGGCCATGCCTTCGCCCATCCTGCCGCGCGTCTCCCAGAGCCGTTGCAGCGCCGACATCAACCTCAATGCCGGCTCGAACTCCGCGCAATCGATGCTCCACGCATGTGTCGCCAGTAAATTGCCGGTCTCTCGTTCAGCCCAGTCGACGAGCTCATCACCGTCACGTTCGACGGCGGTTGCGACGTAGTAATCGCGGTGGCGACTGCGCATCTGGCTGGCCTCGCCCGACTCGGCGAGCTTTTCGAGCGCGTACTGGCGGACGGTTTCGAGCAGGCGATAGCGCATGACGCCCGACTCTTCCTCGGCGACGACAAGCGACTTGTCGACGAGCAGGCTGAGCTGGTCGAGAATCTGGAACTGCTCAACCTCACTTGTCGCGGCGACCGCGAGCGCGCCGTCGAGGTCGAAACCGTCCATGAACACGCCCAGCCTGCGGAACAGGACTTGCTCGGCTTCGGTCAACAGCGCGTGAGACCAATCCACCGACGCCCTCAACGTCTGCTGGCGTCGCATGGTGTTCCGGGCGCCACCGGTGAGAAGTCGGAATCTGTCGTGGAGGCTGTCGGCGATCTGCTGTAACGACAGCGCGCGCACGCGTGCGGCAGCCAGTTCGATCGCCAGGGGCATGCCATCCAGCCGCCGGCAGATGTTGGTCACCAGGTCGAGGTCGTCGCCGGTGGCGTGGAAGGTGGGCCGCGCGCGAAGGGCTCGGTCGGTGAACAGCGCGACGGCCTCGTCGTGCAGCGAAAGCGAGGGGACGCGCCACGTCACCTCACCCGACACCGAGATCGGTTCTCGACTGGTGGCCAGTATGGTCAACCGCGGGCAGCTGTTCAGCAGTCGCGTGATCGCGTCGCCGCACGTATCCAGCAGATGTTCGCAATTATCCAGCAGTAGAAGAACTTTGCGATCACCGATGAACCGTTGCACCGTTTCCAGCGGCGTCCTGCCTGCTTGGTCAGGCAGCCCAAGAGTGCGGGCAATCGTCAAGGAGACGACGAGGGGGTCAGCGATGGCGGCGAGGTCGACCCACCACACACCGTCTGGGAATTCCTCGGAGACCTGGGCCGCCACCTCGACCGACAGGCGGGTCTTGCCCGCCCCGCCCGCGCCGGTGAGGGTCATGAGCCGGTTCTCGAGCACGAGTCGGCGTACCTCGTCGAGCTGCCCGACCCGTCCGACGAAGGTCGTCAATTGCGCCGGAAGATTATGATTGCGATCGATTTTGGCGGTTCGCAGGGGCGGGAACTCATTGCGGATGTCCGGGTGGCAGAGCTGCACGACCCGTTCGGGTCGGGGCATGTCGCGAACTGGGTGGGTGCCGAGTTCGGCCAGCCAGGCGTCGTTCGGTAGCCGGTCACACACCAAATCGGTTGTGGTGGAGGATAATACCGTCTGACCTCCGTGCGCCAGATCGCGAATGCGTGCCGTGCGGTTGATAGTGGGTCCGATGTAGTTGGACTCGTCACGCAGCTGAACCTCGCCGGTGTGGAGGCCGATGCGCAGCCTGATCGGCGCCAACGCCGCGCGCTGCAGCCCCAGTGCGCACCCTACGGCGTCACTGGCGCGGCCGAACGCGATGACGAAGCTGTCGCCCTCACCCTGTTCGATGGGCCGCACTCCACCATGGATCGGCACCATGTCTGCCAGGACGCGATCGAGGTTGGCGAAGGCAGCGGTCATCTCGTCGGGCTGGGTCTCCCATAACCGAGTCGAGCCCTCGACGTCTGCCAAGAGCAGCGTCACCGTTCCCGTCGGCACCAATTCGTTCACACCCAGATCGCTCCAGTTCAGCACTGCCGCGTCAAGTTCGCTCATGCTAACCAGCTTGCGACGAGCGCAGGCCGCAAACGTCAGCACAGACGCGTAGATCTGTGGTGAGAGGGCGCGTAAATGTGCACCGAAACTGCGGACAGATCGCGAAACTGCTCACAATTGCGATCTGCCCGCAGTCTCGATTGCGGGCTATTCGGCGTCGACGGTGATGCTCTTCTGGTTACCGCCGTGCGCGACGTCGATCTTGCGCGGCTTGGCCCGTTCGGCCATCGGAATCGTCACGGTGAGCACGCCGTTCTCGTACGTCGCCGAGATCGCGGATGTGTCGACGCCCTCGCCGAGCGACAACTGACGCCGGTAGCTTCCGAAGAACCGTTCGTTGGTCAGCCACTGGACGGACTCGTCGGTACGCGCGGTGCGATGCGCCGAGATGGTGAGCGTGCCGTTGTCCACATCGACGTCCACCGAACCCGGGTCGACGCCGGGCAGGTCGGCGGTCAGCACGTAGTGGTCGTCGAGTTTGCAGAGGTCCATCGGCATGAACCTGGGCGTGCGAGTTGATCCGGTCTGGCTGGTCAGCAAGCCCCGGGTCAATACATCAAGGTCACTGAAGGGATCAAAACGTAGCACAGCAATTCACCTCCTATTGTCACTCAGAGCCCGCCACCCCGGCGGGCAGCCAAATCACTGTGCACCTGCGATATTAGCACTCTCGCGTTGAGAGTGCTAGATCGCGGAGACCTGATTTCCCGCGATCGGCGCGGCACATTGGTCGCAGCTCAGCGCCGCCGTGAAGGCGCGGTCGCACGCCGTGTGCGTCAGCACGACCGCGGGGCCGTCCGGGTCGCGGAACCACCGCTGAGCCCACTGCAGCGCCGTGATGAGCACTGCGAACAGATCGCGGCCTTTCTCGGTCAGGCGGTACCGATTGTCGGCGGTCTCCAGGACTCCGTTGGCGACGAAGATCGACAGCCGGTCGGCGATGGATCCCGGCGGCGCCGCCAGCTGGGTCTGGAAGTCGGTGAACCGGCTGACCCCTACGAACGCCGCTACCAGGATCGCGAAACCCCACCGGTTCCCGAGCACGGCCATCGTCTGCGGAAACAGCCCGGCCTGACCCGTCGCCGACCGCCGGCGGGTCGCGGACACCGGTATCGATCGCGCCCACGAGCCGCTCGGGCCCCACTGCGCGGAGACGTCCTTGTCGCCGGCGGGCTCGCCGCACGAGCGGCAGGTGAGCACAGGGGCGAAGTCCGCGCCGCAGCCGGTGTGCCGCATGACCGGCAGCCTGTCCCGGTGCTGCGGCACCCAGTGCCGCTCCCAGTGCCAGATGGACACCAGCATCGGCCACAGCGACCGGCTGCGCGGCGTCGTCACGTACTCGTGGCGCTGCGGATTGGCTTGATAGGCATGACGTTCGAACAGCCCGTCGTCGGTCATCGACCGCAGGCGGTTCGACAACACCGAGTGCGAGATCGGCAGCCGCGACTGGAAGTCGCCGTAGCGGGAGGCGCCCATCAGGGCCTGCTGCAACACCAGCAGCGTCCACTCGTCGCCGAGCAGGCCGAGCATCCGGGCGACGGCGTTGGGCTGCTGGTCGGTCACCTACAGCCCGATCGCCGCGGCCGCCGAGTCGGTCTGATGCCAGCGCCGCAGTGACGCCCCGTCGGCCCAGGTCGAGTGGGTCCCGCTGGAGATCCTCTCCGGCAGACGCAGTTTGCACACCGGCCCGTCGGTCACCTTGGCGGCGTCGAACACCAGGCAGTAGGAGGCGTCGTCGTTCATGTCGGTGGTCAGGGTGACCAGGTAACCGTCGTCCTCACCAGTGCTGCTTGGCCGCGGCGCCATCGCCGTTTCGCTGCCGAACACGCCGTCGTCGAAGGCGAATCGCTGCTCGGCGCCGGTGTGTAGATCGTGCTTGACCAGGCCGTCGAACAGGAACCAGCCCGGCTTGCCCGTCGCCGCGTAGGTGTAGCGGTAGGGGCGGCCGCCGTAGCGGGCGTTGATCATGCCGAACTCGGTGATGCTGTCGGTGAGCTGTTCCTCGGTGGTGGTGCCGGTGACGACGTTGAACCGCCAGCGGCGCAGCCGGGTCTGCAGCCGGTCCAGTGCGAGAAAGCGAAATGCCTTCTCCCACTTCGATCCTGTCAGGGTGTCCATCGGTGCGGGGTCGCCCTCGTAGAAGCCGTCGAGCACCACCTCGTCGCCGTCCTCGTAGGCGTTGGTGAAGTGCAGCACGAACGTCGGATCGGCCTCGAACCACTTGATGTCGCTGGGCCCGCCGCGGCGGGGGATGACGGCGAAGCGCGACGGCATGTCGGCGTGAAAACCGGGCAGGTGGATGTTCGCCTCGAGCAGCTTGGGGTCCCAGAACAGTGGAAAGTCGTTGAGGATGGCGTAATTCGGTGTGAACGCCATGTCGTGCGGCAGCCGCGGACCCGGCAGTGGGATGTCGGTGAGGTGCACCAGGTCGTTGTCGGCGTCGACCACGCCGTAGCGCATGTACGGGGCCTGCTTGCTGTAGGTGAAGAACAGCAATTCGCCGGTGGCGTCGTCGACCTTCGGGTGCGCCGAGACGCCCCAGTCGACCGGGAAGCCGCCGCCCCAGTCCTCTTTGCCGAGGGTCGCGGCCGTCAGCGGGTCGACGCGGTAGAGATCTCCGCACTGGTAGAAGCTGGTCAGTGCGGTGCCGCGGTGCACGATGACGTCGGTGCTGGAGGCGTCCTTCATCAACGTCCTTGCGCCCCAGCCGTAGTCGCGCTTGGCGACCTGCACGGGCTCAGCCAGTCCGGGCCACAACGCGCCGCCCGCCTCGTCCTCGGCCGCCAACCCGTCGGTGCGGACGAACCGGTTGCGGTAGAAGGCCTTTCCGTCCCGGAAGCCGACGACGTGGATCATGCCGTCGCCGTCGAACGGGTGATAGAACTTCAGCGACGGATGCAGCGGGTTCTCGGTGTTGCGCAGGTACACCCCGTCGAGATCCGCTGGGATCTCTCCTTCGACCGCGGCCAGGTCGTCCGCGTCCCACTCGGTGGTCTGTGGGCGCCACGGGCCGGTGCGGTACGGGTGATCGTCGTCCTCGGGCAGTGTCGACAGGAACTTGCCGACGACCTCGACATCCATCTAGAGCTCCTCTGCTGATCCGACGACGAAGCTGACGGTGGTGGCGGTGCTGCCGCCGAAGTTCAACGTGCCGAACGTCTTTGCGCCGTCGACTTGATAGTCGCCAGCGCCGTCACTCACCTGTTTGGTGGCGTCCAGCAGCATCCGCACCCCCGAGGCGCCGACGGGATGGCCGCCGCCGATCAGCCCGCCGCTGGGGTTGATCGGCAGCGCACCGCCGATTTCGATCTCGCTGTTCTCGATGGCCTTCCACGATTCGCCCGGACCCGTGAGCCCGATGTGGTCGATGGCCAGGTATTCGCTGGGCGTGAAGCAGTCGTGCACCTCGAACCCGTCGATGTCGTCCAGGCTGCGGCCGGCGCGGTCGAACGCGTCGAGGACGGCGCCGCGCACGTGCGGCAGCACATAGGGATCGGCGGCGGAGTGGTCGAGCTTCTGCCGCAGCCCCAGCCCGACGGTGCGGTGCCCCCAGCCCTCGATGCGCGCGATCGGGCGGACGTCGGGGTGGTCGCGCAGGTAGTCGTCGGTGACGAGGACGATTCCTGCTCCGCCGTCGGTCATCTGGCTGCAGTCGAAGCGGCGCAGCCTGCCGTCGATGACGGGGTTGACCTCGTCATCGACGGCGCGGCCTGCCAGCAGGTCGGGGACGGTCCAGCCCCGGGTCTGCGCGTTCGGGTTCGATCGGGCGTTGGCGAAGTTCAGCGCGGCGATGGCCCGCAGGTGGGTCTCGTCGAGCCCATACCGTCGGTCGTATTCGTCGGCGACTTGCGCGAACATGTTGGGCCACATGAACTTCGCGTCGGCGCCCTCGTGCCCGATCCAGGCCGCGGCGCCCAGGTTTTCGGCGGCGGTGTCGCCGGGCACCGTCTTCTCCAGTTCGACGCCGACGACCAGCGCCGTGCGATATGCGCCCGACCTGAGGTCGGCGATCGCGGCCAACGTGGCGACGCTGCCCGACGCGCACGCCGCCTCGTGCCGGGTCGACGGCGTGTCCCACAGCCCTTCGTGCACGGTCGCGGGCATGGCGCCCAGGTGGGCCTGACGGGCGAACAGTTCGCCGAACGCGTTGGCCACGTGTACGACGTCGATCGCGGAGGCGTCCATTCCCGCCGCGGCGAGTGTGGAGTCGACCACCTCGGCGGTCAGATCGGCGAAGTCGAGGCCCTCGCGGTACAGGTTGCGGCTGAAGTCGCTCTGGTAGCCGCCGACGATCCAGACGTTGGTGGAACTGGCCATGAACCGGACGATACTACAACTAGCAGAGTGACTTGCCGAGGTTGGCCGAATCGTCATCGACCGAACGGGAAGGCGGCCCCGTCGGCACCTGGTCTGAACCGACGAGACCTCAGTGGGCATAGAGGTCGACCGCTGTGCCCACCTGCTGCGCAGCATTACCAAGCTCGGCGAAAGGCAAACTTTGATCAGGCATTCTCTGCGCGCCGCGCACCGCCTGTGTGCGTCGCTGTCCGATGGGGAACACTGTGGCCATGGTCGAGGCGCGGAACCACGAACTCGCGATGAGGATGGCCGAACTGGCACGCACGGCGGCATCGCCGCGCAGCGTGGAGGATGTGCTGATCGACGTCACGAAAACGTCGATGGAGCTGATTCCGGGGGCGGAGACCGCGGGCGTCCTTCTGATCGGCAAGGGCGGCAAATGGGATTCCCTCGGCGGCACGTCTGATCTGCCGCAGCATCTCGACGAACTGCAGATGAGGTTCAACGAAGGCCCGTGTGTGGAGGCCGCCCTCGATGAGGTGATCGTGCGGACCGACGACTTTCGCAGCGAGAGCCGCTGGCCGAAGTACAGCGCCGCGGTGGTCGAGATCGGCGTGCTGAGCGGGCTGTCGTTCAAGCTCTACACGGCCAATCGCACCGCGGGCGCGCTGAACCTGTTCGCGTTCAAGCCCCAGGCGTTCGACGGCGAGGCGGAGACCATCGGCACCGTGCTCGCCGCGCATGCCGCCGCGGCGATCCTGGCCAGCCGCGAGGGCGAGGAACTGCAATCTGCGCTGACCACCCGTGACCGCATCGGTCAGGCCAAGGGCATCATCATGGAGCGCTACGGGACGGACGACATCCGCGCCTTCGAGATGCTGCGCAGGCTGTCGCAGGACAGCAACACGCGGCTGGTCGACATCGCGCAGCGCGTCATCGACACACGCAACGACGGGACGACCTGATCGCTGTACCGTCAGCCCCTGTTGAAGTCGGGCCGACGCGCGACCAACCGGGCAGGTGCCTGGTGGTCGGCGGGCGCGGCGGGTTCGGGTGTGTCGTGCTCGCGGGCGAAGGCGTCGTAGGCGTCGGCGATGTGGGCGACGGTGGCGTCCGGATGTTCCTCTGCGACGGCCTCGATCGCCGAGCAGGTCGCATCACCGAGGCCGATCCAGCGCGACGGGCGCAGCCCGTGAGTGATGGCGCGGTTCAGCGAATCCTGAAACGCGGTGCGCAGATCCGATCCGGCTTCCACCTTTTAACGTTACGTCGGCAAGTTGGGGCGACCGCCTCTGACAGCAACATTTAACCCAAACGTCAACCAGGTCACAGGCTTGCGCTACTCGACGTCGGACAGGCGGCACAGCCGCTGTACGGCGGCAAGACCCTGCGGCGTTCCGGGCCAGTGCTCGGACAGCGCCGCAGGACCGGCGCGCCGGGCCACCGAGCGCAACGCGATGGCGACGATGATCGCGTCATCGGCGTATCCGAGCACGGGGATGAAGTCGGGGATCAGGTCGAATGGCAGGGCCAGGTAGCCCAGCAGCAGTGCCAGGCGGATGCGAACACCCTGGGGCATGGCCGGATCCGCGGCCAGTCGCTTGAGCAGGCGGACGAGGTCGGGGAGTAGCCGAACGATGTCGCGCACACCGACGTCGTCGGGCTTCGTCAGCCACAGCGCGACGACGAGACCGATCCACAGCAGCGCGAGGCCGGCGGCGACGCCGAGCGCGATCGACCACCAGTCAGGCCACATCGCTCCATCGTGCGCCCACTTCGGTCGTGGCCGGAAATGTGCGCACCGGTTCCACAACTTGATCGGGAGGCGACTAGTTGACTGGTTGACAGGCAACTAGGCAACTGCCATGCTTTTGCCGTGACGACCTCCGATGAGGCAACCCGAGAAGCCGTGATTCGCCCCCTTTCTCGTGCTCCATTGGTGAGCACCTCGGTCGCAGAGCAGCTTCTCGGACTGATCGTCGACGGAACCTTCGGCCTGGGCGAACGCCTTCCGAGCGAAATGGAGCTGGCCCGAGACTTCGCGGTCAGCAGACCGTCGGTCCGCGAGGCGTTAGCGGCCCTTGCCTTCGCCGGTCACGTGGAATCGCGGCGTGGGTTCGGCACCATCGTCATCAGCAAGGAGCCGTCGCCTGACCGGGCAGGCGCGCGCGCACCACAGGCGTCGTCTCAGCACCTGGAAAGCCTCAACGGGGCTGTCGATCTGCTCGAACTGCGGCTGGTGCTCGAGCCCTCCGCGATGGCCAGCGCCGCTGTCGACCCGGATTTGGCCAAGCTCGACATCGCTCGCTCACTGATCGATGGCATGCGCGTCGCCGTGGAGGACCCGGGTCTTCGAGTCAGCTCCGACATCCGCGTACATCGCGCGCTGCTCGATGTGTGCCGCAACACCATGCTGGCGCGAAGTACGGCCGAGGTGCTCGAGCTGTCGCTGGACCCGCTGTTGCTGGAGGCGCGTACCCAGGCCTGGGCGTCGCCGGAGTTGCCGCTGTGCTGGGCCGACCAGCACCTGGCGGTGTGCGACGCGATCGCGGCGGGAGACCCGGAGCGGGCACGCGCTGCCAGCCGCGACCATCTGGCCTCTGTCGTCGACAACTTCGCCGTCGCCGCCGAGCATGACACGTTGCTCCTGCGGCGCATCTCGGCCTTTATGAGCCTCGCCGACCTCACCACAACGCCGACCGAAGGGTCATCATGAGCCGCTTCAGTGCACTACACGCCGTCACCGTCACCGTCACCGGCGCTGTCCTGCTCGCACTCACCGGATGCGTCGACAGTGGGCGCAGCTCCTCGCCAGCCGCGGATCAGGCCGGCTGCCCGTGGACGCCGGACGACAGCGTCACGACGACGGCGCGTCTCGCGTGGCAACCGAGCCCGACCGGCGATCTCATCGTCCAGGACAAGGGCATCCTGGAAGCCTGCATGCCGAAGGCGCACATCACCTGGTCCCAGTTCGCCTCGGGGGCTGACGTCGTGCAGGCCTTCGGGTCCAACAGCGTCGACCTGGGCCTGGTCGGCTCCTCACCGGCGGCCAAGGCGCTGTCTGCGCCGCTGAACCTGCCCGTGCAGGTCGTGTGGATCTATGAGGTGATCGGCGACGCGGAATCCTTGGTTGCGCACGACCCCAGCATCAACGGGATCGCGGACCTCAAGGGCAAGACGGTCGCCGTCCCGTTCGGCTCGACGTCGCACTACTCGCTGCTGTCCGCGCTCAATGGCGCCGGCCTGCGGCCAACCGCCGACGTCCAGCTGATCAACATGGCGCCCGACGCCATGTTGGCTGCCTGGCAGGGCGGCCAGGTCGACGCTGCATGGGTATGGAACCCCGTCCTGGGCGAGCTCGAGAACGCCGGCGGCCGAAGGGTGTTCTCCAGCGCAGACACGGCCAAGGCCGGAAATCCGACGTTCGACCTGGCCATCGCGACAACCGACTTCGTCGACAAGAACCCGAAATTCATGCAGCAGTGGGCCAAGGCCCAGGACTGGGCCGTCACGATGATCCACGACGATCCCGCGAAGGCGTCCGAGAGTATGGCCATCAGGATGGGGATATCTCCCGACCAGGCCGGCGGCCAGCTCAAGGGGTATGAGTACCTCGCTGCTTCGGACCAGGCGAGCGAAGAGTGGCTCCGCGGAGGACTCGGGGACAACCTCGACGGCACGGCGAAGTTCCTGCTCAGCCAGGGCTCCATCGCCGCCGTGAGCTCCCCCGAGGTGTACGCGAAGGCCGTCGATGCGGGTCCGGCCGGCACGGTCGGGAAGTGACGCCGAGTACGCCGTCGACTCCACATCCGACCGAGCGAGGAAGTGACATGTCCCGTTACAGCTATCTGTCGCACCTGGAATGCGCGCGCTGCCACGCGGTGTTCGACGCGACGATCTACCAATCCCTGTGCACCGAGTGCCGATCACCGCTGCTGGCTCGGTACGACCTGAAGGCGTTGTCCGAGGACGTGTCCAGGGATGTGCTTGCCGAGCGCCCGTGGGAACTGTGGCGCTATCACGAGCTGCTGCCGAACTCGAGCGCATCACATCAGCTGACGCTCGGCGAAGTCGTCACGCCGCTCCTCGAGGTTGCGCGGTACGGCCGGTCCATCGGGCTGGAACACGTGTACGTCAAGGACGAGAGTGCTACGCCCACATCGACGTTCAAGGCGCGCGGCGCAGCCGTTGGGGTGTCGCGGGCCCGAGAGCTCGGAATCGAGCGCATCGCGATGCCGACCAACGGCAACGCCGGTGCCGCCTGGGCCGCCTATGCGGCCCGGGGTCAGATCGAGGCTCTGATCGTGATGCCTGCGGACGCTCCTGCGATCACCCGCGCCGAATGCCTCAGCGCCGGAGCGCAGCTCCATCTGGTCGACGGTGTGATCAGTGACGCCGGGGCCATCGTCGCCGATGCCGTGGCACGCGGCGGGTGGGTGGACGTGGCGACTCTCAAGGAGCCCTATCGCATCGAGGGTAAGAAGACCATGGGATTCGAGATCGTCGAGCAGCTCGGCTGGGAACTGCCCGACGTCGTCGTGTACCCCACCGGGGGTGGCGTCGGCCTGATCGGCATCCACAAGGCCATTACCGAGATGCTGGAGCTCGGATGGGTGTCAGGCACCATGCCCAGGTTCGTCGCGGTGCAGTCCACCGGCTGTGCGCCGATCGTGTCCGCATTCGAGGCAGGCCGGGCGGAAAGTGAATTCTGGCCCGAATCCCGGACGATGGCGTTCGGCATCAACGTGCCAAAGGCGTTGGGCGACTTCATCGTCCTCGATGTGCTGTATCGCTCGGACGGATGCGCCGTCGCTGTGACCGACGCGGATCTGCTCGCCGAGGTGCGGACGATGGGGGCGGCTGAAGGCCTGTTCCTGTGCCCCGAGGGTGCCGCCGCCGCTGTGGCCGTACGCCGGCTCGCGGCGCAGGGATGGATTGCCGAGAGCGACCGGGTGGTGATTCTCAACACGGGCGCGGGCATCAAGTACCCGGACTGCGTCGACGTCGACCTTCCTGTGATGCGCGCCGACGAGCGGGTGAACCAGTCCGAACCCGCTGGCACGGGAGTACCGCGGTGATGGTCACCCCTGGTGTTGCGCCGCCGGCCCTCGACGTCGACCTGGCTACCCCGGATCCCGTGCCCGAGGAGGCGATCGAAGAGGCAGTGCGGATCATGCGCTCCGGCAAGTTGTTTCGCTACGGCGAGAGCAACGCGAGTGCCTCCGCCGCCGCGGCGCTGGAAGCTGAGTTCGCCGGGTTGTTGGGCCGGCGCTACGCCGTGGGCGTCAACTCGTGTGGGTCTGCGCTGTTTCTGGCGTTGCACTGCCTGGGTGTCGGATTCGGCGACGTCGTACTGATGAACGCATGGACGCTGGCCCCGGTCGCCGGCGCGGTGCAACACGTCGGTGGGCGATCGGTGTTGATCGAGACCACCGAGGATCTGACCGTCGACCTCGACGACCTAGACGCCGCCGCGGCCCGCCACCCGGGCAGCGTCCTGCTGCTGTCCCACATGCGCGGCCACCTCGCCGACCTCGATGCCGTTGTGCAGATCTGCGATTCGCACGGCCTGAGGTTGATCGAGGATTGCGCGCACTCTCTGGGGGCGACCTGGGCGGGTCGACCCACCGGCACATTCGGGGCCGTCGGGTGCTTCAGCACCCAGGGCTACAAACATCTCAACTCCGGCGAGGGCGGACTGCTTGTCACCGACGACGACGATGTCGCCGCCCGCGCAGTTCTCGCATCGGGAAGCTACATGCTCTACGGACAGCACACCTCGCGGCCCGCTATGGAGCACGTCGCGCGCTTCGCCGACCTGGAGCCCAACCACAGCATGCGGATGACCAACCTCACCGCCGCACTGCTGAGGCCGCAACTTCGGTCGCTTCCGCAACGGATCAATGGCTGGAACGAGCGGTACAACCGGCTCGCCGCCGGACTGCGCCGGCTGCCCGGGGTGCGCCTGCCGCACCGGCCGGGCAACGAGGGCTTCGTCGGCAGTTCACTGCAGTTCTTCGTCGACGACTTGTCACCTGAGAGCGCAAGCAGATTCTGTGCGCTGGCCGATGAATTGGGCGTGCACGTCAAGTGGTTCGGCGCGTCGTTCCCGGTCGCCTTCACGAGCGACTACCGCAGTTGGGCTTATGCCGAACGTCCCGAATTGCCCAGCACGGACCGCGTTTTGAGCAGGCTCTTCGACATTCGTGTTCCACTAGCTCTGCCTGTCGGTCGCTGCGCAGACGTCGTCGCGATTCTTGCCCACGCGCTGGCGACGGCTCGAGATCAGGACCCGGGTGAGGCGCCACCCGATACCGTCGCCGCCAGCCGAGCGAAAGGAGGGCCGTCGCGATGACCGCCGTCTACCTGAAGAGCGCACCGCAGGCAGCCGCCCAGCACGACGCGAGCACCGCGAAGACGGTCGCCGACATTCTCGCCGACATCGAGGCCGGCGGTGAGGCCGCGGTGCGCCGCTGGTCCGACTCGCTCGATTCCTGGTGTCCGGCTTCGTTTCTGGTGAGCCGCGACGAGGTCGAGAGGGCAGCCGCGGCGGTGCCCGCCGCGATCCGCGCCGACATCGACTTCTCACTCGAGCAGGTGCGGACGTTCGCGGCTGCGCAGCGCGCCAGCATGACCGATCTGGAGATCGAGTTGTCGCCCGGGGTGATCGCCGGCCATCGCAACGTGCCCGTCGACGTGGCGGGATGCTATGTGCCCGGCGGACGCTACAGCCACGTCGCGTCGGCGGCGATGAGCATCGGCACCGCCAAGACTGCCGGCGTGCCGTTCGTGGTCGCCTGCTCGCCGCCGCGGCCCGTTGCCGACGGGAACAGCCATGGCGATGGCCCGCGCGGCATCCACCCGGCAACGGTCTATGCGATGGACCGTGCCGGCGCCGATGCCATCTTGTGCCTGGGAGGGGTTCAGGCCATCGCGACGATGGCGTTCGGGTTGTACACCGGACGGGCCGCCGACGTGTTGGCCGGGCCGGGGAACCGCTTCGTCGCCGAGGCCAAGAGACTGCTCTTCGGCCGGGTGGGCATCGACGTCTTCGCCGGCCCCACCGAGGCGCTGATCATCGCCGACGAGACCGCCGACCCGTGGCTCATCGCCGTCGACCTGGTCAGCCAGGCCGAGCACGGCCCGGACTCCCCGACCGTCGTGATCACCACGTCGAGAACCGTTGGTGAGGAGGTGCTGCGGTTGGTCCCCGAGGCCTTGTCAGGCCTCCCGAGCGAGGAGACTGCTTCGGCCGCCTGGACGAACTGCGGTGAGGTCGCGGTGGTGGACACGCGTGAGGAGGCGGCGTCTTTGTCGGACCGGTACGGCTCCGAGCACGTCGAGGTGCACGCCGCTGATCTCGCGTGGTGGCATGACAACCTGCGCAACTACGGCACCTTGTTCCTCGGTGAGGAGACGACGGTGACCTACGGCGACAAGTCATCGGGTCCCAACCACATCCTTCCCACCCGTGGTGCGTCCCGGTACACGGGCGGACTGTGGGTCGGCAAGTTCCTCAAGACCCTTTCGTTTCAGTCCATGACTCGGGAAGCCAGCCGTGCCGTCGGTCAGGTCGCCGCCCGCGTCTCCCGGATCGAGGGCATGGAGGGACACGCCCGCAGCGCCGACGTCCGGATCGCGAAGTACTTTCCGGGAGAACGAGTGAACCTCGTGCCGGACGAGTCCGCCCACGGTTGACCGTCAGTGGGTTCTAGCCGCCGATGAAGGTGGCAATGTCGCTCAGCGGTGCCCGCTCGTTGCGGACGAACGCCACGGTGCGGTCTTCGTAGCCGATCGACATGCCGCAGAAGAGCATGAGATCGTCTGGGGGCGAAACGATGTCCGCGACGGTCTTGCGCACCTGCGACCACGCCATCTGGGGGCAGCTGTGCAAACCTTCAGCGCGCAGCAGCAGCATGACGGTCTGCAGGTACATGCCGAGGTCTGACCATTGGGGCAGGCCCAGTCCGCGGTCGATGTAGCAGAACAGAGCGACGGGCGCGCCGAAGCAATCCCAATTCGCAATGGCTGCCCTTGTCCGAGCCTCCCAGTCCTCCCGCACGATGCCGAGTGCGCCGTAGCGATCCCTGCCAAATGCGGACCGCCGTTCGTCGTACGGGGACTTCATGTCGGGCGGGTACATCACGTACTCCCGCTCATCCCACGGGTCCCGGGCAGCAACGCGCTCGGTGGCGAGCTTCTTGAGTTGTGCCAGTGGTTCGCCGGTCACCACATAGATGTTCCATGGCTGAATGTTCGAACCGGACGGCGCGTTTCCCGCGGCGGTCAACACGCGCTCCAGGACCTCTCTGGCAACGGGCTCATCGGTGAATCCGCGTACCGCCCGGCGAGTCATCACTGCTTCATAAACGTCCATGTATTCAGCATCAAGGCCCCGGCCGTCATGCGAACCCTTGGAAGTCCGTAGTTCGTCGCCGGAAAGCCACGGGGTTTCCCCTCCGCGGCTATTCCGATGTCCTGAGACATCACACATCACAAAAGTGCCCCCGGCAGTGTGTGATTCCACGACATAGTTGGCAGCTGTCTCGCGACATAGTTGACACCTCGTTTGAGCGTGGAGGTCGGCCATGTC
>NZ_QQBJ01000041.1 GCF_003347205.1 Mycolicibacterium moriokaense
CGCCCGGGGCGACGTCGGAGTCATCGAGCTCGCGCGAGCACTCGACCTGCACGCCAGCACCGCACACCGGATCCTTCGGGCATTGGTGGCCGCCAACTACGTCGTACAGAACGCCCAAACCGAACGATATCGGTTGGGCCCCTCGGCGTTTCTGCTCGGGCGCGCGGCGGAGCGCACTCTGGGATTCGACGAGGCGATGCCCCTGCTGGAGCAGCTGACGGCGGCTACGGGCGAATCGGTCAACCTGGTCATCCGCGACGCAGACGAGGGCCTTGTCGTTCTGCGCGTCGAATCCGAGCATCCGCTTCGATTCATCCAGCCCGTCGGCGCGCGAATCCCGTTGTACTGCACCAGCACCGGCAAGGTGTTGCTCGCTTTCGCAGGCGACCTGCATGAAGAGGTGGCCCGCCTCGGCGAACTGAGCCGGCTCACCGAAGCCACAATCACCTCACCGCGAGACCTGCTCGCCCAACTCGAAGAGACGCGGCTCCGGTGTTGACCAGTGCCGGGGTCGCGTCCACCGCGCTGGCCGTCCAGGGTCCTGAGGTCCGGATACCCGACGAGCGAATCCCGGAGCTGGGACAGCTCGTGATCGAGACGGCTCAGGCAATCGCCGCGATCATGCCCTCTGGTTACCAACTCTGACGCTGCGCGCCGCCTGCACGGCGCTGAGTAGCGACATCATCTCGATATCGCTGCTGCTGCAGCCGCGCGAGAGGTCGTTCAGCGGCGCCGACAGCCCCTGCAGGATCGGCCCGAGCGCCATCGCGCCGCCGATCCGCTCGGTGAGCTTGTAGCCGATGTTGCCTGCGCCGAGGTTGGGGAACACCAGGACGTTGGCCTCGCCTGCGGCCTCGGAGCAGGGCGCCTTCGCGGCGGCGACCGACGTGACCAGCGCCGCATCGAGCTGTAGCTCACCATCGATGCGTAGGTCTGGCTTCCGTTCGCGCACAAGCGCTGTCGCTGCGCTGACGGTCTCGACGTCGGGGTGCTCGGCGCTGCCCTTGGTGGAGAACGACAGCATCGCGATCACCGGCTGCTGCCCGGTGAGGCTGAGATGGGTGGTGGCGGCCGCGATGGCGATGTCGGCCAATTCCTCTGCCGTGGGGGCGGGAACGACGGCGCAGTCGGAGAACGTCAACTGCCGGCCGTCGGGAAGCAACATCAGGAAGGCGCTGCTGAGCGTGGTGATGCCGGGGGCGAGCCCGACGATGCGCAAGCCGGCCCGCAACACGTCCGGTGTCGGACGCGTCGCGCCCGCGACGCACGCGTGCACGCGGCCCGCCCGCACCGCTGCCGCCGCGACGAACACCGGGTCGGTCGCCGCTGCCGCGATGCGCTCCGGGTGTCGTGAGAAGCCCGCCTCCAGCGCGGCCCGCACGGCATCGTCGGCCATGGCCTCGGCGAGGTCGACGACGGCCCCGTCGGGAAGGTCCACCTCGTGTCTGTCGGCCGCGGCCAGGATGGCGGCCGCGTCCCCGAACAACCGCGGCGCGATCAGGCCGTCGCGGGCGAGACCGGCCGCCGCCTTCAGCGTGCGCGGATCCTCTGCGTCGGGCAACGCAACGGCCAGGTCTGCGCCGTCGACGGCCGCCCGCCAGTCGTCGATGATCTCCGCGTCGGTGGTGACAGGCATCAACTCGCGGATTCGTAGATCTTGCCGCTGACCCTGTCCCGCAGGGCGATGAACTCGGGCATGGTGCGCAGCTCGGCGCCCAGCTGTTTGCCGACCTTCTGGGAGAAGGCGACCTTTTCGTCGAAGACGATTCGTCCCGGGCGGGCGCTCATCACGATCACCCGGCTGCCCAGGAAGATGGCCTCCTCCACGCTGTGGGTGATGAAGAAGATGGTCTTTTTGGTGTCTCGCCAGATGTTGAGCAATTCCAGCTGCAGGCGCTCTCGGGTCAGGGCGTCCAACGCACCGAACGGCTCGTCCATCAGCACGATCTGCGGGTCGTTGGCGAGCACCCGGGCGATCTGGCAGCGCTGCTGCATACCGCCGGAGAGCTCATAGGGGCGGCGCTGCACGAAGTCGGCCAACCCCACCATGTCCAGATAGCGGTGGGCATCGGTCCGGCGCTTGGCCTTGGCCACCCCACGCAGGCGCGGGCCGAACTCGACGTTGCCCAGCACCGACAGCCACGGGTAGAGGTTGGACTGCTGGAATACCACGCCCCGCTCGCAGCCTGGCGCGGTGATCGTCTCGCCGTCCATGGTGATCGACCCCTCGGTGGGGGTGATGAACCCTGCGAGCAGTTGCAGCAGGGTCGTCTTGCCGCAACCCGAAGGCCCTGCGACGCAGACGAATTCACCCGGCTCGATGACGAGGTCGATATCGCTGAGCGCATGCACCTGGGTGCCCTTGCTCACGTACCGGTGCGTGACGTTGTCGATGACCAGCCGTTGACACTCGATGTCCGCGGTGTCGGTCGCCTGCTTGCTCATTTGGCCGCCGCCTCCGCCGGCTTGGCGTCGACTCCTGCGGCGTAGGCCGCTGGGGGGCTGACGGCGGTGATCCCGCCCTGCTTGAGCAGGAAGCCCGCGGTCTCCTGCAGGTCGGTGGCCAGCTTGCCGCCGAGGTAGTCGGCACTGGCCTGCTCCTTGGCCGGCAGGTACTCGTAGCCGTCGAACTGCTTCTTGACCTCGTCGGGCTGGATCCCCATCACGGCGCCGATGCTGACCGAGGCATCGTCGGGCTTGTTGAGGATCTCCTCGACGGCCGCGTTCTGCGCCTTGGCCCACACCGTCATGAACTCGGGGTTGGCGTCGATGAAGCTCGTCGTCGCGGCGCCCAGGTCGTAGGTCGGCTTACCGGCCTTCGCGGTTTCCGCGCTGGAGATCAGGATGTGCCCGTTGCTCTTGAGCAGTTCCGAGAGGGTCGGATCCCATACCCACGCGCCGTCGATCTGGCCGCCTTCCCAGGCCGAGGGCATCTTGTCCGGCGACAGGTTGACGATGGAGACGTCCGTTGCCGCATTCATCCCCGCGTCCTGCAGCGCCTGCAACAGGCTGTAGTGCGCGGTGGAACTGAACGCCACCGCGATGGTCTTGCCCTTGAGTTGCTTGATGTCCGTGATCGCCGGGTCCCTCACCGCAAGCGACTCGGCCTTGCCGATCACGTCGTGCACCCAGACCACTCTCATCGGGATGTTCAGCGGCGCGGACAGCGCCTTGGTGGCCGGGCTCGAGCCGATCAGCCCCATGTCGGCACTGTTGGAACCGAAGGCCTGGATGACGTCGCCGCCGGAGTCGAACTTGTTCCAGGTGATCTTCGCGTTGGGCATGCAGTTCTCCAGCATCCGCTGGTCCTTCACCACCAGGTCGCCGTTGGGGATGTTCTGGTAGGCGATGCGCGCGGTCGACGTCACCGAGGGATCGGCTTCGAACGGGCACTCGGTGTTGCCCGACGCCGTGTCGGCGGGCCGATTGGACTCGACGCAGCCGCTCAGCGCGGTGACGACGGCGACCGCCGCGATGAGGACGTGACGGGCGGGACGGTGTGCACTGGTCATGACGACTCCTAGGGGTTACCGACTCGGATGGGAGATGTTGGCGCTCATGCTTTTCCACGCCACGGGACGAAGATCTTCTCGAGGCCCTTGATGGCGAGGTCGAGCAGAATGGCGGCGATGCCGATGACGATGATGCAGGCGATGGTCAGCGGCGTCTTGAGCTCGGTGCCGGACAGGTAGGCAAGCCCGCCGATGCCGGGAATGCCGTTGTTGAGTTCGGCGGCGACCACGGTGGTCCATGCGAAGCCGACGGCGATCCGGATACCGCTGATCACGTCCGGCAGCGTGGACGGCAACACGACGTGCGTGATCGTCTGCACCCGACTGGCGCCGAGCGACAGGGCGGCGTTGATGCGTTCAGTGCGGACGCCGCGCACGCCGTTGATCGTGGCGATCGTGATCGGCGGAAACGCGGCGAGGAACAACAGCCACATCTTCGAGGTGTCGCCGATTCCGAACCAGACGATCAGGATGCCGATGTAGCCCAGTGGCGGCAGCGCCCTCAGGAAGTTGAGATACGGCTCGATGACCGTGGCCACCGGCCGGAAGCTGGCCATGATGAAGCCGAGAAGCGGGCCGAACAGGATGGCCCACCCCACACCGACGCCGATGCGCTGCAGGCTGGCGATCAGGTGCTCCCACAGGTAGTAGTTCTGCTCGCCCTTGACCATCCTCGGCACGCCGGGAGCGATCGGATGGTCGGTGTTGGCCTGCACGAACGCGTGCCACACGGCCGCGGGCGACGGCAGGTAGAGGGGCTTGATGAGGTGGGCCGACGTGATCAGCCACCACACGCCGAGGAAGACGGCGAGCGCTCCGATTCGGACGAGGGTGCGCTTCAGCAGCTGGCGCCTGCGCTCCTGGGTGTCGCGCCGCCGCGCCTCGCGCGCGGCCTGTTCCTGGTCAGAGGCCTTGTTTTTCTCTTCGACGGCGGGGGGCGAAGCCGTGGTGCTCCTGGTCATTGAGAACCCTTCGTAGGGGCCGCGTGGGGCGCGCTCATGACGAGCGCCTGATGCAATCGTGGCCCAGGTCACAGGACCAGAAAAGGTCCACATCCGTGCGTTCTAGGGGTACCAGAAGGCCACCATGATCGCAGCGCACCCGCCGGCCACCACGTTTCACCGTGTCACCGGCTCCGGCAACCCGAGGAGCGCGGGGATCTCCGCCGCGCTCGCCAGGATGTGGGTGTGCGGTTCCCGTCGCAGCGTCGCCGCGTCGTGCGCGCCGGTCAGCACGCCGGCCACGTATTTCGCGCCCGCGTTCGTCCCGGCCCGAAGGTCGTTGGGAGTGTCGCCGGCGACCAGCACCTCCGACACCGTCTCGACCCCGACGGTCTCCATCCCGTGGAAGATCAGATAGGGCGCGGGCCTGCTCGCCCGGACCTGGTCGCTGGTGATCACGGCGTCGATGTCGCGCCCGACCCGCCAACCGACCTGCTCGAGCAGCGGACCCGCGATCGCGCGCGAATAGCCGGTCTGCAAGACGATTCTGACGGCGTGGTCGCGCAACACGGCGAATGCGTCCACGATGCCCGGCAGCGGCACCGGCGGCGTCGAGCGATAGGCATCCAACAGCCGATCGGTGAAGTCCGACTCGACGGCGTCGATCTCCTCGGCCGGTGCCTGCGCAAGCAGTCCGGCGATCGCCTGGCGCTTGCCGGTGCCCTTCCACCGGTCGAATTCGTCGTCGGGAATCGGCAGGCCGGTGTGTGACTCCACGGCGCTGCGCAACGCCACGTACACGGCGCCGCCCTCGTCGACGCTCGTTCCCGCGATGTCCAACGCGACCATCGCGATTGGCTGTCTCGTCACCGGTACCGCCCTCCTCTGTTCGTCGATGCGATCGTTTCCAACACGTCGGTGAGCACCCGTCGCGTCGTGCCTGCGGCGAGATCGAGGGCCGCGCAACGGTCGTAGAAGACGCCGAGGTCCGGGCCGACCCCGAGGGCGCAGACGGCGACCTCCGAGGGGGTCGCCAGCACGTCTCGCAGGTGCTGGTCGAGGTAGTTCGGTCCATTACCGAGCAGGGTCGCGCTGTCCATCGGGCTGCCATCGGAGATCACGACGAGGATCCGCCGCTGCTCGTCTCGCGCGTGCAGCCGGCCGCGGGCCCACTCGACCGCCTCGCCGTCGACGCCTTCCCGGTACAGATCGAGCTTCAGCAGGCCCGCGATCGCGGGCCGGGCACGCCGGTACGGCGTATCGGCGCTCTTGATCACCAGGTGCCGGATGTCGTTCAGGCGTCCGGGATTCGACGGTCGGCCCGCGCGGATCCAGTCGCGACGGGCGCGACCTCCGTTCCAGGATGCCGTCGTGAACCCGAGCACCTCGCATCCCACCCCGGCGAGTTCCATCGCGCGGGCATACACGTCGACCAGCACCGCGACCGGCTCGCTGAACGCCTTCATCGATCCCGAGCAGTCGACGAGAAGGGACACCGTCGCGTCGGTGCGGGCCGTGTTCGCGCGGGCCACAAAGACGTTGCGCTCGTTCGGGTTCGTCGCCAGCTGGGCCAACCGGCGGCCGTCGACGAAGCCGGATTCGTGATCGCCCTCCCAGCCGTCGTCGCGCGGTTCGGCGAACAGCCGGGCGAGTCGCTGCCCGAGGATCCGCGGGCTCGCCCCGCTCGCGTCGACCGCGCGGTCGAGTCGCTCGCGGTATTCGGTCAGGGCCGCGCTGCGCACCAGCGTCTGGAGGTTGCACGTCTCGTCATGGGCCCGGCTGAACACGCGGTAGCCGTTGCTCGCCGGATGGCGCGTGCGGCCCGGACCGCCCTCGGAGGCCGGTGCCGCGTCGTCGTCGGACTCGGCATCGAAGAGCCACTCGAAGGCAGCCCATGGCGTGTCGCCTTCGTCCGAGTCGCCGTCCAGCTGCGGCATGGCGGCCACGCGGTCTGCGATGGCGCGGGCCAGAACACCGAATGACCTCTGGCAGTGTCGATTTCGACGAAGTAGCGCCAGCTCCCGGCCGATCTCCGGTGCCAGCTCGTAGCGGGTCTGTTCGATCAGGTCCTGCGTCCAGTCGACGATCGGTTGCGCAGTGATCCGGGAGCGGCATACCTGCGCGACCGTGTACAGCAGCAGGCCGGCCGCCGTCTCCACCGCGTGCGACGCCTCGAACCGCTCCGACCACGCGCGGAACAGGTCGGCGAGATTGCGCCGCACGCCAGGCCACGCGTCGGGCACCAGTGACTCCACCCGGAACTGTTCGAGCATTTCGAAGACCAGTCGGCCCGCGGTGTCGGTGGGAACCAGTTCGGCGTGCACGGCGGGATCGTTGTGCCGCAGGCGAAGCGCCATGCCGTCGGCGGCGCCGCGGTCGGCGGGCGGGTGGAGGTGCGGCGCCGGCATCGCCACCGGTCGCCCTTCGCGGTACAGCGCGCCGCCGCGAAGGTTCACCGCGCGCTGCCCGCTCATCGCGCGGATGGCGGCGGCACGCAGTTCCCGGACGCGCTGCTCGCGCCGGATGGCCGCCGAATCGATCATGCGACGCGGACTGCGGCCTCGCCGAGCTCACGGTCGAAGCAGCGCTGGAAGTACTCGGCGACGATCGGCCGTTCCGCGTCGTCGCACTTGTTGACGAAGGACAGCTGCAGGGCCACACCGACATCGCCGAAGATCACCGCGTTCTCCGCCCACGTGATGACCGTGCGCGGCGACATCAGCGTCGACAGGTCGCCGACGCGGAACCCGGTTCGGGTCAGGTTCGCGACGGCCACCATGGAGGTGATCAGGTCCCGCTCCACCTCGGGCACCCTCGCCGCGACGATGTCGGCCTCCACGTGCGGGGGAAGGTGGTCGAGCGACACGACGATGTTCCATCGGTCGATCTGCGCGTGGTTGAGCCGCTGCACACCGTGGTAGAGCCCGTTGAGGTTGCCCAGCCCGACGGTGTTGGCGGTGGCGAAGAGCCGGAATTGCGGATGCGGTGAGATCACCCGGTTCTGGTCCAGCAGCGTCAACTTGCCGTCCTGCTCGAGGAGGCGCTGGATCACGAACATGACGTCCGGCCTGCCCGCGTCGTATTCGTCGAGGACCAGCGCGACGGGTCGCTGGATCGCCCACGGCAGGATGCCCTCGGCGAACTCGGTGACCTGTCGGCCGTCGCGCAGCGTCAGCGAGTCGCGCCCGATCAAGTCCATCCGGCTCAGTTGGCCGTCGAGGTTCACCCGCACGCAGGGCCAGTTGAGCCGCGCGGCGACCTGTTCGATGTGGGTCGACTTTCCGGTGCCGTGCAGACCTTGGACCAGGACGCGGCGGTTGCGCGCGAAGCCGGCCAACAGCGCCAGCGTGACCGATTTCTGGAAGCGGTAGGCGTGATCGATCTCGGGTACGTGCTCGTCGGGTTCGGTGAGCGACGGCACTTGCAGATCCGAGTCGATGCCGAAGACGTCTCGCGCCGATATCAGGTGTGTCATGAACTCTCCCTGGCGGATTCGCCGGCGGCGACGTCGGCCTCGATCTCGCCGATGGCTTCCGCCGCGCGCCGGAGCGCGGGCAGCAGCCGAAGCGCCTTGTCGGGCGTCAGGCGCATCACCGGCGCCTGGACGGCGATGCCGAGGTTCGACGGTCCCGTGCCGCACGGAACCAGAACCGCCGCGCAGACGAGGCCGGGCAGGAACTCCTCGGCGTCGATGGCGTATCCGTCGCGCCGAACCTTCTTCAACTCGTCCTCGATCTGGTCGACGTCGGTGACCGTGTTGGGCGTGTACTGCCGCAGCGGTGCCGCCTCCAACAGTCGGCGGCGCTGGGCGGGAGCCAGTTGCGACAGGATCATCTTTCCGCTCGCCGAGCAGTGCGCGGGCACCCGCGATCCCGGATGCAGCGTGAACCGAAGCGGCTCAGGTGTTTCCACGCGATCCAGGTAGACGATCTCGTTGCCGGAAAGTGTGGTCAGGTTGCAGCTCTCGCCGAGTTCGTCGACCAGGTCGCGCAGCACGGCGTGACGCGCACCGTGGTGAGAGTCGTTGAGCAGCAGGTTCTCCGCCATGCGACGCAGCCGGGCGCCGCTCCGGTAATGCCTGCCGTTGTCCCGGATCAACAGCCCGGCGCCCTCGAGTTGTTGCAGCATGCGATGCAGGGTGGGCTTGGCCATCCCGGTCGTCTCGACCAGACCCTGCAGCGTGAACAGCTGGTCCTTGGACGCGATCAGTTCGAGCAGCGAGAACAGCCGCAGCGTCGGGGTCTCGCCGGACAGTTCCGTGCCTACCGCCGCGTTGGCCTCGTCGATTCTGCGGACCTCACCCATGTCCCCTCCTGTCGTCGCCTCCATGAAACCCGAAACTATTCCGAATAACAACATGTAGCGTACCGATTTCCGGAATCTTCGTTGACTCAAGCTGAGTTTCACCCTACTCTGAGGGCGAGTTGCGAAATCAGGAACATCTAGTTCCGAAATCTCAGAAATGTGCTATTCGAACCGAGGAGGACGACCCAGATGACCCAGGCACCTGCCCGCACCGCCGTATCGGGTGTGCAACGAATGACCCCGTCCGAGGCGTTCGTCGAGACGATGGTCGCCAACGATGTCACCGACATCTTCGGCATCATGGGTTCGGCCTTCATGGACGCCATGGACATCTTCGCGCCCGCGGGCATCAGGCTCATCCCGGTGGTCCACGAACAGGGCGCCGCGCACATGGCCGACGGGTATGCCCGGGTGAGCAACCGGCACGGCGTGGTGATCGGCCAGAACGGCCCCGGCATCAGCAACTGCGTCACCGCGATCGCCGCCGCGTTCTGGGCACACAGCCCCGTCGTAATCGTGACCCCCGAGGCGGGCACGATGGGCACGGGCCTCGGCGGCTTCCAGGAGGCCAACCAGCTGCCGATGTTCCAGGAGTTCACCAAATACCAAGGGCACGTGAACAACCCGAAGCGGATGGCCGAGTACACCGGCCGGTGCTTCGACCGGGCGATGTCGGAGATGGGTCCGACGCAGCTGAACATTCCGCGTGACTACTTCTACGGTGAGATCGAAACCGAGATCCCGCAGCCGAGCAGGCTGGACCGTGGGCCCGGCGGCTCGAAGAGCCTCGACGAGGCCGCCGAGTTGATCGCGAAGGCCGAGTTCCCCGTGATCATCTCGGGCGGTGGCGTGGTGATGGCCGACGGCGTCGAGGAGTGCAAGGCTCTCGCGGAGCGCCTCGGTGCACCGGTGGTGAACAGCTACCTGCACAACGACTCCTTCCCCGCCAGCCACCCGCTGTGGACCGGCCCGCTGGGCTACCAGGGCTCCAAGGCGGCGATGAAGCTGATCTCGAAAGCGGACGTCGTGATCGCGCTCGGCACCCGCCTCGGCCCGTTCGGCACGCTGCCGCAGCACGGCCTGGAGTACTGGCCCAAGGACGCCAAGATCATCCAGATCGACGCCGACCACAAGATGCTCGGCCTGGTCAAGAAGGTCAGCGTCGGCATCTGCGGCGACGCGAAGGCAGCGGCCGTCGCACTCGTCGAGCGGCTGGCGGACAAGTCGCTGGCGTCGGACTCGACCCGCGAGGCGCGTGCGGCCGAGATCAAGTCCGAGAAGGACGCGTGGGAATCCGAACTCGACGAGTGGACCCACGAACGCGACCCGTACAGCCTGGACATGATCGCCGAGGCGGAATCCGAGGAAGGCAACTGGCTGCACCCGCGTCAGGTGCTGCGTGAGCTCGAGAAGGCGATGCCCGCCGACGTCATGGTGTCCACCGACATCGGCAACATCAACTCGGTGGCCAACAGCTACCTGCGCTTCGAGAAGCCGCGCAGCTTCCTGGCTCCGATGAGCTTCGGCAACTGCGGCTATGCGCTCCCGACGATCATCGGAGCCAAGGCCGCCGCACCCGAGCGTCCCGCGATCGCGTACGCCGGCGATGGCGCGTGGGGCATGAGCATGGGCGAGATCATGACCGCCGTCCGGCACGACATCCCGGTCACCGCAGTCGTTTTCCACAACCGGCAGTGGGGTGCGGAGAAGAAGAACCAGGTGGACTTCTACAACCGCCGGTTCGTCGCGGGCGAGCTGGAGAGCGAGTCGTTCGCCGGCATCGCCGAGGCGATGGGCGCCGAAGGCATCGTCGTGGAGAAGCTCGACGAGGTCGGGCCCGCGCTGCAGCGTGCCGTCGACGCCCAGATGAACGAGGGCAAGACCACGGTCGTGGAGATCATGTGCACCCGCGAGCTGGGCGACCCGTTCCGCCGCGACGCGCTCTCCAAGCCCGTCCGGCTGCTGGAGAAGTACAAGGACTACGTCTAGACCCGGTCCAGACCCGACGAAATCGAGACAGGGCCGTGCAACCGCTCAGGGTTGCACGGCCTTCTCGACGTCGGTGAGCATGCCGTCGATTCCGTGCAGGAGTTCGTCGAGCACGTCGTCGTCTGCGACCAGCGGCGGCGACACCATGATCATCGTGGCCCCGCGGTCGTCGCCGCGCAGAATCACCTTGGTGCGCTTGAACGACTCGGGCAGCACCTCGCGCAGCACCGTCAGCGATTCCTGCTCGGTGAGATCGCGGCCACTGTTGTTGGCGGCCATCAACTCGATGGCGTAGAAGTAGCCCATCCCCCGGATGTCCTTCACGCAGCGGTGCGACTGGTGCAGCGAGTCGAGCGCCGCCGCGAGCTTGGGGGCGCGGTCGGTGACGTTTCCCAGCACGTTCTCGTCGCGCATCGCGCTGATGTTGGCGGTCGCGACCGCGGTCGACACCGGGTGCCCGCCCCACGTCGCGCCGTGGGTGAACACGCCACCCTGGGACGAGCCGAACAGGTCGGACACCAGCTGCTCGCGCGCGATCATCCCGCCCAGCGGCGCGTACCCGGACGTCGACCCCTTGGCGAACGTGATCATGTCCGGAACGACGCCCGTCAGCCCGTGACCGAACCAGTGGCCCAGCCGGCCGAACGAGCAGATGACCTCGTCGGAGACCAGAAGGATCCCGTACTTGTCGCAGATGTCACGGAGTTCCTGCCAGTAGCCCTGCGGGGGCACCAGCGCACCGCGGCCGTTCTGCACCGGTTCGGCGAACAGCGCCGCGATCGTCTCCGGGCCCTCCTCGGCGATGACCTCTTCGATCGCCCGCACGCACGGCAACTCACCCGCGGGTCCGCAGTCACCGAGGTAGCCGAGGGTGTTCGGTACGCTGCGCACTCCCGGCAGCAAGGGGCCGAACGGATCCTTGATCTTCGGCAGCTGGGTCACCGACAGGGCACCCAAAGTCGTTCCGTGGTAGGCCATTTCCCGGCTGATGATCTTGGTCCGCTGCGGCTCGCCCTGGCTGCGGTGATATTGGCGGGCGAACTTGACCGCCGTCTCGACGGCCTCCGACCCCGAATTGACGAAGAAGGTGGTGCCGAGGTCGCCGGGCGCGAGTTCCGCGATCAGGGCGGCGGCCTCGATCGCCGGCGGATGGGCCATCCCCCAGTTGGACGCGTAGGCCAGTGTGTTGACCTGCTCCGCGGCCGCCTTGGCGATGTCGCTTCGGCCGTGACCCATGTTGACGCAGAACAGGCCCGCCAGGCCGTCGAGGTAGCGGTCACCCTCGGTGTCGAACAGGTAACTCCCGTCACCACGCACGAAAACGGGAAAGTCACTGTCCCAGGCGGGCTTACGGGTGAAATGAGGACCAAGGTGGCGACGGGCGCGCGCCCGCAACTCGTTTCCGTTCACGGCTGTCTCCTTCGCGTTCGTCAGGGATGGTTCGAACATATCGGCGGATCGACCTGCGGATCAGAACCAGAATCCGGGCAATCGAAGGGTCCAGTACGCATACTTGTGACAGCGGCGAGCCGATCCGGAAGGGCCCGGGGACCGTCCGGATCATGAAATGCGCAGGAAAGTGTAGGTTGCCCAGAACTCTCATCGAGATCGACCGGAGCTCCGCCGAGCCGCTGTACCAGCAGGTTCGACGGGCGATCGAGCACGGCATCGCCAGCGGTGTGTTCGATGCAGCGCACCGGTTGCCGAGTTCGCGCGAGTTGGCGATCGAGCTGGCGGTGTCCCGCAACACGATCAACCTGGCCTACCAGGAGCTGATCGCCGAAGGCTTCGTGCGCAGCCACGAACGCTCAGGCATGTTCGTCAACCCCGAGATGCTCGACGCCGCCGCCTCCGAGACCCGCCCGACGGTGCCGCGCATCGACTGGGCGGGCAAGATCCGGCCGCAACCCGACGCCGGGATACCGGAGATCGAAAAGTCCAGCGACTGGAGCCGATACCCGTATCCGTTCCTCGCGGGCCAGGTCGACATCCGCAGCTTTCCGGCCCGCGCCTGGGTCCGCTGCCTGCGCGACGCGCTCTACCACCCGCACGCGTACGCGAGCCTGCAGGACAGCGTCGCGGCCGACGACCCGCTGCTGATCGACATGATCAGACAACAGTTGCTGCCGCCGCGGGGAATCGAGGCGGCGCCGGACGAAATACTGGTCACCGTCGGTTCCCAGCAGGGCCTCGACCTGGTGGGTCGACTGCTGCTGGGGCCCGGTCACCGGGTCGCCATCGAGAATCCGGGCTACCTCGACGCCCGGCACATCTTCGTACGCACCGGCGCGACGGTGTCGGGGATCGACGTGGACGAGCACGGCATCCGGCCGCCGGAGACGCTCGCCGGGACGGACCTGATCTATCTCACGCCCAGCCACCATCACCCGACCAACGTGACACTCGGTGTCGATCGCCGGCGTCGCCTGCTGGCACTCGCGGCGGAGTCCGGGACGGTGGTCGTCGAGGACGACTACGACAGCGAATTCCGTTATCACGGCAGCCCGAGCCCAGCGCTGAAGTCCCTCGACACCAGTGGCGACGCAATCTACCTCGGCACGTTCTCGAAGTTCCTGGCGCCGGGACTGCGGCTCGGGTATCTGGTCGCCCCGGCCGATGTGGTGCGCGAACTGCGCCACGTGCGGCGCTACGTGCTTCGTCATCCACCCGGGCATACGCAGCGCGCACTGGGACTGCTCATCGACAGCGGCAACTACCACCGTGCGCTGCGTCATCACCGGACGCAGATGAAGCGCAAGTGGGAGCGACTCGTCGCCGCCGTTCACCGCTATCTGCCGTTTCCGACCGAGCACTTCCCGCCGGGTGGTGTCAGCCTGTGGGTGACCGGTCCCGAGGAACTCGATTGCCGCAAGCTGGTCCCCGCGGCGCAGCGGCGCGGAGTGCTCGTCGAGCGCGGCGACATTTTCTACATGCAGGACAACCCGCCGCGCAACATGATCCGAATCGGCTACGGCGCAATCAATCTGGGTGCGATCGAGCCGGGTGTCGCACTGCTGGGGCAGGCCTGCGCCGAGGTGCTGTCGGGCACCGAGCGCTGACGGCCCGGCCCCGCCGTCACGTGCCCTGCGCCTGGATGGCGGTGATCGCCACGGTGTTGACGATGTCTTCGATCAGGGCGCCGCGCGACAGGTCGTTCACCGGCTTCTTCAGCCCCTGCAGCACCGGCCCTATCGCGATGGCGCCCGCACTTCGCTGCACGGCCTTGTAGGTGTTGTTGCCGGTGTTGAGGTCCGGAAAGATCAGCACGGTCGCCCGGCCCGCCACCTTCGAGTCGGGCATCTTGCTGGCCGCCGTGGTGGGGTCGACGGCTGCGTCGTACTGGATGGGGCCGTCGACCAACAGCTCGGGCTCCCGCTTGCGCACCAATTCGGTTGCGGCCCTGACCCTGTCGACGTCGACGCCGGTCCCCGAGGTGCCGGTGGAGTAGGACAGCATCGCCACCCGCGGCTCGATGCCGAACTGCGCCGCGGTGCGGGCCGACGAGATCGCGATGTCGGCCAGTTGCTCGGACGTCGGGTCTGGAACGATCGCACAGTCGCCGTACGCGAGCACCCTGTCGGCGAGGCACATCAGGAAGATGCTGGACACCGTCGTGATGCCCGGCAGCGTCTTGATGATCTCGAACGAGGGCCGAACGGTGTGTGCCGTGGTGTGCGCCGCACCCGACACCATGCCGTCGACCATGTCGTTGTGCACCATCATGGTGCCGAAATACGAGACGTCGTGGATGGTCTCGCGCGCCTGCTCGACCGTGACACCTTTGTGCTTGCGCAGTTGCGCATACTGTTCCGCGAACCGGTCACACAGTTCGCTGGTCCGCGGGTTGATCACATCCGCGCCCGACACGTCGACCCCGAGTTCTGCGGCGCGGGCCCGGATCTGCGCCTCGTCGCCGAGGATCGTCAGCTCGGCGACATTGCGCTGCAGCAGTCGGCCCGCAGCCTTAAGGATCCGGTCATCCTCACCCTCGGGCAGCACGATGTGCTTGCGGTCGGCCCGCGCGCGCTCCAGCAGCTGGTGGGTGAACATAGCCGGGGTGACGACGGTTGGAATCGGAATAGCCAGCTGCGCAAGCAGATCCGCGATGTCGACGTGAGTGTCCATCAGCCCGATCGCGGTGTCGATCTTGCGTTGCGACGTCGCGGTGACGCGGCCCCGTGTCGCGGCGACCCTGCTGGCCGTCTCGAATGTGCCGAATTCGGTGGCGATGATGGGCAGCCGCTGGTTCAGCCCGTCGACCAGTTTGGCGACCGAGGGGTTCAGCTCGAGATCACCGTTGAGCAGCACACAGGACAGCGACGGAAAACCTTCCGCCGCATGGGCGCTCACCACAGCGAGCACGACGTCGGAGCGATCGCCGGGCGTGATCACCGCAGCGCCGTCGGTGAGCCGCTCCAGCACGTGCTCGGCGGTCATGCCGGCCGCGAGCACATCCATCACCTCGCGCTTGAGCAGTTCGGCGTCACCGCTGACGAGGGTGCCGTTGACGGCACGCTGCAGGTCTGCGACGGCGGGGGCGACGAGCAACGGCTCTTCGGGCAGCACATAGGATTTCGGCGGGAAGCGCCCCAGCGCCTCGGCGACCGTGGCCATCTGCGTCGGGTCGCAGCGGTTGGCCACCACCGCGGCGGTATGGGCGTGCTGACCCGAGATCTCGATCAGGCACAGTTCGACGACCTGGGCCACCTCCGTCGGCGTGCGGTCCTTGGCCTTCACCGCCAGCACGACCGGTGCGCCGAGGTTGGCGGCGATGCGCGCATTGGTGTCCAGCTCGCTGGGCGTCGTGACGTCGGTGTAGTCGCTGCCGACGATGACCACCACGTCGCACTGGTCGGCCACCTCGTGGTAGCGATCGACGATGTCGCCGATGGCCGCGTCGGGATCGTCGTGCAGCTGTTGATAACTGACGCCGACGCACTGTTCGTAGCTCAGGCCTGCGGTGGTGTGGGCCAGCAGCAGTTCGAGGATGTAGTCTCGGTCCTCGCCGCGGATATCCCCCGAGTCGCTCCGCTCCTGCCCCGCCGGACGCCGGGTGATCGGCCGGAACACCCCGACCTTGGCGACGTTGGCCGCGAGCCGGTGCAGGATGCCGAGGGCGATCGTCGACTTGCCGGTGTCGCCCTCGGGCGACGCCACGTAGATGGCGGATGAGCGCTTGCGCGAAGACCATGTCGCGGACGGCACGCGGCAAACGTATCAGCTACAGCCGGCGCAGCCGGGGCTCCAGATCCTTTTGGAAAAGCTCGAGGAAGCGGCGCTGATCGTGGCCTGGCGCGTGGAAGACAAGGTGGTTGAGACCCCATTCGACGTACTGGCCGACCTTCTCCACGGCCTCGTCGGGATCCGATGCCACGATCCAGCGCTTGGCGACCTGTTCGATGGGCAGCTCGTCGGCGGCCTTCTCCATCTCGAGCGGATCGTGGATGTTGGTCTTCTGCTCGGCGGTCAGCGACAGCGGCGCCCAGAACCGGGTGTTCTCCAGCGCCAGCTCGGGATCGGTGTCGTAGGAGATCTTGATCTCGATCATCCGGTCGACGTCGTCGGGATCCTTGCCCGCGGCCTCGGCGCCCTCCTTGACAGCGGGGATGAGCTTGTCCTTGTACAGCTCCTCCCCCTTGCCCGAGGTGCAGATGAACCCGTCACCCGCCTTGCCCGCGTATTTGGCGACCTGCGGGCCGCCCGCGGCGATGTAGATCGGGATGCCGCCCTCGGGCACGTCGTAGATCGACGCGCCCTTGGTGTGGTAGTACTCGCCCTCGAAGTCGACGCGGTCGCCGAGCCACAGTTCGCGCATCAGCCGCACCGACTCGCGCAGCCGCGCGTAGCGCTCCTTGAACTCCGGCCAGTCGCCTTCGTAGCCGGTGGCGATCTCGTTGAGGGACTCGCCGGTGCCGACGCCGAGGAAGATCCGGTCCGGGTACAGGCAGCCCATCGTCGCGAACGCCTGCGCGATCACGGCGGGGTTGTAGCGGAACGTCGGGGTGAGCACCGAGGTACCCAGGACCAGTCGCTTGGTGCGTTCGCCCACCGCCGTCATCCAGGCCAGGGAGAACGGCGCGTGGCCGCCTTCGTGGCGCCACGGCTGGAAGTGGTCGCTGACCGTTGCGCTGTCCATGCCGTGCTCTTCGGCCGCGACGGCCAATTCGACGAGCTCACGCGGAGCGAACTGCTCCGCCGACGCCTTGTATCCCAGTTTCAAGTCCATACCTGTTTTCTACACTCGCTTC
This sequence comes from Mycolicibacterium moriokaense, assembly GCF_003347205.1. Classification (GTDB taxonomy): domain Bacteria; phylum Actinomycetota; class Actinomycetes; order Mycobacteriales; family Mycobacteriaceae; genus Mycobacterium; species Mycobacterium moriokaense_B. Next base: position 16,996 of record NZ_QQBJ01000041.1, read on the forward strand.
ATGACAGCCGCTCTCACGGCCATCACCGACACAGTGCATTTCGCGTACACGGACTTGGTCAACTGGACGCTCGTCGCCGACGACAGCGGTGTCATGCTGATCGACGCCGGGTATCCCGGCAGCCGCGACGACGTGGTCGCCTCGCTCCGCGAGCTCGGGTTCGGCACCGACGATCTGCGCGCGATCCTGCTGACCCACGCCCACGTCGACCACTTCGGATCGGCGATCTGGTTCGCGAAAACCATTGGCACGCCAGTGTATTGCCATGCCGACGAGGTCGGCCACGCCAAGCGTGAATACCTGGAGCAGGTTTCACCTGTCGACGTCGCCGTGCATGCCTGGCAGCCGAAGTGGTTGAAATGGTCGGTCGCGATCAGCCGCCAGGGGGCGTTCACGCGCGAAGGCATCCCGACCGCGCAGGTGCTGACGGAGGACGTCGCGGCGGGACTACCCGGCGAGCCGATGGCCATCCCGAGTCCCGGACACACGGGTGGGCACTGCTCGTACGTCGTCGACGGTGTCCTGGTCAGCGGCGACGCTCTGGTGACAGGCCATCCGGTCGCCGGTCGAACCGGGCCCCAACTGCTGCACAGGGTGTTCAACCACGACCAGGACAGGTGCGTGCGCAGCTTGTCCGCGCTGGCCATGCTGGACACGGAAGTGCTGGTGCCGGGTCACGGCCCGGTCTGGCGGGGGCCGATCCGCGAGGCCAGCGAAATGGCCGCGGCTCAGGCCAGGGCCTCGTAGCCGAGCAGGAAGACCGCGGTCAGGCACAACCCGCAGCACAGCACGAACGTCGGCATCAGGATCTTGTCGTCGAGATCGGCGTCGTCAGATGTTCCGCGCCGGCGGCCGAGCATCGACCTCAGCAGGAGGCCGACGGTGAGCGTGATGCCGGCAGCCACAAAGAGCAGCCACCCTACGGTCGTCAGCGAAATCTGCACCCACCACACCCCCGCCGCTGTGTGCGACAGCTTGCGCCCAGCCTATATGGCCGGAGCGGCAGAACTAGGGTGCAATCATGAGCCTGGTCACCTACGAGTGCAAAGACCATGTCGCCACCATCACCCTCAACCGGCCCGAGGCGCGCAATGCGATCAACGGCGCACTGCGCCAGGACCTGAACGCGGCGTGGGAGCGGTTCCGTGATGAGGAGGACGCGTGGGTGGCGATCTTGACGGCCAACGGCAGCGTGTTCTGCGCCGGGGGCGATCTCAAAGACGGTGAGGGTTCGATCGGCACGTTCGCAGGCACGTTCTGGGAGAAGCCGACGATCAACTCGTTCGAGAGCGGGATGGAGCTTTTCAAGCCGACCATCGCCGCGGTCAACGGCCCCTGCGTCGGCTACGGGCTGACGGGAGTGCTGTTCTGCGACTTCGTCATTGCCAGTACCGACGCCGTGTTCTCGGTACCCGAGGTGACGATCGGGGTGCCCACCATCGTCGGCGCGATCCGCCTTCCGGAGCGAGTCGGCTGGGCCAACGCAATGGAACTGCTACTGACCGGCAAGCCGATGAGCGCCGAGCGCGCCAAGGAGATCGGCCTGGTGTGGAAGCTGGTCGAGCCGGGGGATCTACAGGCAGAGGCACAGGCGTGGGCACGCACGCTGACCGATGCCGCGCCGCTCGCGCAACGGGCGACGAAGGAAGTGGCGTGGCGGACGGGGGACATGGGCTGGATCGAGTCGGTCCGCTTCGGCGAGACGATGCGCAAGGTCGCGGTCGCGACCGAGGATGCGGCCGAGGGCATTCGAGCGTGGGCGGAGAAGCGTAAGCCCCAGTGGCGGGGGCGTTAGTCCAGCGCCTTCAGAAAGGCGAGGGGGTAGACCTCGTCCTCGGCGGGCAGCGGCTCGTCAAGACGCCGGTACCCGGTGGCCAGATAAAGCTCCTCGGCCTCGGGCTGCTTGTCGCCGGTCGTCAGGTAGATGCGGCGGTACCCGCGGCCGGCGATCTCCTTCTCCAGTTCGGCGAGAAGGGCTTTCGCGTAGCCGCGCCGCCGATAGCCGCTGTCGGTCCAAATGCGTTTCAGCTCCGCGGTTTCGGCGTCGAATCGCCGGAACGCGCCGCCGGTGACCGGGCGCCCGTCGTACAGGCCGATCAGCAGCATGCCGCCGGGTGGGGCGAACTCTGCAGCGGGGTAGGTCCGCAGCCACGTGGCGACGCGCTCCACCGGGGCGCGGTATCGATTGGCATACTCCAGCGCCAATTCCGCCAGTAACGGCTCGGCCAGCGGGTCATCTTGGGCGACCGCCACGAAGCGAAGCTGCTCGAGCGGATAGGCGGACACCACACAAGTCTCCAACGCAGCGCTGCACCGTTAGAAGGGTGGGGTGTTGTTGTGGTTGTGGGTGCGTTCGGTGGTGATGGCTGCGATGCGGTCGGCGGTGCG
>NZ_QQBJ01000042.1 GCF_003347205.1 Mycolicibacterium moriokaense
GTTGAAGAACTTGATACCGGTGGGCACCGCGATCAAGAACGTCATGAAGCTGAAGAACGGCAACAACACCGCGCCGGTGGCGAACATGTGATGCGCCCACACCGCCATCGACAACGCGGCAATGCTGAACGTGGCATACACCAGCGTCGTGTAGCCGAAGAGCGGCTTGCGGGAGAACACCGGCACCACCTCGCTGATGATGCCGAAGAACGGCAACGCGATGACATACACCTCGGGATGCCCGAAGAACCAGAACAGGTGCTGCCACAGGATCACCCCGCCGTTGGCCGGGTCATAGACGTGGGCGCCCAGGTGGCGGTCGGCCGCCAGCGCGAGCAACGCCGCGGTCAGCAGCGGGAAGATCAGCAGCACCAGGATCGAGGTCACCAGGATGTTCCAGGTGAAGATCGGCATCCGGAACATCGTCATGCCCGGCGCGCGCATGACCCACACCCAGGCCCAGGATCCACAGGTCACCGCCCGCCCCGGGGGAATGGACGGCGTCGGTCAGCGGCGTGTAGGCCGTCCAGCCGAAATCAGCCGCACCGCTCGGGGTGATGAACCCGGACAGCGCGATCAGCGCACCGAACACGAAGAGCCAGAACGACAGTGCGTTCAGCCGGGGGAACGCCACGTCCGGCGCGCCGATCTGCAACGGCAGCACCAAATTGGCGAACCCGAACACGATGGGCGTCGCGTAGAACAGCAACATGGCGGTGCCGTGCATGGTGAACAGCTGGTTGTACTGCTCGTTGGACAGGAACTGCAACCCCGGCGCCGCCAATTCCAGTCGGATGAACAGCGCCATCAACCCGCCGATGAAGAAGAAGATGAAGCAGGCGACGCAGTACATGATGCCGATCAGCTTGTGATCGGTGGTGGTGATCAGCTTGTAGAGGAAATGGACGACGAGGCGCGAGGCGCTCGACGGCGGCGGTTCCGGTTGTCTCGGTTGTCACGAATGAACGCTAAGGACACCTTTGGGCTCATCCGTAGGGTCTAAAGTCCCGGGGCGCAGGTCCTATCGGTGCGCGAGTCGGTCGCCGCGGCCGAACATGCCGCTCCACGGCCGGTGCCGGCGCTCCTGTGACTCCCCCGCGGGCTGGATCTCGGTGACGTCGTCCGACGCCGCAGGCTCCGCTGTGGTCGTGGCCATCGCCGAGCGCTGGGCATGACGGAGGTCGCGCGCACTGCGGATCGACAACCGCCCGAGGGCGATGGCACCGAGGAAGATGATGAGCGCCCCCAGCCCGTAGAAGTAGGCCAAGTCCAGGGCCACCCGCTCGGTCTCGGTGGTGGCCACCGGGTTGCCGACGTCCCCGAGACCCAGCGGCCCGGCCAACGCCCGGCCGACGACGAACCACGCGCCCGCGAGCACCGCCAACCAACCGCCCAGCATCGCGGTGAACCGGTTGCGGGAGCTGAGGAGAAGGAAGCCGCCGACCGCCGTGACGGCACCGGGCAGCACCTCCAGCCAGCCGCGCGCCGAGGTCCACACCCATGTCCTGTCCGGGCTGAACGCGAAATCGAAGTACGGGCCGACGAACGGGATCAGCGCTCCCCAGATCCCCAGCAGGATCAACAGGAACCCACTGGCGGCACCGCGACTGCGGGGCATTTGCAACCTGCCTGCCGAATGATGGTCTGTGTCACGCATGATGCCTCCTCGGACCCGACTTCCGGTCGGGATACCCGCACGGGTGAACCCATAACCGAACTGCCCGCAGACTCAGCCATGACATCCGTTCACGAAATTGCTGAGCGCAGAACCAGCAAATGTCCCTTAGACTGCTTAAGTGGGCTGGCTGAGGGAGTGGTGGGTGCAACCCGACCATTACCGATGGCTGTCCGGGTATCTGGGCTATCGCAATGTTCGGGTGTTCACGCGTCGCATGATGGCCGCCGTCGTGCTCGCACTCGGTGTGGTGCCGCTGCTGACGGCGTGGACCCCGGTCGGGCCGACCAGCACCTTCGGCCGAGCTATCAGCGCCCTCGTCATTATTTGCTGTGCGGTGATGGCGGCGATGTGGTTCAGCCGCTGGCCCAGCAGGCAGCAGTCCGTCGCCTTCGTCCTGACCTCCAACGCCTGCCTCGCCGTGGCGTGCCTTGTGTACAGCACTCCGGGAATGTCGCTGCTGGGCTGTACGGCCTTCGCGGCGCTGGCCGGTTATGTGGCGTTCTTCCACACCAGCCGGTTCCTGGCCCTGGTGCTGACGACCGCCGCGGCGACGTCGATCTGGTGTGCCCTGGAGTTGGCGGAGAACGAGAGCCCACTGGTTGCCGTGGCTAAGTTGCTGATCATCGCCGTCGGAGTGCTTGCCGTGCCGTTCTCCGTCCACGTGCTGGTGCACCTGCTCGGCGACGACGCGCTCAAGTCGCACACCGATCCACTGACCGGACTGCGGAACAGGCGCGGGTTCTACCGGTCCCTGCGCGAGCTCACCGACGGCTCGGGGTGGGTTGCCGAACCGTACCTCTCGGTGATCATGATCGATCTGGATCGCTTCAAACAGGTCAACGACACCAGGGGCCATACCACCGGCGACCGGATTCTGATCGCGGTCGCCGACAGACTGCGCCGCGCCACCCATGGCCGCGCGGTCGTCGCGCGCGTCGGGGGTGAGGAATTTCTCATCGCGGAGATGACTCTGCCCGGCGAAGCCCTGGCGAACGCCGAGCGGTTGCGCCAGGAGGTGGCGTCGATCCCGCTGGGCGCGACGGCCAGCGTCGGAGTCGCGTGCGTCAGCTGGGCGGAAGCCGCCGCGGTGGACACCCGAACGCTGATCGACCGGCTGATCGACGCCGCGGACGGCGCGATGTATGAGGCCAAACGCGCCGGAGGAAACCAGACGCGACCGGCCGAAGGCACGCCGATTCACAGCACATAGACAGCTCGCGAGTTAGCGGGAATAAAGTTAGCTTTACTAACGTAGTTTTCGTACAGACGCAGCGTTGCGTCGCCTTTCCCGCTTATTTCCGAGGACTTTTGATGTCGATTGATACCCGCGACGAGCGGCTGGAACGCCGCATCGCCGACCTGAAAGGCTCCGACGCCCAGTTCGCCGCCGCCACCCCTGACGCGTCGATCTCAGACGCGATCGAGCAACCCGGGCTGCCACTCGCCCAGATCGTCCAGACCGTTTTCGACGGCTACGCCGGCCGGCCCGCCCTCGGTGCGCGCGCCGTCGACTTCGTCACCGAAGCCACCACCGGGCGAACCACGGCGGAACTTCTCCCCCGCTTCGAGACCATCACCTACCGCGAACTGGCCGAGCGGGTCCGCGCCATCGGCAACGCGCTGGCCGGCGACCCCGTCCGCGAAGGCGATCGGGTCGCACTGCTCGGCTTCACCAGCGTCGACTACACGGCCCTCGACGTCGCGCTGATCGGCCTCGGCGCGGTCTGCGTGCCGTTGCAGACAAGCGCACCCGTCGCGACGCTGCACCCGATCGTCGCCGAGACCGAACCGACCGTGATCGCCGCAAGCATCGACCACCTTTCCGACGCCGTCGAACTGGCGGCGTCCGGGCCTGCGCCCGCCCGACTCATCGTTTTCGACTACCTGGCACAGGTCGACGATCACCGCGATGCGGTTGCCGCCGCGAAATCAGCTCTGTCACAACGGAACATCACTACCGAGATCACCACCCTCGACGGGGTTGTCGAGCATGGTGCGCAGCGGCCCGACGTCGCCGCGGTGGCCCGCGACGCGGATGCGCTGGCCCTGTTGATCTACACCTCCGGAAGCACCGGCGCCCCGAAGGGTGCGATGTATCCCGAAACCCTGGTCGCCAACTCGTGGCGCCGCTCGGTCCGGGGCACCTGGGGCGACGAGGGCGTGCACCCGTCGATCACGTTGAGCTTTCTGCCGATGAGCCACATGATGGGCCGCGGCCTGCTGTACGGCACGCTGGGCGCGGGCGGCACCGCGTATTTCGCCGCGAGAAGCGATCTTTCGACATTTCTGCAGGACCTGACGCTGGTCAGGCCGACTCAACTGAACTTCGTGCCACGCATCTGGGACATGATCTTCGCCGAGATCGAAGCCGAGTTGGACCGCGGCGCCTCCGACGAGGCCGCCGTGCTTGCCGACGCCCGCCACCGCCTGCTCGGCGGCCGCTACGTCTCGGCGATGACGGGTTCGGCGCCGATGTCGCCGGAGATGAAGGCGTTCGTCGAAAAGCTGCTCGACATGCACCTGATCGACGGCTACGGCTCCACCGAGGCCGGCGCCCTGTTCGTCGACGGCCACGTCCAGCGGCCACCGGTGCTCGACTACAAGCTCGCCGACGTGCCCGACCTGGGCTACTTCGGCACCGACCGGCCGCACCCCCGGGGCGAACTGCTGGTCAGGTCCGAGACCATCATTCCCGGCTACTACAAGCGCCCCGAGGTCACCGCGGAGGTGTTCGACGAGGACGGGTTCTATCGCACCGGGGACGTCGTCGCCGAGGTCGGCCCCGACCAACTGGTGTACCTGGACCGCCGCAACAACGTGCTCAAGCTGTCCCAGGGCGAGTTCGTCACCGTCTCGAAGCTGGAGGCGGCGTTCGGCGACAGCCCGCTGGTGCGCCAGATCTACGTCTACGGGAACAGCGCGCGCTCATACCTGCTGGCCGTCGTGGTGCCCACCGACGAAGCGCTCGCCCATCATGACGCGGCCCAGCTCAAAACCGTTGTCGGCGAATCCCTTCAGGACGTCGCGAAGACAGCCGGGCTGCAGTCCTACGAGGTGCCTCGCGACTTTCTGATCGAGACGACGCCGTTCACCCTCGAGAACGGATTGCTGACCGGCATCCGAAAGTTGGCCAGGCCCAAGCTCAAGGAGCGCTACGGCGACCAGCTGGAGTCGCTGTACACCCAGCTGGCCACCGGCCAGGCCGCCGAGCTGCGGGCCCTGCGCCGGCGCGGCGGCGACGGCCCGGCGCTCGAGACGGTGCTGCGCGCGGCAGGCGCGCTGCTCGGCGCCTCGGCGGCCGACGTCGCGGCCGACGCCCACTTCACCGAACTCGGCGGCGACTCCTTGTCGGCGTTGACGTTCGCCAACCTGTTGCACGAGATCTTCGACATCGACGTCCCGGTCGGGGTGATCGTCAGCCCGGCCAACGACCTGGCCGCGCTGGCGGAATACATCGACTCCGGGCGCCGAACCGGTGTCGCGCGTCCGACGTTCGCGTCGGTGCACGGCCGCGGCGCCACCGAGGCGCGAGCGAGCGATCTGACGCTGGAGAAGTTCATCGACCCCCAGACGCTGGCCGCCGCGCCGTCGCTGCCGGGTCCGCGCAGCGACGTGCGCACCGTGTTGCTCACCGGCGCAACCGGATTCCTGGGCCGCTACCTGGCCCTGGAGTGGCTGCGGCGGATGGACCTGGTCGGCGGCACGGTGATCTGCCTGGTCCGCGCAAAGGACGACGCCGCCGCCCGCGAACGGCTCGACGCCGTCTTCGACAGCGGCGATCCCGAACTGCTGCGGCTGTACCGGCGTCTGGCAGCCGAGCACCTCGAGGTGATCGCCGGCGACAAGGGCGAAGCCGACCTCGGGTTGGACAGTGCGACCTGGCAGCGGCTCGCCGACACCGTCGACCTGATCGTCGACCCGGCGGCCCTGGTCAACCACGTGCTGCCCTACGACCAGCTGTTCGGACCCAACGCCGTCGGCACCGCCGAGCTCATCCGGATCGCCGTGACCACCAGGATCAAGGCGTTCGCGTACGTCTCGACCATCGGGGTCGGCGCCGGGATCGAACCCGGCAGGTTCACCGAGGACGGGGACATCCGCGATATCAGCCCCGCCCGCGTTGTCGACGACAGCTACGCAAACGGCTACTCGAACAGCAAGTGGGCAGGCGAGGTGTTGTTGCGCGAGGCGCATGACCTGTGCGGTCTGCCGGTGTCGGTGTTCCGTTGCGACATGATCCTGGCCGACACCACCTACGCCGGACAGCTCAACCTGCCCGACATGTTCACCCGAATGATGCTGAGCCTCATCGCCACCGGGATCGCGCCGGAGTCGTTCTACGAAATCGATGCCGGAGGCAACCGGCAACGGGCCCACTACGACGGCCTGCCGGTGGAGTTCATCGCCGAGGCCATATCGACGATCGGCGCGGGGTTCATCAGCAATTCCCCGGCCGGGTTCGAGACCTACCACGTGATGAATCCCTACGACGACGGCATCGGACTCGACGAGTTCGTCGACTGGCTGATATCCGCGGGCTACCCGATCCGTCGCGTCGGTGACTACGCGGCGTGGTTGGCGCGGTTCGAAACGGCGATCCGGGCGCTGCCCGAACGGCAACGACAGGCGTCGCTGCTGCCGCTGCTGCACAACTACCAGCGACCGGAGAAACCGATACGCGGGTCGATCGCACCCACCGACCGGTTCCGCATCGCGGTGCAGGGCGCGAAGATTGGCCGGGACAAGGACATTCCGCACATCGCGCCGGAGGTCGTGGTCAAGTACGCCACGGACCTGGAGTTGCTCGGGCTGCTCTGACGCGGCGCTGGGCCGCTACGAAACCAGGCCGATGACCATCAGCACGACGGCGATCAGCGGAAACGCGCCCTGAGTGACGGCCGCGCGCGCCTTGTCCGGCGACGAGGCCAGTAGCACGACCGCCGCGGCGAGCATCGACCCGACGCCCGCGAAGACCAGCGCGGACCCGACTGCGGTGTGCCCCAGGCAGATCGCCGTGATGCCGACTGCGGTCACGACGGCCAGGAAGAGGTTGTAGAAGCCCTGGTTGAACGCCAGCAGCTTGGTGGTCTCGGCCTCCTCGACTGTGGTGCCGAAGGTCGCGCGGGTGCGCGGCGACGTCCACGTCAGTGACTCCATCACGAAGATGTAGACGTGCAGCAGCGCGGCGAGGGCCGCGAAAATCAGACCTGCGGTGAGCATTACGCACCAACCCTTTCCACTCGAACCACCGGCGGGATCGCCAGCATCAGCAGGCCGGTCAGCGCGATCCAGGCGATCGCACTGTACGCGCCGTACACGCCGATCCAGGTGTGCAGCAGCGGCGGCACACCCAACACGGCCAGCACGGCCGACCACTTCGGCAGCACACCGGTGCGCCACACGATGTAGGCCGTAGCGAAAATCAAAGCGGCCGAACCAATCTGGCTGTAGTGATACAGCCAGATCGCCAGCCCGAGAAACGGCTGCGCGTAGTCCCCCACCGTGAGGTCGTCGAACCGGACGATGGCCGCGGGGATCGCGACCTCGGCGGCGAGCCCTGCCGCCGTGAGCGCGAGGAACACCCCACCGCCCAGCAGCGCGACATAGACCGCGCCGGTAGGCCCGGCCGCCGAGCGCAGCACCGACACCAGCACGCCGATGAAGAGCAGCCCGAACAGCAGGTGCAGGATCGGCAGCGTGGCATTGACGGTGAGAAACGACGAGGCACGGTCGAAATAGTCGTGCGCGTCGGCCGGGCTGCGCGGGCGCTCCGGGGAACCCGCCAGGTAGGCCGGGACGACGGCGGCCGCAGACGCGACGCCGAACAGGCCGCCCAGCCGTATGGTTCCGCTTCCCATCGCTGTCCCTCCCGCTAGTCGAACAGGCCCTGCTGCCCCAGCCCGGGCACCCCGCTGGGTGGGCTCATCCCCAGATGGGTCCACGCCGACGCGGTGGCGACGCGGCCGCGCGGTGTGCGCGCGATCATCCCGGCACGCACCAGGAACGGCTCGCAGACCTCCTCGACCGTGGTGGCCTCCTCGCCGACCGCGACGGCCAGCGTGGACACCCCGACGGGCCCGCCGCCGAAACTGCGGGTCAGCGCCGACAGGACGGCGCGGTCGAGCCGGTCCAGTCCGAGTTCGTCGACGTCGTACACCTCCAGCGCGTATTTCGCGATGTCCCGGGTGATCACGCCGTCGGCGCGGACCTCCGCGTAGTCGCGCACCCGGCGCAGCAGCCGGTTGGCGATGCGCGGCGTTCCCCGCGAGCGGCGCGCGATCTCGGCGCCGGCGTCGGCGCCCAGGTCGATACCGAGGATGCCCGCCGAACGCGCCAGCACCCGCTCCAGTTCGCCGGGTTCGTAGAAGTCCATGTGGGCGGTGAAGCCGAACCGGTCACGCAGCGGCCCGGTCAGCGCTCCCGACCTGGTGGTGGCGCCGACCAGGGTGAACGGCGCGACCTCGAGTGGAATCGACGTCGCCCCTGGACCTTTGCCCACCACGACGTCGACGCGGAAGTCCTCCATCGCCAGGTACAGCATCTCCTCGGCGGGCCTGGCGATGCGGTGGATCTCGTCGATGAACAACACGTCGTGCTCGACCAGGTTCGACAGCATCGCGGCCAGGTCGCCCGCGCGCTCCAGCGCAGGCCCGGACGTCACCCGCAGCGACGAGCCCAACTCGGCGGCGATGATCATCGCCAGCGACGTCTTCCCCAGCCCCGGCGGGCCGGACAACAGGATGTGATCCGGTGTGCCGCCGCGGTTCCTGGCCCCCTCGATGACCAGTTGCAGCTGTTCGCGCACCCGGGCCTGGCCGATGAACTCCCCCAGCGACCGGGGTCGCAGGCTGGCGTCGATGTCGCCCTCGCCGACGGTCAACGCGGGCGAGACGTCGCGCTCGTCGGGTTCGTCGTCGCCGTCGGTGAACCGGCTCATTTGTTACCCAGCATGGACAGCGCCGACCGCAACGCCGTCGACTGCGTCGCCTCCGGCTCGTTGGCCAGCACCTTGTCGGTGGCCTCCTCGGCCTGCTTGATCGCAAAGCCAAGCCCGACAAGGGCTTCCACCACCGGGCCGCGCACGGAGTGGCCGTTGAGGGCCGGCTGCCCGACGGCGGAACCGCCCGCGCCCACCTTGTCGCGAAGCTCCAGCACCATCCGCTCGGCGCTGCGCTTGCCGATTCCCGGCACCCGGGTCAGTGCCGTGACATCGCTGTCGGCCAACGCCTGCCGCAGCGCGGGAGCGTCGTACACCGCCAGGGTGGCCAGCGCGATCTTCGGCCCGACGCCGGACACCGACAGCAGGGTCCAGAACAGGTCGCGGGCGTCGGAGTCGGCGAAGCCGTACAACGTCATCGCGTCCTCACGCACGATCATGGCGGTCACCAACCGGGCCTCGGTGCCGCGGCGCAGCGAGGACAGCGTCGCGGGGGTGGCGTTGACGCGGTAGCCGACCCCGCACGCCTCGATGACGACGTGGTCGAGTGCCACGTCGAGAACTTCGCCGCGAATCGATGCGATCATCGTGCCGCCTTCAGTCGTGCCCGGTACTTCTTCTTCTGTTCGGCGGCCATCGCCTCGGCGGCGGCCATCCGTGCGATCATCGGCGCGCGCCAGCAGTGGCAGATGGCGAGCGCCAACGCATCGGCCGCGTCCGCGGGAGTGGGTTTGGTCTGCAGCGCCAGGATCCGGGTCACCATCGCGGTGACCTGAGCCTTGTCGGCGGCGCCGTTGCCGGTGACCGCGGCCTTGACCTCGCTGGGGGTGTGGAAGTGGACGTCGATGCCGCGTCTGGCCGCGGCGAGGGCGATCACGCCGCCCGCCTGCGCGGTGCCCATCACCGTCGAGACGTTCTGCTGGGAGAACACCCGCTCGATCGCGACGACGTCGGGTGCGTGTGTGTCCATCCAGTGCTCGACGGCGTCGCTGATGGTCAGCAGCCGCTGCTGCAGCGGAGCGTCGGACGGCGTGCGGACCACATCGACGTCGAGCGCCGTGACCTGTCGGCCCCGCCCGCCTTCGATCACCGAGAGCCCGCAGCGCGTCAGCCCGGGATCGACTCCCATTACGCGCACGCCAACCCCTTCACGTGAACATCTGTTCGACGGCAGCTTAGCGCGGTTGACCGACGCGGATCGGCAGGGACACGCCGGTGAACGGGTGGTACCGAGGCATGTCGAGGATCACTGCCGATCCGCCTTTTCGCGTGTCCCGCAGTCGGGTATGCGTGGGGGCGCAAGCACCTCGATGTGACGTCGGCGCGCAGCGTCGCTACCGTCGCGAGGGACCTGAACTCAACCCCGTGGAGCTGATCTCACAGGATGCCCGACGACAAAGAACTGGAGTCCGCCACCAACCTCGCAGTCACGCTGGCCTGGGTGGCCGGTGCCGTGGTTGCCGCCTATCTGCTGGGCGTGGTCATCTCATGGCTACTGCTGCGCATCGGCCGCCGCAGCCCGTTGATATGCGACATCGCCGCCCTGACCCGAATGCCGTTGCGGGCGGTGCTGGTGGTGGTCGGATCGACGATCGCGGTGCAGCGCACGTCCGATCCCGGCGCCGACCACTGGCGCGGCTGGCTGGACCACACTCTGCTGATCCTGTTGATCGCCGCGATCACGTGGTTCGCCGCCAGCCTGGTGAAGGTCGCCGAGCGGCGCGCCATCGCGGTCTACGGCGGCGGCGACGTCGAGATCTCCGACGCCGACCGTCAGTGGCGGCGGATCCGCACTCAGGTCACGGTGTTGCGCAGGCTTGCCATCGCGATCGTCGTCGTGTTCGGCGCCGCCGCGATCCTGATGACGTTCCCGTCGTTCTCCAACATCGGCACCACGTTGTTCGCATCGGCAGGAGTGTTGTCGGTGGTGGCCGGCCTCGCCGCCCAGACCTCGCTGGGGGCGGTGTTCGCGGGCATGCAGATCGCCTTCTCCGGCGCCATCCGCGTCGGCGACGTGGTGCAACTCGAAAGCGGCCAGTGGTGGGGCCGCATCGAGGAGATCACGCTGACCTACGTCGTCGTCAGGATCTGGGACGAGCGCCGTCTAGTGCTCCCGTCGACGTACTTCACCACCGAACCGTTCGAGAACTGGACCCGCAGCGCGACCGAGATCATGGGGACGGTCGAATTCGACGTCGACTTCTCGGTGCCGTTCGACGACATGCGCGCCGAGCTGGACCGCCTGCTCGCCGAGAGCGACCTGTGGGACGGCCGCCGCGGGGTGCTCCAGGTGACCGACGCGGTGGGCGGCGTCGTGCGAGTGCGAATTCTGGTCAGCGCGCCGAACTCCGGAGCGTTGTTCGACCTGCGGTGCGCGGTTCGTGAGGGCATGGTCGCCTGGGTGCAGCGCACCCCGCACGCCGTGGTGCCCGCGCAACGCATCAAACCCGCACCCGCGGCGAAGCCCGCGTCGTCGCGCGACAGCGACAGCGAGACGCTGCGGGTGGGCTCGGGCGTGTTCTCCGGAAGCCCGGAAGCCGAACAGCGGGCCCGGGAGTTCGACGGACACGCCGACGACCGCGAGGACGAGTTCGCCAGGTCCAACGGCCACAGCTGAATGTAGACAGCGCCGGCCCGGGGTACGTTTCGGGCATGCGGACTGTCCGTAGCTTCTGCCGCGTCTGCACCGCGGTCTGCGGCATCCTCGTCGACGTCGACGGCGATGACGTGATCGCGGTGCACGGCGACCCCGAGCATCCGTTCTCGCGGGGCTACACCTGCCCCAAGGGTCGCGCGCTGCCGCAGCTGCACCACCGCCCCGACCGCATCGAGCGCCCGCTGATCCGGATCGACGACGAACTGCGGCCCACCACCTGGGAGGCGTGCCTCGACGATCTCGGTTACCGGCTGCGCGCGGTCATCGCCGAACACGGCCCGCAGGCGGTGGGCATCAACTTCGGCACGGGCGTGGGCATGGACGCGACCGGCTACCGCATCGCCCAGGGACTGCACGCCGCGATCGGCACGCCCGCGAAGTTCAGCCCGCTGACCATCGACGGCACCGCCAAGGTGCTGATCGCCGAGTTGATGGGCGGAACGCAGGCGATGACCGGGCGACCCGACTATGACAACGCCACGTTCGTGATGTTGGTCGGCAGCAATCCCGTTGTCTCCCATGGCCACACGGTCGGGATGCCGAACCCCAGAGGGATGCTCCGCGAGCTGGCGAAACACGCGGAGGTCTGGATCGTCGACCCCCGCCACACCGAGACCGCGCGGATGGCCGGCCACCACCTCGCGCCGAGACCGGGCACCGATTACGCCGTGCTGGGCTACCTGGTGCGCGAGGTGCTGCGCGACGGCGCCGATCCCTCGGTGCCGATACAGGACCTCGATCGCCTCGCCGCGGCGGTCGAACCCTTCACCCTGCAGCGCAGCGCAGACCTGGCCGACGTGCCCGAGGATCAGCTCAGGCAACTGCTGGCCGCCATCCGGCGGTCGCGGCGGATCGCCGTCGACACCGGCACCGGCATCACCATGTCCCCCACCGCCAACGTCACGCAGTGGCTGTGCAGCGCGCTGCTGATCATCACCGGGTCGATGAACCGGCCGGGCGGCATGTGGTTCCATCCCGGCTTCGCATACCAACTGGAGACGTTCACGCTGCCCGTCGCATCCGCCGACGGCTCGTTCGGCCCGGGCCCGTCCAGCCGTCCGCAGGCGCAATCGTTCCTGCGTGAATGGCCCTGCGCCACACTGGCCGACGAAATCGACACCGGAAACATCCGGGCCCTCCTCAACCTCGGCGGCAGCCTCGTCACCGGATTTCCCGACGCCGGCTCGCTGGTGCCCGCACTGCGGAAACTCGACGTGCTGGCGACCACCGAGATCCTGCCGAACGAGACCACCGCGCTGTCCACGCACGTGCTCGCCACCAAGGGTCAGCTCGAGCGGCCCGACATCACGATGTGGGACTTCCTGTCTCCGCGCATATCGGCTCAGCACACCACCGCGGTGGTCGACCCCGTCGGCGAGCGGCGCTCGATGTGGTGGGTGCTGGCCGAGATCGGCAGGCGGCTCGGCCACGAGTTGGCCGACACCGGCGCCACCGACGACGCGATGCTGGCCACCGTCGGCTCGGGGATGCGCGGCGGTTACGAAGCGCTCACCGCCACCGGCTGGGCGCAGTCACCGATCGAGGTGCCCGCGCCGTGGGTGGACGCCCACATCGACCGCGTCGGCGGCTGGCGGCTTGCGCCTCGGCTGCTGCTCGAGCAACTCGACGCGGTGGCCGAGCCGGCGCCGCTGGTCCTGGTGCCGCGTCGTCAGCTCAGCCGGCTGAACTCGCAACTCGAGTTCCTCGCCGAGGCGCCGGAGGTGCTCATCCACCCCGACGACGCGGCGGCGGCGGGGCTGGCCGACGGCGCGCCGGTGGCGGTGCGCACTGAACACGGCGAACTGGCAGGCATCGCGAAGATCGACCCGACGGTGAAGCGCGGTGCGGTGTCGGTGCCGCACGGCCATCGGGGCGCCAACGTGAACATGCTGACCAGCAAGGACGACATCGACCCGCTGACCGGAATGACGCGCTACTCCGGCTTCGCGGTCACCGTGCACCCCGGCTGACGGAGTCAGTCGTCGATCTGGGCGAGAACCTCGTCGGGGATGTCGGCGTTGGTGAAGACGTCCTGCACGTCGTCGCTGTCCTCGAGAGCGTCGACCAACTTCATGATCTTGCGGGCGCCGTCGGCGTCCAGCGGCACGGTGACCGACGGCTGGAACCCCGCCTCGGCCGAGTCGTAGTCGATGCCCGCGTCCTGCAGAGCCGTTCGGACGGCGACCAGATCCGTTGGTTCCGAGAGGATCTCGAAGCTGTCACCGAGATCGTTGATCTCCTCGGCGCCCGCCTCGAGAACGGCGGTGAGAACGTCGTCCTCGGTCAGGTCGTTCTTCTCCAGCGTGACGACGCCCTTTCGGGAGAACAGATAGGACACCGAGCCGGGGTCGGCCATGTTGCCGCCGTTGCGGGTCATCGCGACGCGCACCTCGCCCGCGGCGCGGTTGCGGTTGTCGGTCAGGCATTCGACCAGCACCGCCACGCCGTTGGGCCCGTAGCCCTCATAGGTGATGGTCTGCCAGTCGGCGCCGCCCGCCTCCTCGCCTGCCCCGCGCTTGCGGGCCCGCTCGATGTTGTCGTTGGGCACCGAGCTTTTCTTGGCCTTCTGGATGGCGTCGTACAACGTTGGGTTGCCCGCCGGGTCGCCGCCGCCGGTGCGCGCCGCGACCTCGATGTTCTTGATCAGCTTGGCGAAGTTCTTGCCGCGCCGGGCATCGATGATCGCCTTCTTGTGCTTGGTGGTGGCCCACTTGGAATGGCCGCTCATGCGTGTACTACCTCTTTCACTACTGCTCTGCGCCGGCGATGGAGTCCGATCGACGAGTCTACGTGGACGTTTATGTGCTACGGCGCCGCGTCGGGCGGCGTCAGCGCCACGATCCGGTATCCGATCGCCGCCGGCCAGCCCAGGTGGCCGCGAACGTGGACCTGGATCCAGGTCACCGGGGCCCCCGTCGGGTCGTCGGTGAACACCGCCGCAGCGTCGACGATCGCGCCGGTATCGGCGGCCGCGCGCAGCAGCACCGACAGGCTCAGGGTGGCGTCGCCGAGCGCCGCGCGCGTGTACTGCAAGCTGTCCGGGACGAAGAAGGACGACTCGAAGTTGGCCACCCGGATGCCCCGCGGGGCGGTGCTGGGACGTCGCAGCGTCAGGCCGGCGATCTCCGGCTTGCCGTCGAACCACACGGTGCCGACGTATTCGGTTCGCCGCGCCTCGCCGCCGCCGGGCAACCGCACCAGCGTGTCGATGCGGGGTTGCGGCTCGATGTCGATCGTCTGTTGCACCGGACCTCGCCCTCGGATCTCACACTCGACGCAGCGCCGCGGTCGTCGCTGCGGCGCTGTGGTCATCATTGCTCATCGGGGCGAATACAGCCCGGGCGCGCGAGGCCGCCGAGCCGTCTTTCGGGATCATTTGGGAAAGGGTGCAATTGCGTGGCGTCACCGGGCGATACGCGACAGGAATTCGCCGAGGACAGCGGTGACGCGTTTGCCGAATTGCTACCCTGCGTAAATGCCTTCGCTGCCCCGACGGGTTCGCCGATGAACACGGCGCACCGATGGTGGCACGGTGTCGATCACTACTATTGGCTGACTGCTTTCCTGGCCGCCCGCGGACTGCAGCAGATCACATGTCGCCTGGTAGCGCTCGTCATTTTCGGACTGAGTGCTATTTCGATCACGCTCATCTGGAGCCCGACAGGACCGAACGGTCTGCGCGACGAGATCCTCGCGGTCGTCGTCGCGGCATGTTGCTGGGGGATGTCGGCATTATGGCTGCGAGGACGCTGGCCGACGGCCCTGCAGTCGCGGATATGCGTGTGCCTGGGATCGCTGTGTATCGCGACCTCCTGCCTGATCCAGTCCGATCCGCTGGCGGGACTGTTCGGTGCCACCGCATTCACTCTGATATGTATTTACGCCGCTGTGTTCCACACGTCGCCCTGGCTGACCGTGGTGTGGGTGCTGACCGGCGTGACGCTGGTCGTGCTGGCGGTCCGGCTGGCGGCCACCGACCTGGCGTTCGCGATCTCGTCGGTGCTGCTGGTGGGCTTCATCGTGATGTTCATTTCGCTGACGGGCAAGGCGGCGATCTGGCTGGTCGACGCCGACGTCCTGCACGAGAACTTCGAGCCGCTCACCGGGCTGTTCAACCGGGACGGCTTCTACGAGAAGGCCACCACCCTGCTGGCGTCGCGCAGCCGTGGCGACGACCGCTTCCTGGCCATCGCGGTGATCAACCTCGACTCGTTCTCGTTGGTCGGCGAGTTCTCCGGTATGAGCGGGTCGAATCGGGCCCGCGTCGAGATCGCCGCCCGACTGCGCGAGACGGCGCGGCGCGACGCCGTGCTGGCCCACGTCGCCGATTCGGAGTTCGTGATCGGCGACCTGTTCGACAGCGACGACGCGTCCGCGCTCGTGGAACGGGTGCGCGGCACGATCTCGGGTGCCCCGTCGCGGTTGTCGGCCAGCATCGGTGTGGTGACCACCCCTCTGCAACCGCTGGCGCAACTGCCGCCGCACGACGTGCTCGACGAGGTGCTGTCCATCGCGACCAACGCGATGTACGAGTCGCGCAAGGGCGGCGGCAACCAAGTCACCTATGTGCGACGGCCGTCGCTCACCGTCCTCGACGACCCGGGCAACGACGAGTGGTTCGACAGCGAGGAACCCGCGTAGGCATCCGCGTCACGCGCGGCCGGTGACGATGTCGACGAACAGCCGGTGGATGCGCCGATCGCCGGTCATCTCGGGGTGAAAGGCCGTCGCCAGCATCCGGCCCTGACGCACGGCGACGATGTGGTCGGCGGCCCGTCCGAGCACGCGCACGTCGGGCCCGACCCGTTCTACCCACGGCGCGCGGATGAACACGGCGTGCACCGGGCCGTCGAGGCCGTCGAAGTCGATGTCGCCCTCGAAGGAGTCGACCTGCCGGCCGAAGGCATTGCGCCGCACGGTCATATCGATCCCCTTCAGCGGCGCGGCTTCCCGGCCCGCCGCGCCGGCGTCCAGAATCTCGCTGGCCAGCAGGATCATTCCGGCGCACGAGCCGTAGGCGGGCATGCCCTCGGCCAGCCTGGATCGCAGCGGTTCGTGCAGTTCGAACTCACGCAGCAGGTGCGTCATCGTCGTGGACTCCCCGCCGGGTATGACGAGCGCGTCGACGGCGTCGAGTTCGTCGCGCCGCCGCACGGTGTTCGCCTCGGCGCCCGCTTCGCGCAGCGCGGCCAGGTGTTCGCGGGTATCGCCCTGCAGGGCCAGCACGCCGACCCGTACCGGCACCGTCACTGCGGCGCCGACGTGAAGTCGCGCTTGAAGCGGGTCAGCCCCTCCTGCATCACCGCGGCCACCATCTCACCGGACTGGGTGAAGATCTTGCCCTGCGTCAGCGACCGGCCGCCGGAGGCCGACGGCGACGACTGGTCGTAGAGCAACCATTCGTCGGCGCGGAACGGCCGCATGAACCACATCGCATGGTCCAGCGACGCCACCATCAGGTGCTTGCGCTCGTCGAGGTGGGTGACCTGGGCCGAGCCGAGCAGGGTCAGGTCGCTCATGTAGGCCAGGGCGCAGATGTGCAGCACCGGGTCTTCGGGCAGCGGGTCGCGGTGGCGGAACCACACCTGCTGTTGCGATGCCTTGCCCGGCAGCAGCTTGAGTTCGTCGCGCGGCACGATCCGGACGTCCCACTCGGCGAACTGCTGGAACCCGGCGTCGTCGAACACGCCGCCCTTGGAGATGAAGTTGGGCAGGTCGTCGGGCGGCACCGCGAACGGCGCGGCGTCCTGGTGCTCGATGCCGCTCTGGTCGGTCTGGAACGACGCCGACATCGAGAAGATGGTCTCGCCGTGCTGGATCGCGTTCACCCGGCGGGTGCAGAACGAGCCGCCGTCGCGCAACCGCTCGACGATGAAGACCGTCGGCGCCTTGGCGTCGCCGGGGCGCAGGAAGTATCCGTGCAGCGAGTGCACCTGATGCTTCGGGTCGACGGTGCGCACGGCCGAGACCAGCGACTGGCCCGCGACGTGCCCGCCGAATGTCCGTTGCAGGAAGCCCGATTCGGGGCTGAAAACTCCACCGCGGTAGATGTTGACCTCGAGTTGCTCGAGATCAAGGATCTCCTCGATCGCCATAGGGTGATTGTTTACCAGCCGCGTTCGGCGAGGCGGTGGGGGGCGGCGATGTCTTCGACGTTGATCCCGACCATGGCCTCGCCCAGCCCGCGG
>NZ_QQBJ01000043.1 GCF_003347205.1 Mycolicibacterium moriokaense
CAGCCAAGAAGGCCGTGCGCAAGACCGCAGCCAAGAAGGCCGTGCGCAAGACCGCAGCCAAGAAGGCCGTGCGCAAGACCGCTGCCAAGAAGGCGGCAAGCAAGGCTCCGGCCAAGGGCGCGCGCCGCGCGCCGGCCAAGAAGGGTCGTCGGTAGTTTCTAACCAGATACGCCGTGGGTCACTGCGACCCACGGCGTATCTGCGTGTTACGGGTCGGCCGGGCCGGCACGTCTTCGATACTCGACGCCGCGGCGCATCGTTCGGTTATTTCGCGGTGGCGAGCGGACTACCGATGTGGTCGGCCGCTACCAGATGACCCTGCGATGACGACATCACCCATGTGCTGCCCTTGCGGTTGCGCGACTTGTCGGGACTGACACCGTCGCGGTCGCACCACCACGAGATCAGATCGGGTATCACCTTGCCCTGGCTGCAGATCACCGGCGTTCCTCCGGCCGCGGCGATCTCGAGGAGGCGGCGGCGCACCGGCTTGCGGTCGTCAGCGTAGGCCTCCTCGGTCAACAGCGGCTCGTCGACAATGGGTAGGCCGAGTTCTTCGGCCAGCGGTTCGAGAGTCTGTCTGCAGCGGAGGCGGTCGGCCGCGTACAGCGTGTCGGCGCCGAAGGCAAGCAACTGACCGACCAGCGATTCGGCTTGGGCCCGCCCGTGCTTGTCCAGCGGGCGTAACCGGTCATCGCCTTTGTACCGGGATTTCCTGCCCGCGGTGCCGTGCCGGACGATCAGGACGGTCGATGTGTCGGCAGGAATTTTGGCGAACCGACGCAACACCTTTCGATCCTGCGCGTACTGCAGTTGCTTGATCGCCGCCGACACCGGCAGCCACTTCAACTCGTCGACCTCTTCGTTCGGCGTGAACTCGCCGTCGACGATGCGGGCGGCCCAGTAGCGCACCTTCTTGATGCCCTGCGTCTCGACCGGGTAGCTCACCGACGCGAGCCGACGCCCGAGATGCGACAGGTAACCGGTCTCCTCGCGCACTTCGCGTACCGCCGTTATCGGCTCGTTCTCGCCGGCGTCGACCTTGCCCTTTGGCAGTGACCAATCGTCATAGCGCGGCCGGTGAATCACCGCGACTTCGGGTTCGGCCCCGTCGTCGCTGGCACGCCACAACACCGCGCCGGCGGCGAGTACGGCCTTGTTGGCCGGAATCGCGTCCTTGGCGCTGGAATCCTTGGGCACGTCAACTCCTGCAGGTCATTCGAACCGCGGGGGAATCCTCAAGGGTGCCGGTGGCGGTCCATCAGCCACACCTGGTGATCGCGCACGGTCTGGCCTTCGTGCGGCGACGCGGTCCAATTCCCGTCGGCTCCCAGTTCCCAGCATCGGGTGGCAGGGTTCATCGTCGAGTCGAATACCTCGTCCAGTTGTGTCTTCAGCCTCGGATCCTTCACTTGGGCCATCACTTCGACTCGGCGGTCGAGATTACGATGCATCATGTCGGCACTGCCGATCCAGAACTCGTCGATGGCGCGGAAGTGAATAATTCGCGAGTGTTCCAGAAAGCGTCCCAGGATCGAGCGCACCACGATGTTCTCGGAGAAGCCGGGCACACCCGGCCGTAGCGCACAGATTCCGCGCACCACGACCTCGACCCGCACCCCGGCCTGCGAGGCCCGGTAGAGCGCGTCGATCACCTGCTCGTCGACCAACGCGTTGGCTTTCAACCGAATCCTGCCCGGGGCGCCCTCGCGGGTGGCCGCGACCTCGCTCTCGATGCGCTCGATGATGCCCTTGCGAACACCGTGCGGGGCGACAAGCAGATTCCGGTAGGAGTCCTTGCGCGAATATCCCGTCAACGAGTTGAACAGATCGGTGAGGTCGGCGCCGATGTCGGGGGCAGCGGTCAACAGCCCGACATCCTCGTACAGCCGAGCGGTTTTCGGGTTGTAGTTGCCCGTGCCGACGTGGCAGTAGCGCCGGATCGCCGAACCTTCTCGCCGCACCACCAGGGCCGTCTTGCAGTGCGTCTTCAGCCCGATAAGTCCGTACACGACGTGCACGCCCGCCTGCTCGAGTGCTCGCGCCCACTTGATGTTCGCCTGTTCGTCGAACCGCGCCTTGATCTCGACCAGCGCGACGACCTGCTTGCCCGCCGACGCGGCGTCGATCAACGCGTTGACGATCGGGGAGTCGCCCGACGTGCGGTACAGCGTCTGTTTGATCGCCAACACATTCGGGTCGGCGGCGGCCTGCTCGATGAACCGCTGCACCGTTGTCGAGAACGAGTCGTAGGGGTGGTGCACCAGAACATCGCCGTCGCGCAACGTCGCGAAGATGCTCTTCGGGGTCTCGCGCTCGCCGAACGCCGGTGGCGTCGCGGGCACGAACGGCGGGTCCTTCAGCTCGGGGCGGTCGACGCCGTAGATCTGCCACAGCGACGACAGGTCCAGCAGTCCGGGCACCTCGATGACGTCTCCGGGATTGACGTCGAGTTCACGCAGCAGCAGCTCCAACATGTTCTCGGTCATGTCGTCGGCCACCTCGAGGCGCACCGGCGAGCCGAATCGCCGCCGGGCCAACTCGCGTTCGAGCGCCTGCAGCAGATCCTCGTCGCGGTCTTCCTCGACCTCGAAATCGGCGTTGCGGGTAATGCGGAACGCATGGTGTTCGACGATCTCCAGACCGGGGAACAGCACCGGCAGGAACGCCGCGATCAGCTCCTCCATCGGCAGGAAGCGCGACTCGCCGTCTTTACTGTCCAGCTCGACGAACCGGTCGACGTTGTCGGGCACCTTGATTCGTGCGAAGTGCTGGCCGCCGTCGTCGGGATGCTTGACGGTGATGGCCAGGTTCAGGCTGAGCCCGCTGACGAACGGGAAGGGGTGCGCGGGATCGACGGCAAGCGGCGTCAGCACAGGGAAGACCTGCTCGTGGAAGTATGTCGACAACCGCTCCCTCTCGGCGGTTTCCAACTGGGCCCACGTGACGATGAAGATGCCCTTGTCCGCGAGCCCGGGGCGGACCGACTCCAGGAAAACCTGCGCCTGCCTGCTGGCGATCTGCTGAGTGCGCTCGCTGATGCGCCGCAGCTGCTCGCGCGGCGACAGCCCGTCCGCGGACCGCACCGACAAACCCATTTCGTCGCGCCGCTTCAGTCCGGCCACCCGGACCATGTAGAACTCGTCGAGGTTGGAGGCGAAGATCGCCAGGAACTTCGCACGCTCGAGCAGCGGAAGCGACGGGTCGGCGGCCAGCGCCAGCACGCGGGCGTTGAAGTCCAGCCAGCTCAGCTCGCGGTTGAGGTACCGATCATCGGGCAGCGCATTGTCGACCGCGGGGGGTGTCGCCGCAGGTGGTGCCTCCGGTGTCCGCTGATCCTCTTCGCGTGGCACAGGCACCGAACCACCCACCGCGTCGGTGTCGTCGCGGTCGACTCGCGTCTCGGCTTCGGTCATTCACTTGATCTTTCCTCATCGGCCAGCCGAACTGCTACCGACGGCGAAATCCTCAATGGCTGTTCACCTAGGCCTGCCGATGGCCTGCGCCGTCGCGGTGCCCACCCCCAGACGGCGTGCCACCAGCAGGTCCTCGGGCGTGTCGATGTCGCAGCGCAGGCCCGGCCACGCGCCGGTCAGCTCGATGGCCCCGGAGTGCTGGTGCCTGCGGGCCGAGTCGGGCCCGAACCGTGGGTCGAGGGGAACGTCGAAGGCGAACAGCGCCGACGTGCCGGTGCCATGCCTGTCGCCGACGAAGCTGCGTTGGTATCCACGGGCGGCGCTGATCGCCTCAGCCAGCTCCTGCGGCTGAAGCGCGGGCAAATCACCCTGCAGTGCAACAATATTGGGCGTGGATAGGCGAACGACGGCCTCTGCGGCCTCGATCGCGTTGTTCAGTGGATTGTCGTGCCCCTCGGGCGTCGGATCGCTCAGCGCCTGCGCGCCCAACTGCTCGGCCGTCTCGGCCGCAACACGGTCCGGGGTGACGACGGTGACGGTCTGCAGCGCGGGCACCGCCAGCGCGGCCTTGATGGTGTCCACCATCATGGCCAGCACCACGCTTTCCCTGGTCGCCGCCGAGAACACCGGGGCAAGCCTGGTCTTGGCGGCGGCCAGCCGCTTGACGGCGATGACCAGTCCGACGTCCGCCGGCGCGCCGGTGTGCGTGCCGCTCATGAGATCTCATCCTGCCAGTCCGGGGCTCCTCAACGCGGCTGACGCCGCTTGATCGTCGCCCCGCTGGGTCGGTCGGCGGAGCTCCTCAACGCGGCTGACTCCGCTTGATCGTCGCCCCGCTAGTCTGAAACCGTGGTAAATGCGGCGGTGATGGGAGCCGGTGCGTGGGGAACGGCGCTGGCCAAGGTGCTTGCCGATGCCGGCAACAACGTCACGCTCTGGGCGCGCCGCCAGGAGTTGGCCGATCAGATCAACACCACCCACCGCAGCCCCGAATATCTCGACGACGTCGAACTGCCCGCCTCGATCCGGGCCACCAGCGACGCAGAGGCGGCGCTGTCGGGTGCGTGCACGGTGCTGCTGGCGGTGCCGTCGCAGACGTTGCGGAAAAATCTCGGCGACTGGTCGGGGCTGCTCGGCGACGACGTGACACTCGTCAGCCTGGCCAAGGGCATCGAGCTGGACACGTTGATGCGGATGAGCCAGGTCGTGGTGCAGGTGACCGGTGCCGACCCGTCCCGCGTGGCCGTCGTCACCGGACCCAACCTGGCCAGCGAGATCGCTGACGAGCAGCCCGCGGCGACCGTCGTCGCCTGCGCCGACTCCGGGCGCGCGGTGACCCTGCAGCGAGCGCTGGCCACGAAGTACTTCCGGCCGTACACCAACGCCGACGTCATCGGCGCGGAGGTGGGCGGCGCCTGCAAGAACGTCATCGCTTTGGCCTGCGGAATGGCCTCGGGTGTCGGTATGGGGGAGAACTCGGTGGCCGCGATCATCACCAGGGGGCTGGCCGAGATCATGCGCCTGGGCATCGCGCTGGGCGCGCAGCCCGCCACGTTGGCCGGTCTGGCCGGGGTCGGCGACCTCGTCGCGACGTGCACGTCGCCGCACTCGCGCAACCGCACGTTCGGTGCACGCCTCGGTGCCGGCGAGTCGCTGGAAGCGGCGAAGCTCGCCGCCGGTGGCCACGTCGCCGAGGGCGTCACCTCGTGCGAATCGGTGTTGGCGCTGGCCGGCAGCTACGACGTCGAGATGCCGTTGACCGACGCGGTTCATCGGGTCTGTCACAAGGGGCTGTCCGTGCCCGAGGCGGTCGCTCTGCTGCTCGGCCGCAGCACCAAACCGGAGTAGTGCATGATAGACCCGTACGGCGACTCCACCCGCAGCGTGAAAGCCGTTGGTGCAGAAGCGATTCCAGGTGCACCGTTAGCAGGTGTCCCGGTTCCGGCCGCCGCGTACCACATTCCGCCGAGCGAAGACGATTCGCTGGACAGCTACGGGCGTTACCACAATCCCACCTGGCGGCAGCTGGAATCGGCCCTCGCCGAATTGGAAGGCGCCGTCTCGGCCTTGACATTCGGTTCGGGGATGGCGGCGATCACGTCGGTGCTGCGGGTGCTCACCAAACCCGGAGCCACGCTGGTGGTGCCCGCCGACGGCTACTACCAGGTCCGACGATATGCAACTGAATACCTTGCACCGCAAGGCATCACCGTCGTCGAGGCGAGCTGCGCCGACATCATCGAGGCCGCATCCGGCGCTGACGTCGTGCTTGCCGAGACGCCGTCCAACCCCGGACTCGACGTGGTCGATCTGCACAGCCTGGCGATGACCTGCCGGGGCAAAGGCGCGACGCTCGTCGTCGACAACACGACCGCGACACCATTCGGGCAGCAACCGTTGTCGCTGGGCGCCGACCTCGTGGTCGCGAGTGCCACCAAATCGCTGTCGGGCCATCATGATCTGCTCGCCGGATACGTGGCGGGCAGCCATGTCGAGATGATGGACGCCATCGAGCATGAGCGCCGAATCGCTGGTCCGATACCAGGCGCATTCGAGGCGTGGCTGGTGCTGCGCAGCATCGGAAGCGCGGGCCTGCGGTTCGAGCGGCAGTGCCAGAATGCGCTCGCGCTGGCCCTGGCGCTGCGCACCCACCCCGCCGTGCGGGCTGTGCGGTATCCGGGGTTGCCCGACGACCCGTCGCACCAGATCGCCAACCGGCAGATGAAGCGCTTCGGCGGGATCGTCTCGATCGAACTCGACGACGCCGCGGCCGTGCACGCGATGGTGCAGAACAGCGAGCTACTGGTCTCCTCGACCAGCTTCGGCGGCATCCACAGCTCGGTGGACCGACGCGCCCGCTGGGGCGACCCGGTGGCAGAGGGCTTCGCCCGTATCTCCGCGGGCATCGAGGACACCGACGACCTGGTCGCCGACATCGAGCGCGCGCTCGACGCCAGTTCGCCGCCGTAGATCCTGCGACTTTTGGCAGGACCGGTAGCCTCTCTAGGTTGTGACTGCCCGCCACCAGCCCGGCTCCGCCGGTCGTGTCCGTGTAGCCGTCGTCTACGGCGGCCGCAGCTCCGAGCACGCGATTTCGTGCGTTTCCGCAGGCAGCATCCTCCGTCACCTCGACCCCGAACGCTTCGAAGTGGTCGCGGTCGGCATCACGCCCGAGGGGTCGTGGGTGCTCACCAACGCCGAGCCCGACACCTTGGCCATCGCCGACGGACAGCTGCCGCAGGTCAGCGGCGAGTCGGGTACCGCGTTGGCGCTGCCCGCCGACCCGGGACGCGGCGGACAGCTGCTGTCGCTGGGCCAAGGCGCCGCGGGCGAGCTGCTGGCCTCGGTCGACGTGGTCTTTCCCGTGCTGCACGGACCGTACGGCGAAGACGGCACCATCCAGGGTCTGCTCGAACTGGCGGGCGTGCCGTATGTCGGCGCGGGTGTTCTGGCCAGCGCGGCCGGCATGGACAAGGAATTCACCAAGAAGCTGCTGGCCGCCGACGGCCTGCCCATCGGCGACCACGTCGTGCTGCGGCCCGCACGGCAGACGCTGGAACTCGACGAGCGCGAGCGGCTCGGGTTGCCGGTGTTCGTCAAACCCGCGCGGGGCGGGTCGTCGATCGGGGTCAACCGAGTGACGGCATGGGACCAGCTGGCCGCTGCGATCGCCGACGCGCGCAAACACGATCCGAAGGTGATCGTCGAGGCGGCGGTGCCCGGGCGTGAGCTCGAGTGCGGTGTGCTGGAACTGCCCGACGGCAGGGTGGAGGCAAGCACGGTCGGTGAGATCCGCGTGGCCGGTGTGCGCGGCCGCGAGGACTCCTTCTACGACTTCGCCACCAAGTACCTCGAAGACGCGGCTGAACTGGACGTGCCTGCCAAGGTCGACGACGACGTGGCCGACGAGGTCCGGCGGCTGGCGATCAAGGCGTTTCGCGCCATCGACTGCCAGGGCCTGGCCCGCGTCGACTTCTTCATGACCGACGACGGCCCTGTGGTCAACGAGATCAACACCATGCCCGGGTTCACCACCATCTCGATGTATCCGCGGATGTGGGCGGCAAGCGGCGTGGACTACCCGACACTGCTGGCCGCGATGGTGGACACGGCGCTGGCGCGGGGCACCGGCCTTCGCTGAACCCCGGGTTCGCGGGGCGCGGGGTCAGCGCGCAGGCGCCGGATCGGCGGGCCGGGCAGGCATCGAGGCCGACACCACTGCCGAAATCTCCTGGATCGGCGTCGGGCCCGACCCGCTCGGCAGCGTGAGGGCTATATATACGGGGCGATCCACGGCGAACCACGTGCTGCGATCGGTATCGGCGAGCTGGAACCACTGCACGGGGTCGACCACCTGGGTGGGCACGCCGACGACGAACTCCGCAGGACGGTCCACCCCGCAGCGCAGCACCACCGGGTCGGTGTCGGGCCCGGCCTGCCACGCGGCCGCGCCGTCGGGAGCCGGGTCGGCCAACTGCGCGCGCCGGTAGTCGCCCAACTCATCGGGCAGGGCCGCCATCAGCGCATCGCATTCGGGACTTGTGGCTTTGGGGGCGGGGACGCCGACCAAGGGCACCGGTCGGGCCTGCTCCGTCGGCTGACGCAGCGCGGCGATCACCAACACCGCGATCATCACGGCCACCGCGACCGCGACAGCGGCGATCAGCAGCGAGCGCGGCGGCCCGTCGCCGTCCTCGGTCGTTTCTGCCACACGGGCAACTCTAGGGATGCGTGCCGTTGGCGATCGGGCAGGTCAGGGTCCGCGTGATGCCGCTGACCTGCTGAACGCTCGGCACGACGGTGTTCTGCAGGTCGCTCATGGTGTCGGCACCGATTCGCACCACGACGTCGTAAGGTCCGGTGACGTACTCGGCGGACAGCACGCCGGCAAGCTCGGCCAGTTGCTTGGCGACGACCTCGGCGCGGCCCACGTCGGTCTGGATCAGCATGAAAGCCTCAACCACCGGGTGTCTCCTCCGTTCCGCTGCATAGACTCCACGCCGCAGGGACCAAAAGTACCGCAGGTTAGCCCGGTGTTCAGCGCACAGACGGGTCGGCAGGAGGTGGGATGGCCGACGAAACGCCCGCAGACAGCCTGGCCGCGATGGGGGAGTTCGCCGTGATCGACCGGCTGATCGCCGGCCGGCAGCAGCCCGCGGCCGTCGCCGTGGGGCCGGGCGACGATGCCGCCGTTGTGGTCGCGAGCGACGGCAAGTCCGTGGTGTCCACCGACATGCTGGTGGAGGGCAGGCATTTCCGGCTCGACTGGTCGTCACCGCATCAGGTGGGCAGGAAGGCGATCGCGCAGAATGCCGCGGACGTCGAGGCGATGGGCGCGGCGGCCACCGCATTCGTCGTCGCATTCGGCGCTCCGGCCGAGACGTCGGCCTCGAAGGCCCTCGAACTCGCCGACGGCATGTGGGACGAGGCCGCCAAATTCGGCGCGGGGATCGTGGGCGGCGATCTGGTCAGCGCCCCGCAGTGGGTGATATCGGTGACGGTGCTGGGTGATCTGGGCGGACGCGCCGCGGTGCTGCGGTCCGGCGCTCGGCCTGGCGACACTCTGGCGGTGGCCGGCGTACTCGGCCGGTCGGCCGCCGGATATGAGCTGTGGCACAACGGCATCGACGGCTTCGATGACCTGCGCCGGCTGCACCTGGTGCCGGAACCGCCGTACGGCCAGGGCCGAGTGGCCGCCGACGGCGGCGCGACGGCGATGACGGACGTCTCCGACGGCCTGATCGCCGACCTCGGCCACATCGCGACCGCATCCGCGGTCGGCGTCAACGTGTCCACCTCGGCGCTGACCGCCGATCGAGACGCCGTTGCCGAAGCCGCCGCCGCTGCGGATGCCGACCCGTGGGCATGGGTGCTCGGCGGCGGGGAAGACCATGCGCTGGTCGCGACCTTTTCCGGCGCACCGCCGCCGGGGTGGCGGGCCATCGGGACCGTGATCGACGGTCCGCCGCGGGTGCTCGTCGACGGCGACGAGTGGCGCGGAAGCCCGGGCTGGCAGTCGTTCCAATGACCGCAGCGGCTAGGTTCATCAGTCGTGACCGCACGTCCCCTCAATGAACTGGTCGAGCAGGGCTGGGCGCAGGCATTGGCACCCGTTGCCGGTCAGGTCGCCCAGATGGGTGAGTTCCTCCGGGCCGAGATCGCGGCGGGACACAGGTATCTGCCGGCTGGGCAGAACGTGTTGCGCGCCTTCACGTTTCCATTCGAACAGGTACGCGTCCTGATCGTCGGGCAGGACCCCTACCCGACACCCGGGCACGCGGTGGGGCTGAGTTTCTCGGTCGCCGCCGACGTGCGACCGCTGCCCCGCAGCCTCGATAACATCTTCGCCGAGTACGGCAAGGACCTCGGTTATCCGGCCCCGACCACCGGCGATCTCACCCCGTGGGCCGAGCGCGGAGTGATGCTGCTCAACAGGGTGCTGACCGTGCGCCCCGGCACCCCGGCGTCGCATCGCGGCAAGGGCTGGGAGGCCATCACGGAATGCGCGATCCGGTCGCTGGTGGCCCGGTCACAGCCGCTGGTCGCGGTGCTGTGGGGGCGCGACGCGTCCACGCTCAAGCCGATGCTCGACGGCAGCGACCGCGGACGCGAGGAGCAGACGGGGCACCGCGGACGCGAGGAGCACAGGGGGCACCGCGGACGAGAGGAGCACAGGGGGCAGTGCGTGGCGATCGAGTCGCCGCACCCGTCGCCGTTGTCGGCGTCGCGCGGATTCTTCGGGTCACGGCCGTTCAGTCGCGCCAACGAACTGCTCGAGCAGATGGGCGCCGACCCGATCGACTGGCGGTTGCCCTGAAGGGCGCAAGAAGCGTTAGCCGCGGGTGACCTTGCCTGCCTTGATGCAGGACGTGCAGACGTTGACGCGCTTCTTGTTGCCGCCGGCGCGGGTCACGGTGCGCACGCTCTGAATGTTCGGGTTCCAACGACGGCTGGTCCGGCGATGGGAGTGCGAGACCGACTTGCCGAAGCCGGGGCCTTTCCCGCAGATATCGCAGACGGCAGCCATATCGAGAACTCCTTGGATCAGTACTTTAAGGGTCTGTGGTCTTCGGGAAACCGGACACGGTTCGACCCGACAACCTGACCAGGATACCGGCCCGCAAAGCGAACGCCAAAACGTTGTCCACCGGCTGTCGACCGGGGCGGGCGATGTGACCAGCGTTGTCCGGCCCAGTGGATAGGCTGGCGCCCGCCGGGGGTTCCACTTTGGGGTGTGAGGCGGTGACTGATGGGCGGGTCTGGGCGACGGCTGGATGCATCAGCCCTGCTCGACTGGGCCCACACCGCGGTCGCCGACCTGATCGCGCACACCGACGAGATCAACCGGCTGAACGTCTTCCCCGTGGCCGACGCGGACACGGGAACCAACATGCTCTTCACCATGCGGGGGGCGTGGGCCCAGGCCGACGCCGAATCCGGCGCCGACATGACCGGGGTGACGGCCGCGCTGGCCGCGGGCGCGTTACACGGCGCCCGGGGCAACTCCGGGGTGATCCTCAGCCAGATTCTCCGCGCCATCGCCGACGTCGTTGCCGAGGCCGCCGGCGAGCGGGGCGGTGAGCTGACCGAGGTCGACGGCGCGGTGCTGGCCGCCTCCCTGCGGCACGCGGTGGGGCTGGTGGTGGCGTCGATGGGCGCCTCGGTGCCGGGCACCATCGTGTCGGTGCTGCAGGCCGCGGCCGAAGCGGCCGAGGACGCCGTCGCCGCGAGCACCGACCTGGACGACGCGGTGACCGCTGCGGCCGATGCCGCCGTGATCGCGCTGGACAAGACCACCGAGCAACTCGACGTGCTGACCGACGCCGGGGTCGTCGACGCCGGGGGCAGGGGCCTACTGGTGCTCCTCGACGCGCTGTTGAAAACCGTGTCCGGCCACGCTCCGCCGCGGCGGGAGTATCAGCCCGCGCCGCCGCCCGACGCCGGCGCCGCCGTCGCGGTACCCAGTCCGCAGTTCGAGGTGATGTACCAGCTCAGCGGTTGCCGGCCGGACGCGGTCGAGAGCTTGCGTCAACGGCTCGACGAACTCGGCGATTCGGTCGCGATCGCAGCCTCGCCGTCCGAGGAAGGCGGTCGCTATTCGGTGCACGTGCACTCCGACGACGCGGGCGGGGCGGTCGAGGCGGCGCTTGCCTTCGGCACCCCGAGCCGGATCCAGATCACCGGGCTCAGCGGCGGCTCTGGAACCCATGCGCCGCGCGGGTGGACCCGCGAGCGCGCCGTGCTGGCGGTCGTCGACGGCGAGGGGGCCGCCGAGCTCTTCGCCGGCGAAGGCGCCCATGTGCTGCGGCCCGATCCCGATGTCACCGATCCGGCGTCCGCGATCACCGCCAAGCAGCTGCTGCGGGGCTTCGTCGATGCCGGAGCCGCGCAGATCATGGTGCTGCCCAACGGCTTCGTCGCCGCGGAGGAGCTGGTCGCCGGCTGCACAGCGGCCATCGGCTGGGGCATCGACGTGGTTCCGGTGCCTGCGGGGTCGATGGTGCAGGGGCTGGCCGCCCTCGCGGTGCACGACGCCGACCGGCCGCCCGTCGACGACGGATACACCATGGCCCGCGCCGCGGCGGGCGCGCGGCACGGCACGGTGCGGGTCGCCACCGAGGAGGCGTTGACGTGGGCGGGCGCTTGTCAGCCCGGCGACGGCCTCGGCATCGCGGGCGACGAGGTGCTGATCGTCGCGCAGGACGTCACCGCAGCAGCAGTCGGGCTGATCGATCTGCTTCTGGTCGCGGGCGGGGAGTTGGTTACCGTGCTCAGCGGCGTCGGCGTGGATCCGGCTGTCGGAGAAGCGCTTCGGGAGCATGTGCACCGCGAGCATCTGGGCACCGAGTTGGTGACGTATCACACCGGCCATCGAGGTGACGCGCTGTTGATCGGGGTCGAGTGACAGTGGTTGCCCTCAATGACCGCCTGGACTTCGTGATCGGCGAGAAGGCCGCGGGTCCCTTGGAGCAGTACTTCGGCATCCGGACCGTCAACGACCTGCTCCGACACTATCCCCGCAAGTACAGCACGGGCACCACCGTGCTCGGCGAGGACAGTGAATTGCCGGAGGAAGGCGAGCACATCACCTTCGTCGACACCATCACCAAAGCCGAAGCGCGATGGACGAACCGCAAGCCGAAGCGGGAATACCTGGTCATCACCTTGGGACACCGCAGCCCCAAAGTGACCGCCACCTTCTTCAACGCGAAGTACCTCAAGAAGGGACTGACGCAAGGCATCCGCGTGATGCTCTCCGGCGAGGTCGGATACTTCAAGGGCACAATGCAATTGACGCATCCAGCCTTTCTGATTGTGAACTCCGGCAAGGGATCCCGATCACTGGCGAAGATCGCCGAAACCTCGCGAACGACAGACGGCGAACTGGAAATGTCCGCGTTCGACAGGGAATTCTTCCCGATCTATCCGGCGAGTGCGAAGGTGCAGAGTTGGGACATCTATGCCTGTGTCCGCCAAGTGCTCAACGTGTTGGATCCGATAGCGGAGCCGCTTCCGGAATCGTTCGTCCGCAGGCTGCGCCTAGTCTCCGAAGACGAGGCGCTGCATGCAATCCACCTCGCGGAGAACGCGGCCGACCGGGAACACGCCGTCGAGCGTCTCACCTACGATGAAGCCCTCGGACTGCAATGGGCGCTGGTCACGCGAAGGAACAGTGAGCTGGGCGCATCGGGTCCGGAGGCGCCGAGCCGGGACGACGGCCTGCTTGCGGCGCTGCTGCGTCAGTTGCCGTTCGAGCTGACATCCGGCCAGCGCGAGGTACTCGAAACCCTGCAGACCGAACTCGCGGGGCCGCGACCGATGAACCGGATGCTGCAGGGCGAGGTGGGCTCCGGAAAAACGATCGTCTCGGTGCTGGCCATGCTTCAGATGGTCGACGCGGGCTATCAGTGCGCGCTGCTGGCTCCCACGGAAGTCCTTGCCGCGCAGCATGCCCGATCGGTGCGTGATGTCCTCGGGCCGTTGGCGATGGCAGGCCAGCTCGGCGGCGCCGAGAATGCCACGCGCGTGGCCTTGCTGACCGGCTCGATGACAGCGCAGCAGAAAAAGCAGGTGCGCGAAGAGGTTGCGGCGGGTGAGGCCGGCATCGTCATCGGCACGCACGCGCTGCTGCAGGACGCCGTCGATTTCGCCAACCTCGGCATGGTGGTGGTCGACGAGCAGCACCGTTTCGGCGTCGAGCAGCGAGACCGGTTGCGCGCCAAGGCCCCGCGTGGGCTCACGCCACACCTGTTGGTGATGACCGCGACACCGATCCCGCGCACCGTGGCGCTCACCGTGTACGGCGACCTCGAGACATCGACGTTGCGTGAGTTGCCGCGTGGCCGCCAACCGATCTCCACCAACACGATCTTCGTCACCGAGAAGCCGCAATGGCTCAACCGGGCCTGGCAGCGAATCATCGAGGAGGTCGGCGAGGGACGCCAGGCCTACGTCGTCGCGCCGCGCATCGATGAGTCCGACGATGCCAAGAGCCAGGTCGGGCCGCCGTCGACCACCGTCGTCGAACTGTCCGACTACCTCCGGCGGGGTCCGTTGTCGGGGCTGCGGTTGGGGTTGATGCACGGCAGGCTGCCCGCCGACGAAAAGGACGCCGTGATGGCCGCGTTCCGCGCCGGCGAGATCGATGTGCTGGTGTGCACCACGGTCATCGAGGTTGGCGTCGACGTGCCCAACGCGACGGTGATGGTCGTGATGGACGCCGACCGGTTCGGCATCAGCCAGCTGCACCAGTTGCGGGGCCGCATTGGGCGCGGCGAGCACGCCAGCCTGTGCCTGCTCGCCACCAGGCTGCCGGAGACCTCGAAAGCGGGGGAGCGACTGAAGGCGGTGGCCGGCACCCTCGATGGGTTCGAGTTGGCAGACCTGGACCTCGAGGAGCGCCGCGAAGGAGATGTGCTGGGGTACAACCAGTCTGGCCGCTCGATCACGCTGCGCTTCCTGTCGTTGTTCGAGCACAGAGAGATCATCGAGACGGCGCGTGACTTCTGCCAGTCGCACTACCCGCAGCACCCGAACGATCCCGGAATGGCTCTTCTGGCAGCTCAATTCACCGATACCGAGCGCGTCGAGTACCTGGACAAGTCATGACCCGCAAACGCCTGGCAGTCCTGGCGGCCGCCGTCGTGCTGGCCATCACCGTCGCCGTTCAGACGGTGTGGTCGGCTCAGCAGCGTGCCGCGCTGTTCATGGCGCAGGCTGACGTGCCGACGGTCGCTCACGGGGTCGATGTCTTGGCCGGGATGGCGCAGATACCGGCGCGCACCCGCGGGTTCGACTACCACAGAGCGGCTTTCGGTGACGCATGGAGCGATGACACCTCGGCACCCGGCGGACACAACGGCTGCGACACCCGCAACGACATTCTCGAGCGCGACCTCGTTGACAAGACCTATACGTCGATCAGCCGGTGCCCCCACGCCGTTGCCACCGGCACCCTGCACGACCCGTACTCCAACGCCGTCGTCGCGTTCACGCGAGGTAATCAGACCGGCGCGTCCGTGCAGATCGACCACATCGTGCCGTTGGCGTTGGCGTGGGACCTCGGTGCCCGCGACTGGCCCGCCGCCCTGCGGCTGCGATTCGCCAACGATCCGGCGAATCTGCTCGCCGTCGAAGGTCAGGCCAACCAGGACAAGGGCGACTCCGAGCCCGCGCTGTGGATGCCGCCCAACGTCGCGTTCCGCTGCCAGTACGCCATGCAATTCATCGCGGTGCTGCGCGGCTACGGACTGCCCGTCGACGCGCCCTCGGCGTCGGCGCTGCGCGGCGCAGCCTCGACCTGCCCGATGTCGGCGGCCTGAACGGGGCGCGGGTCGGTTGGCGCGGGTTTGTCGGACCTCGTTGCAAGTATGGGGTTATGTCTTCGATCGCTTCTGCTGACGCCGTGACGGTGTTGCCGGGTGAGCGTTTGGAGGTGTTGTTCGCCGAGTTGGCGGAGTTGACGGGTCAG
>NZ_QQBJ01000044.1 GCF_003347205.1 Mycolicibacterium moriokaense
GAGCCTGCTCAGCAGTGACCACATCCATGATTACCCCACCCTTGAGCATCTCGGCCATCCCACGCTTCACACGGGCAGTGCCTCGGCCGGCCAGCGGCCCCGATCGAGCGTCCAGGGTCATGCCATCTCCTG
Source organism: Mycolicibacterium moriokaense (assembly GCF_003347205.1). Taxonomy (GTDB): domain Bacteria; phylum Actinomycetota; class Actinomycetes; order Mycobacteriales; family Mycobacteriaceae; genus Mycobacterium; species Mycobacterium moriokaense_B. The sequence goes on from NZ_QQBJ01000044.1 coordinate 133, forward strand.
TCTTGACCACCACTGCCGGTGAATCCGCCTGCACGACAACGCGTCCAGTGGCATCTCACCGTCGAAGCAGGTACGCACTTCGGCCGCGCCGCTGAAGTCCTGGCCCGCGGTGTAGTCCGTCGTCACGACGACCGTCGCCACCCGCGCCGCCGCCGCCGCTCGCAGACCCACCTCGGAATCCTCGACCGCAAGCGCACTTTCGGCATCCACGCCGAGCAGGTCGAGCGCCCGAAGGTACACCTCGGGGTCGGGCTTGAGCCGGCTGACGTCATCGCCGGTGACGACGGTCGTCACCATCCCCTCGCCGAGGATGTGGTTCAACAGCGGATGCACCCACGCGGCGCGGCCGGTGGTGGCCACGGCGATCCGGATGCCGTCGTCGATCAGGCTGCGCATCAGGTCGACCAGACCGGGTCGCGGCGACATCTCCCCGGCGATGATCCGCTGCCGGAACAGCTCAGTCTTAGTGTGGTGGACCTCGGTGGCCAAATCGCCTGCGCGGTCGCCGAAGCCACGGTCACGCAGGTCCGCCTCGATCCGGCGCCGACCGCCGGTGATCGCCAGCAGGCGGCCGTACTCCCCCGGACTCCACGCGACGTCGACACCGTGAGCGGCGAATGCGTCGTTGAACGCGGGCCGGTGCCCGTCGCGCTCCGTGTCCGCGAGTGTGCCGTCGACGTCGAAGATCACCGCCCGCAACGGCGAGCGAAACCGCGTCACTGCCAGCGCGCAGCCAGGCCGAGAGCGCTGCACGCTTCGTTGGCGATCGCCGTCGCCGTCAAACCGAGGTGGGCTGCCACCTGCGGTCCCGGCCCGCTTTCGCCGAACCGGTTCAGGCCCACGACCCGGTCCTGGTCACGCGCGATCGCTCGCCATCCCGTCGTCACACCCGCCTCCGCCCACACCGCGGGACAGCCCGGCAGTGTCTGCGGCGCAGCGGACAACGCGGCCTGCAGCCGTTCCCGCCACATCACCGACAACACCGCCGCCTGCACCCCGCGGGCCGCGAGCAGGTCTGCCGCCTGCAGCGCCAGCGACACCTCCGATCCGCTGGCAGCCAGCATGACGTCGGGCGCCTCGAAGTCGCCGCGAACGACGCGAAATCCTTGCTCGCGGATGTCTGCCAGGCGGTCTGCGCCGAGCGCGGGCAGGTTCTGCCTGGTCAGGATCAGCGCCGTCGGCCCCGCAAGATTGTGCGCCGCGATCTCCCACGCCAGCGCGCTCTCGGCCGCGTCGGCGGGCCGTAGAACGGTCACTCCCGGTATGACACGCAACGATTCGACGTGCTCGATCGGCTGGTGGGTCGGTCCGTCCTCGCCGACATGGACCGAATCATGGGTGAACACATAGATGACCGGCTGACGCATCAGCGCCGACAGCCTCAACGCCGGACGCAGGTAGTCGGAGAAGACGAGGAAGGTGCTGCCGAACGGCCGAAGGCCGCCGTGCACCGAGATCCCATTCATCACCGCCGCCATCGCATGCTCGCGGATGCCGAATCGGATGGTCCGGCCCGCGTAGTCGCCCGCCGAGACGTCCCCGCCCGCCATCGCGGTGTTCGTCGAACCCTCCAGATCCGCGGATCCGCCTATCAGCGCTGGGTATTCGGGCGCCAGTGCCTTCAGCGCCGCGCCCGACGCCTGACGGGTCGCCATCTTCGCCGACGAATCGAACAGCGGCGCAAGGACGTCGGCATGCGGTGGCGCAGGCACCCGATCGAGCGGGAAGTCCACGGCCAACCGGGGATGGTCGGCACTCCAAGTGGCGTATGCGCGCACCCATTCCGACCGTTCGGCGGTGCCCTCGGCGGCCAGCACCGCCGTCACCGCCCTCAGGTTGCCCGGCACGTGGAATGCGGTGGCCGGCCAGTCGAACGTCGACCGCATGGCCGCGAGGGTCTCGGCGCCCAAGGGACTGCCGTGCACCTTCGACGTGCCCTCGACTCCGGGCGCGCCGTAGCCAATCGTGGTGCGCACCTTGATGAATGTCGGCGCATCGTCGATCACGCGGGCCTCGCGGAAGGCGCGGTCGATGGCTGCCACATCGTTGCCGTCCTCGACCGACAGTGTGTGCCAGCCATAAGCGGCGAACCTGCCCAGCACGTCGTCGCCGCAACTCATGTCGGCGGCGCCGTCGATGGTGATGTTGTTGTCGTCGAAGACGACGGTCAGCCGGCCCAGGCCGAGGCGTCCGGCCAGCGAGGCGGCCTCGTGGCTGATGCCCTCCATCAGGTCGCCGTCGCCCGCCAGCACCCAGGTGCGATGGTCGACGACGCGATGCTCGCCGTCGTTGCAGCGCGCCGCTAGCATCCGCTCGGCCAGCGCCATGCCGACGGCGTTCGCCAATCCCTGGCCCAGCGGCCCGGTCGTCGTCTCGACCCCGGGTGTCATCCCGAACTCCGGGTGACCGGGGGTGCGGGAGCCGAGCTGACGGAACTGCGCCAGCTCATCCAGCGTCAGGTCGTACCCGAAGACGTGTAGCAACGCGTACAACAGCGCCGATCCGTGGCCCGCGGACAGCACGAACCGGTCCCGGTCCGGCCAGCGCGGGTCGGCAGGGTCATGGCGCAGATGCCGCGACCACAGCGTCCACGCCAGCGGCGCCGCACCAAGCGGCAGACCGGGATGGCCGCTGTTGGCCGATTGCACCGCGTCCGCCGCGAGAAAGCGCAGCGTGGTGATCGCGAGTTGGTCGATCTCATCGGTGAGGACGTCGGCGCGGCTGGTCGCGCTGGATGCGACGCTCACCGCGCCGCGATCCCGTCGACGGCGGCCCGGCGCAAGGTCGCCGTCCGCTCCTCCATGGTGCCCGCGCCGTTGAACAACGCCGAGCCCGCGCAGAACACGTCCGCGCCGGCGCGCGCGGCCGCACCGATCGTCGCCCCGCCGATGCCGCCGTCGACCTCGACCTCGATGTCCAGGCCCCGGCGGTCCACTTCCGCTCTGGCGGCGGCGATCTTGGGCTCCATCGACGCCAGGTACTGCTGGCCGCCGAAACCGGGGTTCACCGTCATCACCAGCAGAAGGTCAACGAGGTCAAGCACATTGGTGACCGCCTCCAGTGGCGTGGCCGGGTTGAGCGCGACTCCCGCGCGCGCACCGAGGTCGGCGATAAGCCCGAGGGTCCTATGCAGGTGCCGCGTCGCCTCGGCGTGCACGATGACGATTTCGCAGCCCGCCTCGATCCACGTCCGCAGCATCGGGTCCGGATCGTCCACCATCAAATGCGCCTCGAATCCCATCGACACCAGACCGCGATTGGCACTGATGACGTCGGGACCGAAGGTGAGGTTGGGCACGAACCGGCCGTCCATCACGTCCCACTGGATTCGGTCGACGCCGGCCTTCTCCAACCTCCTGACTTCCTGACCAAGCTCTGAAAAGTCCGCAGGCAGAACTGAAGCGACCAGGGTCGGCGCGCGCGTGTCCATCAAACCTCCTCGTGGTTGCGGCGATGCTATGGAGCCGAAAGCGGCGTCAGTTCCCCCTGTGCGGGGGATTGAGAGGGTTATATGTGGTCATAGCGCCGAAAGTCGCGTGACGGTGCGAGAGCCCGCCTCTATGGTGTGCCAATGATGACGGCGGTCACAGGTCCCGTGCGGCTTGTGTTGGTCGATGACCACGAGATGGTCATCGAGGGTTTGAAGGCGATGCTTGCCGGTTTCGGAGGCAAGGTGCGCGTCGTGGGGCAGGCGGTCGGCGCAGAACGCGCGGTCAGCGTGGTGGACAGCCTGGACCCCGACGTGGTGCTGTGCGACGTGCGAATGCAGGGCTCCAGCGGGCTGGACGTGTGTTTGGCGCTGCGACAACGCAACCCGGATCGCAAGGTCGTGATGCTGTCGGTGTACGACGACGAGCAGTACCTCTTCCAGGCGATCCGCGTCGGTGCTTCCGGGTACCTGCTGAAGAGCATCAGCAGCGACGACCTCGTGCGCCAGCTCGAACTGGTGCGCAGCGGGGAAAGCGCGATCGACCCCGGGCTGGCGCTGCGTGCGGCCGACACCGCATCGCGGCTGGCGCGCGACGAGTTCTGGCCCGGCGCCCGACAGGGTTTGACCCAGCGGGAAAGCGAGATCCTGTCCTACATGGTGACCGGGCTGTCAAACCGGGGCATTGCCAACAAGTTGATCATCGGCGACGAAACCGTCAAGAGCCACCTGCGGTCGATCTACCGCAAGCTCGGTGTGGCCGACAGGACGGCAGCCGTCGCCACGGCACTACGAGAAGGCATCTACCAGTGAGTAATACGACCACCGCGCCGCCGATCGGCGCACACCGCTCCCATGCCGTACGCGATCTGGTGGAGGCCGACCGCGAGCTGGCGCTGCTGCGCGAACTCATCCAAGCGGCATCGAACGGCCCGCAGGTGGAGCCGCTGGCTGCCGCGGCCGCACGGATGATCACCGATGCCACCGACACCGACGTCTGCTTCGTCCACGTTCTCGATGACAGCGAACGTTCGCTGACCCTGGCCGGCGCAACGCCGCCGTTCGATCGCGAGGTCGGACGCGTACGCCTGCCGCTGGGTTCGGGTATCTCGGGCTGGGTGGCCGGCCACCGGCAGCCCGTGGTGATCACCGAAGACAAGCAGTCCGACCCGCGCTACGTCGCCATCGACTCGTTGCCCGATTCCGGTTTCACCTCGATGGTTTCGGTGCCGATGGAAACCGAGCCGGGCGGGCTCGTCGGCGAGCTGACCGTGCACACGATCGAACGGCGCGAGTTCACGCCCGGCGACGTCGAGCTTCTCAGCGTGATCGGCCGCCTGATCGCCGGGGCGCTGCATCAGGCGCGGCTGCACCGCCGCCTGGTCGGACGGGAACGCGCCCACGAGAACTTCGTCGAGCAGGTCATCGAGGCCCAGGAGATCGAGCGGCGGCGGCTGGCCGGCGACATCCACGACGGGATCTCCCAGCGACTGATCACCCTGTCCTACCGGCTCGACGCCGCGGCCCGAGCCGTCAGCGCCGACCCGGGCGAGGCGTCGGTGCAACTGGCGGCGGCGCGCGAATTGGTCGACTTGACACTGCAGGAGGCCCGGGCCGCCATCGGCGGGCTGCGTCCCCCCGTGCTCGATGACCTCGGCCTGGCAGGCGGGTTGGCCAGCCTGGCGCGTTCCATCCCCCAGATCCGGCTCGAGGTGAACCTGACCGAGACTCGGTTACCTGAACACATCGAGCTCGCCTTGTACCGAATCGCACAGGAATGCCTGCAGAACGTCGTGAAGCATGCGCACGCCACGACGGCGAGCCTGGCGTTCGACGTGTCAGAGGACACGGCCACACTCGAAATCGTCGATGACGGGGTGGGTTTCACGATGCCCGAGCACCCACACGGCAACAAGGAGGGCCACGGCTACGGCCTGCTGTCGATGTCGGAACGGGCCGAGCTCGTCGGTGGTCGGCTCACGATCCGGTCCCGACCGGGCTCGGGAACCTCTGTGACGGCGACGATCCCGCTGCCACTGACGCGGGACTAGGCGGTGGCCCGCTTCGACTCCGCCTCGACAAGTGCCTGTTGCAGCGCGTGGAGGTCCTCTGTGCCAACGCTTTCCACAAAGTGCACGAGAGCAGCGGTGCGATCGCCGGCGTCGGCCACCTGATCGAGCACATCCATCATCAGGCCGGCGACCAATTCGTCGCGCTTGTGCCGTGCCGCGTACCGATGCGCGCGGTCCTCGCGGTGCTGGATCACCAGGCCCTTGTCCGCCAGCCGGCGCAGCACCGTCATGACTGTGGTGTAAGCGAGTTTGCGGCGAGTCGATATGGCGGAGTGGACTTCGCGCACCGTCTGCGGTTCCGGCACCGACCAGAGGTGGTCCATCACCCGCCGTTCGAGTTCTCCTCGCAGCTTCCACTTGCCCATTGCTGAACTCCCGCGCCGACGAGCCGCACATCTGATCGGGCGAACGTATTGTGCGGCGACGGCTGCGGCGTCACCCAGGAGGTGGATCGGGCGGGTGACATAGTTAAGCATCAACTTCAGGATCAGTATCCGATTCTCAATAGACATGTTGACCATCTGATGGGAGCATTTCAGCATGAACGATGGATGCGATCCTGGGGCGGGTACCGCGGCGGTCGATGCGGCATGACCCAGCCTGCGATCGAAACACCGCGTCGCTCTTTCGGTTTCACACCCGGTCAGCTGGCCGTCGAACCGACGGCCGAGCACTCCGACGACGACGCCGTGCTGCCTCCCGAGGCCACGGTCGACCTCGCGGCGGCGGGCCGCGACGCCGGTGTGGACGACGTGCTGGCCAAGCTCGAGCGCGAACTGGTGGGGCTGACACCGGTCAAGACGCGGATTGCCGAAATCGCCGCCCTGTTGCTGGTCGACCGGATGCGCTCCCGATACGGAATCACCGCGCCACAACCCACATTGCACATGTGCTTCACGGGCAATCCCGGTACGGGCAAGACCACCGTCGCGATGCGGATGGCGGACCTGCTGCACAGGCTCGGATACCTGCGCCGCGGGCATCTTGTCAGCGTGACCCGCGACGACCTCGTCGGTGAGTACATCGGGCACACCGCGCCGAAGACCAAGGAAGTGATCAAGCGCGCGATGGGCGGTGTGCTGTTCATCGACGAGGCCTACTACCTGTACAAGGTCGAGAACGAACGCGACTACGGCGCCGAAGCCATCGAGATCCTGCTGCAGGTGATGGAGAACAACCGCGACGATCTGGTGGTGATCTTCGCCGGGTACGCCGACAAGATGGACCAGTTCTTCTCCGCCAACCCCGGCATGCAGAGTCGCGTTGCCCATCACATCACCTTCCCGGACTACACCGTCGAGGAACTCGAGCAGATCGCGGCGCTGATGACCGAACAACTCGGCTACCGGCTCTCGCGCGACGGCCGGGACGCGCTGCGGGAGTATCTGAGGCTGCGCATCGACCAACCGTGGTTCGCCAATGCCCGCAGCGTCCGCAATGCGATGGAGCGCGCCCGATTACGGCACGCGCGACGATTGGTCACCGAGGTGCATGCGCCTGTCGACCTGTCGGCGCTGACCACGATCGAGGCCGCCGACCTACGCGCCAGCCGGGTGTTCGGCGAGCACGGCAAGGAAACAACGTGACGACGAATGCGCGGCTGCGCGCGCTGGTCGAGCTCGCCGACACCGGATCGGTTCGCGGGGCGGCGGAGCGGCTGGTGGTCACCGAGTCTGCGATCTCGTCGGCGTTGGGCAGCCTGAGCGCCGAGGTCGGGGTGCCTCTGGTGGACAGACACGGTCGCGGGGTCCGGCTCACGCCCGCCGGTCAACGCTACGCCGACTACGCCAGAAGGATTCTCGGCCTGCATCACGAGGCCGTCCTGGCCGCGCGCGGAGAGGTAGACCCCGAGAACGGATCGATCCGGCTGGCCGCGGTGACCACTGCCGGCGAACTGCTACTGCCGGCGCTGTTGGCGTCCTTCACCGCGAAATACCCTGGCGTGGAATGCAAGCTCGAAGTGGCGTCGCGAAACGCGATCTGGCCCATGCTCACCAACCACGACGCCGACGTCGTGGTTGCGGGCCGTCCGCCCGGAGAATTCGACCACGTCCAGGTCAGGGCGGTCAGCCCCAACACCCTGGTCGTGGTGGCTCCACCCGAGACAGCGCGGCACTTCGACCCGGCCCACGCCACGTGGCTGCTGCGCGAGTCCGGTTCGGGCACAAGAGCTACGACGACCGCACTGCTCGAAGAGATCGGCGCCGAGCCCCGTCAGATGGTGTTGGGCTCACACGGTGCGGTGGTGGCCGCCGCCGTCGCGGGCCTTGGCGTGACGCTGGTGTCCCGCCAGGCGGTGGCCAGGGAACTCGACGCCGGCGCGCTCGTCGAGGTCGAGGTCGACGGCACGCCCCTGGATCGCCCGTGGCACATCGTCACCCAGTCGCCCTGCACCGGGTCGACCGAATTGTTGATCGCGCATCTGCTCGCCCATCGCGAGTTGGGTTGGCGTTCGGTGAGCTAGCCCACCCGACGCGCCACCCAGTCGGGGGATGGACCCGCGCTGCCATCGGAATAGCTCTTCAAGGTAGCTCTACACCAGGAGGAGTCATGGCAGACACACACGATCCGACCGACCACTTCCGCACCACGCACCCGCACGCCGGTGAGTCCTTCATCGACATCTATTGCTGGCCAGGGCTGCTGTCGATCGCACTGGGCGTGATGTCGCTGGTCGCCAGCGTCGCCTCGATCGCCTACCAGCGCCACGAGTGGGTGCTGACGACGGGAATCGTGGGAACGCTCGCGATCGCAGGCGGGATCGCGTGGCTCGTGGTGGAACACCATCGGGTGCTGCGCATCGAACGGCATTGGCACGCCGCACATCCCGAATGCCTGCACGGACATCGCTCGGCACCTCGGGCCGTCACCGCACCACTAGGCGAGCATCCTGCCGTGCAGTAGCGGGATCACCCGCTCCCGCAGCTGGACCGGGTCAACCGGGTGCGAGACCACCGCGTCGGCCTTCGCCCAGCCGGCCAGCCAGGCGTCGTCGCGGCGCGCGGTGATCACGACGATCGGCAGGTATTGCAGCAACTCGTCTTTGAGTTGTTTCGCGGCTCCGATACCACCACACGGAGTTGCTTCGCCGTCGAGGACGGCCAGGTCGATCGACCCCGACTCCATCAGTCGAGTCAGCGCCGGATGCGTCGCCGCATCGACGAAATCCAATGGCGCGAGGTCGCCGGCGGGCATCGGTCCCAGCGCCTGCTTCACCCGCGCCCGCACCGCGGCGTTGCTGCTGTAGACCAAAATCCGCAGCGGGGCATAGGAACTGGTTCGACCGTGTTGTCGCTTCACCTAGCGGATGGTAGCCAGCCGGGCGCCTCAGGTGAATCCCCTTCGCCGTCCCCCAGGTCGGGGTGCTGACCGGTATGTGCGGTTCGCCAGCGTGGACATCGCCCCACCCGAACAGCGAAAGGCCGGACAGTGAGCGCGTTTACGCCGATCCTGGTGCTTGCCGCCATCGCGGCCGTCTTCGCGGTGTCCTCGGTGGCGATCGCGGTGCTGATCGGGCCGCGGCATTTCAACCGGGCCAAGCTCGACGCCTACGAGTGCGGTATTCAACCCCTGAGCAATCATGCCGTTCCGGCACAGCGGTTCCCGATGCGCTACTACGTGACGGCGATGTTGTTCATCGTGTTCGACATCGAGATCGTGTTTTTGTATCCGTGGGCGGTGGCGTTCGACAGCCTGGGGGTGTTCGCGCTGGTGGAGATGTTGTTGTTCATGGCCACGGTGTTCGTGGCCT
>NZ_QQBJ01000045.1 GCF_003347205.1 Mycolicibacterium moriokaense
AGGATCCGGTGTGCGGTGCTGGCGTGCAGGTCGAGTGCTCGCGCGAGCTCGATGACTCCGACGTCGCCCCGGGCGTCGCGCAAAACGCCCAGCACTGAAAGTGCCCGTGCGATCGTTTGGGTCCCGGCGACCTGTTCACTTCGGGGCGGCTCTGCCGCCGTGCTCACGCCTGCCCCCTTTCCCGGTGGTCACAGCAATCTAACAAGAGCGGTGTGGGATTGCGGGGACCCGACGGGGAGTGCCCGTCAGCTGTTGACGCCCGCGCCCACCGGGGCCACCCCGAAGCCCTGCAGGGCGTGCGCCACCTGGCTGGGGACGTCGATGACGGTGACGCCGGCTGCGGTCAGCGCGTCGACCTTGGACTGCCCGCTGCCGCGGTTGCCCGTGACGATGGCGCCCGCGTGACCCATCCGCCGGTCGGGCGGGGCGCTGCGTCCGGCGATGAAGGACACCACCGGTTTGCGCATCCCGGCGATCTGCTCGGCGGCGTCCTCTTCCATGCTGCCCCCGATCTCACCCACCAGCACGATCGCGTCCGTGCGCGGGTCGTCGTCGAGGATGCGAACCGCGTCGGACGTGGTGGTGCCGAGGATCGGATCGCCACCGATGCCGATGAACGCAGACTGCCCATAGCCCGCGGTGACCAGATTGAGCGCGAGCAGGGTGCCCAGGCTGCCGCTGCGAGAGACGACACCGATGTTGCCCGGTTGAAAGATGTTCTTGGCGAAGCCCGGCATGATCCCCACCGATGCCTCACCGGGGACCACGAGCCCCGCGGTGTTGGGTCCGAGCACCTGGACCCCGTGGTCGCGTGCCTCGGCCAGCACGTACATCACGTCCTGGTAGGGCACGTGCTCGGTGAGGAACACGATCTTGCGGACCCCGGCACCGATGGCATCGAGAACCGCCGCCTTGGCGGCCAGCGGAGGAACGAACAGCACGGCCACGTCGAGGCGGTGACTTTCGGCCGCTGCCACGACGGAGTTGTAGACGGGTATCCCCGCCACCGTGCGGCCGCCCTTGTTGGGGGTCGCCCCCGCGACGACGTTGGTGCCGCACTCGATCATCCGCTCGGTCCAGAACGATCCCTGCTTGCCGGTGATCCCTTGGACCACGACATTCTCGGTTCCGGTGACAAGCATCAGCGCGCTCCCTCGTTGACTAGGTCGTTCTGGTTCCCGGCCCCGGCCGCCGCCACCGCGGCCTGAACGGCGTCGTCCATCAGGTCGTGAGGTTGCAGCCCGAGGCGGTCGCGGACCAGGGCGATGGCTTCGTCCTCGCCGGTGCCGTGAATGGAGAAGAACACCGGGATGTCCGGTCGGAGGGTTTCGATCGCACTGACCACGCCCTCGGTCATGACATCGGTGCGCGCGAAGGCCCCGCAGAAGTTGACCAGCAGGCTGCGGACGTTCGGGTTCTTCAGCACCAGCCGCAGCGCAGGGGTGGCCTTCGTGTAGGCGTCGCCGCCGATCTCGAGGAAGTTGGCCGGGCGCCCGCCGTAGTGGTTGACGGCGTCCAGGGTGGCCATGGTCAATCCCGCGCCGTTGGCGAGCACGCCCACCGTCCCGTCGAGTTCGATGAACTGCAGTCCGAGTTGGGCACCCTCGTCCTCGAGGGGAGACCCCTGTTTGGGATGCCCGGTTTCCAGGCTCCGCAGGAAGTCGGCGGGTTGGCGTGCGAGCGCCCCCGGATCCAAAGAGACCTTCGCGTCCAACGCGACGACGCGCCCGTCGTCGGTGAGCACCAACGGATTGACCTCCACCAGATCGGCTTCGGCGTCCAGGTAGACGCCGTACAAGTCGACCAGCGCGGCGGCGACGGACGTGCGTTCGGCCTCGGACAGGTCGGTGTCGGCCAGCAGCGCTCGTGCGTCCGCCGGCGACAGCCCCGTTCGGATGTCGATCGGCAGGCGCAGCACCTTCTCCGGCGCGGTTGCGTTGACTTCCTCGATGTCCATCCCGCCCTCGACGGAGAACAGGACGAGCGGGCCCTTGCTCGCCGGGTCGTTGAGGACAGCGGCGTAGAGCTCGCGGGCGATCGGCAATGCCTGCTCCACGAGCACCGCGGTGACCGGGAAGTCGTTGACCGGAGTCCCGAGGAGCTCAGCGGCGGCCTGTCCCGCCTGCGCCGGGGTGTCGGCGAACCGGATGCCCCCGGACTTGCCCCGCTTGCCGCTGGGGATCTGGGCCTTGATGACGACCCGGCCGCCTAGCGCTCCCGCGATCGTCGCGGCCGCGCCCTGGTCCGAGGCCACCCCACCGTCGGGCGTGGTCAGTCCGCCTCGGGACAGCAAGCTCTTTCCTTGGTATTCAAGAAGATTCACGTTCACCGTCCGTACGTGTCGAAGTAGTGGCCCCACAGTTGCTCCTCGGTGGGAACGCGCGGGGGGATGACCCGCGCAACCCTGGTGATGTTGAGGAAGTGCCGGTAGGAGAGGTTGTCGCTGATGCTGTTGCCCGCCCAGGTGCCCGCACCCATCGTCAGCGTGAAGCCGAGGCCGTTGTCGAATCCGCCGCCGGTACCGAAACAGTGCGCCTGGTTGACCAACACCCTGGCCACCCGCAGACGCTCCGCGACGGCGGCGACCAGTGAGTCGTCGTGGGTGTGGATGCCGCAGGAATGGCCCGCGCCCTGGAAGTCCAGCAGTCGCTGAATCCGGCTGAGCCCGGCGTCGAAGTCCTGGTAGCGGTAAACGGTGAGCACCACGGACAACTTCTCGCCGCTGAAGGGGTACTCGGGACCGACGCCGTCCTCTTCGACCATGAAGAAATCCGCGTTGCGCGCCTCTGGTGCATCGAGGCCGGCCAGCGCGGCGATCTTGTCCGGTGGTTGGGCCGTCACCGCGGAATTGAGCTTGCCGTCCGGCCACATCACCGCCTGCAGTCGGTCCTTCTCCTGCGCGGTCAGCAGGTAGCCGCCCTGGGAGCGCAGATTGTTCAGCGCATCGGCGTACACGGCGTCGTCGATGTGCACTGAGTTCTCCGAAGAGCAACTGGTCGCGTAGTCGAAAACCTTGCTGCGCTTGATTTTTTCGGCGGCGTCGGCGAGGTCGGCGTCGGCCGCGATGATCACCGGTGCGTTGCCCGCACCCACCCCGATGGCCGGGGTGCCACTGCTGTAGGCCGCGCGCACATTGCGCTGGGAACCGGTGACCACGACCAGGTCCGCCTGCCGCATCAGTTCATTCGTCTTCGCCTTGCTGGGTTCGGCGATGAACTGCACCAGATCGCGCGGTGCACCCACCTTGTCGAACTCCGCATGGATGTAGCTCACCAGCAGGGCACACGTGGAGGCACCCTTGGGCGACGGCGACAGAATCACCGCGTTGCCGCCCTTGAGCGCCATCATCGTCTTGTTCGCGGGGGTGGCCGCGGGGTTGGTGGACGGGCACACCGCGGCCACCACGCCCACCGGCTTGCCGTATTCGGTGATGCCGAGTTCGGCGTCCTCGCCGATGATCCCCACCGACGGCGCTCCGGTCAGATCACGCAGCGTTCCGATCGTCTTGCGCTGGTTCTTGGTGACCTTGTCCGAGACACAGCCGAGGCCGGTGGCTTGCACGCTCAGTTCCGCCAGCGCCAGGGCGCGCCCGGGTTCGTAGATCGCCCAGGCGGCTGCGGCCACCACATCGTCGACACGTTGCTGGGAGTAGGTCTCCAGCACGGCCTGCGCGGTGCGGGCCTTGTCGACGAGTTGAGCGATCTCAGCGGTGACTTCAGTGGTGACGGCGCCCGAATGGCTCGGCTGCACCTTCTCTGACATGTCCGATCCTCCCGCGTTGGAGTCGAGGAACGCCCGAGGCGGAGAGCCGCACAGGGCGACGTCACACACCCAAGAGCCTTGGTTGAGCAAGTTCCACAATATGGTAACACATTCCATAAATGCCGGAAAGACATTGGTTGACCGAGCTCGGGATGGGCAATCTCACTTGTGACCGTTGACACATGCTTCACAGCTACTCTACGGTAAATATGATATTGAATTCCATATTTTGAAAGAGGGGCGAAATGGCGGAACCAGTCGCCCGCGACGCGCTGGATACACCACGTCCGCGCCTGGACTCACCGCAGGCCGCCGCGGACACCGATCCCGACGAGAGCGTGACAAACGCGGATTCGGCCGAACCGTCGCCGCAGTTGTCCAACCTACGAGACTCCGATGCGCCGGGCGCGATGTCCCGGGTGCGTCGATGGACGACGGTGCTCATGCCGCTCTTGGGTATCGCAATGTGTGTCCCACTGTGGCTGATGACCGACAAGTGGGGCACGCCGTCGGAAGGCGGCCCCGGGCCGGCGTTCTATCCCCGCGTGTTGCTCGGACTCTTCGCCTTCTGCATGGTGGTCCGGATCGTGCAGGAGATCCGCACGATTCGCCGCGGCGTCGCCGTGAGCGACGACGACGCAGAGGAGATCCCGGAGGAAGGCGCCGAGCTCGAAACCGAGCTGATCAGCCCCCGCCGGGTCGCGATCGTGATCGCGATCGCGATCGCCTACGTCGTCGGGACGATCTACCTCGGATGGGTAGTGGCCACCTTCCTGCTGGTCGTCGTTTTTCTGGTGTTGGCAGGCAAGCGCAACCTCTTCGTCGTGATCCCGCTCGCCGCGGTGCTGTCGGTCGGCTTCGCCTACATGTTCGTGAAGGTCGTCTACCTGTCACTGCCGACCGGGGTGGGCGTCTTCGACGACCTTTCGGTCCGGCTCTTCGAATTGCTCGGCGCCTACTGACCCGTCCACCACCGGTCTGGAGAAACACATGGAAACCTTCACAGGCGTCTTGCACGAGCTCACGTCGTTCTCGCCCACGATGTGGATCATTCTCGTGCTGGGGGTGGTCACGGGGCTGATCGTCGGGGTGCTGCCCGGCCTCACCTTCGTGATGGGCGTCATCCTGATCCTTCCGTTCACCTACGGCATGGACCCCGAGACCGGCATCGTGCTGATGCTGGCGGTCTACGTCGCCGGTACCTACGGCGGGGCGATCACCTCGATCCTGCTGCACATACCGGGCGAACCGAACAACGTGCCGTTGCTGTGGGACGGCTACACCATGACCCGGCGGGGTCGCGCGGCGGAGGCACTCGGCTGGGCGGCATTCGCCGCGCTCGCGGGTGGCCTGGTGGCTTGGGTGTTGCTCACGTTCGCGGCCCGCCCCATCGCGCACGTGGCGCTGAAGTTCGGCCAGGCGGAGTATTTCGTGATCGTGTTGCTGGGGCTCACGAGCGTGCTGGCCCTGGCCGAGCGGTCCGTCATCAAGTCGTTGGCCGCCCTGCTGATCGGCATGCTGCTGGCGACGGTGGGCGTGGACGCCGTGTACGGAACGGTCCGCTTCGACTTCGGTTCCAACGTCCTGCGGGACGGCATCGATTACCTGCCCGTCATGGTCGGCATCTACGCGCTGGGACATGTGCTGGTGCGTTTCGGTGAGAACTTCTCGAAGGAGAAGGCGCCCGCGCCGGGCCGGGTGAAGACCAGGTTCCCGTCGTTGCGGGAGTTCCGCGAACGCAGCGGCAGCATGGGACGCGGAGTGGTCACCGGCTCCCTGCTCGGTGGTGTTCCCGGCGCGGGGGCGACGGTGGCCTCCTTCGTCGCCTACGGTCTGGAAAAGCAGTTCGGCAAGGACCGCGCCCAGGTGGGCAACGGGTCGCCGAACGGCGTCATCGGTCCCCAGGCCGCGTCGACCGCGACCGTCGGCGGCGCCTTCATCCCGCTGCTGGTGCTGGGAATCCCCGGCAGCGCGGCCACCGCGGTCATCCTCGGCGCAATGTTGCTGCACAACCTGCAGCCGGGCCCGCAGATCTTTCAGACGCAGCCGCAGCTCGTCTACACCATCATCGCGGCGCTGCTGGTCAGCGTGATCCTCATGTTCATCCTCGGCATCGCCGCGAGCGGGCCGATGGTACGCCTGCTCAAAGTGCCCGAGCAGTACATCGCCGTGATCATCGTCTTGTTCGCCTACATTGGCGCCTTCGCGATTCGCAACTCGATCTCCGACGTGTGGATCATGACGCTGTTCGCGGTTCTCGGGTTCTTCCTCCAGAAGTGGGGGTACCCGCTCGCGCCGCTGGTGCTCGGCGCCATCCTCGGTCCGCTCGCCGAGCGGTACTTCACCACCGCGATGATCTCGTCGGGCAACGACCCGACGGTCTTCATCACCCGTCCGATCTCGGCCGTGCTCATGGTCATTTGGGTTGCGGTGCTCGCATTCCTCGTCTACCGCAGCGTTGCGCATGCCCGACGGCATCGCACCGCCGGTGCCGCAGGACCACGAGACGGCGACCCGCAGAGATCAACTGCAGTATCTACAGAGGAGTCAACCAATGTCCGTTAAGTCCATGCGTCGTCAGGCGCTCACCGTGGGGTCGGTCACGGCACTCGCCGTCGTTCTTGCAGGCTGTGGTGCCAGCAGCGGAAGCGGTGCCGACGGCAACGCTTTCCGCAGGCCGGTGGATCTGGTGGTGCCATTCGGCCCCGGCGGCGGCGCCGACCAGGTGGCGCGGGCGGCGGCCGCGTCGATGGAGGACATCATCGACCAACAGATCCCCGTGGTGAACGTCCCGGGCGCGACGGGGAGCACCGGCATGACCAAGATGCTGGCCGGCAAGCCGGGTGAGTCGATGGCCATCCTCATCCAGGACACGCTCACCACGGTCCCCGCGGGCGGCGCCTCGTTCAAGCTCGATGAGCTGCAGGGGGCCTGCCGGCTGCAATCGATGCCGTCGGCGATCATGGTGCGCAAGGGCACCTACCCCGATTGGCCCGCGCTCGCCGAGGCGGCCAAACAAAAGCCCGGACAGCTCAAGGTCGCGACGGTCGGCACGAACAGCGTGGACGACATCGTGCTGGCCGCTCTGAAGGACAAGCTCGGCACCTCGTTCCGGGCGGTGCCGTACTCCCAGCCCAGCGAACGCTACGCCGCGCTGCTCGGTGGCGGAGTCGACGTGTTGTACGAGCAGCTCGGCGACGTCAGGCAGTACTTGGACTCGGGGGACTTCGTGCCGGTCGTGCTGATCGCGGACGGACCGGTCGAAGGCTACGAGGGCGTCCCGACGGCTGCAGACCTCGGGCTTCCCAAGGAAGTCGTGCTCCCGCAATTCCGAGGGATCGTGGTCTCCGCCGATACCCCCGACAAGGTGGTCCAACAGCTCTCCGACGCATGTGGCGAGGCCGTCAAAACCCCGGAGATGACGCAATTCCAGTCGCAGGTGTTCGCATCGTCGGACAGCTACCAGAACGCGGGCGACTTCCAGGCCTTCCTCAAAGATCAGGAGGCGCTGATCACCGACCAGCTCAAGTCCTACAACATCGGGAGCTGATTCCGGGCGCGGCGTGGTGACCAAGCGCACGCCGTTTGTGTGGCGCGCGGCATAGTGCGGGGCGTTGGTTCTTCTGGATGATGGAAATCGCATCCATCATCTGAAAGGCCTTGCATGATCACCCTGTTTCACGACGAACTCGGTTCCGCATCCGACACGGTTCTGGGCCGCCCCGAACATGGCGTGGCCGCCGCTGCGCGGCGCGAGGAAGCACCTCAGGCACCCGCCCGCCGCCGGACCCTGGCTGCATTGACCGCCGCTGTGTCCGCCACCCGCCGCGGGTTCGGCGACTGACGTTTGCCGGCCGTGCAGGCGGCGGGCAGTGTCAGAGTTGGTAGCCCGAGGGCATGATGGCGGCGATTGCTTGAGCTGTTTTGATCACGAGTTGTCCGAGTTCGGGGATGCGTTCGTCGGGTATCCGGACTTCGGGTCCTTGGACGGCCAGTGCGGTGGAGGCGATGCCGTCGCTGGTCAACACCGGGGCTGCGACGCCGTAGACGCCGGGGATCCGTTCTCCTTTGTTGATGCTGTATCCGCGTTTGCGGATCTCTTCGAGTTGGGCGAGCAGGTCTCGCGGTGAGGTGATTGTGGCTTCGGTGATGCCGGTGCTGGTGCAGTACAGCGGGATTCGCGCGCCGACGGGCTGGATGAATCGCAGTGGATGCTCGGATTCCACGCGCAGAACGACGAGGCCTTCGTCTGCGTCGCGGATGACCAGGTTGACCGATTCGCCGGTGGCCGCGCTCAGTTGTTCCAGCAGGGGCATCGCCTCGTCGAATCCCAGGGTGCGCTCGGCGGCGCGGCCGAGCAGAAACGCGGAGGGGCCCAATCGATATCGTTCGGTTTGGGCGTTCTGTACGACGTAGTTGGCGGCCACCAGTGCCCGAAGGATCCGGTGTGCGGTGCTGGCGTGCAGGTCGAGTGCTCGCGCGAGCTCGATGACTCCGACGTCGCCCCGGGCG
>NZ_QQBJ01000046.1 GCF_003347205.1 Mycolicibacterium moriokaense
ACGAGTCATCCACCCCGACCCGCTCCAACCCCAACACCTGCGCATAAACCTCGGCGAGAATCGCCTCCACCGGTGTGGTCGGCGCCCGGTATTCCCCCGCGTCGCCTCGGTACTCGGGTGCGGGCAGGGCGCGTTTGTCCAGTTTGCCGTTGACGGTCAGCGGCAGCGCTTCGACGACGACAACCGCGGCGGGAACCATGTAGGCGGGCAGCCGATCAGCGAGCGCGGCGCGCATCTCGGCGGGGCCGGCGGATCCGGTGACGTAGCCGACGAGGCGCTTGTCGCCGGGGCGGTCCTCGCGGACGATGACCACCGCCTGCTCCACCCCGTCCAGCGCGGCCAGCGCTGACTGCACCTCGCCGAGCTCGATGCGGTACCCGCGGATCTTCACCTGCTCATCGGCGCGGCCCAAATACTGCAGCTGCCCGTCCTCGCCCCACCGCACCAGATCGCCGGTGCGATACATGCGGGCTCCCGCGTCGCCGAACGGGCACGCCAGGAACCGGGACGCGGTCAAGCCGGAGCGGCGCGTGTATCCCACCGCGACGCCGCGCCCGGCCACATACAGCTCGCCGACCACGCCCTCCGGAGCGGGCCGCAACCACTTGTCCAGAACGAAGACGGCGCCGCCGGGCACCGGCGAGCCGATCGGCACCAGGCTGGACTCCGCGCGCAGCGGCGCGCTCATCGCGGCGTAGATCGTCGCCTCCGTCGGGCCGTAGGCGTTGATCATCGTCCGCCCCGGCGCCCAGCGCTTCACCAGATCGGGCGGGCAGGCCTCACCGGCCACCACCAACGTCGTCGATTCCAACCGCTCCGGTGACAGCATCCCTGCCGCCGACGGGGTCTGGCACAGCACGCTGACCTTCTCGGTGACGAGCAGATCGTGCAGGTCGTCGGGTGAGCCCGCCACGGTGTCGGGCACCACCACGAGCCTGCCGCCGTGCAGCAGCGCGCCCCAGATCTCCCACACCGAGACGTCGAAGACCAGCGAGTGCCACTGCGACCACACCTGCCCAGGCCCCGTCGGCAGGTCGGCGTGCAAGGCCGCCACCAACTGAGTGACGTTGTGATGGGTGACCGCAACGGCTTTGGGCACTCCGGTGGTACCCGAGGTGTACGTCATGTACGCGAGGTCGTCGGGTTCGGGCATTCGAGGCGCGGCGGTCGACGTGTGCCGGACAGCCGGCTCGTCGACGTCGATGACGCGAACCTCGGACGACGCGTCCAGCCGCGCGCGCAGATCGGCGGTGCTGAGCACCGCGACCGGCATGGCGTCGGACATCATGAACGCGATCCGGTCGTCGGGATGCGCCGGGTCGATCGGCAGGTAGGCGGCTCCGGTCTTGAGCACCGCGAGGATCGACACGATCGCCTCGGCCGATCGCGGGATCAGCAGCGCCACCGATTCGCCGGGTCCCGCACCGTGGCTGACCAACACGTTCGCCAGGTGGTCGGTCTCCTCGTCGAGTGCGCGATAGCTCCACGACCGGTCGCCAAACACCAGCGCCACCGTGTCCGGGGCGCGGCGCACCTGCTCGGCGAACAACGAGGGAATCGTCACCGGCGTCGCGGGCTTGGTGAGCACCGCCCGGTTCCCCCAGAGGTCGAGACGGTCGTGCTCGGAGTCGTCGAGGAGGTCGAACGACAACAGCGTGCGGCTCGAATCGATGCTCATGACTTCCCCCTCGTGTCCGCGGTCATCGCCACCAGCACCCGTCGCAGCCGTTCGATCAGGCGTCTGATGGCGGCCGTGTCGAAGACATCGGTGTCGAATTCGACCCGCAGCCCCAGCTCGGTGCCCGGCACGGCCTGCACGGACAGCGGGTAGTGGTTGTATTCACGGTTGGTGAACCCGGTGATGGCCAAGTCGTGCGTGCCCAGCAGCGCCGACGTGTCGATCGGGTAGTTCTCGTAGACGAAGACGGTGTCGAACAGCTGCTCGCGACCGGCGGCGCGATGGATCTCGCTGAGCGCCAGGTGCTGGTGCTCCAACGTGTCGGTGTAGGTGCCCTGCAGCTGATCCAACAGGCTGGCGATGGTGGTGGCCGGGGTGATCGTCGCTCGCACCGGCACCGTGTTGATCATCAGACCGACCATCGATTCGGCGCCGACCAGGTCGACCGGCCGCCCCGACACCGCGGTGCCGAAGGCCACGTCGCTGTGGCCGCTCAGCCACATGAGCACCTGCGCCCATGCCGCCTGCAGCACCGTGCTGACGGTGGTGTGGCAGGAGCGCGCCAACTCGCCGATGCTCTGGGTCACCTCGGCTGGCATCTGGAAGGACTCGACGCCGCGGGGCCCGAACGCCATCCGGCCTGGCGCACCGAGCAGCGTGGGTGTGTCGAATCCGTCGAACACCCGACGCCAGGCGGCCAGCGCGGCGTCGTTGTCCTGTCCGGCCAGCCAGGTATGAAGCCTTCGGTAGGGCACCGGGACGGGCAGCCTCTCACCGAAGTAGCTCGCGAAGATCTCCCGCAGCATGATCGGTTTCGACCAGCCGTCCAGCACGATGTGGTGGTTGGTCAGCACAAACCGGTACCGGTCTTCCGCTGTTCTGATCAAGGCCGCGCGGAAGGGCGGCTGGCCGGCCAGATCGCACACGGCGGCGCGCTCGGCGGCGCAGAACTGCTCGATCTGGTCGTCGTCGGCGAGTTCAACGTACTGCCAAGCGATCTCGGGCTGCGCCGGGATGATCTGCACCGGCTCGCCGAACTGTTCGCTGAAGCGGGCCACCACGTTCGGACGACGTTTGACCATGAGGTGCACCGCATCTCGCAGGCGCGCCGCATCGAGGGCGCCGGTGACCGCGACGTCCAGCTGCACCGCATAGAGGTCTTGGCCGCCCCCCGCGGTGTCCGTGTGGAACAGCAGCCCCTGCTGCAGCGGTGTCAGCGGCAGCACGTCGGCGATCGGGAATTGCTCTGCCAGCCCGTCGATCTGATGTTGAGTCAGCCGGGCGGGCGCGATGTCCGACGGGGTCAGCCCGCCCCCTCCGCGTCGCACATGCCTGCAGATGCCTGCGAGCGCGTCGAACCACAGCTGGCTGAGCCGATTCACCTGCTCGTGATCCAGCGCCGACAGTGCCCACGTCCACGTCGCGTGCAGGCGCGGGCCGGCGTCGGCGCCGGTGTCCATGACGCCGGCGTTGAGCTCCAGCGTGTGGCCCAGCGGCGTGGGCACCGCGGTGGCCGCGGCCGTGACCGACACCCCGTCGGGGTCGATCCGCCACAGCTCATCGGAGAGGTCGGGCGCCGCGCCGAGGCGCCCCAGGTAGTTGAAGCCGATCGAAGGATCCGGACCCGTGAGGTCGATGTCGGGGTTGAGATAACGCAGCAGACCGTAGGTCAGCCCGTCGGGCACTGCGCGAAGCTGCTCCTTGGCCGCCTTGACGACGGGACCGAGAGCGGAATCGCCTGCCGTCACCTTGGCCCACGAGAGGCCGCCGACATCCAGCGACACCGGGTACTTGGTGGTGAACCACCCCACCGTGCGGGACAGGTCGATGTCGGCGCCGAGTTCTTCGGTGCGACCGTGGCCCTCCACGTCGATGCCGATCGACGCCCCGCCGGCGCCCAGGAATTCGGCCGCGGCCAGCCCGAACGCGATCAACAGAATGTCTTGCACGCCCGCGTGAAACGCCGCGGGCACCTCGCCGAGCAGCTGGCGGGTGAGGTCGACGTCCAGCGTCTCCGACAACTGGCCGGCGGTGGCGTAGGTGTCCAGGTCGGGTTTCAGCGCGGGCAGCGTCGCGGGAATCGCGGCCACCTGCTGCCAGGTGTCGGCCAACTCCTCGACCTCGGCGGCGCGGGCGTGCTCGTCCAGCACCGCCGACCAGCGCGCAAACGACGTCCCCACCGGCGGCAGCTCCACAGCACCTCCGGCGCGATGCTGCGCCCAGGCGATGTTCAAGTCCTCCAGCAGGATTCGCCATGACACGGCATCGACGGCCAGGTGGTGGATCATCAGCGCCAGTCGGCGGGTGTCGGGAACCCACAGGGCCGCAAGCATCTTCCCGGCACCGGGGTTCAGCTCAGCCCTGGCGGCCGTCAACACGTCATCCGACAAAGCGCCGACCGCGCACAGGCAGTCGCGCACGTCCACCGACTCGATCTCGGGCACCGTCAGCGACCAGCCGCCCGCCACGTCATCCACCGCGCGCAGCCGCAGCGTGGCGTGCCGGTCCACGAGGGCCTGCAGCACCGCCGACACGTCGGATTCGGTGACGCCTGCCGGCGCCTGCAGCACCACTGTCTGGTTGAACTGGTCGACTGGGCCGTCGACACCGCGCAGCCACCGCATGATCGGGGTGGCCACCACGGGCCCGACGCCCTCGTCGACGACGGTCGCCTCGCCGTCGGCGAAGACGGTCACCTGGGCGAGCCGGGCCACCGTCCGCTCGACGAACACGTCACGCGGCCTGCACTGCAGGCCTGCCGCCCGTGCTCGCGCGGCCACCTGCATCGACGTGATGCTGTCGCCGCCCAGATCGAAGAACGAGTCATCGACCCCAACCCGTTCGACCCCGAGGACGTCGGCGTAGATGCGCGCCAGCATCTCCTCGACCGCGCCGGACGGGGCGCGGTAGTGGTCGCCGTCCTGGTACTCCGGTGCGGGCAGGGCGCGCGTGTCGAGTTTGCCGTTGACCGTCAGCGGCAGGACGTCCAGCACCACGACCGCGGCGGGCACCATGTAGGCGGGCAGCCGATCGCTGAGCGCGGTGCGCGCCGCCGCCGGGTCGAGCGCGCCGGTGACTTCGCCGGTGACGTAGCCCACCAGCCGCTTGTCGCCGGGTCGGTCCTCGCGGACGATCACCGCCGCCTGGTCGACTCCCGCCAGCCCGGCCAGAGCCGCCTGGATCTCGCCCAACTCGATGCGATAGCCGCGCAGCTTCACCTGCTTGTCGGCGCGGCCGACGTAGCGCAGTTGGCCGTCGGCACCCCACCGCACCAGGTCTCCGGTGCGGTACATCTGCGCGCCGGGTGCGCCGAACGGGCAGGCCACGAACCGCGTCGACGTCAGATCCGATCGGCCCAGGTATCCGCACGCGAGACCGGCGCCCGCCACGTACAACTCGCCGACCACTCCCGCGGGCACCCGCCGCAACCATCCGTCCAGCACGAAGAAGGACAGGTGCGGCAACGGCACGCCGATGGGGCTGCTGTTGTGCTCGACATCGCCCATGCCGATCTCCCGGTACGACGCGTGCACCGTCGTCTCGGTGATGCCGTACATGTTGATCATCCGGGGCAGGCCCTGGTGGTTGCGAAGCCAGCTCGAAAGCCGTTGCGGTTCAAGCGCTTCGCCGCCGAAGACCACGGTCTGCAGCTTCAGCTGCTGCCCCAGCTCGGGCTGCAGCGCGTCGGCGGATTGCAGCGCATAGAACGCCGAGGGCGTCTGGGACAGCACGCTGACCTGTTCGGCTACCAGCAGCGCGTGCAGGTCCTCCGGGGAGCGAACCACGGAGTCCGACACGATCAACAGCCGGCCACCGTAGAGCAGCGCGCCCCAGATCTCCCACACCGAGTAGTCGAACGCCAGCGAATGGCATTGCGTCCACACCAATCCCGGCCCCAGATCGGCATCGAGAGCGTGCAGTAGCCGGGTGACGTTGCGGTGGGTGACTGCGACGCCCTTTGGCTTACCGGTGGTTCCCGAGGTGTAGATGATGTAGGCGATGTCGTCCGGCGCGGGCACGTCTATGAAGGTTTCGGCGTCGGCCGCCACGTCGGCGATGTCGATGACGGGCACGTCGGAACCACCCAACCGCGGGCGCAGCGCCGCCGTGGTGACCGCGGCGATCGGTGCCGCGTCGTCGAGCATGAACTCGATCCGCGCATCGGGGTGCGCCGGATCCATCGGAAGGTAGGCCGCCCCGGTCTTGAGCACGGCCAGGATCGCCGCGACGGCCTCCGCGGATCGGGGAAGCAGCAGTGCCACCCGCTCCCCCGGGCGCGCACCCCTGTCGGCCAGCACAGCGGCCAACCGGTCGGCGGCGTCCTCGAGTTGGCGGTAGGTCCATGACTGCTCTCCGCTGCTGATCGCGACCGCTTCCGGTGCGCGGGCCACCTGCTCGGCGAACAGCGCCGGGATGGACGGCGTGATCACCCGCTCGGCCAGCGCCGCGCGGTTGCCCCATTCGTCGAGCCGCCGGTGGTCGTCGGCGTTGAGCAGGTCGATCGACGACAGCCGTTGGGTGGGATCGGCGGCCATGGCGGCGAGCACCTGCCGCAACCGGTCGACCAGGGTCTCGACGCGGGCCGCGTCGAACAGGTCGGTATCGAACTCCACGCGCAGGCCCAACTGGTGTCCCGGCATCGCGACCACCGAAAGCGGGTAGTGGTTGTACTCGCGGCTGGTGAAGTCGGTGACGGCCAGGTCGTGCGCGTCCAGCAACGCAGCGGCGTCGATCGGGTAGTTCTCGTAGACGAAAAGGGTGTCGAACAACCCGTCGTGCCCGGTGGCGCGGTGAATGTCGGCGAGGGACAGGTGCTCGTGCTCGACGGTGTCGGTGTGCCCGCGCTGCAGCTGTTCCAGCAGTTGCGCAACGGTGGTCGAGGCGTCGATCCGCACCCGCACCGGCACGGTGTTGATCAGCAGGCCCACCATCGATTCCGAGCCGATGACGTCGGCCGGCCTGCCGGAGACGGCGGTGCCGAAGGCGACGTCGTGGTTTCCCGTCATCCATGTCAACACCTGACCCCATGCGGCCTGCAGCACCGTGTTGACGGTGGTGTGGTGCGAGCGCGCCAGATCGGTGACAGCGCGCGTGATGCCCTCGGACACCCGGTAGGACTCGACGTTTCGGGGTCCCGCATGGCCGGGTGCCCCCACCAGGGTGGGCGTGTCGAAGCCGTCGAACACCCCGCGCCAGGCCGCTGCGGCGGCCTCGCGGTCCTGTCCGGCCAGCCAGTTGACGAAGGTGCGGTAAGGCACCGCCGGGGACAGCCGCTGCCCGTAGTAGCCGGCGAAGATCTCCTGCAGCAGGATCGGCAACGACCAACCGTCGATGACGATGTGGTGGGTCGTCAGGACGAGGCGGTGCCGATTGTCGGAGGTGCGGATGAGCGACGCGCGGACGGCCGCCTGCCCGCTGAGGTCGCAGACCGCGGCGCGCTCCGCCGCGCACATCTGCGCTATCTGCTCCTCGGCGTCCAATTCAAGGTATTGCCAATCGATCTCGGGGTCGACGGGAATGATCTGCACCGGCTCACCGAATTCGTCGGTGAAGCGGGCCGCCAGGTTGGGATGGCGGCGCACCGCGGTGCGCACCGCATCGCGAAGGCGATCGGGGTCCAGGGCGCCGGTGACGGTGATGCCCAACTGCACCGCGTAGACGTCGTCAGCCGCGCCCTCTGCGACGCCGGCCTGGAACAGTAGGCCTTGCTGCAGGGGGGTCAGCGTCAGGACGTCGAGGACGTCGTACTCGCGCTCCAGCTTCTCCAGTTGATGCTGACCCAACCGCGCGGGTGCGATGTCCGAGGGGGTCAGCCCGCCCCCGCCGTCGCGGACATGTGCGCAGATGCCGGCCAGGGCCTCAAACCACAACTGGCTCAATCGGCTGACCTGTTCCCGGTTCAGCGCAGAGGGCGCCCATGTCCAAGACGCCTCCAGGCGCGGGCCGTTGCCCGCTTCGGCCTCCTGGATGCCTGCGTTGAGTTCGACGCTGTGCGGCAACGGAATAGGCAGGGCCGAAGCAGACTCCGTCATCGAGAAGCTGTCCGGGCTGATCCGCCACATCTCATCGGAGATCTCGGTCGCGCCTGCGCCGAGGCGGCCGAGGTAGTTGAACCCGATGGTGGGGTCGAACCCGGACAGGTCGACGTC
>NZ_QQBJ01000047.1 GCF_003347205.1 Mycolicibacterium moriokaense
TTTTGTTTGGAGAGTTTGATCCTGGCTCAGGACGAACGCTGGCGGCGTGCTTAACACATGCAAGTCGAACGGAAAGTGCCCAGCTTGCTGGGTGACTCGAGTGGCGAACGGGTGAGTAACACGTGGGTGATCTGCCCTGCACTTTGGGATAAGCCTGGGAAACTGGGTCTAATACCGAATATTCCTTGCTGGTCGCATGGCCTGGTGGGGGAAAGCTTTTGCGGTGTGGGATGGGCCCGCGGCCTATCAGCTTGTTGGTGGGGTGATGGCCTACCAAGGCGACGACGGGTAGCCGGCCTGAGAGGGTGTCCGGCCACACTGGGACTGAGATACGGCCCAGACTCCTACGGGAGGCAGCAGTGGGGAATATTGCACAATGGGCGCAAGCCTGATGCAGCGACGCCGCGTGAGGGATGACGGCCTTCGGGTTGTAAACCTCTTTCAGCATCGACGAAGCGCAAGTGACGGTAGATGCAGAAGAAGCACCGGCCAACTACGTGCCAGCAGCCGCGGTAATACGTAGGGTGCGAGCGTTGTCCGGAATTACTGGGCGTAAAGAGCTCGTAGGTGGTTTGTCGCGTTGTTCGTGAAAACCGGGGGCTTAACCCTCGGCGTGCGGGCGATACGGGCAGACTGGAGTACTGCAGGGGAGACTGGAATTCCTGGTGTAGCGGTGGAATGCGCAGATATCAGGAGGAACACCGGTGGCGAAGGCGGGTCTCTGGGCAGTAACTGACGCTGAGGAGCGAAAGCGTGGGGAGCGAACAGGATTAGATACCCTGGTAGTCCACGCCGTAAACGGTGGGTACTAGGTGTGGGTTTCCTTCCTTGGGATCCGTGCCGTAGCTAACGCATTAAGTACCCCGCCTGGGGAGTACGGCCGCAAGGCTAAAACTCAAAGGAATTGACGGGGGCCCGCACAAGCGGCGGAGCATGTGGATTAATTCGATGCAACGCGAAGAACCTTACCTGGGTTTGACATGCACAGGACGCCGGCAGAGATGTCGGTTCCCTTGTGGCCTGTGTGCAGGTGGTGCATGGCTGTCGTCAGCTCGTGTCGTGAGATGTTGGGTTAAGTCCCGCAACGAGCGCAACCCTTGTCTCATGTTGCCAGCGCGTTATGGCGGGGACTCGTGAGAGACTGCCGGGGTCAACTCGGAGGAAGGTGGGGATGACGTCAAGTCATCATGCCCCTTATGTCCAGGGCTTCACACATGCTACAATGGCCGGTACAAAGGGCTGCGATGCCGTGAGGTGGAGCGAATCCTTTCAAAGCCGGTCTCAGTTCGGATCGGGGTCTGCAACTCGACCCCGTGAAGTCGGAGTCGCTAGTAATCGCAGATCAGCAACGCTGCGGTGAATACGTTCCCGGGCCTTGTACACACCGCCCGTCACGTCATGAAAGTCGGTAACACCCGAAGCCGGTGGCCTAACCCCTTGGGGAGGGAGCCGTCGAAGGTGGGATCGGCGATTGGGACGAAGTCGTAACAAGGTAGCCGTACCGGAAGGTGCGGCTGGATCACCTCCTTTCTAAGGAGCACCACGAGACTCAGGCCCGCCCACATCGTGTGGGGGTTCGGTGATCTGGGCGATTCGTTGGATGGGCCGTTGACCTGTAGTGGGTCCGGTTCTGGTGCAACAACAAACGTGCCGGCTCGACGGGTTTGGGGTCGGCGGAAATCATCAACACACTATTGGGCTTTGAGACAACAAGCCCGCGGCGCCTGCTTCGTTGGAGGTTGGGTGTCGGCCTTTGGCCTCGAGGTTGGTTCCGAGGGGTTGGGGGTTCTTGTTGTCGCTCCGTCTTTGGTGGTGGGGTGTGGTGTTTGATTTGTGGATAGTGGTTGCGAGCATCTAGCACGCGAAACGTTGTGGCGCCTGGCCTTTGGGTTGGGTGTTGTTTTGTGTGTTGATGTGCAATTTCAGAGTTTTTTAACTCATATATTTTTGGTTTTTTGTGTTGTAAGTGTGTAAGGGCGCATGGTGGATGCCTTGGCACTGAGAGCCGATGAAGGACGTGGGAGGCTGCGATATGCCTCGGGGAGTTGTCAACCGAGCGTGGATCCGAGGATGTCCGAATGGGGAAACCCGGCGCGAGTGATGTCGCGTCACTTGCTGGTGAATATATAGCCAGTGAGAGGTAACGCGGGGAAGTGAAACATCTCAGTACCCGTAGGAAGAGAAAACAAAAGTGATTCCGTGAGTAGTGGCGAGCGAAAGCGGAGGATGGCTAAACCGGATGCATGTGATACCCGGCGGGGGTTGTGTGTTCGGTGTTGTGGGGTCTGTGTTCTCATCACCGCCGTGATGGGCAGCAGTGATAAAAGTGTGTGTTAGGTGAAGTGGCCTGGGATGGTCTGCCGTAGTGGGTGAGAGCCCCGTAACCGAAAACATGTGCTCTGTTGTCGCAGTGTCCCCGAGTAGCAGCGGGCCCGTGGAATCTGCTGTGAATCTGCCGGGACCACCCGGTAAGCCTGAATACTTCTCAGTGACCGATAGCGGATCAGTACCGTGAGGGAATGGTGAAAAGTACCCCGGGAGGGGAGTGAAAGAGTACCTGAAACCGTGTGCCTACAACCCGTCAGAGCCCCCTGTGTGTGGGGTGATGGCGTGCCTTTTGAAGAATGAGCCTGCGAGTCAGGGACATGTCGCGAGGTTAACCCGGGTGGGGTAGCCGCAGCGAAAGCGAGTCTGAATAGGGCGTATCCCAGTAATGGGTGTAGTGGTGTGTTCTGGACCCGAAGCGGAGTGATCTACCCATGGCCAGGGTGAAGCGACGGTAAGACGTCGTGGAGGCCCGAACCCACTTAGGTTGAAGACTGAGGGGATGAGCTGTGGGTAGGGGTGAAAGGCCAATCAAACTCCGTGATAGCTGGTTCTCCCCGAAATGCATTTAGGTGCAGCGTTGCGTGTTTCTTGTTGGAGGTAGAGCTACTGGATGGCCGATGGGCCCTACTAGGTTACTGACGTCAGCCAAACTCCGAATGCCGACAAGACAAAGAGCGTGGCAGTGAGACGGCGGGGGATAAGCTCCGTGCGTCGAGAGGGAAACAGCCCAGATCGCCGGCTAAGGCCCCTAAGCGTGTGCTAAGTGGAAAAGGATGTGCAGTCGCGAAGACAACCAGGAGGTTGGCTTAGAAGCAGCCACCCTTGAAAGAGTGCGTAATAGCTCACTGGTCAAGTGATTGTGCGCCGATAATGTAGCGGGGCTCAAGCACACCGCCGAAGCCGCGGCAGCCATTTATGGCTGGGTAGGGGAGCGTCCTGCATCCGGTGAAGCCACAGGGTGACCTAGTGGTGGAGGGTGTGGGAGTGAGAATGCAGGCATGAGTAGCGATAAGGCAAGTGAGAACCTTGCCCGCCGAAAGACCAAGGGTTCCTGGGCCAGGCCAGTCCGCCCAGGGTGAGTCGGGACCTAAGGCGAGGCCGACAGGCGTAGTCGATGGACAACGGGTTGATATTCCCGTACCCGTGTGTGCGCGCCCGTGATGAATCCGTTCTGCTAACCGTCCAAAAGGCGGCTGACCATCCCCTTCGGGGGGCGGCTGTCGCCGGCTGCACGGGACCCGGACGGGTAGTAGTCAAGCGATGGGGTGACGCAGGAAGGTAGCCGTACCAGTCAGTGGTAATACTGGGGCAAACCGGTAGGACGAGTGATAGGTAAATCCGTCACTCACATGTCCGAGAGGTGATGCATAGCCGAGTGAGGTGAATTCGGTGATCCTATGCTGCCAAGAAAAGCCTCTAGTGAGTTCACACACGGCCCGTACCCCAAACCGACACAGGTGGTCAGGTAGAGAATACCGAGGCGTACGAGTGAACTATGGTTAAGGAACTCGGCAAAATGCCCCCGTAACTTCGGGAGAAGGGGGACCCCCACACCGTCATGGCTCATGCAGCCGGCAGCGGGAGGGGGTGGCACAAACCAGTGAGAAGCGACTGTTTACTAAAAACACAGGTCCGTGCGAAGTCGCAAGACGATGTATACGGACTGACGCCTGCCCGGTGCTGGAAGGTTAAGAGGACCTGTCAACCCCGCAAGGGGTGAAGCGGAGAATTTAAGCCCCAGTAAACGGCGGTGGTAACTATAACCATCCTAAGGTAGCGAAATTCCTTGTCGGGTAAGTTCCGACCTGCACGAATGGCGTAACGACTTCTCAGCTGTCTCAACCATAGACTCGGCGAAATTGCACTACGAGTAAAGATGCTCGTTACGCGCGGCAGGACGAAAAGACCCCGGGACCTTCACTACAACTTGGTATTGGTGCTCGATACGGTTTGTGTAGGATAGGTGGGAGACTGTGAAACTCACACGCCAGTGTGGGCGGAGTCATTGTTGAAATACCACTCTGATCGTATTGGGCCTCTAACCTCGAACCATTCATCTGGTTCAGGAACAGTGCCTGGTGGGTAGTTTAACTGGGGCGGTTGCCTCCCAAAATGTAACGGAGGCGCCCAAAGGTTCCCTCAACCTGGACGGCAATCAGGTGTTGAGTGTAAGTGCACAAGGGAGCTTGACTGCGAGACGGACATGTCAAGCAGGGACGAAAGTCGGGACTAGTGATCCGGCACCCCCGAGTGGAAGGGGTGTCGCTCAACGGATAAAAGGTACCCCGGGGATAACAGGCTGATCTTCCCCAAGAGTCCATATCGACGGGATGGTTTGGCACCTCGATGTCGGCTCGTCGCATCCTGGGGCTGGAGCAGGTCCCAAGGGTTGGGCTGTTCGCCCATTAAAGCGGCACGCGAGCTGGGTTTAGAACGTCGTGAGACAGTTCGGTCTCTATCCGCCGCGCGCGTCAGAAGCTTGAGGAAACCTGTCCCTAGTACGAGAGGACCGGGACGGACGAACCTCTGGTCTACCAGTTGTCCCACCAGGGGCACCGCTGGATCGCCACGTTCGGACAGGATAACCGCTGAAAGCATCTAAGCGGGAAACCCCCTCCAAGACCAGGCTTCTCACCTTTTAAGAAGGATAAGGCCCCCCGCAGACCACGGGATCAATAGACCAGACCTACACACCGGGCAACCGGCGCAGGGAACTGGCACTAACCGGCCGAAAACTTACACACACCCCCACCAGGGGTGAAAACCACAACCTCGCAACCACACCCACACAGACAATCAAACGTCTGCACCCCACCACCAATAACAAACCTCACTACACAAGTGAATAAAGTTACGGCGGACATAGCGACAGGGAAACGCCCGGACCCATCCCGAACCCGGAAGCTAAGCCTGCCAGCGCCGATGATACTACCCAACCCGGGTGGAAAAGTAGGACACCGCCGAACACACATTA
>NZ_QQBJ01000048.1 GCF_003347205.1 Mycolicibacterium moriokaense
TGCTGAACAGATGCGTCCTCCGCTGTAGAGAATGCTAGATACGTCACACCGGCCCGTCAAGACAACATCTCCGAATGGACCACGACCAAAACGGCTCCCACAGCAAGCCCCACGGCGCTCCCAGAACCAGCCCCACGGCACACGTCATTGACGGCCAGCGAATCTATACACGACAACCGGAGGTAACGCTCGGTCGTCGCCGTGCCCAGCGGCCTGACAGCGGCGGCGGCCCTTGCAATGTGCGCACTGTCGGTGAGAGCGCTGCCGCGTTTTCCTCATCGACGCGCGGCAGCACACGCGCGTCTATTGGCCGGTCCCTACGTTATGAGGGTCGAATCGCCGCGGTTAGAGGGCTGGAATGGATCACTAATGGCGGCAGCCTGCTAAAGCACGCGCCGCTCATGCCTCCACACCGTCGGCGGAGTTATCCCTATGCATCGATACCCGCCACGTCGTCGTCGCGGATCTACGCCCGTGACGTTTATGTGTTGGTCAGGCGCCCCGCCGGACTCAGGACAGCGGAGGGCCTGGCGGCCCGATGCGACGGCTGATTGTTTGTAATTCGGTGTAGGAATCCAGGCTGGCTGGAGAGAATTCGCGTCCCAAGCCGCTCGCTTTCGCCCCACCGAAGGGTGCGCGGGGGTCGAGGGAGGTGAAGGTGTGGCTGTTGATGAAGACGGAGCCGGTGTCGAACCGGCGGCCAAGCAGAAACGCCCGCTCTTCATCTGACGTCCAGATCGAGGCGGCAAGCCCGTATTGCGATTGATTCACGAGCCGGATCACGTCGTCGAGTTCGTCGTATTTCAGCACGGGCACGACCGGGCCGAACTGTTCCTCTTCGACGATTGCGAGGCGGGGATCAGCCGCAGTGACCACGCTGGGCATCATGAAGTGGCCGTGGTCCCAGGCCGCCGAATCGAGCCGCTGCCCGAGGGTGGTGACGGTCGCGCCGCTCGAGCGCGCGTCGTCCACGATCTTCTCGACGAGGTTCTTCTGCTGAGCGTTGTTCAGCGGCCCCATGGTGACTCGGGGGTCGTCGCCGGGCCCGACGATGATTTCATCCACGGCGGCTGAGAACGCTTCCACGAAGCGGTCGTGGATGCGGGTCGGCACGTAGATACGTTTCAGACCGAAGCACACCTGGCCGGTGCTCGCGAACGCGCCTTTTACGATCTGCCGCATAGTCTCGGGCGAGAGGTCGACGTCGTCGAGGAGGATCGCAGGGTCGTTTCCGCCCAGCTCGAGCGTCACCCGCTTGATGTCGCGCGCGGCCGCGGCCATAACTTTGCGCCCGGTATCGATGCCGCCGGTGAAACCAATCTTGCGAATTCTCGGGTGAGCGACGAGTGCTTCTCCGACCGCGTCGCCTCCGGTGACCATGTTGAGCACGCCCGGAGGGAAGTGCTGTTGGAGGGCTCGGATGACTTCGGCGAGAACCAACGGGGAGTTTGCCGCCGGCTTCAGGACGACTGTGTTGCCAGCGACGAGCGCGGGCGCCAGCTTCATGAATGCCAGGACCACCGGGAAGTTCCACGGCGTGATGGCGGCCACCGGCCCGATTGGGCGGCGGCGGATGAGGGTCGTGCCCCCGGTGTCGCGAATCTGTTGGTCCGCAAGGATTTCAGCCGAAATGCCTGCGGTGTAGCCGCAAATGCCCGACGCGAATTCGAGGTCGACGTGCGACTCTTCGAGGATCTTTCCGTTCTCCCGGCTCAGGATCGGCGCATATTCCTCGATCATGTCGTGGATCGTGCCTGCGGCGGCAAGTAGTGCTCCCTGGCGTTCTTCCAAGGGCCGCGATGACCATTCTGGGAACGCCATTGCGGCCGCTGCGACTGCTTCGTCGACCTGCCCGGGTGCGGCGTCTGGGACCGAACCGAGCAGTACCCGGATATCAGCCGGGCTGACGACGTCGATCGTCCGGTCGGACGTTTCCTCACGTCCGTCGATGATGAGGTTTGCGTTGATCATGCCGAAGTCCTAACTTTCCTGCGGTGAACGGTGGATTTGTGGGAGCCATGTCTCGGTCATCGGAGGATCGCCCGGCGACCGCCAAATAAGTGCCGAATCCGGCGCCGGCCGCATCGGGCAGCCATCATCGCCTGACCCCGCAGCCTGAACCTCGCCGAAGCCGAACACGCCCCGGCTTGCGCTATTCCGATGGACATCAAGTTTTCTTTTCGTCGGGCGGAGCGTCGCCGCTGCCGTCGAGGGGCTCTACGCCCGGTAGGAAGGGGTCGGGGATCACTAGCGCGTGGCTGACAACGATCGCGTCCACGTGGCAATCGATTGCGCACAACCGACAGGAATGACAGTCGTTGGGGTAGATGATCTTGGCTCGCCACTTGGTCGTGGCCCACGGTTCGTCGCCCTCCACCAGCCGGATCACCCCGGTTGGGCAGCTGTCGATGCAGACGTTGCACCCGTCGCACGTTGATTCGTCGATGCTTTCGATCACTGAACCGCCGCCTCCTCACGGTAGCCTTGCGGCACGGTATATGGACTTGGATGGCGGCCGGGCGGGGCCTGCACCGGCCACGACTGGATCGGCAGGTCGCGTTCGCTGAACTGCAGATCGAATTCACCGCCGCTGCCCCGGCGCACGAGCAGCCACTTCAGCCACTCATCGTTGTCGGCGTAGGGGTAGTCGATACGAAACAGCTCCCCGCGACTTTCGGTGCGCCGCTTCATCGCCTCACAGGTGATGATCGCCAACGTCAGGTATGCGCGCACCTCATGCGCCTTCTTAAGTTCTTGATAGTCCGGCGCGAAAACGTAACGCAGTACCCGATCCCGGATCCGGTACAGCTCAGCGAGCGCTGAATCGATCCGTGCCTCCGACTTGAACAATGCGAATGCCGGATTGGCCGTCGCCTCGCCGATGGCTTTCCACACATCAACCGGCCGGACCTGCCGCAGCCGACGCATCGGCGCGAAATACTCCGCGAAGCTCTCCTGCGCCTGGTTCTCCCACACACTGCGCGCTACCGCGTGACCGCCGCGCGCCGCCGCCGCAGTGCCCGCCCGGTACCCCGCAACAGCGGAGAAGCTCGAGATCCCGCTACCAGAAATCCCCGACATCAAATGCGGGCACGCCGTGCCATACCCGGCCGCATACAGGCCGGGCACTGTGGTGGCTCCGTCCAGGTCGATCGTGGGACCGCTGGTGCTGCTCGTGCCGAGCACGATGAACGGGGTCACCTCCAGCAGGTCAGTGGAGGGATCGACCTCAAACTCGGTAAAGGCGCGCCGCACCGTCGGAGACACTTCGTACAGCACCTCTAGATCCGCCTGTGGTACGTGACGCAAGTCGAGATAGCACGGCCCTCGGCCCTCCACCATCTCGGTCATGATCGCGCGCGCGATGGTGAACAGCCCGCCCTTATCCCCCCAGATCGGGTCATAGCGGTCCATGAAGTACTCGCCCGCCACGTTGCAGAACTTGCCACCGATCCCCTGAATCTTGGCTTGACCAGGTGTGAAGAATGAACGATTGAAGTAACTCCAGGCGGCGAACTGGCCGAACTCCATGCCGGCGAACTCGGCACCCACTCGCCACGCCGCCACATGTCCCTCCCCGCTGCAATGGTCGGCGAACGCGTAATGCAGCTTGGGATACCAGGGGCCGGTGTTGAGGATGACGCTGCCCGCCGTAAAGACATGACACTGGCCAGTGACAACGTTTACCCCCACCGCACCACACACCGCACCAGCGGTGGGCCGGCACCCGTCGGTGGTCAGCAGATCGATCACATCGACTCGCTCGAACAGACGCACCCCCGCCGCCTTCATCCTCTCCTTGAGGATTTCCATACACACGCGGCCATCCACACCCAGCGTGGTGCCAAGGTTGTGGCCGCGGACCGTCACATACTTCAGCGACCCATCCTTATGGGTGGAATAGGGCACACCCCACTCGATCTGCTCGTTAACCCTGTCATAGGCCTCGGCTATGTACTGCTGCACCCAATCCTGATCGGCCAAATAGTTGCTGCCCACCACGAACTCGCGCGCCCACTCCGTCATCTCCTCACCCTGCACCCGGTGATTAGGGGCGTATTGGCTGTGGACATACGTCATCGGCCCTGCCCGAGACACCACCGCCTTCTCCACCAGAATCACCGACGACCCCAACTCCGCGGCCCGTAGTGCTGCCCGCACTCCGCCAATTCCCCCACCCACCACCAAGACGTCGCATTCTTGGACCGACACATCCAGGTCACTTCCCATAACGCCAGTCACGCCTTCACCAACATCTCGATCAAGTCCGTCTCGCTTGTTTCGGTGGTCATATGGTTGGGCCCTTTCTGGAATCGGCGATATCCACGCGGAGGTGGTGAGGGGAGCTGGCCCTACAG
>NZ_QQBJ01000049.1 GCF_003347205.1 Mycolicibacterium moriokaense
GCGACCGGGCCCGGCTTCTCCGGATACTCCTCGGTGATCGGCTTTTTGAACATCGTGGAGAACGTGACCCCGAAACCCGCGATCGCGTCCAGGAACTTAGGCATTGGTCTTCTCCTTTGCCGTGTCTTCTCCTCGCTTGCGCGATGTCTCGGTCGCGGGCGTCGCCGACTTTGCCTGGGGGAGCGGCGGTATCGGGAACGCGCCCGCATCGGCCGCCTGCTCCGGGATCGTTCGGATGGCTCTCACCCGTATGGTGCGCCACAACAGTGCCGCGAACAGCAGCGCGACCACCGTGCCGACGGCCAGTAGCCCTATCGCCCATGCGTTGTCGCCGGCGTT
Organism: Mycolicibacterium moriokaense; assembly: GCF_003347205.1. Lineage (GTDB taxonomy): Bacteria > Actinomycetota > Actinomycetes > Mycobacteriales > Mycobacteriaceae > Mycobacterium > Mycobacterium moriokaense_B. The sequence continues at coordinate 340 of NZ_QQBJ01000049.1, forward strand.
GCGCAGGCTGCGCGCTGTGGCCACGATCGCGATCCACACCAGCGACACCGGGATCAACAGCTTCCAGCCCAGCGCCATGAACTGGTCGTAGCGCAGCCGCGGCAGGGTGGCGCGCAGCCAGAAATAGATGAACAGGAAGGTCCACACCTTCGCGGTGAACCACAACAGCGGCCACCAGCCGGAGTTGGCGCCGTCCCACATGTTGATCGGCCACGGCGCATGCCAGCCACCGAAGAACATCGTGGTGGCCAGCGCCGACACCGTCGTCATGTTGACGTACTCGGCGAGCATGAACATCGCGAACTTCAGCGACGAGTACTCGGTGTGGAAGCCGCCGACCAACTCGCCCTCGGCCTCGGGCAGATCGAAGGGGGCGCGGTTGGTTTCACCGACCATCGACGTCAGATACACCAAAAACGAGGGCAGCAGCACGAACACGAACCAGCGGCCGTCCTGGGCCGCCACGATGCCCGAGGTGGACATGGTGCCCGCGAACAGAAACACCGTCGCGAACGACAGCGCCATCGCGATCTCGTACGAGATCACCTGCGCCGACGACCGCAGCCCACCCAGCAGCGGATAGGTCGAACCCGACGCCCAGCCGGCCAGCACGATGCCGTAGACCCCGATCGACGTGACGGCCAGGATGTAGAGCACCGCGACGGCCAGGTCGGTCAGCTGCAGCGGGGTCTGGTGACCGAACACCGACACCACCGGGCCCATCGGTATGACGGCGAAGGCCATGAAGGCGGGCACCGTCGAGATCACCGGCGCCAGAAGGTAGATCGGCTTGTCGACGCCCGCCGGGATCAGCCCCTCCTTGAGGCCCAGCTTCAGGCCGTCGACCAGCGATTGCAGCAGCCCCTTGGGGCCGACCCGGTTGGGGCCGAAGCGCATCTGCATCCTGCCGAGCAGTTTGCGCTCGATCAGGATGGCCGCCAGCACGGTCAGCAGCAGGAACACAAAGATGCCGACCGCTTTGATCAATATCAGCCAGATCGGGTCGTGCCCGAACGCCGAAAGATCCGTCGAGTAGTTCACCGTCACGCCCGTCCGATCGAGACCACGGCACCCGCGGTCACCCCGAGTTGTTGATACACCGCCGATCCCGGCGAGTTCAGCGGCAGCCACACGACCCGGTCATCCATCTCGGTGACCTCTAGCGGCAAGGTGACCTCACCGCGCTTCGTGCTCACCCTGATCGAATCTCCGGCGGCCGCACCGATTTCGGTGGCGGTGGTGGCCGAAAGCCGGGCAACGGGCTCGCGTGCCGTTCCGGCGAGGGAGGGCTCGCCGTCCTGCAAACGGCCGGAATCCAGCAGCATCCGCCAGCCGGCGAGCAGCGCCTCGCCCTTCCCGGGTTCGGCGTCGACACCGGCCGACACCTGCGGCGCGTCCGGTCGTGCGCCGCCCCACCAGCCCAGCTCGGCCAACTCGTCGCGCGCGGCCGCCGCATCGGGCAGGCCGAGGTCGACGCCGAGTTCGTCGGCCAGCGTGTAGAGCACGCGCAGGTCCGGTGTCGCATTGCTCGGCAGCGAGGGCTCGAAGGTCCGAATCCGTCCCTCCCAGTTCACGAATGCGCCCGCCTTCTCGACGACCGGCGCGACCGGGAACACCACGTCGGCCAGATCGGTGACCGCGCTTTCCCGCAGTTCCAGGCTGACGACGAACGGCACGGCGTCGATGGCGGCCGTGGCGGCGTCGGGGTCGGGCAGGTCGGCGAGTTCGACCCCGCCGATCAACAGTGCACCGAGGTCTCCGCGGGCTGCGGCGTCGAGGATGCCGGTGGTGTCGCGGCCCGGTGCGTCGGGCACCTCGGAGACGTGCCACGCCGCGGCTGTCTGCTCCCTCGCGGACGCGTCAGCCAGGGGGCGGCCACCGGGCAGCAGGTTGGGCAGTGCGCCCGCTTCGAGAGCGCCGCGGTCGCCCGCACGCCTGGGCACCCAGGAAAGCCGGGCGCCGGTTGCCGCCGCCAATCTGCTTGCCGCGGAAAGCGCGCCCGGTGATGTGGCCAGTCGTTCGCCCACCAGGATGATCGCGCCGGGCTGGCTGAGTAGGGTCTCTTCGGTCAGCCCGTCGAGCGCTGCCGCCTCGCCGCCGGGTGCGGTGCGGATGAGCTTTCCGGACATCTTGGTCAGGCCGGCCGTTTCGAACGGCGCGACGCCCAGCACCTGGACCCCGTTCTTGCGGGCGGCCTTGCGCAGCCGCAGGAAGACGATCGGCGACTCCTCCTCCGGCTCGAAGCCGGCGAGCAGCACCGCGGGTGCGTCCTCGAGATCGGCGTAGGTGACGGTCATCGGCGCTCCGGCGACGTTTGCCGCCAGGAAGTCCGCCTCCTCCTGGCTGTGCGCGCGGATACGGAAGTCGATGTCGTTGGTGCCCAGCACTATCCGGGCGAACTTCGAGTAGGCGTAGGCGTCCTCGATGGTGCTCCTGCCGCCCACCAGCACACCCGCGCGTCCGGCCGCCGCGGCCAATCCCGTCGCGGCAACCCGCAGTGCCTCCGCCCACGAGGCGGGACGCAGCTTGCCGTCGTCCTCCCGGATCAGCGGTGTGGTGATGCGGTCGCCGATCGTGGCATAGGTGAACGCCCAGCGGCCCTTGTCGCAGTTCCACTCCTCGTTGACCTCGGGATCGTCGCCCGCCAACCGGCGCAACACCTTTCCGCGGCGGTGGTCGGTGCGCTGGGCGCACCCCGACGCGCAGTGCTCGCACGCGCTGGGGCTGGACACCAGGTCGAAGGGCCGCGCCCGGAATCGGTAGGCCGTGTTGGTGAGCGCGCCAACGGGGCAGATCTGCACGGTGTTGCCGGAGAAGTACGACGAGAACGGTTCGCCTGGCGCGATGCCGACCTGCTGCAGCGCCCCGCGCTCCAACAATTCAATGAAGGGATCGCCCGCGATCTGCTGGGAGAACCGGGTGCAGCGGGCACACAGCACGCACCGTTCCCGGTCCAGCAGCACCTCCGAGGAGATCGGAATCGGTTTGGGGAAAGTGCGTTTGATGTCCTCGAATCGGGTCTCCACCCGGCCGTTCGACATGGCCTGGTTCTGCAGGGGGCATTCGCCGCCCTTGTCGCAGACCGGGCAGTCCAGCGGATGGTTGATCAGCAGCAACTCCATCACGCCGTGCTGCGCCTTGTCGGCGGACTCCGAGGTGTACTGCGTGCGCACCACCATGTCGGGCGTGCAGGTGATGGTGCAGGAGGCCATCGGCTTGCGCTGCCCCTCGACCTCGACGAGGCACTGCCGGCACGCGCCGACGGGATCCAACAGCGGGTGGTCGCAGAACCGGGGAATTTGGATGCCCATCAGTTCGGCCGCGCGGATCACCAAGGTGCCCTTGGGCACACTGATCTCCTGGTCGTCGATGGTCAGATTCACCATCTCGA
>NZ_QQBJ01000050.1 GCF_003347205.1 Mycolicibacterium moriokaense
TCGAGATGGTGAATCTGACCATCGACGACCAGGAGATCAGTGTGCCCAAGGGCACCTTGGTGATCCGCGCGGCCGAACTGATCGGTATTCAAATCCCCCGGTTCTGCGACCACCCGCTGCTCGATCCCGTCGGCGCGTGCCGGCAGTGCCTCGTCGAGGTCGAGGGGCAGCGCAAGCCTGCCGCGTCGTGCACCACCGCCGTAGCGGACGGGATGGCTGTCAGGACCCAATACTCGTCGTCGCTCGCCGAAACCGCGCAACAGGGCGTGATGGAGTTGCTGCTGATCAACCATCCGCTGGACTGCCCAGTCTGCGACAAGGGCGGCGAATGCCCCCTACAGAACCAGGCCATGTCCACCGGTCAAGCCGACTCGCGATTCCGCGGCACCAAGCGGACATTCACCAAGCCGATCCCGATCTCGTCGCAGGTGCTGCTGGACCGGGAACGGTGCGTTCTGTGCGCGCGTTGCACCCGCTTCGCGCAGCAGATCGCCGGAGATCCGTTCATCGACCTCATGGAACGTGGTGCGCTGCAGCAGGTCGGCACCCACGCCGGGCAGCCCTTCGACTCGTATTTCTCCGGCAACACCGTGCAGATCTGCCCCGTCGGCGCGTTGACGTCGACCGCCTACCGATTCCGCGCCCGCCCGTTCGATCTGGTGTCCAGCCCGAGCGTGTGTGAGCACTGCGCGTCGGGGTGCGCCCAGCGCACCGACCACCGACGCGGAAAGGTGTTGCGCCGGTTGGCAGGCGACGACCCCGAGGTCAACGAGGAGTGGAACTGCGACAAGGGCCGCTGGGCGTTCCGCTATACCGAGACTCAGGAGCGGATCACCGCCCCGATGGTCCGCGGTGCCAACGGCGGCCTCGCGCCCGTGTCGTGGTCTGAGGCGATGACCACGGCCGCCGCGGGGCTGAGGAGCGCGTACGGCCGCGCGGGTGTCCTGGTCGGTGGGCGATGCACACTCGAGGACGCGTACGCCTACACCAAGTTCGCCCGTCGGGCCCTGGGCAGCAACGATATCGACTTCCGCGCGCGGCCGCACTCGGCTGAGGAGGCCGAGTTCCTGGCGGCGCGGGTCGCGGGCCGGCCGATGACGGTCACCTACCGCGACCTGGAATCGGCGCCGGTGGTTCTGCTCGTGGCGTTCGAACCCGAAGAGGAATCGCCGATAGTCTTTCTGCGGCTACGCAAGGCGGTTCGCGCTCACGGGCTGCCGGTGTACTCGATCAGCCCGTTCACCACCCGCGGTCTCGCGAAAATGGCGGGCACGCTGCTACGCGCGACGCCCGGCGACGAACCCTACGTTCTGGCCGAGTTGGCCGGAAGCGACCTGGACGGCCTGCTACGTCGACCCGGCGCGGTCATCTTGGTCGGTGAACGGCTGGCAACCGTCGCCGGCGGGCTTTCCGCCGTGAGTCGACTCGCCGATGACACCGGCGCGCGACTGGCGTGGGTGCCACGGCGCGCGGGGGAACGCGGCGCACTCGAGGCGGGCGCGATGCCGAACCTGTTACCGGGTGGTCGCCCCAACGGACGCCCGGGCCTCGACGCGGCCGGCATCCTTTCCGCCGCGGCCGACGGCGCCCTGACCGGCCTGCTGACCGGTGGCGTCGAAGTCGCCGACCTACCCGATCCCGTCACCGCGCGGCGGGCCTTGTCGAGGGTGCCGTTCCTGGTCAGCCTGGAACTGCGCCGCAGCGAAATCACGGACCAGGCCGACGTGGTCTTCCCTGTCGCACCGATCCACCAGAGGGCGGCGACGTTCGTCAACTGGGAGGGCCGGCACCGCTTTTTCCCTGCCGCGCTGCCGGATTCGGCCGCGATGCCCGATCTGCGTGTGCTGAATGAGATTGCAACCGAGTTGGGCGTTCGGCTCGGGCTCGCCGACGGGGCGGCCGCCCGCAGCGAACTGGAGCGGCTCGGCAGCTGGACGGGCCCATTCCCCCGCCCACCGGCTGTGCCACCGGTTCGCCCGCCGAGTCCCGCAGCCGGCCAGGCAATCCTGGCCGGGTGGCGGACGCTGCTCGACAACGGTGTGCTGCAGGACTGCGAACCGCACCTGACAGGGACGGCGCGCCCGGTGGTCGCGCGACTTGCGGCCGCGACCGCCGCGGAAATCGGCGCCGCGGAGGGTGATTCCGTCATCGTCAGCAGCGACTCCGGAGCCATCACTTTGCCACTGGCGATCGCCGACCTGCCGGATCGGGTGGTGTGGCTGCCGCTGAACTCGTCGAGCTCGGCGGTGCACGAGCGGCTTGGAGTGACGACGGGTGCCCTGGTGAGAATCGGGGCAGTGCGATGAACGACGCGCTGTGGCTGGTCGTGCTCAAGGCGGTTGTGGTGTTCGCCTTCCTGCTGCTCACGGTTCTGGTCGCCATCCTTGTCGAGCGCCGCGTGCTGGCCAGGATGCAGATGCGGCGCGGGCCCAACCGCGTCGGTCCCGCCGGCCTGCTTCAGAGCCTGGTGGACGGCGTCAAATTGGCTCTGAAGGAGGGGATCACACCTGTCGGTGCCGACCACAGGGTGTACCGGCTGGCCCCGATCATCTCGGTGATCCCCGCGATCATGGCTTTCGCCGTGATCCCCTTCGGGCCCGAGGTTTCGATCGCCGGTCACCGCACGGCTCTGCAGCTGACCGATCTGCCCGTCGCTGTGCTCTACATCCTGGCCGCGGCCTCGATCGGGGCGTACGGAATCGTGTTGGCGGGGTGGGCATCCGGATCGGTCTATCCGCTGTTGGGTGGGCTGCGGTCGTCGGCGCAGGTGATCTCGTATGAGATCGCGATGGCGCTGTCGTTCGCGACGGTGTTCCTGTTCGCGGGCACCATGTCCACCTCGGGCATCGTGGCGGCCCAGGACGGCCGCTGGTTCGTGTTCGTGCTGCTGCCGTCGTTTCTGGTTTACGTGACGGCGATGGTCGGCGAAACCAACCGCGCCCCATTCGATCTTCCCGAGGCCGAGGGTGAGTTGGTCGGCGGCTTCCACACCGAATACTCGTCGCTGAAGTTCGCGATGTTCATGCTCGCCGAGTACGTGAACATGACGACGGTGTCCGCGCTGGCGGCAACGCTGTTCCTGGGCGGCTGGCACGCGCCGTGGCCGATCAACATGTGGGACGGCGCCAACTCCGGCTGGTGGCCGCTGCTGTGGTTCACCGCGAAGGTCTGGACCTTCATGTTTCTGTTCATGTGGCTGCGCGCCACCCTGCCGCGGTTGCGCTACGACCAGTTCATGGCCTTCGGCTGGAAGATCCTGATCCCGATCTCACTGGTGTGGCTGATGATCGTCGCCGTCACGCGCGCCGTGCACGGATCGCCATGGCCGACGTCCATCGCCGGCCTGTGCCTTGTGCTCGCAGTCGCCGCCGCCGGGCGCACCGCGTCGACCCGCGCAACCCGCGCCGCGACGCGCCCCGCCCTTGTGGCGGGCGCATACGTCAACCCCATGGCGACCGGCTATCCCGTCCCACCGTTGCCCGGGCAGCGCATCGCCGACCCGATCTTCGTCATCCGGCAGAAGGACGTCAATGGCTGAATTCGTCAATGCCCTCGCGGGTTTCGGGGTCACGTTCTCCACGATGTTCAAAAAGCCGATCACCGAGGAGTATCCGGAGAAGCCGGGCCCGGTCGC
>NZ_QQBJ01000006.1 GCF_003347205.1 Mycolicibacterium moriokaense
TGGTGCTCGGCGTCTACCCGAAAATCGCGCTGGATGTGATCAACCCGGCCGTCGACCACACCCTGACCACCATCGACCAACCCGATCCCGCACCCCAACTGGCGGAGGGCCCGCGATGAACCTGCCAACACCCAGCATCGAATACGGCCTGCTCTCACCCATGCTGATCGTATTCGGAGCCGGTGTCCTCGGCATCCTCCTGGAAGCCCTCCTGCCCGCGCATCGCCGGCACCGGGCCCAGCTCGCGCTGTGCTGCTCTGCGCTCGCAGCGGCATTCGCCGCCGTCGTGTCGCTGGCGGGCCACCGCGGTCACGCCGTGATGGGCTCGGTCACGATCGACGGTCCGGCCCTGTTCATCCAAGGTGCCGTTCTTGTCGTGGCCGCCATCGCGATTGCGCCCATCGGTGAACGGCGGCTGGCGGCATTCACCCCTGCGGGATCGACCGTCCCCGGAAGCTCCGAAGAGCGACAGGCCGTCGCCGACGGTGCCGCGCAGACCGAAGTCATTCCCCTGTTCATGTTCGCCCTCGGCGGTGCGCTGCTGTTTCCTGCCGCATCAGACCTTCTGACGATGTTCATCGCGCTCGAGGTCCTGTCGCTGCCGCTGTACGTGCTGTGCGGGCTCGCCCGGCACCGGAGGCTGCTGTCGCAGGAGGCGGCGCTGAAATACTTTCTGCTCGGGGCGTTCTCGTCGGCGATCTTCCTTTATGGCATGGTGCTGCTGTACGGGTATGCGGGAACCCTGACCCTGCCGGGCATCGCCGCGGCGCTGGAGGAACGCGGGCCCACGTCGTTGGTGTTGACCGGTGTCGGTCTGTTGACGGCCGGACTGCTCTTCAAAGTGGGTGCGGTGCCGTTTCACTCCTGGGTGCCCGACGTGTATCAGGGCGCGCCGACGCCGATCACCGCCTTCATGGCGGCCGCGACGAAGCTCGCCGCTTTCGGTGCCGCCCTTCGGCTTTTCCATGTGGCCTTGCCGCACCTCGTCCGCGATTGGCGGCCGGTGTTGTGGGGCGTTGCGGCGCTCACGATGGTGGTGGCCGCGGTGCTGACCGTACTGCAGACCGACATCAAACGTCTGCTCGGCTACTCGGCGGTGGCCAACGCGGGCTTTCTGCTGCTGGGTGTCTCCGGTACGGACGCGGGTATCTCGTCGACGCTGTTCTACCTCATCGCCTACGGCATCAGCACGTTGGGCGCGTTCACGACGGTCACGCTGATCCGTGACCCCGACGGCGAGGAGATCACCGACACGTCGCGCTGGGCAGGCTTGGGCCGGCGCTCGCCGGCAGTGGCCTGCGCCATGACGGTGTTCCTGCTGGCGATCGCGGGCATACCTCTCACAAGCGGCTTCGTCAGCAAGTTCGCGATCTTCCAGTCGGCCGCGGCCGATGGGGGCGGCGTGCTCGTGCTCGTCGGCGTCCTCGCCAGCGTGGTCGCCGCCTACGCATACGCCCGGGTGATCATGACGATGTTCTTCTCCGAATTGGGTTTTCAAGCGCTGCATACGCAGCGGCCCACTCCGGCGACGGTGGCCGTGGTCGTCACCGCTGCGGTCGCGACAATTCTGCTCGGTGTCGCGCCGCAGCCGATGTTCGATCTGGCGCAGCACGCCGGCGCATTCGTCCGCTAGCACGCGCCGTGGAGACGTCATCACGTCCCCGGGGAAGGCACCCCCCGATTACCCCATGTAGGGGCTGTCGCCGCCACGTTCGCACGGCAGGGTGGTGACCAGACCAACTATCTGAAGGGAAATCGAAATGGAAAGGGCTTCGGTGTATTTCGCGCCTGCGCCGCGAGCTCGCCGGTCACCGGTTGCCGGCGACCGGGTGAGGGTGGCCCACGGTGTGTTCGGCAGGCTCGGTCATGTGTCCTCGGTATCCCCGGGCCATGTCGTCGTGCAGTTCGACCGCGGCGGCCGCCAGATCATCGACCCGGCGCGACGCACCGTGTGGATCATCGGATAGGCCCACGCCAAGACCCAGGCCAAAAACGGGGGCGGCGCGTCGAATCAGCGCCGCCCCCGTTCTCATTCAGGCAGGTTGCAGTTGGCTGCGAAGCCGCGCCGCCGCGCCGTTGGCGGACACCCGCTCCAGGAGTGCGCTCTGGCCGTCGCCGATCCGCTCAGGGTCACCGCGCCAGGCCGCCAGCGCCGGTGACACCAAGGCGCGACCGAACGAGAAGGTCAGCGGCCATGGCGTTTTGTGCACCTGCATCGCCTCGAGATTCTCGGTCGCCCGCTCAGGAGACTGGCCACCGGAAAGGAACGCGACACCGGCAAGGTCACCCGGCCAGGCCTTCAACACCCCGACGGTGATCTCGGCGATCTCGGTGGGCGTGGATGGCCGGCCGTAGCCGTCGCCCTCGACCACCATGTTCGGCTTGAGCACGATGCCGGCCAGGTCGACGTTGAGAAGCGCCAACTCGGTGCGCACCGCGGTGTGCACCTCGGCCGTCACGTCCCTGCACACACCGCGGTTGTGCGTACCGTCCATCAGTACCTCAGGCTCGACGATCGGAACGATCCCGGCTTCCTGGCAGGCCGCCGCATACCGTGCCAGCGCGCTGGCGTTGGCCCGGATGGCGCCGCGGGTCGGGGTGTCGCCGCTGATGGTGAACACCGCCCGCCACTTCGCGAATGCCGCACCCAGCTCGGCATATTCGGCCAGCCGCGCGGGTAAGCCGTCGAGTCCCTCGGTGATCGTCTCGCCCGGAAGGCCGGGGCACGGCTTGGCGCCGGTGTCCACCTTGATTCCGGGAAGGATGCCTAATGCGTTGACCGCCTGCGGAAACGGTGTTCCGTCGCTGAAGGTCTGGCGCAGAGTCTCGTCACAGAAGATGATTCCCGAGACGCTGTCCGCGAGGCCGGGCGCCGTGGCCAACAGCTCGCGATACCGCCGCCTGTTCTCCGCGGTGGGTTCGACGCCGGCTTCCTCCAGCCGCTTCGACATCGTCGCGATGCTTTCATCGGCGGCAAGGATTCCCTTGCCGGGAGCCATCATTGCGGTAGCGATCTGTCGACAACTCGTCATTTCGGTGTGCCCTTCGGTCATGGATTGTCGGTTGAAAAATATCCACCTTCCCGGCGCAGTGGCCTCACCTAGGAGGTGGACGCAGAGGGGGAATCACTGAAGTAATCAGTTGATATTCAACGCAAGATTGTCAATAGACATGTTGATTATCGACTGGCAGCATTTCCGGCATGACTGAGAGATGGAACGCCGGGGTGATCCCCTACGCAGAGATGGGCTATTGGCAACCGGACTATGTCCCGAAGGATTCAGATGTTCTGTGCGCCTTCCGGATAACGCCGCAGCAGGGAGTCCCGCCGGAAGAGGCCGGCGCGGCCGTGGCCGGCGAGTCCAGCACCGCGACGTGGACAGTGGTGTGGACCGACCGGTTGACCACCTACGAGCACTACCAGGCGAAGTGTTACCGCGTCGACGCGGTGCCCAACGCGCCCGGCCAGTGGATCGCGTGGATCGCCTACGACCTGGACCTCTTCGAGGAGGGCTCGATCGCCAACCTCACGAGTTCGATAATCGGCAACGTCTTCGGGTTCAAGCCGTTGAAGGCACTTCGCCTGGAGGACATGCGGATTCCCACCCATTACGTCAAGACGTTCCAGGGTCCCGCGCACGGCGTCGTGATGGAGCGTGAGCATCTCAACAAGTTCGGCAGGCCCCTTCTCGGGGCGACGACCAAGCCGAAGCTGGGTCTGTCGGCACGCAACTACGGACGGGTGGTCTACGAGGCGCTGCGCGGCGGACTGGATTTCACCAAGGACGACGAGAACATCAACTCGCAACCCTTCATGCGGTGGCGTGACCGCTTCCTTTTCTGCATGGAAGCGGTCAACCGCGCGCAGGCCGCGACCGGCGAGATCAAGGGCCACTACCTCAATGTCACCGCCGGAACGATGGAGGACATGTACGAGCGCGCCGAGTTCGCCAAGGAACTCGGCTCGGTGATCGTCATGATCGACCTGACCGTCGGCTACACCGCCATCCAGTCGATGGCGAACTGGGCCCGCGCCAACGGTGTGCTGTTGCACCTGCACAGGGCCGGTCACGGCACCTACACCCGACAGAAGACCCACGGCGTCAGCTTCCGGGTGATCTCGAAGTGGATGCGGCTGGCAGGTGTCGACCACATCCATGCCGGCACCGTCGTCGGGAAACTCGAAGGTGATCCGAACGCGATCGCCGGCTTCTACGACACGCTGCGCCTGGACAACATCGCCGCCGACCCGGTCAAGGGCCTGTACTTCGACCAGCAGTGGGCATCGATGCCAGGTGTCATGCCGGTCGCCTCCGGCGGGATACACGCGGGACAGATGCACCAACTGCTGCACTACCTCGGCGAGGACGTGATCTTGCAGTTCGGCGGCGGGACGATCGGCCACCCGATGGGAATCGCGGCCGGCGCCGAAGCCAACAGAGTGGCGCTGGAGGCAATGATCAAGGCACGCAACGAAGGCCGCGACTACTACGCCGAGGGTCCGGAGATCCTGAAGAAGGCCGCGGCACACAACCGCGCGCTGGACACCGCCCTGGCCACATGGGGTGACATCTCGTTCAACTACGAGTCGACCGACACCCCCGACGTGGTCGCCACGCCCACCCACAGCTGAGAGAGAAGGCAAATCCGATGAGAATCACCCAGGGCACGTTCTCCTATCTGCCCGACTTCACCGATGACGAGGTCACCGCGCAGATCAACTACGCGCTGGACAACAACTGGCCGCTGTCGGTGGAATTCACCGACGACCCACACCCCCGCAACGTCTATTGGGAGATGTGGGGGCTGCCGATGTTCGACCTGAAGGACGCGGCGGGTGTGCTACTGGAGGTCAACGCGTGCCGAAGCGCGTACCCGAACTCCTATGTGCGGCTGAACGCATACGATGCCCGCCTCGGTCGTCAGACCACGGCCTTCTCGTTCATCGTGCAGCGACCTGACGAGGAGCCGGGCTTCCGCCTCGACCGGGCCGAAGGTTCCGATCGCAGAATCGGATACACCACCTTCGCCTATGCCAGCCAGCAGCCGCCCGGGCAACGGTACGGCTCGCCGTGATCAGCGCACCCGAGCAGACCCACCGCCCGTCGATACGACATGTCGATGCGATCGACGGGGTACAGGTTCCGGTGAGCATGTCCGGCCCGAACACGGGCCGGACCATCATCATGTTGGACCAGGCACCGGCGACCGGCGACTGCTACGAGGCGGTGCGGGAACGGCTGCATGTCGCGATGTTCCAGACGATCGTGATCTCGGTGCACGAGAGCCTGACGCCCAAGGCGCTAGTCGCGATCCTAGATCGATTGAAGGTGCCGGCGGGACTGCTCGTCGGCGACGGCGCCGCAGCCGAAGTGGCCTGGAGTCTTGCGGCCGCCTACGGCGCACGGTTCACCGGCTTGGTGGTGATCGACTCCGGCCACCCGAGTGTCGCCGGACTCGATGGCGAGATCCGCGACGCCGGTTGCCCTGCAGTCGATGTCGACACCACGGCGCTGTTCAGCGATAAGGTGGGACAAACTCTCGGCCAGGCGAGCAGGCGATTGGTGCGCGGCGAGTTTCGGCTCGTCGAACTTGCGGGTCCGCGATCCTCGCGGCACTTCACCGTTCAGCTCGCCGCCGAGATCGTCGTCCGCGCTCTGTCCCGATAGCCTGCGTCAGGCCCTGATCAGATCGGCGTTGCGCAACTCGGCGTTGCGCCGGTCGATCAGGCGCATGATCATCGGCGTGAAGATCAGCTGCATCGCGAGGTCCATCTTGCCGCCGGGGCAGACAATGGTGTTCGGACGCGACATGAACGAATCGTGCAGCATCGCCAGTAGATAGGGGAAGTCGATGCCGTGCGGATCGCGGAACCTGATGATCAGCATGGATTCGTCGGCGCTCGGAATCGTTCTCGCGACGAAGGGGTTCGAGGTGTCGACGACCGGGACGCGCTGGAAGTTGACGTCGGTGTTCGAGAACTGCGGACAGATGTAGTTCACATAGTCCGGCATCCGGCGCAGGATAGTGTCGGAGACCGCCTCGGACGTGTATCCGCGAACCACCCTGTCCCGGTGCAGTTTCTGGATCCACTCCAGGTTGATCACCGGGACCACGCCGATGCGCAAATCCGCGTGGCGTGCCACGTCGACCGTGTCGGTCACGATGGCGCCGTGCAGTCCCTCGTAGAACAGGAGATCGGTGTCGGCGGGCAACTCCTCCCAGGGGGTGAAGGTTCCCGGTTCCTGGTCGTACGGGGCGGCCTCTTTGTCGTCGTGCAGATACTTGCGAAATCGGCCGACGCCGGTCTCCCCGTACGTGCGGAACAGATCCTCGAGTTCGGCGAAAAGGTTTGCCTCAGGTCCGAAGTGGCTGAACGTGTGATCGCCGCGCGCATGGGCGTCGGCGATGGCCGCTTTCATCTCCTGTCGGTCGAAGCGGTGAAAACTGTCCCCTTCGACGTATGCGACGTTGATCTCCTCGCGACGGAATATCTGCTGAAAGGTGCGCATCACAGAGGTGGTGCCCGCGCCGGACGAACCGGCGACCGAGATGATCGGATGTTTGCGTGACATGGCGATCAGCCCACCGCGCTGCGGTACAGGCCGCGAGTCCGGTACAGCGGCATCGTGGAAGCGGGATCGTAGGTCTCGCCGTGATAGTCCTCGATCCGCGAGACCTCCTCGGCGGCGCCGAAGACCAATGAGATGCGCTGGTGAATGTCACTGGGCACCACGTCGAGAAGGCGCTGACGGCCGGTGCTCGCCGCGCCGCCCGCCTGTTCGATGAGAAACGCCATCGGATTGGCCTCGTACAACAAGCGCAGCCGTCCCGGCCGGAGTGGTTCACGCGAGTCTCGCGGATACAGGAAAACTCCTCCGCGAGTGAGTATTCGGTGCGTCTCGGCGACCAGTGAGGCGACCCAGCGCATGTTGAAATCCCTTTCCCGAGGGCCCGCGCGACCGGCGAGGCATTCCTGCACGTAGCGTTGCACCGCCGGCTCCCAGAATCGCTGATTCGACGCGTTGATCGCGAATTCTGAAGTGCTGGCCGGTATCTGGATGGACTGCCGGGTCAAGATGAACTCACCCAGGTTCGGGTCGAGGGTAAACGCGTGCACACCGGTTCCCACAGAGAGGACCAGCATGGTGGACGGCCCGTAGATCGCGTAGCCCGCACAAACCTGCGCGCTGCCCGGCTGCAGGAAATCTTCGAGGTCGGGATCCGAGCCCGGCTGCGTTGCGCGCAGGATCGAGAAGATGCTGCCGACCGAGACGTTGACATCGATGTTCGACGACCCGTCGAGCGGGTCGAACAGCAGAAGGTACTTTCCGCGCGGGTGTTCGGCCGCCAGGCGGTAGGGCGCGTCGAGTTCCTCGGAGACCATTCCCGCGACGTGGCCGCCCCACTCCGTGGCGCGCAGGAAGTAGTCGTTGGCAAGGATGTCGAGCTTCTGCTGAACCTCGCCCTGCACGTTGGTGTGGTCGACCGACCCGAGCACCCCGGCGAGCGCACCGAGCGCCACCCGGTTCGATATCGCCTTGCAGGCCAACGCCACATCGAGGATCAACGCATTGAAGTCCCCCGATGCGTCGGGATGACGTCGGCGTTCTTCGATCAGGAACTGCACCAGCGTGGTGCGATCGGCAAGCATGGCAAAAGGATGTCGGGACCGCGAGAAGCGGCCATCCCCCTCATGGGTGGGCAGTCGGGTGGGGAGTCGGGTGGCCGCCCGCAGGCGACGGTCAGTGAGCCGAGGTCGCCACCTGGGTGTGCCTGTGCAGGTCGAGCAGCCAGTCACACCACTGGTCGATCCCGGAGCCGGTTCGGGCGCTGGTCTCGATCGCCGTGACCCCGGGGTGCACCTTGCGCAGATTCTCGTAGAACAGAGCCAGGTCGTAGTCGAGGTGCGGAATCAGATCGACTTTGTTGACGATGACGACGTCGGCGGACCGGAACATCACCGGATACTTCAGCGGCTTCTCTTCGCCCTCGGTCACCGAGTACACCATGGCGCTGGCGTGGGCGCCGACGTCGAATTCCGCCGGGCACACCAGGTTCCCGACGTTCTCGACGATGAGCAGATCAAGATCGGCGAGCGGGAGCCGCGGAAGTGCCGAGCGCACCATCGGAGCGTCGAGGTGACACTCGCCGCCGAAGCCGTTGGCGGTGTTGATCAGCGAGATGGCTGCGCCGAATCCGTCGAGGCGGTCGGCGTCGATGCTGGTCTCGATGTCACCTTCGACGATCCCGACGGCCAGCCGGCCCCGCAGGCGCCGAAGGGTTTCCCGCAGCACCGTGGTCTTGCCTGCGCCCGGTGACGACATCAGGTTCACCGCTTTCAGGCCGGCGGCGTCGAAGTCACGCCGGTTGGCCGCCGCGGTCTGGTCGTTCTCCTCGAAGATCCGCTCGAGCACCACCACCCGTTCGGTGCCCGTCGCATAGCCCGAGTGGTCGCCGTGGTCACGATGCTCATGGTCGGCCGCGTCGTCGTGGTGGTGATGCGGGTGGTCGTGATCGTGGGAGTGCTCGCGCCCGTCGTCGTGTCGATGGAATCTACCCATGGCCTTGCACCCCTGCCAGATCGAGTGACGTGATGAGGAATTCGTCGCCTTCGATGAGGTCGACCGCGCTGCCGGAGCAGGATCCGCAGACGAAGGTGAGGTCGCCGAGCACCTGCTCGTTGCCGCAACCGGTGCACCGGATCTTGGCGGGGATGCGCTCGACACAGAGTTCGGCGCCGGCGAGTTCGGATTGCTCGGTGACCAGCGACCAGCAGTAAACCAGTGTGTCAGGCACGATCTGGCGCATCTCACCGATCCTGATGTGCACGGCGCGGACTTCCCTGCCCGCCGCGTGCTCTTTCACGATGCCGACCATCGAGCTGCAGATCGAAAGCTCATGCACCGTGCCCTCCTCGAGTCTGTGGCGACCATACACTCATCTCCAGCGCTACTGTCGCAACGTTTCTGAGGGCGTGGTACCCCACCGTTTGCGGTACTCGGCCGCGAAGCTGCCGAGATGGTTGAAGCCCCAACGGGTTGCCACATCGGTCACGGTCACCCCGTCACTGGGCAGCGCGTCGGCGAGTTCGGCGTGTACCCGCTCGAGCCGCTGGTCCCGGACATACGTCATGGGCGACACCCCCAGTTCGTCGCGAAAGCCCTGCTGAATCGACCGGACGCTCATGTGCACATGCCGCGCGATCGACTCCATGGTGATCTGCTCGGCGAGGTGCGCGTCGATGTAGTCGATCGCCTCCTGCACCACCCGCCGACCCGGATCCGCAGTGGGCCGGATGAACTCCTCGTGGTAGTTCGACGGCTGAATGTAGAGCAGACTGTTCATCAGAAGCTCTTCGATTCCGCTGATCCCGTGACCCAACTGCACCAGCGATCCCGAGTGGTACACCTCGGTATGAAGCAGTTGCACCGCGGCGTGCCAGCGCACCGCCACGTCGCTGGCCAGATCGAACTCCGGGTGAAAGACCAGCGGACCCGACAGCCGCCTGCCCCGCAACCGGGTCAGATACTCCAGCAGCGCTTTTTCCTCGATGCGGATCAGCAGCTGGGGCGAGTCGTCGCCGAACTGCATCGTCAGCGGCGCGCCCGGGCTGGTGACCAGTGCGCTGATGGTGTTGGCCTCGAAGTCGTGGCCGTTGTGGCGGCATCGCGCGATCCCATTCATCGGCATATGCACGCCGAAATACCGTCCCAGCAAGGGTATTTCGAGCGTCGCGGCGACGTGCAGGTCGAGATATAGCATGCTGACGTTGCGAAGCCGGATGCCGTGCATGGTTGCGGCGAAAGCCGATCCGTCCTCCACCACGGTGATCCAGCCGGGGGCGAGCGCGCGGCTCAACAACGAGCCCGCTTCCCGGACGCTCTCGGTGTAGAAGATCTCGTTGTTTGCCAGGGCCGGCGGCACGCCGCGGGAACGCACTTTCCGCCGCACCGGGTTGCCGGTCCGGCGAGTGTCGATGAAACCCATCCGGGCCAGGCGCGACATCAGCGCCTGCCAGCCTCGTGGCGGGCAGCGGATTGACAATTTGGTGAAGGGTCTACGGCGATCATTCAAGACTCCTCGGCGCATTGAGCGCATCTGCGCGCATAAGTTTGCGCAATTCTGACAGTGATTGCGCGAAAGCGATAGGCCCGGCGCTCACGCCCCGCTAGCGTCTGTGACCACCAACACACCGGCGCAGGAGGATTTGGTGGCCGCACAGGGCTCGCTCATCGCGACACTCGACGGCGACGAACTCGTCGACGAGTCCCCCGGGGACGACTTGATCGCCCGGCTCGACGATCCGAAGATCGCTGAATCGCTTTCGCTGATTCTGGATCACGTCGACCTGCTGGCGACCATCATCGCCGGCGTCGACGGGATGCTGCGGCGCGCCGACGTCATCGGCGACAACTTCGCTTCGGGCGTCGCCGAAGCCAGGGCGGCCGCGGCGGGCAACGGCGAGCGCACCTGGCCGAGCGTCGACATCGCCGCGCTCAGCGGCAGCGCGACACGGCTGACGTCAGCGGTCGTCGACGCGACGCCCGCCATCGACCGGCTTCTGCATTCACCGCTGACCGACACGCGAACCGCGGAGGCTCTCGCCGACATCGGCGAGGCACTGCTCGAGGGGCGGCAGGCCGCCGCGGCCGACCCACGCGGTCCCAAGGGCATTTTCGCTCTGATGCGTGCGACCAAAGACCCTGATGTGTCCCGCGGTTTGGGATTCATGATTCACATCGCCCGCGCCTTCGGTCAACGGCTTGCCACATCAGGGACGCAACCCAACAGCGGCAACGGCAGGCACGCCGCGACGTAGCCCTCGACACCCAGCCCACCACTCGACACAGCCCACCGCCTGCCCAGCCCGCAGGCAACGAGAGGAGATTTCATGGCGTCCGTGCTCTGGTTTCAAGGAGGCGCTTGCAGCGGGAACACCATGTCGTTCCTCAACGCCGAGGAACCCAACGTCGTCGACCTGATCGTCGACTTCGGTCTTGACCTGTTGTGGCATCCCTCACTAGGGCTCGAACTCGGCAAAAATGCCCAGAAAGTGTTCTGGGACTGCGCCAACGGTGATCGGCCACTGGACATCTTCGTCTTCGAGGGCACCGTCATCGAGGCCCCGAACGGTACCGGGCGGATGGACATGTTCGCCGACCGACCGATGAAGGACTGGGTCGACGATCTCTGCGCGGCCGCACAGATCGTGGTCGCGATCGGCGACTGCGCCTGCTGGGGTGGCATTCCGGCGACCGAACCGAATCCGTCGGCCTCGACCGGACTGCAGTTCCACAAGCGCAAGAAGGGCGGGTACCTCGGACCCGACTTCCGGTCCAAGATGGGCCTTCCGGTGATCAACATCCCCGGTTGTCCCGCCCACCCGGACTGGATCACCCAGATCATCGTCGCCTTGGCCACCGGCCGCGCCGGCGACATCACCCTCGACGAGTTGCACCGGCCCGAAACGTTCTTCAAGACCTTCACGCAGACCGGTTGCACGCGCGTGCAGTTCTTCGAGTACAAGCAGTCGACGATGTCGTTCGGCGAAGGCACCCGAACCGGCTGCCTGTTCTACGAATTCGGCTGCCGCGGCCCCATGACGCACTCACCGTGCAACAGGATCCTGTGGAACCGCCAGTCGTCGAAGACCAGGGCGGGCATGCCATGCCTGGGTTGCACCGAGCCCGAGTTCCCACATTTCGACCTCGCTCCGGGGACGGTGTTCAAGACGCAGAAGGTCAGCGGAATGATCCCCAAGGAAGTTCCAGAGGGCAGCGACCATCTCACCTACATGGCCCACGCGGCGGCCGCCAAGATCGCCGCTCCGCAGTGGTCCAAAGAAGACATGTTCGTCGTCTGATCCCTACTCGCATCCCGCCAGCCCAATCTCCAAAGTCTCGAAAGGACTCACCGTATGACCGCATTGGACTTGTTCGTCAGTCCCCTCGGCCGCGTCGAGGGCGACCTCGACGTGCGCGTCACCATCGATGACGGCGTTGTCACCTCGGCGTGGACCGAGGCCGCGATGTTCCGCGGCTTCGAAATCATCCTGCGCGGCAAGGACCCTCAGGCCGGCCTGGTGGTTACGCCGCGGATCTGCGGCATCTGCGGCGGCAGCCACCTCTACAAATCCGCCTACGCGCTGGACACGGCGTGGCGCACCCATGTGCCGCACAATGCCACACTGGTGCGCAACATCTGCCAGGCGGCGGAAACGCTGCAGTCCATCCCGCGGTACTTCTACGCGCTGTTCGCGATCGACCTGACGAACAAGAACTATGCGAAGTCGCCGCTGTACGCCGAGTCGGTTCGCCGCTTCGCGCCGTATGTCGGAACCAGCTACCAGCCCGGTGTGGTGCTGTCCGCCAAACCTGTTGAGGTGTATGCGATCTTCGGCGGGCAGTGGCCGCACTCCAGCTTCATGGTGCCCGGTGGCGTGATGTCTGCGCCCACGCTCTCCGATGTGACCCGGTCCATCGCGATCCTCGAGCACTGGAAGGACAACTGGCTCGAAAAGCAGTGGCTGGGCTGTTCGGTGGACCGGTGGTTGGCCAACAAGACCTGGGAAGACGTGCTGGAGTGGGTGGATGAGAACGAGGAGCAGCACAACAGCGACTGCGGCTTCTTCATCCGCTTCTGCCTCGACGTCGGACTGGACAAGTACGGTCGCGGCGTCGGCAACTACATCGCCACCGGAACCTATTTCGACCCATCGCGCTACGAGAACCCGACGATCGAAGGGCGCAACGCCGCGCTGATCGGGCGGTCGGGAATCTTCGCCGACGGCCAGTGGTCGGAATTCGACCAGGCCCGGGTGCGCGAAGACGTCACGCACTCGTTCTACGAGGGCACCGGCGCACTGCATCCCTTCGAGGGTGAGACCATCCCCGTCGACCCCGAGGAAGGACGCAAGCAGGGCAAGTACAGCTGGGCCAAGTCGCCCCGCTACGACGTGCCGGGGCTCGGACACATTCCGCTGGAGGCCGGCCCGCTGGCACGGCGGATGGCCGCGGGCGGACCCAACGCCGCGGCGCACCAGGACAACGACCCGCTGTTCGTCGACCTGTACAACAAGCTCGGTCCGAGCGTGTTCGTGCGCCAACTGGCGCGCATGCACGAGGCGCCGAAGTACTACAAGTGGACGATGGACTGGCTCAACCAACTCGACCTCAAGGAGAGCTTCTACACCAAGCCCGTCGAGCACGCTGAGGGCATGGGCTTCGGCTCGACGGAGGCTGCCCGCGGTTCGCTGTCGGACTGGATCGTCATCGAAGACAACAAGATCAAGAACTATCAGGTCGTCACACCCACCGCGTGGAACATCGGCCCGCGCGACGGCGAGCAGGCGCTCGGCCCGATCGAGGCGGCGTTGGTCGGGTCGCCGATCGTCGACCCCGAGGACCCGGTCGAACTCGGCCACGTCGCGCGCAGCTTCGACTCCTGCCTGGTGTGCACCGTGCATGCCTACGACGGGAAGTCCGGTCGTGAGCTGTCGAAGTTCGTCATCAACGGAATGGTGTGATCGCGACGTCAACCACCTCAGACGAGACCGCACAACCCGGTAGGGCCGACCCCACACTCGACCCACCGGGTTGTGCGGTCATGGTCGTCGGGTGTGGGAACCTGCTGCGCGGCGACGACGGCGTCGGCCCGATTCTGGTCCGCCACCTGTGGGAACGCGGTGTGCCCGAGGGACTTCGACTGGTCGACGGCGGCACCGCCGGGATGGACGTGGCGTTCCAGATGCGCGGCGCCGAGCGCGTCGTGATCGTCGATGCGTCCGCCACCGGCGCGGCGCCCGGCACCATGTACCGGGTCCCCGGCTCGGAATTGGCGGAGCTGCCTCCGCTCGAGGGCGTGCACACCCACTCGTTTCGCTGGGACCACGCGATAGCGCTGGCGCGGTGGGCGCTGGCCGACGCCTGTCCTTCCGACATCACCGTCTTCCTGATCGAGGCGGCCAACGTCGCCATGGGAGCCGACCTGTCACCAGAAGTCGCCGCCGCCATGGAGAAGGTGATCGAGATCATCGAATCCGACTACATCGCCGCGCTGCGCCCGGAACAGCCCAGCAGTCCCGACGATCTGCGAGTGGAGTTCACCGACGACGGCTACCTCCGGCTGAGCTCCGCGCTCGCCGCAGCACACTTCCCCGCCCACGTCGCCGTCGGCGCCGTCCGCGACGGCCAACTGTGGCTGCTGCCGTTGCGGGGGCCCCGCAACGGTGGCCTCCTGCTCAAGCAGCGCAACGCGGCAGGCGATCGAGCCCTGCTGGTTCGTGAACTACTCGACGACGAGATCCCGGTCGGGTCACGCCAGGCCTGCTGGGACAGCGAACAGGGCGCGCTGCGAATTCCGTTGGGGCAACCTAAGTGACGATGGTGGCCGAGCGACCCGAAACCGACCCACAGTCCGGCGACCACGACGCGGACGCCGCGAAGGGCGGCCCCATCCTGCCGCCGACGCGTCCGCGAGCGGACAGTTCGGCCGACGATGCGCTGAGCGTCGACACCGTCGTCACCGAGGAGCGCGGTCGATGGGCGGTGGACATCATCGTGGTGTTCGCCGACGGCGTCGTGCACAAGCGGATAGACACCCATCCCACCCGGGCCCGCGCGGAACTCTCAGCCCGCATGATCAAGCGGGCCGCCGAACGTGAAATCGGAGGACCCCTCAATGGATGAAGCGCAGATGACGGTCACATCCGTTGCAGAGCAAGACTTTCCGCACGAGGGCGGCGCCATCCCCCGTCCGCAGCCCCTCGGTCTGTTTCCCCTCCCGCTGGGGTTCATGCTGATCCCGGCAGGCGACGACGCCGACGCCGTGCGCGAGGCGATGCTGGCCGGCCGGCTTCCCGCCACATGGCCATCGACGTTGCGCGCCCACCAGTGGGCCGCTGTCGGCGACCGGGAGGCCGCGATAGCCGAGCTGCGGGATCACACCGATGCGGTGGGCACCTACAACCGGTTCGTGCTCGATCCCGACAGCGTCGATGCCGACCAACTGCGACGTCAACTGGGCGAGTTCGCCGTGTTGGTTGACGTGGTGCTGTTCGCACTGGGCCGCATCGACATCCCACCGCATTCAGCGACTGTCGACGGCGAGATCGCCGTGTGCGTGCTCTCGGCCGAGGCCAGCCACGCCATGGTCGACGGAAATCACAGCGCCGCAATCGACATGCTCGACCGCGCGGCCCTCACCGCCGCGCCGATCTCGGCGCCGCTGGCGGGCACGTTGCGGGGAGCGGCCGGCGCGATCTGCCGCGACGCCGGCGACGAGAGCTACGCGTCGCGACTGCAACGGGCGCTGGCCGATCTCGACGGCGCCGACGGGCTGCGGGTGGAACGCGCCGAGATCCACCTGTGCCTCGCCGGCGCGCTGCACGAGCAGGCCGAGCAGCAGCCCGAACTGCTCGCCGCCGCTGTCCCCCACTACCATTCGGCGCTGCAACTGATCAGACGCGACGATGCTCCGATGCTGTGGGCGGCCGCGCACGCCGGGCTGGCCACCGCGTATTTGACCATGCCGATGGTCGAGGCCTCGAGCCAGCTTCGGCTCGGGGTGGCGGCTCAGTCGCTGCGCTCCGCGCTCACCGTGTACACCCGCGACGAGCACCCGCAGGAGTGGGCCAGCGTCCAACTCAATCTGGCCAACTCGCTGGTCTACACGCCGTCGCGCCATCAACGCGAAAACCTGGTCGAGGCGGCCGAGATCTACGAATCGGTGCTGCACACCCGCGATCGCGCGACCGACCCCCTCGGCCGGGCCAGGGTGCTGGCCAACCAGGGCAATGTACTGGCCCATCTGGGTGTGTTCGACGACGCGAAGGCGAAGCTGTACGAGGCCCGTTTCCTGTTCGAGGAACTCGGCGACAACGACTCGGTCCGCGCCGTCCGCGGCGTCCTGGACGAGATCGCACGGCAACGAGTGCTTTCCGTCAGTGACGAAACGGAGGGCCGGTGATGTCCACGGCAACATCGGACCTCTCGACGCGACCGGCCACCGTCCAGCCCCCCGAGCCGAGTTTCGAAGAACTGGCGAAGCGCGTCGACGACGCGACGGCTGCGCTGCAGAGCCTCGACCCCGCCGCCCGCGCGGTCGCCGAGGAGCTCAAGGACGCGATCGAGGCCATCCACCGCGCCGGCCTGGTGACGATGGTCCGGCGCATGCGATCCGATGACGCGGCCCGGCCGGTGTTGTTCGACCTGGTCGACGATCCCGTTGTGCACCTGCTGCTTTCACTGCACGAGATCGTTCGGCCGGACCCGATGACTCAGGCCGTCAGGGCGTTGAACGAGGTGCGGCCGCAGCTGCAGGGGCACGGCGGTGACGTCACGCTGGTGCGCATCGAGGATCGAACGGCGTTCGTCCGGCTGCAGGGTGCGTGCAACGGATGCTCCATGTCGTCGGTGACGCTGCGGAATCTGGTGGAGCAGGCGCTGTTGGCCAGCGTGCCGTCGGTGACGGCGGTGGAAGTCCTGCCCAACGAACCCGAACCAACGCTGATCTCCGCCGAGTCACTGCTGTCCGGCCGGCACCGCGTCGAGGAGGGTTGGGCGCCCGCCGGCGACGTCACCGATGTGGCCGAAGGCGATCTTGCCGTTGTCGAAGTTTCGGCCGAAGGCTCCGGGCGAGAGGTATCGGTGCTTGTCGTCAATCTCGACGGTCGCCTGACGGCCTACGTCAATGAATGCGCGCATGAGGCACTGCCGTTGGACAACGCGGTGCTCGACAGCTCCAACGGCACGCTGACGTGCCCATGGCACGGGTTCTGCTACGACGCCGCCTCCGGCGAGTGTCTGACCGCGCCCGCGGCTCAGCTCGAACAGCTGCCGCTACGCGTCGACGAGGGACGGATCTGGGTTCGGGTGGGCACATGAGCAGCCTGACCGTGCGCACCAGCCTGGCCCCACGTGTGCCCAGGACCGACACCGGCACCGGCGTGGTGCTGGCCGGCGGTTGGCAGCCGGAGGTCTGGCTGGGCGCGCCCGCACCCGGCGGTCTCGCCCTGCCGCCCGCGAGTCCGACCCTGGCTTGGATGTACTCCCCCCGTGGCGTTTTCATCGGCGACCGCCATCTGGTGGTCGCCGACTCGGGCAACCACCGGGTGCTGATCTGGCACGGCATCCCCACCTCGGACGAACAGCCCGCCGACGTGGTGCTGGGCCAGCCCGACGGCGTCACCGAGGGTCGCGCCGCCGCGGGCCGCGGGCCGCAGAACGGGATGAACCTGCCCACCGGAGTGCTGGTGCACCGCGGCAAGCTCATCGTCGCCGACGCCTGGCACCATCGCATCCTGGTATGGCACACGGTGCCCGAAAAGAGCTCGACACCACCGGATCTGGTACTGGGGCAACCCGACGACACCGCCGTGGAGCCGAACGCGGGGGGAATGCCGTCGGCGTCCTGCCTGTACTGGCCGTTCGGCATCGGGATCGTCGGGTCGACCTTCTGGGTCGCCGATACCGGCAACCGGCGAGTCCTCGGCTGGGCCGACGGCTTACCCGATGCGAACCGTCCCGCCGACATCGTGCTCGGGCAACCCGATCCCGCCAGCCGTGAGGAGAACCGCGGCGAACACGTGGGCCCCGCCGGCTTCCGCTGGCCCCATGCCATCTCGGGGTCCGACGATCTGCTGTTGATCGCCGATGCGGGTGACCACCGGGTGCTCGGGTGGTCGCCGGTACCCGATCGCGACCGGTCCGCCGACCTGCTGATGGGCCAACCCGACCTCCACACCGCCCGAGAGTGGCCCTACGGGCCACAGTGCGGCGACCGGTTCCGCTTCCCCTATGCCGTCAGCATGGACGCAGGTCGGGTGGCGGTCAGCGACACCGCCAACAACCGGGTCCTGCTCTGGGATGTCGTCCCGTCCGACGGACGACCCGCCGACCACGTACTGGCCCAGCCGAGCTTCGAGTCGAACGGCGAAAACCGCTGGAGCGCAGTCACCCACGACACGATGTGCTGGCCCTACGGCGTCTGGCTGCACGGTGATCGACTGGCGGTGGCCGACTCAGGTAACAACCGCGTCATGATCTGGCGGCGGCGATGAGTCCCGCAGCCACGGAGACAACCGTCGGGCATCTGCAGCGGCGCAGGTTCGCCGTGACGGGCGTTGTCCAGGGGGTGGGTTTCCGGCCCTTCGTCCACCAGGTCGCCGTCGAACTGGGCCTGTCGGGCTTCGTCGGAAACGACTCGGCGGGTGTGTTCATCGAGGCACAGGGGCCGGTGAGCGCGCTCGACGAGTTCGGCCACCGACTTGTCAGTCAGGCGCCGCCGTTGGCGGTGATCAGCGATGTGTCCTGCACCGAGCTCGGTGGAGCACTGCAGGCGGACACCGGATTTCACATCGTCACCAGCAGACCGGCCGGTGCCGCACCCACCCCGATCCCACCCGACATCGCGGTGTGCGACGACTGCCTTGCCGACATCTTCGACCCGGCCAACCGTCGCTACCGGCACCCCTTCACCACGTGCACCAACTGCGGGCCGCGCTTCACGATCATCCGCGCTCTGCCCTACGACCGCCCCGCAACGACGATGGCCGGCTTCGCCATGTGCGACCGGTGCTCGGCCGAATACCACGATCCGGCGGACCGCCGGTTCCACGCGCAACCGATCGCGTGCCCCGACTGCGGCCCCTCGATGTGGTTCGCCGCCCAGCGTGCCCGCATCACCGGCACCGACGCGGCACTGGAGGCCGGACAGGCCCTCCTCGCCGACGGCAAGCTGCTCGCCGTCAAGGGCATCGGCGGCTATCACCTGGCCTGCGCAGCCGACAGCGACACCGCGGTCGCCGCACTTCGACAGCAGAAAGACCGCCGCAGCAAGCCGTTCGCGGTACTCGCCCGAGACCTCTCGGTGGCCAGACGGTTCGCCGAGATCAGCGACGCCGACGCCGCCGTGCTCACCAGTCCCGCCCGCCCAGTGGTGCTGCTGCGGCGCAGACGCGACGCACCGGTGGCGACCGCGGTGGCACCCAACAGCCCGCTGATCGGGCTGATGCTGCCTTACACACCCATCCATCACCTGCTGCTGGCACGGGTACCGGGCGCCGCCACCGCCCCACCGGACGCGATCGTGCTGACCAGCGCCAACCGCTCGGACGAACCCATCTGTTACACGGACGGGGACGCGGCCAAGCGGATACCCGCACTGGCCGACGCGGTACTCGACCACGATCGACCCATTCACGTGCCCTGCGACGACTCGGTGGTGCGGCCGTACGATGACGGAAAAGAGTTCCTGCACATCCCCATTCGTCGCTCCCGCGGCTACATGCCGCTCCCCGTCGACCTCGGCCGGGACAGCCCACCGGTTCTCGCGGTCGGCGGGGAGCTCAAGAACACGTTCTGCCTGACCGACGGACGCCGCGCGTACTGCTCGGCTCACATCGGCGACATGGGCTCGGTCGCCACGCTGAAGGCCTTCACCCACAGCGTGCGCCAGTTGTGCGAGATGCGCGGACAACCCCACAGGCTCGCCGCCGACCTGCATCCGCGCTACGCGACCCGTAACTGGGCCGAACACAATGCGGGCGGCCGGCCCCTCGACCTGATCCAGCATCACCACGCCCACGTCGCATCGCTTCTGGCCGAACACGGGATGTTGGGTGAGCCGGTAATCGGCGTGGCGTTCGACGGCACCGGATACGGGTGCGACGACACCGTGTGGGGCGGCGAGATCCTGCGGCTCGGCCACGACACGCAGCGCTTCACCCGGGTCGGGCACCTCGCTGCGGTGCCGCTGGCCGGCGGCGACGCCGCTGTGCGCAACCCCTGGCGGGTCGCACTGGCACACCTGTGGCATGCCCGGGTGGCGTGGGCCGCCGAGCTGTCACCCGTCCAGGCCGCCACATCGGCGGAATTGCGGCTGCTCCGAACGCAGTTCGCAACGGGCCGCGGATGCGTGCCCACCACCAGCATGGGCAGGCTCTTCGATGCCGTCGCCTCGCTTCTCGGGGTGCGGCAGCACATCGACTACGAGGGACAGGCCGCGATCGAGTTGGAGGTGCTGGCGGCGTCGGCCGACGAGGGCGACAGCGTCGGGTTGCGGTTGGCGATCGGCACGGACGGGGTCATGGACCCGGCGCCGATGATCGCCGCAATGGTGGGCGCGCTGCGCGACGGCGCCGAGCGGGCAGACCTCGCGCTGGCCTTCCATCGCGCGGTGGCACACGCCGTCGCCGATGTCGTCCACCGCGTCGCCGGCACCACCTCGACGGTCGGGCTGACCGGAGGGGTGTTCCAGAACGTGCTGCTGCTGCAGTCATGCCGTCGCCTCCTCGAAGACGGCGGCTTCACGGTACTGACGCATCGCGTGGTCCCGCCGAACGACGGCGGGTTGGCGCTGGGTCAGGCCGCGATCGCCGCGCTGGCAGCACTCGACGAAACCCCTGACGGCCACTCAGCAAGCGAAAGGACCACCGGATGTGCCTAGGGATCCCGGGACGGATCACCGAGATCTGGGACGAACCCGACGGAGGGCGGTTCGCCAGGATCGCGTTCGGCGACGACGTCAAAACCGCCTGTCTGGCCTATCTTCCGGACCTGGCGGTCGGTGACTACACGATCGTGCACGCCGGATTCGCGCTCACCCGGATCGACGAGGAGTCCGCGCAACTGACGCTGGACACCATGCGCGAGTACGGCGTCTTCGGCGATCAGGAGGCGGCGTCGTGACCTCGCCCGCGCACACCGGTATGTCACCCGACCTGGCGATGGATCTGGCACAGGCGTCTTTGACACTGGCGCAGCGGTTTTCGGATCGCGCCACGATGTGGTGCATCGCGCCCGCGTTCTCGCCGCACGCCCAGCACATCGCCGTCGAATTCGTCCATCCCGTTGTCGTCGGAAAGCGGGCCCTTCCCGCTGTCGCACTGACGGGCCCCGACCTGGTGGGTCAGGTGCGGCTGTCCGCGCGCGCCGGTGATGTGGTGATCGCCTGCGCCGGAGCAGACGACCCCGACGTCCGCGCGGTCATGCAGCGCGCCGACGCGTGGGGCGTCACGACCATCTGGATCGGCAACGGTGATCGACCGCCCATCGGAGCCGCCGACCATGTGCTGTGGCTCGACGACCCCGACCCGGCGCTGGCGGCGACGGGCGAGTTCGTCCTGATGTATCACCTGTTGTGGGAACTGACCCACGTCTGCTTCGAGCACCCGGGCCTGTTGACGTCCCCGCCCTCGGTGTGCACCGACGAGGTGTGTATCACGTGCAGCGACGAAGGACGCTCCGCGGAGGTGCTGACCACCGCACCCGACGGGACGGCGACGGTGCGCACGGCGCAGGGCAAGGAAGACGTCGTCACCGTCCTCGCGGGGGCCCTCTTCCCCGGCGATCTCGTGCTGGTCCACGCGGGAATGGTGATCAGCAAAGTGAGGGAGGCCTGACATGGCTGCAAGACCACGTCTCGACGAGCCGACCAACTTCCTGTATCCGTTCATCGACGCGAACGAACACGATCCCGCCGCCCTGCTCACCGACCTGGCGGCGTCCGCGTCGTCGAAGGCGGCCGAGAGTGCCGAACTCCGGCGGTCCACGCTGCAGGCGTGCTCTGCGCTCGTCGAGACCGCGGCCGCGGAGATGGCCGCCCGGTTCGCCGCCGGCGGGCGGCTGTTCACCTTCGGAAACGGCGGAAGCTCAACCGATGCTGCGACTTTGGCGGCGCTGTTCGCGTCGCCGCCCGCTGGGGAGGCGTTACCCGCCTGGTCGTTGACCGCCGACCAGGCGGTGCTGACGGCACTGGGCAACGACGTCGGCTTCGACCTGGTGTTCGCCCGTCAGCTGATCGCGCGAGCGCAACCCACCGACATCGCGGTCGCAATGTCGACCAGTGGCAACTCCGCCGACCTGCTGCTGGCGATGCGGGAGGCGCACGGTCGCGGCCTCTACACCATCGGGTTCACCGGATACGACGGTGGCGCGTTCGCGACCAATCCCGACGTCGACGTGTGCTTCGTCGTGAGATCGCAGAGCGTGCACCGGATCCAGGAGGCACAGGCACTGCTGGGCCACCGACTCTGGTCGGCCGTGCACGCGCAGAAAGGCTCGCGATGAGAGAACACGTCGCCGAATACCTCGCCTCGGGGCCGTCATTCGGCGAGGGGGAGGTGATCGACCGCATCGACACGTTCCGCAGGCGCCGGCCCCGGCTGCGGGACACGGTGGTCACCCTGGCACACGGTGCAGGCGGAAAGGCTTCTGCCGCATTGGTCG
This sequence comes from Mycolicibacterium moriokaense, assembly GCF_003347205.1. Taxonomy (GTDB): domain Bacteria; phylum Actinomycetota; class Actinomycetes; order Mycobacteriales; family Mycobacteriaceae; genus Mycobacterium; species Mycobacterium moriokaense_B. Next base: position 22,230 of record NZ_QQBJ01000006.1, read on the forward strand.
ACGGAGTGTTCGTGGAAGCGTTCCGCAATCCGCACCTGGACTCGCTGGGCGATGGGGCGGTGATCGCGCTGCCCAATGGTCAGCGGATGGCCATGTCCACCGACTCCTTCGTGGTGCAGCCGTTGCGGTTTCCCGGCGGGTCGATCGGCCACCTCGCTGTGCACGGGACGCTCAACGACATCGCCATGGTGGGTGCGGTCCCGTCGTGGATGTCGGCGGCATTCGTCCTCGAAGAGGGCTTCCCCATCGCCGAACTGCGCGAGATCGTCGCCGACATGGCCGATGCCGCCGCGGCGGCGAACGTGCAGATCGTCACCGGCGACACCAAAGTGGTGCCCAGGGGCGCCGCGGACGGGATGTTCATCACCACCGCGGGCGTCGGCCTCGTCCCGGCGGGACGCGAACTGTCGCCCGGCAACGTCAAGCCCGGAGACAAGGTGCTGACCTCCGGCACCATCGGCGACCACGGCATGGCCGTCATGCTGGCCCGCGGAGACCTGGCGATCGAGGCCGACATCAGTTCGGACACCGCCGCGGTCAGCCCACTGGTCGAACTGCTGCTGGAGGCCGCACCGTCTACCCGGTGGCTGCGCGACCCCACCCGCGGCGGCATCGGGACCGTGTGCAACGAACTGGCCCAGGCATGTGGGCTTGCCGTGATCCTGGACGAGGACCGGCTGCCGGTGCGGCCCGAAGTCGCCGGCGCATGCGAAATGCTGGGAATCGACCCGCTTTACGTGGCCAACGAAGGAAAGTTCCTCGCCGTCGTCGACGCCGCCGAGGCCGAGGCGGCCGTCGCTGCGCTGCGCGGGCATCCCGCCGGAGGGGACGCCGCGGAGGTGGGGCACATCGCCGCCGAGCCCGAGGCGACCGTGGTGGTCCGCACCGGATTCGGCGGAACCCGAATCGTGGACATGCTCGTCGGCGACCCATTGCCACGGATCTGCTGAGAAGGGACATCGTATGTGCCTGGGAATCCCCGGACGAATCGTCGAGATCACCGACGCCGCCAACTGCCTGGCCAAGGTGGACGTCAACGGCGTGCGCCGCATCATCAGCGTCCGCCTGCTGGAGAAGGACCTACCCGAGCCCGATGAGTGGGTGCTGGTGCACGTGGGTTTCGCGATGGCCAAGATCGACGAGACCGAGGCGCTGCTGACGCTGGCCGCCGTCCAGAAGCTGGGCGACGCATACTCCGATGAGATCGAAGCGTTCGACTCGTCGTCGATCATCTGAGAGCAGGAGACAACGATGCGCTTCGTCGACGAATTCCGCGATCCCGCCGCCGCCCGAAAGCTGTTGGCTGCCATCGTCACGCTCGCCAACGCGGGCGCACGCGACGAGCAGTTCAAGTTCATGGAGGTGTGCGGCGGGCACACCCACACGATCTACCGGCACGGCATCGAACACCTGCTGCCCGACAACGTCGAACTGGTGCACGGACCGGGCTGTCCTGTCTGTGTGATCCCGATGGGCCGCGTCGACGACGCGATCTGGCTCGCCCGGCAACAGGATGTGATCTTCACCTGTTTCGGCGACATGATGCGCGTGCCCGGCTCCGACGGCAGCCTGCTCGACGCCAAGGCCGGCGGCGCCGATGTCCGGTTCGTCTACTCGCCCCTCGACGCGCTCAAGATCGCGATCGACACACCCGACAAGCAGGTCGTGTTCTTCGCCATCGGTTTCGAGACCACGGCGCCGTCGACGGCGGTCACGCTGGTGCGGGCACGCGAACTCGGAGTCACCAACTTCACGGTGTTCTGCAACCACGTCACGATCGTGCCGCCGATCAAGGCGATCCTGGAGTCCCCCGACCTGAGGCTGTCCGGGTTCCTGGGCCCCGGCCACGTGTCCACCGTGGTGGGCAACCGGCCCTACCGATTCGTTCCCGCCGCCTACCACAAACCGTTGGTGGTGGCCGGTTTTGAGCCACTGGACATCCTGGCGTCGATCGCGATGCTGCTTCGCCAGATTCGCGAGGGTCGCTGCGAGGTGGAGAACCAGTACTCGCGCGTGGTGAACGAGGAGGGCAACCCGGCGGCGCTGGCCCTGATGGCCGAGGTCTTCGCGCTGCGACCCCACTTCGAGTGGCGCGGACTGGGGTTCATCTCGCAGAGCGCGCTCAAGCTTCGCGACGAGCTGGCCGACTTCGACGCCGAGCATCGGTTCCGCCTGCCGGGTGTGCGGGTCGCCGACCCGAAGGCCTGCCAGTGCGGCGAAGTGCTCAAGGGTGTTCTCAAACCCTGGGAATGCAAGGTTTTCGGTACCGCCTGTACCCCGGAGACTCCCATCGGCACCTGCATGGTGTCGCCGGAGGGCGCCTGTGCGGCGTACTACAACTTCGGCAGGCTGCATCGCGACGCGGCGACGTTGATCGGCCAAGGCGCGCGGGCATGACCGCCGCGGACATCACCGACACCCGCGGTGCGGAGATGTTCGCGCGCTACGCCTGCGCCCCGAACCAGCTCGGCTATTGCGGGCCTCGCGACACCCGGCTGCTGGCCGGCACGCGCGATGAGATCGAGAAGGCCGCCCGCCAATTCACCGGCGCATGGCCGTATCTCGAGGTGTTGTCGCGGATGACCGGCGTTCCCGATCCGCTGGATCACCGGCTGGTCGACTCGTACTGGCTGGGCGGGGGCGTCGGCGCCGAGCTGGATCCGGGTGGGTTCACCGCCGAGTTGTTGGACATCATCGCCGCCCAGGCGGGTCACTATTGGACGCATCTGACCGATGACCTCGCCGACGAGGCCGCACCGGACCACTGTTTCCATGTGTTCGGCGTCTACCCGTGGTCGCGCCTGCTGGGCAAGGGCGCCGACGAGCACCCGCTGTCCGTCCTGGACAACTGCCGAATATCCTGGGGCACAGTGGTATCGACCCAGGCCACGACGGCGACCGTGCTGACCCCGCGGCTGCGCTGGAGCTCCTCGGTGCTGTCGCTGTCCGCGCCCGTCGAGCACATCGTCGACACCCAGGAGGGCCCGGGCGGCGGCATCGCGGTGGCGCCGGGCGATCTCGTCGCCCTGCACTGGGGACAGGTGTGCGACCGCCTCACGCCGGAACAGCTCGCGCGGCTGAAGGACGGTACCGACCGCCAACTGCGCGCCACCTCCCGGCGACTGAATTCGGGTTCGTCGTGAGGCCGCGAATCGCGCAGGCCGACGGTCAGATCGGGTTCTTCTGGATGACCGCGGACGGTGTCGCCACCACGCTGCCGGATCTGGTGATCGACGATGACGAGCCGGACCGCCTGGTGGCCACCCATCTGGAGGCTCTCGACGACGCGCTGATCATCGCCGCCGCGCGATTCGGGCAGCTTCTCGGCGGAGGCAAAGCGCCCGACCCAGACGAGCGAGACGACCTACTGGAGTTGCATCGCAGCCTGGATCTGCTGGTCCGGGACTACGCGCTGGCAGCCGAGATCAGCGGAATCATCCCCGATGTGCGGGCAGGCAAGATCATCGGCACCGCAACGCTGTGCTCGGTGCGCGCCCGCTTCCCCATCGGCCTGCTGGGCGCCGCCCCGTTCGACGGCGAACTCGACGAACCGTCGATCGGCGTCATCAGCGGGTTCGGGGAGATGACGATGGTCGACCCGGAACGGCCGTGGAAGGGGGGCCGATGGGTGCTCAAATCCGAATCGGGGCAACGGTATCCGCTGACCCTGTCGACCATGCTGTTCGACAGTTCCGGGGTGAACAAGGACGCGGCCCGGCGTGAGCATCGCGAGGCGATCGAGGCGTGCGTCAGCGCAGCGGCCAGCGAGGACGCCGACCCGTTCATCGTCGCCTCCGCGCTGGACTGGCTGCTCTACGACTGGCTGATGGCACATCGGGAAGACCCCGACAGCGCCGCGATCCAGATTCCGAAGGGCCACGACTCCGACGCCGCGATGATCGTCGGCGCCGCGTGCGCGTCCGTTCGCATCCGCGCGCGCATCGATCCCGGGCTGGCATCGCCGCTGCCGACCGACTGATCACTCATTCGTCGAGCAGACCCCACTCGCCCAGGGCGCGCTTCGCGTGCCGATCCCCCGCCACCAGCGCGGGACGGCGGCCGTTCCAGCTCATCCGCCACGACGCGTCGGCCACCGCGCGAACCACCGAAAGGCCCTCTCTGCCTTCATCGTCCACCGACGTCACGGTGATGCTGTGCTGGCCGGTGTCGACCCGCCACCCCGGTTGCGGCGCGACCCGCAACGAGTCTGCCGGACGAGTCAACGCGCCGATGTCTTCTGCGACATACGTCGGCCGGCAATCGGCGGGGGCGTCGATCAGGTCGACGGCGGAACTGACCCCGCTGAACACCAGCAGGCTGGGCAGACCGGCGGCCATGGCACCCGCGATGTCCGTCTGCAGTCGATCGCCGACCAGCAGAGGCCATTCGAACCTCCCTCGCCGCAATCCGTCGCGCACCATGTGAGGCGCCGGCTTGCCAGCCACCAGCGGCCGGCACCCGGTCGCGGCACGCAAAGCCGCGACCATTGCGCCGTTGCCCGGCACCAGTCCGCGTTCCATCGGAAACGTCGCGTCGTCGTTGCACGCCACCCACATCGCACCCGCCCGGATGGCCAACGCGCCCTCCGCCAAGGCGGACCAGTCCGTGTCCGGCGAATGACCCTGAACCACCGCGACCGGCCCGTCCTCGTGCGAGCGGACCGGATCCAGGCCGACGCCGCGAATCTCCGCGACAAGCGCGTCTGTGCCGATCACCAGCACTTTCGAGCAAGGCGGGAGGCGCTCCCCCAGCAGTCGCGCGGCGGTCTGCGCGCTGGTGACGACGTCTTCGGGGGAGATCGAGAACCCGAGAGCGTCCATGTGTTCGGCGACCTGTTCGGATGAGCGCGACGCGTTGTTGGTCAGGAACAGTGCGCGAGTTCCGATGCTCTCGAGTACCTCTGCGGCGCCGGCTATCGCGGTGCTTCCTCGATACACCGTGCCGTCCAGGTCGACCAGCAGCCCGTCACACTCATCTGCGAGTGTCGAATCGTCGAAAGATGAACTCACGAAACAACTTTAGGGTCTCCTACAGATCTGCACCTACGACGACGTGGCGACACACCCACCTCGGTGGACTGCTGGGTGAGACGTCTCGAACACCGCGGTGGACACCATCGCGCTGACGGCCCGGGGTGCACCACAATATTTGCGCGCTTGAAAATAATTCACAGGTTTTGCCCAGGTTCGCTGCTCGCCGGGCGTAGTGTCGGCCGGGTTGGTCACCTCGCCGAGGAGGAAAGCGATGCATGCTGGGAGCTACATCGGTCGAGTCGGGGGGCTGGCTGTAGCCCTCGGCGTGGGCACCGCCGTTTTCACCGGGGCGGGCGTCGCACACGCGACCGAAGGCGATGACTCCGGCGGCGCAACCGGCCAGGAGCAGGGCGAAGCCAACGGCACAACGCAAGAAAAAGACTCCGGTAACCCCGGGAAGATCGACCTCAAGCTGCCTCGGCTCTCCGACATAGTCGGGCGCCATCGCGCTGACGCCTCGACGCCCGACTCCAACACCGCCTCGTCGATCGTCAAGCGGTTGACCGACGCGGCGAAGCGGGTGACCACCGCAATCGAGAGTGCAGCCGATGCCGACAACACCGTGGTGCGCACGTCGACAACCACCAACACGGGCAGGTCGCCGCGGAAGGAGCGGATTGCCGCGCGGCCAGAACGCGACAGCGCGCAAGAAGCCACTGTAGACACGCTGACCGCAAGTGGCGCTGCCCAGAACAACCAGGACTCCGCTCCGATCGCCAATCGTGTTGCTGCCGCCAAGGATTGGTTTGATTCACCGCGCGCCGTGGCGGGCCGGTCCGTCGACACCACGTCGACGGTGACCACCCCGCTGTGGACGCCGCCCCAGGTTCTCGCTCCGCTGGGCACGATGACGGCCACTCCCGGCACGGGCACCACCGCCGTGCGCAGCGTCTTGACGACGGTGCTCGGTGCCGCGAACCCGTTCGCGGGCAACAGCCCCGGATCGCCTGCAGGCGTCGACTCTCCGCTGTCCTGGGTGTTCGCCGGGGCGGCACGCCGGGAGATCGGCATCGAATCCTTGGCGCCGACAGCACTTCTGGCGCCGACGACGAACTCGCTGACCTACGACCCTGTGATCGGCATCGACAACGGCGTTGTCACGGGGCTGAACATGCCATCCACCGGGGTGCGATATCTCGTCGTGAGTCAGCCCGATGGCGGCGGCAAGGTCTACGTCGACCCGACGACCGGGAACTTCACCTATCTTCCCGATCTGTCGTCGGTGCAGAACCCCGACGCGGCCGAGACGTTCAAGGTCCTGGTAGCCGAAAACACGGCTTTCACCACGGCGATCACCGGGATTCCGGTGATCGGGTCCCTCGCCTCACAGGTGCTACTCGTGCTGTATCAGGTGCCGGTGGTCAACGTGGTGCTGTCACCGATCATCGGCAAGTCCGAGATCACCGACGTCTCCATCGCCCTCGCCGAACACGGGTTCAACGCCGGCGACCCCATCGCGTTCACGGTGATGGTGCCGTCCACCGACGGCGTGATGATCAGCACCAACTACTTCCCGGCGACCACGGTGGTGCAGGGCAAGACGGACGCCGCGCCGACGGTGCTGAACGGTCCCGGTCTGGCCACCGCGGGCAACATCGACCCCGATGCACCGAACACCGTCGACGGTCTGGTTCCGGGCATCGACGAAATGAGAGACGCCGGCTTCAACGTCGTCACCTGGGATCCGCGCGGCGAATTCGACTCCACCGGACGGCTGGAACTCGATTCGCCCGAATACGAGGGCCAGGACGTCAAGAGCATCATCTCCTGGGTGGTCGACAACCGTGAATACACCTTCCAGGAAATGGAGACCGAAGACCCCAGCGACCCGACGAACCCGGCGACAAACGATCCATGGATCGGCATGGTGGGCGGATCGTACGGGGGTGGAATACAGCTGGTGAGCGCGGCCATCGACAGCCGTATCGATGTGATCGTCCCGGGGATCGCGTGGAACAACTTGAACGACTCGCTGTACACGAATCAAGCGTTCAAGACGTCGTACTCCTCGTTGCTGTTGCTCGGCCTGGTGACCACCGGCGCCAGGATCAACCCGCGGATCTATGGCGGCATCATCACCGGCGCCGTCCTGGGTGTCCTCACCCCCGGCCAGCAGCAGTTGCTCGAACGAAGCGGTCCGTGGGACATCGAGGGCGGCATCGATGTTCCCACCCTGCTCGTGCAGGGCACCGTCGACGTCTTGTTCCCGCTGCACCAGGCAATCGTCAACGCCGAGAACATCGGCACGACCGATGTCAGCATGATCTGGTTCTGCGGCGGCCACGGCGTCTGCCTGACCATGACCCCAGACCAGCTCGAGCAACAGGATCAGTTCCTGCTGAACAACACGCTGTCGTGGTTGGACCAGTCGCTGCCCGAGGAGTACACGGATGACGAGGGCAACGTCGTGGATCCGTACGACGGAGCGCCTGTCAAGAAGTTCCAGTTCGTCGACCAGCTAGGTCGTCTGTATTCGGCCGACGAGTTGCCGACAGCCGGTTCGCCGTTCTTCGGCGCCGACCTCACCGATCTCGTCGACCCGGCGGCGGGCGGCCGACTCGTGATCGTTCCGGTGCTCGGCGGCTCGGGGCCGCAGTCCGAGGCGGGCTTCCCCTACTCCCTGGGTCTGGGCGCCCCGGCGACCAACGCGATCACCGTTCCGATCGACCCCGGCCTGTCCTCCGGCGACACCTATGTCGTCGGTTCACCGCATCTGACGTTCGACTACCAGGGCATCGGCACCAGCAGACACGTCTACGCCCAGATCGTCGACACGAACACCGGACTCGTGGTCGGCAACATCGTCACACCGGTCGACGTCACCCTCGACGGCAGGCAGCGAACCGCCGAAGTGGACATGGAGGACATCGCCTGGACGTACACCGACGACAGCGGCGATCCGGCGCATCCCGTCAACTACGACGACCTGGAGCTTCAGATCGTCGGGTCAGCCACCCCGTACTTGAACTTCACCGAATACGGCTACATCAACGTGTCGCACGTGGCGCTGACCTTCCCGACGGCCGGGGCGGACGCCCACGTTCAGCCGGAGAATTGGCCGGCGGTGCCAGCGGCCGTCTAGTGCTACCGCGCCGATTAGACGACCCGTGGTAGGTCGACCTCGGTCGCCGTGCTGACACGCTGCGCCGGGATGCCCGCCCGATCGCACGTCTGCGCCACCACCGTCGCCGAGTCGGCGGTGAAGACGGCGAACAGCACCTCGTCGGTCGGCACCGCGAGCAGGTTGAGCAACCGCACCGGTGAGCCCTGCGCGGACATCAGCACGGCCGAGTCCGTCAGCCGCGCCACGGTGTCGTCCAGTGGTTCCTCCGTCACGGCGGAGTGATACCACTCGACGAGATAGCAGGGCACCGGGGCAGTCATCGGCTCAACGCTAACCGCATATGAACGCGGAGGAATCGGGTGTTTCCCTATCCCTTCAGCTCACCGATCGCACGGCCGAGTTCTGCGCGCGAACGAATGCCGAGCTTGGCGTAAACGCGGGCAAGATTCGCTTCGACTGTCTTCGGGCTGATGAACACCGCCGCCGCGATGTTGCGGTTGGTCATTCCCGACGCGGCCAGTTCGGCCACCCGCCGTTCCGACGGGCTGAGCGCACGGCGCGCGCCGGAGCTGACACGGCCGAGCTCCGCGCGGGCGCGGTCGGCCCACAGCGGCGTGCCCAGCTGGTCGAACACCGCCAACGCCTCACCGAAGTTCACCGCCGAGGCATTCTTCAATCGGTGCCTGCGTTGCAGCTGTCCGAGCACGAGCTGGGTGCGGGCCCGTTCGAAGGGCATCGCCATCTTCTCGTGCGTCGACATCGCCTGCTCGGCCGCCTCGACCGCGGCCGCCAGGTCACCGCGGGCGGCCAGCAGCATGGCCCGCCCGCGACCACCGACAGCCAGCATCCAATCGCGCTGCAACCGGGATCCATTCCGTTCCAGCGCGCTGACCAATTGCTCCGCGGGCTCGAGCCGATCCAGCGCGACCAGCGCCTCGACAGCATCCGGGACGAACGAGGCGGTGATGATCTCGGTGACATCCGGCGTCATCGCCGCCCTACTCAGCAGGGGCTCCAGCGCGGCCAACGCGGCGACGTGGTCACCCAGCGACACCTCGAGGAAACCGAGAGCCGTTGTCGGCCACTCGCTCAACCGGGCCGAGCCGCAACGCAGGTTTGCTGCCCGCGCGTCGTCGATCGCTGCGCGCGCCTCATCGACACGGCCCATGTAGGCCGCGAGCAGGGACCGGCACGTCAGCGCCACCGAGAGCGGCAGGTCACCGCCGAGCTGCCGCGCGAGCTCCATGGTGTCCTCGGCGATCAGGGACGCCTCGGTTAAGTGGCCGCGCCAGATCTCGACGAGGGTGTCGTGGAAGGCGACGAGCATCAGCTCGCCGTCCTGCCCGTGTTCGATGCATCGGCGTCGAAGAGACGTCATCTGCTCGTGGGCCCAGTCCAGCTCCCCTGAACACGACCGAACGATCGCGTTGTGCACCGTCGGCCGCAGCGCGAAGGGAATGTTCGCCTCGTGATCCTCCAGCTCGAGCGCCAGCTGCAGCGCGGCCTCGTCGACGCCGCGCCCGTCCAGCAACCCGACCATCGCCCGCATGCCGAGCGCGGAACTCAACAAATCTGGCCGCCCGAACCCTTCGGCCGCCTCGACGGCCTGGTCGACGCGTTCCAGCGACTCGCGTAGCCGGCCGATGTTGAACAGTGCGAAGGACAGCGTCACAAGCACCGGGACCAGCACCGCGGGGTCGTCGACGGCCTCTGCGACCGCTTCTTCCAGAAGCCCGGCCGCCTCGGGGAAGCTGTCGTCGAGCAGCCGCACGTAGCCCAGCCAACTCATCGCTTCGGCGCGGGCCACGCCCGGCTCCAGTTGCGCGACCGCCTGTTCGAGCAGCGCGCGGGCCCGCCCGGATTCGCCGGCGTTGAAGTGATCGGCCGCCGCCGCGACGAGGCGCTGCGGCGTGCTGCCGCCCAGCCCGATGGCCAGTTCGACGAGCTCGGCGGCCGCCGCCGGGGCCCCGCGGCCACGCGCCGACGCCGCAGCCGAATCCAGCGACTGGAGCGTCTCGGGATCAGCGGTGGTGGACCCCAGCGCCATGTGCCGGGCCCGCAACTCCGGTTCGTCGACGACGTCGGCCAGTCGTCTGTGCATGGCACGGCGCCGCTCCGGCGCGGCGTCGTTGTAGACCCCGCGATTGAAGATCGGGTGGCTGAACCGCAGCCTGTCGCCCTCGATTTCGATGATTCCGCGGCTCTCCGCGGCTTCCAGTTGTGCGGCGACATCGTCGAGGTCAGACCCCAGGGCGCGGGCAACCATGCCGACCGTCGGCGCGGCGAGACAGGCCACGGCCAGCAGCGCGTCATCGACTTCGGAGTCCCCGCCGTGCAGTTTGACGCGGATCAGTTCCCTGAGGCTGTCCGGCAACAGGATCTCGGTGTTGGCTCCGCGGTCGTCCATCATCTGGGCAATCTCGATGGCATAGAACGGATTACCGCGAGAGACCTCTTCGATGCGCATCATCGTCGGCCGGGAAAATGACCGCTTCAGTCGGTCCGAGATGACCGCGTGCAGCGCGCCGATGCTCATCGGAGGCACCGTGATCCGCTGCACTGATTCGGGCCTCGGCAGCTGCAACCACAAGCCCGCGCTGTCGTCGTCGCCGCCGGTGCGCACGGTGGCAAGCATGCCGACCGGTCCGGCCAGTCGTCGCGCCGCGAACGCGACCACCAGACGACTCGATGAGTCCAGCCATTGCAGATCATCCACTGCGACAAGGACTTTCGTCGTCTCCGCGAGCACCGTGACGACAGACAGGAATCCCGCGGCCACCGCGCGCTGGTTGGCAGGCGCGCTGTCGGGCTCGCCCCGCTGTAGCACGCGGTCGAGCGCGACCCGTTGCGGCTCAGGGAGTTCTGCCAGGACGGCGGCGTCGATGCCGTTCAACATGTCCGCCAGCGAACCGTAGGCCAGCGCCGACGCGGCCGCGACCGGGCGGGCCGCCAGCACACGGAAGCCGTCGGCCTTCGCGCGATCGATCGACTCCGACCACAGCGTGGTCTTGCCGATGCCCGGCTCCCCTTCTATCACCAGAGCCGAGGGCGCAGAAACAACCGTGCTCAAGAAGTCGGCTATCGCAGACGCTTGCGACTTGCGGCTGACCACCCGCGCTGACATGCAAACATGTTGTCAGGTGCCACCCCGCCGGTCTACGCCTGCACTGCCTGCTCAGGCAGTGTCGTCCGGGCCGCCCGTCGGGCTGTCGTCGTGGCCGTCGCCGCGGCCGGTGACTGTCTTGACGACGCTGCGGACCTCTTTGCCGAATCCCCGCAGCCCGCTGCGGATACCCTCGCGCACACCGCCGCTCAGCAGGTTCGGCGCAAGGCTGCCGTCGGATGCGCCAGTGGAGTTCGACCCGAACAGCGGAGGCCGGCGCCGATTGGCGTCGAATCGATCCGCGTCGGCGCGGTCGGCCATCACATCGGCGTTGGTGCCGTCGTCGGTGTCTCTGGTGTCGAGCCCAGTCACCGACGGAGCATTTCGCCGGGCGCCCGTCGCGGCAGGGACGTCCACCGTAACCAGGCGCTGCGCCGCCGGCATTGCGCCGATCGCTGGGTCGCGGGTATCCAGCAGCCCGGGGAACTGCGCGTAGCCGTGCACGATGCCGTCGACGATCACCTTGGGCGCCGTGACGATCGCATTCAGCACCCGACGGGGATCGCGGGAGTTCAACGCGTCCAGCACCTCGTGCGCGACGGCGACACCTGCGGACGCACCGGCGTCGACCGCCGCCAGCGGATGCAGCAGCACGGCGGCGATCGCCTCCGTCGCGAGCTGCTCGACAGCCTGGATGTTTCCCGGGACGGCCGGGTCGGCGACGGTTGCCAGTCGGCCGGGCGGCGCCTCGGCGAGGGCGCCGAGCTGGGCACCGAGCGCGGTCGGCGACACACCGAGCGGTCCCGTCAACCATCCGACATCGGGATCCAGATCGTCCAGCAGGCTGACCACCAGGCTGTTGAGCATCCACTCTTCGCTGATCGGGGTGGGCTCGGCGAAGAGCTCTTCGAGGATGAGCTGGGCGTTGTCGATCGCGCGCTGCAGCGCCTCGAGGTATTGCTGAAGCGGGCTGGCCGACAACTCGATGTCGGCGTTCGCGATTTTGACATCGGGAGGTGTCGCGGCGATCGGGGCAATCGCGATGGCACCGACTCCGACAAACGCCACACCCGCGGTGACATAGGGACGAAGTCGTGTCCGCATCGTGGCCCCTTCGAGCTGTGGCCCGGTAGAGCAGGGAGGTTACCTGGCAATAGCCTGGCAAACTCTCGATTCACCGACTCCCCCGCTCGGACACGGCCGCTTCGGCGATTTTGCTAACGATCGCGACAAAATGCGAAGTGCCGACGTTGCCATCGGCTAATGGTTGCCAGCGGCATCGCGTGCGCCGACCTCCCGATAATTGTCCGCGGCGGCGTCAATATGTGCTGCATATCTCGCGTGAGAAGCTATGCTATCCACTTTGCGAAATTTGGATAGGTAACGGGATCGACTCGATGACTCCTGATTCACCGGTTCGAACTGCGAAAAAGCGCAGCTCTGTGTTATTCTCCTGTTAGCTGAGAGTCCTTGCAGAGGCAATTGACCACAGTTCGAGGGATGGAAGGGAGGCTTAGCTGATGCTAGCGTTCGACGCGACGCGTCCGTCAGAACCTTCCGACAGCCCCGCCATCAACGGTGTTGCTGTGCAGGTCACCGACGTACCGGAGCCCGCGATCGTGCGCAATTGCAGCCGGCTGGGCCGCAGCGCCAACCCACCGGGATTCTCTTTTGCCGACTGGCTACGCGATCGGCGTAGCCGCTGAGAGTGGCGCAGTCAGCGCCTGAGCTTTCGCACATAGAGGGCCACCAGCACCGCCCCGATCCCCGCCAGCGACATCGCCACCGCGGGTTTCTTGACGAATCGAACGACACCCGACTTCATATCGTCGGCGATCCTGCGCGGGTTGGCGCGCTCGGCGAGGTTGTCGACGGTGGCGGCCAACTGGTCACGGGCCTGATCAATGTCTTGCCGGATGGTGTCGGGATCTCGATCCGCCACTGTCGTCCTCCATCGTCCGCATCGGCCCGCGCCGGGTGCTCCTGGCGTCGGCAGTTGCTCCTGGCGTCCGCACCGCCTTGCCGAACTACCCTAGATCAGCCGGCGCCAACCCCGACGCACCGGTGGAGAAGAAAGGGATCACTGGTGGCACCGACCCCACGCCTGGATGCCGGCGACAAAGCGCCCGCGTTCAGCCTGCCCGACGCCGACGGCAAGACCGTGAAGCTGTCCGACTTCAAGGGCCGCAAAGTCATCGTCTACTTCTACCCGGCGGCATCGACACCGGGATGCACCAAGGAGGCGTGCGACTTCCGCGACAACCTCGCCGAACTCAACGACGCCGGCCTCGACGTCGTCGGCATCTCCCCCGACAAACCCGAGAAGCTCGCCAAGTTCCGCGACAACGAGAAGCTCACCTTCCCCTTGCTGTCCGACCCGGACCGTGCGGTGCTGACGGCCTGGGGCGCCTACGGCGAGAAGAAGATGTACGGCAAGACCGTGCAGGGCGTCATCAGGTCCACCTTCGTCGTCGACGAGAAGGGCAAGATCGAGGTCGCCCAGTACAACATCAAGGCGACGGGGCACGTCGCCAAGCTGCGCCGCGACCTATCCGTCTGACCCCAGGTTCGCCAGCAGCAGCGCCTCGGCCGTCGCGGCGCGCTCCAGCACCCCCAGATGCAGGCTCTCGTTGATGCTGTGCGCCTGCGTCCCGGGGTCCTCCACGCCGGTCACCAGGATCTTCGCCGACGGAAACGCGTCGGCGAACTCGGAGATGAACGGGATCGAGCCGCCGACGCCCATGTCGATCGGGTCGCAGCCCCACGCCTGCCGGAAGGCGGCCCGGGCCGCGTCGTACACCGGGCCGCTGGCGTCGATCACACACGGCTGACCGACGTCGCCCGCCGTGACGGTGACCTTCGCGCCCCAGGGTGCGTGCTTCTCGAGATGGCGCATCAGCGCGTCGAGGTGGGCGTGCGCGTCGCCGCCGGGCGCGACCCGCAGGCTGACCTTGGCTTTGGCGCGCGGGATCAGGGTGTTCGACGACGAGGCGATGGATGTGGTGTCGATGCCGATGACGTTGATCGCCGGTTTGGCCCACAGCCGTTGCGGCACTGAGCCCGAACCGATCTCGGACACCCCGTCGAGCATCCCGGACTCTTCGCGCAGCCGGTCGGCCGGATAGTCCACATCGGCGGCCGTCGCCTCGTGAAAACCCTCGACCGCCACGTTGCCGTCGTCGTCGTGCAGCGAGGCCAGCAGTCGCACCAGCACACCGAGCGCGTCGGGCACCACCCCGCCCCACAGGCCCGAGTGCAGGCCGTGGTCGAGGGTGGCCACCTCCACCACACAGTCGGCCAGCCCGCGGAGCGACACCGTCAGCGACGGGACCTCGGCGCTCCAGTTGTCGGAGTCGGCGATCACGATCACGTCGGCGGCCAGCGTGTCCTTGTGCGCGGCCAGCAATCGTCCCAGCGACGGCGACCCAGACTCCTCCTCCCCCTCCACGAACACCGTCACACCCACCGGCGGCTGCCCGTGGTGCGCGCGGAATGCGGCGAGATGCGTTGCGATGCCGGCTTTGTCGTCGGCGCTGCCGCGGCCGTACAGGCGGCCGTCGCGTTCGGTCGGCTCGAACGGCGGCGACACCCACTGATCGGGGTCGCCCTCTGGCTGCACGTCGTGATGGGCGTAGAGCAGCACCGTCGGCGCGCCGTCGGGTGCCGGATGCCGGGCGATGACGGCGGGCGCGCCGCCTTCGCTGACGATCTGTACGTCGCCGAACCCGGCCTGCGACAACAGCTTTGCCACCGCCTCGGCGCTGCGCTGCACCTCGCCCCTGCGGCCAGGATCGGCGCCCACCGACTGGATGCGGACGAGGTCTTCGAGGTCGCCACGCACCGACGGGAGTACGTCGCGCACGCGCTGAACCAAATCGCTACTCATGACACCGACACTAACGGGTCACTCATACCGCGCGAGCGTGCGCAGTTGCACATCAAACTGCGGCGTGTCGTGTGCAAACACGCACTCTCGCGGTGCGAATTCAGCGCTCCTGGCGCTCCTCGAGGACGGCGACCGCGGCCGCCGTGTCGCCCTCGTGGGTCAGCGACAGGTGGATCGTCACTTCCCGCAGGTGCTCGGCGATCGCGCCGGTCAGCCGCACCCGCGGCCGACCCCACATGTCGGTCACCACCTCGATATCGCGGTGGATGCCCTCCGGCAGCACCGGCCGCTTCGAGAACCGCGACCCCGACCACGCCTTGATGACGGCCTCCTTGGCCGCCCACCTGGCCGCCAGGTGCCGCGCCGCCGACGAACTCTTGTCCGCGGCGTCGCGGCGCTCACCCGGGGTGAACGTCTCGGCGAACACCGTGCCCGGCTGGTCGACCTGCTCTGCGAACTCGGGAATCGAAACCAGATCTATACCGACACCGACGATGCTCACGCTCGGCAATCTATCTGACGTAGACGCCGGCTTCGCCGAGCCTCGACGTCGGATCGAGCAGCATCTCGGCCTCCTCGCGGTTCTCCGGCGCCTCGTCGTCCAGCCTGCGGTTGCCCGCGGGCCGCTCGTAGAGCGGTGTCCCGCCCGCGATCGCTGCAGCCAGCCTGCGCTGCCCCTCGAAGATCCGCTCCGCCGCCTGCGCCTGGTAGGCCGCCCGCTGCTCGGGATCCAGCGCCGCCACGAAGGCCTGCGGATGCACCAGCGCGATGACACCCGACACGTGGCCGAAGCCAAGGCTGGTGATCAGGCCCGCCTTCAGCGGGAACTTCTCGCCCAGCCGCAGCGTCTCGCGCACCCACACGAAGTGCTCCGAGCCGGCCAGTTCGTCGTCGACACAGTCCAGGCTGCGGTTCGGCGGGATGACCCCGTCGCGCAGCATCTGGCACATGCCCATCATCTGGAACACCGCAGCGCCGCCCTTGGCGTGACCGGTCAGGCTCTTCTGCGACACCACGAACATCGGCGCGCCGTCCGAGCGGCCCATCGAGTCGGCGAGCCGCTCGTGCAGCTCCGTCTCGTTCGGGTCGTTGGCCAGCGTGGAGGTGTCGTGCTTGGACACCACCGCGATGTCGTCGGCACCGACGCCCAGCTTGGCCAGCGACCGGGCCAGCAGCGACTCCTTGCCGCCGCGGCCCGCACCGAGCGCACCGAGCCCCGGCGCCGGGATCGAGGTGTGCACGCCGTCGGCGAACGACTGCGCGTAGCCCACCACGGCCAGCACCGGTAGACCCATCTTGAGCGCGAGATCGCCGCGGGCCAGCAGGATCGTGCCGCCGCCCTGCGACTCGAGGAAGCCGAGTCGGCGACGGTCGTTGGCGCGAGAGAACTTCGAGTCGCTGATGCCCTTGGCGCGCATCATCTCGGTGTCGGCGGTGGCCGCCATGTCACCGAATCCGATGATCGCCTCGAGCGTCAGGTCGTCGAAGCCGCCCGCCACGACGAGTTCGGCCTTGCCCAGCTTGATCTTGTCGACGCCTTCCTCGACCGACACCGCCGCGGTGGCGCACGCGCCGACCGGGTGGATCATCGAGCCGTAGGAACCCACGTAGGACTGGATCACGTGCGCGGCAACGACGTTCGGCAGGACCTCCTGCAGGATGTCGTTCGGCTTGTTCCGGCCCAGCAGGTTGCCGTGATACATGGTCTGCATCGACGTCATACCGCCCATGCCGGTGCCCTGCGTGCTGGCCACCATCGCGGGGTGCACCCAGCGCATCAGCTCGGTCGGGGTGAAGCCCGCGCCGAGGAAAGCGTCGACGGTCGCGACGATGTTCCACACCGCCACCCGGTCCAGCGACGTGTTCATGTCGGCGCTGATGCCGTACACCGTCGGGTCGAACCCGGTCGGGATCTGACCGCCGACCGTGCGCGACAGCTTCGTCTTGCGCGGAACGCGGATCTCGGTGCCCGCCTTGCGGGTGACCTGCCAGTCGCTGCTGTCGGCCACCGGCGTCGCCACCGTGTGCTCCGGGTCGAACTGGACGAACGCGCGAGCGTCGGCCTCCGACGACACCACGAAGGTGAAGTCCTTGTCCAGGAAGACCGACACCAGAAGCGGTGACGCGTGATCCGGGTCGATCGCACCGTCGTCGACGAACTCGCGGATGCCGGTCCGCTCCACGACGGCGTCGTGGTAGCGCTCGACCAACTCGGACTCGTCGACCAGGTCGCCGGATTCGGTGTCGTACCAACCCGGCTTCGGGTCGTCCTCCCACGTGATCAGGCCGGTGGTCCAGGCCAGCTCGAGCACGCCGGCGGCCGACAGTTCGTTGTCGACCTCCATCTCGAAGCGGGTCCGCGACGACCCGTACGGGCCGAGTTCGGCGCCGCCGACGATGACCACCATGTCGGCCGGGTCGATGTCGAGGTCGTTCCACGCGGGCGCGGGCGCGGCGGTGTAGCCGCGCGGCGGCGACGGCAGCGCGGCGATGGTGCCATGCTGCTCCTCGGCGTCGTCGGCGGCATCTGCCGCCATCTCCTCGCGGGCCTTGGCGGCCAGTTCGGACATGTCGATGTCGATATCGCCGAGCCCACCGGTCAGGTCGACCTTCAGCGGCTGCTGCGCGGCGGCCACCTTCGACTCGATGCTGCACAGCTCGAGCAGCATGTGGGCCATCTGCTCGGTCGAGTAGGTGGTGACGCCCGCCTCCTCGACGGCGCTGACGATCGCGTCGTTGGCACCCATCAGGCCGGTGCCTCGGGTCCAGCCGATCAGCGCGTGCGCCAGGCTGACCCGCTGCGCCCACGAGGACTCGGCGTTCCAGCGCGTGACGACCGCGTCGAGCGCGGACTTGGACTCGCCGTACGCGCCGTCGCCGCCGAACATGCCGCGGTTCGGCGAACCGGGCAGCACCACGTGCAGCCGCGAGGCGATGTCACGCTCGGAGCCGATGTGCGACAGCCCGCCGATGAGCCGCTGCACGGCCCACAGCAGCACCTTCATCTCCATCTCGGAGCGCGAACCGGCCTCGGAGAGGTCGCCGGCCACCCGCGGCGCCGCGAACGGGAACAGCAGCGTCGGGGTCTGCGCATCCTTGAGGTGAATGGACTGCGGCCCAAGGCTTTCGCTCTGCTCGTTACCAACCCACGACACCAGCGCGTCGATGTCGGAGTAGGACGCCATGTTGGCGGGCACCACCCACAGCGCCGCGCCGAAGCGGGCGTTGTCGCGATACAGGTTGCGGTAGAACTCCAACCGGCTGTCGTCGAGCTTGGACGTCGTCGCGATCACGGTCGCGCCGCCGTCGAGCAGCCCGGCGACCACCGAAGCGGCGATGGAGCCCTTCGAAGCGCCTGTCACCACGGCGATCTCGTCGCTGTAGCGGCCCTTGCCCGGATTCTCCGCACCCGCTGCGGCACGGCCGAACAGCGACGCGTGGATGTTGCGTCCGGCGGCCAGCGCCCTGCCCTGCCACCACGAGGCCTGCTGGCCGACGATGTGGCCCGCGCCCTCGAAGCGCTCCGAGAGCTGCGGCCAGTTGGCGTCGATGTCGCCCTCGTCCATCAGCCAGAGCTTGACCAGATCCTCACGCGCGCTGGCCCACCGGTCGTCGAACAGCACCGCCTTGCGGCCGTCGAACACCGGTGCCACCAATCGCGGCCAGTCCGAACCGAGTTCGGCGGTGACCAGGTCGATGAGTTCGGCGTCGGTGGCCGCTTCCGGAGTGGAGGCGGCGTTGTCCAGGCCCAATTGGTTGAGGATGGTGCGGGCCGCCGAGGCCAGCACTCCGTCGCGGCCGGTGACCATTTCGGCGAACTCGTTGAGAGCAGCGGAGTCCACGACACCGCCGCCCGCGCCGCCCCCTGCCGACGGCAGCGCCACGGCGATACCACGCCGCGCCGCCACCGACTGCACAGCGGCGTCGATGACCTTGTCGACGGTCGCGGCGTCGGCCAGCGCCCCGTCGTGCAGCCCGCCGAGACCACCGCCGCGCACACTTGAGCCCTCGCGGGTGCCCAGCGCCACCTCGGCGGTGACGTGCTTGGCCCAGCCGTCGCCGAGCTGCCAGGTCTTCTTGACCCGTTCGGCGATCGCCGCGGGCCGCTTGCCCGACGGGCCGAGCACCGTGCGCAGCTGATCGTTGATCGCGTCGGAAAGCACTGGGCCGTAAGGCTTGTACGTCCTCGCCAGCTTGGTCACCTGGCCCTTGAGCCCGGCCAGGTCGGCCTCCGCGGCACCGTCGATGGCGCCGAGGTCCAGCTCGGAGCCGAGGTCGACCAACAGCTGGTTACGCCGCGACGACGCACCGTCGGTGATCGACTCGATGGAGTCCAGCGGCTCGATCTGGTCGATGCGCATCTTGGCCGACAGTGCGATCAAGGCCATCGTGGCATCCGCGGCATCGAACACAATGTCGTCGGGTTGCGGAGCGCCAGCGGGCGCGACATTGGGTTGCGGTGCACCCGCCGGTGCAGTCGGAGCAGCGACGGGCGCTGCGGCCTCGGCGGCCGGGGCCGCCGCGTCCTGTGCGGGCGCCGCCTCCTCGGCGACGTCCTCGTGGTCGGGCTCGGGATCGGTGTCGGTCGCGAAGAGCACCGGGGCGTCGCGCTCGGAGTTGAGCACTTCGGTGGTGTTGTGCGAGTACTCCGGCAGCTTGAGCGTGTTGGTGGCCAGTCCGGCGACCGTCGGCGCGGACTTCACACCGATCTCGACGAACCGCTCCACGCCGAGACCGCCTGCGGCCTCCTCGATGAACAGCAGATCCTGCGTCTCGATCCAGCGCACCGGGCTGGCGAACTGCCAGGCCAGCAACTCGATGACGATCTTGCGGCACAGTTCGGCCGGCTTCTCGTTGCGCCACGTGTCGTAGTCGGCGAGGATCTCGTCGAGCGGCTCGGCGGGCACCAGGTCGCGGATCTCCTCGATGAAGTCGCGGTCCAGCGTGAACGGCCGCGGCACCAGGTTCGGGATGTACTTGCCGATGATCAGCTCGGGATCCTTGTCGCGCGGCATGACGCGCTCCAGCGAGCGACGGAAGTCGGCGACGCCGACCCGCAGCACCGAGCTGTGGAACGGCACGTCGATACCGGGCACCAAGATGAAAGAGCGCTTGCCGCCGGTGATCTCGCGGCGCTTCTCGACCTCTTCCTCCAGCACCTCCAGCCCGCGCACGGTGCCGGCGATGGCGTACTGCGAGCCGCGCAGGTTGAAGTTCACGATCTGCAGGAACTCGCCTGTGCGCTCGGAGATCTCGGCGACGAAGTCGACGACGTCGTTGTCGTCGAGATCGATCTGCGACGGCCGGATGGCGGCCAGCCGGTAGTTGGACCGGCCGAACTCGTCGCGCGGCACGATGTCGTGCATCTTCGACCCGCGGTGGAACACCACCTCGAGCAGCGCCTCGAGTTCGTACACGCCGCTGACGCAGGCCAGCGCGGTGTACTCGCCGACGGAGTGGCCGCAGGCGATGGCGCCCTCGACGAACGCGCCCTGCTCGCGCATCTCGGCGACCTGTGCGGCCGCCACGGTCGCCATCGCGACCTGGGTGAACTGCGTCAGGTACAGCACGCCCTCGGGGTGCTGGTAGTGCACGCCGCTGGCGATCAGGCTGGTCGGGTTGTCCCGAACCACGTGCAGCACCGAGAAACCGAGCGTCTCGCGGGTGAACTTGTCGGCGGAATCCCACACCTTGCGGGCGGCCTTGGACCGGGCGCGGACCTCCATGCCCATGCCCTTGTGCTGAATGCCCTGACCCGGGAACGCATACACCGTCTTGGGCGCGGCCAACTGCGCCGTCGCCGACATCACCAGGTCGGACCCGACGCGCGCAGAGATCTCCAGAATCTCTGCGCCACGGTCGATTCCGACGCGATCGACGCGGATGTCGACTTCGTCGCCGGGCAGCACCATGCCGAGGAAGCGCGCGGTCCAGCCGACCAGCCGGGCGGGCGGGACGGCCTTGCCGTCGGTGGCCGTGACGACCTGCTGCGCGGCGGCCGAGAGCCACATGCCGTGCACGATGGGCGATTCCAGCCCCGCCAGCAGCGCGGCGGCCCGGTCGGTGTGGATCGGGTTGTGGTCACCAGAGACCACCGCGAACGCGCGCATGTCGCCCGGTGCGGTGACGGTGACGTCGCGCCGGCGGCGACGCGGCGTGTCGGTGGCGTTGTCGGTCATCGCCCCGCCCGCACGCGGCGGGTCGGTAAGCTCGAGGGCACCGGTGCGGCCACGGATGGCGAACCGCTCCTCCAGCTTGGCGACCTCGGTGCCGTCGGCGTCGCGGATGGTGACGTCCACCGGGACCACACGGCCGACCTCGGTGTCGACGGCCGCCGAAGCCGTTGCCGTGACGAACAATTCGGCTTGGGTCTTGGGCAGTGAGGCAAGCAGGTGCGCGGCGTGGTCGAGGTGGACCAGGCTCAGCAGACCCTCGACGACGGGGAAGCCGTCGTCGGTGAGCGCCGAACCGATCACCGAGAACACCGCGGGCCAGCACAGGCCCACCAGCGCGTCGGGCACCAGCTTCAGGCCCGGCGCCAACGGCGCGCCGAACGTCGCCGTCACGCCGGTATGGTCGGCGACCCTCTCCGGATCCCACTGCACGGTGACCTGTGCTGTGTTGTTCACCACCGCAGGCAGCGCGTCGGGGCCGGTCGCGCCGGCCGCGATGGCCAGCACCGACCGCATCGCGTTCGAGGCGTCCTCGACGGTGACGACGGGCATCCCGCCGTCCACCGTGCAGGTCGGCAACGTGAACCGGATGGTGATCCACGTGTCGGACAGCGGGACACTCAGGGTGACGGTGTCGTCATCGGACACTTCCAGCCGCGCACCCGTGGATGGGTGTGTGGCGCTGCGGTTTTGGTTGACCTGCCACTCGCCGGGCTCACCGATCCGGTGCACCGGGTTGATGGAGGCGCGGCCCGCCCACAGCACGTCGGGCGCGTCCAGCACGACGGCCAGCGGGCCGGTCACGTCGCTGCGAGCCTGGCGGCGGCTGACCGCGGCCACGGGCTCGACACCGGCAGCCAGCACATCGTCGATCGATGCCTGTTCGAAGCGGTCCAGCAGGTCGCCGACCGGCTCGTCGACCTTGGTGATGCCCGCGACGGCCTGGGTGCCCGGGATGATGCACACCTGGTCGGCGTCGTAGCGCGCGTCGTGGGCCTGCCACAGCGAGTCGCTGCGCCACCAGCGCCGGACGTCCTTGTCGATGACCGGGACGAAGTTGACCGGCTTGCCCAGCGTCTTGCACAGCTGGACGAAGAACGGCACGTCGGCCGGGTGCAGTTTGATGGTGCCCGCGTCCGGGTAGCGGCCCAGCAGCGCGGTGATCGCCTGCTCAGGCTTGTCCAGCAGCGCCTCATCGTTGAACAGCGTGTCGATCGGCCCGAAATCCTTTGGGTGCAAACGGGCTTCGGCGCGCTTGAGCATCTCGGCGAACCGGTCGCGCCAGGTGTCGGCCAGCCAGGGACTGCCGGGGGCGGCGGTGTCGGCGGTGCTGTCACCGTCGCCGATGGCGAGCTCGACATAGCGCTGCAGCCACTGCAGGTACGTCATCTCACCGATGTCGCCGAAGTATGGCTTGCAGGTGTTGGCCATCGCCGCGATGATCTCGTCGCGACGCTCGGCGACCGCGTCCGCGTCGCCCGCCACCTCGTCGAGCAGACGCCCGCACCGCGAGGCGGTGTTGTCGATCTCGTGGATGTCCGCCCCGAGCTGGCTGCGGCTGGAAGCCATGCCGCCCTGGGCTTTTCCGGCGCTGATCCAGTGGTCGGTGCCGCCGGTCTCGACCAGCATCCGCTTCACCGACGGTGAGGTGGTGGCCTCCAGGGTCGCCATCGCAGCGGTGCCGACCAGGATGCCGTCGACCGGCATCAGCGGGAAGCCGTAGGCCTGCGCCCAACGGCCGGACAGGTATTCGGCCGACCGCTCGGGCGTGCCGATGCCGCCGCCGACGCACACGGTGATGTTGGACCGCGACCGCAGTTCGGAGTAGGTGGCCAGCAGCAGGTCGTCGAGGTCCTCCCAGGAGTGGTGGCCGCCGGCGCGACCGCCCTCGATGTGCACGATGACCGGCTTGGTCGCCGCCTCGGCGGCGATCCGGATCACCGAGCGGATCTGCTCGACGGTGCCGGGCTTGAACACCACGTGGCTGATGCCGGCCTCGTTGAGCTCGTCGATCAGCGCGACGGCCTCTTCGAGCTCCGGGATGCCCGCGCTGACGACGACGCCGTCGATGGGGGCGCCGGACTGGCGCGCCTTCTGCACCAACCGCTTACCGCCGACCTGCAGCTTCCACAGGTACGGGTCGAGGAACAACGAGTTGAACTGAACGGCGCGGCCCGGCTCGAGCAGCTGCGTCAGCTCGGCGATGCGGTCGTCGAAGATCTCCTCGGTGACCTGACCGCCGCCGGCCAGCTCGGACCAGTGGCCCGCGTTGGCGGCCGCCGCGACGATCTTGGCGTCGACGGTCGTCGGCGTCATGCCGGCCAGCAGGATCGGCGACCGGCCGGTCAGCCGGGTGAACTTGGTCGACAGCTTCACCGCACCGTCGGGCAGGCTCACCAGCGTCGGGGCGTAGCTGGACCACGGCTTGGCGACCTCGGGAACCGCGCCGACGGTGAACAGGTTGCGCTGGCCGCCACGAGTGGCGGCAGGCACGATGCCAACGCCGAGGCCGCGGATCACGGGGGCGGTAAGCCGGGTCAGGATGTCGCCGGGGCCCAGATCGAGGATCCAGCGCGCACCCGCGTCGTGCAGGTCGTTGATCTCTTTGACCCAGTCGACGCGACGCACCAGGATGGCCTCGGCCATCTCGCGGGCCAGGTCGACGTCGAGGCCGACGGTCTGTGCCCAGTTACCGACCATGTCGATGGCGTCGGACAGTCGCGGGGTGTGGAAGCCGACCTCGACCTGAACCGGGTCGAAGACGGGGGCGAACACCGCTCCGCCGCGCACCTTGTTCTTGCGCTCGGCTTCTTCCTTCTCCGCGATCTGCTCGCAGTAGAGCTCGAAGCGCGACAGCTGCTCGGGCGTTCCCGTGATGACGACCGAGCGACGGCCGTTGCGGATCGACAGCACCGGCGGCAGCACGGTGCGCACGTCCTGTGCGAACTCGTCGAGAAGCTCCGCGATGCGCTCGGGGTCGGCGTTGGTGACCGACACCATCGGCGGGCGGTCGCCGAGCACCGAGATGCCGCGGCGACGGGCCACCAGCGTGCCCGCCGTGCCGACCAGTTGGGCCATCGCGAGCAGTTCGACGTCCCTGGCGCCCTTGGCGGCCAGCGCCTGCACCGCCAGCACTCCCTGGGAGTGGCCTGCGACGGCCACCGGCGGCGTCGCGGTCAGGTCCATGCCCTGACGGCTCAGCGCGCGCATGGCGGCGATCTGGGTGAGCAGCACGCCCGGCACCGACACCGCCGCCGACGTCAGGTGCTTGGCGGTGGGTACGGCCTCCTCGGCCGCCAGGGCGCGCACCCAGTGCATCGGCTGGAATCCGATCGGGCGTACCACGATCAGCTCACGCGCGACGGGCTCCAGCCGTAGCTCGGCTTCTCCGACCAGCGTCGCCAGTTCGGCCTCGATGCCGGCCGAGGACACCAGCTCCTCCAGCGTCTCCAGCCAGGCGCTGCCTTGGCCGCCGAAGGCGACGGCGTAGGGCTCGCCCGCGGTCAGGCGGTCGACGAGGGCATGGCTGGACTGAGGGGCTCCTGATTCGTCGTCGCGCCCGGTGGACACTCTGTGATGTTCGTTGATGGTCACGTCTTGTAATCTCCTCAGTCCTGCTTCGGCGCGTCTCGCGTTGCACTCTGTCGTATGTGGGCTGTCGTCGTGTCTGCGGTGTGACCGGCGCTCCCCTGCGCGGTCACCTACGATTCGGCGTCGAATCCGACTGGCTCTGGACGCGGCCCGCGGTGCGGACGGGTCTTTGACGGACACTCCAGCCGTACTAAGAGTGTCATAAGAGCCACCCCCATTTTCACGGCTGAAATGGTTACTGGCGAGTTCTACGCTCGGGTAACCATGTGTTGTGTAACACGCTGTTCAATGCGGCCCGAAGCTATCCGGGACAAACGTCCTGCATGCAAGTGGTTACGGTCGAGTAGCCATAACAGTGCAGATCAAGGCATGACTGTTATCAAATCGTTATGTAGAAATTTGGTCTCGTCGCGGCGCCGCAGACACTCCGATTCGAAGCGACAGATCCGCGACATTTGTCTAGTCGGACGAGCCAGCCAACAGAAAGAGTTTGCTGGTGGACCTTACTGATCGGTAACATTTAGTCCCATTGGCCGAACCGCGGCTTGAGGACCTCGTTGACGTCGACGCCGATGCCGCCGACGGTTCGCTTGTCGATCTCGACCTGATGCAGATTGGCCGCCGGGTGCACGAAGCCCTTCGGCGAGCCCCAGTTGTGCTGCCAGAAGTACGCGCCCAGGCCGTCCTGCAGCGCCCAGTCGATGGTCTTGGAGTTGGCGTAGACCCCGACCCGTTGGTGGCCGAGCACGGTTTCCCAGCCACGCAGATACGGCGCGACCTGCCGCTTGTACTGGTCATATGACGGGTCGTCGTCGATCGAGGCGTAGATCGGGGCGCCGTAGGACCCGCCTGCGGCGACGTGTAACTGCCACCCGCGCTTGGCATGCCGCAAGCCGGCGTCCTGCCCGCCGAGCCAGTCCGCGGTGTCCTGCTTTCCGTACTGGTAGCAGGAGACGATCTTCAACCCGTTCTGGTAGAGGTCGCGGGCCTCGGGAAGCTGGATCGGCTTGCCGAGCATCCAGGCGCCGCCGGGCCGGCGATCCGACACGTAGCGGATTGCTCCGTGTGCACCCGCGGCGCGGATATCGGCCGCCTTGATGACGCCTGCGGCGTAGTCCAGCAGGACGCCCAGCGGCGCGGCCTTCGCCTCGGGCGCAGGCAGTAGCGACGACGCGGCCACCAGCGCCGGGGCTGCGGCCGCGTACTTGAGCAGGGCCCGACGGGACACCGACCGGGAGGTCGAATCAGGCACCGACCGCGAGGTCGAATCAGGCACCGTCACGTGCCACAGGTTACGTCAGAAACCTCTATATTCACTTCAGCGCCACTGGTCACACTTGTATCAAGATTTTCAGAAAGCAGCCCGCATTTCGCGCGAACGGGGCGTGACGGATGATCGCGGGGTGACCCCGCGGCTGAGCCTCGACCCGTTTCGCATCGCCGTCTCCGACGCCGACCTCGCCGATCTGAAAGCCCGACTGGCCGCGACGCGTTGGCCCGAACAGTTGCCGGGCACACCCTGGCAGCGCGGCGTCCCCGTCGACTACCTCCGTCAGCTGGCCGACTATTGGGCCGGCGACTTCGACTGGCGCGCTCAGGAGGCCGAGCTCAACTCCTACCCGCAATTCCGCACCCGGATCGACGGGCAGACCGTGCACTTCCTGCACGTCGAGTCGGCCGAGCCGACCGCGCGCCCGCTGATCCTGCTGCACGGCTGGCCCGGCTCCGTCGTCGAGTTCCTCGACGTCATCGGCCCGCTGACCAACCCCCGCGCGCACGGCCTCGACCCCGCGCAGGCGTATCACCTCGTCATCCCGTCACTCGTCGGCTTCGGCTTCTCGACGCCGCTCTCGGACGCGGGCTGGACACCGGCACGGATCGCGGCAGCCTTCGCTGAACTGATGGCCGCGCTCGGCTACGAGCGCTACTGCGTGCAGGGCGGCGACTACGGCTCGTTGATCGGGCCCTTGATGGGCGGTCTGGCTCCCGACCGCGTGATCGGTGTCCACGTCAACGGCGGGTCCTTTGGATTCAACGCGGGCAAGCACGTCACCGACGAGGACCTGGCGTCGATGACCGATCTGGAGCGCGACCGGCTGGCGCGATCGCGCGGGTGGGCCGCAGAGATGACGGGCTACTTCAGGCTGCAGGGCACCCGGCCGCAAACCGTCGGCTACAGCCTGGAGGATTCGCCGGCCGGCCAGCTGGCGTGGATCGTGGAGAAGTTCAAGGAATGGACCGACTCCGCTCACGAATTGCCCGATGAAGCCGTGCCGCGAGATCGGCTGCTGGCCAACGTGGCCGTCTACTGGTTCACCCGCACGGCGACGTCGTCAGCCAATCTCTACTACGAATTGGGGCACTCCCGAACGCCCTTGACCCCCTCGCCGGTGCCGATGGGCGTCGCCGTCTTCCGGGAGGACCTGGCGATCCGGCGCTACGGCGAGCGGCTGTTCAACATCGTGCACTGGAGCGACTTCGACACCGGCGGCCACTTCGCCGCGATGGAGACGCCGCAGTTGCTGGTCGAGGACGTCAGGGCGTTCTTCGCGTTGGTCGAATGAGCCGATCGGGACGAAATCCGCAATGAGCGTGCGCTTTCACCGCGGAATCCATACGATCTGCGAATGCCTTCGGGGACGGTTGGCGCACAGCGGCGCGTAGATCCCGCTGCCGGCGTTGACGATCCCCAGATCGAGCTGATCGGCGTCCGCAAGGAGTTCGACCACAAGGTGGTCGCCGTCGAGGGGGCCGACCTGTCGGTCGCCGACGGAGAGCTGTTCGCGATACTGGGCCCGTCGGGCTCGGGCAAGACCACCGTGCTGCGCATGGTGGCCGGGTTCGAGCAGCCCACAGCGGGCACGATCCGCCTGGGCGGCGTGGACGTCACCGCGCTGCCGGCGCGCCGTCGCGACGTCAACACGGTCTTCCAGGAATACGCGCTTTTTCCCCACATGACCGTCGCCCAGAACGTGGAGTACGGGCTGAAGGTCAAGGGGGTTCCTCGCGACGAACGCCGCAGCCGCACCTCCGACGCGCTCGACATGGTGCGGCTGAGCGGTGAGGCGTCGCGCAAGCCCGCACAGTTGTCGGGCGGCCAGCGTCAGCGAGTTGCGTTGGCGCGCGCGCTCGTCGGCCGCCCCCGCGTGCTGCTGCTCGACGAGCCGTTGGGAGCGCTGGACCTCAAGCTTCGCGAGCAGATGCAGATCGAGCTGAAGGAGATCCAGCGCGAGGTCGGCATCACCTTCGTCATCGTCACCCACGACCAGGACGAGGCGCTGACCCTGTGCGACCGGCTCGCGGTGTTCAATCACGGCCGCATCGAACAGATCGGCAAGGCCCGCGACGTGTATGAGAGCCCGGCCAACCGATTCGTCGCCGACTTCGTCGGAACGTCCAATGTGCTCGACGGAGCCGCCGCCGAAGCCCTTGTCGGCAAACCGGGCACGTTCGTCGTTCGGCCGGAACGCATTTCGGTCTTCGCGCCGGGAAGCGACCGCCCGTCGGGCGTGCGCACCGTGGACGCCACCGTGCTCGAGGCCATCTACGCCGGGCCGACGACGAGGATCGCCGCGTCCACCGACAGCGGGGTCACGCTGACCGCCACCGTCCTCACCGCAAGCAGCTGGCTGCCGCCAGACCTGACGCATGGCGCCCCAATCACGTTGGGGTGGCCCGAAACAGCCCTACATCAACTGTCAATCGAGGAGTAATCATGAAATCAACCGCGGCGAGCCGCACGAAGTCCATGGTCCGGTTGGGTTTCGCCGTCAGCGCGTGTGCCGCGCTGGTGGTCGCCTGCTCCAGCTCCAATCAGTCCTCGAATGGCGAGTCTCCGCCGAAGATGGAGCCGCTGAGCGCGCTCGGCGACGGCGAGGGCCAGCTGAATCTCATCGCGTGGGCCGGCTACGCGGAGAACGGCTCCAACGACAAGACCGTCGACTGGGTGACCCCGTTCGAGAAGAAGACCGGTTGTCAGGTGAACGTCAAGCTGGGCAACACATCCGACGAGATGGTCCAGCTGATGCGCACCGGGCAGTACGACGGCGTGTCCGCCTCCGGCGACGCGACGCTGCGGCTGATCTACGCCGGCGACGTCGCGCCTGTCAACACCGACCTGGTGCCGAACTACGCGACGATTTCCGACTTCCTCAAGGACAAGTCGTGGAACTCCGTCGACGGCCAGATGTACGGCATCCCGCACGGGTGGGGCGCGAACCTGCTGATGTACAACCTCGACGTCGTCAAGGACGCGCCCGACTCGTGGGCCGCGGTGTTCGACAACGCCGACAAGTACAAGGGCAAGGTGACCGCCTACGACTCCCCCATCTACATCGCCGACGCGGCGCTGTATCTGATGAAGTCGAAGCCCGATCTGGGTATCAAGGACCCCTACTCGCTGACCTCTGAACAGCTGGACGCCGCAGCGGATCTGCTCAAGAAGCAGAAGGAGGCCGTCGGCGAGTACTGGTCCGACTACACCAAGGAGGTGCAGGCGTTCGAGTCCGGCACCTCGGTGATCGGCACCACCTGGCAGGTGATCGCGAACCTGATCGGCAGCGACAACAAGGTTCAGGTCAACACCGTGCTGCCCAAGGAGGGGTCCACGGGATGGTCTGACACGTGGATGGTCTCGTCGAAGGCCGCGCATCCGAACTGCATGTACAAGTGGATGGACTGGATCACCTCACCCGAGGTCAACGCGCAGGTGGCCGAGTACTTCGGCGAGGCGCCGGCCCAGACGAAGGCCTGTGATCACACCAGCGAGAAGGACTTCTGCGACATCTTCCACGCGACCGACGCCGACTACGCCAAGCAGATCCACTACTGGACGACGCCGCAGAAGCAGTGCGTCGACGGCAGCGGCGACAACTGCACGACCTACGACGAGTGGGTCACCAAGTGGCAGCAGATCAAGGGATAGCTACGGGCACCCACGAGCGCTTGGGTGAGGGGCAGACGGGCAAGTCGACAGCGGCGTCGATGAGGCGCCGCGTCGGCTTGGCCTTCCTCTTGGTCCCGCCGATGGCCTGGCTGGTGCTGGCCTATCTGGGATCGCTTGCAGTGCTTCTGGTTTCGGCATTCTGGAGCACCAACAGCTTCACCGGCGCGGTGGTGCACACGTTCACCACCGACAACATCGTTTCGGCGTTCACCGCCAAGGTGTTCCGCGTCACCACCTTGCGCACGGTCGGGGTGGCTCTGCTGGTCACGGTGATCTGCATCGTGCTCGCGGTACCGCTGGCGCTCTACATGGCCAAGGTCGCCTCGCCGCGAGTTCGGCTCGCGCTGGTGATCGCGGTGACGACGCCGTTGTGGGCGAGCTATCTGGTGAAGGCGTACGCCTGGCGGATGCTGCTCTCGCCCGCGGGGCCGCTGGCGTGGGCGGGCGGCTTCACCCCGGGATACGGCCTCACCGCCACCGTGATCACCCTTGCCTACCTGTGGCTGCCCTACATGATCATTCCGGTGTTCGCGGCGTTCGACCGGGTGCCCGACTCGTTGATCGACGCCAGCTCGGACCTCGGCGCGTCGGATCTGTCCACGCTGCGGATGGTGATGGCGCCGTTGGTGTTTCCCGGTATCGCGGCGGGTTCGATCTTCACTTTCTCGCTGTCGATGGGTGATTACATCGCGGTCACCATCGTCGGCGGCAAGACACAGATGCTCGGCAACGTGATCTACGGCCAGTTGGTCACGGCCAACAACCAACCGCTGGCCGCGGCGTTGTCGATCATTCCGCTGGCCGCGATCATTCTGTATCTGTTGGCGATGCGCCGCACCGGTGCGCTGGAGAACGTCTGATGCTCTCCAGTGGTGCGCGGCGCGCGGTCCGGGGCTGGACTGTGCTGATTCTGCTGTTCCTCTATGTGCCACTGGCTCTGGTCCTCGTCAACGCGTTCAACTCGTCGCGGACGTTCGCGTTCCCGCCCACCGGCTTCACCACGCAGTGGTGGGTCAGCGCGTGGAACAGCGAGGGGATGTGGACGTCGCTGGCCAATTCGGTAGTGGTCGGCCTGGGCGCGACGGCGATCGCCCTGGCGCTCGGCACGATGGCCGCGTTCGCGGTGCAGCGCTACAGCTTCTTCGGCCGCGAAGTGATCAGTTTCCTTGTGGTGCTTCCGATCACGCTGCCCGGCATCGTCACCGGAATCGCGCTCAATGCGACGTTCACCTCGGCGCTGGGCGTCACCCTGGGCCTGGCGACGGTGATCGTCGGTCACGCCACGTTCTGCATCGTCATCGTCTTCAACAACACCCAGGCCCGGTTGCGCAGGCTGGGAACCAGCCTGGAGGACGCCTCCGCCGATCTCGGCGCCTCGACGTGGCAGACGTTCCGCTACGTGACCTTCCCGATGATGAGGGGCGCGCTCGTCGCCGGCGCGATCCTGGCGTTCGCGCTGTCCTTCGACGAGATCGTGGTGACGACGTTCACCGCGGGCCCGACCGTGCAGACACTGCCGATCTGGATCTTCGGAAACCTGTTCCGGCCCAATCAGGCACCGGTCATCAACGTCGTCGCGGCAGCCCTGACCGTGGTGGCGATCATCCCCGTGTGGCTGGCACAGCGGTTCGGCGGCGACCCCGCGACGACGCGGGTGTGAGCTACGAGCTCGCGGGCAACCAGTTGCCTCGCGTCACCACACGGGTGGTGTAGTCCGACGCAGCGGACACCAGGTGCCGTTGCAGCCCCTGGTCGAGTAGGTGGGTGACCACGGCGATGCCGAGGTCACGGTAATCCGCGATCAGCCCCGCCACGTCGTCCATCTCGGCGGGCGTCGGCACGTAGCCGGGCCCGTAGCGGGCGGTCATGGATTCTTCGAGCGCGGCAACCAGCGTGGCGGCCAGTTCGTCGATCGTGCCGCTGCTGGTGGAGTCGACCACCCGCAGGATCATCTGCACGTAGGCCAGCTGATCGGCCGAGCGGGTGACGATGTCGGCCATTTCCGGTCGAACGAGGGCGATCGAGTCGTCGACCAGTTCGGCGAGCCCGCACGACAGCAGCCGGCGGGCCTCCTCGCACCGCGGATCGAGGTTGAGGGCCACCGCCGCGGAGCGGTCCTCGTCGGACTTACTGCCCAGGATCGCCTCTTGCACGCCGAGGATCGCGGCGAGGTCGTGCCCTTCACGCATGCGGTCGAAGAACTCCGCGATGTGCGCGCTGTTGAACCCTTTCCGGAGCAGCTGGTTGATGGTCCTCAGCTGCGACAGGTGATAGTCGTCGTAGAACGCGGAGCGCCCCTGCCGCCGCGGCGGGTCGAGCAGCCCACGCTCTCGGTACGCGCGGATGTTCCGGGAGCTGACCCCCGAGATGCGCGCAAGGTCGTCAAGCCGGTACTCAGCCAACCGCGCGCACCAGACCTCGACGGGGGTCGCGACCTCGCATGGGCCCACTGTAATACCCGGCGCGTAATTTTGAGCGAAGTCGTGACCGGTTCGGTCAGAATTTCAGGGTCAGCACAGCGAAGCCACCCACGTGGGCATATAGTGCGCTCTGCATTTCCACCACCACCCGAACGCGCAGTTTCAGCCAACTTTGACTCTTGAGCGCGCGGTATTCCCGTCGGCCGGGTGAGTGATCTCACCGGTAATCAATTGGCGTGGCGGTGGCCCACTGCGCGAGAATTCAATTGTCAGGACAAAGCCATCTACGAGAGGTTTCGCGTGCGTCCCTGGATCGTTTGGGCCACCGGACTCTTGGCGTACATCGTGGCCGTCCTCGATCGCACCACTCTGGGCGTCTCCGGCCTGGAGGCCGGTGACCGGTTCGCCGCCAGTCCCGGCGTGCTGTCGTCGTTCGTCGTGCTGCAGATCGTGGTGTACGCGGCCGCGCAGGTGCCGGCGGGTCTGCTGCTCGACCGGTTCGGCTCCAAGGCGCTCATCGTCTCCGGCGCCACCGTGATGGCGGCAGGCCAGCTCACGCTGGCGTTCACCGAGTCGTTGCCCGCGGCCATCGCCGCCCGCGCCGTCGTCGGCCTCGGCGACGCGGTCACGTTCATCTCGGTGTTGCGCCTTGTGCCGCACTGGTTTCGGCCCAAGCAGGTTCCGCTGGTCACACAGCTGACCGGCATCTGCGGCCAACTCGGGCAGGTGCTGTCGGCGGTGCCATTCCTCGCGCTGCTCGCCGGACGGGGCTGGACAACGGCCTATCTGTCGGTGGTCGCGCTCGGCGTGGTGTCGATCGCGCTGACCCTGGCGCTGGTCAAGAACACCCCGAACGGTGCTGTGGCCGACCCGCCGTCGATGTCCGTCGGCGAGGTCTGGGCCAGCGTCAAGACCGTGTGGCTGCGCCCGGGCACCCGGCTGGGCTTCTTCACCCACATGGGCACCCAGTTCTCGGTCACCGTCTTCGCGCTGATGTGGGGCCTGCCGTACCTGACCGTCGCGCAGGGTCTGTCGATTCACGTCGCAGGCACGCTGCTGACGCTGTCGGTCATCGCGGCGATCTCCTCAGGCATCGCGATCGGCATCTTCACCGGACGCCGTCCGCACCGGCGGTCCCGGCTGGTGTTGGCCATCATCGCCAGCAACGCCGCGGTTTGGACGGTGGTGCTGGCACTGCCCTCGGCGGCGCCGCTGTGGCTGTTGACGCTGCTCGTCATCGTCATCTCGGTGGGCGGGCCCGGATCGATGGTGGGCTTCGACTTCGCCCGCACGTTCAACCCGAGCGCGACGCTCGGCACCGCGCAGGGCATGGTCAACATGGGCGGCTTCCTGGCGTCGCTGCTGGTGATGCAGACGATGGGACTGGTGATCGGCGCGGTGGGCGGCTACTCGTTCGAGTCGTTCCGGCTGGCGTGGACGGTGCAGTACGTGATCTGGGCGCTGGCCACCATCGGCATCCTGACGACCCGTAAGAAGGCGCGCAGAATGCTGCTGGCAGAACGCAACCTGTTGGAGGGATTCCAGCCGCACCCGGAGGAGCCTGCGACGGCGCGGTGACGCTGGTCCTAGGGCCGTCCGAAGTCGCGACGGGAAATGTTCGTCGGTCCCCGGTGAGCGGCGGCCGCTTTCTCGACCAGACCCCTCGGGCGCACGCCAAAGCGAGGCAATGGTGCCGCTCACATCGCCGCGCGACTTCGGACGGCTAGGCCGTACTACCCGACTCGTCGTCGGCCAAACGCGCCGCGATGGCCGCCTCGGCGTGCCGGTAGCCCAGCACCTCATAGCCGATGACGGTGACCGCGGGCGCCAGCATCACGATCAGCAGGGCGTTCGCCATCGACATGCCCCTGCCGACGAGCAGCACGGCGGCGATCAGCACCACCGCGGTGAGTGCGACGAGCAGCAGGTGGAACACGTCGCGCGCGCGAAGCAGCCACATGTAGAGCAGATAGACCGCGGCGATGTAGATCGCCACCGGAATGGCCACCGACAACACGGTGCCCACCGCGTCGAGTTTCGAGTGATGCTCGACGTAATAGGCGGCCGCATGCAGACCGGCGCCGGTTCCCACGATTGCGCCGTACACCACCAGGTGCAGATAGCCGAACCGGAAGGACAGTTCGCGTCGGGCCGCCAGCAATCGTGACTGCGGCACGATGAAGTAGACCCACCACATGCCGAATGTCAGGCCGGTGCCCGCCACGGCGACCAGGACCGCGGACACACTCCAGCCTTGCTCGGAGACTACCGCCGACAGCGAGGCGACGGTGCCGACCACCCCCTCCCCGAGCGCGATGATGGTCAGCAGTGAATAGCGCTCGGCGATGTGATGGGCGTGCCACGGGGTGCCGCCCATGCGTCGCTCGGCCAGCCACGGGCCGAACATCTCGAACGCGACGAGCACCGCTGCCCAGGCGAACGTCGTCACGACGGAGGTGCTGACCAGGATCATGACGACCCAGCCGAGCTGCGCGACGGTGACGACGGCGGCGTAGGTCAAGCATGCCGCCCGCCGTTGCGGGTCCTGCTTGGCCGCACGTAGCCACTGCGCCACCAACGCGATTCGCATCACCACGTAGCCGGCCACCATCACCCGGTTGTCGACGTGCTCGCCTTCGACTATCGAGTCGTACATCGCGGGCAGGCCGAGCGAGAGGATGATGACGCCGACCATCTGCAGCATCGTCGTCAGTCGGTAGATCCAGTCGTCGGTGTCGTAGGCCGAAGCGAACCAGCTGAAGTTGATCCACGCCCAGCACATCGCGAACGTCGCGAAGACGAACGCGCCCAGCCCCGCCGCCACATGATTCTCGGCGAGTTGATGGGCGAACTCGGAGGCCGCGATGCCGAAGCCGATCACGAACGTCAGGTCGGACAACAGCTCCAGCGGCGTCGCCGCCCGGTGTGTCTCGTCCGGGTCGCGCCCGGTCATCTTGCGGACGCGGTGCACCTCGACCTTGTGCGGCGGCTGCGACTCGACCTCACTCATGACCGCAGAGTCTAGATTTTCGCCACGGCGCACACCCGGCCACGACCGCAGAGACAGGTAGTCGACTACGCATGCCCTCGCGTCGCGCGCTTCGCATCATCAACGCCAGGAGCCAGATGAATTGAAAGGCGGGGCGCGATGACGGAGCAGTTCACGGTCATGATGCTGGGTGGTTTCGAGGTCTATCGCGACGGCCAGGTGCTCGACCTGCCGCCCTCATGCCAGCGCCTGGTGGCGCTCGCCGCGCTCAAACGGCGGACGGTGCCGCGAAGCTGGGTGTGCCAGACGCTGTGGCCGACGACGCGGCCCGACCGGGCGACGGCGAGGTTGCGTACCACGCTGTGGCGGCTGCGGCCGATGGGCGCCGATGCCCTGCTGACCGTCGGCCCCCAGTCGATCGCCCTGTCTCCCGACGTGACGGTGGACTGGCATGACGCGGTGGACCTGATCGGGCAACTGCTGGGTCACTCCGAGCCGCCCGAACCCGACCACGACGCAGGCGCCGAACTGCTGCCGTTGCTGCGAGCGGGTGCGCTCCTGGACGGCTGGACCGACGACTGGAACGCACACGCCCGCGACACCTACCGCGAACTGCGCCTCGACGCTCTCGACGCACTCATGAGTGGCCGCTCAGAAGACGGGTAGTGCGCTACGCATGCGTGTCGCTGTGAACGATTTCTACGATTTCATCGTCAAATAGATACAGACACATCGGAAGAGGACTTCAGCCATGACCGCCCTTCTCGTGACCGGATTGAGCCTGGCGGCGACGCTGGCCGCGCTCGGGGTGCACGACCTTCAGGCACGGCTCGAGCGCTGGGACTACGAGCGCCACGCCGAGGACTAGCCTCGGTGAAGTGGACGAACTCACCGACGATGTCGTCGATTTCATCTCTGACGGCACCCGGACGGGCAAGCTCGGATACACGGCTTCCGATGGCCGCCCGCTGGTGGCTCCCATCTGGTTCATCGTCGACAACGGTGAACTGGCCTTCAACACCGGCAAGAACACCGCCAAAGGCCGTGCGCTGGCCCGTGACTCGCGAGCCGTGATCTGCGTCGACGACCAGGCTCCGCCCTATTCGTTCGTGCAGGTGCAGGGCACCGTGACGATCAGCGAGGATCCTGCGGACCTGCTCGACGTCGCCACCAGAACCGCCGCCCGATACATGGGCACCGAGCGCGGGCCGAAGAGTACGGCCGGCGCAACGGCGTGCCGGGAGAACTGGTGGTCCGACTGCGGCCGACGAACGTGCTCAAGGTCTTCGATGTGGCCGAATAGGTGGCCTCAGGCACGGTGGGTCACACCGCGGACGCGACGATGAACTAGGTTTTCCATTTATGGATGGCTACGCCTACGACACAGCGCTGTTGATCCTTCGCGTGTGCCTCGGCCTCACCATGGCGGCACACGGCTACAACAAGTTCTTCGGCGGCGGCCGGATCCCCGGCACCGCCGGTTGGTTCGAGAGCATCGGGATGAAGCCGGGCATGCTGCACGCCCGCATCGCCGCGACGACGGAGATGGCCGCGGGCCTCGGCCTTGCGGTGGGGCTGCTGACGCCGATCCCGGCGGCGGGTTTCGTCGCCCTGATGCTGGTGGCGGCGTGGACGGTGCACCGGCCCAACGGCTTCTTCATCGTCAAGGAGGGCTGGGAGTACAACCTGGTACTCGCGGTCAGCGCCGTCGCGCTCGCCGGCCTCGGCGCGGGGCGGTTCAGCCTCGACTACGCGCTGTTCTCGGGCACCGGCCTGTACGACTTCCTGCACGGCTGGTGGGGGTTGTTGATCGCCGCCGTACTCGGACTCGGCGGCGGCATCGGCCAACTCGTGCTCTTCTACCGCCCGCCACAACCCGCCGAGGCTAGCTGACGACCCGTCCCGCGACGACGGTGGCGGCCACCATGTCCGACGCCAGCGTCTGAACCGCCGCGGCCGGGCCGAGCACGATCAGGTCGCCCGGTTGACCGACGTCGACCGTGCGCGACACCGACGGCCGGTGCGGGTGGCCGAGGAAGAGCCGCAGCGCCTGCGCGGCCGAAATGCGTTCGTCGGGACCCAGCACCACTCCCCCGGCGGTGCTGCGCGCGACCGCGGCCCTCATCGCCGCCCAGGGATCCATGTCGCCGAACGGCGCGTCCGTGCTCGCGGCCACCGGCACGCCCGCCCGCATCAGCGACGCCACCCGCCACAGCTGGCGGTGTTCGGCCGCGGGCACGTCACGCAGATAGTGCTCGCCGCGCTCGGCGACGAAGTTCGGTTGGGTGACGACGGTTACGCGGACGTCGACGAGGTCAGCGAGCATGTCGTCCGGGACCACGGCGGCGTGCTCGATGCGGTCGCGCGGGTGACTGCCCGCCGCGCGCAGCGCAGCGATCGCGACGACCAGTTGGGCGTGGGTGACACAGTGCAATGCGACCGGCACATCGTCGTCGTGGTGGTCTGCCACCCAGCCGGCCAGCTCGTCGACGTCGAGACGGTCGTCGTGCAGGATCCGCTTACCCGGCGCGAGAAAGTGCAGTCGTTGCGGGATCTCGCCGCGCCGATGTGCGACCGAGAGCGCCGCCACGTCCTCGGCGGTGAGATCCGGTGTGGCATCGGTGATTCCGGTGACGCCATAGCCGGCGAGGCGACGGGTGACGTCCACCAGCGCGGTGACCCGCCGGGGCAACGCGTCCGCCCAGTCGTCGGCGCTGTGCAGTCGACCGTCGGGGTGAGCGGCCAGCCCGACGCGTGCCAGCGCGGCCGAGTTCAGAATCCACATGGCGCCGCTGCGGTGCTGGATCCGCACCGGGACGTCTGCGATGAGCTCATCGAGCTGGTCGCGGTCGAGCTCACCGGCGACCGACGCGTGGTATCCGACGGCCCGGATCCAGCCGTCGGGCCCCGGCTCCGCCGTTCTCAATGCCTGTGCCAGTTGGGCTTTCGTGCGCACGGACGGCGGCCCGACCGACAACGAGTCCGTGGCGGCGGCCATCGCCCGCAGGTGCAGGTGGTGGTCGTGCAGTCCGGGCAGCACGGCGCCGCCTTGGGCGTCGAGCAGATGCTCGCCGTCCAGCAGTTCGAGTCGGTCGGCGACGGCGACGATGCGCTCGTCGACCCGAATGTCGGCGATTTGGCCGTCCGGCAACTCGGCACGCCGAATCAGCATGCTGCCAGCCGCGTTTCGATGAGGTCGCGGACGCGCTCGTTGTCGGCGCCGAGAGCGGCCGCGGGAGGCGACGGCACAGGAACGCGGACACGGCCGGCGCCGGACAAGTCGGCGGGCGGCAGCGCGGCGTATTGAGCGGCCACTTCCGCCAGCGCCGTCTCGATGATCTCGCCGCCGCCGCGCGCCAGCGAGTCCAGCACGGCGCCGGTGGCCGCCAGGCCCGTCAGCGGATCGGCGATCGCGTCGCCGATGAACTCCACGTCGGCACCGACAAGCCCGCCCGCGACGGCGGCATCGTCTCCGAAGGCGACCCGGTTGGCGCGGTCGGATTCGGTGCCGTAACCGGTGATCCGCAGCCAGATCCGGCCCGCCCGGCCCGCCACCTGCTCGGGGCCGAGGCCGCGACGGGTCAGCGCGGCGGGCCGCGACCCCTCGATCACCACGTCGGCGACCTCGAGCAGGGCCCGCAGGTCGTCACCGCCGAAGTCGATGGCATACGAGAGCTTCGACGAGTTCATCCAGTCGAAGAATCGGGCGCCACCCGAGCGGGTGCCGTCGGGCCGGTGCCTGCCCTCGACTTTGACGACGGTCGCCCCGCCCGCGGCGAGCAGGTGACCGCACAGCGGGCCTGCCCACATCGACGACAGGTCGGCGACCAGCAGTTGCGACAGTCGCCGCTGCGCGCGGTCGCCATGCGGCACGAATCGGGGTGCAGCAGAGGCTATTTCGCCTAGCACCGCCGCAGGCAGGTCGAGCAGCCGGGCCCGCGCGACGAACTCGGCGCCATCGCTACCGGCGGCCGCCGCGGCGATCGCGGCCCATACGTCGGCGGGCTGATCGGGGAGTTCAAGGAGCGCGGGTACGGCCTCGACGTCGTCGGCGCGCGACAGGGTGAGCGCGCACCAGCCGTCTCCGGCGGGCAGCAATCGGGTCGCGCCGCCCGCCGATACCCGGCCCGCGGGCGCCCACCCCAGCAGCGCCGCCCGGCCGGTGAGGATCTCGTCGGCGTCGACGGTGAGCGCGCCGCCGAGTCGCCCGGCGCGCCAACCGATGTCGTCGGCCACCCGCCGCGCCTGCCCGAACACCCCGTCGGGAATGCCCAGTGCGCCCACCCGGCCATTCTGCATCGGCCTACCCGGATTCGATCGCATCCACCAGACCCCAATCGAGCGCGGTGCGTGCGTCGACGGTGCGGCCGGACAGCACCAGGTAGGCCGTGCGCCACCGACCGATCCGCCGGGACACGCTGACGGTTCCGCCGGCGCCGGGGATCAGGCCGAGGCTCATCTCGGGCAGGCCGAGCACCGAGTCGGGATGCGCCTCGACCCTGCCGCAGAACGCCGCCATCTCCAGCCCGCTGCCCAGCACCTGCCCGTGCACGCGGGCCCGGCACCGGGCGCCCAGTCGTGCGGTGAGTCCGTCGAGCGCCAGCGCGGGACTGTGCCGCACCCGCGCGACGTGCGCGCTGGCCGGGTCGGTGAACGAGCCGAACTCGGCGAGATCGCCACCGCTGCAGAAGGACGGGCCGTTGCCGGACAACACGACCTCGTCGACCGAGGGGTCGAGGCGGGCGATGTCGAGGGCCTCCAGCAGTGCGGCGCGGGCATCGTTGGAGAACGCGTTGTGCCGGGCCGGCCGGTTGAACCGGATGTGCAGGGTGTCGCCGTCGCGGTCGGCGACCACCGGGTCCGGCAGCACCGGCGCGGATGCGGGTCCGCGCTGCTGTAGCCAGGCGGCGAACTCCGCGCCGGACTGCAGCGTGGAGTATCCGAGCGACTCGGTGACCACCCCGGCCAGCGCGGGCGCGTCAGGGTCGGCGGCGCGCAGCACGTCGTCGCAGACGGTGGCGGCCTGCGGCCACATCTCGACGCGGGTGGTCAGTTCGGCGAGCGCGGCTTTCGCCGACTCGACGCGGATGACGCGGGGGTCGCAGACGCCGTCCTCGCTCAGCGTGAACGTGGCGTGTGCGAGCCAGGGTTGAGCGGCCGGCGATGCGATGTCGGCGGCAGACCCGACGGCCACCAGCACCCCGGTCGGCGCGGGAAGGTCGGCCGGCTGGGCGCCGAGGTCAACGACGAGCACGGCCGGCCACGGCGCTACACGGGGTCGAAGGACGAGATCAGCCAGGCGCCGTCGATCTTCTTCAGCGTGACGCGCACGGCGCTGTTGATGAAGCTGGCATCGGTCCGATCCGCGCTCTGGGTGGTCTGGTTGATGAAAACCAGCACCACTGCATTGTCGGGATGAAGTTCCGACACGGCGGCCCGGACGACGGACGCCTTGGTCTTGACCGACTTCTGCTTGGCCGCGGGCGCGACGATCTGCTCGGTGAATTGCGTGTAGTACGACAGGAAGTCGCCAGTCAGCTTGCTTTTCGCTGTCGCGAAGTCCTTGTCGAGGCTCTCCGGCGAATAAGTCAGAATGGCGACCGTGCCATCGGATGCCGCCTGGATCGCCGACTTGGCGGCGGCGTTGTCGGTCTGGCGATCCGGTTGGTAGACGAAGAAATACATCCACGAAGCCAGCACGAGGGCGGCAACCAGCGCGAGCGCCAGCACCACGGCCACCCAGAACCGCCGAAGTCCCGCCAGCGTCCTGCGGGCGACGCCCGGCTTGTTCGGTTTCGCCGATTCGTCGGCCTCGACGGCTTCGGTCTCTGCAGCGGTCGCTTCCGACTGCTTGTCTTCGGTCATCTCGACATCGGTGTCGTCCGGGACGGTCACGGTACGAACTCAACTTTCGACATCTTCAACTGGTCACCGTCGCGGGTCATGTTCACGCTCAACCGCCATGCTCGCGGCTCCTGCTTGGCCCCCGCCGCGTTGGTGACCTTGGACTTGGCCGCGACGATCACGGTGGCGGTGTCGTCGGACATCGAATCCACCGCCGACGCGGTCACGGTGGTCTCGGTGACGGCCTTCGAATCCTGTGCGACCTTGATGAAATCGTCTGCCGTGTTTTGGAAGTCGTCCTTGAACTGACCCGTCGAGTTGTCGATGATGCGCTGCACGTCTTCCTTGGCGTGCGTGTAGTCCAGCGACATCAGGATCACCACGCCCTGGCGGGCCGCCGCGTTGAACTCCG
Source organism: Mycolicibacterium moriokaense (assembly GCF_003347205.1). Classification (GTDB taxonomy): domain Bacteria; phylum Actinomycetota; class Actinomycetes; order Mycobacteriales; family Mycobacteriaceae; genus Mycobacterium; species Mycobacterium moriokaense_B. The sequence goes on from NZ_QQBJ01000006.1 coordinate 63,690, forward strand.
CCCTGCGCTCCAGTTCGGCCTGGGCTTGGCGGTGAAACCAGTACATGTAGCCGCTGACCGCCAGCAGCGCGGCGATGAGCAGCACCGTCACCGCGGCCGCGGCGACCCGCCACGAGGGCATCGGCACGCGCAGGCGCCTGCGCTTCTTCGCGGGCTTTTCCGTCGCCGATTCGTCGCCGCCGGCCTCGTCGATCTCGACGGCGCCCTCGGTCTCGGCAGCGTCGTCGATCTCGGCAGCGTCGTCGGCGTCGTCCTTCTCGGTCTCGTCGTCGGCGTCCTTCTCGGCAGGCTCGACGTCGGCGGGCGCCGCGAGGACCTTCGGTGTCGCGGCGGTGGTCTCGGCGGCGTCCTTACCTACCGCGTCCTTGGCAGCCGCGTCCTTGTCGTCGGCCTCTTTCTCTCGGGCAGCTTTCTCGGTGGCGGCCTTTTCGCCGGCGGCGTCGGCTTCCCGGCGCAATCGCAGTGCCTTGGCGCGGGCGCGCGCAGCCACGGCGGCGGCTTCGGCCTCGGCGGCCTCGGCTTCGGCCTCTTCGGCGAGGGCAAGCGCATCGGCGGTCGATGTCGGCTCCCCGGGAGCGTCGTCGACGCGGTCGCCATTGCGTTCGGGCGCAGCCTTCTTGCGAAACGGCATGCGACCTCCTGTCCGTTCAAGCGCCTCGCCGAATGAGGCCTTACTCAATGAGAATGACATTTTCTATTTTGGGTATCGCCGCGACGATACAGGATGCGCGAATCAGCAGAAATCAAGTGTGTCCTGCGGAAATGCTATTTACGCGCTGTACGGGCGCTTAGCGCTATCTCTTGATCAGCTGGTCCTTCATCACTTTGCCTGTCGCGTTCAGCGGCAGCTCGTCCAGAAACTCTACGTATCGCGGCACCTTGAAACCAGCCATTCGGTCGCGGCTCCATGTGACGAGCTCATCGCCGGTCACCCGGCCTCCGGCGCTGCCCTTGAGCACGACGAACGCCTTGCCGACCTGCCCGAGGCGCTCGTCGGGCACGCCGATCACGGCCACCTGAGCCACGGCGGGATGCTCGAGCAGGAAGCCCTCGATTTCCGCGGGGTAGGCATTGAAACCGCCCACGATGAACATGTCCTTCTTCCGGCCGACGATCCGGAGCCGACCGCTGTCGGTCAGTTCGCCGAGGTCGCCGGTGTGCAGCCAGCCGTCCGCGTCGATCGCCTCGTCGGTGGCGGCGGGGTCGTCGAGGTAGCCCTGCATCACCGTGAAGCCGCGCATCAGCACCTCGCCGTCGTCGGCGATACGCAACTCGACGCCGCCGAGCGGCAGGCCCGCGGTGGTGGCGATGTCCTCCGGGGTGTCGCCGGGACGCGACAGCGTCGCCGTGCCCCCTTCCGTCAGCCCGTAGCCGGTGGCGAGGCTCTGGAAGGGCAGTTCGTCGAAGACCCTCCTGATCATGTCGACGGGGATGTCCGCGGCTCCTGTCACACCGGCCCGCAACGTCGCCAGCTTGGACTTGTCCGCCAGCGCCAGCAGCGAGTGGTACATCGTCGGCGGACCGGGCAGCACGGTGATCTTCTCGGCCGCGACCATGTCCACGACGCGGTCGATGTCGAAGACCGCCATCGGGAGCATCGTCGCGCCCCTGATGAACGCGGAGAGCAGGCCTGCCTTCAACCCGAACGTGTGGAAGTAGGGGTTGATCATCAGGTAGCGGTCGCCCTCGCGCAGATCAATGAGCCCGCTGTACTCGGCGTAATGGCGCAGATTCTGGCGGTGGTTCATCAGCACGCCTTTGGGCTTGCCGGTGGTGCCCGACGTGAAGATGATCTCCGACGTGTCCGTGCCCGCAACGCCGCTGCCGTCGCGGGCCGTCGGCGAACCGCTGCAGAGAAAGTCGGACTTGAGGTCGATCACCGGCACCCCGGCGGGCGCGCTGTAGTCCTGGCCCAGAAATCCGTTCTGTACCAGCACGGCCTTCGCCCCGCTGCGGGTGATGATGTCGCCGGCTTCCTCGGTCTTGAACCGGGTGTTGACGGTGACGAGCACGCCGCCCGCGGTGAGCAGACCGAAGGCCGCGATGATCCACTCCGCCGAATTGGGCGCCCACACAGCGACACGGTCACCCTTGGTGATGCCGAGGTCGGCGAATGCGCCGGCGGCGCGCCGAATCCGGTCGGCGACCTCGTTGAAGGAGAGCCGTAACGGACCGTCGACGACGGCTTCGGCGTCGCCGAACCGGTCGGCGGCACTCAGCACCATCTCGGGGATGGTCTCCCAGTCGGGGAGCCCGCTCATCTAGCTGCGCTCCGCGACGGGTGTTCCGCCCTTGATCGTCGCAGCCTTGATCGTCGCAGCCGGGTCATCCGGCGCTGCTCCTCAACGAGCGGTTCCCGCCCTTGATCGTCTCAGCGCGTGTCACGTCGTGACGAGACGCCCCAGGTTGCCGCCCATGATCTTGGCCTGATCCTCCACAGAGAGGTGCTCGAGTGCGGTCACATAATGCGTCGGCTCCGCGAGCCCCTCCGGATGCGGCCAGTCGGACCCGTAGAGCACCTGCTCCACACCGATCAGGTTGATCAGGTCGTCGATGCCCTCCTCGTAGAACGGGCTGACGTAGATGCGGTTCTTGATTTCCTCGATCGGGTTGCCGAGGAACGCCTCCGGTGCTTTCTTCCACACCTCGGCCATCGAATCCAGCAGCGGGAACATCCACTTCGAGCCGGCCTCGACGATGCCCACCTTCAAGTTCGGGTGCCGGAACAGCGCGCCGTGGATCACCCAGGAGGCCACCGCGTCCTGGATCGGGCGCCACTCGTTGAGGATCGACATGGCGTTGGTCTGGAACGGCAGCATCTCCTGAGCGGCGCCGTCCCACTCCGACGTGTAGCGCGAGTAACCGCTGTCGGACGAGTGCATTCCGATGAACACGTCGTACTCGACGCAGCGCTCCCAGAACGGATCGAACTCGGGCAGCGCGAACGACCGCGGACCGCGGAAACCGGGGACCGGCGCCGGGCGGATCAGGATCGCGCGGGCACCGCGCTTGACGCACCACTCCAGTTCCTCGATCGCCTTCTCGACGATGGGCAGGGTGATGACGGGGGTGGTGAAGATGCGGTTCTGGTAGTTGAAGCCCCACACCTCATCCAGCCACTGGTTGAGCGCGTGGATCAGGACGTGGATGGCGACCGGGTCGTCGGAGAGGCGCTCCTCGATCAGGCTGGCCAGCGTCGGGAACATCAGCGACCGGTCGACGCCCAACTCGTTCATCTTCTCCAGCCGCGGACCGGGCTCGAAGAACGCCGGGATGGCCCGCATCGGCTCGCCGAACAGTTCGCGCTTGCTCTTGCCGTCGGGGTTGCCGAACTTGAAGTACTCCTCCCAGGCACCCGGCTTGGCGACCACATTGAACGTGGGGTTCGGGATGTAGTTGCTGATCACCCCGCGCAGTGCGATCTTGGTGCGGCCGTTGATCTCCACGTACTGGACGATGTCCTTGTACTCCTTGGGGAGGTACTTCGTCATCGCCTCCGGCGGCTCATAGAGGTGATTGTCGGCGTCGAACAGCGGAAACGGGATGTCGACCCGATGCGAAAGTTGACCCATGAAAGACTCCTTATCCTCTTACGAGAATCCTATTCTCACGAGCTGCCGGATGCAATGCGCCCCGCTCAGGCCAATAGGTTCTGGCGAACCATGAATTTCTGCACCTTGCCGCTCGCGGTGCGCGGATAGTCCTCACCCTGCGGAATCTCGTGCAGTTCCTCCGGCCACTTCTGCTTCGCCACGCCTGCCCGGCCGAAGTGCTCGTGCACCTCGGCCATCGTCGGCATGGTGTGGCCCGGCCTGACCCGCAGGACGGCGGCGGCGTGCTCGCCGAGACGGGCGTCGGGCGCGGACACCACGACGGCCTCGGCGACCGCGGGCATCGTCAGCAGAACTTCTTCGACCTCGAGGGCGCTGATGTTCTCGCCGCCGCGGATGATGACGTCGGCCTTGCGGTCGGTGATGGTCAGGTAACCATCGTCGTCGAGCACGCCGACATCGCCTGTGCGATACCAGCCGTCGGCGTCGAAAGCCCGCTCGGTCAGCGCGTCGTCGGTGTAGCCGAGGCACAGATCGGGTCCGCGGCTGAAGATCTCGCCGTCGGGTCCGAGCCGGATCTCGACGCCGGGTCGCGCGTCACCGTCGGTGTAGAGGCGTTTGCCCTCTGGTGCGTCGCGGCTCGAGCCCGTGATCGACGGATGCTCCGAACTGCCGTAGGACCGGAAGACGAAGATCCCCATGTCGGCGAGCCTGCGGGTGACCGCCGACGGCACCGTGGACCCGCCGAAGCCGACGGTCTTGAAGTGCGCCATGTGCGCGGGCGTGCAGTCGGGATGGTCCATCAGGCTGGTGACGAAGTACGGCGGGCCACCGCCGATCGACAGGCCGTGATCCTCGATCAGCTTGAGCACGTTGCCCGGATCCCAGACGTCGGCGAGGTCGATCGTCGCACCCTCGAGCACCGGGATCAGGAACGCGCCCAACATGCCGATGAAGTGCCCGACCGGGGTCGCCGTCAGCTGCCTGCCGCGATCCGGCGGGTAGTTCGCGTGCAGCTGGCGGGTTTCGAAGCCGAGGGTCTGGTGACTGTGCACGACGCCCTTGGGGTCGCTGGTGGTGCCAGAGGTGAAGGCGATCAGCGCGGGGCTCGCCGGATCCGCGGCGACGGTGCCAACCAACGGCTCGTCGGCCAGCAGTTCGTCGAAAGTGCTTCCCACCAGCCCGACGATGGGGACGTCCGCGCACAGATCCGGCTGGAACGTCATCCGGCCGAACTCCTCGGCCGTGATGAACACCTTCGGCTTGGCCGTTCTCATGATGTGGCCCAGCTCTTTTCGGCCATAGAAGTGCACGATCGGCACCACCACCGCACCGAGCAGTGTCGAGGCCCAGAACGACGCGGCGGCCTCCATCCAGTTGGGCAGCTGCAGCGCCACGACGTCGCCGGGCCCGACGCCGCGCTCGCGCAGACCGGCGGCCAGCCGGCGGGCCTGCACCTCGACATCGCTGAACGTGCCCTCGAAAGGCCGCACCGCCGAGTGCACATAGAAGCCGACGTCGGGATTGGCCGCCAGCCCGTCTGCGACGAGATCGCCGAGGGTCTCGGGCCGCCACCACCCCTCTTCCTCGTAACGTTTCGTCAGCTCTAGCGGGATTTTTCGCATCGTGCGCCGCAGCACCTCCGTTCGGTCGTGATGCTATTCTCCGTATACGAGAATGCCAATACCGCAGACGGAGAATGCCCGATGGTCGACCTGGAACTCGATGACGGTCTGGCGGTCATCACCATCGACCGCCCGCACGCTCGCAACGCCATCTCGCTGGAGACCATGGACCAGTTCGACAAGGCGCTCGACGGGGCCCACGGCGCGGCGGCGCTCGTCATCACCGGTGCGGGCGACCGCGCATTCGTCTCCGGCGGCGATCTCAAAGAGCTCAGCGCGTTGCGCACCGAGAGCGAAGCCGGTGCGATGGCGTGGCGGATGCGATCGATCTGCGATCGCATCGCCGGATTTCCTGGCCCGACCATTGCGGCGCTGAACGGCCACGCGCTCGGCGGCGGTGCCGAGGTGGCGGTGGCCGCCGACATCCGGCTGGCCGCCGACGACATCAAGATCGGGTTCAACCAGGTGTCCCTCGAGATCATGCCCGCATGGGGCGGCGCCGAACGCCTCGTCGAATTGGTCGGCTTGCCCAAGGCGCTTCTGCTGGCCGGCACCGGAATGATTCTGACCGCGCCGGAAGCCCATGCCAGCGGGCTGATTCAGCACGTCGTCCCGCGGGAGTCCTTCGACGAGGAGTGGCGCAGGATCGCCAAGGCGCTGGCGCACCGGCCGGCGGGCGAGATCAAGCGGGTGATGCGCGGCGTCACCACCACCGAGGCGGTCGCGGCCTTTGCGCGGCTGTGGGTTTCCGACGAGCACTGGGCAGCCGCGGACAAGGTGATGAAGCGCGGCAAGTAGCGGCTCCCCCCGGCACCGCGACCGTGCGTGTTTGCACACGACACGCCGCGAAAATGTGTACAACTGCGCACGTCCCCTACTGCGTGTGGGCCCACGCGGTGCAGAATTAGCCGCCGAGCACCCGGATCGGGTCGCGGCCGTCCCACTCCGCGGCGGCATCGTGGATGAACACCGCATTGGCCGCCGTCGCCTCGGTCAACTCGGAGATCTCGATGACGGCCGCGGGCGCGTTGGGCGGCTCCACGTAGGCGAACCGCACGCCGTAGCTCTCGCCGCCCGACCACACCACCGGCCAGCCGGCCTGCTCGACGGCCTGCATGGTGGCAGTGAAATCGCTTGACCAGTAAGCGAACTGATGCAGGCCGGGCCCTTTGGCCGTGAGAAACTCGGTGAAGATGCTCGGGGTGGAGTCCTGTTGACAGATCAGCTCGATCTGCATCTCACCGGAATTGGCCCACCCCAACGACAACGTCGTCTCACACGACTCGCCGCGATAGAGCGCCTGCATCGGCAGGCCGCGCATCACGAACCACGGCCCGACGCCGAGTTCCAGCCAACTTGCCATCGCCTGGTCCAGATCGGTGACGACGTAACCGATCTGGCGCATCGGGCCGGGCAGCACGGTCATGACGCACCCGGGTGTACGACGACGCGCGGCGGGCCCTGCCCCTTACGCACCTGATCGATCGCCTCGGGCACGTCGTCGAGTCCGATGATCCTGCCGATGCTCGGCGACGGATCCAGCCTGCCCTCGGCGACGGCGTCCAGCGTGCCGTACCAGTCCTGCGGCAGCGGTCCGCCGCCGAATTGGATCGTCATGCCCTTGTGCGTGGCAGCGGTGCAGTCGATGGTGCCCGCGTCATACCAGCCGCCCGCGACGTACACGCGGGCCATGAATTCGCACGCCTCGACGATGCTCTGTAGCAGTCCGTGCTTACCCACGCACTCAAAGATGACCTGAGTGGTCTGAAAGTTGTTGGCCCGGAATGTCTCTCGCCACACATCGTACGGATTGCGCGACGACGGGTTGACCAGCACGTCGGCGCCGAACGTCTTGGCATACGCCAACCGCTCGTCGCTGTAGTCCGAAACCACGATCGGGCCGACGCCACGCGCCGCCAACGCCGCAACCGTCGAGAGCCCGATGGCGCCGGCGCCGATGACGAGCGGCAGTTCGCCCGGTTTGATGCCCGAGCAGCGAACGTAGAACTCGCCCACCGCGAACGCATCCACCAGCGCAACCGAGTCGTTCGGCACGCCGTCGGGAACCTGCCGCGCCATCACCTCCGACACCAGCATCAGTTCGCCGAACGCGCCGGGCGCGTCAGGGTGGTGGCCGATCACCAGCGGCTCCTCGCCGGGGCGGATCATGATCGGCAGGCTGGTGACACGGGCACCGAGCGGGAAATCGCCTGCGCAGTCGGGGCCGTGGCCCACCACCTCGCCGATGAACTCGTGGCCCATGACGGTGTCGCGGTCGGCGTCCCAGACAAACCGGTCGGCCGAGTTCGGGTGATCCATGTAGTGCACGTCCGACGCGCAGATCGCGGCGCTCAGCGGTTTGATCAACAGTTCGCCGGGGCCGGGCACCGGATCGGCCGTCTCGCGCACCTCGAGTTTCCCGCCGCGAAGCACCACCGCGCGCATCAGTTCGCCGTCCCCACTTTGGCGGCGAAATCGATCGATGCGGCGCTGGTGAGCTCGACCAGCGTGCGCCGGTCCACCGTCCACACCATCGACGCCATGGTTCGATTGCTCTCCCCCACAGGGTAAGTCGGGCCGCTGCCGATGTTCTCGATGATCTCTCGGGCCGCGTCCTCGGGTAGCATCACCGTGTCCGGGTCGAACGGAACACCCATCCGCTGAAAGGCTTCTGTGTATGTCATGCCGAGCGGCGTGCAGCACACGTCGACCCCGTGCGGGTGCAGTTCGGCCCACAGGCCCTCGGCGAAGTTGACGTCGAACGCCTTGACCGCGGAGTAAACCGCGAGCAGTGAGGCGCCGGACAGGCAGGCCAGCGAGCCCACCAGCACAATGCCGCCGCGCCCGCGCTGCCGCATCGCCGGCGCGAAGTGCCTGGCCAGCGCGACCGGGCCGATGCACGCCAACTGGATCTGGCGCAGCGAGTCCTCGAAGGAGTCGTCGAGGAACTCCACCGCCCGGTTCGCCGCACCCGCGTTGTAGATGACCAGACCGACCTCGAGTCCGTTGGTCGCCGCGGCGACCCGTTCCGAGATGTCGGGCACCGTCAGGTCCAGCGCGACGGGCTTGGCCTCGACGCCGTGACGCTCGCGCACTCCCGCCGCGACCTCGTCGAGCAATGTCTTGTTGCGGGCGATGAGCACGAGATCCAGTCCGCGCTGCGCCAATTGGTCGGCCAGGCTGGCTCCGACCCCTTCGGAGGCGCCCGCGATGACGGCGCAGGGCCCGTACTTCTGCGCGAAGTCGACGGTCATGACGGCTCGCTCCCGCCGGTGAGCAGCCGGGGAGTGTGCGTGGCGCGGCGGCGAATTCGCCAACCGTCGGAGCCGCGCACCAACTCGTCGTCGTAGTGGCCGACGACGTCGACCCATGGCGCGTTGTCGCCCGGCGCCACCATGATCACCGCGTGCACGTAGGTGCGCGCGGTCGCCGTATCGCCGGTCACGTCGATCACGAAGTTCGACAGCCGGTGGTAGGTGGCGCCCATCGGATCGTGCACCTGCGCGAACAGGTCGGTGAAGGCGTCGGGATCGGTGAACGTCCCCAGCTCGCCGTAGTCGAGATCCACCTCGTCGGTCCAACAACTGCGAAACAACGGCCAGTTCTTGGAGTCGATCCCGGTGGCATAGCGGACGAGCACCTCAGTGATCTGCGCCTTGTCGGCATCCACGCGGGAAGGCTAACCGACAAGTTAGACTCGGGTCAACAATTCTGATAGATGGAAAGCGGTGCAAATGGCGCAGATTGCGCGAAGCTCAGCTGCTGACCAAGGTCAGCGCAGAGCCTCGTTTCAGCAGGCGCGCTCGCACGCGACCAAGCAGTCGCTGGTACAGGCCGCCACCGCACTGTGGCGCACCAACGGTTACGCCCGCACGACCGTCGCCGACATCTGCCGCGCCGCCGGTGTGTCGAAGGCGTTGTTCTACTTCTATTTCCCCCGCAAGGAAGACGTGCTCTTCGAAGTCGGCATCATGTCCACCGACGCCGCCCATCGCAGGGCGACCGAAATGCTGCGCAAGCCGTATGACGTGGCGGGGGTCATCACCGGAGTGCTCGAAACGCTGGAAGAGACGATGCGCGGCAGCACCCCTGAACTGCTCACCGAAGCGATCCTCGAGGGCTACCGGCAAGCACTGGCCGGACACGACCACCTCGAGCGCACCTCGGTCGTCTTCACCGAGGTGTTCGAGAGGGCGGTGCAGGACGGCAATCTGCCGGGCGATTTCGAGGTCGATCACGTCGCGACCGTCGCGCAGTCCCTCGTCAGCGAGGGCGCGCGCCTGTGGGCCGCGGGCCGCTACCAAGGCCGGTCCTTCGCCGAGGTCGTCGGCCGCGACATCGCCGCACTCGTCGTCGGCCACAGCGCGCTCGCGCGATGATGGACCGCGTGTTCTCTCTAGACGAGAATGCCATTTCCGATTAATGTCAATCGGGTGTCGACACAGCAGAAGGCGCTCGCGCCTGAGATCTCCACCTGGCCCGACGAGAACCCGCAGCTGATCGGTAGCCGCTGCGGCGCCTGCGGCGCCACCACCTTTCCCGTCCAGCAGCGCTGCCCCAAGTGCAGCGGCGGCGACATGTCGGAGGTGAAGCTACCGCGCCGCGGCACCCTGGTCGCCTGGACCACGCAGGGCTTTCCGCCCGGCGCGCCCTACAAGGGCCCGACCGGCAAGGATTTCGTGCCGTTCGGCGTGGGGCTGGTCCAGCTCGATGACGTCATCCGCGTCGAGGGCAGGCTCACCGAGAACGACCCCGAGAAACTGCAGTTCGGTATGGACGTCGAGCTGACGATGATTCCGTTCACCACCGACGACGAGGGCGCCGAGCTCGTCACCTTCGCCTTCCAGCCGGTCTAGAGAGGACAGTGCCATGACCAACGACGTCGCGATCATCGGCGTAGGACTGCACCCGTTCGGCCGGTTCGACAAGACCGCGATGGAGATGGGTGCCGAGGCGATCCAGCTCGCGCTCACCGACGCCGGTGTCGACTGGAAGGACATCCAGTTCGGCTTCGGTGGCAGCTACGAGGTGTCGAATCCGGACGCGGTGACGAGGCTGGTCGGCCTGACCGGCATCACGTTCACCAACGTGTTCAACGCCTGTGCGACGGCGGCCTCGGCCATCCAGCAGACCGCCGACACGATCCGGCTCGGCAAGTACGACATCGGCATCGCGATCGGTCTGGACAAGCATCCGCGCGGTGCGTTCACCGACGACCCGGCCAAGCTGGCCCTGCCCCAGTGGTACGCCGAGAACGGCCAGTTCGTCACCACCAAGTTCTTCGGGATGAAGGCCAACCACTACCTCAACAAGCACGGCATCTCGCAGGAGACGCTGGCCAAGGTCGCCGCGAAGAACTTCCGCAACGGGGAGAAGAACCCGAATGCGTTCCGCCGCAAGCCGATCTCCGAAGAAGAGATCCTCAACTCGGCGGTGCTCAACTACCCGTTGACGCAGTACATGTTCTGCGCGCCGGATGAGGGCGCGGCCGCGGTCATCATGTGCCGTGCCGACATCGCGCACCGATTCACCGACAAGCCGGTGTATGTGAAGGCCAGCGAGATCCGCACCCGCACCTTCGGCGCCTACGAGGTGCACGCGACGTTCGCGCCGCTGGACGAGGATCCCTCGCCGACGGTGTACGCGGCCAAGGCCGCCTACGAGGCCGCGGGCATCGGACCCGAGGACGTCGACGTCGCGCAACTGCAGGACACCGACGCCGGCGCCGAGGTCATCCACATGGCGGAGACGGGGCTGTGCGCCGACGGGGAGCAGGAGAAGCTGCTGGCCGACGGCGCCACCGAGATCGGCGGCAGCATGCCCGTCAACACCGACGGCGGCCTGATCGCCAACGGCGAGCCCATCGGCGCGTCGGGGCTGCGGCAGGTACACGAGCTGGTCCGCCAGCTGCGTGGCGAGGCCGGTGACCGCCAGGTGCCCGGTGAGCCGAAGGTCGGTCTGGCGCAGGTCTACGGCGCGCCCGGAACGGCGTCGGCGACCATCCTGTCGGTGTAGCGCCCACCTGATGACGACGGCCGCCGACACCGTCAACAGCTACGTCGAGCTGCTGGCAACCGGCAGCGCGGAGGACATCACGGCTCTTTACACGGCCGACGCCACCGTGGAGGACCCCGTGGGCAGCGGCGTGCGACACGGCCACGACGAGATCCGGGAGCTGTACAGCCGTGTCGAAAATCAGACTCGGACAGTGGAACTGCTGTCGGTGCACATCAACGGCAACGAGGCGGCGTTCCTCGCGCGACTGACGATCATCACTGGCGACGTGCGGACCAGGATCGACGGGATCGACGTCATGACGTTCGACGACGACGCCCGGATCACGTCCATGCGCGCGTTCTGGTCACCGCCGAACGGCCATTGACCGGCGCTTGCCACAGGTGCTGCGCAGTCATTCCATGACGTCATGCACCGCCCGCAGGCAGCCGCGGCGGAAATCGCTTCGTCGGATGTCTGTGCGCGGCGCGGCGGTGATCCTGCGCCTGATGAGCTCCTCGCAGAACGCGGCCGAACTCAGGCCGCCGTCGTGCAACGCGGACCGAACGAGCGTTGCGTCCGACGCAGCAGCGTAGCCGGCCCGGTAGGAGGGGCCTTCGTTGTCGGAGGCGGTCGGTGCGGCTAGGCCGATCGCGGCGACGGCAACCACCACCGCAGCCACCCGCGTGGTCATCGGCCCCACGCGCGCTCCCGGCTCGATCCGTCGACTCGCGACCACGTCCATCAAGGATTCCCGACGCGTTCGACCGGCGATCACCGGGTGTGCTCAGGGGCGCGGTTCACCGGGCGCGGGGCCCTCCGGCGCCTCCGACCGGCCGTGGTCGCCGCTCTGTGCCTGATCGCCGCCGTTATCGGCCTCGTTGTCGACGCCGCTGTCGGCTTCCGTGTCGGCGTATTCGGATGCTCCCGCTCCCTCGCGGTGGCCCTCCGAGTCGCCGTATTCCGCGCCGATGAACAAGCCCGCGCCGAAGGTCAGCACGGCCACCACCACTGCGATCAGCCCACCCAAGACCACCGCGGCGATGCGATTGACCCGGTTCAGCCGCCCCCACACAGAGCGCTTCTCGTCCGCAGGCTGCGGGCCGCCGTCGGCGTTTGGTTCTGTCGTTTCTGTCATGGCCTCAAGGTGCCAGCGCACACCTGAAAAGGCGCTGAACCCGGGCATCGCCGTGATGGTCGATACCAACGCGTTCGCCGTTGCGTGTCGGTGAACCGACGGCCGGGCGGGGACTCGGCGCGAGGCGCTGACGAAGGACCGCGTTCAGGGTCGTCGCACCGATGTCCACCATTGCCGCTCCGAGCAGCATCCCGGCCAACACATCGGTGAACCAGTGCACCCCGAGGTAGACGCGACTGAACGCGACCGCGGCGACGATCGTCACCGCACAGATCGCCAACCAGGTCCGCACGGCAGCGCTGCGCCGGACACCGACCACCACGACCACCATGCCGAACAACGCCACGGTTCCGGTGACGTGCCCGGAGGGCATCGAATAGTCCGTCTCCAGGGTCAGCTGCATGGCGGTGGGCGGTCGGTCGCGCGCCACCAGGAACTTGATGGCCTCACACAGCGCGGCGGCGCCTCCCGCGGTGGCGATGACGACCACCCCGCTGAGGCCGGAGCGGAACCGAATCACTGCCGCCACCGCGACTACTATTGCAACACAGGCGGTTTCGACCGGCCCGAAGATGTTCGTCACCGCGAGTGCCAGCTGGTCGACAATCGGGATGCGATGGCCGACAAGCCATGCCGTGACGGCGTCGTCGACGTTGACCAGCCAGCCGTCGTGGCAGACCTGCCAGATCACCGTGGCCAAACTCATCAGCAACGCGCCGACGCGCACGGCCATCGACCACCAGCGCGGCATGCGGTCGCGGAAGGCCCATCCGGCGGCGTAGGCGGCCGCGCACACCGTCAGGACCAGAACCGACCCCACCGCGGGGCTGTTCGCCACGGTCATGTCCACGATCCGCGAACCGATCGTGCTCGTCATTTCGCCCACCGACCCAGGGTCGCGATCACCGGCTGAACGGACGCTGAGAACGCGTCGCGGCGAACACGGTCGTTCTGCTGTACTGGGACAAACGGATGGATGGGAAACGTGCGCGTACTTGTGGTCGAAGACGAGGTCCGCCTCGCCGAGACGATCCGCAGGGGCCTCGCATCCGAGGGGTTCGTCGTCGACGTCGAGCATCGCGGCGACGACGGCTTCCACACCGCCCTGTCCGACACGTTCGACGCGATCATCCTCGACATCATGTTGCCGGGGAAGAACGGCTACGAACTGGTCCGGGACCTGCGGGCGCGCAACGTGTGGACACCGGTGCTGATGTTGTCGGCAAAGGACGGCGAATACGACCTCGCCGACGCATTCGACCTGGGCGCCGACGACTACCTGGTCAAGCCGTTCTCATTCGTCGTGCTGTTCGCCAGGCTGCGGGCTCTGGTGCGGCGCGGCGCACCCGAACGGCCCACGGTGTTGCGGGCCGGCGACATCGAACTCGACCCGGCTCGTCACCGGGTCACCCGCGCCGGAACCGAACTGACCCTGACGCCCAGGGAATACAGCGTCCTGGAGTTCCTGATGCGGCATCAGGACAAGGTGGTCAGCAAGAGCGAGATCGTCAGAGCCGTGTGGGACACCAACTACGACGGCGACGAGAACATCGTCGAGGTGTACGTCCGATATCTGCGCCGGAAGATCGACTTACCGTTCTCCGGCAACAGCATCGAAACCGTCCGTGGAGTCGGCTACCGATTCGTCGGCGGCTAACGGTAGCTCGACGACGAAACTCGCTCCCCCACAGTCAGAATCGCAGACACTGACGGCGCCGCCGTGTGCTTCTGCGATCCGCGCGACGATCGACAAGCCCAGGCCAGCCCCGCCTGCCTCGCGGTCACGCGGGGTGTCCAGTCGCACGAAGCGCCCGAACACCCGCTGCCGATCGGCCTCGGGCAGTCCCGGCCCGTCGTCTGACACCACCACCCGGGCGTGGTCGCCGACGACGGCACATTCGAGTCGAATGCCGGCCTCTGCGTGGCGAATGGCATTGTCGACGAGGTTTCGCAACAGCCGGGCCAGCGCGCCCGGGTCGCCCGAGGCCCTCGCCGGCTTCACGTCGGCCACCACCTTCAGGTAACTGAGCGAACGCACGCGTTCGGCTTCGGCCAACACGATGTCGTCGAGATCGACGTCCACCCTGACATGCCGACCGGTGAGTTCGTCGGCGCGGGCGAGCAGCAGCAGATCCTCGACCAGGCCGTACATCCGTTGCGCCTCAGGAAGAAGCAGGTCGTCGACCAGGGACTGGTCCAAGAGGTCCGGGCGCTGGTGAGCGAGATCGAGCGACGCGGTGATCGAGGCCAGCGGGCTGCGCAGTTCATGTGAGGCGTCGCTGACGAACCGGCGCTGCTCGGCCTGATTGGCCTCGAGTTGATCCAACATGTCGTTCATCGTCACGGCCAGCCGGGTCACCTCGTCGTTCGCCGCGGGTACCGGAATCCGTTCGGCCAGTTCGCCACTGGTCATCGAGGACACTCGCGCCCTGATGCGCTCGACAGGCCGCAGGGCGGCCCCGACGAGCCGATAGGTGCCGACGGCGACAAGTGCGAGCACGATCGGGCCGCCGATGGCCAGCAGCGTCGCCACGGTCGTGATGACCTCTTCGACGGGCTCGCGATCCGCGCCGACGAGGACGGTCACCGGGCCGGACGGGGTGTCCACGCCTGCGGCCGTGACCCACAGGTCCCAATCCTCGCCGAGCTCAACCCGCCCGATCGCCTCTGTGGAGCCCGGCGTGAGGGTGCGGTTGACCAACGGCTCGCTGGGGCTGCCCGCCGACTGCGCCACCAAGGCCCCGGACCGGTCGACCACCTGGACCACGCCGACCTGGCTGTCGGTGGCCAGCATCGCCGTGTCGAGTTCGGCGGGCGACTCGGTCTGCAACTGGTCGACCAGCTGGGCTGCGCGCGAGGCCGCCATGGCCTGCGCGGAACCCTCGAGCGACCGGAACAGCACGAGCAGCAGGGCGCCGCCGGCCAGCAGCAGGCACAGCGCCACGACCAGGGTCGATGCGACCGCCGAGCGGGTGCGCACCGTCCAGCGCGCCGGCGAGCCGAGGGCCGAGGCGGAGGGCTTCATGTATTCAGTGTGACCTGCCCCGGGCGCAAGGCGGTCCGCGAACGCCCCGGTGAACATGGCAGCTAGTTCATGTTCCAGGGCTCACCATAGGTGGTGACGGAGTCGCCCGCCTTGGAGATCAGCCGGGCGAACGGTCGCAGCAGCACGCCGCCGGCCGCGCCGGTGACGGTACCGTGCGCGTTGGACACCGCGACCTTGCCGTGCGGGCCGGCGACATCGACCGAGAACGTCGCGACTTCTTGAATCCCGGGCCCGTTACCCAGGTCGGCGCTGATCGACACGCCCGGGAACAGGTTCGGCGTAATGACCGAGCCCAGCGGGTTGAACGTCGGGAACAGCGACACGTCGTCGAGGAGGATGTTCGGGGTGGTGTAGCTGAAGTTGATGCCGACGCCCAGGGACCACGGGAAGCCGATCTGATAGCCCAACTCCAGCGTGCCCTCGAACTCGTCAGCGCCCGGGCCGGTGACGTCGAACACCGCACTACCGGAGTGGAACCACTCCCGAGTCAGGCGGTTGCGGTCCAACGGAAAGACGCCGTTGAGGAACGTGTCCCACTGCTGAATGGTCAGCGTGCGACCTTGCCCGTCGAGCAGGCTGAGTTCGTTGTCGAGACCTGCGTGCGAGGTGCCGGATGTGGCCACAAGCGCGGTGAGCGCAACAACGACGGCCATGAGGCCGCGCAGCATGAGTTTCACAGTGTGTTTCCTTTGGTCTCGACGCGATCCCGTCCCTCATAGCGCGGCGAGTACCGCGGTTCTGAGAGGCCAACTACTCGCACCTCGGTGAGCGAGGTGTGCAGCGTCGCAGACGCAACCTTAAAAATTGCCGAAAATCACAGCGGTGCTCAACGGTGCTGCCATGAACGGCTCTGTAGGCGGCCGACGACAATGCGTCGGACGGCCGGCGCCCCGAGCTCCGGCGACGAAGTCCGATCGGTCGATGTCAACGAGAGCACGATGGACCGTGCACGCTCAGGGCGCCAACCCTGACAAGCAGCTATCCGAAGGTGAGGCCAACCTGCCACGGCGGCACTGAAGGAACGCTTAAAGGCGCTCGGCGCCCGATCCTCTTCAGCAACGCTTCAGCTGCATTTCCATACGGTCGCGGCATGACTGAGACCATCCGATTCGAAGCCGGCAAATCCACTGGCTCGATGCTGAGCAAGGTGCCCGAAGTCACGGTGTGGTTCTGGGTGATCAAGATCCTGTGCACGACGGTGGGCGAGAGCTTCGCCGACTGGATCAACATGACCCTTGGCGTCGGCCTGGTGCCGACCTCCCTGATCTTCACCGTCGTCCTCGTCGCGGTCCTGGGCTGGCAGTTGCGCCTGGATCGTTATGTGCCGTTCGTCTACTGGCTGACCGTTGTTGTGGTCAGCGTGACCGGGACTCTCTACACCGACATCCTCACCGACGTTCACAACGTCCCACTCGCCCTCAGCACAAGCGTTTTCGCCGCGGTGCTGGCCGTCGTGTTCGGGGTTTGGTTCGCACGCGAGCGCACCTTGTCCATCCACAGCATCACCACGACCCCGCGCGAGTTGTTCTACTGGCTCGCGATCCTGGTCACCTTCGCCCTCGGCACCGCCGCGGGTGACTGGGTGCTGGAACTCACCGGATGGGGGCCCGGCACGTCGGTCCTGCTGCCCGCCGGCCTGATCGTCGCGATCGTCATCGGCTGGCGGCTGGGCGCCAACGCCGTGTTGTCGTTCTGGCTGGCCTACATCCTGACCCGCCCGCTGGGCGCGAATCTCGGCGACTGGATGGGAATGCCGAAGGAGCAGCAGGGCCTGGGCCTCGGCGTGGCGCTCACCAGCGTCATCTTTCTCACCGCGATCCTGGCCACGGTGCTGTACTTGTCGATCACCCGCGCCGACGTGATCGACAAGCCCGACGAGGTGGCGACCCGCAATCCGCTGCGCGAGCAGATCATGCTCGGCTACTACGCGGTGATCGCCCTCGCCGGTGGCGCTCTGCTGGTCTGGGCTGCCGGCCAGCCGCACGCCACTGCGGCGGCCGCCGAATCCGAATCGGGCGGCTCCTCGGTTGTCGCCACCCTCCCTCCCGGCCAGTCGGCGACCGCACAGTTCCCGACGGCGGAAGTGGCCAAGATCCGGACCATCACCACCGACACCCTCGCCAAGGTGCAGGCCGGCGATCAGGCGGGCGCGAAGGCTCGGATCACGGATCTCGAAACCCTCTGGGATGACGACCAGAAGGCCCTGCAGCCCCTGGATGAGACCGGCTGGTCGGTGCTCGACGGTCAGATCGACCGCGCGCTCACGGCGGTGCGGGCCGGCCAACCGGATCCGGCCACCGAGCGCACAGCGCTCACCACGCTGCTGGACTCCCTGAAATAGATGCGCTGACCTCAGCGACGGCCCCGCCGACTACGGGCACACGTGTAATCGGCGGGGCACGTTGCCGTCACAGTTCGCGTAGCACATTGGCCGGTGTGCGGCCGGCGAGTCGCGCGATTGCCCACGACATTGCGGCGATGGTGATGATCGCCGCGGACACCGTCCCGACGAGGTATGGCCACGGCACGGCGAGCACCGCCGGCGGCGGATCGAATACGCCGGTGAGCGCCTTGACCAGTACCTGTGACAGCAGGGCACCCAATGCCGCGCCGCCGACGACACCGCACAGGGCCAGCACGCAGGCCTCGACGACGACGAAGGACCTGAGCTGGGCACGCGTGGCGCCGAGCGCTTTGGCTATCGCCAGGGTGCGACGGCGTTCGGCGAACCGCAGCAGGAGCACCAGCGCTCCGGCCGCGCCGGCGAGAACCAGCCCGAATCCGAGTTCGATGCGGGTGAGCCCGGCGAGGTCGACCGCGGTCAGGCTCGATCCGACGGTGCCGCGGGTGTCGGCGATGTCGGTGACCTTCGCCGTCGGCCCCACGAGCGCCTGAACCCGTTGGGCCACAGCGGTGGTGTTCCGCCCGCCGGTGTCGATCAGGAATGCGCCGACGGCATCGTTGCCCGTCTGCTGGGCGATGTAGTCGGCGTTCGCCACGAAGAAGCTGTCCTTCGGCGCGGTGGGAAACTCGCTGACGATACCCGCGTAGGTGAACCGCACGGTACCAAGCTCGTGGGTATCGCCTTTGGGTAGCCGCAGATTGATCGTGTCGCCGACGTTCAGCTGGAAATCCTTGACCGTCTCGGCGCTCACCAGGATCGAATCAGGTTGCCTGGCAAGCTTGTTCATCAACTGCTCGGCGGTGCCGCCAATGAAGTAGGTGTCCTGCAGCGCGGTGACCGCGGCGATTCGGCCCGGATGGACGCCGTAGAGGTCCTGGAGGTCGGTGCCGATGTAGGCGAACCGGTGCTGGATGGGCTCGACGCTGTGCACTCCCGGTACGGCAGCCAGATCCTTCGCCATCGACGCGGGCACCGTCGCACCCGGTGATTCGGTGACCGTCACATCTGCGCCGTTCGTCAGCTTGGCGTCCACCTCCGCCTGGGCCTGATACGTGGCGTTGAACGTCGCCGTGGACGCCGCGAAGCCGATCGTCGCCGCCAGCACAACGATCGCGGTCGCGATCGGTCTGCGCTGCCTCGACAGCGATCTCGACAGTGGACCGGACAGCCCGCCAGTCAGCGGCCGGAGGCCGCGGGCGACCAGTCCACGGCCGCGGCCCATCAGGACGTCGCTGAGCCGCCAGACCAACAGGGCGCCGCCGATCCAGAACAACGCAGGCGCGACGAACGCCCAATAGGAGACCGAGATGGAGGGGACGCCCTCCGGCGCCAGGACGATTTGATAGCCGTTGCGGCTCGACTGCCAGAAGAGAACGACTGCGACGCAGAGCAATACGATGTCCAGCCCGGTTCTCATCCACAGCGGCCGGTGGGTGCTGTCCTGCCGGGTTCGACCCGATGCGACAGACGAGTGACGCAGTTCGCGCCACGCCGGTGCCAGCACCGTCACCGCCGCTATGGCCAGTCCCGCGGCCGCCGCCGCGGCTGCCCACTTCAGCGAGGTCGCGCTCGCGCCGAGCGACCCGGACCCGAACGTGATCGCCCCCAGGACGGCGGCGACGCCGACACCGAGCGCGCTGCCGAGAACGCCGACCAAGGCGGCCTCGGCTGCCGACAGCCGCAGCAGGTCGGCCGTGCCCGCGCCCCGGGCGCGCAGCAGGGCCTGCTCCCTCCTTCGCCGCAGCGCCCCGGAGCCAACCAGCGCCGCAGTCAGCGCGACCGCGACGGCGACGGCCGGTAAACCGAGGAACAGGAACAGGATTCGCGCGTACGCCGCGTCGCCGCGGGCCGCATCGAGCGCGGCGCCGAGGTTGTCACCGACGACCGCGCCGCCGACGCTTCTGGCTTCCAGGTTGCGCGCCGCGCCCGCGACGCGTGCATACGCCGTAGCCGGATCGCTGGGCAGGTCGTGCCCCAACGCGACATGGATCTGCGTGCTGACCAGGTCGGGACGGCCACCGGCGAGCGGGTCGAACACGGCGCGCCACTGCGCGTCGGGCAGCACCAGCACGTTGTCGGGTGGTGCGGCCGGTTGGGCGCCGGGCGGGGCGCCGATCTTCTGGAACAGCGAATCAGCTTGCGGCAGTTCCACTATCCCGTCGACGCGCACGTCCGCCGGCGGCATTCCGGCTCGCCCGATGGCAACGGTGTCACCGGGCGCGAGGTTCAGATTGGCGGCGGTCTGCTGGGCGACCAGGACACCGCGCTCGGAACCGACCAGGGTTCGCATCTCGCCCGGCCACTGCTGCCGGTATCCGGCCGGAATGCCCAGCACCACCGCGGGCCCGGTGGTCCTGGTGCTGCCGCCGCCACTCGCGCTCAGCCCCGACGAGCGGCCGAAGCCCACGGGTAGGGCGGCTCGCACATGCGGCGTCGAACGGACAGCGTGCATGACGGCAGACGGCTGGGCCTGCGGCGCCACCTCGACCTGCCAGTCGACCGCGACCGAACGGGTGGCGCGCGCCGTCATCGACTCCTGCGCCGAGGAGAGAAAAACGCCGAGGCACGTCAGCAGCGCGACCGCGGCGGCGATGCCGACGGTGGTCGCCGCCATCCGCCCGCTGCGACGCCGCAGCAGCCCGAGCGTCCACGTCGCGATCACGGCGAACACCGGTCCTCGACAACCGCGATCCGGCCGTCTCGCACATGCCATTGCTCGTCGAATCGTGCGGCGACAGCCGGGTCGTGGGTGGCGACGAGCAACGCCGCTCCGATCGTGGTCGCGGTGTCCAGCAGCACGGTGATGACCCGGTCGGCGTTGGCGTGGTCGAGTTGCCCGGTCGGCTCGTCGGCGAGTATCAGCGCCGGGCGGGCGGCGACGGCACGCGCGATCGCGACGCGTTGGGACTGCCCACCGGACAGTTCGTCGGGCAGTTTCGACGCCACCTGGGTCATCCCGACGAGGTCGAGGGCCGCGCAGGCGTCGCGGTCGGCGCTGATGTCGTCCTGACCGGCCATCAGCATCGGTAGTGCGACATTCTCGACGACGGTGAACCCCGGCAGCAGGCTCGGGCCCTGGAACACGATGGCGACCCCGCCTGGCCGACCGAGCGGCCGGGCAGGCAGACCGGGCCACCGCACGACGCCCGCCGTGGGGCTGTCGACGCCGGCGAGCAGGTGCAGGAGGGTGGACTTGCCCGACCCCGACGGTCCGGTGAGCGCTATCCGGGCCGTCGACGCGACCTGGCAGTCGACTCCGGCCACGGCGAGCACCGCGGCGCGTCCGGAGCCGAAGCTGCGGGTCACACCCGAGCACTGGGCGACGAGCATCAACACATCCGTCCGTCGTCGAGGCGTAGGACTCTCGATGCGGCGTCGGCGACGGCGCGGCTGTGGCTCGCCACGACCACCGCTGTCCCCCGGTCGGCCGCGGCGGTGAGCAGATCGAGGATCAACGCTTCGGTGACGCTGTCCAACTCGCCCGTCGGCTCGTCGCCGAGCAGCACCGCCGGGTCGTTCGCGAGCGCGACCGCGAGACCCGCCCGCGCGACTTCGCCTCCGGAGAGCTCGCTGGGGTAGGCGTGCGCCCGCTCGTGGATGTTGAGCCGCTGCAGGAGGTCTCGCGCGCCCCGGCGCGGTCGGCGGCCGAATGATTGCACGAGGGCGAGATTGCCCGTCACCGTCAGGTGTTCGATCAGGTTCGCGCTCTGAAACAGCATTCCGACGTGTTCGGCACGAATGCGGGCCCTGGTCGGCTCGGGGCGGTGGCTGATCCGCGACCCGTTGATGGTGACGTCACCCCCGTCGGGTTCGTCCATGCCGGCCAGGCAGTTCAACAGGGTGGACTTCCCCGACCCGGACGGGCCGACCACCGCGACGAACTCACCCGGCGCGACGGACAACGACACACCTTGCAAGGCAAGCGTTTCCTCGTCGCCGGCGCGGAAGAATCGATACAGGCGGCGAGCCGCCACAGCGCAGGCGGTCATCAGCGACCGGTCAGCGCCATCGGAACGAGTCGGTGATCGTCCGCCACGGGTCGACGTTGTCCGCGCCCACCGGCCCGGACAGGGTGAGGATCGCCTCCTGGCCCGGACGCCAGAACGAGTACCTCTCGACGTCGTCGATTTCGGCCTTGCCGGTCACCGGGTTCGGCGGCGCCGCGGCGCGATAGGTGGCCAGCACCGCGTCCCCGGCGTTGCGGGTGACCACCTGCACCGCCACCTTGCCGTCGGTCGTCTTCACCGACGACAGTTCGTCGCGACGCACCGAGTCCGGTGTAGGAGCCGTGACCGCGGGCCTTTGGTCGATGCGCACGCTGTTGAGCTTGTCGGTGAACGTGACCGCGGTGCCGTCGACGGTTCGCGCCCAGCCCTCGGGGACCGAGAGTGAGAACGACCCGTCGGGCGCCACGAACGGGACGTAGACCTGGGTGTCGGGAATGTCGCCGATCGGGTTGTTCTCGGCGGGCGTCGTCGCGGTCGCGGTGCCGTTGGACTGCGCCCCCGGTGTCGACGTCGTGGCGTGCGACCCGCAGGCACTCAAGGGCAACGCCGCCGCAACGCAGATGGCACCGACCGCACCGACACGCTTCAGGCCAACCGTGCGCTCCGCGATCGGCCGCCGCAGTGGCTGGTGGTTTGCGGTCATGCCGACAGGGTCACACCGGCCGCCTGAAAGGACACTGAAACCTCGAGGGCCTCGGAGCCCCGGCTGCCGTCGATTCCGGCGGGGATCTCGGCGATCTCGCCGATCTGGCTGTGTCGCGGCAGGCCACCGGCGTAACGTCGGGTGGGATCAGTGAATACCTATACCTGGTGAAAATCTTGTTCTAAAATCCGGAAATGATGTTTCCGGCAGGTTGCGGGCTGCTGCGCGCCCGGCGTGCGGTGGCGGCGCTGACAGTCTCGATGGCGGCCGTCGCGCTGACCGCTCCGTCCGTATCGCAGGCCGAGCCCGCGCCTCCGCCGTTGCGCAAGGTGCAGTACACCGTGTGGACCGAGCAGCCGTACCCCAGCGCCGAGATCTACTACCGCGACACCGACCCGCCCAACTGGGCCGAATACAGCCACAACCCGTACCTCTACAGCCCCAACATCGAAACCGTCGTCGGACCCGAGCAGCAGTGGAATCTCGAGGTCTATCTGGCCGACCCGGACCAGTGGGCGATGGTGACGTCGGGTATCGCACCCGATTCCGAGGCGCGACCCAACTTCCACTGCGCGCTCGCCGTCGACGGCCAGGTCGTCAAGACCTCGCAGGGGCCCAAGGGGGCGCTCTGTTCGATCCGCCCCTGGTGAGGCGATGCTCGATCCGGCCCTGGTGAGGCGATCAAGCCCGGGTCGTGGTCACCGCCGTCGCAGACGCCGGCTCACCCTCGAGTTGTCGCAGCCACTCCTCGACGAAGGCCAGGGTCTCTGAGTGCCCCGCCGACATGCCGAGCGCAGTCTCCATCACGAGCACCCGGGACAGGCTGGTGGCGAACACCGCCCACACGACGGGCGGCACCTCGGACGTTTCGATGCCGTAGCGCCCCAGCGCCTCGGCGATCGCCGCGCGTTCCCGCTCGCGAAACACCTCGCCGTAGCGGGCGAACTCAGCGCGCAACTCGTGGCGGTGACTGGCCAGCGCCATGAACTCCACGGTGAAGGCCGTGATCCGCGGATCGGAGCTGTAGCGCCACAGAGCCCACAACGGCTGGTCCGACTCCAGCGCCGCGGCCTGCGCCGCCAGCCCCTGCTCGGCCCGCCGCCGAAAAACGGCCAAATAGAGGTCTCCCATCGTGCGGAAGTAGTAGTGCACCAGTTGCGGCTTGAGCCCCGCCCGCTCGGCGACCCGCCGCGACGTCACCGCGGCGTAGCCGTCCTCGAGCATCAACCGCTCGGCGGCGTCGAGCAGCACCGTGCGATTCTTTGCGTCCGGCGCCCCGATTCTGCGCTCCGATGCCATGCTTCCTCTTGCCTTGTCCGGCTGCCCGACGGCAGTGTGACCACCCGAAACGACGATGGTAGCCGCGCTCGGCCCCGTCGCCTTGACCCTGACCTTAGCCCCATGCTAAGCAGGTGCTCAGCATATTCGCGTCATTCGACATCGAACGCCAGTCCGGCCCGGGAGGCTTGCAGCACATGACCACAGACTTCGACTCGGTGGACTACTTCACCGACCCCTCTCTCGTGCCCGACCCGCACCCCTATTACGACCACGTCCGTGCCAAGGACCCGGTGTCCTGCCCGATCACCCACGGCGTGCTCGCGGTCACCGGATGGGAGGCGGCCAACACCGTCTACAAAGACACCGAGAACTACTCCTCGTGTGTGGCCGTGATGGGCCCGTTCACGCCGATTCCGTTCACCCCCGAGGGCGACGACATCTGCGCACAACTCGAGGAGCATCGCACCGAGATTCCGATGTTCGAGCACATGGTCACGATGGACCCGCCGCAGCACACCGACGCGCGGTCCATCCTGTCCCGGCTGTTGACCCCCAAGCGGCTCAAGGAGAACGAGGACTTCATGTGGCGGCTCGCCGACCGCCACATCGACGAGTTCATCGGCGCGGGCAAGTGCGAGTTCCTGGCCGCGTACGCCAAGCCCTTCTCGCTGCTGGTCGTGGCCGACCTGCTCGGCGTCCCCGAGGAGGATCACGAGGACTTCCGCGCGTCGTTCGGCGCCGGTGAGCCGGGGACCAACATCGGCGGCCTCGACCACGAGGTGATCGCCCAGAACCCGCTGGCGTGGGCCGACGAGAAGTTCACCCGCTACATCGAAGAGCGTCGCGAGTCGCCCCGCGACGACGTCCTGACGTCGATCGCCACCGCAAAGTATCCCGACGGGTCGACGCCCGACGTGGTCGACGTCGTGCGCACCGCGACGTTCCTGTTCGCCGCCGGGCAGGAGACCACGGCGAAGCTGCTCGGTGCGGCGATGCGCGTGCTCGGCGACCGGCCCGACATCCAGCAGCAGCTGCGCGCCGACCGCAGCCTCATCCCGGTGTTCGTCGAGGAATGCCTGCGGATGGACAGCCCGGTCAAGAGCGTGTTCCGGATGGCGCGCAAGTCGACGACCCTGGGCGACACCGACGTTCCGGCCGGCACCACGGTGATGGTCAGCCCCGGCGCGGCGAACAGGGATCCCAACCGGTTCGACAACCCGCACGAGTTCTCGCTGGAGCGCAAGAACGTCCGCGAGCACATCGCGTTCAGCAGAGGCATCCACTCCTGCCCCGGCGCGCCGCTCGCGCGCGTCGAGGGACGGGTCAGCATCGAGCGACTCCTGGACCGGCTCGCCGAGATCACGATCGACGAGGACAAGCACGGGGCCCCCGGGTCGCGCGTCTACAACTACGAGCCGACGTTCATTCTGCGCGGACTCACCGAGATCAACATCGCGTTCAAGCCCGCCGGATAACACGGCTCCATGCCGGGTGTGGCAACGCTACGCTGAACCGATCGACGGGAACGGCCCGATCTCCTCAAAGGGGGTAGACGTGCGCAAGATCATCGCGGCGCCGGTCATCGCCTGCGGACTGGTCGCCGCGACGATTTCCGTCGCCGGGCAGGCGTCGGCGTATTGCGACTCGGCGGAGTGCGTGCCGAACGTGGCTCGAGGTGTCGTGGCGGGTGCGCCCTGTCCGCCCGGACGGTCCTACGTGTTCGGGCTGGACTCCCAGCAGAACACCTTGATCTGTGCGGCCTGGGGTCAGTGGGCGCCGACCGGGCCGCTGATCGGTGAGCGCGACGTGGCGCTGCCATGCGCCCAGGAAGGTGCTACCGCGCAGGAACCGCTGTCAGGCAACGACTTGCAGACGCGTGTTCCCGGCATCCCGCTTCAGTGCGCGAAGCGGGGCACGTCGATGCGCTGGGTGCATTTCGACGTACCCGCCCCCTAAATCGACCGCCCCCCGGTTACAGGTCGCCGCGCTCCCAATGGGAGGTCTCGTCCCTGGCGACGCAGGTGAGGAACAGCCCATCAGGGGCTTGAGCCACTTCGCCGTCGAGCGCAGGACACAGGTCGCCCTCGTTCTTGATGCCGTGCATCTCGGGTGAGCGGAACCATCGGGGCTCGTAGCGGCGCGGGGAACCGCAGAACACCAGCCGTCCCCAGTCGGTGACACCGAAGGCGTAGTAGGTGCTGTTGTCGCAGTACGAGCCGAGCACGATGTGCGGCGCGATCCCCGGGGTGCAGTTGGGGTTGTTGCATTCCGGGGCGGGCGGTGGCACGGGCTCTGCGGACGCCGGTGGCGCGACAGCCGCCGTACCAATCGCCAACAACGCGGACAGCACCGCGACGAGGTATCGCACAGCGACATTCTCACACATCGTGGGAACCAAATTCTCGTCTTTAGAGAGGATTGCTTCCGCGCACCGTCTAGACTTTCAGGCTATGCGTGGAGTCGGTGTTCTGGGCGGTATTGCGGCAACTGCTGTCGCCGTGATCGCAAGCACAACCGCCGCCCCGGCGGCGCTCGCCGATGATTCCGGCGTTGCCCTGAACGGGACGTTCCGGGTGTCGTCGAACGGCGAATGGGCAAAGTCCAACGACGTGTTCATCGACCAGAAGACGAAGGTCCAGACCTGGACCATATCCTCGCAATGCACGACACCCATCGACTGCTACGGACAGGTGACAAGCGACCTCGGGTGGACCGTGCCGATTCGCTACGACACCGGATTCTGGTACGTCGACGTCGACATTCCGCACTGGTCGCCGTGCCCCGACGGCACCGTCGCCCCAGGCCACGAGACGTTTCGGCTGTGGGGGGTGGACCCCTTCACCACTGAACGGATAACGACGAACGTGCAGCAGTTGGCCGGCCGCGACATCACCAAGACACCGAGCGGCGCGTGCGGCAAGAACAATCCCCTCGTCATCGAGTTGCCCGTGTTCATGGAGCGCATCTAGCGACGCGTGCGCCGGCCCGGGATGGCCGGCAACCACGCCGAGCGTGATCTCGCTGCGACGCCACAAGTGCCGTCGCCTGCTGCGGATCAGATCGGCAGCAGGTCCTTCCACGTCTGAGGCGCCTTGCCCGTCGCGATGTTGGTCTGCTGCAGCAGTGCCCCGTCGGGCGCGATGTAGTCACCGGTTTGCGGGTCGTAGTGCGCGGTGGCGACCGACGGCTCGGCCGCCGCAGAACCGCCGGTGAAGGCGCTCGGCGCGGCAGGCACCGCCCCGTCGGCGGGCACGGCACCGTCGGCGGGCACGGCACCGTCGGCGGGCGCCGGTTCCCCCGGGACCGGCGGGATCGGAGTTCCGTTCAGCGAGTTGCCCGGCGGAGG
Organism: Mycolicibacterium moriokaense; assembly: GCF_003347205.1. Lineage (GTDB taxonomy): Bacteria > Actinomycetota > Actinomycetes > Mycobacteriales > Mycobacteriaceae > Mycobacterium > Mycobacterium moriokaense_B. Next base: position 90,725 of record NZ_QQBJ01000006.1, read on the forward strand.
CGGCGGTGCCGCTGGAGCCGCAGGCGCGGCCGGTGGCGCCCCAGCCGGCGGCGGACCCGGTAGCGGGCCCGTGGGCGCCGCGCCCGGCGGCAGCGGAGTGCCGTCCACCGGCGCGTAGATCCGCTCGTTGAAGTCGGTGCGGTCGTCGGGAGCCACACCCTGCGCGATCAGGTTCGGGTCGAACGGATACGGCCCGGTGTAGTGCTGACGCATCGCGGTCGGAATGAAACCCCTTGGGTCGTCGCAGAGTTGGACCGTCGGCGCTCGCTTGCCGGGATGCTCGATGCAGGGGTAGTTGCGGGCCCCGCGCACGTTGACCGGGGCGTCTTGCGGCAGCTTGCAGTACAACCCGTCGGGCGTGTCGATCGAGCTGTAGTCCTCCGGCGACCGCCACGACGACGGCGGCAGGAATCCGACCGTGCAGGGCGGCGGGTCGCTGATGGTCAGCGCGAAGTCGCCACCGGGTAGGCCGCTCGGGTTGTTCTTCGGCAGACCGAACGACTGCTGCTGGGAGACGACGGCGGGCAGCAGCACCATCAACTGTTCGATCGCCGGGTTGTAGGTGGCCAGGATCTGCCCCACGGTGGTGAGGTTGGCCAACATGATCGGCAGGGTCGGCTTCACCTGATTCAGGAGGCTGGAAACCTCCTGCGCGAAGCCGGGCCCGCGTTGCAGGATCGCGCGGAACTCCGGGTCGTTCTGGGACAACTGGTCGGTCACGCCCGCCAGGCTGCGCGCCCACGTCCGAATCTGCTCGGCGGTCTCGGCCTGCGAATCCAGCAGTGGGCCACTGTCATCGATCAGCGATCGCGTCTGGTCGGAGACACCGCTGAGGTCGCCCGTCACCTTGGATGCGGAGTCGAGCAGCGAGCCGAAGTCGGGGCCGGTTCCGTTGAACGCCTTGAACGACTCGTCGAGCAGATCGGAGATCCGGTCCTTCGGAATGCTGTCCACCAGCTTGCTGACCTGATCCAGCATGGGACCGACAGCCTGAGGCAGGGTGACGTTCTCCTTCTTGATCACGGAGTTGTCTTGCAGATACGGGCCCGAGTCAGTACGCGGTCGCAGATCCACGTACTGCTCGCCCACCGCGGAGACGCTGCGCACCTCCGCCTGCAGGTCGGCGGGAATCTTCGGTGATGTGTCGAGCGACAGAGTGGCTTCCGCGCCGTTCTCGGTCAGCTTCACGCCGGTGACGGTGCCGATCTGGACGCCGCGGTAGGTGACGTTGCTGAAGCGGTAGAGACCGCCCGCCGCCGGCATCTCCAGCTTCACATTGAGCTTGCCGAGACCCAGCAGGGTGGGCACCTGCATGTAGGCGAACAGCATCACAGCCACGCCGACGATCGACGCAATCGTGAAGATTATCAACTGGTTTCGAACGAAGCGGGTCAGCATCAGCCGCCACCTCCCGGGATCGGTGCCACATCACCAGGCGGCGGAGCGGGGGCCGGATCCGCGGGCGCCGCTGCGTACGGTCCAGCGAAGATCTCCGACGACATCGTCTGCTCGGGCTTGAGCGAGTCCGACGGGGGCACCACCGGCAGCAGCGCCTCGGTCACGGGCGGCATCGTCCCGGCCGGTGCCGGTGGCAACAGCGCGCTGTCCGGCAGCGACGGAAGGCCGTCCGGAGTTGCCTCCGGGGCCGGCCCGGCAGGCGCGGGCGCGGGCATCGACGCGTTGGGCCCGTACGGTCCCGCGAAGATCAACGACGACATGTTGACCGGCTGCGGGGTCCCGGGAATCGTCGGTGGCGGCGTCACCGGCAACAGCGGCTGGGCCGCCGGCGGCGCGGGCTCGCCCGGTGCCGCCTGCGGCGCGGGCACCGCCTCCTCCGGCGGTGGCGCCACACCCAGCTTCAGCGGGTCGTACGAATAGTTCAGGTAGTACGGATCCCCCGGAGCGGGAATCACTTTGGCGTCCTCGTCGCCCCAGCGAGTGCCGAGGAAGAGCGTCTTCTTCAGCTTCGGATAGGTCAGATCGAAGCTGGCGTAGAGGTTGATGTAGTCACCCTTGGTGATCGAGTCGGCGAAGGCCGGGCCGTACGGGAAGGCCGTCGCCCACAGCAGCGCGAGGTTCAGGTCCGGTCCGATGTCGGCGAGCTTGCCGAGCACCGGCCCGAGGTTCTGCAGGTCGGTCACCAGGTCGTCGCCGGCGTCGTTGACCAACTTGGTGGCGGTGTCGCTGAACTTGCCCAGCTTGTCCAGTGCCGTGGTCAGCTGCGGGCGCTCCTTGATCAGCACGTCCAGCGCAGGCGGAATGTCCTTGAGCGCACGGTCGATCACGTCACGCTGCCCGGCGAAGGTACCGGCCACCCGATTCAGCTGCTGGATCGCGGCGATGATGTTCTCGCGTTGCGCATCGAGGACGCCGATGAAGTTGTCGAGCCGGGTGAGCAGTTCCCGGATCTGGGGTTCGCGGCCGGACAGTGCCGCATTGAAGTTGTGGATGACGTCGCCGATCTGGCCCAGCCCGCCGCCGTTGACGACAGCCGACAGCGACGACAGGGTCCGCTCGGTGGACGGGTAGGTCGACGAATTGTTCAACGGGATGGTCGAACCGGGCTGCAGTCGGCCGCTTGGCTTTTCGCCCAACGGCGCATTGAGCGCCACATGCATGGAGCCCAGCAGGCTGGTCTGCCCGACCGTCGCGACGGCGTTGGCGGGTATCACGACGTCCGGCTTGACCGAGATGTCGACGTTGGCGTGCCACTGGGGGTCGGTGGCCACCGTCATCTTGCCGACGCTGCCGACCACGACATCGTTGACCATCACCGGCGAATTCGACTCCAGCGTCGCGACATTCGCCAACTCGACGTGGTAGGTGACCGCGTCCGGACCGCGTCCGACAGCACCGGGCAGCGGCAGCGAGTTCAACCCCTGGAAGGAGCATCCCGTCAGCGTCAGCGCACCGCAGGACAGCGCGAGGGTCAGTCGCTTCATTGCGCGTTTCATGACGGCGGCGTCCCTTCCGCCGGCAACAGCGGCGCGTCCGGCGGCGCCGGTGGGCTGTCGCCTGCCGGGCCCTGGGGAAGCAGCATCCCGTCGACCGGCGACGGCGACGGCCCCGCAGGCACATTGGAAAGGATCCGCGGCGGATCGGGCAGCGGCGCGCCGGGGAAGAGCGCAGGCGACGGGTTGGACGGAGCCTCACTGCCGACCGGCGGCGCGTAGACGCCCTGGTAGTTGTTCGGCGGGCCGTTCCAGCCTGGAGGCGGCGGCACGTCGCCCGCGCCCGTGTAGGCCGACACCGTCGGCGGTGGCTCGGGTGCATCGCCCGGCCCCGCCCCTCCCGGCGCCAGCTTCGGGTCGGTGTAGATCAGGTACTTCGGGTCGGTCGCCGGCCGCAGGTACGCGTTGATCGGGAACGGCAGCAGGTTGTTGAGGCTGAGCAGCCGCAGTGCCGGTCCGAGGTACTGCGCGCAGAGTTTCGCGGTTTCGGGAGCGGTGGTGTTGGCGACGCCGCCGATCAGGCCGCAGACGAACCAGATCGGGTTCGAGAAGTTGTTGAGCACGAACGCGCCGGTCACCGCACCGCCGTTGGCGTAGTAGATGTTCTGGTAGTTGGCGATCGCGTTCGGCGTGATGTGCAGGATGTTGCGCACCGAGTCCTTGTTGTCGACCAGGATCTGGGTGAGGTCGGCCAGCCGCGCAACCTGCTCGGAGGTCTGGTTACGACTGCCCGCGACGAAACGTTGCACCTCACCGATGGCGACCGACAGATTTGACAGCGCCGCATCCAGATCCGACCTGCTGTCGTTCACCACGCTCGACAGCGTGGCCAGCCGGTTCTCGAACAGCACGATCTGCTGCTTGCTGTCGCGCAGCGCCGTGACGAAGGTCTGCAGGTTCTTGACGATGTCGACGATGTTGCCGCTGCCCTCGGCGAAGATCCGCGCGGCACCCGCCAGCTGTGACAGCGTCTCGCGCAGCTTCTCGCCGTTGCCGTTGTCCAGTGCGTTGGCGGCGCTGTCGATGAACCGGCCGACGGAGGTGCTCGACACCCCGGACTCCGCGCCGGGCTTGGGCCCCAGTTCCGTTGCCAGGCGCATCAATTGGGTCTTGACCTCGTCCCACTCCACCGGGACGGCGGTACGGTCGCTGGGAATCACAGCGCCGTCCTTCATGGTCGGTCCGCCACCGTTCCGGTACGCCGGGGTGAGCTGCACGTACCGGGCCGCGATCAAGTTCTGCGCGACGATCACGGCCTTGGCATCCGCGGGCACGGGCACGTCGGAGTCGACCTTCAGGGTCATCTTCGTCTGCGTGCCCTCCGGCGTGATCGCATCGATCTTGCCGACCTTGACACCCGACACCCGAACCTCGTCGCCCGGGTAGATCGACGTGGCCGTGGGGAAGTACGCGGTGATGGTCTTCGGCCCGAAGAACGCCTGGCGCGCCAGGAACACCCCGCCCGCGACCAGAGCGATGGCCAGGGCGATGGCGGCTACGGTGACCAGCCGCTTACGGTTGGGGTTCACCTGGGTCTCCATCGTTGGGCAGATCTCCTGGTTGCGGAATGCCGTTGACCGGGAACGGAATCTCGGCTCGCGGTCCGGCGTTGTCCGGCGGCTGGCCGGCGTCGATGCCGCGGCGGAATCCGAAGGCATAGTCCAGGAACGGCTGCAGCAGCTGTGCGGGCTGGATATTGGGCACCAGCGCGTTGTAGTAGGCGCCGTTGGACACGATTTCGCCCTGTGTCACATAGTATTTGACAACTCCGGGCAGCATCTTGTTCAGGTTGTCGCGGTTCTTTTCCAGCATCGCGGTCACCGCGTTGAGATGCTCCAGCGCCGGGGCCAACTTCGCCTCGTTGTCGGCCACCACGCCGGTCAGCGCCTTCGACACCGCCGATGTGTTGGCCAGCAGGCTGGTGATCGCGTAGCGCCGCTCGTTGAGGACCCCAAGCAGGTCGTTGGCATTGAGAATCAGCGTGTTCACCTGCTGGCTGCGTTCGGAGAGGATGCCGGTGACGTCGCCGGCGGTTTTCAGCAGCGCCGCCAGGCTCTCGTTGCGGCTGTTCAACGACCGCGACACCCGCGACAGGCCGTCGAAGGTGGGGCCCAGTTGCGGAGAGATCTGGTTGAGCGTCTCGGCCAGGGTGTCCAACGACTGGTTGAGCGTGTCGGTGTCGGTCCCGGCGGTGTTGGTGGTGAGGTCGCCGAGCGCGTCGGTCAGCGAATACGGCGACGACGTGCGCGAGGTCGGAATGGGCTGGCGGGGGTCGAGCGTGCCACTGCCCGCCGACTCCAGCGCGAGCACGCGCTCACCGAGGAGCGTCCCCGTCTGAATGTGCGCGGTGGTGTCCGACCCCAGGGCGTACTTGCCCCCGATGGTGAAGTTGACCAGCGCGTCACCGTTCTGCAGTGAAACCTTGTCCACCGAACCGACTTTGATGCCGGAGACGGTCACGTCGTTGCCCTGCGCCAGGCCACCGGCCTCGGTGAACAGCGCCTGGTAGCGGATGGCGGTCGCCCACTGCGCGAGCCGCTCGGGTTGCAGACCGATGGCGATGACGAGGATGGCCAGGACAACGCCGATGAAGCCCGCCCTGATGAGTTTGGAGCCGCGGTACTTGTTCATTTACGGGTCCTTGCACCTTCCCGTCTCCTGCTTGATCCACGGGAACACCACGGTGCGGCCCTGAAGATCGCTGGCGCGGAAGCTGATTCCGCAGATGTAATACGGGAAGAACGCGCCGTAGGAGCCGACTCGCGCCAGCTTGCGGTAGATCTCGGGCAGCCGCTGGATGGTGGCGTCCAGGGTTTCCTTGTTCGTATCGACCAGAGGTGCCAGCCGGTGCAGCGACTCGATGGTGCCCGCCAGTGGCTGACGTCCGCGGCCGAGCAGGTCCGCCAGCGATGCCGTGCCGTTGTCCAGCGACTGGATCGCCGTGCCGATGGGATCGCGGTCCGCCGACAATCCCTGCACCAGTTTGTCGAGGCGGTCGATGGCACCGGAGAACTCATCGCCGTCTTTGGACAGCGTGTCCAGGACCGTGCTCAACTGGTCGATCAACTGCTCGATCACCTGGTTGTTGTCCGCGAGAGCGTTGGTGAACGAGGACGTCTTCGAAAACAGCGAATCCAGCGTCCCCCCTTGCCCTTGCAGGATCTGAATGAGCGAGGAGGTCAACCCGTTGACGTCTTGTGGGTTCAGACCCTGGATCACCGGTTTGAGCCCACCGAGCAGCAGGTCGAGATCCAGCGCCGGCGCCGTGCGGTCCCGCGGTATCTGGGAACCGGGCGGCAGCAGCTTGGTCGAGTCCGGGCCGTCGACCAGTTCGAGGTAGCGGTCACCGACCAGGTTGAGATAGCGGACCGCGGCCTTGGTGCCGGTGGTCAGCTTGATGCTGCGGTCGGCGTCGAAGTCGACGACGACGTCGCGGTTCGGCTGCAGCGACACATCCTTGACCGTGCCGACCCGGATGCCCGCGATCCGCACCGTGTCGCCCGATTTCAGCCGCGACGCATCGGCGAAGACCGCCGAATACCCGTTCGTTGCACCGGTTCTCGTCTGGTTGAAGACCAGGAACAGGAACGCGGTCAGCACCGCCATGATCACCCCGAAGATGGTGAACTTGATGAGCGTGCCCGTTGACCGCGTCATCCCGGCTGTCCGATCTGTCCGGTGTTGCGCGGCGGCCCGTCCAGCGGCCCGAACAGCCACTGCTTGAGCGCATCGGAGTTCAGCAGGATGCCCTGGTTTCCGTACTTGGACGGGTTGGAGCCGATGTCGCTGACGATGAACGGCGACCGGAATCCGGCGGGCAACTCAGGCAAACCCAGTTCCTTGCAGTAGTCGCGACCGCCGCTGGTGGCGGCAACCTTCGGCAAGTCGCCGGGATAGCGATAACGCTCGACGCCCAGGGTCAGGCCGGACGACGTCATGATGCCTCCGTACTGCGGTGGCGATTTCGCGAAGGGCACCAGGCCGCCGATGCCGCAGTACAGCGACTGCCGGTACTCGTCGAGCAGGCTGAGCGTGGGAACCAGCACGTGGGCGACATTGGCGAGGCCCTGCTCGTTGGCACCCACGACGTCGTTGCCGATGTCGGCCAGGCCGGTGGCGCTGACCAGGAATGCGTCCAGGTTCTGCTGCTGGTCGACGAGCGTGTTGCTGATCCGGGTGGTGCTTTTCACCGTGGACAGCAGATCCGGTGCGGCGTCGCCGTAGGCGGTGAAGGCCGGCACCGAGGCCTCGATGTCGTGCGCGAGGTTCGGCAAGCTGGGCTCGATCTTGGCCAACAGCGCGTTGAAGTCGACCAGCGTCTGACCGAACTTCTCGCCGCGGCCGTTGAACGCCGTGGAGATCGCGCCGAGGGTCTCGTTCAGCTTTGCCGGGTCGATCTTGTCCAGGACGTTGACGAGCTGCTGGAAGACGGTGTTGACCTCGACCATCACGTGCTGGGCCTGGATCACCTGCCCTGCGTGCAGTCGTTCCGACGACGGGTTTTCGGGCTCGACCAGTGAGACGTATTTGGCGCCGAAAACCGTTGAGGATTCGATGTCGACACCCACGTTGGAGGGAATCAGGTGCAGCTGAGAGGGGTCCATCGCCAGGTGGATCGCGGCTTGTCCGTCCGGCTTCGTCTCGATGGACGCGACCTTGCCGACCTGCACCCCGCGCATCTTGACCTTGGCGTCGGGGTTCATCACCAGGCCGGCGCGATCCGAGATCACCGTCACCGGCTCGGTCGGGGTGAAGCTGCCCCGGAACAGCGCCACGGCCAAGGCGATGATCAACGCGAGCGCCACCACGAGGCCCACTCCCGCAAGGGGCCGCGCCGCACTACCTCTCATCGACTGCTATCCCCTTATCCGGACAGGTTGAAGTTGCCGTTGGAACCGTAGATGGCAAGGGAGACCAGCAGGGTCACCGACACGACCACGACCAGGCTGGTGCGTACCGCGTTACCGACCGCGACACCCACGCCCGAGGGGCCGCCGGTGGCGAAGTAGCCGTAGTAGGTATGGATCAACAAGATGGTGATCGCCATCAACACCGCCTGCAGAAACGACCACAACAAATCGATCGGGTTCAAAAACGTGTTGAAGTAATGGTCGTACAGCCCGCCGGACTGACCGAACAACACCACCGTGGTGAACTGCGACGCCAAAAAGCTCAAGATCACCGCGATCGAGTACAGCGGGGTGATCGCGATCATGCCCGCCACGATCCGCGTCGACACCAGGTATTCGACCGGGCGGATCGCCATCGACTCCAGCGCGTCGATCTCCTCGTTGATCCGCATCGCGCCCAGCTGCGCGGTCACCCCGGCACCGAACGTGGCCGCCAACCCGATCCCGGCCACCACCGGCGCACTGATCCGCACGTTGATGAACGCCGCCAAAAACCCGGTCAGCGCCTCGATCCCGATATTGCCCAGCGACGAATAGCCCTGCACCGCCAACGTGCCACCGGCGGCCAACGTCAAGAACCCGACGATCACCACGGTGCCGCCGATCATCGCCAACGTGCCCGCACCCATCGAGATCTCGGCGATCAGCCGCACGATCTCCTTACGGAAATGCACCGTGGCGTGCGGCACCCCGCCCAGTGCCTTGCCGTAGAAGATGACCTGATCGCCGATCTTGGAGAAGAAGTCGACCGGACGCCGCGCCTCGCGGAACACCCGCGGATAGGTGGCCTTCAATGCCATTGCGTGCTCCCCCGCCCTAGCCCGTGGTCATCCGGATACCGATCGCCGTGACGATCACATTGATCACGAACAGCGCCATGAACGCATACACCACCGTCTCGTTGACCGCGTTGCCCACCGCCTTGGCCCCACCACCGGTGATCGTCAACCCGCGATAACACGCCACCAGCCCCGCGATCAGACCGAACAGCGCCGCCTTCACACACGAGATGATCACCTCGGGCACCCCGGTCAACAGCGTGATCCCCGCCGCGAACGCCCCCGGGTTCACATCCTGGATGAACACCGAGAACGAGTAGCCGCCGATGATCCCGATGATCACCACCAGGCTGTTCAGCAACAACGCCACCAGACCCGACGCCAGGAAACGCGGGGTCACCAACCGCTGCACCGGGTTGATGCCCAACACCTCCATCGCGTCGATCTCCTCACGGATCGTGCGCGACCCCAAATCGGCGCACATCGCCGTCGACCCCGCCCCGGCCACGATCAACACCGTCACCAACGGACCGATCTGAGTCACCGCACCAAACGCCGCACCCGCACCCGACAAATCCGCGGCACCCAACTCCCGCAACAAAATATTCAGCGTGAAACTCACCAACACCGTGAACGGGATCGCCACCAACAATGTCGGCGCCAACGACACCCGCGTGATGAACCAACACTGCTCCAAAAACTCACGCCACTGAAACGGCCGTTTGAAGGTGAACAGCAACGCATCCTTGCTCATCGCGAACAACCCACCAACAGCCTGCATCGGCCCCGACAGGTTCTTGCCGAGCGTGACACCTGGCGACCATCTATCTGCCATGGGCGATCGGTCCTTCCAGAGTCGTGACCGCGGATGCTCGCGTCGGCGCGGCGGCCGTCACGGACTGGGCGGCGACGGATACCACCGGCGGGTGGCCCTCGGCCGTCCCTGCGCCGCTGGTGTGTACCGGCAATCGGCCGCCGATGGTCGTAACCTCCGCCTCTAACTGCGCGTGTCCGCCGAACCGCTCGGCGAAGCCTAGATCTTCATAGCGGATGAATTCGACGCCGGTGAAAGAATCGTGAACTTCCGTCACAGCGCCCCACGTCGGCAGCCTGTCTGACGGCGGTGCCGCAGCGGCCGTCCCGACGCCCACTGCGCGATGTCGGGAGGTGTCCCGACACCGCGAGTCGGTGTCGATCGTGGCGACGTGGGCCATGCGGTCCTTCTCGATCTAGGTGACGGCGCCGGCCGTCTTGAGTTCGATGATGCGGTCCCAATCCAGACCGAGTTCCAGCAAGATCTCGTCAGTTTGCTCTGCGAAGGCCGGCGCGGGACCGGATTGGGGTGCGGCGACATCGAACTGCACCGGATTCGCGACCAATTCGAGCTCGCCGGCTTGGACAAGATATTCGTTGGCGCGGATCTGCGCATCCTCGGCGGCCTGCAGCGTGTCCTGCACCGGCGCCCATGGCCCGAGCAGGGTTGCGAACCGTTCGCTCCACTCGGCCAGCGGCCGCTTCGACATCGCCTCGGTGAGTATCTCGGTGGCCGCGGCCGTGTTCTCGGCGATCGACTCGGCGGTCGCGAACCGGGGGTCCTCGGCGAGGTCCTCGAGGTCCATGTGGTTGCAGACATCGGCCCAGAACTTGGTCGGCTGCATCATCACGAAGGAGATGTAGCGGTCGTCGGCGGTCGGGTACAGGCCTACCAGCGGATTGATGGGTGAGCCGTGCACGCCGGGCGGGAACGCCTCCATGCGCTCGCCGAGGTGCTTGGTCAGCGCCACGGTGTGCCCCATCGACCAGAACCCGCTGCCCAGCAGGGAGACGTCGACCACCGACGGCTCGCCGGTGCGCTCCCGCTTGAGCAGCGCGGCGGCGATGCCGCCCGCGAGGTTCGTGCCGCTGATGGTGTCGCCGTAAGCGGGTCCCGGCGGGCCGATCATTCCCGGCATGCCGGGCGGAGTGATGGTCGCGGCGGTGCCCGCACGACACCAGAACGCGGTCATGTCGTAGCCGCCCTTGACCGACTCCTCGCCGCGCGGGCCGAGCGCGCTGCCCCTGGCGTAGACGATCTTGGGGTTGACGGCGCGGATGTCGTCGACGTCGATGCCGAACTTCTTTCGGTGCCCCGGCAGGAAGCTGGTCAGGAACACATCGGCGCGCTTGGCGAGTTCCAGAAGGACTTCGCGGCCCTCGGGCACCGACATGTCGAGGCCGATGCTTCGTTTGTTGCGGTTGGCGTGCTCGATGTTCGGGTTGGGGTCGCCCTCGACCCGCAGCAGGCCGGTCTGCCGAAGCCCGCGCTGCGGGTCGCCGGTGACGGCGTGCTCGACCTTGATGACGTCAGCGCCCCACTCGGTGAGCACCGCGCCCGCCGAGGGCACGAAGCCGTACATGGCTACTTCCAGGACGCGGATCCCCTCCAAGGGAGCGCTGCTCATGACACCACCGTCGCGATCGTCTTGCGCTCCAGGAACTCCTCGAGCCCGGCGGCGCCCATCTCCCGGCCGATGCCGGACTGCTTGTAGCCGCCGAACGGGCTGTCCGGGCCGAAGAACATGCCGCCGTTGATCGACAGGGTCCCGGTGCGGACGCGCCGGGCCACGGCGACGGCGCGTTCCTCGCTGCCGAACACGGCACCGGACAGGCCGTAGATGGAGTTGTTGGCGATCCGCACGGCGTCGTCGTCGTCGGTGTAGCGGATGACGGCCAGCACCGGCCCGAAGACCTCGTGCTGGGCGATCTCGCTGTCGGGGTCGACGTCGGTGAGCAGCGTCGGCGCATAGAAGAAGCCGGGGCTGACCTTCTCGCCGCCGGTCACCAGCGTGGCGCCCGCCTCGACGGCGCGCTTGACCATGCCGTCCACCTTGTCGCGCTGCTTCTCGCTGATCAGCGGGCCGGTGTAGGTGCCCTCTTCGGCGGGGTTGCCGTAGCTGACGACGCTGAAGTTGTTCTTCAACTTCTCGACGATCTCGTCGTGGTGCTCGGCGGGCACCAGGATGCGGGTGGTGATCGCGCAGCCCTGGCCGGAATGGCTGGCCGTCGCGAACGCGGTGAACAGCGCCGCCATGTCGAAGTCGCCGTCGTCGAGCACGATGGCCGCCGACTTCCCGCCGAGTTCGAGGAACACCTTTTTGCACGTCTCGCTGGCCGCGGCCATGATCGCGCGGCCGGTGGGGGTCGAGCCGGTGAAGGTGATCATGTCGACGTCGGGGCTGGTCGTCAGCGCGACACCGACGGCGGGATCCGTTCCGGAGAGCACGTTGACCACGCCCGCGGGGATGTCGGTGTGTTCGGCGATCAACTCGCCGAGAGCAAGCGTGATCAGCGGAGTGTCCGGTGCGCCCTTGAGCACCACCGTGCAGCCCGCGGCCAGCGCGGGTGCGAGCTTGGCCAGCGCCAGCTGGGTCGGATAGTTGTAGGCGATGATCGCCGCCACCACGCCCGCGGCTTCCTTCTCCACCCAGCGGTGATGCTGCATGCCGTGACTCTCGGAGTTACCGAGGTCCTCGGTCAGCGGGTAGGTCTTCAACAGGTCCGCGTAGTAAGCCACGATCGCGATGGGCGCGTCGAGTTGGGCGCCCGCGCACATCGCCCGTGTCGCACCGACTTCCGCGACGGTCAGCTCGACCAGTTCGTCGCGATGCTCGATCAGGGCCGTGTGCAACTGCTCGAGGCAGCGGATCCGAAACTCCGTGTTGGTGGACCAGTCGCTGGTGTCGAAGGCCTTCCTGGCCGCGGCGACAGCGGCTTCGGCATCGGCGACGGTCGCGTCCGGGGCGTGGCCCACCACCTCCTCGGTGGCGGGGTTGATGGACGGGAATGTCGCTGGCGTCTCGACCAGAACTCCGTCGATCAGCATCCGCCGATCGGCGGCCGCCTCTGATGTGTCCCGCGAGATCGTCGACGCTTCCGTCATCCACACTCCCTATGCGCGCTGCGATGTGATGGAAACTTCATTCTCATCAGCTGCGAATCATACATTCGCGGCACGAGAACTCAAGAGAATGAAGATGGCCTAGTCATGTGCCCTGATAACGGCGTCGAGGCAAAAACACATGCGACAATTCGACCTGGTTTGTCTTGCGATACTACAAGATGCGAGAGTACGGTTCTCGTATTCGGAAAGGTTGATTCTTGATGGTTGAGACGGGCGCGCTGTCATGAAGACCGCCGTCGTGACCGGAGGCGGCTCGGGCATCGGCGCGGCCGTCGCCAGTCGGCTGCGCTCCGACGGGTATCACGTCGCCACGATTGACATCGCCGAGTCCGACGAGAAGTTCGCGCACACCGCCGATGTCACCGACCGCGCCGCGGTCGACGTCGCGCTGAGCGCGGTCCGCGAGCAACTCGGCCCGGTCACCATCTTGGTCAACGCCGCGGGGATGGAGCGCTTCAAACGGTTCGCCGACCTGACGTTCGAGGACTTCAGTCACGTCGTCGACGTCAACCTCAACGGCGTCTTCCACTGCGTGCAGGCAGTGCTGCCGGACATGATCGAGGCCGGTTGGGGCCGGATCGTCAACATCTCGTCGTCCAGCGCGCAGTCCGGACAGCCGTTCATGTCGGCCTACGTCGCCGCCAAGTCAGCGGTGAACGGCCTGACCAAGTCGCTGGCGTTGGAGTACGGGCCCGCGGGCATCACGGTCAACGCGGTGCCGCCGGGCTTCATCGACACCCCGATGCTGCGCAAGTCCGAGGAGCGCGGGCGCCTCGGCGGCACCGTAGAGGACCACATCGCGCGCACCCCGGTGCGGCGGGTCGGCACGCCGGAGGACATCGCCGCCGCGTGCGCATTCCTGATCTCCGAGGAGGCCGGCTACATCACCGGCCAGATCCTCGGCGTCAACGGCGGCCGAAACACCTAAACGTCCGAACGGAGGTCACAAGTGAAGGTTTCTGTCGATTCGGAACGCTGCCAGGGCCACACCCTGTGCGCGATGATCGCGCCCGATTCGTTTGTGCTCAGCGACATCGACGGCACGTCGTCGCCGGTCAACGAGGTGGTTCCGGCCGATCAGGAGGACGCGGTGCGCGAGGCCGTGCACTCGTGTCCCGAGCAGGCCATCTCGATCGAGGAATGAGGGAGAGCACGCCGTGAGCACCGTCGACGACTTCGCGAAGGGCCCAGCCGCCGACAACGACCGCAAGAAGAACACGTACTACTTCGACCGGCACACCCCGGAATACCGGCTGCAGTTCAGCAAGATCACCGAAGAGATGCAGGCCAAATGCCCGATGGCGTGGTCGGAGACCTACGACGGCCACTGGGTGGCGGCGGGCAGCAAGGAGGTCTTCGAGCTGGCCCGCTGTCCGGTGGTGTCCAACCACCATGACCTGACCGGCGAGACGCCCTACCAGGGCATCACCATTCCGAAGGCGCAACGGGCGACGGTGGTCCGGGGCGGCATCCTGGAGATGGACGAGCCCGAACACAGTGCGTATCGGGGTGCGCTCAACCCGTACCTCTCCCCCGCCGCGGTCAAGCGTTGGCAACCGTTCGTCGACGAGATCGTGCGCGCGGCCCTCGACGAGAAGGTCGCCGCCGGCCGCATCGACTTCGTCGACGACCTCGCCAACATCGTGCCCGCCGTGCTCACGCTGGCGATGATGGGCATCGAGCTGAAGAAGTGGCCGGTCTACAGCGAGCCTGCGCACCTGTCGGTGTCGACGCCCGAACACTCGCCCGATGCCGCACGGGTCGCCGAGATGAACCGGCAGATGGGCATCGACATGATCACCACCATGAACGAGGTGAAGGAGAAGCCGCGGCCCGGCCTGATCAACGCGCTGCTGCAATTGCGCATAGACGGCGAGCCCGCCCCCGACCTGGAGATCCTCGGCAACCTGGGCCTGATCATCGGCGGCGGCTTCGACACCACCACCGCACTGACCGCGCACTCGCTGGAATGGCTGTCGGAGAACCCGGATCAGCGCGAGCTGCTCAGCCGCGAGCGCGACACCCTGCTCGACCCGGCCACCGAGGAGTTCCTGCGCTACTTCACCCCCGCGCCAGGTGACGGTCGCACCTTCTCCGGAGACACCGAGTTCGAGGGCACCCGGTTCAAAGAGGGCGAGCGGTTGTGGATCTCCTGGGCGATGGCCAACCGCGACCCGTCGGTGTTCGACAAGCCCAACGAGATCGTCCTGGACCGGAAGGGCAACCGGCACTTCAGCTTCGGCATCGGTGTGCACCGCTGCGTCGGCTCCAACGTGGCGCGCACGGTGTTCAAGTCGATGTTGACGGCCGTGCTGGACCGCATGCCCGACTACGTGTGCGATCCGGAAGGCACCGTGCACTACGAGACCATCGGCGTCATCCAGGGCATGAAGCATCTGCCCGCGACCTTCACCCCGAGCGAACCGTTGGGGCCCGGCCTCGACGAGACGCTGGAGAAGCTGCAGCGGATCTGCGAGGAACAGGAACTGGCACGTCCGATCACCGAGCGCAAGGAAGCCGCCGTCATCGACTGAATCACCTACCGGCGCCTACGGGCGGATGGTTTGATATGCAGCCAGACACGCGATGGAACGGAGACAAGCACGTGAAAGCCCTGAAGGCCGCGCTGGCCGCGGCCGCGCTCACGTTGGCTGGAGCGGTGTCGGCCCCGCCGGCTGACGCCGAGGTCCCGTTTCCATTGGGCAACTACGACGTGCTCACCGACCGGTACACGCAGGCGTCGTGGGTGTGGTTCGTGGCGGCGTGCATTCCGGAGAAGAGCCAGGATTGCCGCGCCATCAGCGGCATCGCGCGGCTGAAGTTCTATTTCGAGTACGACGCCAAGGCCTACGTCAAGGACGGCACGTGGTCGTTCACGGTCGACGTGCCCGACGGCGTGCGCTGCTTCGGCTACAACCTGCCGTCGCGTGACACCTACACGTGGGACGGGGCGACGTTGGCAGGCACCATCGACTCCGTCTACGACCAGGGCTGCAACAACGGTCCGCCCGGCACCCAGTTCTGGACCTTCGCGCTGCAGCGGCTCTGACCCCTTCGCCCCGTTCGCCCCGTTCGCCCCGTCGCTTCGCACCGCGAGCGTGCGCGTCTGCACACGACACGCCGCGAAAATGCGGACAACTGTGCACCCTCACGCACCGGGCGGCGCGACGAACCCGCCGAGCAACTCCTCGAGCATGCGTCCGACGGCCAGCGTGGTGCGGTCCTCCAGGTAGGGCCCGACGATCTGGACGCCGACCGGCAGGCCCGACGGCGTGAAGCCGACGGGCACGACGGTGGCAGGCAGATGCGTCACCGACGCCAGCGCGATCCACGCCATCAGGTCGGTGTACGGGCGGATGCCGCCGTCGGTCTCGATCACCCGCTCCGGGAACGGCTCGCTGTGGTCGTGTGCGATGGCGGGCACCATCGCCACCGGCATCAGCAGGGCGTCCACATCGGCGAAGAACGCCGCCATCACCGCCCGCAACTGTTCGCGCTTCTCGTTGGCGAACACCCAATCCCGGTAGCGCTGGGTGGCGAACCGCGCCGTGCGCGCCATCGGCCCGTCGTCGTCATCGGGCAGCGATTCCGCCGCCGCCACCAACCGGTCGAACGAGCGCCTGCCCGTCGTCGACAACAGGATCGGGTACAGGAACTGCTGATACAGCCGGACCACGTCCGGCAGCACCACATCGGGCCGGGCATCGACCGCGCCGGCGGCCCGCAGTGCCTCCGCCGCGGCCTGAAGCGCCGTCGCCACCCCGGTGTCGATGGGGTAGGCCGGATCGTCCAGCCACAGCGCCAACCGCAGATCGCCCGCCCGCACGGCACGCGGCCCTGGGAGCTCGAGCCGCCAGCCGGCGGCGGAATGACCCGAGGGCCCCGCGATGACGTCGAGCGCCAGTTCGAGATCGGCGACGTCTCGCGCCAGCGGGCCGACGACCGAGATGTCCGTCGCCGCGAGCGTGCCGGGGGCGGGCGGGATGTGGCCCGCCTGCGAGACGATGCCCCACGTCGTCTTGTGGCCGCACACGCCACACCAGTTCGAGGGAAAGCGGATCGAGCCACCGATGTCGCTGCCCAACTCGAGCCCGGTCATCCCGGTGGCGACGGCGGCCGCGGCGCCACCCGACGACCCGCCGGTGGTGCGCGTGGTGTCCCACGGGTTGTTGCTCGTGCCGAACACCGGGTTGTAGGTCTGCCAGTCCCCCGCCAGGGTCGGCGTGTTGGTCTTGCCGAAGATCACCGCGCCCGCGTCGCGCAGCCGCCGGACCGCTTCCGCGTCCTGCTCGGGCACGTGGTCCCAGGCGGGCAGCCCGCACGTGGTCCTGATGCCGGCGGTCAGGTAGGTGTCCTTGACCGTCATCGGCACGCCGTGCAGCGGGCCGAGGCTGTCGCCGCGGGCCAGTGCGGCGTCGGCGGCCTCCGCCGCTGCGCGCGCCCCGTCGGGGTCCACGGTCACGACGGCGTTCAGCGGCGGATTGATCGCGTCGACGCGCGCGAGGTAGTGCTCCAGCAACTCGCGGCTGGAGAACTCGCGCCGCCGGATCGCCTCTGCCAGCGCATGTGCAGGCTGAAAAGCGATGTCAGACATGCGAAAAGCCCTTTCTTTTAAGCAAAGAGTACAAACAG
Organism: Mycolicibacterium moriokaense; assembly: GCF_003347205.1. GTDB lineage: Bacteria > Actinomycetota > Actinomycetes > Mycobacteriales > Mycobacteriaceae > Mycobacterium > Mycobacterium moriokaense_B. The sequence continues at coordinate 107,937 of NZ_QQBJ01000006.1, forward strand.
CCCGAACACCTTCCGGCACTGAAAGACTGAATGCGTGACAGTCCGCACCGGGAACGACGTCTACTACGACCCGTATGACGTCGAGCTCAACGCTGACCCCTATCCCATGTTCCACCGGATCCGCGAGGAGGCGCCGCTCTACGTCAACGAAGCTCACAGCTTCTACGCGCTGAGCCGCTACGACGACGTCGACGCCGCCTACCACGACCACGAGACGTTCAGCTCGGCCCGCGGAGCGGTGCTGGAGATCATCCAGTCCGGCATGGAGATCCCGCCCGGCACGTTGATCTTCGAGGATCCGCCGATCCACAACATCCACCGCAAGTTGCTGTCGCGGATCTTCACGCCGCGCAAGGTCGCCGCGTTGGAGCCCAAGATCCGCGAGTTCACCGCGCGCTGCCTCGATCCGCTGATCGGGGCCGGTCGCTTCGACTTCGTCGCGGACCTGGGTGCGCAGATGCCGATGAAGGTCATCGGCATGCTGCTGGGCATCCCCGAGGCCGACCAGCAGCACGTGGTCGAGCACGGCGACTCGACGCTGCGCACCGAGCGCGGTGGCAAGATGACCGAGAACCCCGACGGCGTCATCGCCACCGGCGAGGTGTTCGCGTCCTACATCGACTGGCGCGCCGAGCATCCGTCCGACGACATCATGACCGAGCTGCTGACCGCCGAGTTCGCCGACGAGACGGGCGCCGTCCGGCGGCTGAGACGCGACGAGCTGCTGCTCTACCTGCAGGTGATCGCGACCGCGGGCAGCGAGACGACGACCCGGCTGATCGGCTGGGCGGGCAAGGTGCTCGCCGAGCACCCGGACCAGCGCCGCGAGCTGGCGGCCAACCGGACGCTGCTGCCCGCCGCGATCGAGGAGCTGCTGCGGTTCGAGCCGCCCGCACCGCACGCCAGCCGCTACGTCACCCGCGATGTGGCCTACTACGGCCAGACGGTGCCCGCGGGCAGCGCGATGATGCTGATCATCGGCGCCGCCAACCGCGACCCGCGCCGGTTCGGGTCAGACAGCGAGGAGTTCAACATCCACCGCGAACCCCACCAGCATCTCGCCTTCGGTGTCGGCACCCACTTCTGCCTCGGCAACGCGCTGGCCCGCCTCGAGGGACGCATCGCGCTCGACGAGATCCTGGACCGCTTCCCCGACTGGCAGGTCGATCTGACCGAAGCCGAACTCAGCCCCACCTCCACCGTGCGGGGCTGGGAGTCGATGCCGGCTGTGGTGGCATGACCGGCCGCGTCGAGGGCAAGGTCGCGTTCATCACGGGCGCCGCCCGCGGTCAGGGCCGCAGCCACGCAGTGCGGCTGGCGGCCGAGGGCGCCGACATCATCGCGGTCGACATCTGCAAGCCGATCGACAACGTGGTGTACCCGGCGTCGACGCCGCAGGACCTGGCCGAAACCGTTCGTCTGGTCCAGGAACTCGGCAGGCGCATCATCGCCACCGAGGTCGACGTTCGCGACTACGACGCATTGAAGGCCGCCGTCGACGACGGGGTGGCGGAGTTCGGCAGGCTCGACATCGTCGTCGCCAACGCGGGCATCGGCAACGCGGGCAACAAGCTGCACAAGATTCCCCAGCACATCTGGGACGACATGATCGACGTCAACCTGTCCGGGGTCTGGAAGACGGTGAAAGCCGCTGTGCCGCATGTACTTGCCGGAGGGCGCGGTGGTTCGATCATCCTGACCAGTTCGGTGGGCGGCATGAAGGCCCATCCGCACACCGGCCACTACATCGCCGCCAAGCACGGCGTCGTCGGCCTGATGCGCACCTTCGCCGTCGAACTCGGCCAACACAGCATCCGCGTCAACTCGGTGCACCCGACCCAGGTCAACACCCCGATGGCACTCAACGACGCGACCTTCCGGTTGTTCGCCCCCGACAAGGAGAACCCCGGCCCGGAGGACTTCGCACCGGTCTCGCAAATGATGCACACGCTGCCGATCCCCTGGGTCGAGCCGGTGGACATCAGCAACGCCGTATTGTTCTTCGCCTCTGACGAATCACGTTACGTCACAGGCGTTCAGCTGCCCGTCGACGCGGGCTGTCTACTCAAGTAGGACGAGATAGAGGAGATTCGCATGCCGGAATTCGATTATGAAGAGATGAAAAAAGAAGCCGAACAGTACATCCGGTTCGAGAAGGACCGGGTGAACCGGATCGCCACGATCACCTTCGACCGACCGGAGGCACAGAACGCGACGTCGCTCGGCATGCGCCAGGTGTACGCGGACATCATCCACAAGTGCAACGTCGACGACGACGTCAAAGTCGTCGTCATCCGTGGTGAGGGACAGGATTTCGGCAGCGGCGGCGATCTCCCCGAGCAGCGGCCCATGTTGGAGAACCCCGGCTTGCCGCTGCACCACGAACTGGCGATCAACGACGACGACGTGAAGTACCCGCCCGGCGGCTCGTACCGCTACCTGTCCACGGTGACCGACTTCTACGCCAAGGCGCGCGCGGGCAACCGGCCGCTGCAGGAACTCAGAAAGATCAGCATCATCGAGGCCAAGGGCTACTGCTACGGCTGGCACTTCTATCAGGCGGGCGATGCCGACCTGGTGATCTCGTCCGACGACGCGCTGTTCGGCCACCCCGCCTTCCGCTACGTCGGGTGGGGGCCGCGGCTGTGGTGGTGGGCCGAGACCATGGGCCTGCGGAAGTTCTCCGAAATGCTGTTCACCGGAAGGCCGTTCAGCGCCAAGGAGATGTACGAGTGCGGCTTCGTCAACAGCGTCGTGCCGCGCGAAGACCTCGAAGCCGAGACCGAGAAGTACGCGCTGGCCTGCTCGAAGTCCCGCCCGACCGACACGGTCGCGGTGCAGAAGACCTTCCTCGAGCTCTACAAGCAGCACAAGGGCGAGTACTTCGGCAGCCTGCTCACCGGCATGGTCGAGGGCATGCTCCCGATGATCCAGAACGACGTCGACAACACGGTCGACCTCACCGGGGGCACCTTCGAGAAGGGCCTCAACAACGTGGTGAAGGACAACGACATGAACTTCCCGCCGGAGTGGCGACTCAGCCGTTCGGGTCGCAACAAACCCTGAGTCCGTGTCCGCGCTGGAGGGCATCCGGATCGTCGAACTCGCCGAGTCGGTGGCCGGGGAGTACTGCGGCAAGCTGCTCGCCGACTTCGGCGCCGAGGTCATCAAGGTCGAGAGGCCCGGGTGCGGCAGCCCCACCCGGGCGATGACCCCGGACAGCTTGTTCGCGTATCTGAACACGAACAAGAAGTCCGTGGAACTCGACCGCGAGAGCGCCGACGACCTGATCGCGTCCGCACACGCGGTGATCGACGACCGCGCGTCGGCGCAGGAACTGGCGAGCCGCCACCCCGACGTGGTGGTCTGCTCGGTCACGCCGTTCGGCAGCGACGCGCCGGTTGAACTGCGGAACGCCAAGAGCATCAACGTGTTCCACGCCAGCGGTTGGGGCTACCACACCCCCAGCCACGCCGATGAGACGCTGCCGCCCCTCAAGGGGCCCGGCCGGTTCCTGGCCGACTACGAGGCGGGTCTGGATGCGGCGCTGTGTGTGGCGTCGTGCCTGTTCGCGCAGTGCCACCACGGCCGGGGCGAATTCGTCGACGTCTCCGCGCAGGCGGTGCTGGTGTCGCGCACCGACTGCATCCTCGGCCGGTTCATCACCGGCGAGATCGCGCCGGACGGCACCCGCGACGACTTCGACCAGCAGGGCCCCGCGTCCTTCTTCGCCTGCCGCGACGGCCACGTCTACCTCTACATGACCAACGGCCACCACTGGGTGCAGCTCAAGGAGCTGATGGGACGGCCGGCGTGGCTGGACGAGTTCGACGACGACTGGCTGGAGTTCTCGGTGACACCCGAGAAGGTCGCGGCGTTCCACCGAGGATTCGGCCCGTGGATCCGGCAGCACGACAAGGAGGCCGTCGCCGAGCGGGCGCAGCGCCTGGGGGTCCCGTTGGTTCCGGTGTACGGCGTCGACGAGCTGCCGGCACTGCCGCAGTACCGGCACCGGCGCTTCTTCCGCGACGTCACCCACCCCGAGCTGGGCGCGGCGGCCTATCCGACGGTGCCGTACCTGATGAGCGGATCGCCTGCTGAGATCACCGACTGCGCACCGGCTCTCGGGCAGCATTCCGCCGAGCTGCTCGCAGCGTCTGCACCACGCCGGACCCGGCCTGCCGTGACCTCGCCACAGCTGCGGACGCCGCAGCGGGCGCGCGGCGGGCCGCTAAACGGGGTGCGGGTGGTCGAGCTGACCAAGGTGTGGGCGGGCCCGTACGCGGGGAAACTGCTCGCGTTCCTCGGCGCCGAGGTGATCAAGGTGGAGACCGCCGGCCGGCCGGAGGAGATGCGCGCCTACGGCGGCACCGACATCAACCACGCCCCGTTTTTCCTGTCCATCAATCCCGAGATCCTCAGCGTCGACCTGGACATCAAGACACCGGCCGGTTTCGACAAGTTGCGCGACCTGATCGGCCGCAGCGACATCGTGATCAACAACCTGCGTCCGGGAGCGATGGAGCGCCAGGGCCTCGGCTACGACGCGCTGCGGGCCATCAAGGACGACATCATCTCGGTGTCGATCAAGATGTGGGGCAACGACGGCCCGATGGGCTACCAGACGGGCTACGCGCCGTGCTTCGCCGCGCTGGCGGGGCTGGCGTCGCTGGTCGGGTATGAGGGCGGGCCGCCGCTGGGTGCCAGCATGCGCTACGGCGACTCCACCGTCGGGGCGGCCGCCGCCTTCGCGGCCGTCGCGGCGCTCATGCATCGCGAACTGACCGGGGCGGGCCAGTTCGTCGACGTGTCCGCCGTCGAGGTTCTGACGTCGATGATCGGCGACAGCGTCGTGCACCAGGCGCTGACCGGGCAGCGGCCGGGACCCGACGGCAACCGGCATGCCGACATGTCGCCGCACGGCTGCTATCCGTGTGCGGGCGGTGACTGGATTTCGATCGCCGTCGCCGACGACGCCGAACGCCAGGCGCTGCGCGACGTGCTCGGCCCCGGTGAGCCTGCCGACCTGACGCGGCCCCACGACGCGGCCGAACTCGCCCGGCGACTGCGCGAGGCGGGTGTGGCCGCCGCGAAGAGCGCGACGGCGCTGGACGTCATCGCTGACGAATTGCTTTGGGAGCGCGGCGCATACCGCTTCGTGTCCGACCACGTCGAAGGCCAGCGACCGGTGCTGGGCCCGTCGTGGCGGATGGCGCGCAACCCGGCGCTGATCGAGCGCGGCGCCCCCGATCTCGGTGAGCACAATGACTACGTGTTCACCGAAGTGCTTTCCGAACAGGCGGTGCCATGACGACGACCTTGGCGGGCAGCGTAGCGCTGGTGACCGGCGCCAGCAGCGGCATCGGCGCCGCGACCGCGGTCGCGCTGGCGGCCGAGGGGGCGGCGGTCAGCCTTCTGGCGCGCCGCGCCGACCGTCTCGGCGAATTGGCGAAGCGGATCGAGTCGGCCGGCGGAACGGCCCTGGCCACGCAGGCCGACGTCACCGACGCCGAACAGGTCACCGCTGCCGTCGCGAGCACCGTCAGCCGGTTGGGCCGTCTCGACATCCTGGTCAACAACGCGGGGCTGCTGCGAATGGGTGAGGCCGCCGATGCCGCGCTGGCCGACTGGGACGACCTGGTCTCGGTCAACGTGTCCGGTGTCCTCTATGCGACACACGCCGCGATCCCGCACCTCATCGCCGGCGCTGCCGACTCGCCGCGGGGCGTCGCTGACATCGTGACGATCAGTTCGACCGGGGGCCGGGTCGCCAGGCCCGGAACTGCGGTGTACTCGTTGACGAAATTCGGGGTCGGCGCGTTCAGCGAGGGCATCCGGCAGGAGTTGCTCGGCAAGCGGGTGCGCGTCGGCCTCGTCGAACCGGGCACGGTGCAGACCGAGATCATGGATCATCTCGACGCGCAGGCGGCGGCGGCCCAAAGTCAGCGCACCGCCGGGATGGTGAAGCTGCAACCGCAGGACATCGCGGACGCGGTGGTCTACATGGTGACGCGCGACCGCCGGGTGGCGGTCAACGAGATGCTGGTGCGCGCAGCCGAGCAGACCTGGTGAGCGAGCGGTGGTTCACCGGCGATGTGTCCGGGCTCGCCTTCCCCGCCGATCCCGCCGCTCTTCGCGACGGTGATGCAGCCTTCCTGAGCAAGGCGTTCGACGCCGAGGTCGGCAGAATCGTGCGCTGCGAGGAGGTTTCCGGCGGCAGCACGGGCCGCAAGATGCTGCTCGACGTCGAATACGTCGACCCCGCGCCCGGCCTGTACACCGACCTCTTCGTGAAGTTCTCCCGCGATTTCGGCGATCCGCTGCGGGATCGCGGCAGGACGCAGATGGCGTCGGAGGTGGAGTTCGCCGCGCTGTCGCTCGTCCCGGAGTTCCCGATAGCGGTGCCGCACACCCAGTTCGCCGACTATCACGCCGAGACGGGCAGCGGGATCCTGATCAGCCAACGAATCGCGTTCGGCAGCAACGGGATCGAGCCGCAATATCACAAATGCCTGGACTATCGGATGCCCCGGCCCGTCGAGCACTACCGGGCGCTGATCGACGCGCTGGGCCTGCTGGCGGGCGCGCACAGATCCGGCCGATTGCCCGAGCGGTTGACCGGCGCGTTCCCCGTCGACCTGCAGGCGGCCGCCGTGGGCGAACCACCGCCGATGACGGCCGACAAACTGCGGCGCAGGCTCGAGCGGCTCGCCGAGTTCGCTTACGCGCGTCCGGGATTGCTGCCCGACAGCGTGCGAGCGCCGGACTTCCACCTTCGCCTCGGCGAGGAGGCGCCGCGGGTGATGAAGCAATCGCAGGCGATTTGGCATTACCTGGCCGAGGCGCGCGACTACATCGCGCTGTCGCACTGGAACGCAAACGTCGACAACGCATGGTTCTGGACCGGCGACGACGGCGGGCTGCATTGCGGGCTGATGGACTGGGGCTGCGTCAGCCGGCTGAACCTCGCGATGGCGATCTGGGGCGCCATGTCGGGCGCCGAAACCGAATTGTGGGATCACCATTTCGACGGTCTCGTCGCGCAATTGTGCGCGCAGGTGCACGCGTCGGGCGGCCCGCGCCTGAGCGCGGGGGAACTGCAGCAGCAGGTGGTGCGCTACGTCGCGTTGATGGGCATCACCTGGCTGCTGGATGTGCCCGCGCTGATCCGGGCGAAGGCACCCGACGCGACAAGCAGATTCGATCCGGCGATCGAGGACGACGAGAGCGTTCGCGCTCCGCTGCAGATGCTCGTCAACGTGCTGAACCTCTGGGCGTCGCACGACGTCGCCGACGCCCTCTGAGTCTTCCGCGAAACGGAGTTCCGGTACGGCCTCGCACTTTGTTACTGGAACTCCGTTTCGCGGGGGCTGAGCGCGAGATGTAGCTCAGTTGTTGATCCCGCACGTCACGTCGACGTAGACGGTGCCCTTGTTGGCCGAGTCCATCATCATCATCAGCGCGCCATCGGAGGTCATCATGATCTCCAGGCCGTGCACCCCGTTGACCGTGCAATTCGACAGCGGATGCGGCTCGTCACCGTTGAACTGCACGGTGTAGCCCTGATCCTGCAGCATCTTGACGATGTCCGTCGCTGAGGTGGACGACGGGACAGCCGTAGCGGACGCTGCACCCGCGAGCGCTGCAGCCGTCAGCGCACAGCCGACAACGCCTATCATGCTGATCTTCTTCATCATGGTCTCCTTGACATTTCGCGACGCGCCGTCGCGTTCGGGTATGGGCACTGGGTTGGTGCGATCGCTGGCGTGCAGCGTTACGGTGTTCGCGAACAATTCGCGCCAGCACACAGGGGAGGCAATGGATCGCTCCCCGACCGTGCGTGCGCTGAGGTTCGCCCGACGGATCACCGACGCGCTCGGCCTGGACGTCGGTGTCGATCTCGCTCCGTTGATCTCCACCAGACACCCGCCCGTAATCCTCACGCGCGCACTGGTTGCGCGGGCCGGCGAGTTCGAGGGAATCCCGACCGTCACCATCCGGCCGAATCGATCGGGGACGGGAAACGTGATCGTGGCCGTTCCCGGAGGCGCCTACGTGGTGCGGCCGACCGTCATGCATTGGCTCCTGTACGCAATGATGGCCCGCCGGACCGGCGCCACCGTCGTCGTACCCGTCTACCCGCTGGCGACGGACGGGGGCAGCGCGGGCTCGGTGGTCCCGTCGATCGCCGACCTGATCGCTTCACATTCCGACAGCAGGGTCGGCGTCTACGGAGACTCCGCGGGCGGCGGCCTGGTGCTGGCCGCGGTCCAGCGTCTGGTGGCCGACGGCAGGCCGGTGCCCACATCGTTGGTGCTCGTCTCGCCGTTCCTCGACGTGACGATGAGCAACCCGGCGATCGCCTCGGTCGACGACCCGGTGCTCGATCCGGCATCGCTGCGCAAGTCCGGCCTGATGTGGGCGGGCGCGCTCGACCCCAAGGACCCATTGGTGAGCCCCCTCTACGGCTCACTCGCCGGGCTGCCACCCACCCGCGTCTTCTCGGGTTCGCGCGACGTGCTCTACCCCGACGTGGTGTTGCTGCGGCAGCGCGCCGAGAAGCAATCTGCGCCCATGGATTTCGATTTACGCGACGGGCTCGTCCACAACTGGGCGATGCTGCCCGTCACCAAGGAAGGCCGCGCCGTGCTCCCGGACATCCTGCGGGTAGTCGGCGGCTGATCGCTTTCGCGATCAGAACAGCGCGCGCACCTGCTCGCGGGCGAAGAACTCCTGATCCTCGCCGTAGCCCGACGCGCCGTCCCACCGCCAGTCGGTCAGCGTCCAGAACGTCAACCTGCCCGGCCAGCCGAGCCAGCGCAGCGCCGTGCGCACGTCTCCCTCGGCGTGCAGTTCCCGGCCCGTGTCGTCGTGGGCGTCGAGCACGACGCGCACCGGCGCGCCTGCGCGGCGCTCGACGACGCGCCGCCGGCCCGAGACGATCTCCCCCAGAGAGCCGTCACGCATCAGGTAGCCGCCGATGACCTTGTCCACACCGGGCTCTCGGCCTGCCATCGTGATCGCGTGCCAGTGCGCATCGGGCCCCGCAATGGCCCACAGATAGTCCCCGGACCGGCGCGCGCCGGGCCGATGCGGGCCCCAGGTGCGATCGCGCATCGAGTAGCAGTCCACCTCGAGCCGCTGGCCGTTCAGCGTCACCGCGCCGCGCATCCGCCCCGGCTGATCGAAGTGGCAGTGCTGCGGCGACGCCTCCCCCAGCACGTGCGGGTCCATCAGCGACGTCCACTCCAACGCGAGCTCCAAGCCAAGCGCGGAGTAGGACAGCCGGTAGCGCCGCATCGGCTCGAGCACCTCATGCCGCAGCGAATTCGGCAACGTGAAGTCATCGAAATCCAGTGCACCCGTGGGCGGTTGGTGCCAGCGCCAGTCATAGAACAGGCAGTCGTAGACCTCTTCCCCGCTGGGATCCCACAGCGCGGGCCCGCCACCGGACACCCCGGTGCGGACGTCGTGGAAGTAGTAGACGAACCCGATGAGGTCGCGCTCGGGGATGGAGAAGTGAAACCACCCGCTCTCGCACCACTCGGGGTCCTCGCCCGCCGGATGGAACACCTCGTCGGCGGCGCCCAGGTCAGCTGCCATACGGCGTGTACGGGTAATCGGTGATGCGGTACCAGCCGTCGTCGGTGGTGATGACGATCTCCTCGCTGCGGTAGCCGCCGGTGCCGTCCTGCCAGATGACGGGCTCCAACACCAGCGCCATGCCGGCGGGGAAGACGAAGTTGTCGTCGAACTCCTCGCCGAGATCCGTTCCGATCAGCGGAGCCTCGGCGGGATAGGTGCCGATGCCGTGCCCCAGGTAGAAGTGCGGCAGCCACGGCTTGGACCCGCCGTTGGCCGCGATCGCCGCGCGGGCCAGGTCGCCCGACGTCACACCCGCCTTCGTCACCGCGAGCACCGCGTCCAAAATCGTTCGCCACTGCGCGAATTGGTCCTGCTGCTGCGCCGACGGTTCCTGCCCCACCAGCCACGTCCTGCCGAAGTCCGAGCAGTAGCCGGCATACGAGATGCTGACGTCGGTCCACAGCACATCGCCCGTGTTGAGTTCGCGTTCGGTGGTCAGCAGCGGCAGCGCGAGGTCGCCGTGGGTGGTCCACACGCCTGCGGCCCGCGAACTCGGCATCACCTGCCAGATCGCCTCCAGCATGTTGGCCGTCGCACCGAGTTCGAACGCCTGGCGCGCGAACGACGCCGACAGATCGATCTGGCGCACCCCCGGCACCAGTTGCTTCTGGATGTCGACCATTGCTTCTTCGGTGATCCGGCATGCCCGTCGAATGCACGACACCTCGTCGGGTGTCTTCACCAGTTGAGCCGCGGCGACCACCAGCGTGGCGTCCGACGGCGGCCCGCCGGGGAACAGTCGGTCCGCGGCCCGCCGCATCGCTCCCGACATCTCATCGACGGCCACATTGGCGTCGTCGGGTATCAACTCACCGAGGACACGCGCGAATCGCTCGACGCCCTCGTCGAACTCGGGGTACAGCGGACCGTGCAGGTGGTCGTCAGGCACCTGGAACTGCGCCGCGGTGCCCTCGCGCAACGGCATGAACAGGTGGGGGTGCTCGTCGTCGGCCAGCACGACGGCCACGGGACGCTCCACGTGCCCCAGGCCCGCGTCGAGCATCGGCCAACTGGCCCCGGTCGCGTAGGTGACGTGCCCGTTCAACAGCAACACCAGTGCGTCCACGCCCTGCTCGGCCATCGCCGCGCGCAGTCGGGCACCGATATCGCGGTACATCCGCGCCCGGTCGGGCGCCTCGCGAATCGTCGGCGCCGTCATGACAGACCGAGGAAGTTCTTGACGTTGCCGCTGACGATCTTCGCGCCGTTCTCGGCGCCGACCGCGTCGACGACGGCGGCCAGTGACTTCTCCGAGTAGCCGAAGGTGCTCTCGTTGTGCGGGTAGTCCGACGACCACATCACCTTGTCCACCCCGATCTCCTCGACGAGTTTGAGCCCCAGCGGGTCGACCATGAACGACGCACTCATGTGGGTGTCCCAGTAGTACCGAATGTCGTGCTGCAGTTGATGGTTCAGCATGTGCTGATAGGACGCCAGCACGTGCTCGGCGTCCTGCAGCGCCGTCGGTATCCAGGCGATGCCGCCCTCGAACCAGCCGACCTGCAGTTTCGGGTGGCGGTCCAGGATGCCGGAGAAGATGTAGCGGGCGAACATGTCGCGGAACGAGTCGACGTTGATCATCATCGCGACCGCGACGCTGTTGACCTCGCACGGGCTTTTCGGCGGGGTCTCGCCGATGTGGTGGCTGACGGGAATCCCGGAGTCCTCGATGACGTCCCAGACATCCTTCATCGCGGTGCTGCCGTAGTCGATCGTCACACCCTCGGCGTCCGGGCCCGGGTACAGCGGCATCAGAAACGTCCGCAGCCCCATCGATTTCAGCTCGGTCAGCGTGCGCTCGGCGCCTGCGGCGTCCCACCAGTTGATCAGCCCGACACCGAAGAAGCGGCCCTTGCTGCGCTCCTGGATATCGGCGATGTATTCGTTGTAGATCCGGAACGCCCGCTCGCGCACGTCCTTGTCGGGGAAGCCGAACAGCGCCAGTACGGCGTTGGGAAACGCCAGTTCCTTGTCGACGCCGTCCTCGGCGAGTTCGCGGACGCGTGCCTCGAGGTCGTTGGTGGACGCACCGGCGAGGTCGTCGTACTGCATCAGCACGGCGCTGAAGTCGCCGACCACGAAGGACTGGCCTCGGTGCCCGACCATGTACGCGCCGTCGGAGTACCAGATGCGCGGCGCCTCGGGCTTGAGGTCGTCGGGGAAACGCTCGTAGAAGATGTCGGCGGCCAGCGAGATGTGGTTGTCGGCGGAGAACACCTCGGTTCCCGGCGGCAGCCCGATCGCCGCGACGTTGTCGGCGTGGCCGCGCCGGTGTTTGGGCGCACCGAAGCCGCCGGGCGGATACAGGGTGCCGGCCGAACCAGACATCGTCGTCCCTCCTACAGAAGGCCTGCCAGCTTCATGTCCGCCAGGTACTTGGTGATCAACTCGGCGGTGACATGCGGTATCTGGCGGCCCGATTTCTCGACCCCCGCACCGAAATGCTTGCCCGGCACAAGTGATCCTGCCACCGGCTCGGCCGGTTGGCGGTAGATATCGAGCACCGCGAGCACCGACTCGCCGCGCGGCTTCTCGGGCAGCGCCCGCATCGCGGTCTCGAACCGCGCCACCCACTGCCCGTAGTCGTCGATGCGTTGGATCGGATGGCCCGCCTCGACGATCCAGTCGACGAACGTGTCCAGCGAGACGCCGTCGTCGTGCGGGTTGGTGGTGTTGTAGGTGGCGAATCCCCTGCCGTTCGAGCCGAGTCCGGCGATGACCTCGGCGAGGAAGTCGACGGGCAGGCCCTCGTAGTGCGGGCGCGCGTTCCCGTCGCGGTAGAAGGACCGCGGCGCAATGCCGGTGGCGACGAGGCTGAACAGCAGACGGGTGAAGATGTCGGGCGCATTCAGCTGGCCCGCGTAGCGGGAGTCGGCGAGGATCATGCCGGGCCGGAACACCGCGACCGGCAGCTGGCACAGGTCGTGCGCCTCCCGCAGCAGCACTTCACTCGCCCACTTGCTGATGCCGTAGCCGTTCGCGTAGCCGTCGGCGACAGTGCACGCCGGGACGGTGCGGCGGATGTCGGAGTCCTCGTCGACGATGTGGCCCGCCACCGCTGACACGCCCATCGTGGAGATGTAGTGGATGGGTTTGAGCCGATTGGTGATGGCCAGCCGGATCGTTTCGGCGGTGCCCGCGACGTTGGCGCCGAACAACTGCGCATAGGGCAGCACGTGGTTGACGTGCGCGGCCGGATGCGCGATCAGGTCGACGTCGGCGGCCAGCCTGTCCCAGGTGTCCTCGTCGAGGCCGAGGCCGGGCTCCCCGATGTCGCCGGCGACGACCTCCAGGTGCCCGTCGGCCAGCGTTCGGAACCGCTGCAGCAGAGCGGGATCGGTGTCCAACGCCGACTCGATCCGGGCGCGGGCGCCTGGGTTGTCGGCGCCCCGGGTCAGACAGATCAGCGTGCCGCCCGAGTCGGCCAGTCGCTCGAGGTACTCGAGTGCGAGGAAGCGGCCGAGGAAACCCGTTGCGCCGGTGAGCAGAACCGTTCGGGGCGCCGCCAGCGCCGGAGCGAGGTTCACCGCGGTGGTCAGGGTGTCGTCGTCGATGAACTTGGTCAGCTTCAGGTCGCCGGCTCGGACCTCGCTGGCGTCCGCGCCGTGCACAGACCCGAACGTCGGCCGAGTGCGCTCCGAATCACGTTCCCGCTGGACATAGTTCGCGATCGACAGCAGATCCGCGGTGGGATCGACGACCACTCCGACCGGCACATCCACGCCGAAGATGTCGGCAAGCAGACGCGAGAAGGTCAGCGCCGACAGGGAGTCGCCGCCGAGATCGATGAACCGGGCCTCGGGGCTGACGTCGGCCGCCGCGATTCCCAGCGAGGCCTGCACCGCGCGCATCACGGTCGCGGGCACCGGTTGGTCGGCGCCGCCGGCCCGCAGCGCCCGCAACTGCGCGACTTGGTCGTCGGCCATCGTGGCGTACAACTGCTCCAGGACGGGACCGTAGCGGTCTTTCAGCTTGGGCCGCAGGAACTTGCCGACCCCGGACAGCAGGCCGTTGTCGAGGCTGAACGGTTCGTGTTCGACGACGAAGTCGCGGGGCACTTCGTACCCGTTGAGCCCGTTGTCGGCGGCGACCGCCAGCAGCGACCGGCTGATCGCCGACTTCTCCGCCCCCGCATCGGTGGGCACCACCACGGCGAGAAGGAAGGACCGCTCGCTGGTGCCGTAGACGTAGATCTGATGGATCAGCGGGCTGGTCGAATACAACGCCTCCAACCGGGACACCGCGACGAATTCGCCCTGCGACAGCTTGATGACGTTGTTTCGCCTGTCGACGAAGCGCAGCCGGTCCGGGCCGACCTCGGCCATCACGTCGCCGGTCCGGTAGTAGCCGTCCTCGTCGAACATCTGTGCCGCGAGATCGGGCCGCTTGTAGTAGCCAGCCATGAAGCGCGCCGATTTCACCGCGAGTTCGCCACGCGGAAAGGGCTTGTCGGTGTTGAAGTAGCCGAGCTCGGGGACGTCGAGCAGCTTGTAGTCGATCACCGGCGGACGCAACACGTGCTCGTCGGCGACGATCATGCCGCCCGCGATCTCGGTCGACGAGTACCCGATCAGCAGGTGCTGATCGAGCACCGACTCCATGAACTCCTTGATCTCCGGCGACAGCGCCGCCGACCCGCACCCCACCGCCAGAACCCTTCCGCCGAGCACGTTTTCGCGCATCCGCATGCGCAGCTCCTCGCCTGCCTCATCCGGGTCGGCGCCCGCGAGGGTCAACCGGTCGTGCTCGCTGAGGTAGGAGTGGTAGAACATCTCGCACACCCGTGGCACCAGACTCAGCGTGGTCGGCCTGGCCATCGCCAGGTCGTCGAAGAGCGTCGACAGATCGCTGCTGGCGGCGAAGCAACTGACCCCGCCGTTGGCGAGCGTCATGATCACGTAGCCGTACCCGATGAGGTGGCTCATCGGCATGTAGCTCAGCGTGATCACCGGCTGATCGGACTGCGCGAGCCAGGTTCCGATGCACAGGCTTTCGGTGAACATCGCCCCCTTCGGGGTGCCCGTGCTGCCGGACGTGTAGAACAGCCACGCCAGCGGGTCCTCGCCCTCGGCGGCGACGTGCAGCGGCGCCCGCGACAGGTCCGAGGCGGAAGCCACCCCGTCGGCGATCGTTTCGATGGTCAGTGGGCTGCCGGACTCGGCCAGACGCGCGGCCGCGGCCTGATACGACGCGCGCTGGTCGTCGTCGCGGGGTTCATGGTCGAAGACGATGATCCGCTGCGGCGCCGCGCCCGTCAGCGCCGCGTCGACGGCGGTCTCCAGATACTGGATCCCCACCGCGAGGATCGCGGGCCGGGTTTCGGCCAGGATCGGCGCATGCTGCGCCGCGGGCGCGCTGGTCTGCAACGGCACCACCACCGCGCCGAGGTGGATGCACGCCATTTCGATTGCGGTGTAGTCGATGCTGGCGAAACCGAGCACACACACGAAGTCGCCCGGCCGCACCGGGTGCGACGGATGATGGTGCCAGTCGCGGGCGATCAGGCCGACCCGCTGCCACAGGTCGCGGTAGGTGATGGTGTCGAAGCGCGGCAGAAACCGAAGGACCGACCGGCCGGTGGCCGCATCGGTGACGACCTCGCGGGCGCGCTCACCGAGCGCCGGCCGGTCGGCGTAGCCCTCCATGACCGTGGCCATCACCTCCGCGATGCGAAGGCCCGGCCGCCGCGCCGCCTCGGCGACCGCGGCGTCGGGCCGCGTCACCCGGAACTGTTCGTCGGTGTCGTAGAGGCGTTCACGCCGCTTCGCCAGGCGTTCCCACTGCTCCTGGGCAGCACCCGGATCCTTGACGTCAGTTCGTCCGACGAACGCCATCGCCACGCTTCTTTCTTGTCAGTCGGCCACATCTGGATACGTGACACCGGTTAGCTTTTCGCTGAGCTGCCACAGCGCGCCCGTATCGGACTCGCTGCGGACCAGCCGGGGCACCTGAGCCAGAGTCACACCGCCGCCCGCGGTTTCGTACAGGCCCCGAGGGCAGTAGTACGCGCCGCCTGCCGCTTCTTTCGACACCGCGGCATACAGCGTCGGCTTGATGGCTTCCTCGACATCGAGCCACATGAACGGCAGCAACCGCCACGTCAGCTTCGTCAACCGGGCACCAAGGGTGGGCTTTTCGCGACCGTAGGACGCGCCGCTGAGCAGGTTGGTCTTGGCCAGCCCCGGATGAGCCGCGTTGGACAGCACGCCCCAGCCCGCGACTTCGCTGCGCCTGTTCAGTTCGACGGCGAACATCAGCTGAGCGAGCTTGGCAATGCCGTAGGACTGCATCGGCTTGTACTCGCGTTCGGCGTTGGGGTCGGCGAAGTCGATGCCCACCTGTTTGGCCGCGATGCTGCTGACGGTGACGACCCTGGCATCCGGAGCGGCCCGCAACAACGGCAGCAGCCGGCCGGTGAGCGCGAAGTGCCCGAGATGGTTGGCGCCGAACTGCAACTCGAACCCGTCGGCGGTGGTCTGCCGTTGCGGCGGCGTCATCACGCCCGCGTTGTTGATCAGCACGTCGATGGGCCTGCCCTCGGCCACCAGGTCGTCGCCAAGGGCGGCAACGCTGTCCAGCGACGCCAGGTCGCACTGCTTGATGGTGAGCTTGGCGGCGGGCACGGTTCGGCGGATCTCGGCGATCGCGGCCTCACCCTTCTCGCGGCTGCGCACGGCCATGATGACGTCGGCCCCCGCGGCCGAAAACCGCTTCGCCAGGCCGAACCCGAGACCGCTGTTGGCCCCGGTGACCACCGCCAGCCGCCCGGCCAGGTCGGGGACGCTCAATTGCAGTCCGTCGCTCACCAGGTGACCGGCAGTTCGTAGAGGCCGTAGGCGAGGGCGTCGTGTTTGAACGGCAACTCCTCGATCGGCACGGCCAATTGCAGCGTCGGGATGCGCCGCAACAGCGTCGGCAGCACGATCTGCAACTCCATCCGGGCCAACTGCTGGCCGACACACTGGTGGCGGCCGTAGCCGAAGCCGACGTGTGGGCCGTCGTCGCGAAGAAGGTCGAGACGGTCCGGTTCGGCGAACTGGCGGGCGTCCCAATTCGCCGGGGCGACATCGAGAATGACGCCGTCGCCCGCCCGGATCAGTTCGCCGCCCACCTCGATGTCCTCATCGGCGATGCGCCGCTGCCCGGTCTGGGTGATGCTGCAGTACCGCAGCAACTCCTCGACCGCGGTGGCGACCACCTTGGGGTCCTCTGCGTCGCGCAGCAGCGCAAGCTGATCGGGGTTCTCCAGCAGCGCCACGATGCTGATGCCGAGTTGGCCCGCCGTGGTCTCGTGGCCGGCGATCAGGATGCCGGTCGCCAGCTGAGCCGCCTCGCGGACGCTGATCTCCTCGGCCTTCACCCGCTCGGCGAGGTCGGAAACCAGATCCTCGCCGGGATCGTGCATCTTGGCGAGCAACAGGTTCTTGAGGTATCTGGCCAGCGCACCGGCACCCTCCGCCGCGTCCTCGGCGCTGGCGTACCGGCTCATCCCCCGGTTGGCCTGGGTCTGGAAGAACTCGGCGTCTTCGTATGGCACGCCCAGCATTTCGCTGATCACCAGCGACGGAATCGCCAGCGCCAGCGTGTCGACCAGGTCGGCGGGCTTGGGCCCGGCCACGATGGCGTCGATGTGCTCGTCGGTGATCCGCTGCACCGCGGGCCGCAACGCCTCGACGCGCTTGAAGGTGAACGGGCGCGACAGCATCCGCCGAAAGCGGGTGTGCTCTTCGGCATCCGAGGTGAACACCGACCGCGGGCGCTTGTGCACGGTGGCGAGCATGCCCTCGTTCCAGTGCGGGTATCCCGGCTTGCGGTCGTCGACGCTGACCCGGCTGTCGGTGAACAGCGACCGGATGGCGTCGTAGCCGGTGATCAGCCACGGCGTGCTGCCGTCCCAGATCCGCACGCGGAACAGCTGTTCGATGGCGCTGCGCTCCATCACCTGCGGCGGTGGGGCGAACGGGCAGCCTGACGCGCGCGCCATCGGGAAGTCGAGGATCTCAGACATGGCGCACCACATCGGCCGGGCCGATGCGCCGGGCGGGTGCCTGCCACAGCCCGACGATCGCGTCGATGAGCCCTTCGGCGGCCACCGGCCACGGCGACCTGGCGGCAGGACCGTGCTCGGCCAGTTCACCCTCGTGCTCGGCGCACGTGTGCATCAACAGGTTGCGCGCCATCACGATTCGCTCGAACCGCACCCGCTTGGGAAGGTCGGGCAGGCAGTCGTTGATGCCGTTCATCGCGGCGACGAGTTCGGGCGAGGTGAGCGCGTCTCTGGTCACGACGTTGCGGTAGGACGGGTCGGCCATCGCCTGCGCCGCGAAGCGGGCATACCAACTCGGGTTGCCGAGCGCGGTCAGATGATCGGTGAGCGGTAGCACCAGCGCGCCGACCCAGTCACGCAGTTCGGTCGAGCCCGCGATCTGGCCGAGCATCGTGGCGCGCAGTTCCTCGATGGGCGCGCGGTGCTTGCTCTCGATCGCCCGCAGCAGGTCCGTTCGGGTGCCGAAGTGATAGCACGCGGCGGCGTTGTTGCCCTGGTTGGCGGCCTCGCTGATCTGCCGGTTCGACACGGCGTACATCCCGCGCTCGGCGAACAGCCGCTCCGCCGCGGCCAGCAGCGCCTCCCTGGTGGCGGTGGATCGGTCACTGCTCAGGACTCTGGCTGCGGTCACCGACCCAGTAGACACCGGCCCCAGAGTTAAATCAAGCAGTTTATTTAATCGGTGAGCCACCCGGCTTCGCGCAGGAAATCCTGGGTGTGGGCGATGCGTCCGGTGAGAGTCTTCGGGTCGCCGGTGCACAACAGATAGGCGGTCTGGGTGATCAGCTCGATGCCCTCGGTGTCGGTCTTGGCCAGGTCCAGCGCCCCCGCACCTTCCGTGGCCACCGGGTTCGTCGGCGCCGCGGCGTTGACGGCGATGCCGTCGTCGTACAGTTCGGCGGCCAGGCTCTTGGTCAGCCGGTTCAGCGCTGCCTTGACCGTGCCGTAGACACCGAAGCCCGCCGACCGGTCGAAGTCGGAGAACGGCGGCCCCGGCGGCAGGTCGCCGCCGACGGACGTCACGTTCAGCACCCAGCCGCGTCCGCGCTCGCGCATGGCCGGGATCGCCAACTGGGTCAGGTGCAGCGGCGCCAGCACGTGCATCTCCATCATCAACCGCACCCGCCGTTCGGGAAACTCGTCAAGGGGCCGCAGAAAGGTGACCGCCGCGTTGTTGACCACGATGTCGGGTGCGCCGACACGGTCGACGACCTCACCGAAGAGCCGCTCGCGATCCTCCGGCTTCGACAGATCGGCCTGGATCGCGACCGCCGACCCGCCCGCCGCCTCGATCTCGGAGAGCGTCTCACTCAGGGAGCCTTGGTATTTCGCATCGGGCTCCAGGGTGCGGGCGGTCAATGCCACCGTCGCCCCCTCGGCCGCCAACCGCTGTGCGATCGCCTTGCCGAGACCCCGGCTGGTGCCGGTCACCAATGCCACCTTGCCGTTCATGCGTGCGGGATCCCCTTCAGCTTGTCGGCGAATTTCGCCTCGGCGGCTTCCCGCAGCCGAAGCAGGTGTTCGGAAGGGAAGACGTCCGGCGCTGGCTTGACGTTCTTGAGCAACAGCCGAGCCAGCGTCACCTTGTGCACCTCGGTCGGCCCGTCGGCCAGCCCGAGCACGAACGATTCGGTCAGATACTGCACGAACGGCATCTCGTGCGACGTGCCCAGCGAACCGTGCAACTGCAGCGCGCGCGCCGACACGTCGTGAAGCACTTTCTGCATCATCGCCTTGACCGCCGAGATGTCCCCGCGGACAGCCTTGTAGTCGTTGTATTTGTCGATCTTCCAGGCGGTTTGGAGGGTCAGCAGCCGGAACGCCTCGATCTCCATCCAGGAGTCGGCGATCATCTCCTGCACCATCTGCTTGTTGGCGAGGACCTCACCCTGCGTGTAGCGCGACACGGCCCGTTCGGTGAGCATGTCGAAGATGCGCCGGACCAGTCCGACGGTGCGCATGGCGTGGTGGATGCGCCCGCCGCCCAGCCGGGTCTGCGCGACGACGAACGCCCCGCCGCGCGGACCGAGCATGTGGTCGTCGGGCACCCGGACGTTTTCGTAGCGCACATAGCCCTCGCGGCCGCCGCCACCGAGCGGCTGATAGCCGAGGCCGACGTCGCGCAGCACGTTGATGCCCGGGGTGTCACCGGGCACGACGAACATCGAATACCGCTGGTACGGCGGCGCGTCGGGGTCCGTCATCGCCATCACGATGATGAACGACGCCATCGATGCGAACGACGAATACCACTTCTCGCCGTTGATCACCCAGTGCCCGCCGTCCTGCACCGCGGTGGTGACGAACACCTTCGGGTCGGCGCCGCCCTGTGGCTCGGTCATCGAGAAGCAGGACACGATGCGGTTGTCCAGCAGCGGCTCGAGGTAGCGCTGCTTGAGCTCAGCTGTCCCGTAGTGCGCCAGGATCTCGCTGTTGCCCGAATCCGGTGCCTGCGAGCCGAATACGATCGGTGCGCATTCAGAGCGCCCGAGGATCTCGTTGAGCAGCGCCAGCTTGACCTGGCCGTAGCCGGGACCGCCGAGATGCGGGCCGAGGTGGGTGGCCCACAGGCCACGGTCCTTGACGACCTCCTGCAGCGGCGGGATGAGCGCTTGGCGGACAGGGTCGTTGAGGTCGTGTGACTCCTTGACGATCAGGTCGATCGGCTCGCATTCCGAGCGCACGAATTCCTCGACCCAGGCCAGCTGTTCGGCCCATTCGGGGTCGGTGGAGAAGTCCCACGCCATCGTCGTCCTTCCGTCGGAGTTCAGTCGCCGCTCTGCCGCGCGACACGTGAGTCGAGAAGCCCCGCGATCGTCTGACCGTCGAGACCCAGTTCGACGAGGACATCGCGGGTGTGGTCGCCGGGCAGCGACGGCCCGCTCGGTGCCGGAGGCGAGGTTCTGGAGAACCGGGGCACCGGTGCGGGTTGCACGACGCCGTCGATCTCCACGAAGGCGCCGCGGGCGACGTTGTGCGGATGACGGGGCGCCTCGGCGAGGCTGAGCACCGGGGTGGCGCAGCATCCGGCGGTGTTGAGCTGCTGCTCCCAGTCCTCGCGCGTCTTCTCCCGGAACCGCGCGGCGAACACCGCGCGGTGAGCCGCCCACGCCGCCGGGTCACCTTCGTCCTGCGGCACGTCGACGTCCAGTCGCGCACACAACTCGCCGTAGAACTGAGGCTCCATCGCGCCGACCGCCATGTGCTTGTGGTCGGCGGTTTCATAGACGCCGTAGTAGTGGGCCGCACCGTCCAACACGTTGTCGTACCGCTCATCCCGCCACGTGCCCGCCGCCACCATGCCGTAGTACGGCGCCATCAACGCGGCGGCGCCGTCTACCATCGCCACGTCGACGACCTGGCCCCGCCCCGACGCGCGCGCTTCCAGCACGGCGCTGAGCAGTCCGACCGCCAGCAGCATCCCGCCGCCGCCGTAGTCGCCGACCAGGTTCAGGGGCGGCACCGGCGCCTCGGCGGTCCCGATGCCGTGCAGCGCGCCGGCCAGCGCGATGTAGTTGATGTCATGCCCGGCCCGCTCGGCGTACGGCCCGTCCTGCCCGTAACCGGTCATCCGCGCGTACACCAGTCGCGGGTTGCGCCGGTGCAGGTCGTCGGGTCCGATGCCGAGGCGTTCGGCGACGCCGGGCCGGAAGACCTCGACGAAGGCGTCGGCATCGTCGATCAGCTGTAGCAGAACAGCTCGGCCCGCAGGGGCTTTGACGTCCAGCGCGATCGATCGCTGGCTGCGCCGCACGGTGTAGTCGATGGGCAGTGGCCCGTCGACCGCCCGCGGCAAGTCGATGCGCACGACGTCGGCGCCGAGATCACCGAGCAGCATGCCGCAGAACGGGCCGGGCCCGAGACCGCCCATCGTGACGATCTTGACTCCCCGCAGCGGTCCGCTCACTGCCACTTCTGCCGTCGCGCGGCCGCGTCGTCGGTGGCGTGGCTGAGCACCTGATTGCGGTTCTCCAGTTCCACCGCGGCATCGAGGCCTGCGGCGTCGGTGTTGACCTGCAGCGCGCGCTTCGTCAGTTGCACTCCCAGCGGGGACAATTCGGCGATCGCGGCGGCGAGTTCGATGGCGCGACCGACGAGGCGGTCGGGTTCGGTCAATTCACTGACCAGGCCGCGCCGGTCGGCCTCCTGCGCGGTCACCGTGCGACCGGAGAGCATCCAGTCGGCGGCCACGCTGGTACCGACGATCCGGGGCAGGTGATAGCTCATCCCCATCTCGGCACCCGACAGCCCGAGCAGGATGGCGGCGTTACCGAAAGTGGCTGCGCTGGAGCAAATCCGGATGTCGGCTGCCAGCAACAGCGCGAGGCCGCCGCCGACGCACGGACCGTTCACCGCGGCGATGACGGGTTGGGCCAGGTCCCGGATCGTCTGCGGCAGCGCCGCCATGGACTCCTGAAACCGCAACCGGTCGATCGCGGGAGCGTCGGCGTCGGGCACCCCCGGCCCGAAGTCGCGCATGTCGATGCCGGAGCAGAAGCCGCGACCGGCGCCGGTCAGCACGACGGCGTTGACGTCGGCGGGCACCGTCGTCAGCGTCTCGGTGAGCTCGCGCCGCATCGCGTCGTCGATGGCGTTGAGCCGCCTGGGCCGGTTCAGCGTCACCAGAAGGACGCCGTCGTGCGGCCTTTCGACGATCAGCGTGGCGGTCACCGGACTCAGCGCCGCGGCAAGCCGAGTACCTGCTGGGCGATGATGTTGCGCTGGATCTCGGAGGTGCCGCCGGCGATGGTGCCCGAGAAGCTGCGCGCGAAGCGCTCGAACCAGCTGGAGAAGTAGTGGTCGAGGTTCATGTGCGCGTAGGGACCCGACGTCGAGGGATGCAGCAGCCCGTCCACACCGGAGGCGGTGAGCGCAGCGTCGGCGGTGCGCAGCTCCGCTTCTGAGCCGAACAGCTTCAGCACCGACACCGATGCCGTATCCGCCTCACCCCGTGCCGCTTTGGACAGCGCGGCCGAACCCATGGCGCGCAACGCGATGTAGTCCATCACCGATGAGGCGTACTGGTCGCGCTGCAGTTCTCCGCGGGGCCGGAAGTCGGTGATCATGTTGTTGATCCGGTCGGCGAAGCCGAGCCACATCATGGTGCGCTCATGCCCGAGCGAACCGTTGGCCACACCCCAGCCGCCGTTGAGCGGGCCGACGAGATTCTCGGCGGGAACACGCGCGTCGGTGAAGAACACCTCGTTGAAGTCCAGGTTGTCCTCGCCGCACAGGTCGGCGAACGGCCGGCACACCACACCGGGCGTGTCCGTCGGGATGATCAGCGCGCTGATCCCCTTGTGCTTGGGCGCATCCGGGTCGGTGCGCACGAACGCCAGCAGGAAGTCGGCGTCGTGAGCGCCCGAGGTCCACACCTTCTGGCCGTTGACGACGAAGTGGTCCCCATCCAGGACCGCACGAGTTCGCAGCGACGCCAGGTCGGAGCCCGCGCTCGGCTCGCTCATACCCAGCGACGCGGTCTTCTCCCCCTTGAGCACCGGCACCGCCCACTGGTGCTTCTGCTCCTCGGAGCCGAACGAGATCAGCGATGCGGCAACGATATTGACGCCCTGCGGGTTGAAACTGTGATAGATGCGCCGCCGGCACAGCTCGTCGAGGTGCACGAACTGCTGCAGCACGGAGGCGTTGCGGCCGCCGAACTCCGGCGGCTGGGCGGGCAGCAGCCAGCCGTTGTCGAACAGCAGCCGCTGCCACTCCCGCGCCCACTGCGGCATGTGCGACACCGACTTCGGCCGATCCAGCGTCTCGGCCTCCGAGGGAAGGTGCTCGTCGAGGAATGCCGAGAACTCGGCGCGGAACTCCTCGACGTCGGAATCAAAAGTCAGCTGCATCGAATTCCTCCGCGATCATCGCGCGGTGCTCGGCGGCACCGCCGAGCAGCAACTCGCCGGCCTTGGCCCGCTTCAGCGCGAACTGAAGATCGTTCTCCCAGGTGAAGCCCATGGCGCCGAACAGCTGCAGACCGTGCCGGAACACCACCGCCTGCGCCTCGCCCGCCGACGCCTTCGCCATCGCCGCGGCGATACGGCGGCGTGGGTCGTCGGCCGAGATGGTCAGCGCCGCGAAGTACGACAGCGCGCGTGCCCGCTCGGTGGCGACGTGCATGTCGACCGCCTTGTGCTGCACGGCCTGGAACGACCCGATCGCGACGCCGAACTGCTGACGCTGCTTCACGTGCTCGAGCGCAAGATCGATGATGCGCTGGCAGGCGCCGACCGTAGTGATCGCCATGCCGGTCAACGCGAGATGGCGGGCCTTCTCGGCGTCGGTGTGCAGCCGTTCGGAGTCGGGCAGCCGCACGCCCGCGAACGACACGTCGGCGATGTGCAGCACCGGGTCGAACACCTTGCTGCGCCGGACGGTCGCCTGCTCGGCGTCGACGACGAACACGCCACCCTCGGTGACGACGGCGAAGCGCTGGGCGCGGTCGGCGTCGAGCACGTAGCGCGCCGTCCCGTCGAGCACCCAGCCCTCGGCGTCTCGGTAGGCGGTGATCCCCTCGTAGATGGCGGCACCGGCCTGCTGCGGGTCGAAGCGCTCCCCGACCAGCGGCGCGAACTGCGTCAGCGTCGCCAGGAACGGGGTCGGGTCGGTGGCCCTGCCGAGTTCTTCGAGCACGATGGCGAGCTCGACCGCGTTCTCCGGGTCGGTCAGCTCCGTCCAGCCCGCGTCGATGTATGCCTGCCACAGCGGAGCCGGGTCGACACCGTTCTCCGCGACCTCACGGACCAGCGACGGCGGGCACTGCTTTCCCACCGCGTCGCGCACCGTGTCCTGCCACAGCCGCTGATCCGCATCGAACTCGAGTAGCATCCGGTGCCTCCTGGTGCGATTGCCCGGCCTGATCGACCTGCCGACGAGAATAGCATTCTCCTTAGATGCCGTAACTGTTCTCGAAAAGCGGTTACCCCGTTTCGCCCGATGGCTACTGTGCATGTGACCAGCGCACACTCTGACCTGCACAGAAGTAAGCGCTGCGCTTGAGAACCCAATTCTTGCCATTGAAGAACTTGGCTTTACACTGGGGTTAGTTTGACGAGAAATCGGAGGCGCTGACGTGATCGAGCACAGCGACGGCAGCAAGACGCCCGTCATCGACGCCAGCGTGCACATCTTCATGCAGTCCAACAAGGATTTGCGGCGCAACTACATGGCCGAGCCATACCGCAGCCGCGGCTTCCCCGACTACGAGATGGACTGGTACCAGGCGCCGGGCGGCGAGTACGCGCCCGGCACCGAGGCCGACGGCTACCCGGCCAGCGATCCGGCGCTCGTCGGCACGGAGTTGTTCGACAAGCGGGGCGTCGACATCGCTGTCCTACATCCGATGACGCGCGGCATCATGCCCGACCGGCACCTCGGCACCGCGCTGGCCGCGGCACACAACGAGATGCTGGTGAAGCGCTGGCTCGAGGACGGCGAATACGGCGACCGCTTCCGCGGCACCATCAGGGTCAACCCGGATGACATCGCCGGGGCGCTGCGCGAGATCGACAAGTACTCCGACCACCCGCGGGTGGTGCAGATCGGGATCCCGCTTCAGTCACGCGAGCTGTACGGCAAGCCGCAGTTCTGGCCGCTGTGGGAGGCCGCGGTGGCCGCGAACCTGGCCGTCGCCGTGCACATCGAGGTGGGTTCCGGCATCGCCGCCGCTCCCACGCCGTCGGGAAACACCCTGACCTACGAGCAGTACGTGTCGTTCATGGCGCTGAACTACCTGTATCACCTGATGAACATGATCGCCGAAGGTGTGTTCGAACGGATGCCCGGGCTGAAGTTCGTCTGGGCCGACGGGGCCGCGGATCTGCTGACCCCGTTCATCTGGCGAATGGACTGCTTCGGCCGTCCGCACCTGGAGCAGACGCCGTGGGCGCCCAAGATGCCCAGCGACTACCTGCCCGGCCACGTCTACTTCGTGCAGGGCGCGATGGACGGCCCCGGTGACACCGAGTTCGCCGGCGAGTGGTTCGGCTTCACCGGCAAGGAAGACATGGTGATGTACGGGTCCAGCTACCCGCACTGGCAGGCCAACGCGCTGCAGGTGCCGAGTTCCTACTCCGCGGAGCAGCGCGACAAGCTGTGCTGGCGCAACGCCGCGCAGTTGTACGGGATAGACGTCGGGGCCAGTGTCAGCGCACAGTAGATGTAGAGGTTTGAGGCAAGGGAGATCACGATGACCGTGACCACGACAGAGCGCAAGCCCGCGGCCGAACGAATCGCCGTCCGCTGCGTCGACTCCGACGTCCATCCGGTACCGCGGCGCGGCGAACTGTGGCAGTACATCCCCGAGCCGTGGCGCAGCAAGATCTTCGCGCATCAAAGAGTCGGAGAACGCATCTACTACGACGCGCCCGACTACGCACACGCCTACGCGATGCGGGTGGACACCTTCCCCTCCGACGGTGAGTTCGCGGGCAGCAGCCCGGAACTCGCGTTCAAGCAGCTGATCATGGAGGCCGGCGCCGACATCGCGATCCTGGAGCCCGCCGCCTATCCGGCCCGTCTCGATGAGGCGAACCACGCGATGTCGTGTGCACTCAACGACTGGCAGGCCAATCACTGGCTGGACAGCCACAACAACTGGCACGAGCGCTGGCGCGGGTCGATCTGCGCGGCCATCGAGACACCTGATCTGGCCGCGGCCGAGATCGAGAAGTGGGCCGGTCACCCCTACATGGGCCAGATCCTGGTCAAGGCAGAACCGCGGCCGTCGTGGGGACATCCGAAGTACGACCCGATCTGGGCGGCGGCCACCAAGCACGACATCACCGTGAGCTGCCACCTGTCGCGCAGCCAGTACGAAGAGCTGCCGATGCCGTCGGTCGGGCTGCCCAGCTACAACCACGACTTCATGGTCACCTACTCGCTGCTGGCCGCCAATCAGGTGATGAGCCTGATCTTCGACGGCGTCTTCGACCGCTTCCCAACCCTTCGAATCGTGTTGGTGGAGCACGCCTTCACCTGGATCCTGCCGCTGATGTGGCGGATGGACGCGATCTACGAGGCGCGCAAGTCCTGGATGGACATCAAGCGCAAGCCGTCGGAGTACGTCAAGGACCACATCAAGTTCACCACCCAGCCGCTGGACTATCCCGAGGACAAGACGGAGTTGACCCGGGCGTTCGAGTGGATGGAGTGCGAGAAGATCCTGCTGTTCAGCTCGGATTACCCGCACTGGACGTTCGACGACCCGCGCTGGCTGGTCAAGCACCTGCCCGAGCACGCCCGCGAGGCCGTGATGTTCCGCAACGGAATCCAGACCTACCACCTTCCCGATACGGTCCCGGCCCTCGAGGGCCAGGTCAGGGTGTTCTGAGTAGTGGCAGAGGAAACGAAGCCGCCCCGGCTTGCGCAGGGGCGTGAGCACGTGGTCGCCACGGTCGACGAAATCCCGCCAGGAAAGCACAAGTTGGTGCCGATCGGCCGCCACGGCGTCGGTGTGTACAACGTCAACGGCACGTTCTACGCGATCGCCAACTACTGCCCGCACGAAGGCGGCCCGCTGTGCTCGGGACGGGCCAGGGGCCGCACCGCGGTCGACGAGAACGTGCCCGGTGACGCCGTCATGGTCCGCGACCTGGAATTCATCTACTGCCCTTGGCACCAGTGGGGTTTCGAGCTCGCGACGGGCACCACGGCGGTCAAACCCGAATGGAGCATCCGCACCTATCCGGTGCGGGTCGTCGACAACGAAATCCTGGTGATGGCGTGACAACTGTCGAGTCGGCAGGCCCGGCGCTCAAACGCGGCGAGAAGACCTTCGAGGTCAACGGCGGCGACGTCGTCTACGAAATCCTGGGCAAGGAAGGCGATTTCATCGCGCTGACGCCGGGCGGACGGTTCAGCAAGGACATCGAAGGCCTGCGCCCGCTGGCCAAGAAGCTGGTCGACGGCGGCTACCGGGTGCTGCTGTGGGACCGGCCCAACTGCGGCAAGTCCGATGTGCAGTTCTACGGGCAGAGCGAATCCCACATGCGCGCCGAAACATTGCACGCGCTGATCACCGGCCTCGACATCGGCCCGTGCATCATCGCGGGCGGCTCGGGCGGTGCCCGAGATTCGATGCTGACCACCATGCTCTATCCGGAGATCGTCACCAAGCTGGTGGTGTGGAACATCGTCGGCGGCGTGTACGGCTCCTTCGCCCTCGGCGCGCACTACATCATGCCGACGCTGCACGCCGCCCGCGCGCTCGGCATGAAAGGCCTTCTGCACGTGGGTGAATGGAAGGAGCGGATCGCGGAGAACCCGCGCAACAAGGACCGGATCCTGGCCTACGACAGCGACGAATTCCTCAAGGTCCAGCTGCGCTGGCTCAACGCCTACGTGTCCAAGCCGGGCCAGACCATCCCCGGCGTGCCCGACGAGATGTTCGACGGGATCACGGTGCCGACGCTGATCATCCGCGGCGGCGAGAACGACTGGGACCACCCCAAGCGGACGTCGCTGGAGGTGAACTGTCTGATCAAGGGCTCGAAGCTGATCGACCCGCCGTGGCCCGAGGATGCTTGGGAGCGCGCCAGCGAGGCGCGCGCGCAGGGGAAAGTCAAGCGCTTCAACATGTTCGACACGTGGGTACAGGCCGCGCCCGCCATCCTGGACTTCCTGAGCAAGCGATGACGCTAGACCGTGCGGATGTGCACTTCGCAGTTGAGGGACGCCTCGAGCGCGGTGTGGATGCGGCTTTCCGGGATGCGCTCGAGGTCGGTCTTGCGCAGCGTCACGTGGACGATGTCGAAACCGTCGCCGCCCGGAGTGCGGGTGATGTCGCCCGTCAACCCGAACCCGGCGAGCACGCCGTGGGCGTCGTCGTCGGTACCCCGGCTGATGTAGGTGAGCACGCCGGGCTCCGGCTCGGTGCCGAACGCCTTGCCGCACAACCCGAGAGCGAAGCCGGTGAGCTCATCGGCGCTGTCGCCGTCGATCAACAGCTCGACCTCGCGCCGTTGGGCGGGCATGGCCGCGATGTTGTTGTCCAGCACACTTATGCCCGCGGCGTCGGCGAGCCCGCGGAGGGTCACCATGCCGTCTGTTAACTGTTCGGGCGCGAGGCGGCCCGCGGGGTCCACCCGGACACGCACCACCGCCGTTCTCATGTCTGCAACCCTATCCGCGGGCAGGAGCATGCCATGACCGCCGCAACCGATCTCGCCGTCACGGTCTGGCCCGGCATCGAGGCCCGGCTGTTGCGGGAGGGAACCGAGGACTACGCGCAGTACCGCGCGGCGGGCGGGTACCAGCCGCTGGGCAACCCGGACGGCCTGCTCGCCCAGATCGACCTCGCCGGTCTGCTGGGCCGCGGCGGCGCGGCCTTTCCGCTGGCGGTCAAGCTGAAAACGGTCAAGGACAACGGGCGCGCCGCAGGCGGTGCGGTGGTGATAGCCAACGGCGAAGAGGGCGAACCCGCGTCGATCAAGGACCGGTGGCTGCTGCGGCACCGCCCGCACCTGGTGCTCGACGGGCTGCGCCTCGCGGCCCGCATGGTCTCCGCCGACCGCGCCTTCATGTACGTCTCGGACCGGCTCGCCGCGGACGCGGTGCACTCGGCCCTCGCCGCCGTCGACCCCGATGCGCTGGGCGGCCTGGCCGTCACGGTGTCGACCGTCGACCCCGGCTACGTCGCGGGCGAGGAGACGGCCGCGGTGCGCGCCATCAACGGCGGGCCGGCCAAACCGACCGACAAGCCGCCGCGTCCCTTCGAGGACGGCGTCGGCCGGCTTCCCACGATGGTCAGCAACGTCGAGACGCTCGCGCTCATCCCGTTCATCGCGCAGCACGGCGCCGAGGCGTTCCGCCAACACGGCACGTCGGCGTCGCCGGGGACGTTCCTGGCCACCATCACCGGCGCGGGCAGGCCGCCCGCGCTGTACGAACTTCCGCACGGGTTGGCGTTCACCGACCTGCTGCAAACCCATGGCGTGCCGGCGGATCAGGTGCGCGGCGTGCTGATGGGCGGCTACTTCGCGGGCCTGCTGAACAACGAGGTCCTCGACGTCACGCTCGACCACGAGTCGCTGCGCCGACTCGACAGCGGCCTGGGCTGCGGCGCCATCACCATCCTCACCGAGGACTGCCCGGTGGCGGTGGCGGCGTCGGTGATGGCGTACTTCGACCGGGAGAACGCCGGACAGTGCGGATCGTGCTTCAACGGCACCGCCGCGATGTCCGCTGTGACGGAAGCGCTGCGCGACGGCGTGGCCACCAGCGAAGACCTGGCGCGTCTGGAGCGCTGGTCGGTGGTGCTACGCGGCCGCGGCGCGTGCGCGACGCTGGACGCCGCGACGAACGTGGCGGCCAGCCTGCTGTCGGCGTTCCCGCAGGTGGTCGACCAACACCTCAAGGGCGGTTGCCAATCGTGCCGCACCGATGCGTTCAAGGCACTGCGGCCCTACGAGATCGAGGCGGTGGCGACGGCATGAGGATTCGTCTGGACCGGACCATGTGCGACGGCTTCGGCCTGTGCGCCAAGCACGCCCCGGAGTACTTCTCGCTCGACGACTGGGGCTACGCCTGCCTCGAGGGCAACGGGATGATTCCGGAGAAGGATCAGGCCGCCGTCATGCGGGCGCTGCTGGACTGCCCGGTACACGCCATCATCGAGATGGGGAAGCCCAGGCCGTCGAACGACGGGGCCGTGCATTCGGAGATCCGGGAATCACCGGAGCCCGAGCCTGTGACCGAGAACAGCGAAGCGGTTTCGGAATTCGTCCGATGACAAGACCGCTGCCAGAAGTCAACGCGCAGAACGAGTTCTTCTGGACCGCAGGCGCCGACGGGGTGCTGCGCATCCAGGAGTGCCGCGACTGCAGTGCGCTGATCCACCCGCCGACACCCGTGTGCCGGTACTGCCGCAGCCGCAACATGGGCGTGCGCGACGTCTCCGGCGAGGCGACGCTGTCCGCGTTCACCGTCAACCACCGGTTCGGCTTCCCCGACCTGCCGCCGCCTTATGTGGTGGCACAGGTCGCGGTCGTCGAGGACCCGCGGGTTCGGTTGACCACCAACATCGTTGACTGCGAGCCCGACGATCTCGAGCTCGGACAGACGGTCGCAGTGCAGTTCGAGAAGCTCGAAGACGCGATGGGCACCGTCTGGTTGCCCGTGTTCACGCCGACCGCCGAGAAGAAGACCGGGCCGCAGGCCGTCGACGAGATCGCGCCACAGGACTTCGGCAAGCACGTGTCGCCGATGCTCACCACGGAGAAATTCGAGGACGCGGCAGCGATCACCGGCATCGGCATGTCGAAGATCGGCAGGCGGCAGATGGTGCCGCCACTGTCGCTGACCATCGACGCCTGCCAGCAGGCGGTGGCCGACGCGGGCCTGACTTTCGACGACATCGACGGCCTGTCAACGTATCCCGGACTGGACATCGCCGGCATGGGCGAGGGCGGGGTCAGCGCACTGGAGGGGGCGCTCGGTCTGCGACCGGCGTGGATCAACGGCGGAATGGACACCTTCGGTCCCGGCGGCTCGCTGATCGCCGCCGTGATGGCCATCGCGACCGGAATGGCCCGCCACGTGTTGTGCTTCCGCACGCTGTGGGAGGCCACCTTTCAGCAGTTGATGAAGGAAGGCAAGATGGCGCCGCCGGGCGGCGCCCGCACCTCGAGTTGGCAGATGCCCTTCGGTGCGACATCAGCGGCGCATACGCTGGCCTTGAACGCGCAGCGCCACTTCGACAGGTATGGCACCACGAAGGAGACGCTGGGCTGGATCGCGCTGAACCAGCGCGCGAACGCGATGCTGAATCCCACTGCGATCTACCGCGATCCGATGACCATGGACGATTACCTGAACGCCAGGCCGATCACCACCCCGTTCGGCCTCTACGACTGCGACGTGCCGTGCGACGGGGCGGTCGCGGTCGTGGTGTCGGCGGCCGACGCCGCCAAGGACATGCCCAAGACGCCGGTGCTGTTCGAGGCCGTGGGCACCCAGATCGTCGAGCGTACCGACTGGGACCAGACCACGTTGACCCACGAGCCGCAGGTGCTCGGCCAGTCCGCGCACATGTGGACGCGAACCTCGTTGCGGCCCAGGGATGTCGACGTCGCCGAACTCTACGACGGCTTCACGTTCAACTGCCTGTCCTGGCTGGAGGCGCTCGGCTTCTGCGGCATCGGCGAGGCAAAGGACTTCATCGACGGAGGCAAGGCCATCGCCCGCGACGGCGTCATACCGCTGAACACCCACGGCGGTCAGCTGTCGCACGGGCGCACCCACGGCATGGGGCTGATCCACGAGGCCGTCGCGCAGTTGCGTGGCGAGGCGGGTGAACGCCAGGTCAAGGGCGCCCGAGTCGGCGTGGTCAGCAGCGGCGGCCTGACGCCGAGCGGTGCGATTCTGTTGCGGACGGATGAGTAGCGGACCCGCGCACGCGAGGCCGCGCGTCGTCCTCGTCGACGGCGTACCGATGTCGGCCCTCGTCGCGTCGGTGCAGGAGCCGAAGGCGGTGATCGTCGCAGTGCACGGTGGCGCCACGTCGGCGGCGTACTTCGACTGCCCGGGCCACCCGGAGCTGTCCTTGCTGCACTCGGCGGTCGCCAACGGCTACACGGCGATCGCGTTGGACCGCCCCGGCTACGGCGCGTCTGCGTTCTATCACGACAAGATGGCCGAGGCCGAGAGCCGCGTCGGCTTCGCGCTGGGCGCAGTCGACAAGATCATCGGCGAAAGTTCCCGCGGGACAGGGCTTTTCCTGCTCGCCCACTCCGCGGGCTGCGAGCTGGGTCTGCGTATGGCGGTCGACGACCGCGCCACCGACGTGTTGGGGGTGGAGTTGTCGGGAACCGGGTTGCGCTACGGCGAGGAGGCCAAGACCGTCATCAGCGAGGCCACCGCGACCTCACGCCCGGCGGGTCTGCGGGACCTGCTGTGGCAGCCCACCGATCTCTACCCGCCAGAGGTGCTGACCAGTGGCCTCTCGGCGCCTGGCGCACCGTATGAAGCCGACGTCACCGCGGACTGGCCCCGCCGCGACTTCCCCGAGATCGCCGGCCGGGTCACGGTGCCGGTCGAGTTCAGCGTCGCCGACCACGAGAAGGTCTGGGAGACCACACCGCAGGCGGTGCAGGCGGTGGCGGCGTTGTTCAGATCGTCACCGCGGGTCGTACTCAACGAGATGGCCGACAGCGGACACAATCTCAGCGTCGGGTGGAGTGCAGGCGAATACCACCGCAGAGTGCTGGCCTTCGCCGGCGAGTGCACCGCCGCGCGCGAATCGGAACTGGAGGCGGGTTGATGCGGGTCGGCTTCATCGGACTGGGCAGCCAAGGCGGCCCGATGGCCCGACGAATCGTCGAGGGCGGCCACGACCTGACGCTGTGGGCCCGCCGACCCGCCACCCTGGAACCCTTCGCCGACACCGCGGCGAAAACGGCGCAGTCGCCTGCCGAATTGGCGGCCGCCAGCGAACTGGTGTGCCTCTGCGTCGTCGGCGATGACGACGTCAGGGAAGTCATGGCCGGCGACGACGGGGTGCTGGCCGGGTTGGCGCCCGGCGGAATCGTGGCCATCCACAGCACCGTGCACCCCGACACCTGCCGGGAGCTGTCTGAAAGCGCTGCTTCACAGGGTGTTTCGGTGATCGATGCCCCTGTCAGCGGTGGCGGGCCCGCCGCCGAGGACGGCACGCTGCTGGTGATGGCCGGCGGCGACGAAGACGTCGTGGAACGCTGCCGTCCAGTCTTCGCGACCTTTGCCGATCCCGTCGTGCACCTCGGTCCGCTCGGCAGCGGCCAGGTCACCAAGATCCTCAACAACGTGCTGTTCACCGCCAACCTGGGTAGCGCGATCAGCACGCTGCAACTCGGCGAAAGCCTTGGCCTCGAACGCAATCGGCTGTGCGAGGTGCTCAACAGCGGATCGGCCACCAGCAAGGCACTCGGCAGCATCTCCGTCTTCGGCGGCACGCTGGATGGGCTGGCGCCGATCGCGGGCGCGTTGCTGCAAAAGGACGTCCGCCACGCCGCCAGCATTGCGGACGCGGCGACGGCACCGAAGGGAGCGGTGTTCGACGCGGCCGACGCCGCGCTGAGCGCTATGGACCACCCCCGGTGACACGGGTCGGCTTCATCGGAGCGGGGCGCATGGGCGCACCGATGGTGCGACGCCTCGCCGAGGCCGGCCACGAGGTGCGGGCGCTGGGCCGCACGCCTGAAAAGCAGTCAGCGGTAAGCGATCTGGGCGCCGTGGCGGTCTCCGATCCGGCGGCCGCTGCGGACTCCGCCGAGGCCGTGGTGGTCTGCGTATTCACCGATGAACAGGTGCGGCAGCTCTGCCTGGACGACGGCCTTGTCGCCGCCATGTCGCCCGGCTCCGTGCTGGTCATCCACACCACGGGCAGTCCGCGCACCGCCGCGGCGATCGCCGGCCGCGGAGTCGACGTGGTCGACGCTCCGGTCAGCGGCGGCCCGCACGACATCGCCGCGGGCGAGGTGACGCTGTTCGTCGGCGGTGACGATGACGCGGTGGCACGTGTCCGTCCCCTGCTGAGCGCCTACGGAGACCCGATCCTGCACGTTGGGCCCTCCGGCTCCGGGCAGCTGGTGAAGCTGATCAACAATGCACTCTTCGCGGCGCAACTCGGGCTGGTGGCCGAGGGCGTGCGACTGGGAAGCCTGCTCGGCGTCTCGGAGCCGGCACTGCTCGAAGCTCTGACGCACGGCAGCGCGGGCAGCCGCGCGCTCGGCAACATCGCCAGGGCCGGCTCCGCGTCGGCGTTCATCGACGCCGTCGGCGACTTCATCGGCAAGGACGTCGCGGTGGTCCGCGAGACGGTCACCGAACTCGGTGGTGATCTCGGCGCGCTGGACGGCATCGTCGACGCCGGGTTGCGCCGATGAGACACATTTGCCGAGTGTCTCATTCTCTTTTATGAAAACGCCATTACCGCTAAAGTTACATACAAACAGCCATTCGTAATGGACTAGGCATCATCCACACAGCTCAGGAGCGTTTATGACCAAGGCGAAGCTCGTTTTCGACCCGTTCTCGGCGGACTTCTTCAATGGGGCCTACGAGACGTATCGCCGAATGCGGGACGAGGCGCCGGTCTATTACAACGACGAGTACGACTTCTATGCCCTGACCCGGCACGAGGACGTCGCACCCGCATTCAAGGACTTCGACACCTACTCGTCGAAGTACGGCATCGATCTCGCCTCGATCAGGAACGGTCTACCGAGCGACAACGGCGCCCGGATGATCATCTTCATGGACCCGCCCGAGCACCGGAACATGCGCAGCCTGCTCAACAAGGTGTTCACTCCGCGCGCGATCCAGGCGCAGCGCGACAACGTGATCCACAAGGTGGACAAATACCTCGGCCTGATCGAGGGCGACGAGTTCGACGCCGTCCAGGAGTTCACGGCGCCGTTCCCGGTCGAGGTCATCACGACGATGCTCGGGGTGCCGGAGGAGCAGGCGCAGCAGGTTCGGCATTGGATCGACGATTCGCTGACCCGCGAGATCGGCCAGGTCGAGATCAGCGAGCACGCGATGGCGGCCAACATCGAACAGGCGATGTTCTATTACGAATTGGTCGCCAAGAGACGGGCTGAGCCGCAGGACGATCTGTTCACCAAGTTGGTACAGGCCGAGATCGAGCGCGAGGACGGCTCGATGGACAAGCTCGAGGACATCGAGATCGCGGCGTTCGCCAGCCTGCTCGGCGGTGCGGGCGCCGAGACGGTGACCAAGCTGGTGGGCAACGCGGTGTACCTGTTCGGCAAGAACCAGGACCAGTGGCGCGAACTCAACGAGGACCGCAGCAAGGTCCCGGCCGCCGTCGAGGAGTTGCTGCGCTACGAGGCACCGTCGCAGTACAACGTGCGCCGCAACATGCGCGACGTGCACCTGCACGGCACGACGATCCCCGAGGGCAGCCCCGTCTTCTTGATCGGCGGGTCGGCCAACCGCGACGAGCGCGCATGGACCGACGCCGACACGTTCGACATCAACCGCGACCGCGCCCAGGCGCAGAACCTGGGCCTGGGGTACGGCATCCACAGCTGTCTCGGTGCTGCGCTGGCGCGTCTGGAAAGCATCGTCGCACTGGAGAAACTGCTCGACTTCATGCCGGCTTTCGAGGTCGATTACGACAATTGCAAGCGCGTTCAGATGCAGAATGTGGTGGGCTGGAAGCACGTCCCCGTGAAGGTTTGTTAAATGACACAGAAAATCGAAGTCGATTTCGGCTTGTGTGAGAGCAACGGGATATGCATGGGCATCATCCCCGAGGTTTTCGACCTGGACGACCAGGACTATCTGCACGTCCTGCAGGACGAGGTGACGCCGGAGAACGAGGACCAGATCCGCGAGGCGGTCCGGCAGTGCCCGCGGCAGGCCATCTCGATTCGCGAAGAGTGATGCGCCGGTAGATGCGATTCGTGTTCGTGCACGGCGGTTTTCACGCCGCCTGGTCGCACCGCGAGCGTGCGTGTTTGCACACGACATGCCGCGAAATCGTGGCATTTTGTGCACGCTCGTGAACTGCTGACGCGTCGCGGCCGTACGCTCGCGGACGTCAGACCCCGCGCAAAATTGCGTTCAGGGTCGCTTCGCCCAGCCCTGAATCCAGGAGCGAGATCACAGCCCGCACCGCAAGAGTGCGAAACGGGCGCCCGAGGCGTCAGCCCAGGCCGTGCAGAATTGCGCCGTTGCAGTCTGCCGCGGCTTGGCGCAGCTTGGCCGCTTCCTGGTACGCGTCGGAGTTGTACCACTCGCTGGCCGCCTCGGGCGATTCGAACTCGAGCAGCACCGTCTGGGTGCCGTGCCATTCGCCTTCGATCTGCTCTGCGTTGGTGTCGAACGCGAGGATCGTAGCGCCCGCCATCGCCTTGCTCGCCAGCTTGGCGTACTCGCCCATTCTGGCTGGGTCCTTGACGTCCTCGGTGATCACCACATAGCCCTTTGGCACTGAAAATTCTCCGCTCTCAATCGGTTTCGACGATGGCTTGTTCGGGACAGTTGACGATGGCCTCTTTCGCCGCGTCCTCCAGGCCGGCGGGCACCTCTTCGGGGTCGGCGACTGCGTAGCCGTCGTCGGTCATGCTGAACACATCGGGGCACAGCGTCAGACACATCCCGTGGCCGCGGCACCTGTCCTCGTCGACGGTGACCTTCACGACGCACCTCCCGGGGTCGCCTCGCCCGAGCGCTCGTCGGCGAGATCGAACTCGAGATGCAGTTCGGTCAGTCCACGCAGGATGTAGGTCGGAATGTATTGGTAGCGACGGCTTCCGGCGGGGCCGTGGTGCGCCTCGCTGATGCGGATGTCGGTGGTGCGGTCGAGCAGCCGCTCCAGCCCCACCCGGGTCTCCGCGCGGGCCAGCGGCGCGCCCGGGCAGCTGTGAATGCCGCGGCCGAACGCGAGATGCTGGCGGGCGTTCTTGCGCTCCGGGTCGAAACTGTCGGGGTCTTCGAAGCGGCGCGGGTCGCGGTTGGCGGCGCCGTTGACCACCATCACCGTGCACCCGGCGGCCAGCGCCTCGTCGCCGACGGTGGTCGGCACCCGCGAGAGCCGGAAGTCGCCCTTGACCGGGCTTTCGATCCGCAGGCACTCCTCGATGAAGTTCGGCAGCAGGCTGCGGTCGCTACGCAGCCGCTGCTGGATGTCCGGCCTGTCGCCGATCACCTTCAGTGCGGTGGACAGCAGCCGCACCGTCGTTTCCTGGCCGGCCGAGAAGACGTTGGTGGCGACGCGAACGACATCGCCCACCTCGGGCATCGAGCCGTCGGGGAACGTCGCCGTCGCCAACCCGGTCAGCACGTCGTCGCGCGGTTCGCGCCGCCGGTCCTCGACGTAGGTGGCGAACACCTCGTACAGATACTCCAACGGGGTCTTGGCAAGTGTCTTCTCCGCGTTGCCCAGCCCGCTGCCGTGGGTCCCCCGCGCCAGCCGGTCGAGAAGTTCGGGACGGTCCTCCTCCGGCACGCCGAGCAGGTCGGCGATCACGCGCAGCGTGAACGGGCCGGCGAAGCCCTTGATGAACTCGCCTTCGCCCGGTGCCAGGAAATCGTCGAGGATGTCGTCGGCCAGCTGCCACATCGCGTCCTCGTTTTCCTTGAGGCGCTTGGGTGTGATCAGCCGCATCAGCAGCGCGCGGTGATTGGTGTGCGTCGGCGGGTCCAGCGTCGGCAGCTGGTCGCTGAACGGAATGTCGTCGCGGTGCTTCTCGATCAGCTCCGTGACGTCGTCTCCTTCGAGCGGTACCGGGAAGCCGGGGAACGGCCCGGTCACCGAGATGCACGACGAGAACGTCTCGGCGTCGTTGTAGACGTCGACGGCCTCCTGCCAGCCCGTGACCATGGTGACCCCGTAGTGGTCCTCACGGCTGACCGGGCATTTGTTGCGAAGCGCCTCGTAGAACGTGTACGGGTCGTCGGTCAACCGGCCGTCCCGGAAGAAGTCGACCGAGGTGAGGTCCTCCGGCATTTCAACTCCATGATCTCGGATGAAGAGAATGTGATTCTCATCTACGGGTATTACATTTCCACAGTGGCCCGCCGCCGTCAACGAGGGGTCGGGCTACTGAATCGGCTCGTCTCCCAGCACGGTCGTGCGAAGCATCTCCCTGGGCGAATCAGGATCGTAGGGCGCCGCGCGGTGCAGAACGCCGCGGTTGTCCCAGATGACCGTGTCCCCGACCGCCCACGAGTGGCTGTACACCTTGTCGGGCACGGTCGCGCGGTCGAGCAGGTCGGCCAGCAGCGCCGTGCCCTCGTCGCGGTCCATGCCCACCACACAGTCCGCGGACGCGCCCAGCACCAGCGACTTGCGGCCGCTGCGATGGGTCCACACCAATGGGTGGGTGTGCGTGCGCCGTGACCGCCATTTGGCCAGCACCTCCGGCGACGGATCCGGGGTGACGCGGCGCTGGGAGGCCTCCAACGAGTGCACCACCTGCATCGCCCCGTACCGCTCCTTCTCCGCGTCGCTGAGCGCCTCGTATGCCGCGTAGGAGTTCGCGAACTCGGTCTCGCCACCGCTGTCGGCGACCTGCTTGGCGGACAGCACGGTGGCCATCTGCGGGACGGTGTCCTCGATCGGCGTGCAGCCGTCGATGTGCCAGTCGAAGGTGCCGCGCAGATAGTCCGCCGACGAGTTCTTCTTCTTGTCGAGCGTCACCGGATAGATGCCGGCCACCGGGTGATGGCCGTCCGACGAGTGGTCGATCTCGCCGAGCTGCCGGCAGAACGCCACCTGCGCTTCGGGTTTCAGGCCCAGCCCCGGAAACACCAGGACACCGTTGCGTTCCAGCGCCTCCAGCACCGCAGCGCCCAGCGCGGCGTCGGCCGCCAACCGGTCGGCGTCCACATCGAGAACCTCGGCGCCGACGGCGTCGGTGAGCTTGTTGATGGTCAGCAGGCTCATGGCACGGGCTCCCCAATTCGATCGATGACGGCGTCGGCTGAGTCGGCGGGCTTCTGCGTCCCGAACACCTCGACGGCCATCGAGACCATGACCATCGAGTACACCAGGTGCAGCAGGTTCAGCGCGTCATCCGGAATGTCGTTGAGCGGAAACTTGTCGCAGTAGTCGATGGCTTCCTCGAATCGTGGTGAGAACGCGTCGTAGAACGCGTGGATCTCCGGCATCGGCGTACTCAGCCGTTCGTTCCACCGCTCCGGTTCGGTTGCCAGGCACCATTTCTCGGCAAAGACTTCGAATTCGGCGAACGCGCTGGGCAAGCGGTTGTTGTCGGTCATGTCAGACTCCCACCGGACGGTGTTCGTTGCGGTATTCCTCGACCCAGTCGACGGCCACCTTGTGCAGGTGGCGGACCAGGATCT
Source organism: Mycolicibacterium moriokaense (assembly GCF_003347205.1). GTDB lineage: Bacteria > Actinomycetota > Actinomycetes > Mycobacteriales > Mycobacteriaceae > Mycobacterium > Mycobacterium moriokaense_B. The sequence goes on from NZ_QQBJ01000006.1 coordinate 147,448, forward strand.
CCTGGTCGTTGAGCGGGAAGTCGTCGACTATCGGTTCGTCCAGGCCGTAATCGAGTGCGGCCTGGGTACCGCCGAGCATGCCCGCGTCCTGCAACGCGAACTCCTTGAGCACCACCGAAGCGACCTCGTGCTCGATGCGTTCCCGCACGGTGCGTGCGGGATGAAAGGCGTTGTACGCCTCGAACTTGTGCGTGTTGTGCGATGTCGGCCAGTAGCGGTACAGCAGGTACCAGCCGTGGTAGATCAAGATCTCCAGGTTCGGGAAGATCTGGAAGTTGGTGATGCCCCACGGCTCGATGCCGCCGGGGTTCAACCCCGCCGACTGATGCGTCTCCGGTGTGCGCCACGGGCCGACAAGGCCACTGCGCGTGGCCCGTTCGACGGGATACATGTACTCGGGCGCCAGTAGCCACCGCCGCGTTCCCGCCGTGGACACCAACCGGTGCGGCCCGTCGATCTGGAAGTGCCCGCACTCGAACGTTGCATCGGGTTGCCGTACCTCGCTCGGCACCTGCTGGGAGTGTAGGGAGGGCACGTGGTAGTACTCCTGGAAGGCGTCGGCGAAGATCTTCCAGTTGCTGTTGTTGTGGGCGACGAAATCGTAACGCTCGGTCATCATCTCGAATGGATAGTCGTCGAGGGCGGTGATCATCGGACCCAGGAACTCGCGGAGGCTCTGCCGCGGTGCCGCGTCCAGATTGACGAAGACGAAGCCGTTCCAGATGTCGCAGTGCACGGGGCGCAGGCCGTACTGCTCGGTGTCGAGGTCGAAGAACTCGCCCGGCTGCTGGACGAAGGTCAGCGCGCCCTCGAGATCGTATCGCCAGCCGTGGTACTTACAGGTGAACTGGCGGCAGGCGCCCCTGACCTCCTCGTTCGGAAAGTCGTTCCACACCAGCTTGTTCCCGCGGTGCCGGCAGACGTTGTAGAAGGCACGGATCTGCTGGTCCTTGCCCTTCACCACGATCACCGATGTCTTGGCGGCATCGATCTCCTTGGTCAGGTAGCTGCCGACCCGCGGAAGTTCCTCCACCCGAGCGACGTTGAGCCACGCCCGCTTGAAGATGGCCTCGCGCTCGAGCTCGTAGAACTCCGGCGAGGTCGAATCACGGAACGAAACCGGGCCTGTGCCCAGTTCCGGGTAGTGCTCGGTCCAGCTTCCCTCCGCGGGCTTGGGCCATTTCCGCACGCTCACAGCACCTGCCCTCCGTTGACGCCGAGTACCTGTCCGGTGATGAATCCGGCCTGCTCGGAGCAGAGAAACCCGACCGTAGCGGCGATGTCGTCACCGGTACCGAGATGGCCGACCGGAATGCCCGCGGCCATCTGCTCGTTCGGGGGCAGATGACCCGCGGCCTGGCCCTTGTGCTGCATCGGCGTCTCGATGCCCGACGGCGGCACGTTGTTGACCGTGATGCCCATGGGGCCGTACTCGCGCGCAAGCGATTTCGTCAACGACAACAGGGCACCCTTGCTCGCGGCGTAGTGCGCCATCTTCGGCGACCCGCGCTGCGCGCTCGACGACGAGATCATCACGATGCGGCCCCAGCCCGCGTCCAGCATGTCGGGCACCGCGATCTGACAGCAGTGGAAGGTGCCGGTCAGGTTCACCGCGATCAACCGTTCCCACGCCTCGACGGTGATCTCGGTGAACGGCGCGAAGTCCACCGCGCCCGCACTGGTCACCAGGACGGTGACCGGCCCCAGTTCCGAACGGATCTTCGCGAACGCCTCCTCGACGGCAGCGCGGTCGCTGACGTCGGCAGAGACCGCCAGCGCGCTCACACCGTCGGCGCGCAGATCCTCGCAAACCCGTTGTGCGGCTTCGGCGTCGATATCCATGACGGCCACCCGGTGGCCGCGTCCACCCAGTTCGTGACAGATGGCCTCCCCCATCCCCGACGCGCCACCGGTCACCACCGCCACCCTGCTCATGACCTCAACTCCCATCACTAAAAGTCGTATGTGAACCGCACCGCGGGGCTGGTCGGCAACGCCTGGCAGGTCAGCACCCAGCCGTCGGCGACCTCGTCGTCATCGAGCGCGTCGTTGTTCACCATCCGGGCGCTGCCGTGCAGGACGCGCGCCATACAGGTTCCACAGGAACCGGTTTCGCAGGAATACGGTGCCTGCAGGCCCTGCGATCGCGCGGTCTGCAGCAGGGTGTCGCCCTTGCGGTAGCGCGCCGTCGTGGTTCGCCGGTCCAGTTCGATGACGATCTCTTCGGTCGCGCCCACGACGACGTCGGCTGCGGTGTCCTCGCTCATCATGGCCAACATATCAAGTACTTGTCATTATTATCAACTACTTGCCACTCGGCTACTCCGGACCGATGTGGTCGGGGTACAGCTGGTGCCCGGTGCCCTGCTCGATCACACGTCCGAGCAGTTCACGCAGGGTCTCCTGCTCGGCGCTACTGAGCACGCCGAACACCTTGGCGTGTGCGGCGATCGCGTCGCTGACGACGGCCTCGGCGACTTTGCGGCCCTGGTCGGTCAGGAACGCCTGCAGTATCCGGCCGTGTTGCGGATCCTGTTTGCGTTCCACCAGGCCGCGCCGTTCGAGCTCCTTGAGCGCCAACTGCACGCCCTGCGGGCTGATCAGCAACCGGCGCGCCAGATCGGCGCCGGACAGTCCCGGCTCGGTGGCCAATTGGCGGAGCATGCCGATCTGCGCGGTGCTGACGCCGTGGTCGCTGACCGCGTCGTTCACGGTTGTCAGCGAGAAGTACCACGCCTGCTTGAGCAGCCAGAGAATGTTGTCGGTCTGTTCCACGATCTGTGCACTCCTCTCGGCGAGTCCCGTATTCAACGCTTGTAAACCACACCGTTCTTCATGACGAATCGCACGTCGAGCGTGGTGTCGATGTCACGCGACGGATCCCCGGGCACGGCGATGACGTCGGCCAGGTATCCCGGCGCGAGCCGGCCCAGTTCGTCGTCGGCCTCGACCAACTCCGCGCTGGTGATGGTGGCGGCCCGCAGCGCCTGCATGGGCGTCATGCCCCGGTCCACCAGCGCGCGCAGTTCTTTCGCGTTCTGCCCGTGCGGAATTGCGGGCGCGTCGGTCCCGCAGGCGATCCGCACGCCCGCGGCGATCGCCTTCGGCAACATCGCCTGGGCCCGTGGGAAGACCTCCTGAGCCTTCTTGCGTAGCTCGGGGGCGATGCGGTCGACGGCCATCGCCTCGGTCAGATACGTCGTCGAGACCAGGAAGGTGTCGTGGTCGACCATCATCTGAATGGTCTCGTCGCTGGCCAGAAACCCGTGTTCGATGCAGTCGATGCCCGCGCGGATACAGGCGCGGATCGCGCTGTCTCCCACGGCATGTGCGGCCACCCGCACGCCCGCGCGGTGGGCCTCGTCGGCGATGGCCGCAAACTCGTCGTCGGAGTACTGCTGCGCGCCGGGCGCCGTGCTGTGCGACATCACACCCCCGGACGCCGACACCTTGATCAGCTTCGCGCCGTGCCGCACCTGGTACCGAACGCATGCCCGCACGTCGTCGACACCGTTGGCGATGCCCTCGGCCACCGACAGCGGCATGATGCCCGGCGCGAGACGCTGGAACACCGTCGGATCGAGGTGGCCCCCATAGGGAGTGACGGCATGCCCCGCCGGGTAGATTCGCGGCCCGACATGCCAGCCCTGATCGATCGCGCGCTGCAGGGCCACGTCGAGCAGGTAGCCGCCGGTCTTCACCATCAGGCCCAGATTGCGCACGGTGGTGAAGCCGGCCTCCAACGTGGACCGGGCGTTGACCGCGCCGCGCAGCGTGCGGTAGGCGGGGTCGTCCTGCACGCCGTGCATCGGGTTGGGCAGGCCTTCCGGGCCGCCGGGCCCACCGATGAGCAGGTTGAGTTCCATGTCCATCAAGCCCGGCAGCAGGGTGACGTCGCCGAGGTCGATCTCGGTTGAATCGGCGGGCAGTTCAGGCGGATTCACCGCTTGTATGCGCTCGCCGTCGATCACCATCACTGCCGGCGAGCGGACCTCGCCGGCGTCGATGTCGGCCCAGCGCTCGGCGCGCAGGACGGTCAGGTCACTCACGGCACGGGTTCAGACAGGCAGTCCAGCGTCGCCGCACCGGAGTCAGGCACCCGCGGCTGTTTCCAGCATTCGACGGGGAAGGACACCATGATCATCGAATACACCAGATGCATCAGGTTCAGGACGTCCTCGGGCATGTCGTCGAGCGGGAACTTGTCGCAGAAGGAGATCGCCTCCTCCGCCCGCGGCGTGATGGCGTCGTAGAACGCCTGCATGTCGGCCATCGAAGAGGCCAGCCGCTTGGCGTAGCGCTCCGGCTCGGACGCCAGGCACCAGTCCGAAAACCGTTCCAGGTCAGCGAACTCGGTGGGCAGCATCGGTGACGTCGCACTCATGGCTCACACCTCCGCCGTCTTGCGCTGGTACTCGTCGACCCAGGCCGCCGTCTCCTGATGCAGGTGGCGGATGAGCACCTCCTGGTCGCAGAGCAGGAAGCGGTCCACGACCTGGGATTCGACCATGGTCTGCGTGGCCTCCAGGGTGTTGGCGTCCTGCAACCCGTATTCCTTGAACGACACGGCAGCAAGCTCCTGTGCGACGCGCTCGCGCGGGGTACGCGCCGGCGGGAAATACAGCGTGCCCTCGAAGATGTGGGTGTTGTGTGACGTCGGCCAGTAGTGATAGGTGAGATACCACCCCTGGCCCCAAACCAGAATCACGAAATTCGGGAACAGCTGGAACGAATCCAGGCCCCAGGGATCACATTTCGCCGGGTTAAGACCCTCGGGCATGTCGCCGAGGTCGGGCGCATCCCACGGCCCGAACAAGCCGCTCTGGCAGATGTCCTCCATCGGCTTGCGCATCTCGGAGTCCATCTCCCAGGCGCGGATGCCTGAGGTGCTGACCAACCGGTGTGGGCCGTCGATGCGGTAGTGCGGCGCTTCGAAACCCGCCTCGGCGGCGGCCTTCGAATACGAGGCGGGCGACTGGTTCGCGTGCAATACGGGCGCGTGATAGAACTCCTGGAACGCGTCCATGTAGAGCTTCCAGTTCGCCTTCACCTCGGAGCGGTAGTACCAGCGCGAAGTCAACTCGCCGAACGGATAGCCCTCGAGGCCGGTGACCATCGGGCCGAGGAAGTCGCGCAGACCTTGCTCGGGTTCGGGCGCGAAGTTGACGAAGATGAAGCCTTCCCACACATCGCAGTGCACGGGAACCAGCCCGTAGCGATCCTTGTCCAGATCGAAGAACTCGCTCTCCTGCTGGACGAACGTGAGGTTGCCGTCCAAGTCGTAGCGCCATGCGTGGTACTTGCAGGTGAACTGTTTGCAGAAGCCGCTGGTCTCCTCGAGCGGCATGTCGTTCCACACCAGCTTGTTGCCGCGGTGCCTGCAGATGTTGTGAAAAGCCTTCACCTCTCCCGCGTTGGTGCGCACCACGATGATCGACGTGTTGACGACCTTCAGCTCTTTCGTGAAGTAGCTGCCCTTACGCGGAAGTTGTTCGACGCGACCGACGTTCAGCCACGCGCGCTTGAACACCGCTTTGCGTTCGGCCTCGTAGAACTCGGGGCTGATCGAGTCCTCATAGGACACCGGCTCGGTACCCAGTTGCGGATAATGCTGCGTCCAGCTGCCTTCTGCGGGCTTCGGGAATCGCGCCATCGCCTACTCCTGTCGACTCGGTGCGAGAGCGTGCGGGCTGACCGTATCCCCTCCACCGAGCAATCACAAGTAGTTGATATTAGTCCGACGTCGCGCTATGCAGCGTCGTACTCGGCGATGGCGATGCCGATGTGGGTTTCGATTTCGCTGCGATGCACCTCGATCGATCCGGGCGCGGGTGGAGCAACGGATTGGTACGTGTGTCCGGTGGGTGTGGTGAAGTGGGCCGTGTGGACGCCGTTGTGGGTGCCGGCGGTCACCGTCCAGCCGGGTGCTTCCTTGGCGTAGTTGCAGCGTTCACACTCCCCCAGCCCGTTTTCCGCATTGGTGGGTCCACCGCGGTGATGGGGCCGGGCATGGTCTCGGTGGCGAATCGGGGCGTCGCAGTAAGGGGTGCGACAGGTTTGGTCACGCAGCCCGATGAACAGCGCCAAGCCTTTCGGGAACAAACGCGCCCGTGACTCCATGGCCACCAGCTGACCCGACGTCGGATGCCGGTAGAACGCCTGAGCGTGCACCGCGACCGGGTGTCGGCGACGGCCCTGCTCACCAAGCCACGCGCCACCGACGCCGGAATCGGCCCGTAGCCTTCCACGATCGCGGGGCTGTCGTCGTCGCCGAGCAGCGTCTCGTCGGTCAGCGCCATATTGACCGCCACCGACTCGGCGACATCAGCGGGCTGCCCGGTGACGCGCTCGAAGAGCGTGTCGGCCATGACGCGGCCGCGCGACCGCTGATCGACGGTGGTATCGGCGGCCCGCTTGAGCGCGGCATACACGCCAACACCCTTGGCCATCGGCAACAACGCCGACACATACGACATGCAGTCGGGCGCAGGACGGATTGTCACCGTGGAATCGGCCTCGGCCTTGGCCGCCCGCTCCACCACCGCCTGCGGATCGAGCCGGTAGGCGATCGACTTGGCATCGGCGGCGATCCGCGCATCGCCCCGACCGTCGAGCTTGCTGGCCTCAGCACACATTTCGGCATCCAGCGTGCGACGGTCCTCCACCGTCAGGCAGGCCGACTCCCGCACGATCAGCGTCGCCCGCCATTCCGAGAGAATCCCGCTCTCCAACGCCGCCAACGTGTGCGGCATCTCGAAGACCAGCGCGGTCGCGAACCCCAGGTGCCGGCCACCGCGGGTCGGGGAATCCCGCCGCGCCAGGCCGATCTCGCCGGCCAGCCCGCGACATTGTTTCGCACGACGGACCCCGGCTGCGGCATCCGCCGCGCGCCTGCGCTCTGCCAGCGCCGCCGTCACGCGAGCCTGTCCGGCCGCCGCCGCCGACTTCACCCGCTCCAGCCGGGCGATCTCATCGATCAACGCCGCCTCATCAAGCTCATCAGTGTCGAACATGTGTTCGATGGTAAACGAGGGGTCCGACATCCGCGGGCGAACCAGTGCGCGGGAAGTGGCCGGCGGCAAACGATAATCGGAGACGTGTCGATCGATGCTGCGTGCTGGCAGGCCGTGGCCAGCATTGCGCAAGCGAGGTCGCTGTTCGGGGCCAGCCCTCGGGAGTCGAGTGCGCCGGGTCGATCGGCGACCGTGTTGCAGGGTGTCGCGCACCAAACGTCTGGGGGCGGCGCGCAGATGGGCGAGTCGTCGGGGCTGTTCGTCGACAGCTACCGTGCCTTCGCCAACCGCAATGCGGCGGCGATCGCGGCCAACTGCAGGACCGACGCCGCGCTGGGCAGGCAGCTCGGCCAGGCGGCCGCGCTGGCCCGAACGGGTGCGACTCAGTTGGACACCCTCGTCGGCCAGGCCCGAGCAATCGCGCAGCTCGCCGCATCGGCGAAGACACCCGGCGACCAGGCCGCCGTCCTCAGCGCAGTGCGCTCACTTCTCCGTCAGGCCGACAACGTCGTGACAACGACGCAGCGTCGAGCAGCCGGGATCGCCGGCCAGATCCGCGCCCTCACCTACGATCTGCCGCTGACGCCCCAAACCGACGGGCCGACGGCGCCGAACGAGGACAAGAAGGAGCACCGCGGCTGGTGGGACGATCCGGACGCCGAGAAGCCCGACCCGTTGAAGCCCGGCGAAGTTCGCAACCTGGGTCCTGTCGCAGGCACCGGTGCCGACCCCGGCATACCGGGCATCGGCGCCGCCGATCTCGGCGAAGTCGTCCAACTGCCCGACGGGCGGTACGTCGCGATCTTGGGCGACTCGTTCACCGGCGACAAGATGGGCGACGGGCTGCACTATCCGTCGGTGGCCGTGCCGGTCACGTTCGACGAACAGGGACGCCCGACATTCGGCGAGCCGATGAACCTTCCTGAGGGCATTGGCGGCGGGCTGTTCCCGCCGCCGAGTCAGGCGCAGGGCACGAACACGCTGCCCGCGGGGAGCATTCAGATGCGCGACGGACGGACCTTCATGATGGTCGCCGGCACGAAGGACCTGAAACCGAGCGGCGGCACCTGGATGGTGGAAACCAACAACGACCCCGGGGCAGGGTGGGCACCCATCGACGGGACATATCGCGCGCCGCAACTGGCGACACCGTCCCAGATCAGCGGCTTCGAGGCTGCCGATGGCAACGTCTACATCGCCGCCGACTCGTTCGACCGCACCCAGGGCGTCACCATGTATCGGGTGGACGCCGACAACGTCACCGACCGGTCGGCGTGGCAGCCCTGGACCGGCAACAGTTGGGGCACACCCGGGCAGACCCCGACGTCGCTGTCGCCGCCGGGGGCCCAGTACGGCGAACTCAGTTTGCGCCAGGTCGACGGCCAGGCCGTGTTGTCCGGATTCAACGCCAGCAACGGCCCGGGAGCGGTCGAAGTCCTGGTAGCGGGCGACCCGACAAAACTCTTCGGTAACACCTCGCCGACCGTGCTCATGCAGCAGAGCGATCCCACCGCACCGAATTTCGTGCCGCAGAACTACGGCGGGTACATCCTCCCCGGATCCACGCTCGAGAACCTGCGGGTCTTCGCGAGCCAGTGGAACACCGACCTCGACATTCCCTACAACACCCAGGAGATCGTCGCGAACGTGACACCGCACAAGTAACACGAGCAGAAAGCCCAGCGAATCCCCCGACAGAGCGCCGAAGGACAGGTGACCATGACGACACTGCGCCGGACGACACTGGTGATCGCGATGATGAGCGCGCTCGTCGTCGTGGGCTGCCGAGCCGAATCCCAGGCCGGCACACCGACGTTTCCCGACTTGAGCGGTTACAACCCGGTCAACGTGGCCGATTACCAGGTCGACCTGACCACCCCGGGCAGGCCCAATCAGGGGGTGTACTTCCGCACCCCCGACGGCATCATCTGCGGATTCGCCACGTATCCGCCGGGGGCCGCCTGCACGGCCGAGAACCTGCCAGGGGTCCCGCCACTCGACGACCCCGCGCCGGGAGTGGTGCAGTCAATAGGGACCGACAGAGATGTGCAGCCGACGAATTCGCCGATCGGCCAGGGCGGCACGGTGCACGGCAACCCGGTGAGGACCCTGCCGCCTTTTCACACCATCGCGGTCGACGGGGTGATCTGCGGGGTGGACGACTCGGGGATGACGGCGTGCAAGGACGCCGACGACCGCGGCTTCGTGCTGTCGCCGAAGGGGTCGGGCTGGCTGCCCCACATCTGACAGCCTCAGCGCGCGGGCAGTCCCAGCACGTGTTGGGCGATGATGTTGCGCTGAATCTCCGACGTGCCCCCGGCGATGGTCCCGGCGAAGCTGCCGATGTAGCGGGTGAACCAGCCTGCGGTGAATTGACCTGGGCTGTAGGGGTTGTACGGTGCGCTCATCGCCGGGTCCGCGAGACCGTCGGCGCCCGTCGCCTCCAGGACGTGGCGGTAGGCGTTCTGCTCTGCCTCCGATCCGAACACCTTGAGCACCGACAGACCGGCGGTGTCCCCTTCGCCGCGCGCGGCCTTCGCCAGCGCCGCCGAGCCAAGCAGACGCAACGCCTGATAGTCCATCGCGATGCTGGCGTAGCCGTCGCGCTGAAGCGCGCCGACGGGGCGATGACTCTCGAGCGTCTGCCCCAACCGGTTGGCGAACTGCAGCCACATCATCGTGCGCTCGTGGCCGAGTGACCCGTTGGCCACCTTCCACCCAGCGTTCAGCGGCCCGACCAGGTTCTCCGCGGGCACCACGACGTCGGTCAGAAACACCTCGTTGAAGTCGAGGTCGGCGCGGTCGTACACGCAGGCGAACGGCCGGCACGTCACACCGGGTGAAGCCGTGGGAATCAGCAGCGCGCTGATGCCCTTGTGCCTGGGCGCGTCCGGATCGGTGCGGACGAAGGCGAGGATGACGTCGGCATCGTGCGCACCTGACGTCCAGACCTTTTGGCCGTTGACGACGAAGTGGTCGCCGTCCAACACCGCACGGGTGCTCAGGCCCGCGAGGTCAGAACCGGCGCCCGGTTCACTCATCCCGAGCGACGCCGTCATCTCCGCGCGCAGGATGGGCACCGCCCACCGCCGCTTCTGCTCGTCGGTGCCGAACGACAGCAGGGAAGCCGCGATGATGCCGACACCCTGCGGGTTGAACGCGTGATAGATGCGCCGCCGGGCCAGTTCCTCGCGGTGCACGAACTGCTCCAGCACACCTGCGTTGCGGCCGCCGAACTCCGGCGGGTTACCCGGCAGCAGCCAGCCGTGGTCGAACTGCAGGCGCTGCCAGCGCCGCGACCATTCCGGCACGTGTGACGTCGAACGCGATCGCTCGGCCGCCGCCTCTGCCTCATCGGGCAGATGCTGGTCGAGGAACGCGACGAACTCCGCGCGGAATGCCTCGACGTCGTCATCGAAGCGCAGTTGCACGCACCCAACATATCAAGTACTTAACATCTACAAGGCGGTGCGCTAGAACTAGAGGGTGCTCACTGCCGAGAAGATCCTCATCACCGGCGCGACCGGGAAGATCGCCTTTCCCATCGCCCGTTCGCTCGCTGAGCACAACGAGGTGTGGGGCGCGGCGAGGTTGAGGAACCCCGCGGACCGGGAGAAACTCGTGGCTGCCGGCGTCACACCGTTCGTGCTGGACATGGCCGATCCCGACTTCTCGGACCTGCCCGACGATTTCGGATACGTCTTCCATGCCGCGGTCGACCCCGGCGCCGAGGACTGGACGCGCTGCGTGCAGACCAACGCACACAATTCCGGTGCGCTGCTTCACCATTGCCGGACAGCGAAGGGCTTCGTGTTCTGCTCGACGGGTTCGGTCTACGGCTACCAGGGCCGTCGCCCGCTTCGCGAGACAGACCCACCCGGCGTGCCGCTGCGGCCCAACTACAGCTTCTCGAAGATCGCCGCCGAGTCGGTGTGCACGTGGATCGCCGACCGCTACGACATCCCGCTGACGATCATCCGGATCTGTTCCACCTACGGGCCACAGGGCGGTGCACCGGCCGATCGGCTCGATGCGATGCTGGCGGGCAAGCCGATTCGGCTTCACCCGGACAAGCCGAACAACTACAACCCGATCTATGAAGACGACTACGTCGAGCTGGGCATCCGCGCCATGGAGGTGGCCGCCGCTCCCCCCGTCGTCGTCAACTGGGCGGGCAGCGAGACCGTCAGCGTCGAGGACTACTGCACATACATGGGCGAACTCGTCGGTGTAGCACCGATATTCGAATACACACCCGATGCGCACACCCCGCTGTGGCCCGACGTGACACGCATGCATGAGATCCTCGGCAGCACCAAAGTTCCTTGGCAGGAAGGCTTTCGCCGCATGATCGCCGCCCGTCACCCCGAGATCGAGCTACAGCGAGGACCACGATGACACTTCCGGGAACTCCGTCCGACGAGGTCGACGGTGTGCTCGCCGCGGGCAGCGGCCAGATCGGGACCCTGTTCGTGTCCATGGCACGGCGACACCCCGACGGGCGTGACGCCGAATATCTGCGCTGGCACACCCTCGACCACCGGCCCGAGCAGCATCGGTTGGCCGGCGTGCGGGCGTCGCTGAGGTTGGTGTCGACGCCCGAGTGCCGTACCGCCAGGGCGGCCGCCGACGAACGGTTCGACGCGATCGACCATGTGATGACCTACTTCTTCACCGATCAGAGCGGGCTGACCGGCTTCCTCCAACTCTCCTCGGCGCTCGGCGGGGCGGACCGCAAGCTGCCTCTGTTGCCGCCGGTACAGCGCGGCGTCTACGCGATCGAGCAGAAGAAGGCGGCGCCGCGGGTCAAGATCGGCGCCGACGTGCTGCCGTGGTGGCCCGCCGCGGGCGTGTACCTGCTGCTGGAGTCGGGTGCGGCGGATCCGGGAGAGCTGATCGGCGTCGACGGCGTCGGTGGTCTCTGGTCGGTGGCCTCGCAGGACGTCGACGAGCGTCTCGCCAGTGCCCGTTCGGGTCAACGACTCACCTACTGCTTCCTCGACGATGACCCGGTCGCCGTGGCGAAGCGGTTGCGACCCGTGCTCGCGGCCCGCTGGGACCACACCGACGTCGAACCGCTGCTGGCGGCCCCCTTCCACCCCGTGGTGCCCTACCAGTGGGATCGCTATGTGCCGTAGGAGGTTTGAATGCGTGTCGGCTTGATGGTCGGCTCCGACAAGGAACGCTCGCGTGCGGACCGGCTGAGCGGCCTGCTGGCCGACGGGAAAGCTGCTGAGATGCAGGGGTTCTCGTCGTTCTGGATTCCCCAGGTGCCCGGGTATCTGGACGCCATGACGGCTGTCGCGCTGCTCGGCCATGTCACCGAGCGGATCGAGATCGGCACCGCCGTCGTCCCACTGCAGACACGGCACCCCCTGATCCTCGCCCAGCAGGCGTTGACCACGCAGGTCGCGTGTGCGGGCCGGTTCGCGCTCGGCGTCGGGCCGTCACACCACTGGATCATCTCCGATCAACTGGGCCTCGCCTACGACAAACCCGCGCGACTGGTCCGCGATTATCTCGACGTGCTGGACGCGGCATTCGCCGGACCCGGACCGGTGGCCGTCGAGAACGACAGCTTCTGCGTGCACAGCCCGGTGGACGTCACCGACGCGTTCGAGATGCCTGTGCTGATCGCCGCGCTCGGGCCGACCATGCTGCGGATCGCCGGAGAGCGGACCGCGGGCACCATCTTGTGGATGGCCGACGAGCGGGCGATCGGCGATTACGTGGTGCCGCGGATCACGCAGGCGGCGCAGGCAGGGTCTCGAGTCCGGGTCGTCGCGGGCGTGCCCGTCGCGCTGTGCGCCGCCGGGGAGGTGGACACCGCCCGGACGTATGCGAGCGAGGTGCTCGGACATGCCGACTTCTCACCCAACTACGTGCGACTGTTGGAGCACGGCGACGCCGAGGACGTCGGAGACACCATGGCCGCGGGTGACGAGCCGACGGTGCTCGCACGTCTGCGCCGCTACCGCGACGCCGGCGTCACCGATCTGGCGGTGCGGGTGGTTCCGCTCGGTGACGACGCGAGCAGCCGCAGCGCGTCACGTCGTCGCACTCAGGAGTTCGTCGCGTCCTTAATATCGGAGTTCGCCTCGGGGACATAGCTTCCCATGAACTCGACGGGCACACCGCCCATGGTGCAGAAGAACAGGTCGACGCCCGGGGTGCCGGTGTCGAACACCGTCACATCGCTCGCGTACTCCTTCGCCGCCTCGCGTGCCCGGTCGAACTCGTCGGTCAGAAACGACAGCGCGGCCAAGCCCTCCGGTGCGATGTCGCGCAGATGCTCCGGCACGTCGAGAACCTCGATCAGTCCCGCGTCGCCGCTGCCGACCATGGTGATGTCCGCGCCGTCCGACGGCGGCCAACCCAGCGTCTTCTCCAGCACCTCGCCGGGCACCCGCAGCGAGAACTGCACCTCCATCCCGACGACGTCGGTCAGAAACGCGACGAACGTCGCCGCCGAGTGACTCCGCATGACGACATGGTGCAGCTGCTTCGACATGTATAGATAGTTAGACATGCGTCAACTATTTGCAAGGGTCAATTTGGCTGCTACTGTGCGGCTGTGCCCAAGTCCAGCGCGGCTGCCGTCGCTGACGGTAGTCAACGCCGAGCGTCGTTCCAGCGGGCCCGGTCCACCGAGACCAAACGGTCACTGGTGCAGGCGGCGATGGCGCTGTGGCGCACCAACGGGTACGCCAAGACGACCGTCGCGGACATCTGCCGCGCGGCCGGGGTTTCCCGTGCGCTGTTCTACTTCTATTTCCCGGCCAAGGAGGACGTGCTGTTCGAGGTCGGGTTGCTGTCCACCCGGGCCGCGCAGAAGACCGTGCACCAGAACCTGGCGGGCGACTACGACGTACCCGCGGTGATCGCCCGGGCGCTGCGCAGCCTCGAGCGGTCGATGGCCCGCAACCCGAAGGACCTGATCGTCGAAACGATCCTGGAGGGCTATCGCCAGGAGAAGCGGATTCTGACCGGCGATCGCCCCGGCGACGTGGACGCCGACATGTTCGGCGAACTGTTCCAACGGGCGCAGGCCGAGGGCAAGCTCGCCGGCCACATCGACGTCCCCCACCTGTCGAGACTGGCCCAGATGCACGTCAGCGAGGGCGTGCGGCACTGGGCGCTCGGCGGCTTCGGCGACCGCTCCTTCGCAGACGTGGTATCGCGCGACATCGTCGCGCTGATCGCCGGATTCAACCAAGAGCCCTGACCGAGGTTAAGGAGACACAATGGCGTGGGATTTCGACACCGACCCCGAGTACCAGAAGGAACTGGACTGGGTCGACGAGTTCGTCCGCGAGGAGATCGAACCGCTCGATCTGGCCTTCCCCCACCTGCAGTTCACCCCGCCGGATGACAACCGCCGCAAGGTGATCGACCCGCTCAAGGAAGAGGTCAGGCGGCGCGGGCTGTGGGCCACCCATCTCGGACCCGAACTCGGCGGCCAGGGCTACGGCCAGCTCAAGCTCGCCCTGCTCAACGAGATCCTCGGCCGATCGCAGTGGGCACCCGTCATCTTCGGCTGCCAGGCGCCCGATACCGGCAACGCCGAGATCATCGCCCACTACGGCACGGACGAACAGAAGAAGCGCTACCTGCGGCCCCTGCTCGACGGTGAACTGTTCTCCTGCTACTCGATGACCGAACCGCACGCGGGCGCCGATCCGACGCTGTTCACGACACAGGCCGTGCGCGATGGCGACGACTGGGTGATCAACGGCTGGAAGTTCTTCTCCTCCAACGCCAGAACCGCGTCGTTCCTGATCGTCATGGTGGTGACCAACCCCGAGGTCAGCGCCTACCAGGGGATGTCGATGTTCCTCGTGCCCACGGATACCCCGGGCGTGAAGATCGTCCGCAACTTCGGCCTGCACGGCGAACGCGAAGGCGAAGGTTCCCATGCGTTGATCCACTACGACAACGTGCGGGTGCCGGCCGAGGCCCTGCTGGGCGGCGAGGGGCAGGCGTTCGTCATCGCCCAGACTCGTCTCGGCGGTGGCCGAATCCACCACGCGATGCGCACCATCGGCCTGGCGCGCAGCGCGCTCGACATGATGTGCGAGCGTTCGCTGAGCCGTCAGACACAGGGCAGCCGGCTCTCCGACAAGCAGTTCGTCCAGGGCTACATCGCCGACTCCTACGCCCAACTGCTGCAGTTCCGGTTGATGGTGCTCTACACCGCCTGGGAGATCGACAAGTACAACGACTACAAGAAGGTGCGCAAGGACATCGCCGCGGTGAAGGTGGTGATGCCGACCGTGCTGCATGACATCGCCTGGCGGGCAATGCAAGTACACGGCGCCCTCGGTGTCACCGACGATGTGCCGTTCATGGGCATGGTGACGGGTGCCGCGGTGATGGGCCTTGCCGACGGCCCGACCGAAGTGCACAAGGCCACCGTGGCCAAGCAGGTGCTGCGCGACTACTCGCCGAGCGAGGACACCTGGCCGACGGAGTGGATACCGCGCAAACGCGAAGCGGCACAGCAGAAGTTCGCCGAATACCTCGAGCACGAGGTGGGCAACCTGTGAGCCCCGGCCAATCTGCTCCTAACGTGCGCGGCGAACTGGACACCGCACGTCTCGCCGACTGGATGGATGGCCAAGCGCTTCCTGGAAAGGGGGAGCCGCTGGAGGCCGACTTCCTCTCCGGCGGAACCCAGAACGTGATCTACAAGATCAGCCGCGGCGAGCACGAGTGTGTGCTGCGCATGCCTCCGCCGGAGGCCCCGCCCGACCGCGACAAGGGGATTCTGCGGGAGTGGCGGATCATCGAGGCGCTCGACGGCACCGAGGTGCCGCACACCGCGGCCGTCGGTGTCTGCCCGGAGGCCTCCGTACTGGGGCGGCCGTTCTACCTGATGGGGTTCGTCGACGGCTGGTCGCCGATGGACCT
Organism: Mycolicibacterium moriokaense; assembly: GCF_003347205.1. GTDB lineage: Bacteria > Actinomycetota > Actinomycetes > Mycobacteriales > Mycobacteriaceae > Mycobacterium > Mycobacterium moriokaense_B. Next base: position 163,371 of record NZ_QQBJ01000006.1, read on the forward strand.
GAAGGATCGGCGCTGGCCCGAACCGTTCGACACCGACCTCGATGCCCGGGGCCAACTGGCATATCAACTGGCCGAAGGCATCGCGCTGCTCTCGAAGGTGGACTGGCAGGCCAAGGGCCTTGCCGACCTCGGCCGGCCAGACGGCTTCCACGAGCGACAGGTCGATCGGTGGATCGGCTTCTTCGAACGAATCAAGGGCCGCGACATCGAGGGCCTCGACGTGGCGACCGGCTGGCTGCGCAGCCACCGGCCACTCGATTTCATCCCCGGCCTGATGCACGGCGACTACCAGTTCGCCAACGTCATGTACCGGCACGGCGGGCCCGCGCGCCTGGCCGCGATCGTCGACTGGGAGATGGGCACCGTCGGTGATCCGAAGCTCGACCTGGGGTGGATGGTGCAGAGTTGGCCCGAAGAAACGGATGCGCCATCAGCGATGAGCTATGTCGACATGCGCGGAATGCCCTCGCGCACAGAGGTGATCGACCACTATGCCAAGGTTTCCGGCAGGCAGGTCGACGACCTCGACTACTACCTGGTGCTGGCGAAGTGGAAGCTGGCGATCGTGCTCGAGCAGGGTTTCCAACGCGCAGGCGACAACGAGAAACTGTTGGCATACGGGCCCGTCATCGTCGACCTGATGCGCTCGGCGGCCGACCTCGCCGAGTCGAGCGACTACGCGTGATCCGCGCCGCGGTCTGTCCGGAATACGGGCCGCCCGAGATCGTCCGCATCGAGGAGCAGCCACCACAGGCGCTCAGCGACGGGCAGGTGCGCGTTCGGGTCGCTGCCGCCGCGGTCAACTACCCCGACGTGCTGCTCGTCGCGGGCAAATACCAGATCAGCGTGCCCCCGCCGTTCGTCGTCGGCAGTGAGTTCGCGGGCGTCGTCGTGGAAGTCGCCGCCGGGACCGGCGATCTGGCTGTCGGCGATCGGGTGACCGGTACCGGCATGTACGGCGCCTTCGCCGAAGAGGTCGTGGTGGCGCCCGGCGGGTTGGCCCGCATTCCGGACGGGGTGGACGACCGCACGGCGGCGGCGCTCGGGGTGGCCCACCGCACCGCCTATCACACGCTGCGGTCGGTAGCGCGGGTGTCGTCGGGCGACGCCTTGATCGTGCTCGGCGCCGGCGGCGGTGTCGGACTGGCCGCGGTGCAGTTGGGCGTCGCGCTGGGCGCCGAGGTCACCGCCGTCGCATCGTCAGCCGAAAAGCTCGATGCGGCAGCGTTATACGGCGCGCACCACCTCGTCAACCACCGCAGCGGCGATCTTCGCGCCGGGCTGCGCGAAGCTGTGCCCGACGGCGCGGACGCAGTCGTCGACCCGGTCGGCGGCGACCTGTCCGAACCGGCCTTGCGGTCGCTGCGTCGTGGCGGCCGGTTCGTCACCGTCGGTTATGCGTCGGGGGTGATCCCGCGCATCCCGCTGAACCTCGTCCTCGTCAAGGGCGTGCAGGTGGTCGGGTTTCAGTTTCAGGACGTGGCGCCAGACGAGTTCGCGCGCAACGAGTCCGAACTCGGCGAGTTGCTCACCACCGGTGCGGTCAGGCCGCACATCGGCGCCGTCTATCCGCTCGCCGAAACCCCGCGAGCGCTGCGGGAGGTCGCGGACGGGAAAGCGGTGGGCAAGGTGCTGATCGACGTCGGCGCACGAGAGGAGCGATGAGGCCCGGCGCACGAGAGGAGCGATAAGGCCCGGCGCACGCCCTTAAACCGCGCAACGGAATTCCAGTACGCCTCGACTCGAACTTCTGGTACCGGAACTCCGTTTCGCGGAGACGTTCAGCTGGCCGGGATGAGGTCCGACGCGACCGACGGGGACGCCATCACGCCGCAGCGAAAGGTCTCGCTCGGAGTCACGGATCCGCCGTCGGCGGCGGCGGTCATCGCCTGTCGCTTGAATGCGCGGGCCGCCGCGCTGAGCTGATGCACGACGGGACCGACGCTGTCGTCGAGTTCAGCCGGCCATGTCTCGCCCCACAGCGTCACCTCGGTCATGCCCTGTTCGAGCGCACCGAGCACACCCCGTCGGACGCGATCGTCGCTCCCGAACAGATCCGCGGCGACGGCCACCGTCTGCGGATGCGGGCGCTCTTCCCACAGCGCCAGCGCCGACTCCAGATCCGTGGTGGCGACGCCGAGGATCTGCAGCGGCCGCACGTCGGAGCGGTCGGCCAGCAGCACGGTGACGTCCCAGCCGGCCATCACGCGGTCATACATCCAGCCACCGGCGAACCTGACGGCGTCGGCCGCGGTTGCTGCCACCACATCAAGCCGGTACCTCATGTCGAGCTCCTTGGTGCCAAGTCGACGGACAGCGACTGGGCGTACCCCTTGAACGCCTCGGTGAGCGGTATTGATGGGTCGAGCAACCATAGGGTCTCCATTCCATTGATGAAGGCGAGTATTTCGACGGCCTTGGTGGCCGCGTCACAGTCGGGGCGATACTGTCCGAGCCGCTGACCGCGCTCGATGATCTCGGTGAGGATGTCGATGGCGCCCCGATAGCGCTTGTGCAGTCGGTCGTGCAGCGGGGCGTCGGGCGCGATGTTCTCGACGAGCAGCACGGTGAACGTGCCGACGAGCTCGGGCGCCCGGTCGAATCTGGCAGGCACCCGGCTCAGCTCGGTGATCAGGTCGCCGGATTCGTAGTCGGCGTGGATGGCGTCGTCTTCGTCGCGGGCGTCGAGCACCGCGTTGAGCAACTGCTCCTTGGACTCGAAGTGGTGCAGCAGTCCGGCGGGTGTCACGCCGGCCGCCTTGGCGATCTGCGCCAGCGAGGTGTTGCGCCAGCCATTGCGCGCCAGCAGCCGTTCGGCGACGCCGAGGATGCGCTGGCGACGATCCTCGCCTTTGGCGAGAAGCGTCTCGTATGGCCGTGGGGCTGTCACCGACCCGGATCTCCTTCGATCAACCAACCTAGTGAACACACAGTAGGTAGGTTTGACGGCTGTGACAAGCGTCTCAGCAAAAATCAGTTCAGGCGACCGTCACACCGCAGGTCAGGCCATTTGTCAGGCCAACAGCACCTACAGCCCGAGCGACTTGGCGATGATCACCTTCATCACCTCGCTGGTGCCGGCGTAGATGCGGGCCACCCGGGCGTCGGTGTACAACCGGGCGATCGGGTACTCCATCATGTAGCCGTAGCCGCCGAACAGCTGCAGACACCGGTCGACGACGCGCTGCTGCATCTCCGTGCAGAACAGCTTCACCCGCGCCGCGTCGGCGCCGGTCAACTCGCCGTCGACGTGCAGCGCGATCGCGCGGTCCAGCATCGCCTGCGCGGCTTCCACCTCTGTCGAACATGCGGCGAGCTCGAACTTCGTGTTCTGGAACGACGCGACGGGTGTGCCGAACGCTTTGCGGTCCTTGGTGTAGTCGATGGCCGCGGCGATCGCCGACCGCGCCTGCGCCACCGACCCGACCGCGACCGTGAGCCGCTCCTGCGGCAGGTTGTGGCCGAGGTAGCTGAACGCCTCGCCTTCCTCCCCCAGCACGTTCGCCGCGGGCACCCGCACGTCCACGAACGACAGTTCGGCGGTGTCCTGCACCTTGCAGCCCATCTTGTCGAGCTCGCGTCCGCGGTTGAAGCCGGCCATCCCGTCCTCGACGACCAGCAGCGTCAGGCCCTTGCGCCGGTTGTCGGGGTCCGTGGCCGTGCGGGCGACGGTGATGACCAGGTCGGCCTGCATGCCGCCGGTGATGAAGGTCTTGGCGCCGTTGACGATCCAGTCGTCGCCGTCGCGCACCGCCGTGGTGCGCATGCCCGCGAGATCCGACCCGGTGCCGGGCTCCGTCATCGCAACGGCGGTCAGCAGCTTGCCCGCCGCCAGCCCTGGGAACCAGCGTTCGCGCTGCTCGGCGTTGGCGTAGTGCAGGAAGTACGGCAGGATCACCTCGAGCTGAGTGCGCACCGTCGACAGCGTGACGAGCGCCTTGGCCGCCTCCTCCTGCATCACCACGTTGTAGCGGTAATCGGGTTCGCCACCGCCGCCGTACTCCTCGGGGATCGCCATCCCGAGCATGCCGAGCGAACCCATCTGCTCGAACACCTCGCGGGGCATCCGGCCGCCCTTCTCCCACGCGGGATAGTGCGGCACCACTTCCTTTTCCACGAAGTCGCGGCACAACTCACGGAAGGCCTCGTGATCGGAGGTGAAGATGTCTCGACGCACGCGGCGCCTCCTGTCTACTAGGCGATGAGTTCGACTTCCATCGCTACGCGATGAGTTCTACCAAAGTGGCGTTGGCGGTGCCGCCGCCCTCGCACATCGTCTGCAGTCCGTATCGAATGCCGTTGTCCCGCATGTGGTTGAGCATCCGGGTCATCAGCACTGCGCCCGACGCGCCGAGCGGATGGCCCAGCGCGATCGCGCCGCCCAGCGGGTTGAGGCGCTTCTCGTCGGCGCCGGTCTCCTGAAGCCACGCCAGCGGCACCGGCGCGAAGGCCTCATTGACCTCGAAGACGCCGACCTCGTCGATGCCGACTCCGGCCTTGTGCAACACCTTCTCGGTGGCCGGGATCGGACCGGTGAGCATCAGCACCGGATCCGCACCCGTGACGGCGCCGGCGCGGTACCGCGCGATCGGGTTGAGCCCCATCGTGACGGCGTTCTCCGCCGTCGTCACCAGCAACGCGGCCGCGCCGTCGGAGATCTGCGACGAGTTGCCCGCGTGGATGACGCCGTCTTCCTTGAACGCGGGCTTGAGGCCGGCGAGTTTCTCGACGGTCGTTCCGCGCCGAATGCCCTCGTCGGCCAACACCGGTTCGCCGCCGGTGAAGACGGGGATCGTCTGGGTCTCGAAGGCACCGCTGTCCTGGGCCGCGGCCGCGCGCTCGTGCGAGGCGGCCGAGTATTCGTCGAGGCGAGTGCGGGAGAACCCCCACTTCTCGGCGATCATCTCAGCCGAGATGCCCTGGTTGAAGGAGAAATCGCCATAGCGCGCAAGCACTTTCGGCCCGTACGGCATTCCGGAAGCCCGGGCCGCGCCGAGCGGAACCCGGCTCATCACCTCGACCCCGCCTGCGACGACGACGTCCTGCTGACCCGACATCACCGCCTGCACCGCGAAGTCCAGCGCCTGCTGGCTCGACCCGCAGGCGCGGTTGACGGTGGTACCCGGAATGGATTCCGGCCACCCCGCGGCGAGCACCGAGTAGCGGCCGATGTTGCTGGACTGGTCTCCGACCTGGGAGACACAGCCCCAGACCACGTCGTCGATGATCTCCGGGTCGACGCCGGCGCGCTCGACCAGAGCGGTGAGGACGAGCGCGGACAGGTCGGCGGCATGCATCTCGGACAGCCCGCCGTTGCGCTTGCCAACCGGTGTCCGTACCGCTTCGACGATTACCGTTTCACGCATTTTGTCGTCTCCATTCCTCACGAGCCATAGGCAGGGCCGATGGCGTCCTGCTCGCGCAGCGCGGCGATGTCGTCGCGCCCGAATCCGAGTTCGGCGAGCACAGCGTCGGTGTGCTGGCCAAGCCCCGGAACGGCCCCCATCGGCGGATCGTATCCGGCGATGACGGGCGGCGGCAGCAGCGACGGTATCGGCCCCTTCGTGGTGCCCACTTCGCGCCACCGGTTGCGTGCGGCCAGCTGCGGGTGCACGACGACCTCGCTGGGCAGGTTGTACCGCGAGTTGCCGATGCCTGCTTGATCGGCCACCTTCTGGATGTGCGCGAGATCGTGCTGCGCACACCAGGACCCGATTGCCTCCTCGAGTACCTCGCGGTGTGCGCACCTGCCGGGGTTGGTGGCGAACCGCGGATCGTCGGCCAGGTCCTGGCGCTCGATGATCTCCCTGGCCACCCGCTGCCACTCCCGGTCGTTGGTGGTGCCGAGCACGACCGTCTGCCCGTCGCGGGTCGGGAACGCCCCGTAGGGCGCCACCGCCGGTGAACCGACGCCGAGTGGCTGCTGGTCGATGCCGGAGTGCTGGGTGTAGGTCAGCTGATAGCCCATCACGTCGGTCAGCACGTCGAACAGGCTCAGTCCCACGGCGGGCGCGGGACCATCGCGACGGCCGCGGTCGAACAGCAACGCGAGGATGGACAACGCGGCGTACAGGCCCGTGGTGAAGTCGGCCATCGCCGGTCCGGGCTTGGCGGGCATTCCGGGATGTCCGGTGACCGCACACGAGCCACCCTCGGCCTGGATCAGCAGGTCGTATGCGCGCTTGTGGGAGATCGGCCCGCCAGGTCCGTAGCCGTCGATCTCGACGGGTATGACGTTCGGGTGCCGCACGGCGAGGTCTGCGGGCGAAAGGCCAAGGCGCGCGGTTGATCCCGGCGCGAGGTTGGACACGAACGCGTCGGCGCGGTCGAGCAGTCGATGCAGGACCTCCACCCCCGCAGGCGACTTCAGGTTCAGGGTGACCGATTCCTTGCCCCGGTTGCACCACACGAAGTGCGCCGCCAGACCGCCTGGGCCGTTGACGACGTCGTCGTAGTCGCGGGCGAAGTCGCCGCCCTTGGGGTTCTCTACCTTGATGACGCGGGCACCGAAGTCGGCGAGCACCCTGGTGCACATCGGTGCGGCGACGGCCTGTTCCATGGCGACGACGGTGATGCCGGCCAGCGGACCCTGAGACCCGGTCACATCACCATGCCGCCGTCGACGGGCAGCACCTGCCCGGTGATGTACGACGCGGCATCCGACGCCATGAACACGAACGCGCCCGCCACCTCTTCGGGGCCGGCCCAGCGCTTCAACGGAATGCGGGCCATCATGTTGGCGGCGAACTTCTCGTTGGTGCGGATCGTCTCGGTCATCGGCGTGGCGGCAAGTGGCGCAAGCGCATTGACCATGATGTTCTTCGGTGCGAGTTCACGGGCCAACGATTTGGTGAAGCCGATCAGGCCCGCCTTGGCGGCGGAGTAATTGACCTGGCCCAGTGTTCCGGTGAGCCCGGCCGCCGACGTCACGTTGATGACGCGGCCGGTGCCGTCGGTCGGCATGAACGGCAGCGCGGCCTGCGTGCAGTGGAACGTGCCCATGACGTGCACGTCGAACGTCAGCCGAAAGGTCTCGTCGGTCAGCTTCGGAAACATGGCGGGAGACGTGACGCCCGCGTTGTTCACCAGGATGTGCAGCGCTCCCCCGCCCAGTCCCGCGGCCTGCTCGGCAGCGGCGTCGGCCGCCGCGCGGTCACCCACGTCGAGCGCACACGAGTCGGCCTTGCCGCCTGACGCGCGAATCCGTTCGGCCACCGCGGAAGCCGCGTCGGGGTTGATGTCGGTGACGAGCACCGCGGCGCCCGCGTCGGCCAGCGCTGCGGCAACAGCGGCGCCGATCCCGCCGCCCGCGCCGGCACCGGTGACCAGCGCCGCGCGCCCGGTCAGGTCGAAGTAACCCATCTCAGTAGCTCCTCGGCATCCCGAGCACGTGTTCGCCCAGGAAGTTCAGGATCATCTCCTGGCTCACCGGCGCGATCTTCATCAGGCGCGACTCGCGGAAGTAGCGCGACACGTTGTACTCCTCGGAATAGCCCATGCCGCCGTGCAATTGCAGTGCGCGGTCAGCCGCGCCGAATCCGGCATCGGCACACAGGTATTTGGCCGTGTTGGCCTCGCGTCCGCAGGGCTTGCCGTTGTCGTAGAGCCATGTCGCCTTGCGCAGCACCAGTTCGGCGGCGTCGAGGCGGGCCAACGAATCCGCCAGCGGGAACTGCAGGCCCTGATTCATGCCGATGGGCCGATCGAACACGACGCGCTCGTTGCCGTACTTGACCGCCTTCTCGAGTGCGACGCGGCCGATGCCCAGCGCCTCGGCGGCGATCAGCATGCGTTCGGGGTTGAGACCGTCGAGGATGTACTTGAAGCCCTTGCCCTCTTCGCCGACCCGGTCGCCGACCGGCACCATCAGGTCGTCGATGAAGACCTCGTTGGAGCTCACCGCGTTTCGGCCCATCTTGTTGATCGGCCGGATGTCGACATGGTCGCGGTCGAGGTCGGTCAAAAACAGCGTCATGCCGTCGGTCTTCTTGGTCACCTCGTCGAAGGGCGTGGTGCGCGTGAGCAGCAGGATCTTCTCCGACTCCAATGCCTTGGAGATCCAGACCTTGCGACCGTTGACCCGGTAATGGTCACCCTCGCGCTTGGCGAACGTGGTGATCCGCGAGGTGTCCAGTCCCGCACCGGGTTCGGTGACACCGAAGCAGACGTGCAGGTCGCCGTCCACGATGCGCGGCAGCGTCGCTTTCTTGAGTTCGTCGGAGCCGTGTTTGACCACCGGCTGCATGCCGAAGATGGACAGGTGGATGGCGCTGGCGCCGTTCATCGCCGCCCCGGAGCGGGCGACCTCCTCGAGGAGCAGCGTCGCCTCGGTGATGCCGAGGCCATGGCCGCCGTACTCCTCCGGGATGGTCATGCCGAGCCAGCCGCCCTTGGCGATCGCGTCGTAGAACTCCTGCGGGAATTCGTGCGCCTGGTCCTTCTGCATCCAGTAGTGGTCGTCGAAGCGGCCCGCCAGTTCGGCGACGGACTTGCGGATCAGTTCCTGATCCTCGCTCAGCTCGAAACTCATTCCCCCAAGAACGTCGGCCACTGTTCTCCTGCTCTTTCTGTCGTCGGCACAGCCGGGTGCGCCGGTGCGATCACCCATTCTGCGCACCGGCGCACTGTCGCCCCGCGGACCTGGTCAGTCCTTGTTGCCGGTCAGCTCCTTGGCGCTCGCCGCGAAGTCGGCGAAGTTCGCGCCGGTCTTCTCTTTCTTGGACAGCGCCTGGATGGATACGTCGTGGCCTTCTGCGGCTTTGCGCAGTGCGCCGACGGTGGCCTGTTCCTTCGAGATGTGGGTGAAGGGGTCCCAGTGATACCAGCGCATGGCGTTCTCGAAGGTCATCTTGTTGACGTCGTCGTCGCCCACGTTGTGCTCGGTGAGCACTTCGTCGAGCTGCTCGGGCGCGCCGGGCCACATCGAATCGGAGTGCGGGTAGTCGGCTTCCCAGCAGATGTTGTCGATGCCGACATCGTGGCGCAGCTGCACCCCGACGTGATCGGAGATGAAACAGGTCAAGAAGTGCTCACGGAACACCTCGGAGGGCTTCTTGCCCTTGAAGTCCTGCCCGGTCCACGTCGAGTGCATCTCGTAGGTGCGATCCGCGCGCTCCAGGAAATACGGAATCCAGCCCGTACCACCCTCGGACAGCGCGATCTTGAGATCCGGGTACTCCTTGATCGGACGACTCCACAGCAGATCCGCGGCGGCCTGCACGATGTTCATCGGCTGCAGCGTGATCATCACGTCCATCGGCGCGTCCGGGGCGGTGATCGCCAACCGGCCCGAGGACCCGATGTGCACGTTGAGCACCGTGTCGGTGTCCACCAGCGCGTCCCACATCGGCTTCCAGTAGTCGAAGTCGTGGAAGCTCGGATAGCCCATCGCCGCCGGGTTCTCGGTGAATGTCAGCGAATGCACACCCCGCTTGGCGTTACGCCGAATCTCGGCTGCACACGCTTCGGCGTCCCAGATCACCGGCAGCGTCATCGGGATGAACCGGGCCGGGTACTCCCCGCACCACTCCTCGACATGCCAGTCGTTGTAGGCCTGCACCAGCGCCAGCGAGAACTCCGGATCCTCGGTGGCGAACAACCGCCCGGCGAACCCGGGAAACGACGGGAAGCACATCGAGCCCAGAATGCCCCCGGCGTTCATGTCCTTCACGCGCTCGTCGACGTTGTAACAGCCCGGCCGGATCTCATCGAGGCCCTGGGGCTCCAGCCCGTACTCCTCCTTCGGCCGGCCCGCCACCGCGTTGAGCGCCACATTCGGGATCACCACATCGCGGAACTGCCAGGTATCGCTGCCGTCCGGGTTGTGCACCAACCGCGGCGCGTCATCCAGATACTTCTTGGCCAGATGGTTGGCGAACATGTCAGGCGGTTCGACGATGTGATCGTCGACGCTGACCAGAATCATGTCTTCCTTGTTCATGGGGCTCCCTTCCCTCTCACCACCACCGTAGTATCCGCGTTGTTCTCTATCCAGGGAAACTAGCTTCTCTCCGGGCGAGAATCAATCTCCAGGGCCTGTTGTCCCACGATAACGCGGGACAAATGTTTGGTAACGGGCCTGTTCCGGCAGTGCCCCATTGACCATCGGCGAAAAAGATGGAAATGTATTAGTCGGAAATGAGAACCTGATTCTCACACCCGAGAGGAGAACGCCGTGCGCCTGCCCCCGCTGCCTGCGGATCAGTGGGACGACGCCGTCGATCGCGCGCTCGCTGTGATGCTGCCCCCCGAGCGGCGCAACCCGGAGAACGCGAGCAACATCCTGGGTACCTTCGTCAACCACCCGGCACTGACGAAGGAGTTCCTGCGCTTCAACGTGCATCTGCTCTTCAACTCGACGCTGCCGCCGCGGCTGCGTGAGCTTGCGATCCTTCGGGTGGCGCACCGGACCGACTCGGCTTACGAGTGGATGCAGCACGTCAAGATGGGCCGCAACGAGGGCCTCACCGACGACGACATCGCGGGTGTGCAGCGCGGCGAGGCAGCCGATGACTTCGACCGCCTGGTGTTGGCCGCGGTGGATGAACTTCTCAAGTCCTACCAGTTGACGGACGCCACCTGGGCGGCGTTGGGCGAGCGTTTCGACAAGCGTCAGCGGATGGACTTCGTCTTCACGGTCGGCTGCTACATCACCGTGTCAATGGCCCTGAAAACCTTCGGCGTTGAGCTCGAACAGGAGAGGTAAGCGAAAGTGGCATTTTTCCCCAAACCGGCTGCGGGCAGCTGGACAGAGAACTGGCCGGAGCTCGGCACGGCCCCGGTCGACTACACCGATTCGATCGACCCGGAGCAGTGGAAGCTCGAGCAACAGGCGATCTTCAAGAAGTGCTGGCTCAACGTCGGCCGGGTGGAACGCCTGCCGCGCAAGGGCAGCTACTTCACCCGTGAAATGCCCTCGGCGGGCCCGGGCACCTCGGTGATCATCGTCAAGGACGTCGAGGACGGAGTCGACGTCGTCCGCGCGTTCTACAACATGTGCCGCCACCGCGGAAACAAGTTGGTGTGGAACGACTATCCGGGCGAGGAGGTGTCCGGCACCTGCCGCCAGTTCACCTGCAAGTACCACGCCTGGCGTTACTCGCTCAAAGGCGACCTCACCTTCGTCCAGCAGGAGGGCGAGTTCTTCGACCTCGACAAGGCGGACTTCGGGCTGGTGCCGGTGCGCTGCGAGGTGTGGGAGGGCTTCATCTTCATCAACTTCGACAACGACGCAGAGCCGCTCACCGACTACCTCGGCGACTTCGCGAAGGGGCTGGAGGGCTATCCATTCGGTGAGATGACGGAGACGTATTCCTATCGGGCCGAGGTCAATTCGAACTGGAAGCTGTTCATCGACGCGTTCGTCGAGTTCTACCACGCGCCGGTCCTGCACATGAAGCAGGCGGTCAAGGAGGAAGCCGACAAGCTGGCCGGCTTCGGCTTCGAGGCGCTGCACTACGACATCAAGGGCAGGCACTCGATGATCTCGTCCTGGGGCGGCATGAGCCCGCCGAAGGACGAGAACATGGTCAAGCCCATCGAACGCGTGCTGCACAGCGGGCTGTTCGGGCCGTGGGACCGGCCGAAGATCAAGGGCATCCTGCCCGACGAGTTGCCGCCTGCGGTCAACCCGGCGCGTCACCACGCGTGGGGTCAGGACTCGTTCGAGTTCTTCCCGAACTTCACGCTGCTGCTGTGGGCGCCGGGCTGGTATCTCACCTATCACTACTGGCCCACCGATGTGGACAAGCACATTTTCGAGTGCACGCTCTATTTCGTGCCCGCGACCAACACCCGCGAGCGTCTCGCCCACGAGTTGGCGGCGGTGACGTTCAAGGAGTACGCATTCCAGGACGCCAACACCCTGGAAGCCACCCAGACGATGATCGGAACCAAGGTCGTCAAGGACTTCCCGCTGTGCGATCAGGAGATCCTGCTGCGCCATCTGCACAAGACGGCATGGGACTACGTCAACGCCTACAAGAGAGAAAAGGGACTGGCCAACGGCCATTCCGGCGCCACAGCCAACGAGAAGGACTCGATCAATGTCTAAGCTCCCGGAGGAATTCGCCGACCTCGAGCGGTTCACCGACTGGTGCCTGGCCGACGAGGCGGATCGTTACGAGAAGCGGTTGTCCTCCACGATGGCCGAGATGCAGGAGTTCTACGACGCCGCGTTCCCTCGCCTTGAGGCGGTGATGGAATACTGCGACGCCAGGTTCCCCCTGGGCGGAATGCCGGACGACGCAAAGGCTCTCATCCACATGATGCAATCGCTGGTGAATGTGTCGTTCCCGGTCGAGGTGTGGAAGCAGCCCCGAGTGCTCGACAGCGGCGCCGCCTACATCGAATGCGTCAAGGAGCCGGTGGTCTAGACGTGTTGGCCCTCAAAGCTGCGGGTCTGCTCGACGTAGACGCCGGCGAGATCGTCCGGCCCGGCATCGTCCGAATCGAGGACGACAGGATCGTCGGCATCGGCGAGGCCGCCGTCGGCCCGGAAGATGAGGTCATCGATCTGGGCGACGCGATCCTGCTTCCCGGGCTGATGGACATGGAGGTCAACCTGCTGATGGGTGGCCGGGGTGAAAACCCCGGCCTGTCACAGGTTCAGGATGATCCGCCGACCCGAATGCTGCGCGCCGTCGGCAATGCCAGGCGCACGTTACGCGCCGGCTTCACCACCGTGCGCAACCTCGGGTTGTTCGTCAAGACGGGTGGTTACCTGCTCGACGTAGCGCTGGGCAAGGCAATCGACGCGGGCTGGATCGAAGGGCCGCGGGTGATCCCCGCGGGCCACGCGATCACGCCGACGGGCGGGCACCTCGACCCGACGATGTTCGCCGCGTTCATGCCCGGCGTGCTGGAACTGACCATCGAGGAAGGCATCGCCAACGGCAACGACGAGATCCGCAAGGCGGTGCGCTACCAGATCAAGCACGGCGCCCAGTTGATCAAGGTGTGCTGCTCGGGCGGTGTCATGTCGCTGACCGGAGAGGCGGGCGCGCAACACTATTCGGACGAGGAACTCCGAGTCATCGTCGACGAGGCGCACCGTCGCGGGCTGCGGGTGGCCGCGCACACCCACGGCGCGGAGGCGGTCAAGCATGCGGTGGCATGTGGGATCGACTGTATCGAGCACGGCTTCCTGATGGACGACGAGGCGATCAAGATGCTCGTCGACAACGACCGGTTTCTGGTCACCACCCGGCGCCTCGCCGAGGCAATGGATGTATCACGGGCGCCGAAGGAGTTGCAGGACAAGGCCGCCGAGATGTTTCCGAAAGCACGCACGTCGATCAAGGCGGCCTACGAAGCAGGCGTGAAGATCGCCGTCGGCACCGACGCACCCGCTATCCCGCACGGGAAGAACGCCGACGAGCTCGTCACGCTGGTGGACTGGGGGATGCCCGCCCACGCGGTGCTGCGGGCGGCGACCGTCGTGGCCGCGGACCTGATCAACAAGCCGGATCTCGGCCGTCTCGCCGAGGGCCACCTCGCCGACATCATCGCAGTGCCCGGCGACCCGCTGACCGACATTAGCGTTACAAAGAATGTTAGTTTTGTAATGAAGGGCGGTAAGGTCTTCAAACATGACAGTGCCAAATAACGGGTCACGAACTACAGACCTGGTCGAAATCCAGCAGCTCCTGGCGAAGTACGCCGTCACCATCACGCAGGGCGACATCGAGGGGCTGATCAGTGTCTTCACCCCTGACGGCACCTACAGCGCGTTCGGCTCCACCTACACGCTGGCCCGCTTCCCGGAACTGGTCGACGCGGCACCCAAGGGGCTCTTCATGACGGGCACCTCGCTGGTGCACCTCGACGAGGACGACCCGGACAAAGCGACCGGCACCCAGCCGCTGTGCTTCATCGAGCACTCCAAGCACGACATGCGCATCGGCTACTACAACGACACCTACCTTCGGACCGCTGACGGTTGGCGGCTGAAGACCCGTGCCATGACCTTCATCCGGCGCAGCGGCGAACACGACTCCGGCCGTCCGCACGCGATCGGGAGGCCCGAAGCCGGATGACCGACCTGTCCGACCCGCTTTTCGACCCCGCCGCATTTCGCGCGGCGCTGCTGGAGTGGCTCGACGAGAACGACCTGACACCCCCCGACGGCGACCACTCCCTTGACGCGCACCAGCGGCAGCACCTGCGGGCGCTGAAGGCGTTGTACGACGCGGGCTGGATGCGTTACGGCTGGCCGGAGTCGGCAGGCGGGTTGGGCGGCCCGGACATCCTGCGCGCGATCGTCGGCGAGGAGATCGTCGGCCGCGGAATCGACCATCCCGGACCGTATTCCATGCTCGACGTGCTGACCCCGACGATGATCGACTACGCGCGGCCCGAACTTGCCGCCGAGATGGTGCCGAGGCTGCTGTCGGGCCAGGAGTCGTGGTGTCAGGGGTTCTCCGAACCCGGTTCCGGCAGCGACCTGGCGTCGCTGACCACACGCGCCGTGCAGACCGGCGACACCTGGGTGGTCAACGGGCAGAAGGTGTGGACCAGTTTCGCGCAGTACGCGGCGCGGTGCGTGCTGCTGACCCGGACCGGCGGGCCGGACACCCCCAACCACGAGGCCATCACGGCGTTCTTCGTCGACCTGGACTCCCCCGGCGTCACCGTGCGTCCGCTGCGGACGATGCACGACGTCGACGAGTTCTGCGAGGTGTACTTCGACGACGTCGAGGTGCCGACCGACCGGATGCTCGGCAACCCCGGCGACGGCTGGCGGCTGGCGATGGACCTGCTGCCGTATGAACGGTCCACGTGCTTCTGGCAGCGCATCGCCTATCTGTACGCCCGCTTCGACGCGCTCGTCGGCGAGGTGAAAGCGCAGGGCCAGGCGATCGATTCGGACATGGGCGAGGCGTACCTGGCCCTGCACACGCTGCGTTGTCGATCCCGCGCGACGCAGCACCGGCTCGGCGAGGGACAGAAGCTGGGCCCGGACACGTCGATCGACAAGGTGCTGCTGGCCGGCGCCGAACAGCGCCTCTACGACACCGCGCGCGACTTGCTGCCCGGCGTCATCGAACTCGACGACACCCCGTGGCGCACCGAGTACCTCTACTCGCGGGCGGCCTCCATTTACGGCGGCACTGCCGAGGTGCAACGCAACATAATCGCCCGTCGGCTGCTGGATCTCGGGAAGGAGTGATCGTGGCTGGAGAATCCGAACTCGACCTTCTCGAAGACGGACTGCGCAAGACCATGCTGTCGAAGTCCGGGCCCGACCTGGACGCGGCGCTGAACGACCTCGGCTGGTCCGAGATGCTGGCCGACATGGCGGACGTGGCGGTTCCGCTGGTGTTTCGGCTGCTGGGCGAAACAGGTTCGCACGCCTCGGTTCTGGTCGACGTGGTGTTGCACGCGACGGGCAACGAGATCGGCGGCACGGTGGAACTGCCCTTGCCGTATGCCGGCAACACGTGGGTGGTGTGGGATCGCACCGATGGCGCCGGCACGGCTCTGGGCGGGTTGCCGCTGCGCCGCGAGGAGGAGGGCTATCCGATCCGGGTGGCCGAAGCCCGTGTGGCAGTGGGCTGGTGGCTGGTCGGGTCGGCGCGCGCGATGCTGCGCCTTGCCCGTCAACATGCGTTGGACCGCAAGCAGTTCGGTGAGCCCATCGCGTCGTTCCAGGCGGTGCGGCACCGGCTCGCCGAGACGCTGGTGGCCGTCGAGGGCGCCGAGGCGACGCTGACGCTGCCTGGCGAGGACAACCCCGACCTGACCGCGCTGCTGGCCAAGGCCGCCGCGGGAAAGGCCGCGCTGACCGCCGCCAAACACTGTCAACAGGTCCTCGGCGGCATCGGCTTCACCGCCGAACACGATCTGCAGCACCACGTGAAACGGGTGCTGGTGCTCGACGGGTTGTTGGGCAGCTCCAGGGAACTCACCCGCAAGGCCGGCGCCGGACTGCGCGCCCGCGGCTCAGCGCCCCGCCTCGCCCAGCTGTAGGGGTCACCCAGCACCGCGTGGGCCCACACGCAGTAGGGGACGTGCGTGTTTGCACACGACACACCGACAACAGGTGGCATTCTGTGCACGCTCGCGGTGCACGGTGACCCGCAGGGCTACTGGATGTTGGCTTTCATCTCGTCGAGGTTGACCAGCACCGGCCACCCGCCGACGCTGAGCGCGTTGCCGTGACCCGTCTGATGGACGTCGAACACCGACTGGATCGCCGCGTAGAAGCCCTGGACGTCCAGCGTCTGGTTGACCGCGCGCTTGGCCTGGCGCAGCGCGAACGGCGGCATCTTGGCGATCTGCTCGGCCAGCGCCCTGGTCTCGGCGTCCAGCTGGTCGCGCGGCACCACCTTGTTCACCATGCCGGTCGCGGCCACCTCGTCGGCGGTCATCGCCCGCCCGGTGAACAGGATCTCCTTGGCTTTACGCGGTCCCAACTCCCATGTGTGGCCGTGATATTCGACTCCGCCGATGCCCATCAGCACCACCGGGTCGGAAAACTGGGCGTCGTCGGCCGCGACGATCAGGTCGCACGGCCAGCACAACAGAAGGCCACCGGAGATGCAGCGGCCCTGCACCGCGGCGATCGACGGCTTCGGGACGTTGCGCCACCGTAGCGTGTACTCCAGGTACCGCTTGGCCTCGTGCTGGATGATGAACTCGAGGGTGATCTTGTCCGGCACGGGCCCGCCGCCGCGCAGGTCGTGGCCCGCCGAGAAGTGTTTCCCGTTGGCCCGCAACACGATCACGCTGACCTCGTGGTCCTCGGCGGCGCGGGTCCACGCCGCATCGAGTTCGTCGAGCAGTTCCGGGTTCTGGGCGTTGGCCGCCTCCGGCCGATTGAGCGTGATGGTTGCGATGCGGTCGCTGACCTCGTAGTCGATGTACACGTGAATCCTTCTGATCGCGGACTAGTTGCGGGGCAACCCGAGCAGGCGCTGGGCGATGATGTTGCGCTGGATTTCGGAGGTGCCGCCGGCGATCGTGCCGCCGAAGGATCTGATGTAGCGCTCGAACCAGCCGGCCCGATACAGGTCGAGGTGAAACGCCGAGTACGGGCCGGACACGGCCGGGTGCGCCAGCCCGTCGGGCCCCGCGGCCGCCAGCGCGTACTCCGACGCCGCCTGTGAGGCTTCGGACCCGAACAGCTTCAGCACCGACAGCGCCCCGGCGTCCTCGTCCCCACGCGCGGCCCTCGCCAGCGCCATCGAGCCGAGCAGCCGCAGCGCCTGGTTGTCCATCACCAGCCTGGCGTAGCCGTCGCGGTCCAGTCCGGTCCGGCAGGGGAAGTCTTCGACGAACTCCTGCAACCGGTCGGCATAGCTGAGCCACAACATGTTTCGCTCGTGACCCAGCGAGCCGTTGGCGACCCGCCAGCCTTCGTTGAGCGGACCGACGAGGTTCTCCGCGGGCACCCGCGCGTCGTTGAAGAACACCTCGTTGAAGTCCAGGTCGTTCTGGTCACACGCCGAGGCGAACGGTCGCCGCACCACGCCGGGGAGATCGGTGGGGATGATCAGCGCGCTGATGCCCTTGTGTCGAGGGGCGTCCGGATCGGTCCGCACGAAGGCCAGCAACACGTCTGCGTCGTGCGCGCCGGACGTCCACACCTTCTGCCCGTTGACCACGAAGCAGTCGCCGTCACGGACCGCCCGGGTGCGTAGGGACGCCAGATCCGAGCCCGCCCCGGGTTCGCTCATCCCCAGCGACGCGGTGATCTCGGCCCGCAGAATCGGCACGGCCCACTTCTGCTGCTGCTCGCCGGTGCCATAGGAGATCAGCGACGCGGCAATAATGCCGACGCCCTGGGGGTTGTAGGTCTGGTAGACCCGTCGTCGAGAGAGTTCCAGTTGGTAGGCGTATTGCTGCAGGATCGTCGCGTTGCGCCCGCCGAATTCGGGCGGGTTGCCCGGCACCAGCCAGCCGTTGTCGAACATCAGCCGCTGCCAGCGACGTGCCCAGTCCGGGACGTGACTGCTCGACCACGACCGATCCAGCGCTTCGGCCTCGGGCGGCAAATTCGCATCGAGGAAGGCGACGAACTCGGCACGGAACGCCTCGACGTCGGCATCAAATGTCAGCTGCACAGGGCTCCCGGCCGGTCTGCAAAATTTGGAAGGACTTCCATCCTCAACTGGATGAGAATAGTATTCTCATAGTGAGAAAGTTACAATCTCCGACACGTTGGCCGCGAGGGGGTCGAGGACCGCAATGGCAAGGCGTTCTCCGGTACAGTCAGTTCATGTTCTCACCAATCGGCACGGTTCCGAGCCGCCGGTGACAAGTCCCAGCGAAGAGCCCGCCTGGAAGCAGCGCGCGGTCGAACGGTCGATCAAGACAGCGAAGCTCCGGGCTGCCCAGCGGGTGCAGCGCTTCCTGGACGCCGCCCAGGCCATCATCATCGAAAAGGGCAGCACGGATTTCACCGTCCAAGAGGTCGTCGACCGCTCCCGGCAGTCGCTGCGAAGCTTCTACCTGCAGTTCGATGGCAAGCACGAGCTCCTGCTGGCGCTGTTCGAGGACGCGCTGAGCCGCTCCGCCGACCAGATCCGCGCCGCGACCGCCAGCCACGACGATCCGATGGGACGGCTGAAGGTCGCGATCCAGCTGTTGTTCGAGACCTCGCGGCCGGATCCGACGGCCAAGCGCCCGCTGTTCACCGACTTCGCGCCACGGCTGCTCGTGTCGCATCCTTCCGAGGTCAAGGTCGCGCATGCACCGCTGCTTGCCCTGCTCACGGAGCTGATGGAGGACGCCGCGGCCGCAGGCATGCTGCGCGCAGGCATCAACCCCAGGCGGATGGCCGCGATGACCATGCAGACGGTGATGTTCAACGCCGCGCAGTCCACTGGCGACGAGGAGGACGAGGCCGGCCACCCGATCTCGGCCGACGAAGTGTGGGATTTCTGCTCGCAAGGCTTCGCCGCCTAGCCGAGAACCCCATTCTCGTCGCCGAAGAACTCGGCTTACAATCGCGGTCGTGCCCGACCTGTGGACCGACCTGCTGGAGTGCCTCGAGCTATCCGCCGCGTCACCCGACGACCCGGGCGCGGCAACCGGGTCGACGGTCTTCGAGGGTCGCAATCAGCAACTCGACTACCACCGGGTGTTCGGCGGGCAATTGCTCGGCCAGCTCATCGAGGCCGCCCGAAAGATGTGCCCCGACAAGTCGATCAAATCGCTGCACACCGTGTTCGCCCGCGAGGGCCGCGCCGCCGACCCGGTCACCTTCGAGGCGATCCGCCACCACGAGGGACGCTCGTTCGCGACCCTGACGATCACGGCCCGCCAGAAATCCGTCGACGAGAACGGGCGCCGAACCGACCGGGTGCTGGCCACTGGCTCGATCTGCATGCACGTTCTGGAGGACGGCCCCGAACATCAGGCCGTCGACGACGTCGCCGCATTGCTCGGCCCCGAACACGGCGTCGCGCTCGACCTCATCCCGTGGGAGACGCGGGCCGTCGACGATCTCAGCGTCACCGACACGGGCCCGCCCCGATTCGAGTTCTGGATGCGCACACCCGAAGTCGATCCATCGCTGGCCCCGGCGCTGGCGGCGTACGCCACCGACCTGACCCTCATCGGCACTGCGCTGCGACCGATGGACGGGTTGGGCCAGCGCGGCAATGGCACGCAGTTCACCTCGGCCGTGACGTCGCACACCCTGTGGTTTCAGCGGCCGTTCCGAACCGACGACTGGTTGCTGTTGCGCCAGCACAGCCCATTGCTCGCGCACGGCCGCCGCTTCGGCCGAGGCGATGTGCTGACCGAGAGCGGCGCGCTCGTCGCGTCCTACGCGCAGGAGGCCCTTCTCAGGGTCGCGACGTAGGCTCGCGGCAATGCGAGAAGACGGTTCTGCTAAGCGGAGAGTATAAATTGCAAAAAAGTATCGTCCCATTGACACCCGTGCGACGCTGGTGACAGAGTTGATGAGACAGTTGCCATTCATCTGTCTTATGCCGCCCCGGTCTTAAGCGAAAGGCGACACCGTGACCGCCAGTACCACCGAAGCTGCCACCAGCGACGTCTATTTCGACCCCTACGACATCGGCATCAACGCCGATCCGTACCCGACGTTTCGACGGCTACGGGAAGAAGCGCCCCTGTACTACAACGCACAGCATGACTTCTTCGCGGTGAGCCGCTTCGCCGACGTCAACAAGGCACTGGTGGATCACGAGACGTTCAGTTCGGCGCGCGGTGCGATCGTCGAGCTGATCAAGGCGAACATCGACATCCCGCCTGGCACGGTCATTTTCGAGGATCCGCCGATTCACGACATCCACCGCAAGCTGCTGGCCCGGATGTTCACCCCGCGCAAAGTCAACGGGCTCGAGCCGAAGATCCGCGAATTCTGCGCCCAGGCGCTCGACCCGCTGGTCGGCGGCGGCACGTTCGACTTCGTCGCAGACCTCGGCGCCGTCATGCCGATGCAGGTGATCAGCGCGCTGCTGGGCATCCCCGAGGATGACCAGGAGATGATCCGCGACCACGCCAATGCGCAGCTGCGCACCGAGGCGGGCAAGCCCATGAAGCACGAAGAGGGCGGCGCCATGGTTCTCGGGGAACTGTTCGAGGCCTACATCGACTGGCGTGCCGAGCACCCGTCGGACGACATCATGACCGAGTTGCTCAATGCGGAGTTCGTCGACGAGACGGGCACCACGCGCAATCTGTCCCGCCAGGAATTGCTCACCTACCTCAACGTGGTCGCGGGCGCGGGCAACGAGACCACGACGCGGCTGATCGGCTGGGCGGGAAAGGTATTGGCCGAACACCCCGACCAACGCCGCGAGCTGGCACAGAACCCGACGCTGATTCCCCAGGCGATCGAGGAGTTGCTGCGCTTCGAGCCGCCGGCACCGCACGTCTCCCGCTACGTCACCCGCGACGTCGAGATCCACGGCCAGACCGTGCCTCAGGGCAGCGTCATGATGATGCTCATCGGCGCAGCGGTGCGCGACCACCGCCAGTTCCCGCCCGACGGCGACGTGTTCGACATCCACCGTGAGGTCCGTCAGCATCTCGCGTTCAGCGTCGGCACGCACTACTGCCTCGGCTCGGCGCTGGCCCGCCTGGAAGGACGCGTCGCACTCGAGGAGATCCTCAAGCGCTTCCCCGAGTGGGACGTCGACATGGCCAATGCGACGCTGTCACCCACATCGACTGTTCGCGGCTGGGAGTCCATGCCGGCCGCCATCTTGTGAAATCCTTTCCGCTAACCATGAATTGAGGAAGAAATATGACAGGACGCGTTGAAGGCAAGGTCGCTTTCATCACCGGCGCGGCCCGCGGCCAGGGGCGGGCGCACGCCGTCCGGCTGGCCGAGGAGGGCGCGGACATCATCGCGGTCGACATCTGCAAGCAGATCGACAGCGTCCGGATTCCGCTCGCCACGCCCGAGGATCTGGCCGAGACGGCCGATCTGGTCAAGGGGCACAACCGCCGCATCTACACCGCCGAGGTCGACACTCGCGACTTCGACGCCATGAAGGCCGCGGTGGACGCGGGCGTCGAGCAACTGGGCCGGCTGGACATCATCGTCGCCAACGCCGGCATCGGCAACGGCGGCGAAACCCTCGACAAGACCAGCGAGGGCGACTGGACTGACATGATCGACGTCAACCTCGGCGGTGTCTGGAAGTCGGTGAAAGCCGGTGTGCCGCATATCCTCGCGGGCGGTCGCGGCGGTTCGATCATCCTGACGAGCTCGGTCGGCGGGCTGAAGGCGTATCCGCACACCGGCCACTACGTCGCCGCCAAGCACGGTGTGGTCGGCCTGATGCGGACGTTCGCCGTCGAGCTCGGCGCGCAGAACATCCGGGTCAACTCCGTGCACCCGACGAACGTCAACACCCCGCTGTTCATGAACGACGGCACGATGAAGCTGTTCCGCCCGGACCTGGAGAACCCGGGCCCCGAGGACATGAAGGTGGTCGGACAGCTGATGCACACGCTGCCGATCGGCTGGGTGGAGCCCGAGGACATCGCCAACGCCGTGCTGTTCCTGGCCTCCGACGAGGCCCGCTACATCACCGGCGTGACACTGCCGGTCGACGGCGGTAGCTGCCTCAAGTAGCCACGCCCGTGACACTTGCGGAGCTGTCCATCCCACAGGGCTGGGACGCGATCACCCCGGAATGGATGACCTCGGCGCTGTCGGGTCACCATCCCGGCGCCGTGGTGGACGCTGTGCGGGTCGCGCTGCGCGACGACGGCACCAACCGGCGGGCCCGCCTGGAGCTCAGCTACTCGGCAGGCGCGGGACCCGCCACGGTGTTCGCCAAGGCCGTCGACCCGGCGCACGCCGAGTTGGTCGCGCTCACCAGCGGGCTGTTCCACGAGCCGCGGCTGTTCGCGTCGGGAGTGCCTCTGCCGCTTGATCATCCGGCGGTCTATGTGGCGCTCATCGACGAGCCGGGCTCGGACTTCCTGATGATCATGGAAGACGTTGTCAACCGTGGCGGCGATCCCCGCGACTCCACCCGGCCGATGACCGTCGAGCAGGTCGCCAGCGGGGTGCGCGGGCTGGCCCGGCTGCACAGCGCGTACTGGGGGGACCGGCTGACGGGCCACCCGGCGCTCGGCTGGGTCGAGCCGTTCGTCGCCTTCGAGGGAATGCAGTACGCCCCGTTGGACATCGCACGCGAACGGGCGGGCGACACCGTCTCCGCCGAGATCCTGTCGCTGACCGGCGAGCAACTGTTCATCGACATCTGGGCGCGGTATATCGGCACGCTGACGTCTCCCGGATCGCCGCAGACCCTGCTGCACGGCGACCCGCACATCGGCAACACCTATGTGCTGCCCGACGACTCCCCTCGAGACAAGGTGGGGTTCCTCGACTGGCAGATGGCGCGCCGCGGCAACTGGTCGCTCGACCTCGGCTACTTCCTGCAAGGCGCGCTGACCATCGAGGACCGCCGCCGCAGCGAGCGCGACCTGCTCGAGGAGTATCGCGGCGCCCTGACGCTGCCCGCCGCGGAGATGCCCAGCAGGCAGGACGTGCTACTGCGCTACCGCGCGTCGGTGGCCCACGGGTTGGCGATCTGGATGGCCACGCTGTCCGGTGGCGACGCCTGGCAGAGCCCGGCGGTCTGTCTCGCGCTGGTGCAGCGGTATGCAGCGGCGTTCGAAGACCTCGACAGCCGTGCGGCGATCGACGCCATCCCCTGAGGTGGCGCGCTAGTGTTCGCGCCGTGGAGACATTCGAAGGACGCGGAGCGGTAATCACCGGCGGCGCCAGCGGCATCGGTTTCGCGAGCGCACAGGAGTTCACGCGCCGCGGTGCTCGGGTGGTGCTGGCCGACATCAATCAGTCCACGCTCGACGAGGCGGTCGGGCGTCTGCGCGCAGACGGCGCGGAAGCACACGGCGTTCTGTGCGATGTCACGAAACTCGAGGCCGTCGAACACCTCGCCGACGAGTCCTTCCGCCTGCTCGGCGAGGTGAACCTGGTGTTCAACAACGCGGGCATCGCGTACGCCGGGCCGGTCGCCGACGTCACACACGGCGACTGGCGTTGGGTGATCGACGTCGACTTGTGGGGCCCCATCCATGGGGTGGAGGCATTCCTGCCGCGGCTGGTCGAGCAGGGCGGCGACCGCCACATCGTGTTCACCGCGTCGTTCGCGGGCATGGTCGGCAATGCCTTCCTCGGGCCCTACTCCGTCGCCAAGTTCGGTGTGGTGGCGCTGGCCGAGGGCCTGGCACGCGAGCTCAAGAGCGAGGGCATCGGCGTCTCGGTGCTGTGCCCGATGATCGTCGACACACCGTTGATGGCGAATTCCGAATTCACCAGAAGTGCCGACTACGGCGCCCGCAGCGAGCAGGCCGAGGCGATCGCGCAGGGGCTGGTCGCACCGACCGACGAGGACGTGCGACCCGACGACGTCGCGCGATTGACGGCCGACTCCGTGCTCGCCAACCGGCTCTACATCCTGCCGCACCGCGCCTCGCGTGAATCGATCCGGAGGCGGTTCGAGCGCATCGACCGCACCTACGAGCAGCAGGCCGCCGAGGGCTGGACCCACTGACTCGGCCAAACCGGCCAGCCCCCGACCACCCGAGTGGTTGCATGTAACCGTTCGGCGGGTGAAAAGGGGTGGAGCGTGAAGCGACTCAACGGCATGGACGCCATGTTGCTGTACAGCGAAACTCCCAACCTGCACACGCACACCCTGAAGGTCGCCGTCATCGACGCCACCCAGTTCGACGGCGAATTCACCTTCGAGGTCTTCCGCAGGACCATCCAGCGTCGGCTGCACCTGCTGGACCCGCTGCGCTACCGCCTGATCGACATCCCGTGGAAACTGCACCATCCGATGTGGATGCAGAACTGCGAGGTCGACCTCGACTATCACCTGCGCCGGGTGCGGGTGCCCAGTCCCGGCGGCCGCCGCGAACTCGACCAGGTGATCGGCGAGATCGCCAGCACCCCTCTGGACAGGGATCGTCCGCTGTGGGAGTTCCACTTCGCAGAAGGCATGGCCGACAACCGGTTCGCCCTGATCGGCAAGGTGCACCACACCCTGGCCGACGGCGTCGCCTCGGCGAACCTGCTGGCCCGGTTGATGGATCTCGCGGGCGCTGCGCAGGACGAACGCGACGACTACACCACCCGCTCCGCGCCTTCGCGCGCCGAACTGCTGCGCAGCGCGGGCCGCGACCACGTGCAGAACATCGCCGCGCTGCCCGGCCTGGTCCGCGACGCCGCGCGGGGGTTCGCGCGGGTGCGGCGCCGGTCGCGGGAGCACGGCGAGCAGAAGGACATGGCGAAGATGTTCAACGCGCCGCCGACCTTTCTCAACCACGTGGTCTCGCCTGTCCGCACGTTCGCGACGGCATCGCTGTCGCTGGCCGAGGTCAAGGAGACGGCCAAGCATCTCGGCGTGACATTCAACGACGTCGTGCTGGCCATGGCGGCAGGCGGATTGCGGGAACTGTTGCTGCGCTACGACGGTCGCGCCGACCGGCCGATCCTGGCGTCGGTGCCGGTGGCCACCGACAAATCGACGAACCGGGTCACCGGTAACGAGATCGGCGGTCTGTCGGTGTCGCTGCCGGTGCACATCGACGACCCCCTGGAGCGGGTGCGCCTGACATCGATCGCCGCATCGCGGGCCAAGGAGAACTACGAACTGATGGGCCCGGAGTTGCAGGGCAAGATGATGGAATACCTACCCCCGTCGTTCGCTCCCCCGCTGTTTCGCTGGCAGTCCAAGCGCGCCGCGCACAACAGCATCATGAACGTCGCGGTGTCCAACGTGCCGGGGCCGCGCGAACGGGGACACATCGGCGGCGCGCCGGTCAGCGAGATCTACTCGATCGGCATCCTGTCGTCGGGCAGCGCCTTCAACATGACCGTCTGGAGTTACGTCGACCAGGTGGACATCTCGATCC
The DNA here is from genome assembly GCF_003347205.1 of Mycolicibacterium moriokaense. Taxonomy (GTDB): domain Bacteria; phylum Actinomycetota; class Actinomycetes; order Mycobacteriales; family Mycobacteriaceae; genus Mycobacterium; species Mycobacterium moriokaense_B. Next base: position 188,754 of record NZ_QQBJ01000006.1, read on the forward strand.
TCTCCGATGACCGCACGTTCGACGACATCCACGAAGCGACCGATGCGATGGTGCACGGCCTGGCCGAGATCCGCCGTGCCGCAGGGCTTCCCGGCGAGCTGAGCACCGTCGGCACCGCGATGGCGCCGGCTCGGCCGGTGAGCTAGCCCAAGATCGGGAAGCGGCGCTTTTTCGCCAGCTCGTCGAGCGCGGCCTGCATCACGCTGCGGACATGAGCGTCGACGGCGTCGACGTCGGCGTCCTCGCCGAACTCCCCGACCACGTCGATCGGGTCGAGCACCTGGGTGACGATCTTGCTCGGCAACGGCAGGTTGGGCGGGAAGAACACACTGAAACCGAAAGGGAATCCGAAGCTCACCGGCAGTATCTCGGCTCGCAGGCGCTTGAGGCCCAGGCGTTTCGCCAGCCAGTTCCCGCGGGTGATGAACAACTGCATCTCCTGCGCGCCGATCGACACCATCGGCACGATCGGGACGCCGGACTCGATCGCGGTCCGCACGTAGCCGGTTCTTCCCGCGAAGTCGATCTTGTTCTCGAAGGTCGGCCGGTAGGCGTCGTAGTCGCCGCCGGGGAACACCAACACCAGTGCGCCCGCGGTCAACGCCTTCTCGGCGTTCTCCCGGTTCGCCTCGATGACGCCGGCACGGTGCAGCCACTCGCCCATCGGCCCCACGAAGAGCGCGGAGTGCGCGAGGGTGAAGACGGGTCGGTCGAAGCCGAAGTCGTTGTAGAAGGCCGACGCGAACACCATCACATCGGGGGTCAACATGCCACCCGAGTGGTTCGACACCAACAGCGCGCCGCCTGCGGCCGGGATGGCGTCGATGCCGTGTACCTCGGCGCGGAAGTACCGCTTGATGACGGGGCCGATCCAGTTCTTGATCTGCTCGGTGAAGGCAGGATCCCACTTGGCGGGTTCCGTGTTGCCGATGGACTCAACGCCTTTGTCGCCCATAGCTCTCCCTGCGTCCTATTGTGAGGTTCGGGGTACCCAAAGCGGACGCGCAGTATCCGCTTGCCAGGCTTACCTGCGATTATGATACTCTCTTTTATTGAGAATGTCATTTCCATCGAGGGGGGGACGAATGACTGACACGGTGCTCGTCACGGGCGGCTTCGGCCTGGTGGGGTCCGAGACCGTCAAGCAGTTGACCGCCGCGGGCCGCCCCGTCGTGGTCGCGGATCTCGATACGCCGGCCAACCGGAAGAAGGCCAAGACGCTGCCCGACGGGGTGGCGACCAGATGGGCGGACCTCACCGACGCCGACGCCGTCGACCGGCTGGTGTCAGTGGTGTCGCCCGCGGTGATCGTGCACCTCGCCGCCGTCATCCCGCCGCCGCTCTACCGCAATCCGGGCCTGGCCCGCCGGGTCAACGTCGACGCCACGATGGCTCTGGTCCGGGCCGCCGAGGCGCAACCGAACCCGCCTCGCTTCGTCCAGGCCTCGAGCAACGCCGTCTACGGATCGCGAAACCCGCACCACGTCACCGACGTCGTGCGCGCCGACACCCCGCCGCGGCCGTTCGAGCTGTACAGCAACACCAAGTTCGAGGCCGAGCAGTTCGTCCGCTCCTCCAGCCTGCAGTGGGTGGTGCTGCGACTCGGCGGCGTCCTCAGCCCGAACTTCAGCGCGCTGCCGCTCACTGCCGACGGCATCTTCATCGAGAGCGCGCTGCCCACCGACGGCCGCATCCACACCGTCGACGTGCGAGACGTGGGGGCCGCCTTCGCCGCGGCGACGACCGCCGACGTCGTCGGCGAGATCCTGCTGATCGCCGGCGACGACTCGCACAAGCTGCTGCAGCAGGACGTCGGCGCCGCGCTGGCCGCGGCGCTGGGGCTGCCCGGGGTGCTGCCCGAGGGACGCCCCGGTGACCCAGACGACGATGACGGCTGGTTTCTCACCGACTGGATGGACACCGCCCGGGCGCAGGAAGCGCTTGGCTTTCAGCATCATTCATGGCCGGACATGCTTGCCGAGATGAGTGCGCGGATGGGCTGGAAGCGGTATCTGCTCAGACTGGTCGCGCCCGCCGCGCGGATTTTCCTTGCCCGCAGGGCGGCGTACCGCGATGCGCCGGGCACCTACGCCGATCTGTGGGGCGCGATCGCGGCCCGGCTGGGCGATCCCTGCCTGGACCGCCAACACACGCAGGGCTAACCGGGACCCAACTGGTAGTCACCGGTGTGCGGGTTGTGGTGCCAGCCGCTCGCGGCATGCGTTCCGCCGTCGACGTGGATGGTCTGGCCGGTGATGTAGCTGGACATGTCGGAGGCCAGAAACACTGCTGCACCGGCCATTTCATCGACGTGTCCGGGCCGTGCCATCGGGATCATGTGCTTGGCGCCCTCGGGCAGCCCGTCGGGCGACACCCGCAGCAACCCCTCGGTCACGGTCAGATCGGGCGCCAGCGCGTTGACCCGGATGCCCTGGGTGGCCAGTTCCAGCGCCGCGGTCTTGGTGTAGTTGATGACGCCGGCCTTCGCGGCGGCGTACGCCGCGTAGCCGGGGGCGGCCCGCACACCTTCGATTGACGTCACGTTGATGATGCTGCCGGGCTGTCCGGCCGCCACCAGTTTCTGCGCCACCCGCTGCGTGCACAGCAGCACATGGCGCAGATTCGACCTGTAGAGGGCGTCCCAACCGTTCTCGGTGGTCTCCAGCAGCGGCGAGGCGAACACCCCGCCGGCGTTGTTGACGAGGATGGTGGCCAGGCCGAGTTCGTCGGTGGTGCGTTGCAGTGCGGCGTCCACCTGTTCGCCGTCGCGGACGTCGGTCACGATGCCAAGGGCGCCAAGCGCTTCGGCGGTCGACGCGCAGGTTTGCCGATTGCGTTCCCAGATGGCGACCTTGGCGCCGAACGCGGCCAGTCCGGCGGCGATGCCACGGCCCAGACCCTCGCCGCCGCCGGTGACGACTGCGACCCGCCCGGTCAACAGGATGCGCGACGGGTCGATGGCCATGGGTCCGAGTTAACCAGTCTTGGTGGTGCGGATGCCACGCATCGCCGGGGCGGTGCCGATGACGCCCTGGTCCGCCAGTTCGGCGATCTCGTCGTCGCCGAGGCCGAGTCCTGACAGCACCTCGTGGTTGTGCTGGCCGAGAAGCGGCGCGGGACTCCGGTGTAAACGCCGCGGCCCCGTCGAAATGCGCATCGGAAGGGTACTGTGCCTGGCGGTGGGATTCACGGGGTGATCCACCCGCTCGTAGAACCCGCGATCCTCGACCTGCGGCAAGTCGCCGACCCGGTGCGGCTGCATCACCTTCGCCACGGGCACACCGGCGGCCCAGAGGGTTTGTACGATCTCGTCGCCGGTCCGGGCGCCACACCACCGGCTCAGGTGCTCGTCGATCTCGTCGTGCTTGCGCCTGCGCCCGGCCGGGCTCGCCAATTCGTCGGTGGCCCAGTCCGGCTCGCCAAGGGCGGCCACCAGGTTCGACCACTGCTCGTCGGTGGCCACCGCGATCGCCACCCAGTCGTCAGGCCTGCCGAACTCGTCGAGTTCACCTGTGCGGTAGAGGTTCTGCGGTGCGGCGGTGGGACCGCGGTTGCCGTCGCGCTGCAGCAGGTTGCCGTAGGCGGAGTACTCGATGACCTGTTCGGCGGCGACGTTCAACGCGGCGTCGACCATGGCGGCCTCGATCCGGACACCCGCACCTGTACGGCGCCGGTGGGCCAGCGCCAGCAGCAGCGCGTTGAGTCCGTGCACGCCGGCATTCGGGTCGCCGACGGCATACGGTTCGACGGGATTCTGGTCGGGATGTCCGGTCAGCCAGGTGATTCCGGACGCATCCTCGATGACGTAGGCGAACGCGGGCTTGTCCCGCCACGGTCCGTCCAAGCCGAAGCCGGGCATGCGCATCATGATGGCGTCGGGACGCAGTCGGTGCACGGTGTCGAAGTCGAGGCCGAGTTGGTCGAGCACCCGCGGGGTGTAGTTCTCGACGATCACGTCGCACGTCTTGACCAGCTCATGGAGCAGTTCGACGCCCCGCGGCGTGCGGATGTCGAGGGTCACGCTCTTCTTGTTGGTGTTGAGCCCGGAGAAGATCGGCGACCGCTCCCACCACTGGTCTTCGGTGATCGGCACGCCCGCGATCAGGCGCGTGCCGTCCGGACGTGCTGCCGATTCCACGTGGATGACCTCGGCGCCCAGTTGCGCGAGCACATGCGTGCACGACGGGCCGGCCCAGAAGCTCGTCATGTCCAGCACCCGCACGCCCTCGAACGGCAGTTCGCGCGGATCGCCGTTCCCGGGGCTGATCTCACCCATTTCCCGGCGGTCGCCATTCACTCGCGACCGAAGCGCATCGGTGTGCTCGCCCAGCCGCGGGGCGGGTTGCGGCGCGCGCACCAGCGGCGGAGTCGTGCGATAGGGCGCGCCGGGCTGGGTGAAGCCGTCGCGAGGGTTGGTCAGGAAGGTGCCCCGCTCGACGAACTGGTCGAACGAAGTGACGTTGGCCCCGTTACCGACCGGCGCGTTGGGGATTCGGAACGCTGACGACAACTCGAGGATGTCGTCGACGCTGTTCTCGGCCACCCACTCGTAGATCTCCTTGGCGTGGATGTTGGCCTGCTCGGTGATCGAGAGCTCCGACTCCTCGTCGATCCAGTCGTCATGACCGGTCATCGCGCACAGGTCGAACCACTGCTGCGCGGTGCCGCAGCCCAACGCCACCAGCCCGTCGGCCGCCGTGGCGACCCCGGGAATCGTGAGCCGGCGCACGTCACGGAACGGTCGGCCCAGCGCATCGAGGAAAGACACCGAATAATAGGTCAGACAAAGGATCTCGACTTCCAGCATCGATACATCCACGACGCCCGACGGCACCGTCATCGTGCCCGCGGCGGCGTAAGCGCCCGCCAACCATTCGCCGATCTGCCCGGCGACGAACAGGGGCGCACGGTCCTGCGCGCCCCGGCCGAGGCCGATCACGCCGCCCGACCACGCCTGCACGGTGAACTCGGTGGCGGGTTTGTCCGCCCACGGCCCTTCGAGGCCGAACGGGGTGATCGCGGTGACGGTCAGGTGCGGGTGGCGCCGGCGGATCTCGTCGGGGGTGAACATAGCGTGCTCGGCCAGCCGGGACCCGCGCGACCACACCACGGCGTCGGCCGTCGCGAGCAGGCCGTCGACGAAGGCGGCGTCGGCTTCGGCGTCGGGGCCGGGATCGGCTACGACGCTGCTCTTGCCGCCCGCGAGGAAGCTGAACAGCGCACCGTCCTCGCCTGGCGCCATCTCGGCACCTGAGGCCGACCAGCCGCGCAGCGGATCACCATCCGGCGGCTCGACTTTGACGACGTCAGCGCCGCCGTCCGCGAGCAGCTTCGAGCAGTAGGCGCCTGCGATGCCGACCGAGAGGTCGATGACGGTGAACCCGTCGAGTGGGAGCGGGTCAGTCACGTTTCTCCCGGTTCTTCTTGCTCAGCCGGAACTCGGGCGGGAACTTCGCGTCGTTGTCGTTGACCGAGTCGGCGAGCCCGGCGTCGATCGCGTCGCCGAGCATGAAGTCTGTCCCGTCGGGCCGCACACTGCCGCCCATCGACTCGAACGCGGCCGACAGCAGGCTGCCCATGTACTCGCCCTGGAACTGCTTGACCACCTCGAAGAAGATCTTCTGCTGAAAGATGCTGTCGACAGGGCGATTACGGGCGCACGCCAACGCGTACTTGTCCACCTCGGCTTCCAGCAGATCACGTGCGACGACCTTGTTGAGGAAGTTGCACGCCAGCATCTCCTCGGCGGTGAACGGCCGGCCGGTGAACACCATCTCCTGGAACGGCCTCAGCCCCATCGTCAGCACCCAGGTCCACATGCGTGGACCCCAGCCGAAGTAGCGAAACGACGGATGACCGAACAGCGCGTCGTCTGAGGAGATGACGAGGTCGGCGTCGGCGCACTGGTAGAAGTGCCAGCCGTAGCAGTAGCCCTTGGCCTCGACGATGCTGATCTTCTTCAGTTCCTGCAGCGCGCGATTGCCCGCCGCGGCGTTGGCGTACCACTGACCCATGGTGGCGCCGTGACGGAAGGAGCCCTCCGGCGGATACGTGACGTTGGGGTCGTCGACCCGGAGTTCGGCGAGCCGGTCGGCCTCGGTGCCCGCCATGAAGTCGGGAAGGTCGGCCCCACTGCCGAAATCGTCACCGACACCGCGGATCACGACGACCTTCACGTCGTCGTCCACGGTCGCCCCGCGCAGCAGGTCCGCATAGCGCAGTCGCGCCGCCGATGTCGGGGCGTTGAGGTGGTCGGGACGATTGAACGTGATCGTCGCGATCTTGGTCTCGGGATCCTTGTCGTAGAGGACGATCTCCTCAGCGGACGGCCGGTCGCCGGACATGCCCGCTCAGGCCGTCGCCCCGACGGCGCCGTAGGTGGGGCTGGTGGTAAGCACCTCGGCTCCGTCATCGCCGATCAGCACCGCATCCCTGGAGAACACCGCGCCGACGCCGGGCTGCCACACGTACCCGGTGACCGCGAGCACCATGCCGGGCTCGAGCCGCTCCTCGGCGCAGGTCATCGGCAAGTCCGCCGAGATCACCGGCGGGTCGAACCCGAGACCGAGGCCGTGCGCGACGGGCGTTGCGGGCAACGGCTCGCCAGCGGCCTCGTACGCCGCCAGCAGATCCGCGCCGCGACCGCCGGGTTTGCACGCGGCAATCAGGCGCTCCCACAACGCGTTCGAACGCGCGAACAGCGCGTGTACTTCTGAGGCGCGCGCCACCTCGCCGACCGGCCACGTCCGTCCGACCTCGCCGACGTACCCGTCGGCCAACGCGCCGGCGGACAGGGCGACCAGATCTCCGTCGGCCACCCGGCCGTCGGTGGAGTCGCGGCGCCACGAGTGGTCCTTGGGGGTGATCCACGCGCCGTCCTGCGTGGCGGGCGTGGTGACGCCGCCTGCGGCCATCGCCTCCATCATCGCGCCGGTGAGCGATCGCTCACTCATTCCGGGCGCCAACTCCGATCGCGCCGCTTCGAGCGCGCGTTCGGCGACGCCGAGCGCACCCCGCAGCACGGCGATCTCGTCGGTGGTCTTGATTCGCCTCGCCTCGCGCAGCGCGGGCTCCGCGTCGACCAGTTCGGCACTGGGGAACGCCATCGGCAGCAACTGGGCGAATGTCGGTGTCAGCGCGTCGGTTCCGATTCGGCGCGCGGTCGCCGCGCCGGGCAGGTTCTTCAGCACGTCGATCAACGTCATCGGATTCCACGCCAACCCGTAGAGGTGGTCGTGGGTGATCTCGTCGGGGATGCCCTCGTCCCAGGTGCTGTTCAGGTGGATCTCGCCGGTCGCTCGGATCACCTCGCAGATCGGGCCGAACGGCCTGGTGCCCGCCACCCACAACTGCGGCGCCCCGGTCACGTAGCGCACGTTGGCCTGACGGCCCAGCACCAGGATGTCGATGTCGTTGGCTTGCATCTGTGCCAGCACCCGGTCACGTCTGCCGCTGCGCAACGCCTTGGCGTCAGGCTGAATTTCAGTTGCCATTGCGGCCTCCGATCAGACCCTCACCGTAGGGGGCGTAGGGGTAGTCCGTGATTCGTGAATTGCCGTCGGAGGTGATGACCACGATCTCCTCGCTTCGATAGCCTCCGGTGCCGTCCTCCCAGACCACCGGCTCCAGCACAAGCAGCATTCCCGCCGGGAAGACGAAGTTGTCGTCGAACTCCTCACCGAGATCGGTTCCGATCATCGGCATCTCGGCGGCGTTGGTGCCGATGCCGTGGCCGAGGTAGAAGTGCGGCAGCCAGGGCTTCTTGCCGCCGTTGGCGGCGATCCCGGCGCGGGCCAGGTCACCCGACGTCGCTCCGGCCTTGGTGACGGCCAGCACGGCGTCGAGGATCTCACGCCATTTCTCGTATTGCGCCTGCTGGCGGTCGTCCACCTCGTCGCCGACCACCCAGGTGCGGCCGAAGTCGGAGCAGTAGCCGTGGTAGGTGATGCTGACGTCGGTCCACAACACGTCGCCACCCTTGAGTTCACGCTCCGAGGTGAGCAGCGGCAGCGCCAGGTCGCCGGTGGTGGTCCACACGGCGCCACTGGTTTTGGTGGTCGGCATCACCTGCCAGATGGCTTCCAGCATGTTGGCGGTGGCGCCGAGTTCGAAGGCGCGACGGACGAACGCCGCCGAGAGGTCGGTCTGTCGCACGCCGGGAGCCAGCGCCTTCTGCACGTCCACCATCGCCTCTTCGGTGATGCGGCAGGCGTTGCGGACGCAGGAGATCTGGTCGGGGGTCTTGACCAGCTTCGCCGGGCCGACAACCTGCGCGGCGTCCGACGGCGGACCCGACGGGAACAACCGCCCGTGCGCGCGGCGCATCGCACCCGTCAACTCGTCGACGGCGATGGTGGCGCCGGCGGGCACCAGGTCGGCCAACACCTTGCCGAATTGCTCGACGCCCTCGTCGAACTCGAGGTACAGCGGCCCGTGCACGTGGTCGGCAGGCACGTGGTACTCCGACAACGAGCCTTCGCGCATCGGCATGAACAGATGCGGATGTTCGTCGTCGGCCAGCACGATCGCAACCGGACGCTCCACATGCGACAGCCCGGCGTCCAGCAGCCGCCAACTGACGCCGGTGGCGTAGACCACGTTGCCGTTGCCGATCAGCACCAGCGCATCCACGCCCTTGTCCCGCATCGACTCCCGCAGCCTGGCACCGCATTCTCGGTACATGCGAGCGGTGTCCGGCAGATCGGGAACCTCGATGGTCGAACCACCCTGCGTCGCGAACGTCGTCATTCGACGCCCAGGAAGTTCTTGACGTTGGTGCTGACGATCTTGGTCGCCGCCTCGGGTCCGACGGCGTCCACCACCGTCTTCAGCGACTTCTCGGAGTAGCCGAACGTCGACTCGTTGTGCGGGTAGTCGGATGACCACATCACGTTGTCCACACCGATCTTGTCGATGAGCTCGAGACCGAGCGGATCGACCATGAACGAGGCGCACATGTGCTGGTTCCAGTAGTGGCGGACATCATGGCTGAGTTGGTGGTTGAACATGTGCCGGTAGGAGGCCAGCATGTGCTCGGCATCCTGCAGCGCCGTTGGCACCCAGGCGATCCCACCTTCGAACCAGCCGACCTTCAGGCTCGGATGCCGATCCAGGATGCCGGAGAACACGTACTTGGCGAACTGCTCGCGGAATGAGTCGACGTTGACCATCATGCCGACGACGACGCTGTTGTGCTGGCACGGCGTCTTGGGCGGGGTCTCGCCGATGTGGTGGCTGACCGGCACTCCGGACGCCTCGATCTCGTCCCACACCGCGTCCATGTCGGTGCTGCCGTAGTCGTAGATGTTGCCGTCGTCGTCCTTGCCGGGGTTCAGCGGCAGCAGGAACGTCTTCAGGCCAAGCGATTTCAGTTCCTCGAGCGTGCTGCGGGTGCCCTTGGGATCCCACCAGTTGATCAGCCCGACACCGTAGAAGTGGCCCTTCGAACGCTCCTGCAGGTCGGCGATGTGTTCGTTGTAGATGCGGAACACGCGCTCGCGCAGGGCCTTGTCGGGGTAGTGGAACAGCGCCAGCACAGCATTGGGGAACGCCAGTTCCTTGTCGATGCCGTCCTCTTTGAGCTCACGGACGCGGGCCTCGATGTTGTTGGAGGCGGCGCCGGCGAGGTCGTCGTACTGCATGAGCACCCGGCCGAAGTCGCCGCCGGTCCACGCCTTGCCCTTCATGCCGACCATGTACGCGCCGTCCTCGTACCAGATCCGAGGCGCGGCGCCCTTCAACTCCTCGGGGAACCGCTCGTAGAAGATGTCGTCGGCGACCGAGATGTGGTTGTCGGCGGAGAAGATCTCGGTGCCCGTCGGTAGACCGTAGTCGCCGGTCGCATGGCCCTTGCGGTACTTGGGTGCGCCGAAACCTTCGGGCGGATACAGGGTGGCAGTTGGGGCAGACATCGTCGGTACTCCAATCGGGCTGTTAGTAGGAGACGTTCACCAGGTGACGGGAAGTTCGTAGACGCCGTAGGCAAGCCGGTCGTGCTTGAACGGCACCTCGTCGAACGGGATCGCGAGCTTCATCGTCGGAATGCGTTTGAGCAGAGTGGGAAACACGATCTGCATCTCGGCCCGCGCCAGCTGTTGCCCGACGCACTGGTGGCGGCCGTAGCCGAAACCGAGCTGTTGGCCCGTGTCCCGGCCGAGATCGAGCTTGTCGGGCTCGGGATACGCGTCGGGATCCCAGTTCGCGGGCGCGAGGTCGAGGATGATGCCCTCGCCGGCGCGGATGGTCTCACCGCCGATCTCGATGTCCTCGGTCGCGATCCGCCGCTGGCCGGTCTGGATGATCGACAGGTAGCGCATCAGCTCTTCTACCGCGTTGGCGATGAACTTCGGATCGTCGGAATCACGGAGCAGCGCAGCCTGTTCGGGATTCTCGAGCAAAGCGAGGATACCGATGCCGATCATGTTCGCGGTGGTCTCGTGGCCCGCGATCAGCAGCCCGGTGCCCAGCTGTGCGGCCTCCTTGACGCTGATCTCGCTCGCATTGACGCGCTCGGCTAGATCGGAGACCGCGTCCTCGGACGGCGCCTCCATCTTCTTCTTGACGAGGTCGATCAGGTACTGGTGGAGGCTCATCGCCCCCTTCTGGCCGGCCTCGGCCGTGGCATAGCGGGCGAGCCCGACGTTGGCATGATGCTGGAAGAACTCGTGGTCTTCGTATGGGACGCCGAGCATCTCGCTGATCACCCTGGTCGGGACGGGCAGTGCCAGCTTGGCGACCAGATCGGCGGGCTGCGGCCCGGCCAGGATCGCGTCGATGCACTCGTCGGTCACGTCTTGAATGGCGGGACGCAGACCCTCGACGCGTTTGAAGGTGAACGGCTTGGACAGCATCCGGCGAAATCGGGTGTGCTCCTCGGCGTCGGAGGTGAACACCGACCGCGGCCGCTTGTCGACAGTGGCGAGCATGTGCTCGTTCCAGTGCGGGAAGCCATCGAGACGGTCGTCGACGCTCACCCGGGAGTCCGCGAACAACTCCCGCGCCACCTCGTGGCCGGTGATCAGCCAGGGGGTGCTGCCGTTCCAGATCCGCACGCGCGAAAGCGGTTTCGAATCGTTCATCTTCAGCATCTGCGGCGGCGGCGCGAACGGGCAGCGCGCGTCGCGCTCCATCGGGTACTCGGGGAAGTCGGCGGTGACGGCGGATGCGGCGGTCAGGGTCTCAGACATTTTGTGGTTGTCATTCCTCGATGTCGATGGCCAGGGCCGGGCAGGCCGCGGCGGCGTTGCGGACGTTGTCTTCTTGCTCCGGAGTCGGGCGCTCGTCGAGCAGGAGCACCACGCCGTCGTCGTCACGCTGGTCGAAGACGTCAGCCGCATTCAGCACGCACTGGCCCGACGACACGCACTTGTCCTGATCGACGGTCACCTTCACGTCAGGGTGCCTCCGTGACGGGTGCGCGCCACAACCCGACGATGGCGTCGATCAGACCGGTCGCGACGGCTGTCCAGCTGGTCCGGGGGACGCCTTCACCGTCGGCGAAGGCGCGCTCGAAGTCGGCGCAGGTGTGCATCATCAGGTTGCGCACCATGATGTTTCGTTCGGTGACGACGGCGATCGGCAGTTCGGGCAGGCAGCGGGTGATGCCGTCGACGACGGCGACCAGGGACGGGGATGCCAGCGCATCGCGGACGACGATCTTCTGATACTCGGGGTCGGCCAGCGCCTGGGCCGCGAACCGCGCGTAGGTCGTCGGGTTGCCCAACTGAGCCAGGTGCTCGGTCAGCGAGCACACCATGCAGGTGATCCAGTCCCGCAACTCGGTCGAGTCGCCGATGTCGGCGATCATCCGCTCGAGCAAGCGCTCGATCGACGCGCGGTGCTTCTGCTCGATGGCGCGCACCAGGTCGGTCTTGGTGCCGAAGTGGTACCCCACCGCGGCGTTGTTTCCCTGTCCGGCCGCCTCGCTGACCTGCCGGTTCGACACCGCGAACACACCGTGTTCGGCGTAGAGCCGCTCGGCCGCCTTCAGGATCGCCTCTTGTGTGCTGCTCGCCCGGTCGGCGCGCACAGCTCTGGCAGTGGTCACGGTCACAGTCAACCCGCCGCGCCGGATTAAGTCAAGCGACTGATTTAAAAATTCCCCCCGGACGCCCCGCCGGGTGCGCCTAAAGTACCGCTGACCATGGTGACTTCCCGGTTCGTCGGCAACGGTGACGTGCGCGTTCACTTCCTCGACTCCGGCGGTGACGATCACGGCGCGCCGATCGTCTTCGTGCCGGGGATGACCGACGTCGCCGACGACTATGTCGAGGTGCTGGCGCTGTTCGGCCGCCGCGCGGTCGTCGTGGACATCCGGGGCCACGGCCGCAGCGGGGCGCCGGCGAGCGGATACGACCTCGACACGTTGAGCACCGACCTCGGCGCCGTCGTCGACGCGATCACCGACGGACCCGTTCATCTGGCGACGTTCTCCCGCGGCACCTCGTGCGCCGTCGCGTGGGCGATCAACCACCCCGCCAGGGTGCGGTCGCTGTCGATCGGCGACTACGTACCCGAACACAAGGTGCTGCCGCCCGGGGTGGCACGCCGACTGCTCGACGGCCGGTGGCGCGGAACTCCGGTGAAAGAGCGGCTCGACGAACGGGCCGCGATCCAGACCTTCCAGGCGGCGACGGCGCAGTCCTTCTGGGACGACGTCGCGGCGTTGCAGCCGCCCCTGCTCGTGGTCCGCAGCGGTGACAGCGTGCTGGTCGGCGAACCGGAATGGGCGCGCTATCAACGGCTTTTCCCGCAGGCAATGCTGGTGGAGTTCGATGACTCGCCCCACGACATCTTCCGACCGGACCGTGCTCGCTACCCGCTGCTCGTCGGTAGGCACGCCGACGTCGTCGACGGGCAGCATTAACCGTTCTTCGGCTTGCGCGGGATGACTTTGCCCGCGACCGTGCCACCGTCGACGGGCAGCACGGTGCCGGTGACATAGCGCGACCGGTCGGTGGCGAAGTACAGCGCCGCCTCTGCGACGTCTTCGGCCGTTCCCTCGCGCTTGAGCGGGCGGTCGTTGCGCATCGTCTCGCGGATCTTGGCCTCGAACTCCTCGAGCTTCTCGCGGTCCTCCCCCGTTGCCGACTTGCTCACGATCGCGGTCCGGATGTTGCCGGGTGCGATGGCGTTGACGCGAATCTCGTAGTGCGCGAACTCGATGGCGGCTGACTTGGTGAACTGGATGACCGCGGCCTTGGACGCCCGGTAGGTCATCACGCCGCCGCCGGCCAGGATGCCGCCGATCGAGGTGATGTTGATGATCGACCCGCCTTCGCCTGCCTCCCGCATGTGCCACGCGGCGTCGCGGGTGCCCGCCATCACGCCGCGCACGTTCACCGCCATCACCTTGTCGAAATCCGCGAGGTCGTCGTCGAAGAAACTTCGGTGCATGGTGCTCGACACCCCGGCGTTGTTCACCATGACGTGCAGGCCGCCGAACTTCTCGACCGCCGTGTCGACGAGTGCCTTGACCTGGTCGAGTTGCGCCATGTCAGTCTCGACGAACAGCGCATTGCCGCCGATCTCCTTGGCGAGCGCGGCGCCGGCGTCGCGATCGATGTCGGCGATCAGCACCTTGGCACCTTCTGCGGCGAACCGTCGGCTCATCCCCTCGCCCAGTCCCGCCGCGCCGCCGGTGACGATCGCGACCTTGCCTTCGAGTTCGTTGCTCACCTGGCTGGCAACCCTTTCTCCAGTGTTCTCCACCATTACGTCGATCTCGGCGAGACTGAATCCCGTGTGGCGTCCTGGCTCACGCTGCCGAGAAACTCCAGCAGCAGCGCGTTCACCGCATCCGGTTGCTCGATCTGCGGACAGTGGCCGGCGTGCTCGATGACGGCGAAGCACCCGCCCGGAATCTGCCCGGCGATCTCAGCCGCCCAGCCCCTGGGCAGCAGTTTGTCGCAGGCACCCTCGACTACCATCGTCGGCACGCCGATGCGCTCATATGCCCGCTTGCTCGACGGCAGCGGCGGCGCCTCGGCCCCCGGCCTGCGAAACCTCGCCGCGGCCAATGCTTCCCACGCGCCTGGCGCGATGCTGGACTCGTATCGGCGTTGCACATATGCGGCGTCGTCGTGGAACTTGCTGCTGTGGAACAGCGCCACAATGATGCGTTTCATGCCCGCCAGGGTGGCGTCGTAGTCGTACAGCGCGGCCGAGTGCTCGTTGCGCTGGATCTCGCCGCCACCGCAGATCATCGTCAGGCTTTTCGCCGGCAGCAGGGGCGCCTCCGACGTCGCGTCGACGAACAGGTTGATCGCGCCCATCGAATTGCCGATGAAGTGCGCCGACGAGACGCCGACCGCGTCGCAGAACCGCGCGATGTGGCGGATCCGCATGCCTCGGCCGTCGTTGAAGTCGATCACCTTCGCCGACTGCCCGAAGCCCAGCATGTCCAACGCCAGCACGCGATAGCGTTCGGCCAGCGCGTCGATGTTGCGCTCCCAGCCCAGCTCCGCGCTGACGCCGAACTCGCCGCCGTGCAGCAGCACCACGGGATCGCCTTGGCCTGCTTCGAGATACCCGGTGGCCAGCCCGTCGACCAGCACCGTCTTGCGCTGGAATTCCGTCACGCCGTTTCCCAAGCGGCGCGGGCGTGCGCGAGCACCTGCGTCGCAAGCATGTCGAGCTGCCCCCGGACGGACTCGTCGACCAGTTCGCCCGCCTCGTCCCAGATCTTGTCGGCCGAATTGATGGCCACCCCAAGCGGTGTCGGCCAAGCGCGCAACGCGTGTCCGATCGAACGCAGTTGGCCCAGTGTGCCGACCGCCGCCTGCCAGCCGTACGCGCAGCTGATGCAGCCCCACGGGGTGTTGTCGAGGTAGACGCGCGAATCCTCGCGGAGGTCCTCGATGTAGTCCAGAGCGTTCTTCACCAGGCCGGACACCGCGCCGTGGTAGCCGGGCGAACCGACGACGACGGCGTCGGCGTTGCGCAGCGCGGACACCAGCTCCTGCGCCGCGGGCGTGCGCTCCAACTCATGGGGTGCATACATCGGCATGTCGAGCTCGGGGCCGCTAAAGAACCGGGTGCGCCCGCCCTGGCGTTCGACGGATGCCAGGCAGTAGCGAAGCGCCCGTTCGGTGGACGAGTTGGCGCGCAGCGTTCCGCCGAGGCCGACGACGAGCGGGGCTCCGCCCGTTGCTGTGGTTGCAGTCATCCTAGACACCTACTTGATTGCAATGGGATTCACCGGAGATCCGACCCCGCCCGTCACGCGCAGCGGCGGTGCGATGAGCTGGAATTCGTACACGCCGTCTGCGGCACAGTCCTCGGCGAGTGCGGTGAGATCCCAGTACTCGCCGAGCATCATGCCCATGTCGCGCAGACACAGCATGTGCATCGGCAGGATCGCGCCGTCGACGGCGGACACCGGGTTCTCCACCATCAGGTTGTCTGCGGCGACGGCGGCGACGTCGTGGTCATGCAACCACGACGCGCATGTCCAATCCAGCCCCGCACCCGGCTCAGCGCCGTCGCCGGTCTCCAGAAACCGTGCCCACCAACCGGTTCGAACCAACACGATGTCACCGCTGGAGACCGCGACGCCCTGCGTGCGCGCGGCCTCGTCGAGTTCGGCGGGAGTGATCGGGTCACCCAGCTCGCAGAAGGTCTGCACGCCGCGCAACCGGACGATGTCCAGCAGCACCGCTCGTGACGTGATGCCCTTGCCGTCCACTTTGTCGATGCCGCAGTGGAATGCGCCGAGGCTGGTCACCGAGTTCGCCGGGAAGCCGTTGTACAGCTTGTCCTCGTAGTAAACGTGGGACAGGGCATCCCACTGGGTGGCCGCCTGCAACGGCATGATGATCAGGTCGTCGTTGAAACGCATCGGCCCGGCCTCGGAGTAACCGCTCAGCTGAACGGCCGACGGATTCTGCAGCCATTTCGGCCCGAACTCCATGAGCGTCTTGGCATCGCCGCCGTCGATGGTCATCACGTGCGTCGGGTTCTGCCGGTAGTGAAACGCGCCCTGGGGACCCGACGAGCCGAAGGCGACGCCGAGCGGGAACACCTTGCCTTGCCTGACCAGGCTGGCGGCCTCGGCGACCTTGGCGTCGGTGATCAGGTTCAGGGTGCCCAACTCGTCGTCGTCGCCCCATCGTCCCCAGTTGCGAACGTCGTCGGCGACACGTCGAAAGTCACTCAGGCCGGCCATGTTTCGCCCTCTCGTCTGAAATATCGCCGAACACCCGCTCGGCGACCGCGCCACCATCCACCCAGATCACCTGGCCGGTGATGTATTGGGCCGCAGCGCTGTTGAGGAATATCAATACGCTCGCCTGCTCCTGCGGGCATGCGGAGCGACCCAGCGGCGTGGCGAACGAATCGAGGAAGCCCTGGCCGTAGGCACTGCGCAGCTGGTCCAGGATGGGCGTATCCGTGACACCGGGGGCGGTGCAGTTGATGCGGATGCCCTTGGCGCCCAGTGCACCGACATTGGCCATGCCGTAGAGAATGAGCGCCTCTTTCGAAAGCCGATAGCCGCCACCGTCTTTGACCGGGTCGGGGTTGCGCTCGCACCATTGGAGCCCCTCGGCCATGGTCGCAGTGTCCAACAGACCCGCGGTGACCGTGGCGTTTTCCCGATACGCCGACGCCGCCAGCGACGACACATTGGCGATCGCCGAACCCGCGGGCATCAACGGGATCAGCGACTCGGTGAAGTGGCGGGTACCCAGGAAGTTGATCGTCACGACGCGCAGCGGGTCACCAATGCCCGATGAAACCCCCGCCACGTTGAACAGCGCATCGACCTGCCCGCCGATGACCGCCACGGCCTGGTCGATGGACGCCTCATCGGAGAGATCGACCTCGTGGAACTCCTTGAGGGCCGCGGCAGGCCGGCTCTGGCTGTTCCGCTCCTCGCGTGCGCGGATATCCAGGCCGACGACCTCCGCGCCCAATTCGGCGAGCTGAGCGGCAACGTGCTCACCGATTCCCGACGCGCAGCCGGTGACGACTACCCGCCGACCGTCATAACGCCAGAGGTCGTCGATCTGTCCCATGCCTCGCTACTTGTCCGCGTTCGGGTTGCGGCTGTCCCAGCCCTGGCCCGACTTGAGCTTGGCGGCGGCCGCCTCGATGCCCGCGTTCATCTCGTCCATCGCCAGCGACACTTCGTTGGCGGTGTAGTTCTCGCGACCGGTCGGCAACCCACCGAACGCATAGGTCTCGTCGAACGTGGGAGCATTCGACGCAGGCCTGCGCGCCTCGGCCTTCTCCAGGATCGGCTCCATCCGCTTGGCCTTCTCGGCGGCCGACTTCTCGTGGCGCTCGATGAATTCGGGCAGCACCTCCTTGCCCATCAGCTCGATCGACTCCATCGTCTCCTCGTGCCGGCGCGGCGTCAGCAGCAGGATCAGTTCGTCGACGCCGGACTCCTCGTAGCCGCGCAGGAACTCACGCACAGTGGCGGGGCTGCCGATCGGCCCGCGGTCGGGTCCGTAGACGATGCTCGGGTCCTTCTCGATCTCCTCGAGGTGACGCTTCCACACTCCGGTCCGGCCCGGCGTGTGCATCCCGGTCATGTAGTAGTGCATGATGCCGAACGCGAAGAACCCGCCGCCTTTGCCGAGCCGCTCGATGGCCTGCTCGTCGGTGGGCGCCACCATCATCGACAGATCGCCGCCGATCGCCAGAATGTTGGGGTTCATCTGCGGCGTGACGGGCACCGCGGACTCTTCGAACTCCTTGTAGTAGCCGTTGACGCGCTCGGTCAGCGGGCCGGGGCCGGTGTAGGCGAAACTCAGTGCGCCGAGGCCCTTCTGGGCGGCCATGGACACCGACGCGGGACGGGTGCAGGCGACCCACACCGGCGGGTGCGGCTTCTGCAGCGGCTTGGGCACCACGTTGCGCGGCGGCATCTCGATGTGCTCGCCCTTGAAGCCGGTGAACGGCTCCTCGATCATGCAGCGGATCGAGACCTCGAGCGCCTCCTCCCACATCTTGCGCTTGTCCGCGGGGTCGATGCCGAACCCGCCGAGCTCGCCCACCGATGACGACTCGCCGGTGCCGAACTCGACGCGTCCGTTCGACACCAGATCGAGCGTCGAGACCCGCTCGGCCACCCGGGCGGGGTGGTTGACCTGCGGCGGCAGATGCATGATGCCGAATCCGAGGCGGATGTCCTTGGTGCGCTGGCTGGCCGCGGACAGGAAGATCTCGGGCGCGGTCGAGTGGCAGTACTCCTCCAGGAAGTGATGCTCGGTCAGCCACACCGTGGAGAAGCCGGCTTTGTCGGCGGCCTCCACCTCATCGAGGCCATCCTGGAAAAGCTTGTGCTCATCGTCGTCACTCCACGGCCGCGGCAGCGGGAATTCGTAGAACAGCGAGATCTTCATTTGGTTACCTTTCGATGCGAATCGAGTGTCGAATCGGATTTAGCGCCACCGGTTTCCGGCAGCTGGTCTTCAATGTGCTTGGCGGCGACGTAGCCGAAGGTCATCGCCGGGCCGATGGTCGCGCCCGCGCCCGCATAGCTGCGGCCCATCACGGCGGCCGACGTGTTGCCCACCGCGTAGAGGCCCTTCACAGTGCTGTCATCGCTGCGAAGGACGCGGGCGAACTCGTCGGTCCGCAATCCGCCGGACGTGCCGAGGTCGCCCAGGATGATCTGAAACGCGTAATACGGCGGCTTGCCCAGCGGATGCAGGTTGGGGTTGGGCAGCGTCGGATCGCCGTAGTAGTTGTCGTACTTGGAGTCCCCCCGGTTGAAGTCGTCGTCATGGCCCTTGCGCGCCAACTCGTTGAACCGGTCGGCGGTCCGGCGAAGCTGCTCGGCAGGCACCCCGATCTCGGTGGCCAGTCCTTCGAAGCTGTTGGCCTGCTTGACGATGCCCGACTCCAGCCAGGCCTTCGGCACTTTCCAGCCGGTGGGCACCGGCGCGAACGGCACCTTGGGAATCGGCAGGTGCCCGCCGACCACGTAGCGGTGGAAGGACCGGATATCGGTAATCAACCAGCACGGGATGTGGGCGACGCCCGCGTTCTGTCCGGCGATCATCGCGTGCGCGAAGTCCATGTAGGGCGCGGCCTCGTTGATGAAGCGCTTGCCGTCCCCGTTGACCACGAACTGCGCGGGCATCATCCGCTCGTTGAGCATGAACTGCAGGCGGCCGTCCGGCCAGCACATCGCGGGGAACCACCAGGCCTCGTCGAGCAGGTCGGTGGACCCGCCCACCTTCTCCCCCGCGCGGATGCCGTCACCCATGGAGGCGGGGTTGCCGAAGCTCCAGTCCTTCTCGAGCACCGGTAGATGCTCTCTGCGCCAGTGCATGTCGTGGTCGAAGCCGCCGGCGGCGAGGATCACGCCACCGCGGGCCCGGATGCGCTGCTGCCGCCCGTCGCGTTCCACGACCGCGCCCACCACGGCGCCGTCGACGTCGGTGATCAACTCCGTCATCGGCGCGCCGAGCCACAGCGCGACGTCGTGCTCCTTCAGCGCCAGGCGCAGCCGCGCCGCCAGGGATTGCCCGATCGCCGCCATCCGGTCGCCGAACAGCCGCGCCCGGAACATCCGCCAGATCAGCTTCAGCAGCACGGCCTTGCCCCGCCAGTTCTGGCGCACCTGGTAGAACAGCCGAAGATCCTTGGGAGCGAACCAGATACCCTTCGGCGCCAGCGCGAGCGGCTGCAACAGATTCTGCTCCTCGTCGCCGAGCTTGCGCAGGTCGATGGCGGGCACATTGATGGTGCTGCCCAGTGCGGAGCCCCCCGGCAGTTCGGGGTAGTAGTCGGCGTAGCCCGGCTTCCAGACGAACTCGAACCAATCGCTGCGGCCCTCGAGGAACTCCATCATCTTCGGTGCGGAGTCGACGTACTGCCGCAGTCGCGCGTCGCTGACCAGTCCGTCGGTGATCGTCTTCAGGTATTGGAAGACCTCGTCGGGGTCGGGGACGTAGCCCGCTTCGCGCTGCGAGGGAGCGCCGGGCACCCAGATGCCACCACCCGACAGCGCGGTGGATCCGCCGAACTGCGGCGACTTTTCCACGACGAGCGTGTCCAGGCCGGCCGCGTCCGCGGTGAGCGCCGCGGTCATGCCGCCGCCGCCCGAGCCGACCACGAGGACGTCGACGGTCTTGTCGAACCCATTGGCCGTCATGAGGCGGGCACCGCCGTCCGGACGGCGAATCCCGCGATCAACTCGGGAGCGGCGCGATAGAACCGGTTGTGGGTCTCGTAGGGGCCCGTGGCCGCGAGTGCGGCAAACGCCGCTACCCAGGTGCGTACCTCGTGGGAGGAATGACCGGCCTCGTGCTCCATCCAGGATGTCGACCAGCCGTCGACGTCGGAGAGATGGCCGCTGTCGACGATTTCCAGGAAGCGATGGTCCCACTCCGGGTTGAGCGGTTGCAGTGCGCTTTCCCCGTGCGCGAAGTCGTGCGCCGCCTCCATCACGGCGACCTGACGCGCCTGGCGCTGCTCCGACGACATCGGTTCACCGAGCACGATCCGGCCGAGCGCGGCGGGCGGGGCTGTCGCGAGCGTCGGCACCGGCGGATCATGCGAAAGGCCGCCCGAGCCGACCACCAGCACCCGCTTGTCCAACGTCGCGAGATAGTCACCGACCGCGGTGCCCAGCGCGCGCGTACGGCGAAGCGGCCCGAGCGGGGTAGCGACCGAGTTGATGAAGATCGGGATGACCGGACGCGCCGCGGCGTCGCCGAACAGGATCTGCAGCGGTTGCACGGTGCCGTGGTCGACATCCATGCCTGCCGAGATCGCGACGTCGACGTCGGCGGCCAGCACAGCTTCGGCCAGATCGTTGGCGATGTCGGCGGGAACGTCGAGCGGTCCGGCCTGGGTGCCGTAGTCGCCGACGCCGGTTGCCTTGGTGCTGATGCAGAACGGCGGCATCATCCGGTAGAAGACGCCGTTGTAGTGGTCCGGCGAGAAGATGACGACCAGTTCGGGGTCGTAGTCGCGGACGAACTCCCGGGCGTCGGCCAGCGCGGCGTTGATCTCGTCAAGAAGATCCCGCGACGGTCCCGGAAGATTCAGCAGTGGGCTGTGCGACATACAGCACAGGGTCAGCGCCATCGGAACTCGAGCCTCCTCCCTGAGTCAGATAGAGAACCTTGAACAGTGCGGCACTCACGTCCGCCGCGCGTTGCGCGATACAGGCACCGGCGATGCACCGGTCGGGGCGCAGGAACAGCACGGAGTCGGTGTGGGCGTCGAACCAGGCCTTCAGCGCACCGGTGCGGTCGCCGACGATGACGACGTCGGGGTCGTCGTGTCCGGGCCAGCGCAACTGCGTCATCGGCCGCACCGCAATGAATGTGGCGCCCAACGCCTTCCATCGCTGGAATGCTTCCTCGCCGAGCAATGCGCGGGGGTTGTTGCTCCAGCACAGCACGGCAAAGCCCGTGCCGAGCACGTCGTCGAGCAGCACGTTCTGCTGCTCGCGGGTGTCGACGCGGGGTTGGATGAACAGCGTTCCGGTCGGCGAGTTCGGCGACGGGGGTTGCGCGTGGTAGACCGCACCCTGTTCATAGCGGGGCATCGGCTTGAACCGCATCTCGAGGATGTAGCGCTTGAGCGTGGGCACCAGCGACGCGCCGTGAATCACCCTGTCGCGCAGGGCCGCCAACCGACGATTCGTCGGCGAGATGACCCGCCCGACCAAGGTCGACAGGTCGATCATCGCCCTGGCGTGCTTGCGCCGTTCGGCGTCGTAGCTGTCCAGCAGCGCATCCTCGGCCTGGCCGTTGACCACCGCCGCCAGCTTCCAGCCGAGGTTGGCGGCGTCGCGGATGCCGCTGTTGTAGCCCTGGCCCTGCCACACCGGCATCAGGTGGGCGGCATCGCCGGCGATCATCAACCGGCCCTGCCGGAATGCACCCGCGATCCGCGAGTGATGCGTGTAGACGCGATGCCGGATGATGTCGACCCGCTCCGGATCCGGCACCATCTGGGCCAACATCCGCCGGACAAATGCCGGGCTGTCGGCCTCCTCGTCGGTCTCGTCGCCGTGAATCATGAACTCGAACCGCCGAATTCCGTGCGCGATCGAGATCGACACGTACGGCCGCGCGGGGTCCGCGCCCACTTCGCTGTTGGGGTGGCCCAGCGGGTCGTTGGCACAGTCCACCACCAACCACCGCGTCGGCGAGGTGGTGCCGTCGAACGACACTCCCATCAACCGCCTGGTGGCACTGCGTCCGCCGTCACTGCCGACGACGTATTGCGCGAAGACCGGTTCGCGGCCGTCGGCGAACTCGACGGTCACGCCGTCGGCGGTCTCGGTGCAGTTCTGCATCTGATGGCCCCACCGCACCTCGACGTTGTCGAAGCGGTCAAGGCCGGCAAGCAGTTCCGCGTCCACCATCGGTTGCACGAACCCGTTGCGCTTGGGCCACCCGAAGCGGGCATCCGGCGGCGCCATCTCCGCGAGCAGCTTTCGCTTGGCGTCGAAGAAGCGAAGGATCTGGTTCGGCACCGTGTGCGGCAGCACCTGATCCACCAGTCCGATCGACTGAAATGTCCGCAGCGCCTCGTCGTCGAGGCCGACGCCGCGCGGGTAGTCGATCAGGCTGTCCCGTTCATCGACCACCAGCGTCCGAACACCCTGCAGGCCAAGGATATTGGCCAGGGTGAGACCCACCGGGCCTGCCCCGACGATAATGACTTCCGGGCCCGCCGTATCCCCGGTGATGATCTCGCTTGTCTCGGCCACGTCAGCGCCCCAGCAGGAAGTCCAGATGGAGCCGGTTGAACGTCTTCGGGTCCTCGTACTGCGGCCAGTGGCCACAACCGGGCATCACCTCGAAGCGCGCACCGGGGATCATGGAGGCGATCCGCTTTCCCTCGGTGACGTCGGCCGTCGGGTCGTCGCTGGTCCAGACCACCAGCGTGGGCGCGGTGATGGCGCCGTACTCGTTCGGGCCCAGGAGATTTCGGGCCCGAATCTCGGGGTCCTGCAGCGCCATGATATCGCGCATCGCGTTGACGAAGCCAGGCTGACGGTAGATCCGCTGCCTGCTCGCGACGATGTCGTCGTAATCCTTCGTCTTGTCGGCCATCAGCCACTTGATCCGGGCCTGCACGGTCTCCCAGGTCGGCGCTTCGACGGCGGCCATCGACAGTGTGATGATCCGCTTCATCACCTCGGGGTCGGCCTGCGATCCGCCCGCGGTGTTGAGCACCAGTCGCTCGATGCGGTCGGGATGATCGATCGCGGCGCGCGACGCCACCCAGCCGCCGAGCGACTCCCCGCTCAGGTGCGCCCGTTTGGCGCCGATGGCATCGAAGAACGCCATCAGGTGGTCGACGTAGTGGCCGACCTCCAGCGGATGTCCGGGCTTGTCGGTGTAGCCGTGTCCGAGCATGTCGATCGACCAGGTGGAGAAGTGCTCGGCGTGCGCCTCCAGATTGCGCACGTAGGCCTCGGCGTGGCCGCCCGAGCCGTGCAGCAGCACGAGTGCCGGCTTGCTCTCGTCGCCGGCGTGCAGGTAGCGGGTACGCACCCCGCCTGCGTCGAGGTAACCCTGCGAGAACGCGACGCCTTGGAGATCGCTCCAGACGCTTTCGTGCTCCGACACCGGTGTCACCTCTCCGTGAGGACGAGAATTGAATTCTCGCTATTTGTAAGCACTCTGCTCATTTATCGCACATACACGTGCACTATAGTCAGAGCATCACTCTCCAGATTCCGTCTGTCAAGGAGGGGCGCCATGCCGAAGGAGCCAGCCACCAGACCCGGTGAGCAAGCCAACGGTGCGCCGGGTTCGCAGACCCTGGCGCGCGGCCTCGCCGCACTACAACTGGTCGCCGCATCGCCGGGCGGGCTGACCGCTCAACAGGTCGCCGACGACATCGGTGTGCACCGGACGATCGCTTACCGCCTGCTGAGCACACTTGCGCAGTTCCGGTTCGTGGCCAAGGGCGAGGACGGCCGGTACCGGTCGGCGGCCGCGCTGGCGGTGCTCGGCGCGTCGTTCGACAACAACGTCCGTCAGTTGAGCGTGCCCACCCTGCGCTCGCTGGCCGACGAACTCGGCACCACCGTGTCGCTGCTCATCGCCGAGGGTGACCAGCAGGTCGCGATCGCCGTCATCGTGCCGACGAACGTGTTCTACCAACTGTCCTTCCACGAGGGCAGCCGCTATCCGTTGGACCGCGGCGCGGCCGGTATCGCCTTGCTGGCCAGCATGACTCCCCGACCGGGCGAACGGCCGCTGGTTCCGCAGACACGTAAGCGGGGTTGGGTCATCACCCACGGCGAGATCGAGCCGAACACGTTCGGGCTGGCCGTACCGGTGAAACGCAGCCCACCGTCGCCGCCGACATGCATCAACCTCATCTCGCACCGCGAGGACGTGGTGATGGACGGTCGAGACTCAGTCATCAAGGCGGCCAACGAATTATCCACGATTCTCGCGTGAGGGTCGTCAGCCGAAAGGGTGAGCAACGGTGACCGATTGGGACAACGAAGTCGACGTCGTCGTGCTGGGCAGCGGCGGCGCCGGTCTGACGGCCGCGCTGTCGGCAGCGGCGAACGGCGCGTCGGTGGCGGTCTACGAGAAGGCGGCGACGATCGGTGGCACCACCGCGGTGTCGGGCGGAATCGTGTGGATACCCGCGCATCGCCGCTCGCCCGACGGTGAACTGACCGAGGCCGACGCGCTGAGGTACCTCGACGCGCAGTCGCTGGGGGTGATGGATCACGACCTCGTCGAGACGTTCGTGCACACCGGCCCGAAAATGCTCGACTTCGTGGAGCAGCACAGCGAACTGCAGTTCGAGATCGCCGAGGGATTCCCGGACTACAAGCCCGAACTGCCCGGCGGGCGGCCCACCGGCGGCCGCTCGCTGAACGCCAAGCCGTTCGACCTGGCTCGGCTCGGCGCCTGGAAGGACCGGATCATGTCCTTTCCCGCCGATTTCAGCAATGTCGGTATCGACGCCGAGACGCGGGCGCGCATCCACGCCGCCGTCGACAGCGAAGCCGGTGACTACTGTGTGGCGGGCACCGCGCTGATCGCCGGGTTGTTGAAGGGCTTGCTCGATCTGGGCGTGACGCCTCACACCGAGGCCAGGGCGCTGGAGCTGATCGCGGCCGACGGCGCCATCGTCGGCGTGCGAATCGCGGATCAGGGCAACGACCTTCGCGTCCGGGCCCGTGCCGGCGTGGTGCTGGGCACCGGCGGCTTCGAATGGGACGACGCGCTGGTCGAGGCGTTCCTGCGCGGGCCGATGCGCGGGCCGGTGTCGCCGCCGAACAACACCGGCGACGGTCTGCGGATGGCGATGGCGCACGGCGCCGACCTGGCGAACATGGGCGAAGCATGGTGGGTGCCCATCATCCAGATTCCCGGCGACACCTTCGAGGGCAAGCCGCGCAGCCGAAGCGTGCGGCTGGAACGCACCCGGCCGCGGAGCATCATCGTGAACCGCGCGGGCAAGCGATTCCTCAACGAGGCAGGCGAATACAACTCGATGGCGGGTCCGTTCCACCATCTCGACCCGCGCCACGGATACATCAACGATCCGGCGTGGATCGTCTTCGACGATCAGCACCTCAAACGCTACGGGTTCCTGGGGGTGGATCCCGACGGGCCCGTGCCGCCATGGTTCTGCCGGTCGCGCGACCTCGCCGAACTGGGCGAGAAGACCGGCATCGACGCCGAGGGCCTGGCCCGCACGCTGGACGCGTGGAACGAGCACGTGGCCAACGAGCACGATCCCGACTTCGACCGCGGGTCAAGTGCGTACGACGGCTACTGGGGCGACAACGACGCCGAGACGACCGCCGGCAAGACCCTCGGGCCCATCGACACGCCGCCGTATTACGCAGTGCCGGTGTCGGTGGGCGCCATGGGCACCAAAGGTGGGCCCCGCACCGACCGCGACGGCCGCGTGCTGCACGTCAGCGGCCGACCCATCCCGGGGCTGTACGCCGCAGGCAACGCGATGGCGGGCGCGACCGGCAAGGCTTATGGCGGAGCTGGCGGGACGATCGGCCCCGCAATGGTTTTCGGCTACCGTGCCGGCCACGCGGCGGCGACGGGCAAGCCGGTCAGCTAAGCCGGTCAACCCTCGCCGCTACGGCTTCGCGCGAACCGGAACGTTGCACCAGCCCAGCACGTTGGTCATGTGCACGCGCTGCAGGCCGGACCGGTCGATGTCGTAGCGCGGGATCAGGTCGAGCAGCGTGTCCAGCGCCATCCGGCCTTCCATTCTGGCCAGCGCGGCGCCCAGGCAGCTGTGGATGCCGTAGCCGAAGTTCAGGTTGTAGCCGACCTTTCGCTCACGGTCGATGTCGAATCGGTCGGCGTCGGGGAAGAACCGCTCGTCGCGGCTGGCCGCGCCGTTGATGAGCATGACGACCTGGTTCGCCGGGATCGTCGTGCCGTGCAACGTCACATCGCGCGTCGTGGTGCGGATCTGGTACTGCGACGGCCCTTCGTAGCGCAGCAGTTCCTCGAACGCGGCCGGGATCTTGTCGCGGTTCTCCCGAAGGTGCTGCCACTGCTCGGGGTTGTCGGCGAACACCACGACCGCGTTGCCGACGAGCTTGGTGACCGTTTCGGCGCCCGCCCCGCCCAGCATTGTGCAGAACCCGGTGATCTCGATGTCGTCGAGCCGCCTGACCTCCCCGTCCTCGACGACCTCGGCCGCGATCAACCCACTGATCATGTCGTCCTGCGGTTCGGCGCGCCGCTGCTGGATCAGGTCGTAATAGTAGGCGGCGGACTTGAAGATCGCGTCCATGCCCTCTTCGGACATCCCCGCGCCCTCGCGCTCCAATCCCTTGTCCAGCCACAGCCGCAACTGCTGCCTGTCCTCGACGGGCACGCCGAGCATCGCCGTGATGATCTCCACCGGGAACAGCGCGGCGAAGTCGGCGACCGCGTCGAACGACGACGGGTCGAGCGGGCTGACGAACTTGTCGATCGTCTCCCGGACGGTGGATTCCAGTTTGGTGACCGCCCGCGGCGTGAAGACCCGATTCACCAATTTCCGCATCCGCTCGTGTTCGGGCGGGTCGAGGCTGATGACGATCTTGCCCATCGGGCTGTCGGTGTTCCCCTCGAGCGCGGCTTTGGCGATCTCGAGCGTGACGCCCTTGGCCGACGAGAAGGTCTCGTGGTCCCTGATCGCGGCGGACACGTCGTCGTAGCGAGTCAGCGCCCAGAAGTCGTACTTCTGGCTGTAGTACACCGGCGCTTCGTCGCGCATCCGGCGGTACGTCTCGAATGGCATGTCGAAGTAGTCGTCCGAGTACGGGTCGAAGACGACAGGGCCACCGGAAACAGTTGAACTCGTTACGCTCACAGCTTCGCTCCGTTCGGTTGTCTCAGATGTGTACCAGTTCAGGGCTCTACCGGGACGGCGAACAGCTGTTCGGCCGCGGTATACGGGTCGGACCGGCCGTCGGCGACCATCTCCGCAAGACGGTCCAGGTCGGCGTGCGCGCGCAGCCGCGTCTGGGCCAGCGACAGGATCTGCGCGCGGGCGCGCGCGGTGCGGCGTTCGCGGCTGTCCGCCCTGGCGTGCGCCTCGATGGCTTCCACCAGCGCCGGAATGCCTTCGCCTTGTGCAGCAACGAGTTTCAGGATCGGCGCCTTGGTCTCCGCGCGCAGGTCGCGGACGGTCTGGTCGGCGCCCTCGCGGTCGGCCTTGTTCACCACGACGATGTCAGCGACTTCGAGCAGGCCGGCCTTTGCGGCCTGAACCGCATCTCCCGCACCGGGATTCAGCACCACGATGGTCGGGTCGGCGATCGCGGCGATCTCTATTTCGGACTGCCCGACGCCGACGGTCTCCGCCACGATCAGGTCGTAGGACAGCGCCGCGAGCAGCCGGGTGGCCGCGGGGACCGCTGCAGCCAGGCCGCCGAGGTGACCGCGGGTGGCCACCGAGCGGATCAGCACGTCGGGATCGTCGATGTGGGCCGCCATCCGGATGCGGTCGCCGAGCAGCGCGCCGCCGCTGTACGGCGAGGAGGGGTCGACGGCCAGCACGGCGACCCGAAGACCCTGCGCGCGGTAGGCGCTGACCAGGGCGGCGACCGTCGTCGACTTGCCCGCCCCCGGAGGGCCGGTCACCCCCACGATGCGCGGCGGGGCCGTCGCGGGCAGCGCGTCGAGCACGTCGGCCCGGCGGCTGCCCTCGACCAGGCTCAGCAACCGACCGGCCGCTCGGGTGTTCCCGTTGCGTGCCGCCGCGATGAGCTCGTCGATGGTCATCTTGAAATGATCGCCTATGCCGTCGGGACCTCGATGACGGTCGCCGATCCCATTCCGCCGCCCGCACACATGGCGGCCACCCCGATTCCGCCGCCGCGCCTGCGCAGTTCGTGCACCAGGGTGACGAGCATGCGGGCGCCCGTCGCGGCCACCGGGTGACCCAGCGAGCAGCCGCTGCCGCTGACGTTGACCAGTTCGGGATCGATGTCGAGGAGCTTGACCGTCGCCACGCACATCGACGCGAACGCCTCGTTGATCTCGAAGAGGTCGACGTCCGACAGCGAAAGGCGGGCGCGGGCAAGGGCTTTGGGGATGGCTTCCACGGGGGCCAGTCCGGTGGACGCCGGATCGACGCCCACCGACGCCCACGCCTTGACGGTCGCCAGCGCGGGCAGCCCGAGCCGGTCGCTGGCCACGGCGAGCACCG
The DNA here is from genome assembly GCF_003347205.1 of Mycolicibacterium moriokaense. GTDB lineage: Bacteria > Actinomycetota > Actinomycetes > Mycobacteriales > Mycobacteriaceae > Mycobacterium > Mycobacterium moriokaense_B. The sequence continues at coordinate 217,383 of NZ_QQBJ01000006.1, forward strand.
CGGCCCCGTCGTTCGCGCCGCACGCGTTGCCCGCGGTGATCGAGAAGCCCTCGATCTCGGGGTGCAGCGGCTTCAGCGCGGCGAGTCGCTCGATGCTGGTGTCGCGGCGCGGATGCTCGTCGACCTCGAACAGCCCGTGCGGCGTGTCGATCGGCACGATCTCTTCCTTGAACCGGCCCTCATCGATGGCCGCGATCGCCTTGCGGTGCGACCCGAGCGCCCATTCGTCCATCTCTTCGCGACTGACACCGGCCTTGACGGCGGCGTTCCAGCCGACGGTGATCGACATGTCCATGTTGGGCGCGTCCGGACGGTCGGGATGCGTCGGCGGGAACCAGTCGACCATCTCGTCACCGGACTTGCGCTTGAACCGCGGCGACGTCGACGCCGAATTGACCCCACCCGCGATGATCAGTTGGTCCATGCCCGCGCTGATGCTGGCCGCCGCACTCTGCACAGCGGCCTGACCCGCGGCGCAGTGCCGGTTCAGCGCGAGGCCCGGCACCGACGGCAGCCCGGCGGTGATGGCCGCGTGACGGGCCACGACGCCTCCGCCGTAGAGGCCCTCGCCCAGGATGATGTCGTCGACCGTGCTGCCGTCGAGGTCGGCGGCGGCGGCACCGACCACGTGCTCGGCGAGTTGGTAGGCATCGGTGTCGCGCAGCGTGCCCTTCATTGCGGTGCCGATCGGCGTGCGCAGTGCGGACACGATGACGGCTTCTGGCATGAGGCGACTCCGTTCGATCGTCGTGAGAATGCTATTCTCTCTGATCGAGAGTGCCAGTTGCAAGAAGGGGAACCATATGCAAATCGCCGGTAGCTCCGCGATCGTGGTCGGTGGCGCAGGCGGCCTTGGCGAGGCGACCGTGCGCAGGTTGCACGGCGCCGGCGCCAAAGTGGTGGTCGCCGACCTCGCCGACGACAAGGGCAAGGCGCTGGAGAGCGAGTTGGGTGTGCGCTACGTGCCCACCGACGCCACCTCCGAGGAGTCCGTCAACGCCGCGATCGCCGAGGCGGTGGCGCTGGCGCCGCTGCGGATCTCCGTCGACACACACGGCGGCCCGGCCAGTGGCGGCCGGCTCATCGGCAAGGACGGTTCCCCGCTGGACCTGGACGGGTTCAAGAAGACCATCGAGTTCTATCTGACGGCGGTGTTCAACGTGATGCGGCTGTCGGCCGCGGCGATCGCGAAGTCCGAACCGCTGGAGGAGGGCGGCCGCGGCGCCATCGTCAACACCGCGTCGATCGCCGGCTACGAGGGCCAGATCGGCCAGCTTCCCTACTCGGCGGCCAAGGGCGGCGTGCTCGGCATGACGCTGGTCGCCGCGCGCGACCTGTCGCCGCTCGGCATCCGCGTCAACACGATCGCGCCGGGCACCATCAACACTCCCGCATACGGGAAGGCCGCCGACTCGCTCGAGCAGTACTGGGGCCCGCAGGTGCCGTTCCCGAAGCGGATGGGCCGGTCCACCGAGTACGCCCAGTTGGCGCAGAGCATCATCGAGAACGACTACCTCAACGGCGAGATCATTCGCCTCGACGGAGCGCTGCGCTTCCCTCCGAAGTGAGCCCAGAAGTGAGCACCCCGCTCGCAGGCAAGGTCGCGTTCGTCGCCGGTGCCAGTCGCGGCATCGGCGCTACGATCGCGACGGCGCTGGCACACGCGGGCGCGGCAGTCGCCGTCGCGGCGCGCTCCGAGGACGCGGGCAAGCTGCCCGGGACCATTCACTCTGTCGCCGAGGGCATTTCGTCGTCGGGTGGGCGTGCGCTGGCCGTGCCGTGCGACGTCACCAAGGAGGATTCGGTAGCCGCGGCGGTGGCGGCGACGGTCGGCGAGTTCGGCGGGATCGACATTCTGGTCGCGAATGCCGGTGTGCTGTGGCTCGGGCCCATCGAGTCGACCCCGCTCAAGCGCTGGCAGCTGTGCCTGGACGTCAACCTCACCGGCGTGTTCCTGGTGACCAAGGCGGTCATCCCGCACGTCCGGGCGCGCGGCGGCGGGTCGTTGATGGCGATCACCACCACCGGCGTCGCGATGGACGGGGCCAACGCCTACTGGGTGTCCAAGGCCGCCGTCGAGCGGTTGTATCTGGGGCTGGCCACCGACCTGAAACCCGACAACATCGCGGTCAACTGCCTGAGCCCGTCGCGCGTGGTGCTGACCGAGGGCTGGCAGGCCGGCGGGGCCGGGATGGAGATTCCGCCGGAGATGGTCGAACCGCCACAGGCGATGGCCGACGCGGCTGTGCTTCTGGCGCAACAGGATGCGAGCGGCACCACCGCCACCATCCAGCGCAGCGAGTCCCTCACCCTCTAGGGGCCCTAGCCGCACCGCGAGCGTGCGTGTCTGCGCACGACACGCCGCAAAATCTCGTACAAACGCGCACGCTCGCGGCGCGCTAGGTGCACTCTGACCGCATGCCCGAGCTCATCGGCTTTTCACACATCGACCTGACGGTCACCGATCGTGAACGCGCGACTGCGTGGTGGCGGGAGGTGATGGGCTTCACGCTGGTCCACCGACACCAGGACACGACATTTGACGCCAACGCGATGGTTCACCCGTCCGGTGCGGTCGTGGATGTCATGACCCACCATTCGACCGCATCGTCGGACGCCTTTGACGAACGGCGGGTCGGGCTCGACCATTTGTCGTTCCGCGTTGCCGACGCCGAGGAACTGGACCGCTGGGTGGCGCATCTAGACGCCAAAGGCGTTGCACACAGCGGGATCATCGACACCGGCTTCGGGCCAACCGTGGTCTTCCGTGATCCCGACCAGATCCAGCTCGAGCTGTATATCCATCCGAACCTGGACGACCCGGCACTGACTGAAGGAGCCTTGCGCCGCAGTCAGTAGGGATGTCGAGGTACCGCTAGAGGTCCAAAGTCGCCAGCCGGGCCGCTGCGGCCGCACGTGCCGACTTCCCGCCGATACCGAGTTTGGCGTAGCAGTTCGAAAGGTGCCGTTCTACTGTTCGCACACTCAGATGCATGGCGGCTGCGATCGAATCGTTATCCCTGCCTTGAGCGATGAAGCGGAGCACCTCGATTTCGCGGTCGGTGAGCCGCGCACTGTCGAATGACGGCTTGGAGTGGTTTCGGGGCAGGAAGCTTCGCAGCTGTGCCCGAAACTCGGTCCAGGCCGGTTCGTCCTCGAGCAGGATGTGGTTGGCACTGTCGAGAGGGACGAACTTCGCGCCCGGAATCAGCGACGCGAGGGTGCGTCCCGCGTCGAATGGGACCACCGCATCGTTCCGGGCGTGCAGCACCAGCGTCGGAACCTTTACCGCTCCCGCCAGATCGCTCACGTCGATGCCGTACCGGACCGCACGAGATCGGGCCGCGTGCTCACCGGAACACGATGCTCGCTGAAGTTCGTCGAACCACGCTGTCTGCGCATCCGACCCGCCCGGAATGAACAGCGTGGTGAAAACGCGCCGGAATGCCGGGTTCGCCTTGCCCCAACCCAGCCGGGTCAGCGAGACGAGCATCTCTGCTTCCTCCCGCGCCTCCGGTGTCGGATCGCGGGCGATTCGGCCCTGTGCGTAGGTGCCGTAAAGCACCAATTCGGAAACCCGATCCGGATGACGAGCGGCATAGGCGATCGCCACTGGACCGCCCCCGCTGGCGCCGAACAAGCTGAACCGTTCCGCGCCGGCGGCAGCTACCACAGCCTCGAGGTCGTCGACCCACTTCTCAAGCGAAAGAGTTGGGTACTCCCGGTCGGACAGGCCACATCCGCGTTCGTCGTATCGGACGAGGGTGTGCTCCTCGCTCAGGAACTGCACCCAATGACGCCAGACCGGCGACGTCCAGTCGCGCTCGAGGTGGGTCATCCAGTGGCCCGCCTTGACCACCACCGGGCCGTGTCCGCTCGCGGCGTAAGCGAGCCGCACGCCGTCCTGCGCGGCGCAGAACCGCAGTTCCTGGCGCACGGGAACAATCTACGTGCGCGCCGACACGTTCGTCAGCCCAAATTGGGTAGTAGCACCGATGCCGTCCGAGACGCCCGTTCCTATCGTTTTCGCGCATGGACGGATGGTGCTCTGCGGATATAGGCGTCGCTGTCACGCATGACAACCACGAAGACATGGGTGGTTTGGCGGGCGTGAGCAATATGGGGAACGCCTCCCCATGTATCACAGGCATCGATGACCGAACGTGGAATTGCCCGCCCAACCCGACGGGTCACACCACACGATCGGGAGTATTGGCGATGTTCCGTCGAACGACGACCGAATCCGGTGAACAGAAAGATTGGGGCAGATGCCTCACGCGCCGTGGTGCCCGTCCAGTCGACCATTGGGCGTGGCACTTCGATCAGCCGGCACAGACGCCGGAATCGGTGTCTGACACCAAAGCAGGTATCTGACACCAAAGCAGTTGAGCACCAACTCAATCCCGTAGCCGGACGCTCAACCAGTCCGGTGCCCCAGAAAGGAAACACTCATGACAACGATAGCCACTCCGGTCGACAACGGAGTCAACGTAGCCGCCCTGCTCGGCGTGCGCGCGGCCCTGCCGGAAACCCCGGAGATCGCCCAGTTCCAATGGCGGACAACGGTGTCCTGGGTCAACGGCACCCACAGCCGGTCCAGCGTCGACACGTTCTACGGGTTCGGCGAACCGCAACGGCACAAGAGCGACTTCAGCTACGACGTCGACCACCCGGAGGCTTTCGCCGCAGCAGACAACGGTGCCACCCCGGTCGAATTCGTGCTTGTCGCCCTCGGCGGCTGCCTGACCGCGGGCATCGCGTCGATCGCCCAACAGCGCAACATCCAACTGCATTCGGTGCACGCGACCATCGAGGCGCAGCACGACCTGCACGGCATCCTCGGTGCAGACCCCGACGTGCGCAATGGATTCAGCGGCGTGAAGGTCAGCTACACGATCGACGCCGACGCGACGGCCGAGGAGATCAAGGCGCTCGTTGCCCAGTCGCAGAAGCGCTCCGCGGTTTTCGACATCCTCACCAACCCGACCGACGTCACCGTCGACGTCGTCTGAAACCACAGGAGGCCCAACGTGCTCACGACAACCACAGTCGTGGTGGGCGCCGGCCACTGCGGGCTCGCGATGAGTCGCTGCCTCGCCGACAAGTCCATCGACCATGTGGTGTTGGAACGCGGCGAGGTGGCGAACTCCTGGCGCACCCAGCGCTGGGACTCGCTGCGGCTGCTGACCCCGAACTGGATGACCCGATTGCCCGGCTACGCCTATCGCGGCGATGACCCCGACGGCTACCAGACAGCGATGGACACAGCGCACCTGATTGCCGACTACGCCAAGGATTCCGCCGCGCCCGTGCGGGCCAACACCACCGTGGTGTCCGTGCGGCCCGTCGAGCACGGCTATCTTGTGCAGACCGATCAGGACACCTGGCACGCGCGGGCGGTGGTGTCCGCCTCGGGCGCCGCGGGTGTGCCCAGCGTGCCGCCGCTGAAAAGCGCCGTGCCGGCCGGGATCAGGTCGTTGGCCCCGACGGAGTACCGCAATCCGAGCGAACTGCCCGACGGCGGTGTCCTGGTCGTCGGCGCTTCGGCCAGCGGGATCCAGATTGCCGAAGAACTGCACCGCTCCGGTCGCCCCGTGACCCTGGCCGTCGGTGAGCACGTGCGAATGCCGCGCACCTACCGGGGCAAGGACATCCTGTGGTGGATGGATGCGTCGGGGCTGCTCGGGCAGCGTTACGACGAGATCGACGATCCGGTCCGAGCCCGCAGTCTGCCATCGATGCAGTTGATCGGCTCACCTGCAAGAAGAACCGTCGACCTCAATTCGTTGACCCGGCTCGGCGTGCGGCTCGTCGGTCGTCTTGCCGGGATCCGCGATGGTATTGCGCAGTTTTCCGGCTCCCTGGCCAACGTATCCGCCCTGGCAGATCTGAAGCTCGGTCGGCTGCTCGACACGATCGACATCTGGGCGGCCGAGAGCGGGCTCGACGGCATCGGCCCGCCGCAACGGTATGCCCCCACGGACATTCCGGCACCTGCGATATTGAGCCTCGACCTTCGCTCCGGCGAGATCCAGACGATCATCTGGGCCACCGGATTTCGGCCGGACCTCTCGTGGCTCGACGCCCCGATACTCGACCGAAAAGGCTGGGTCCGGCATGACGGCGGGGTGACCGCCAGCCCCGGGCTTTATCTCATCGGCATGCCGTTTCTGAGGCGCCGGAAATCCACCCTCATCGACGGCGCCGCCGACGACGCCGCCGACCTGAGCGAGCACCTTGCGGGGTACCTCGCAGGCGCGAGCGGAGCATCCGATGAATGACCACTATGACGTGATCGTTGTCGGCGGACGCTGCGCGGGCGCGGCGACCGCGATGTTGTTGGCGCGCCGTGGGTTACGAGTCCTCGTCATCGAGGCAGCCCGTCAGGGCACCGACACGTTGTCCACGCACGCGCTGATGCGAGGCGGCGTGCTGCAGCTTCACCGCTGGGGCCTGCTCGACGCGGTCATCGCTTCGGGCACCCCGGCCATTCACGCGACGCAGTTCAGCTACGGCGACGACGTCGAGACCGTGGACATTCGCCCCGGCGACGGGATATCGGCCTTGTGCGCCCCGCGCCGAACGGTCCTCGACGCGCTGCTGCTCGACGCGGCACGTGCGGCCGGCGCCGAGATCCGCAGCCCGGCCCGCGTGACGCGCCTGATGACCGAGGGCGGCAGGGTGCGTGGCGTCGAGGGCGTCACGCGGGGCGCCGGCACGCGGTTTCGCGCCACCGCGCAACTCACGATCGGCGCCGACGGACGCGGTTCGATGGTCGCCAAGGCCGTCGGCGCGCCGTTGCGCCGCCGCGGCACGGCCTCAGGCGCGATCGTGTACGGCTACCTTCCCGGGCTGGCTCGCGACCGCTACCACTGGACGTATCGACCCGGGGTCACCGCGGGCGTGGTCCCGACCGGCGACGGGTTGGCCTGCGTTTGGGCCGGAACCTCGACCGCCCGGTTCGAAGCCTTACGCGCCGGGGGGCTTGACGCGACCTATCGGCTGCTGCTGGCCGACGCGGCCCCGGATGTCGCCCGATCGATCGCCACCACACCGTCCGCCGGTCGGCTGCGCGGCTTCCCAGGGGCGCCGGGTTACCTGCGCTCCTGCGCAGGCCCCGGCTGGGCACTGGTCGGCGACGCCGCCTACTACAAAGACCCCATCACCGCGCATGGCATCACCGACGCCCTACGCGACGCGGAGCTTCTGGCCGACGCGGTGCTGGCCGCGCCGCACGGCGGGCGGGCCCAGCTTGACGCCACCCTCGACTACCAGGAGACCCGCGACCGGCTCTCGACAGCACTGTTCGACGTCACCGAGCGCATCGCCGGCTACCAGTGGTCACTTGGGGAGCTGCGCGAGCACCTCAGGGTGCTCAGCGACGCAATGCGGCCTGAAGTCGATGCACTCCTTGCCCTGGACGGACGCGATGAAGATTCCCGATCGCTTCTCGCCGGCTAGCGCAATGAGCGCGCCGCGGGCAGTCGAACAACGGTCCCTCATCGCCTTGGTCCAGGTTCTCGGTTTGTCCGTCTGGTTCTCGGCCACCGCGGTCGTGCCGAGCCTGCGCGGCGAGTGGGGCCTCGGCTCAACGGCGGCGGGATGGCTGACCGCATCGGTCCAAATCGGTTTCGCCGCAGGCGCGATCGTGTCCGCCGCACTCAACCTCGCCGACCGCATCAAGCCCCAGCACTTGCTGGCGGTCAGCAGCGGCGGCGCCGCCGCCTGCACGGCGCTGCTCGCCTGCCTTGCAAACGGTCTTGCCGCGGCGATCCCTCTGAGATTCCTCACCGGGGTTGCGTTGGCGGGGGTCTACCCGGTCGGAATGAAATTGATGGCGTCGTGGTCCGGATCAGCGAATCGAGGGCGCTCGTTTGGAATCCTGATCGGCGCACTCACTCTCGGGTCCGCTGTCCCCCACCTGATCACCGGGCTCGGCCCGCTGCCGTGGCGGACGGTGATGGCCACTGGCGCGGTCCTGTGCGCGGCCGCAGCAGTCATCGCCCTGAAGGCGATAAGGCCGGGACCGTACCTGCAGACAACCGTCGGCGGCCGCAACCCCAGGTATGCGCTGACCATGTTCGCCGAGCGTGGCTTGCGCCTGACCAACCTCGGATATTTCGGGCACATGTGGGAGCTGTATGCCTTGTGGACCTGGCTCTCGATGTTCATCCTGGCCGGCAGACAAGAACGAGGCGACGACGCAGGCACGCTCGCAGGCATCATCACGTTCAGCGCGATCGGCGTCGCCGGGGTGGCCGGATCCCTCCTCGGCGGGTGGGCATCAGACCGTGTCGGTCGTCGTCCCACAGCGGTGGCCGCGTTGACGATCAGCGGTGCCTGCTGCGTCGCCTCTCCGTTCTTCTTCGCAGCGCCGACACTGGTTTTGGTGCTGTTCCTGACAGTATGGGGTGCTGCGGTCATCGCCGACTCCGGCGTTTTCTCCACCTCGCTGAGCGAGAGAGCCGACGCGCGTTTCGTCGGGACGGCGCTGACCGCCCAGACGGCCATCGGCTTCATGCTCACCGTCGCGACCATCCACCTCGTCCCCATCGCCGCGGGCCTACTCGGCTGGCGGTACGCCTTCCTCTTGCTGGCACCCGGTCCGGTGCTCGGCGCGTTGGCGATGGCGGCACTGCCCAACTTCCCGACGTCCAACACCACACAAGAGGAGAGAACCGATGTCCACCAATTCCCTGAGTCGCTGCAACCGGCAAGCGCCTCCGTTTGTCGGTCAGGTCGCTGAGCTGTCCCGCACCGTCGGTGACGACGACATTGCCCTCTTCACGCTGATCAGTGGCGACCGCAATCCATTGCACTACGACGAAGCTGCAGCCAAGGCGTCGCGATTCGGCGAGATCGTGGTGCAGGGCGGTGTCACCAGTGCGATCCTCAATGCCGTTGTGGCCGAGCAATTGCCAGGACCCGGAACGGTGTTTCTGAACACCAACTGGGACTTCAAGGCGCCCGTGCGGCCCGGGGACACGATCACCGGCCGGGTGGAAGTCGTCGCTGTCCGCAGCGACAAGCCGATCACCACGCTCAAGACCACCGTCATCCGTGGCGATGGCACCGTGGCGCTCGACGGAACCGCGGTGTGTTACACGATGGACCTAGCTAGCGGCGACGATCGGTAACCGCGTTCCGCACCGCGTGGGCCCACGCGCTAGCTGGGGACGTGCACAGTTGCACGTCAAACCGCGGCGTGTCGTGTGCAAACACGCACGCTCGCGGTGCGAAGTGGGCTACTTGTCCTTGGCGATCAGGCCGTCGACGATCTTGTTGAAGTCGGCGGTGCCGAACGACACGTACTCGGCGAGGTTCGCGTAGTCCAGCGAGGCCATCACGGCCTTCTCCAGCTGGATGTTCATCAGCCGCTTGGTGGCTTCGACGGCCTGCTGCGGCAGCTCCAACAGCTTCTTGGCGCACGCGATCGCCTCGGCCAGCGGGTCTTCCACGACGTGGTTGGCCAGACCCAGCTCGACAGCCCGTTGCGCCTTGATCCGCACCCCGGTCAACGCGAATTCCTTGGCCTGCAGCAGGCTGATCTGCGAACCCCACACCAGCGGACCACCGTCGGCGGCGACCAGCCCGATCTGCACGTGCGGGTCGGCGAAGTGCGCGTTCTCGGCGATGTAGACGACGTCCGACAGAGCGGCCAGGCTGCAGCCCAACCCGACGGCCGGGCCGTTCACCGCCGCGATCACCGGGATGCGGCAGCGCACCATGCCGATGACGAGGTCGCGCCCGTGCTTGATCGTCTTCTGCCGCAACGCCTCGTCGTTGCGCAGCTCGTCGAGGTAGTTGAAATCGCCGCCCGCCGAGAACGCCCGCCCCGCGCCGGTGATGACCGCCGCCCGAGCGCCTGCGTCCTCGTTGAGCGCCTCCCAGATCTTGGCCAACCCGACGTGCAGGTTGTCGTTGACGGCGTTGAGCGCATCCGGCCGGTTGAGCGTGATGATGCGCAGCGCGCCGTCGGCCTTGACGTCGATTTCGTCTGGCATGTCGTACATGTGGCTAGCCTCCCAATCCGAGAATTCGCTGCGCGATGATGTTCTTCTGAATCTGGCTCGTGCCGCCCATCACGCTTTGCGCGCGGCTGTACATATAGGCGCCGAACATCTCCTCGTCGCCCGATCCGACCGTCCGCAGGGCGGCGTGACCGACGGACTGCTCGACCCACGTCATCAGCAGCTTGTCCAGTGACCCCTGGGGCCCGTGCGTGAGACCGTCCAGCTGCTCCGACAGTCGCCTGCGCACGTGCAACCTCAGCATCTCCGTCTGCACCCATGCCCACGACAGCTCCTCCGGAGCCGGGCCGTCGACGCGGGAAGCCAACTGACGCACCGTCTTTCCGTAACGCGCCGAGAACCCCAACGTGGACGGCTCGCGCTCGTGGCTGACCACCGTCATCGCCAGCTTCCAGCCGTCACCGGGCGCGCCCACCATGTTGCCGACAGGCACCCTTGCACCGTCGAACTCGACCTGGCCGAACTCCTTGGTGACGCCGCTGATCATCTTCAGCGGTCGCTGCACGATCCCTGGTTGATGCATCGACACGATGAAAGCCGAGATGCCCTTATGCTTGGGCACTTCCTTGTCGGTGCGGGCCAGCACCAGACACCAGTCGGCGACGTCGGAGTAACTGGTCCAGATCTTGTGGCCGGTGATGACGTACTCGTCGCCATCGCGGACCGCGGTCGTCGTCAACGAGGCCAGATCCGAACCCGCACCCGGCTCGCTGAAGCCCTGACACCACCGCTCGGTACCCTTGATCATCCCCGGCAGAAAGCGTTGCCGCAGTTCCTCATCCCCGTGGTGGCTGAGGCCGACGACGAGGTAGCCGAGGCTGGGCCGCGCCGGAGCGCCTGCCTTCGCGATCTCCTCGTCGACGATCACGTCGTACACCGGCGGCAGGTCCTGGCCCCCGTACGCCTTCGGCCATGACGTTCCGAAGAACCCGGCCTCGTACAGCGCCACGTGCCATTCGCCCGCCTTGGCCCAGTATTCGTCACCCGAGGTGGGAAACTTGCCCTTCTGCTCGGTCAGCCAGCCGCGCAGGCGCTCCCGGAACGCGGCTTCTTCCGGCGAATCACGAAAGTCCAATGGTCAACTCCTCCAGCTTCACCGGCCATGCTTCGGTGGCGGCCAGCACCCGGCGCAGGTACACATGCGCGAGGCATTCCCACGTGTTGCCGATGCCGCCATGTACTTGAATTGAGGTCTCGCACACCGTCAACGCCGAACGCACACAATAGATCTTGGCCACGCGGCCCGCTTCAATCGCCTCCGCGACGGGCAGTTCGTCGACCGCCCACGCGGCATGCCGCAGCACGCTCACACACCCCTCGATCAGCGCAAGAGCCTCGGCCAGCAGGTGGCCGACCGCCTGGTAGGAGCCGATCGTGGCGCCGTACTGCTCACGGACCTTTGCGTATTCCGTGGCCAGGGTCAGGGTGCCGCGAGCGGCGCCGACGAGATCGGCCGTCGTCGCGGTGAGCGCGAGCGCCTGCCACCGGCCGGCGTCCTCGGACGACAACCGCCCGAGTTCAGCCGGCGACTCGGCAACGCCCGCAAGGCTTCCCGTGAAGTCGACGGATGCGGTCTCATCAGCAGTCGCCAACGGTGCACCGACGCGGCGCGACAGGTCGTCGGCCAGCACCGGGCCGATGAACGGGACGTCGACCAGGCCGCGCGCGAACTCCTCGGCGACGATCGCCACCTCGACGCCCGAGGCGCCGTCGCTGCGCAGGCTGCGAAAGCCCGTGCTGTCGACCGCCTTTTCCAGGCGGGCGACCCGGTTGCCGTCGTCGAGATCGGCGACCGATCCCGGCCCGAGTTCATCGGCCAACTCGGCGGCCGCCTCGCGTAACTGCCGCTGCTCAGCCGTCAGTCGGACGTCCATGACGCTCCTTCAGCACTCTGCGCAATACCTTTCCAGAAGGCAATCGCGGTATCTCGGGAACCACGACCACGCGGCTCAGTTGTTTGTACGACGCCAGTTTGTCGGCGACGAGGGCGACGAGTTCGTCGGGATCCACCGATCCGTGCGTGGCGACCGCGGCGACGATCGCTTCGCCGTTGGCGACGTCGTCCACACCGAACACGGCGCAGTCGTCGACGCCCGGATGGCCGTGCAGCACCGCCTCGATCTCGGCCGGCGCCACCTGAAATCCCCTGACCTTGATCATCTCCTTGGCGCGGTCGGTGATACGCAACCAGCCGTCGGCGTCCAGAGCGCCGACATCGCCGGTGCGGTACCACCCGTCGGAAAAGGCCTGCGCGGTCGCCTCGTCGGGCAGGTATCCCGCCATCACCGAATCCGACCGCGCCTGGATCTCGCCGATCTCGCCGGGCCCCAGCGGCATGCCGTCCTCCAGCGAGACGATCCGCATGTCGACACCGGGCACCGGTCGCCCGACGGTGTCCAGCCTCGCCCCGTCGAGCGAATTACAGGTCAGCACAGGCAGTTCGCTGGTGCCGTACGCCGTCATCCAATTGACCCCGGCCCTGGCCGTAACGGCCTCGGCGACGCTCTGGGTGACCGGCGTCGCGCACCACATCACATACCGCAGCGATGAGAGGTCGTAGGAATCGAGTTTCGGGTGGGCGGCGAGCGCCAGCGCGATCGGGGCGACCGCCATCTCGATGGTGATCCGGTCGGCCTCGATGTGATGCAGCATCGCATCGATGTCGAAGCGGCGGTGCAGCCGGATCCACGCGCCGGTGTCCAGCGCCATCACGATGTTGAGCAGCCCGAGGATGTGCGACGGCGGCGTGACGATCTGCATACGGTCCGCGGCGGTGAGGCCGAGGGCGTCGCGCCAGTGGCCGACCGCGACCGAGAACGCCGCGTGTGTGTGCCGGACCGCCTTGGGCATGCCGGTGGTGCCGGAACTGAAGACGAACAGCGCGTCGCCGCCGGGTGCCGGCGCCTCGAATTCACGAAGGCCCGGGGCGACGGGGTCATCCAGCGACAGCATCGGCATCAGGCCCGCGAGCACGGGGTGGTCGCCGACGGCGTGTGCCGGACTGGTCAGCGCAAGCGCGTGTTCGACTTCGGTCGCCCGCCAGGCCGGGCTGAGCAGCACCGCCGCGGCGCCCAGCCGCCAGATGGCGCGCAGCGCGATGACGAACTCGGGCCGGTTCGACGACATCAGCGCGACCCGATCCCCCGTACGGACGCCCCGGTGTTCCAGCGCCGTCGCCATGCCGTTGGCCAGCGCGTCGAGCTCGGAAAGCGCGTATTCGCGCTCGTCGAAGGCGAGCGCGGCCGACTCGCCCATGCGGCTCACCCGCCCTCCTGCGCCGTTGCGTAAGCTACCGAGAACACACTATCCTAGAGTGAGAATAGTATTCTCGTAGAAGCAGAATCTCAATGGCACAGGGAGACGCTAGATGACCGTCGAGGGGACCATCACGATCCTGCTCGACCGGAAGAAGGCCTCGGTGCCGCGCGTCGAGAACGAGACCCTGCTGGAGAGCGCCAGGCGCGCCGGCCTGACACCACCGTTCAGTTGCGAAGCGGGAAACTGCGGCACCTGCATGGCCAAACTGGTCGATGGCAAAGCAACCATGCGCGTCAACGACGCACTGGACGACGATGAGGTGGCCGAAGGGTACATCCTCACCTGTCAGGGAGTACCGGATACGCCGTCGGTGACCGTCGAGTACGACTGAGTGTGCTCGCCGGCCCGCGGCGCAGGCCGGTACTCGGGTTCATAGCCCGAGACGTGGATCGGGCTGCCCACCAAGCGGAAATCGCCTGCCTGCACGACGACTTCCGGCGTCGCCTCGAGCGCGTCGGGCAGTGAGCGCACCGCCGCGGCGGGGATTCCGAGCGGACGCAGTCGCGCCTCCCAGCTCTTCGCGCTGTCGGTGGCAAGCGCGGCGGTGACGACGGCCAGCACCTCGTCGCGCTTCGCCGCCCGCTCCGCCATCGTCGGGAAGCCCGAGATGCCCGCCTCGGCCGAGAACGCCTTCCAGAACGCATCGTGGGTGATGAACAATGCCAGATAACCGTCGGCCGTCGGAAAAAGCTGCGCGGGAACGTAATACGAGTGCGCGCCGTTGGGATGTCGCTGTGGTTCGACGCCGTCGTTCAGATACGCCGAGGCGCGGTAGTTCAACTGCGACAGCACCACGTCGCGCAGCGACACCTCGACCTGTCCGCCCCGGCCTGACACGATCTGGGCCAGCAGACCGAGCGCTGCGGTCAACCCGGTGGAGTTGTCGGCCGCCGAATAGCCGGGCAGCGTCGGCGGGCCGTCGGGATCGCCCGTCATCGCGGCCACCCCGGTGCCCGCCTGGATGACGTAGTCGAACGCCGGATCGTCGCCGCCGTCCATCCCGAACCCGGTCAGGGCGACGCAGACGATCTTGTCGTTGTATTGCCGCAGCGCCTCGTAGGTGAGCCCCAGCCGGCGAATCGCCGACGGCTTCATGTTGACAAGCAGCGCATGGGATTTCGCGACGAGCCCGCCGAGCTGTTTGCGGCCGGCGTCGGATCTCAGGTCGATGCAGACGCTCTGCTTGTTGCGGTTGAGGCTGGCGAAGTAGCTGTCGCTGACCTGCCGGGAGATCTCGCCGTCGGGCGGCTCGATCTTGATGACCTCTGCGCCGAGGTCGGCGAGCAGCATGGTGGCGTAGGGGCCGGCGAGCATCACGCCGACTTCCAGGATGCGGATGCCTGCCAGCGGTCCAGCGGCGGTCACCGCGGTGCTTCCGTGCGGTTCGCGCAAGCGCTCATCGCAGGCGCTTCGCGAGCTCGGCGATCACCTCGCGCGTGCGGTATTTGGATGCGATGAGTTCGTCGCGGTTGTCGCCGATCGGAAGCAAGCGGACAGACAGATCGGTGACACCCGCATCCGCGAACTGCTTGAACCGCGCCAGGATCGCTTCCTCGTCGCCGGCGGCGCACAGATCGCCGACGTCACGGGCGTCGCCGCGGTCCAGCAGCCGCTGATAGTTCGGCGACGTCTCCGCCTCTGCGAGAATGCGATTGGCGCGCTCCTTGGCCGCGTCTATCTCCGCGTTGGCGCACAAGCACACAGGGATGCCCGCGACGATGCGCGGCGCGGGCCTGCCCGCCTCGGCGGCGGCCTTGTTGATCTTCGGCGCGATGTGGTCGCCGATGGCCTTCTCGTCGGCCATCCACAGCACGGTGCCGTCGGCGTGCTCGCCGGCGATCTGCAACATCACCGGCCCCAGCGCGGCGACCAGCACCGGCAACGGCGACTCGGCGCCGAGCACGGTGGGGTTGTGCACGGTGAACGAGGTGTTCTCGACGTCCACCGGGCCCGGACCCGCGATCGCGGTGTTGAGCACCTCGAGATAGTCGCGGGTGTAGGCGGCCGGCTTCTCGTAGGGGATGCCGAGCATGTCGCGGACGATCCAGTGGTGCGACGGCCCGACCCCCAGCGCCAACCGGCCCGACGCCATGGCGTGAACCGAAAGCGCTTGGCGGGCAAGGGCGATGGGATGCTGTGCCTGCAGTGGCACCACCGCGGTGCCGAGTTCGATCCGCGAGGTGTGCGCGGCCATCAGCGCCACCATGGTCAGCGCGTCGAAGTCGTCGGGCACCTGCGGCATCCACGCGGTGTCCAGGCCTGCGGCCTCGGCCCACTCGATGTCGGACACCAGCTTTTTGACCTTGCGCGCCATGTCGCCGCGCTCGGCCCCGATCATCACACCCAGTCTCATTTGTGCTGCCCCCTCGAAGTACGACGCGCCGAGCGTGCATCCACGGCGGAAAATCGGCCAAAATCTCGCCATGACTGCACGTTCGGCGACTCAAGACCCGCCACACCCAGTCTCATACCGACTCCCCCGCCTTCTCGGTCAGCGCGCGCACGTCGCGAACCAGCACATCCAGCGGCGTGCCCGTCGGAAAGACCGCCGCCGCACCGGCGGACAACAGCTTGGCCACATCGGCCTCGGGAATGGTGCCGCCGACCACGACGGCGATGTCGCCTGCATCGGCCGCACGCAGCGCTTCGACGGTGCGCGTGGTCAGCGCCACGTGCGCACCCGAAAGGATGCTCAACCCGACCAGCGCAACATCTTCTTGCAGCGCGATCGACACGATGTCCTCGATGCGCTGACGGATGCCGGTGTAGATGACCTCGAACCCGGCGTCGCGCAGCGTCCTCGCCACGATCTTCGCGCCCCGATCATGGCCGTCCAGACCAGGCTTGGCGACAAGTACCCGAGTGGCCACTAGAACACCACCGGCTGCTGGAATTCGCCCCAGACCGCTTTCAGCGCGTTCACCATCTCCCCCACTGTGCAGTAGTTGTTGGCGCAATCGATCAGGCGATGCATCAGGTTGTCGTCGCCCTCGGCCGCGCGGGACAGCGCGGCGAGGCTGGCCGCGACGGCCGCGGAATCGCGGTCGGCCTTCACCTTCGACAGCCGCTTGAGTTGGGTGTCGCGCCCTTCGGCGTCGAGTTCGTACATCGCCACATCGGGGGTCGATTCGTCCGTGACGAACTTGTTGACACCGACGACCGGTCGGGCCCCCGACTCGACCTCCTGGTGGATCTTGAACGCCTCGTCGGCGATCAACCCCTGCAGATAGCCGTCCTCGATCGCGCGTACCATGCCGCCGTGATTCTCGAGATCGGACATGATCTCGATGATCTTCTCCTCGGTGGCATCAGTGAGCGCCTCGACGAAGTACGAACCACCGAGGGGGTCGGCGACGGCCGCAACCCCGGTCTCGTAGGCGAGGATCTGCTGGGTGCGCAGCGCCAGCGTCGCGGACTCCTCGGTGGGCAACGCGAACGGCTCGTCCCACGCGGCGGTGAACATCGACTGCACGCCGCCGAGCACCGAGGCCATCGCCTCATAGGCGACCCGAACGATGTTGTTCTGCGCCTGCGGGCCGTACAGCGAGGCGCCGCCGGACACGCAGCCGAACCGGAACATCGACGCCTTGTCGTTGGTGGCGCCGTAGCGCTCGCGCACGATGGTGGCCCAGCGCCGCCTGCCCGCGCGGTACTTGGCGATCTCCTCGAAGAAGTCGCCGTGGGTGTAGAAGAAGAACGAGATCTGCGGCGCGAACTTGTCGATGGTCATCCGGCCGCGCTCGACGACGGTGTCGCAGTAGGTCACCCCGTCGGCCAGGGTGAACGCCATCTCCTGCACGGCGTTGGCACCCGCGTCGCGGAAGTGTGCGCCTGCCACCGAGATCGCGTTGAACCTGGGCACCTCGGCGGCGCAGAACTCGATGGTGTCGGCGATCAGCCGCAGCGACGGTTCGGGCGGCCAGATCCACGTCCCTCGCGACGCGTACTCCTTGAGGATGTCGTTTTGGATGGTGCCGGTCAGCTTCTCGCGGGGCACGCCTTTCTTCTCGGCCGCGGCGACGTAGAACGCCAGCAGGATGGCCGCCGTGCCGTTGATCGTGAAGCTGGTGCTGATCTTGTCCAGCGGGATGCCGTCGAACAGGATCTCGGCGTCCGCGAGCGTGTCGACGGCGACGCCGACCCGGCCGACTTCCTCGCTGACCTCGGGATCGTCGGAGTCGTAGCCGCACTGCGTCGGCAGGTCGAGTGCGACCGACAGGCCCGTTCCCCCCTGGTCGAGTAGATACCGGTACCGGCGATTGGACTCCTCGGCCGTCCCGAAGCCCGAATACTGCCGAAACGTCCACAGCTTGCCGCGGTACCCGCTCGCGAAGTTGCCGCGGGTGAACGGATAGGTACCCGGCGCGGGCGGCTCACCGGCCCGGTCGTCGGGTCCGTACACCGGCTCCAGCGGGATACCGGAAGGGGTCTGAACAGGGTCGCTCATCAATGGATAACGTACTTGCAAAAAATGAGAATGCCAATACCGCATCCCGGAAACGCGCACTGGAGCAGGCATGCGGAGAGGGTCCGACACCGAGTGAAGACCCGGTACACAGTGATTATGGCACTTGCGTAAAATGAGAATGCCAATACCGATTTGTTAGGATTGGTGACCCTGTCGAGGAGGCTCATGTCCAGCCAGTCGCTCGCCGATCGCACCCTTGTCGTCTCCGGCGCCAGCCGCGGTATCGGATTGGCGATCGCCGTCGCCGCGGCCCAGCGCGGCGCAAACGTCGTGCTGCTGGCCAAGACGGCCGAACCGCACCCCAAACTTCCCGGCACCGTGCACACCGCCGTCGCCGACATCGAAGCCGCAGGCGGCAAGGGCGTGGCCGTCGTCGGCGACGTCCGCAAAGAAGAGGACGTGCAGCGCGCCGTCGACGCCGCGGTGGAGCACTTCGGCGGCGTCGACATCTGCGTCAACAACGCCAGCGCCATCGCCACCGAACCGACCGAGCAGCTTGCTGCAAAGAAGTTCGACCTGATGATGGACATCAACGTCCGGGGCACGTTCCTGCTGACCAAGGCGTGTCTGCCGCATCTGAGGAAGTCGGCGGCGGGAACGCGTGGGGCACAACCGGGTGGAGCTCACGTCGTCACGCTGGCGCCGCCGATGAACATGAACCCGCACTGGCTCGGCGCGCACCCGACATACACGCTGTCGAAGTACGGCATGACGCTGCTGTCGTTGGGTTGGGCCGCCGAATACGCCGAGGCGGGCATCGGCTTCTCCTGCCTGTGGCCGGAGACCTACATCGCCACGGCGGCGGTGGCCAACTCGCCCGACTTCGAGACCATGCTCGCCCGCTCGCGCGACCCGAAGATCATGGGCGACGCGGCGGTCGAGATCTTCACCCGGCCGTCGGCCGAGGTGAACGGCAAGTGCTACATCGACTCGGAGATCCTGCGTCAGTCCGGTGTCACCGACCTGTCCGGCTACGGGGGCGGCGACGACCCCATCCTTGATATCTTCGTCGACAAATCATGAGCATCTCATTGCTGCTCGAGATGGCTACCTCGAGCGACCCCGACCGGACGGCCGTGGTCTCCGGTGACACCCGGTTGACCACCGATGAACTCAGCGTGCTCGCCGACGGCGGGGCCGGTGTCATCGCGGCGTCGGGCGCGCAGCACGTCGCCTACGTGGGCACCGGCGGGGCGATGTTGCCGCTGCTGCTGTTCTCGTCGGCTCGGGCGGCCGTCCCCGTCACGCCGCTGAACTACCGGCTGAGCGCCGACGGACTGCGCGAGCTGATCGACCGGCTGCCCACCCCGCTGGTGATCGCCGACGCCGAGTACGTCGACGTCGTCGCGGGCGCCGGCAAACAGGTGATTTCGTCGGACGAGTTCCTCGCCGCCGCGCGCACCGCCGAACCGGCCGCCGAGTTCGCCGATCCCGACAGCGTCGCCGTGGTGCTGTTCACCTCGGGCACCACCTCGCGACCCAAGGCTGTCGAGCTCACGCACAACAACCTGACCAGCTACATCACCGGCACGGTGGAGTTCGGGGCCGCGGCGCCGGAGGACGCTGCCCTGATCTGCGTGCCGCCGTATCACATCGCGGGCGTCAGCGCCGCGCTGTCCAACCTGTATGCGGGCCGAAAGATGGTGTACCTGACCAGCTTCGACGCAAGCGAGTGGGTGCGCCTGGTCAGCGACGAAGGTGTCACATCGGCAACCGTGGTGCCCACCATGCTCGACCGCATCGTCGCGGTGCTCGAAGCAGACCCGGCCGCACGCGGACGCGAGGAGCACGACAAGCTGTTGCCGACGCTGCGCTCACTGGCCTACGGCGGGTCGAAGGTGGCACTTCCCTTGGTGCGCAAGGCGTTGTCGCTGCTGCCCGACGTCGGCTTCGTCAACGCCTACGGGCTGACCGAGACCAGTTCGACCATCGCGGTGCTGACGCCCGACGACCACCGCGTGGCCCTGGCCGCCTCCGACGCCGCGGTCGCGCGCAGGCTCGGATCAGTCGGCCAGCCCGTTCCCACCGTCGAGGTGCAGATCCGCGCCGAGGACGGAACCGTCCTGGGCGCAGGCGAACCCGGCGAATTGTTCGTTCGCGGAGAGCAAGTCTCGGGCAAGTACACCGGCATCGGGTCGGTGCTCGACGAACAGGGCTGGTTCCCCACCAAGGACGTCGCCTACCTCGACCAGGACGGCTACCTCTTCATCGGCGGCCGTTCCGACGACACCATCATTCGCGGCGGCGAGAACATCGCGCCTGCCGAGATCGAGGACGTGCTCGTCGAACACCCCCACGTACACGACTGCGCCGTCGTCGGCGCCGAGGATGACCAGTGGGGCCAGATCATCGTGGCCGTCGTCGTGCCCGCGTCCGGCGCGTCACCTGACGTCGACGACCTGCGCGCCTTTGTGCGCGGTCAACTGCGCGGCTCTCGCACCCCGGACAAGGTGGTGTTCCGCGCTGAACTGCCCACCAACGCGACCGGCAAGGTGCTGCGCCGCGAACTCGTCAGCGAGTTGAACGCCAGTAAGGAGCCAGCATGATCAAGAACGGCACCCGCCTGCAGAGCCAGGTGTGCGACACCCAGGTGATCGTCGTGCGGTCCGCCGACAGCCTCGACGACCTGCGCGCAGGCGGCGCGCCGATGGTGCCGATCGGCACCGAGAATCCCGACACATCGTCCGATCTGACGCTCGACGAATCGTTGGCTGACGGAAACCTGATGGGCAAGCGCTACGTCGACGAGTCCGGCGCCGAGGTGCTGGTGACGAAGGCGGGCAAGGGCACGCTGTCGGTCGGCTCGACGCCGCTGACCATCAAGGAAGCCAAGCCGCTCCCGGCCAGCGACTGAATAGACGTTCTACGGACCGATCATCGCCTTCGCCATCACCTTGTGGCCTTCGAAGCCAAGCGACTGCGCCATCGCGGCATAGCGTCCCGCCAGGTTCCGGTAGCCGGCGTTGTCGCCGCGGGCTCGGGCGAGCAGTGCGCGCATGCGTAGCAGCCAGATGTCTCGTGGCACCAGCGCTTCATCCGCTCGTGTGGCGGCCAGCCGCTCGATCGCGATTTCGGCTGCGGCCACGTCACCCTCGGCCCCACGGTCGAGCAGCGTCTCCACCAGGACTCCCGTCGCAGGGATGCCCCAGGACAGCAGCTGCTCCTCGCGAACCAATTCGTCGACGGCGGCGAACATGACGGCCAGCGCCTCATCGTGATCTCCCCGCCGAGCCCACTCACGCGCCATGTAGACGTTGACGAGCCGTAGCTCGCTCAGGCTGTGTCCGCGCCGCACAATCAACTCGTTGGCGTCCTCGAGGAGCTTTCGTCCTCGCTCACGCTCCGATTCCGCGTGGCGGTGCACCAGAGCGAGGCCCGGTATCGCCCGAGCGAATACCAATGCCATATCGTCGCCGGACCGCTCGATAATCGGCAACACATCCTCGATCTCGCGCACCGCCGCATCATCAGCCGCCAAGGGGCCGAGCGGAATTCCCGGGAAGTAGACATAGGCGACGACGATCGCGTAGGACAACGGATCGGCGCTGCGGGCCATCGCCACGCCGCGGCGCAAGTCGTCCGGCCATCCGGGAAGACCCAGGCCATAACGGGCGAATGCCCGCGTCGTAAAGGCCAGCGCCAGCGGAGACCCGAACAGGAAGTTCCCCTTCGAAGGGTCACCCTCGGCCAGGTCAATGGTCGCTTGTGACCACAGCAAGACGTCAGACCACTCGCCACTGTGCGTCTTGGAATATATCAGCGGAAAGGACAGCCCTACCGTCAACGCGGGGTCGCCAATCGACTCGATGAGCGCCCACGCTTCCGAGGCCAGTCTCGACGCCTCACGGATCCGGCCTCGGAAGCCATGATCGATCACCAGGCCCGCCATGGCGATGGCCAATGACGGCTTGTCACCGGCCGCCGTGCACAACTCCCGCAATTCATCAAAGCGGCCGCCCGCCACATCCAGCTGCACTCGCCAGGCGATCCCGCACAACTGGATGCGAGGTGCGATCCGCATCGCTGCCCGATCGGGGTCCGCGGCAGGCAACGCGTCAGCGATCGCTTGGGCGCGTTCCCAACCTTGTCGAGTCGCGGCGATATCGCGGTAGGTCGCCCACGTCGCGGCGCGCATATGCCACTGGTAGGCGGCATGGAGATCACCGGCCGCCTCCCGGTGTTCGGCGATCAACGCGGCATTTTCGTCAGCCGCCACGGGGTCACGCGCTTCGATTGCGGCCGCAACGCGCCGGTGCAACTCGGCACGGTCGGACTTCAGCTGCGATTCGTAGGCCACCGCCCGGATCAGCGGGTGATGGAAGGCGTACTCGGGGGTCGGGGTGTATCGCACCTGATCGATCAACTCGAGACTCAGCAACTCCTCGAGGACAGAATCGATGCCGAGCGTGGGGAACAGCTCCGCCCCGAACCGTGCCCCGATCACCGACGCCGCGTGCAACGTCCGCTTGGCCGCGATATCCAGCCCGTCGAGGCGCGCTTCGATCGCCGCCTGCACGGTCGCCGGGACGCTCACCTCGGTGATGTCCGCGCGACTGATGTAGCCGCCGCGCTCACCGGCGAGCACCCCGCGTTGCACCAACTCGCGCACCATCTCCTCGGTGAAGAACGGGTTTCCGGCCGCCCGGTCAGCGATGACCGCCGCCAGGTCTCCGACGGAGGGATCCGAACCCAGCAGCTCATCCAGCAGTGCAGCGGTGTCCGAATCCGCAAGCGGGGCAAGGGCGATGGTCTGGCCCCCCAGCGTCCGCGTCAAGGTTCCCTGGTATTCAGGACGGGAGGTGATCAGCACCATCAAAAAAGACCGCGGGATCACCGTGAGAAGGTCGGCCAACATCGACTCACTGACCTCGTCGATCCAGTGCACGTCCTCGATGATGAACAACGCCGGTTGGGTACGGGCCAACGTGACGGAGTTGATGAGAGCGGTCAACCGGCGTCGCCGTGCATCCGGGTCGATCACGGGCAGCGGCACGTCGGGGTCGGCGATACCCAACAGGTCATAGAGCAGCAGCAAATCCTGGGTGTCCGCATCAGGCACTTGCTCGCGGGCTCTGGCGCGAGCTTCTTCTCCGTCGAGGTCAGCCACACCGCTACCTGCGCGCAGCAACCGCGTCACGGCATGGAAAGGGATCTCACGAGCGTGAGATTCGCAGAATGTCCAGACCACCTCGGCCCCGCGGCCGGCGGCCACTGTAGCGGCCTCGCGGGCCACCCGGGACTTCCCGATGCCCGGCGGGCCCACGACGCTCACGACACAACCACTGCCGTCGAGCGCGCGGTCCACCATGGCCGTCAGGGCAGCCATCTCCCAGCGCCGGCCCACCAAGCTCGCCTCGGTCCGCCCGCCCACGCCATCTCGCGGGCAGATCGCCACAAGCCGGTGCGCACGCACGGGTTCGTCGGCCCCTTTGATGTGCACCAACTCGGGTTCGGCCAGCATGACGGCCTGTTCGACCAGCCGGGCGGTCGACTCCGACAGCAGCACCCCGCCGGGCGGCGCCACAGATTCCATCCGCTGAGCCATCCCGACTTGCGCACCGATTGCGGCGTATCCCAGCGACCCGGAACCGATGGCGCCTGCGATGACTCGGCCCGAGTTCAGGCCGACCCGCATTCGCAGGTTCACCCCGTCGCGGTCCTGCACGTCGGCGGCAATCCGCGTCGCCTGTTCCTGGATCGCCAGGGCGGCCAAACACCCACGAAAAGCGTGGTCCTCCAACGCCACCGGCGCGCCGAAGACCGCCATCACTCCGTCGCCGATGAACTCCACAGTCCCGCCGTAGCGGCGCACCGCGGCGGCCGAGCACTCCGCCACCTCGGTCATGATCACGCGCCATCGCTCCGGATCCAGCACGGCGGCGATGTCCATCGAGCGCACCACGTCGGCAAAGAGCACCGTCACCTGCTTGTATTCGGCCGTGTCAACCGAGATCGCAGTCGGGGCCGCACACTCGTCACAGAACTTGGCGTTTTCCCGCAGCCGAGTGCCGCATGATCCGCACGCCATGCCCGCCGTCATCCGAGCTACCGCCGATCTCGAGGTAACCCTCACCTCGATTGGCCAACGATAGGTCGTTTGACGGCGATGAAACGGCTTTTTGTCAGTGTTATCCCGCGCCGAAACACCTAAATGTGATGGTCGCCGCTGCCGTCACCCCCGGCACGATATCGGCCATACGGCAAGCGGCGGCGCGTCCGTTGCGCTGATCAGTGACAGCTAACTCCACATCAGGCCGCGCATTGTCGCGGACTGCGGGACGTCCTCCACGGCGATCAGTCCGTTGGGGGCGTCGCACACCCAGTCGATCGCATTGACGACGCGGCCCGCGGTGGAGATGCACCCGGCGTCCGTGGAGTCCAGTACCGGGTGCGTCACGTGGGTGTTGATCTCCACCCGGGGCTCACCGTCGACGACGACGCGGTGCACGCCGGTTTGACCGTCGGGCGGGAATTCCCAGTCCGGCGCCGCCGCATCGGTCAGTCTCGTCACGTGCTCGAGCGTGATCACCGGCTCGCCGTCGCGAACACCCTCGGTGGCGAACCGCACCGCAGCCATTCCGCCGGGCTCCACCGTCATCATCGTGCAGTCGATGCGCTCCGGTGTGAACCATCGTTGGGTGCGCTCGCGGACCTCGTCGAGCGAGATGCCGAGATTGTCGGCGAGGCTTCGCACCTGCCCGCCCCACATCGACATGATGACACCGGGCAGGAACGCCAGCGGTGGGTCGTCGTCCTCCTTCAGGCCGAAACCCATGGCAGCACCGGTGAACTCGGCGTCGTCGTAGTTGCCGTAGTCGAATATCTCCTGCACGGTGATCGAGTCGACCCGCGTGGTCAGGCTGACCGCCGAATGCACCAGCGTGTCGCCGGAGAAGCCGGGATCGATCCCGTTGACATACAGCGACGTGTTCCCGGCGTCGCACGCGGCCTGCAACGGGCCGCGCAGCCAGTCGTCGGCGTAGCGAGGCGCCACCAGCCAGACCATCGATGTGGCAACCACATTCGTGCCCGCCGACAGGAATTTCGCCATCTGGTCGATGGCCTCCATCGGCCGCGTCTCGCCCCGTGACGTGTAGACCACGCAGTCGGCCCCCAGGCCCACGAGCGCATCCACGTCGTCGGTGGCCAGCACGCCCGTCGGCGCGTCGAGGCCGCACAGTTCTGAAGCATCCTTGCCGATCTTGTCGGGGCCGCTCGCGTGCACCCCGACCAGTTCGAGGTCGGGGCGCCCGATGATCGCCCGCAGCGAATGACGTCCAACGTTGCCGGTGGAGAACTGAATGACTCGGCGCATGACCACGAGCGGCGACCTCCTTGTGCATTCGACGGACGGAAAGCCGTGCTCATCTAACTTCCTACACTGACTTTAGTCAACGACAAATCCACTCGTGGTCGAACACCGCGACGTGGCGACGACCTACCCTTGAGGGTAATCGGAGTGTGGCACAACAGAGACGGGACATGGTGGCGGCGGAGAAGTTGTCGGCCCGCGAGGCCAAGCGCTTGCAGACCAGGGAGCGCCTACTGGGCGCGGCCATCGCGGAGTTCAAGCGCTCCGGCATGACCGAGGCCGATGTCGGGGCGATCGTCTCGGCGGCGGGTGTGGCGCACGGTACCTTCTTCTTCCACTTCCCCACCAAGGAACACGTGCTGCTGGAACTGGAACACCGCGAAGAGCAGCGAATCGCCAACCAGTTCAGCCGATTCCTGCAATCAAAACACGATCTCAAAGCGTCACTGCGGGAAGCCGTGCGCTTGGTCGTCGCCTTGGAGCGGCGGTTGGGCGCGCTGTTGTTCAAGGACTTCCTCGCCCTGCACTTCTCCCAGACCCGGCCGCCGGCCGAGGACGGCCGAGACCACGCCCTCATCGTGCAGGTGGCCGAGGAGATCGAAAAGGCGCAGACGGCCGGCCACGTGGCGGGCGACGTCAACCCGATGAACAGCGCGGTGTTCTTCCTGCTCGGGCTCTATGCGCTGCTCACGACCACGACCACCTGGCCCACCCGGGCCGCCATGCTCGACGACTACGTCGCCAGAACCCTGCGCAGCGTGCAACCCTGAGCTGACTTTTCGCTTACTCAAGTCATTGACTTCAGTCAGTCTTTGGACTACAACAGGGGGGCGTCGAGCCGCGGGAGGGTAAGCATGAATCTGCCTACGTTGCACCTGCGCGGCCGCGCCGGTGACACCACGCCCGCCGTCGGCGCGGGCCTGAGCCTCGACGACCACGATGAGCAGTCGCGACTGGCGCAACGCCAGGCCGACAAGTGGCTGATCTCGGGCAGCATCCTGATCGGCACCGCCGCGCTGGGTATCTTCGGCCTCCCCCTCTTCCTACGGGGGGTGTGGTTGCTCCGACGCGCGCACCGAGACGGACTGTCGGTTCGGCCGATGCTGGTCACGCTGCTCGGTTACCTCGTCATCATCGACGCCGCCATCAACACCGTCGGATGGGCGCTGGACATGGTGGCCAACCACACGCTGTTGGCGCGCGTGCTGCTCACCGGCTGGGGAAACATGTTCGACGCCGGCTACTTCTGGCACTTCAACGAGCTGTGGATCGGCGGTGCCGCGGGACCAGGCGAAAAGGGCTGGGAGATCGGGCTCATCTTCACCGTCTTCACCATGCGGATCGCGGCAGCGATCGGCTTTTTGCAGATGAAGCGCTGGGGACACCAGTGGATGATCATCACCTGCTGGATGGGTGTGGTCATCTGGTGCGGCTACGTGTTCAACATGACCATGTTCGCCGATGTCCGGTTCGCCGGTGTGGTGCTGCCGGTCGTCGGGTGGTGGCTCTACGACATCTTCTACATCACGCCGTTCCTCGCGATCCCGTACCTGCATTCGGTCAACCGCGAGATCTTCTCCGACTGAGCGATTCATGATGACAACCTCGGTCAAGCCCACCGCGCGCGAAACCCGCAGACTGCAGACGCGCCAACGCATCCTGGGCGCCGCGATTGCCGAGTTCAAGCATTCCGGCATGGCCGCCGCCGACGTCGGCGCGATCGTCACGTCCGCCGGCGTGGCCCATGGCACCTTCTTCTTCCACTTCCCCACCAAGGAACACGTGCTGCTCGAACTGGAAGCCCGCGAGGAGAAGCGGCTGGCCGCCGACTTCGCCCGCTTCCTCACCGATCCGCACGACCTGGCCACCACGCTGACGAAGGTCAAGGAGCTGGTGATCTCCGTGGAGGACCGCCTCGGCAGCCTGCTGTTCAAAGATGTCCTGGCGCTGCACTTCTCACCGTCGCGGCCCCGCCACGACGAGGTGTGGACCGATCATCCGGTGATCGTGTTGCTGGTCGAGGAACTCAACCGCGCCCGCGAGGACGGCGAAACGCATCCCGACGTGGACGCCTTCTGCAGCGCGGTCTTCTTCCTGCTCGGCGTGTACGGCGTGCTGAGCACGACGTCGAGTCATGAGGCACGCGAGTTGATGCTCAGGGAACTGGTTGCGGCCGCGCTGCGCAGCCTGGAAAGGAGACGCTGAAATGGCATACCTGTGGGAGATCCTGCGCTACGTCGGAGCGTGGGGCGGCACCATTCTGATCATCTGGTTCTGGTACTGGATGTTCTCCAACATCGGGACGTTCTGAGCCGGCGATGACGGATCTGTCGGACGCCCATGCGATGGCGCTGGAGCGCAGCTGTGCCGTGACGGCCGTTGCGTTGAGTGAACAGCGTCGCGAGGGTGTGCGACTCATCACCGGCACACACCGCGCTTTCGGCCTGAGTGCCGCCCTCACACGTGTGCACGTTCCCTATCCCCCACGACCCGAGTGGACCCGGCGGACGCTGACATGCGGTGTTGCGCTGCAGTGTTCGCCGTCGAAGGATCGGCTGACCGGCTATCGGCTGAACGAGCTGTCGGCGCGCGAACTACAGGCGCTGATGTTCGTCGAGGCCGGCGTTGCGATCAGCTGGATCGCGTCGCGCTGGCCCGGTCTGCTGGCCGAGCTCGACCGGTTGCTGCCCGAGATCGACGCCGGCGCAGCCGACGCCGACGGCGAGCAGATGCTCGAACGGGCGGTTACGCTGGCCCGGACGGATAACCCGCTTGAGGTGCCGTCGCTGTTGGGCACTCTGCCGCTGGCGTACACGATGCCGCAGGGCCTGGTGGACAAACTGCGACGCAGCTTCGGCAGGATGCCGTGGACTACGACCCAAAAGCGGCTGCCGCGGTCCTATTCCGTGCCGGTGGGTGGCGACGGCGGCGTGCGCAACCCGAACCTGCCGCCACCGAACCGCCCGCAGGACAACGACCTCGACGTCACCCCGCAACACCGGCCCGGAATTCCGTATCCCGAGTGGAACATGTGGACCGAGCGCTTCATGCCGGACCACGTCGCGGTGCTCGAGCGGGCGGACACCCATGCGGCCCGCCAACCGACTCCGGTTGCAGCAGACCTGCGGAAGTGGTTCACCGAACACACCCATCGGACGATGACCGGCCGCCTCGAGGACGGCTCCGACCTCGACGTCGACCAGTACGTCAGCCATTACATCGACTTGACGACCGGCGAGGCGGGTGAGCCACGCATCTTCCGGGAACTGCTGCCGAGCAGCCGTGACGTCACCACCGCCCTGCTTCTCGACGGCAGTTCATCGCTGGGTGTACACGGCGGACGGATCTTTCGGCTCGAGTTGGCCTGCGCCGACGCGCTTTCCAGGGCGATGACGCTGGCACGGGAGCGCCACGGCGTGTTCGTGTTCACGGGTAACACCCGCCACCGGGTCGAGGTCCGGTGTTTGAAGGACTTCGAGGACCGCCGTTTCGTCCCACCCAGCAAGCTCGGACTCGCCACCGGCGGCTACACCAGGCTCGGCGCGCCGCTGCGACACCTGACCAGCCGCCTGCTCGCCCAACCCTCCGAACGCCGCCTGCTGATCGTGATCGGCGACGGGCTGATCTCCGACGAGGGTTACGAGGGCCGCTACGCGTGGGCCGATGCCGCGCATGCCGTCGAGGAGGCCAACGACGCCGGGGTGTCGGTGTACTACGTCGGCGTCGGGCCCACCCGTGTGGACCCGCTTCCAGAGGTGTTCGGCCCCAGACGTTCCCAGCGCATCCGCCGCGTCGAGGAGCTACCGCGCGTATTGGCCCACGTCCACCGCGAGCTGGTCGCGGCCTAGGAGAGGACTATGACAACAGACACCTACTTCGCCAGTGGCAACGAAGTGCAGCTGTTCGAGCAGGCCTTCGAACGCCGAATACCGGTGATGCTGACCGGGCCGACGGGCTGCGGCAAGACGCGATTCGTCGAACACATGGGGGTGTTGCTGCAGCGGCCCGTGGTGACCATCAGCTGCCACGACGACTTGACCAGCTCCGATCTCGTCGGCCGATTCATGGTCACCGGCGGGGACGTGGTGTGGGCGGACGGGCCGCTGACCAGAGCGGTCAAGGCCGGAGCCATCTGCTACCTCGACGAGGTGGTGGAGGCCCGACACGACTCGCTGGCGATCCTGCACTCGCTGACCGATCACCGCCGCGCCCTCTATCTGGACCGGGCGGACGAGGTCGTCCGTGCGCCGTCGGGGTTCATGCTCGTGTGCTCGTACAACCCCGCCTACCGCAGCTCGCTCAAGGAGCTGAAGCCGTCCTTCCGGCAGCGGTTCGTGACGCTGCCCATGCGCTATCTGCCGCCCGATCGCGAGGCCGAGGTCATCGTCGCCGAAGCGGGCATCGGTTTGCCCACCGCCCAGCGGCTGGTGGCGTGCGCGGTCGCGATCCGCACCGCCGACGACGCGTTCCACTTCGAGCCGCCGTCCACCAGGGTGCTCGTCACCGCCGCGCAGTTGATCGCTGCGGGCGCAAGCGAACTCGACGCCGCAGAGGCGGCGATTCTCGCGCCCCTGTCGACCGACGGCGCGATCACCGACGGACTACACGAAATCGCCGCAGCCAGCCTGCTCTAGGAGGGAGTCACACATGGACCAGAAGGAACAGAAGCGTAAGCGGGCACTGATCGTCCTGCAGATCGTGATCTACGGCTATCTGCTGATCATGTTCGGGATCCAGCTGTACATGTCGTTCGCACGAGGCTGGTGGAACTTGTGAACCTTCCGCTGCTGAACCGTCTTTCGGGCGCGAAGGTGTCCGGAACACCCGACGGCTCGGTCAGCCTCGACGCTCATCACGACGAGTCCCGGCAGGCGCAGCGCAGGGCGGACAAATGGATGATCGTCGGCGCGGGGCTGATGGGCATGTGGGCGCCCGGCCTGATCGGGTTCCCGATCTTCATGCGCGGGGTGTGGCTGCAGCGTCAGGCGCTCCGGGCGGGTCTGTCGGTGCGGCCGATGATCGTCACCCTGATCGGCTACCTGGTGCTGATCGACGGCATGCTCAACAGCCTGGGTTGGGCGCTGGACCTGGTCGCCAACCACACCTTGATCAACAGGGTGCTGATGGTCGGCTGGGGCAACATGTTCGACGCCGGCTACTTCTGGCACTACAACGAACTCTGGGTCGGCGGGGCCGCCGGACCGGGTGAAAAGGCCTACGTGGCCGGACTGATCTTCACGGTGTTCTCGATGCGCGTCGCCGCGGCCATCGGCTTCCTG
Organism: Mycolicibacterium moriokaense; assembly: GCF_003347205.1. GTDB lineage: Bacteria > Actinomycetota > Actinomycetes > Mycobacteriales > Mycobacteriaceae > Mycobacterium > Mycobacterium moriokaense_B. Next base: position 247,791 of record NZ_QQBJ01000006.1, read on the forward strand.
CAGATGAAGCGGTGGGGCCACCAGTGGATGATCATCACCTGCTGGATGGGCGTGGTGATCTGGTGCGCCTACGTCTTCAACATGACGATGTACGCCGACGTGCGCTACGCCGGCGTCGTCTTCCCGGTGATCGGCTGGTGGCTCTACGACATCTTCTACATCACCCCGTTCCTCGCGATCCCCTACCTGCACACCGTCAACCGCGAAATCTTCTCCGACTGAACAGGTTCAAGGAGCACAGCATGACCACGTCCGCCACCACTGACGAACAGAAGCCCGCCGAGGACCTACCCCCGGGCACCACTCCCTACTACGCGAACATGCACAAGTGGATCAAGCGCGCGGTACTGGTGTGCCTGGTCGCCCTTGTCATCGAAGGCGCATTCACCCTGCCGTTCATGGCGGTCTACTACGGCTACCCGACGTTGAGCCTCACCCAGATCTGCAGTGAATTGCTCAAGATCCGGTACTCCGACGACGCGCTCGAATGCAAGTACCCTTACCCGCCGCTGGGACCGCCCGAAGGCGCGGAAGGAAAGGACACCGCGCAGGACGTGTGGGGCATCCAGCCGACACCGAAGTACCACCGCCTGGGCTTCCGCGAACTCGTGAAGATCCATGACGAGCGAGTCGCCCGCCAAGCCGCCGGACAACAGGGCAGCTGATGCCGAACCCAGCCGACGCGCACGCGGAGAACTGGGATCTCCGCCACGAGGACTTCAACGACAACGACTTCCTCTACGACGTGTACGAGGTGATGCGGCAGCGGGCCGCGTTCTCCCACACCGACGTTCCGTTTCTGTCGGCGACGCCGGGCGGCGCCTGGGTGGCGGTTCGCTACCAGGACTGCTACCAGATCCTGCAGGACTGGGAGCACTTCTCGAGCAACCCCACCCCGGAAGCGTCCGAACAACTCGCAGGCGACCTGGTCATCACCCTCGACCCGCCGCGGCAGCAGAAGTTCCGAAAGGTGCTGAACCCCTATTTCTCGCCCGCCCGAATGAAGGCGCTGACACCCCAAATCCGTTTCGAGACAGACCGATTGATCGACACGTTCATCGAGGCGGGGACGGGTGATCTGGCCGAGGTCGCATGGCGCCAGCCCGGCATCGTGTTCTTCAAGTATTTGCTCGGGATGCCGATCGACGACGTCCCGCTGTGCATCGAGCTGACCGACACCGCGCTCAACGGACAGACCGACGAAGCGCGCATGGCCGCATGGGGCGGGCTGTATCAGCACCTGCACGACGCAGTATCTGCACGCATCGACGCACCATCGCAGGACGACATGATCGACGTTCTGCTCGGCGCCGAGATCGACGGCGAGAAGCTGGGTTTCGGCGACGTGGTGGCCAATGCCATGCTGCTGGTGCAGGCAGGCCTCGAGACGACGGCCAGCGCGATGTCGTTCGCCTTCCACTACCTCGCCACTCACCCCGATGAACGTGACCGGCTCATCCGCGAACCCGACATCATGGGCCGGGCCGTCGAAGAACTGATCCGCTTCGGCGGATCGATCCATGGCATCCCGCGGACCGTCGCCAAGGAAGTCGAACTCAGCGGCCACAGCTTCTGCCCCGGCGAATCGGTGCTGGTCAACTACGCGTCGGCGAACCGCGATGCCGTCGAGTTCGCCGATCCGGACCGCTGCATCCTGGACCGCCAGGCCAACCGGCATCTGGGATTCGGTGCGGGAGTGCACCGGTGCCTGGGGTCCAATCTGGCGCGTCTGGAGTTCCGCGTCGGAATCGAACAGGTGCTGGCGCGAATGCCCGACTACGCGCTCGCGCCAGGAAGCGATCCGGTGTTCCACGGAAACTCGGTCACCCGCGGATACCGCAGGCTGCCCGTCGTGTTCAGCCCGGGAGAGGCGTCTGCGGCATGAAGACCTACCGCGTCATTCAGTGGATGACCGGCGACGTCGGACAGGTCGGCCTGCGCCACTTCGCCGACAACCCGGTGTTCGATCTGGTAGGTGTGCTGGTGCACTCGCCGGACAAAGTCGGCAAGGACGCCGGCGACATCGCAGGCATCGCACCGACAGGGATCACGGCCACCGACGACGTCGAGTCCATCATGGCCATGGACGCCGACTGCGTGTTCTACACGCCGATCATCATGGACGTCGACACCCTCTGCGCGCTGCTGCGGTCCGGTAAGAACGTCGTCACCACCAGCGGGTTCTTCCATCCGACGGAAGACTTCCGCGATGGTGGCGACAAGATCCGCGCCGCCTGCCAGGACGGCGGCACGTCGTTTCACGCGGGCGGCATTCATCCCGGATACGCCGGCGACATCCTCCCGCTGACGCTCGCCCGCATCGTCAGCAAAATCGACAGGATCCGGGTGGTCGAGGTGGTGAACGTCCTCGCCGACGCGCCGCTTGATCACATCGACTGGCTGGGGTTCGGTAAAGACAAGGACAGCTTCCTTTGTGAGCCAACGATATTGGGTCTCGGCGTGGCCTTCTTCGCCCAGTCGATGCACATGATCGCCGACGGCCTCGGCGTCACCATCGACAAGGTGACCTCGGACCTGGCGGCCGCCGTCGCGACCGAGGACATCTCGCACGAACTCGGGGCCATCCCCCGCGACACTGTCGCCGCCCAGCGCCACGAATGGACCGCGTGGGTCGACGGCAGGCCGCTCATCGTCTTCGAAGCGCTCTACACCACGACCACCGCGGACATGCTCGACCCGCCGTGGGACTTCGGAGAGACCCGATACCGTATCGTCATCGAGGGCGACCCGCCGACCGAACTCACCCTTGCGGGCGTCGAACAGCCCGACGGCTCGATGGCGCATCCCGGCTACAACTGGACGGCGATGGGCGCCATCAACGCGATCCCCGATGTGTGCGACGCGCCGCCGGGTTGGCTCACCCACCTCGACCTCGGCCTGGTGCAACCCCGTGGGCTGGTGCGCAACACATGACCGACGAGGCTCCCCGACGGCTACACCATGTGACATTCGCGGTCAGCCCCGAACGGCTAGACGGAGCGACGCAACTTTTCACCCAGTTGGGTTTCGTGCTGCAGCCCGGTGAGCTACCCGACGCCGGGTTGCTGATTCGACTGGACTGGGAACGAGGCATCGAACTCATCAGCCCTATCGCGGGATCGACCGCTTCGGTTGCGGCATCTGTGAATGAGTTTCTCGAAACGAAAGGCGATGGCGTCTACACCGTTGTCCTCCAACTACCGAACGCCTCAGCTGCCGAGTCCATTGCCGAGCGTTACGGCTCGAACACCAGATACAGGTTCGACATCGCAGGTGAAGGGACATACGTCAGTGAGATCGAGTTGTCCGTGCTGGGCCTGCCGCTCACATTCATGTCGACCAACATCCCATGATGCACATGTCCGATCCGCAAACGATTCCCCGCATCCTCTACGAGGACCTGCCGATGGCCGCCGACCGCGGGGCGGGCTGGGCCAGGCTGCGCGACCTCGGACCGGTGCTGCAGGGAGACGGGTGGTACTACCTCACCGACCGCGACGATGTGCTTGCCGCCCTTCGCAATCCCGAGGTCTTCTCGTCCACGCGCGCGTTCGACAGCATGGTCTCGGCGGTGCCGCTGGTACCGCTGGCCTTCGACCCGCCGGAGCACACGCGATACCGCAGGATCCTGCATCCTTTCTTCGGCCTGTCGGCACTCGAATCGGTGCTGCCGTCGCTGCAGTCGCAGGCCGCGGAGCTCATCGGCCAGATCGCGCAGCACGAGGAGTGCGAGGTGATCCGGGACCTGGCCGTGCCCTACCCGTCGCAGGTGTTCCTCACGCTGTTCGGGCTGCCGCTCGACGACCGTGACCAATTGATCGCGTGGAAGGACGCGATCATCGATCTCAGCCTGGAGCGCGAGCCGGCCGAGGTCGACCTGGTTCCCGCCGCCCAACTGTTCGCCTATCTCACTGAAGCTGTTGACGGACAACGGCGGCAGCCCCGCGACGGCATTCTGTCGCAGCTCCTTCACGGGGAGGAAACACTCACCGATGCCGAGGCCCTCGGGCTGTCGTTCGTCTTCATCCTCGCCGGCCTGGACACGGTGACCTCGATGATCGGTACCACGATTCTCGAGTTGGCCCGCCGCCCCGCACTGCGCGACGACCTCCGCCGAAACCCCGACCGGGTGGCCGGATTCGTCGAGGAGATGATCAGGCTCGAGCCGGCCGCGCCGGTGGTGGGCCGCGTCACCACCCGGGCCGTCACGGTGGCGGGGGTGGCGCTGCCCGAGGGCGCGGAGGTGCGGCTGTGTCTGGGTGCGATCAATCGCGACGGAAGCGACGCCACGTCGGGCGATGAATTGGTGGTCGACGGCAAACTGCACAAGCACTGGGGCTTCGGCGGCGGACCGCACCGTTGCCTCGGCTCCCACCTGGCCCGGATGGAGCTGAAGATCGTCGTCGCCGAATGGCTCAGCCGAATACCGGATTTCGCTCTTGCGCCCGGCTACCGACCAGAGATCAAGTGGCCGTCGGCAACCTGCGCGCTGCCCGGACTCCCTCTGCGGATCGGATGCTCATGACCACCCCTACCGCCGCGCCGAGCGTGTTCGACGCCGGGCTGCCGACACTGACCTACGCCGTCACCGATACCCCGCAGCAGATTTACCCGCAGTTCCGGCAGGCACAAGACAGGGCACCGATCGCGCTCGGGCCGATCGGGCCGGAAGTACTGTCGTACGAGCTCGCCCGGACGGTGCTTCGAGATCCGCGGTTCGTGGTGCCCGCGGGCATCCATCTGTCCGCGCACGGCATCACGTCGGGGCCATTGTGGGACAGGGTGACGCGCAGCATCCTGAACATGGAGGGTGAGGAACACCGTCGGCTCCGCAGCCTGGTGGCGCGGGCGTTCACGCCGCGGGCGACAGCGCGCATGCACGACACCATCCACGCGGTCGTCAACGAGCTCATCGACGGCGTCATCGATTCGGGCCGTTGTGAATTCGTCGCCGACATCGCACGCCCCTACCCGATACCGGTCATCTGCGCGCTGCTGGGCGCGCCCCGTGAGGATTGGCAGCAATTCTCCCGATGGGCCGAGGACATCTTCAAGATCGTCAGCTTCGACTGCGACCTGGCCGAGGAAGAGCCCGTCGTGCTCAAGGCGTGGGGCGAGTTCGACGACTACATCGACGACATGATCGCCGCACGGCGGCAACACTTGACCGACGATCTGCTCTCCGAGCTGATCCGGATCGAAGACGGCGGTGACCGGCTCGACGCCGCCGAACTTCGCATGCTGGCGTTCAGCATCCTGGTGGCGGGCACCGATACCACGCGAAGCCAGCTGGCAGCCTCCATGGAGGTGTTGTCCGAGCACCCCGATCAGTGGTCGCTGCTTCGCGAGCGGCCCGACTTGGCGATGCGCGCCGTCGAGGAGACCATGCGCCACTCGCCGTCGATGTGCAGCACGGTGCGCAGCGCCACCGGCGATGTGGCGATCGGCGGCCATACCTTTCCCGCAGGCACATTCATCATCGTCAACACCTTTGCGGCCAACCGGGACTCCACCGTCTATCCCGAGCCGACCCGCTTCGACATCACCCGCGACGACCCGCCTCCGATCCTGACCTTCGGCGGAGGCGTGCACTACTGCCTGGGCGCCAACCTGGCGCGGCTCGAACTGGCCGAGGCACTCAAGATCCTGTCCCGTCGTTTCCCACATCCTTGGGTGGCGGGATCGGTGCCATGGAAACCGTTGCTCGGCCTGAGCGGGCCGACCAGCCTGCCGATGGAGTTCGACTGATGGTCAACAAGTCTGACGCGCCGCCCGACACCCCGGCACGCGAGATCATCCCATTTCGGGAGCGCAAGGGCGACATCGTCTTGTGGAGCTTCTTTCTGGTCAACGTCGTCTTTGTCACCTACCAGGCCGACATCGAGCAGCTCGTCATCCGCGACCCGGACAACTTCACCTACCCGATCTGGCCGCCCGCCTACATGATCGACTTCCTGCACTGGTATTTCGCCAGATTCGACCCGCTGCTCTACGAGCGGCCCGTTTGGTACACCACGATCGTCGTCATCGACCAGGTGGTCTACGGCCCCTTCTACATCGCTGCGTTGTACGCGTTCTGGAAGGGCAAGGAGTGGATCCGAAACTGGTCGATCATCTGGGCTTCGGTGATGCTCGCGACCGTCACCGTCATCCTCGGCGAGGAGATCGCCGGACCGTTCGCCAGCGAGCACCTGCTGCTGGTTTTCGCGACCAACGCGGGCTGGTTGATCGTGCCGGTATGGGTGCTCATCCGGATGTGGGGCGAACATCCCTTCACGCGGCCGGTCACAACGAAAGGCAACAGCTAGCATGGCCACCTTCGCGCAGCGCTACGGGCCGTGGGCGGTCGTCGCAGGAGCATCGGAGGGGCTCGGCGAGAAGTTCGCGCGCGGGTGCGCCGCCCGCGGGCTGAACGTCGTGCTCATCGCGCGCCGCGTCGAGCTCGCACAGCAGATCGCCGACGACATCGCCGCCACCACAGGCGTTCAGACACGCACGCTGCGAGCCGACCTCGCGGTCCGCGACGACCTCGACCGAATCCTCGCCGATCTCGCCGACGTCGATGTCGGGCTGCTCATCTACAACGCCGCGTTCTCCGTCGTCGGCCCGTTCTGGAACTTCGACATCGACACGCACCTCAAGGAGATCGACGTCAACGTGCGCGGACCTCTCGTCCTCGCCCACGGCTTCGGCGAACGGTTCCGCTCCCGCGGTCGCGGCGGGATCATCCTGCTGTCGTCGATGGGGGCGCTGCAGGGAATGGTCAGGCTCGCCAACTACTCCGCCACCAAGGCCTACAACCTCGTACTGGCCGAAGGGCTTTGGGCGGAGCTGCGCGACGACGGGGTCGACGTGCTGGTCAGCTGCGCAGGAGCGACCCGGACACCGAACTACCTGGCATCCGAGCCCGACGACGCCAAGGTGCCGGTGCAAGAGCCCGAACAGGTCGCCACCGAGACGTTGGACGCCCTCGGAAAGAAGCCGACGGTGTTCCCCGCCGGCGTGCTGCGTGCCACCCACTTCGTGTTCCGCCATCTGATGGGGCGCCGCACGGCGGTGCGCCTGATGGCCTACGCGAGCAACCGAACGTACTCCGAACAGGGCAGCTACAGCACCGGTGACCGCGGCTGACCGTCGCGCGTCACCATCGCCCTTGTTCGCATTTTTATAAAGATAATAAGATAGCCACATGGATCGCGATCAGCTCGTCGACCTCACCCGCCGCGCACTCAAACTGGCCCGCGACAAGACGACCGACCTGGCGCCCGCCGAGTACACGGTGCGCGCCGACACCTACACCTCCGCCGAGCGGCATGCCCGCGATGTCGAGATGGTGCTCACCAGCCCGCAACTGGTCGGCTATGTCTCCGAGCTCCCCGAGCCGGGGTCGTACTGCACGAAAACCGTCATGGGGCGCTCCATCCTGCTCACCCGCACGACGAACGGAACGGTGAAGGCGTTCCAGAACGTCTGCCTGCACCGTCAGTCACAGATCGCCGAAGGGTGCGGATCGGCTCGCCGCCTGGTGTGCCCCTACCACGCGTGGAACTACGATCTGGACGGCAACCTGGTCGGCGTGCCCGGCAAGGAGGGCTTCCCCGACAGCTCGTCGGGCACAGCGAAATTGGCCGAGCTCCCGGCCACCGAGTGCGCCGGCTTCCTGTGGATCGCGCTGGACCCGGATGCCACGCTCGACATCCGTGGGTTCCTCGGACCGCTGGCCGACGAACTGGACTCCTGGGGTATCGGACGGTGGTCGCCGCTGGGCGAGAAGGTGCTCGACACGGCGATCAACTGGAAGCTGGCCATCGACACCTTCGCGGAGAACTACCACTTCGCCACCGTGCACAAGACCACGTTCGCGACCATCGCCCGCAGCAATTGCACGGTGTTCGACTCGTTCGGGCCTCACCACCGGCTGGTGTTCCCGCTCAACGGCATCCTCGACCTCGACGAAGTCGACGAAGAGCGGTGGGATCCGTTGCAGGCCATGGTCGTCATCTATGCCCTGTTCCCCAACATCGTGTTGTCCGCGACCATCGCCAACGGCGAGTTGTTCCGGGTCTACCCGGGCGTCGTCCCCGGTCGCTCGATCACCGTTCATCAGAACTCCACCCCGCTGGATTTGTCGGAGGAGTCGGTGGCCGCGGGTGCGCAGGCGGTGTTCGACTATGCGCACGGAACCGTCCGCGACGAGGACTACGCGCTGGTGCAGAAACTGCAGGCGAACCTCGAATCGGGGGTGAGAGACCGCCTGGTGTTCGGCCGCAACGAACCCGGTCTGCAACACCGGCACGAGACGTGGGCGAACGCGGTCAGCGCTGCTGGTCGATGAGCCGGGCTATCTCGTCGCGCTCATCGGGTTCGGCGGCACTGAGCACGTCGGCCAACTCCCAATCCCGGTACAGCGCGAGCGACCGCTCGTAAAAGGCGAAGCCGCTGACCTTTTCGCCGCGGAAGGTGCCGTGGTAGCGGTACGGGCCCTCCATGTACTCCAACGGCAGGCCGTGTGCGGGGGCGGGCACCAGCGGCTCCCCCGTCAGGTCCATGTCGAGCTTGCGAGACGTCAGACGGTGCCGGTCGGGCATGAAGCGCTCCGCGGCAGGCGGCGGCACCAGGGTGCGGATGGACTCCGGCCAGCGCACGTAGCTGCTGACCGTGACCTCGACGTCGTCGGCGTACTCCGGATCGGCGTCCGGCGAGCTGGTGGTGGCGCCCGAAAACGGCTGTGGCGCATTGCGGTTGGTCCGGTCGAACTGACGCCAGATGCTCATGTCGACGCCGTTGTCCAGGTTGATCGTGCGCCATTCGTGCGCACGGGAGCGGATGTCGCCGGTCGCGCCGCCGTCGTTGGCCACCAGCGGGAACCACTGCCGGTCGACGTGGCCCGCGGACCCGTTCACCGTCTCGGTCGCCGAACCCCACGACAGCGTTCCGGCCATCGTCAGGCCGGTCTGGAAGTAGGAGTACGTCGAGGCCTGCCCGAAGCACTCGATGACACCGTTGTACGCCGCCGCGCCCAGGGGTACGGGCGCCCGAGTCGGCGACACGTGCAGGTCCAGCCGCATCTCGTCACCGTTCTGATCGATGCCGCAGAAGCTGACGTCGTACGTGTAGGGCAGCAGGTCGCCCGCATCGTCGCGGCAGGTCCGCCATTCGGCGGTGCCCGCGCGGCAGGCGTAGGTCAGGTCGAGGCGGTCGTCGGCGACCGACAGCTTCGGTGCCACGTGCGCCTTCTTGTTCGTCGACGGCATGTCGTAGTCGGTGTAGGTGCCGTAGACGCCGTTGTCGAGGTCGAACAACGCGAAAGTGTAGAAATCCGCGACTATCGCCTGCCCCGGCCGATTCTTGTTGAAGATGGTCAGGAACGCGTATCTGCGGTCACTGCCGCCGGCCAGTTCGCCGGCCAGAAACCAGGTGTCCGACTCGCAGGTCGGGTGATTGGCCTCGGCGGCCGGGAAGACGAAGTGCGGGTCACCCGGCACCAGTTCGAACGGATACCGACGCCAGTCATCGCCCACGGACACTCCCGGATTCCTTTTTTGCTATGTTAGCAGTAATAGCAACTTTAGCGTGAGGTGGGCGGCGCGATCCCACAAGGAGGCCGGCGCGTGAAATCCCTCAACTACGACCAGCTCTTCATCGGTGGCCGCTGGCAGGAACCCGCCACCGGGCAGCGTATCTCGGTGATCTCGCCCCATACCGAGGAACCGATCGGCCAGACGCCCGAAGCCGCTGCAGAGGATGTCGACCGGGCGGTGCTTGCCGCGCGCAAGGCGTTCGACGAAGGGCCGTGGCCGCGGCTGCCGGTCTCGGAGCGGATGGAGAGGATCGAGAAGCTGGCGGCCGTCTACACGGCCAACGCCGAGGCGATGGCCGACCTGATCACCGCCGAGATGGGCTCGCCGCGCTCGTTCAGCCGCTTGGGCCAGGCCAATGGGGCGCTGTCCCAGATGTATCTGACCCTGGCCACAGCCAAGGAGTTCGAGTGGGTCGAGCGCAGGCAGGGCCTGTTCGGCGACGTCCAGGTGCGGCGCGCCCCAGTGGGTGTCGTCGGCGCCATCGTGCCGTGGAACGTGCCCCAGGTGCTGATCATGCCGAAGATGATCCCCGCGCTCATCGCCGGCTGCACCGTCGTCGTCAAGCCCGCCCCGGAGACGCCGCTCGATTCGATGTGGCTGGCCGAGATGCTCGCCGATCTCGACCTGCCCGAAGGTGTGGTGTCGATCGTGCCGGGCGGTCGCGAGACCGGCGAGAGCCTGGTCCGCCACCCAGGTGTCGACAAGATCGCGTTCACCGGCTCGTCGGCGACCGGCCGACACATCGCGGCGGCATGCGGTGAACAACTCAAGCGGGTCAGCCTCGAACTCGGCGGCAAGTCGGCCGCGATCGTCCTCGACGACGCCGACATCGCACACACGGTCAAACACCTCAAGATGGCCGGCCTGATGAACAACGGACAGGCCTGCGTGGCGCAGACGCGGATCCTGGTCAGCGAGCGCAGGCACGACGAGGTCGTCGATGCGCTCGCGGAGATGATGTCCGGGCTCGTGGTGGGTGATCCCGCCGACGAGGCCACCGACATCGGCCCGCTCGCCGCGCAACGCCAGCAGCAGCGGGTTGCCGGCTACATCCGGTCCGGGATCGACGAGGGCGCCAAAGTCGTTGTGGGCGGACCAGACACACCGTACGACCGCGGCTGGTATGTGCGGCCCACGCTCTTCACCGAAGCCCGAAACGACATGAAAATCGCCCGCGAGGAGATCTTCGGACCGGTGCTGACCGTGTTGACCTACACCGACGAAGCCGACGCGATCCGCATCGCCAACGACAGCGACTACGGATTGGCGGGCTCGGTCTGGACGGCCGACGTCTCGCACGGGCTGCAGATCGCGGCCGAGATCCGCACCGGCACATACGGAATCAACATGTATCAGCTCGACACCAGCGCGCCGTTCGGCGGGTTCAAGCAGTCCGGCATCGGCCGCGAGTTCGGGCCGGAAGGGCTTGCGCAGTACACGGAGGTGCAGTCGACGGTGACGATGGGGGCGTTGCCGCCCCGCTAGCGGTAGCGGTTATCCACACGTTGTGGGTGGCAAGTAGTTTCCGCCGACGTCGGCCGGGTGACGATTGTCTCGAGTCAAGAAGTTGGCGGGCTTTCGCAAGTCGGCGTCAGCCCCGACAAACGACCACTGACGAGGCTCAGAAGCGGCGCACCCGGGTCACGACGTGACCGCAGTACCCGAGCAGTCGGTAGTTGGCCCCCATGCGCTGCTCTCGTACGGGGCGATCCGCATCGCACTGAGGGCATCGCATGGTGATGGGCTCAGAGAGGCCCGGCTCTCGCTCGCTTCTCTTTGACATGCTAAAGATTCTGAGGTTAATTTTGACACCCGTCAATTTTTGTGACGAAGCCGTCATTGGCCCGTGCGCTCACGACAGGTGCTCCCTGGCTGCCGTTTGATCTGCGGCTTTGCCGTAGTCGAGTCAACCTGTATCCCCAAAAAGTTGCCCGACGGCACCCGTCATCTGGCGCAGGCCGACCGGACACCTGTATACGACCTAACCTGGCGCTTTGCACCCGTATCCGTGGTCATTGTCGGTAGGTGAATCCCTCGATCGGCAGCTGTCTTCGCAGTCCGCACGCACACATTTCCGGCGGAGACTGCGCGAAATCTGCAGGGTGGTCGTGGTCCGCCAGCCACCCACAGCCATCCTGCAGATCTCGGTGATCACGCATCCGCGCCGACGCTCCTGCTAGTGCAACAGCTCGATCGTCACCTCGGCGGGGCAGCACAGCTCGTCGCGCTGGTTGAAGATCGCGATCTCGAGGTCCACCAGGTGGCGCACGGAGTCACCGGCCTTCTCGCGCCGCTTGTCGACGACGCGGCCCCGACCGACCATGGAGTCGCCGGCGTAGATTGAGCCGATCATCGACACTTTGCGTCGTACGACGCGGCTGTACGGGCCGGCCCAGTCCGTGGCGATCCGGTCGATGAAACCCGCCAGATGCATCGTGTTCACGAAAATCGTCGGGTGGCCGTGGCTTTCGGCGTAGCCGGGGTCGTAGTGACCGGGGAAGTAATCCCAGGTCGCACCCGGGTTCATCACGACGCGCTGGTAGCTGATCTCGTCGACGACCTGCGGGAGTTCGGTCGGCACCTCGACGTCGCTCCACGCCAGTTTGCGGTACGGGATCGTGGTCATGACGACCCGGTTGGGGTGAAGCGGAACAACGTGTTTCGGTTGGTCGCCACCAGCGATTCATCTTCGCGGTGGTAGCTGTCACAGGTCTCGACGAAATGTCCGATGCCGAGCTTCGTTCGCTTCTCCGGGGACACCGAGACGACTTCCTCGACCACGCTGAGCCGGTCCCCCTCGATGATCGGCGTCACCAACTCGACATCGTTGGACGCGTTGATGAACGTGGTGCCCGGAAGCGGAACGCGGATCGCGATCGACGGAACGGGCCGCCGCCCGTCGGGAAGCCATGGCGGCGGGATGAGCCATCCCATCAGCAGGGCCGGCGGTGCGACAAGCCCGCCCCATATCCTGGTGGCGAATTCGGCGTCCCAGTACGCCGGGTTGCCGTCCTGCACCATCGCCGCGAAATGCTGGATACGCGCCGAGCTGACCGCGGTACCCGCGAACCGTGGTTCGCTGCGCGTACCCACCATGCGCAAGGCATCTTCATAAGTGCCGAACGCGAACTCGTACCGGATGCCTTCGGTCACGGCTCTAGACCGGTAACGCGTCTTTGCTTGGCACGGTGTCCCATTCGAGCTCGCGGGATGTGAAGTACCAGCCCCCGCGCTCGTAGATGAGGCGATCGCGATACGTCCCGGTGCCGCGAAGCTCACCGTCGACGAACAGCAACGCGACGCAGGTCTGTGTGGCGTCGACGCCGTCGACGGTGATGTCGTGGTCGACGGTGACCAAGCGTTGTCCTCCTCCGCCGTCGAAGGCATCGCGCAGGTTGGTGTACGTCTGTCCGGCGCGGACCACGGTGGCGCCAGCGTGCCGGAACGTCGCGACCCACCCGCCGAAATCGCCGCCGGAGAACAACCGATTGTGCCGGGCGTTCAGGTTCAGGATGGCCGCGCGTCCGGCCACCCCGGCCAGCACGAACTCCTGCTGATAGCTCATCGTCATGTGCGTCCTTCTTTCTAGCGACTCAGTAGGTAGCCGTGTTCCTCGCGGTCCCAGGCGTTCTCGCCGAGGCCGCGCGCCCGAAGCAGGTCTTTGCGTACCCGCCCGATGATGTTCTTCGGTATCTCGTCGAGCACCTCCAGATACCGGGGAACGCAGAAGTACGGCATCCTCGTGGAGCAGAAGTCCAGCAACTCGGCATGGTCGAGGTCCGCATCCGGCGCCACGGTGACGACCACCAGGATGTCGTCCTCACCGAGGTCGCTCGGCACAGCGACGGCCGCCGCCTCGAGCACCGCGGGGTGACGCATCACGGTCGTCTCCACTTCGACCGACGACACGTTCTCGCCGCGTCGCCGCAGTGAGTCCTTGGCGCGGTCGACGTAGGTCAGGTTGCCGCCGTCGTCCAGGGAGCCGAGATCCCCCGTCGCGAACCACTCGTCGTGCGGGGTGACGACCAGCCGGGTGCCCGACGCGTCGGCCTCGACGTAGCCGAGGCTCATCACGTTGGCCGCCCTTGGCCTGCAGGCGATCTCGCCCACGCACCCGACGGGCAGCGGTTGTCCCTCCTGGTCGGCGATGCGGACGTCGAAGGCAGGGTTCAGCCGGCCCGACGTCCCCGGCACGCCTTCCTCGGAGACGGATTTGTAGGCAATGGGGAACGCTTCGGTCATCCCGTACATCGTCACCACCCGTACGTCGTAGCGCTGTTCGATGCGGCGGTACATGTCGGCCGCAATCGGCGCCGCCGAGATGAACCGCAGTGGCAGCGCCGAATCCCCATCATCCGGCGGTTGGTTCCACAGCATCGAGACCATCGCCCCGGCGCCGGCGAAACCCGCAGCGCCGCAGGCCCGCACGTCGTCCAACACCTCACTGGGCCGAAACGCCGCCGACAACACCGTCGTCGCACCGAGCAGCATCGGCACCAGCACCGAGGGCGCGGCGCTCAGGTGGAACAAGGGCATGGCGCTCCACACCACATCGCCGGGCTGTAGCTCCCAGGCCGTCGCCACCCCGGCGGCCGCCGAGAAGAGGTAGTGCCATGTCGTCGCGACGGCCTTCGACGGCCCGGTGGTACCGGAGGTGAAGAACAGCGCCGCCACCTCTTCCGCTCCGAACGGCTGGACGTGGGGCGGATCGGTCGAGGCGCGCATCAGCGCATCGGTGAGCGAATCGCCAACGGTCAAAACGGTTCTGACGGTGTCGACCCGGTCGAGCACCTGGTTCAGCCGGGACCGCCGGTCGGCGTCGGTGATGACGGCCTTCGCGCGCGAGAGCCGCAGTGCGTGGACCAGATAGTCGTCCTTGTTCGCGACGTTGACCGCCGCCGTCACCGCGCCGATCCGAGCTGCGCCGAGCCAGAAGTACACCCATTCGGGGCAGGTGGCCGCGAACAGCGCCACCGTGTCTCCCCTCGTGACGCCGTTGGCCGTCAACACGTTCGCGGCGGCGCATGTCCGGTCTCGCATCTGCGCGAATGTCACGGGAGTTCCCGCGATGGACATCATCACGCGGTCGGCCAACTCGTCCGCGCGCCGGTCAAGTACGTCTGCGACGGTGAAGGTCTCGACGCCGAACGTCGACGGGCCGATCGGCCCGCCCGGCCGGTGAGCTTCAGGCACCCGCCGCCGCCGGGTCCGGTTCGCCGGTGGCGGTGTAGCCGAAGTCGACCGGTGACGGCTCCTCAGCCGGATAGAAGCGGTGCGCCCATCGCCTCAGGGCCGCATAGTCGCGGGCTTCCTCGGGCGCCAGGTTGGGCTTCTCGAGGTATTTCATGTTTTCCCAGGTGAAGAAGTCCTGCTTGATCACTTCCTGCTGCAACTGAAGGAATTTCGCGGCGCGCCCGGCCGGCTTGTCGCCGGCGTCGCCCGGTTCGCGAACCGACGCCTGGGTGTAGAAGTAGTCGGTGTAGTCCTCGTCGACGGGCGTTTGGCCGGTCACTTCGATCGTGGCCACCAGTTCCTTGGGAAACCGCACGATGCCGAGGCCCAGCGAGTAGTTGTCGTAGATGATGTTGGCGTCGACGGGTCCGTCCGGCGTCAGCCACGTCGATGCCCGGCCGCCGCCGAAGTTGGCGGTCACCGTCGCATGCAGGTGATAGCCGTCGACGTCGAACGACGTGGTGTTGGCGGCGCTGTCGGCCTTGTGCACGAACTGCACGTGATACGGGTCGGCGGCGTTCTCGATGATCATCTGCGCATGCACCTTGACGCGATTGAGCATTCGCGAATGCGGGTGCAGTGGGTAGTACTCGTCGCTCTCGAGTTCGGGCAGCACCGGCGGCTGCCAGTACGGTGCGCGGCCGTGCCGTTCGTGCCACACCACGATGAAGCCGTACCATTCCTGCGCCGGGTAGCTCTTGATCCGGACGTTCTGTTTGCAGCCGATCTTGCTGTACGGGATGAGCGCGTTGGTGCCGTCTCCCCGCCACTGCCAGCCGTGCCACGGACACACGATGTGCTCGCCCTCCACCGTGCCGCCGACGCCCATGTTCGCGCCCAGGTGCAGGCAGTAGGCGTCGAGCACGTTGACCGTCCCCGAGGCGGTCCGGAAGATGACCAACTCCTCGCCGAAGTAGTGGGCCCGCTTCACCTCACCGGGAGCCAGCTCGGAGGCGAAGCCGACGATGAACCATCCGGTCGGGTAGCGGTATTTCGACAGGCTGATCCCGCTGGGGCCGAATTCGCGTTCCGACGGATCGATGGTGGGGTCGTCGATCGTCGTGTCCGTCATGGCGTCTCCGTCCGCGCGATATTTGGCCAGGTCAGACCCTGTCCGTCGTCTATTGTTACTATTTTAAGCATTCTAGGTCAAGGACGGCCAAACCAGGAGCATGCATGCCCACGACCACGCCAGTCGATCTATCGGATTACGCGTTGTGGCGGAACGGTTTTCCCGATGAGCTGTTCGCCGAGTTGCGCCGCGAGCGGCCGCTGTTCCGGCACGGGATGACCGACGGCGTCGCCAAGACCGTCAAACGGGACTTCTGGATCGCCACCAAGCACCGTCACGCCCAGCGCATTCACCGCGACACCGACTCGTTCACCGCGACCGACGGGCCGCTGATCCAAGGTGTGGGCGTCGTCGGCTCGGCGCCGACGATCATCAACATGGACCCGCCTGAGCTGCTCAAACGGCGACGGGTGATGTCGCACGCCTTCACCCCGAAGGCGATCGGCAAGCTCGAGGACGGTATCCGCCGACGCGCCGCGTCGATGATCGACCGACTGTTGTGTGCGGGCGAGGGCGATTGGATCGACGATGTCGCCGACGTGCTGCCGATGACGGTCATCGGCGACATCATCGGCATTCCCGACGAGGACCGACCGGAGATATTCGACACTCTCGACCGCATCCTCGAGGTCGCGTCGTCCGATGACCCCGTCGCCCAACAGGATGCGATGGAACACTTCGGGAAGATCTTCTCCTACGCTTACGAATTGACCGCCGAGAAGCGGCGCAACCCCACCGACGACATCTGGAGCACGTTGACGTCGGCCGTCGTCACCGATGACAACGGCGAGCAGCTGTCGATACCGGCCAACGAGCTGGAGATCTTCTTCTTCGTGATCGCGTTCGCGGGCAGCGACACCACCAAGAACGCGTTGGCCTCCGGGCTGCAGGCCTTCGTCGCCAACCCCGAGCAGATCGAGCGGTATCGCGACGACGAGGCGGTTCGGGCCTGCGCCGTCGAGGAGGTGTTGCGCTGGGCATCGCCGGTGGCGTTCTGGACCCGCAGCACCAAGGTTGACGTGGAGATGGACGGGATGACGATCCCGCAGGGCGAGCGCGTGGTGGCGATGCTGCGTTCGGCGAACCGCGACGAGGAGGTCTTCGAGAATCCTTTCGTCTTCGACATCGCTCGCGCCGAGAATCCCCATGTGACGTTCGGCGGCGGCGGCCCGCACCATTGCCTGGGCGCCATGCTCGCGCGCGCCGAGATCCGCGCGGTTCTCGACGAATTGCTGTGTCGCGCAGACGACATCGTGCTGGGGCCGCCGCGGGTGTCTTACCCCAACCTGACCAACAACATGTCGATCTACGACGCGCTGCCCATTTCGCTGCGGCAGCGCCGCTAGATCCCCTTCGGGCGGGTCCCGATGACGCCGTCGGCGGCCAGCTTCTCCAGATCGGCCGCCGTGAGGCCACACGATTCCGTCAGCACCTCGTCGTTGTGCTGACCCAGCGTCGGGGGCGTCCGCAGAAGCCACCGGTCGGCGCCCTCGAGGGGGGTGAACGGTGGACGCGGGTACAGGCCGCGGCCGGTGCGCGGGTGGTCCAGGCTCTCGAAGAAGCCGCGGTGAACCAACTGCGGGTTCTCGGTCACCAGCGACGGGGACACCACCACCGCCGCCGCGATGCCGGCCGCTGTGAGCCGCTCGACGACCTCGGCGGCGTCCTGTTTCGCCAACCAGTCCTCGACGTCGACGCCGTGACCGCCGACGAGGTCGGCCAGCGCGGACAGACTGTCGTCGGTGGTGACGCTGAGCGCGACCCAGTCGTCCTCCCCAGCACACCGGTAGATGTCCTGCAGCGCAGCAGAATACCCACGATTGCCCCGACGCTTCAGCACCTTCCCGAAGACCTCGAATTCCATTGTCTGGACCGCGGTCACGTTGAGCACGGTCTCGATCATCGGGACCTCGACGAGTTGACCGCGGCCGGTGCGATCGGCGAATTCCAGGGCCGCAAGCGCCGCGAAAGCCGCATGGACCCCCGCGAGCGGGTCGCACGCGCCGCGGGGTGCGACAGGTAGGCCCTCCGGCAGACCCGTGACCCAAGCCAGGCCCGCGATCTGCTCCATCGTCGGCGCGAAGCCGACCCGGTCGCGCCATGGCCCCGTCAACCCGAAGGCCGGCATCCGCACGACGACGAGCCGGGGGTTCAGGTCGAGGAGCGCGTCGGCGTCGAGGCCGAACTGCTCCATCACCCGTGGGGAGAAGTTCTCGATCACGACGTCGGCCTGCCGGATCAGTTCCTTCACCAGCCGCAGCCCCTCCTGCGACTGCAGGTCGAGCGTCACCGAGCGCTTGTTGGTGTTCATCGCGTGAAACACCCAGCCGTACTCCCACCAGTCGTCGACGTCGGTGCGCATGCCCCCGGAGTAACGGATGCCGTCCGGCCGCTGGATCGATTCGATCTTGATCACATCGGCCCCGAATGCCGCCAGCGAATGGGATGCGGCCGGTCCGGCCCAGAATGCGGTGAAGTCGACGATCCGGATGCCGGCCAACGGCGCCCCGGGACCTCGAGTGCGCGGCGCCGATTCCCTTGCCTCCCAGAGGCAGACACCGTCGGCCTCCCCGACCGCCGGGGCTTCTCGCACGGGTGCCTGGCGGGCAGCCGACATCTGCCACGGGGCGCGTGGCTGCCGGAACCCGGCCGGGTTGCGGATGTACACGCCGCGGTTCTGCAGGTGATCCATGTCCGGGATGGTCGAGCCGTTGCCCAGCGGCGCCAGCGGCAGGCGGAAGAGCTGGCCGAGCTCCACGATCTCGGCCACGGTGCGCTCGCGCATCCAGGGGTCGATGCGCTCCCGGATCCAGTCGCGGTATTCCCATCGCCCGATCTGGAACCGGAGCTGGGGAATCTCGGTGAACTCGGGACAGTCGACCATCGCGGCGAAGTCGAGCCACTGCTGGCCGGTGACCATGCTGATGCCGACGTAGCCGTCCTTGGCGGGCTCGATCGACGGCACCTCGACCGAGCGTGTGACGGGTGGCCGCTGCAACAACTGCGAGTGCAGCCACTCGCTGCTCTGCATCAGCGTGATCGCCTCGAGCATCGACATGTCGAGGTGGCCGCCCGCTCCCCCACCTGAGACGCGACGACGCAGTGCCATCGCACCGTACGCGGCCCACGCCCCGCCCATGTATTCACCCAGCTCGCCGCCGACCGAGATGGGCGGGCCTGCCGGGTCACCGCGGAAGCCGGTCAGCCCCGAGTCTGCCTGCAGCGTGAACTCGGTGGCGGGCCGCTCCGACCACGGCCCGGTCCAGCCGAAGTCGGAGATGGTGACGACGACGCAGTCCGCCCTGGCCTGCAGGATCCGCGCCGGGTCGATTCCCCTCGCCGCCGCAGCCGACCGGTTGCCCGTCACGATGACGACGTCGGCGCCGGCCAGCAGCCCGTCGGAAATTGTTGTCACACTGCGCTTCCCGGCAGACAGATAGCTGAACAGCGGTGAGTCGGCGGCGGTGGGCGCTGCGCCGGTCGCGGTGAAGCGGCGTAACGGATCGCCGTCGGCGGGCTCGACCTTGACCACCTCGGCGCCCGCGTCCACCAGTAACTTGCCGCAGTAGCTGCCCGCGATTCGGTCGCTGACCTCCACCACGCGCAGATCACCCAGCGGAGTGGATGCTCCGTCGCTCACGCGCACGACCTCCCGGGGCTGGTTTCTTTGTCATCTTAGTAACTTTTGTCAGATAGCGATTCCGTAGACCCCTGGTCGGGCGGCTATCGCTGTTAACATTGCCATGCAATGACAACACTTGGAATCGGTCCCGAGGCCCGCCGCAGGCTCGGAGCGCGCAGAACGGCCGAGATCGTCGCCGACGAACTCCGCAGGCAGATCATCGACGGCGAACTGACCGACGGTGATCTGTTGCCGCGCCAGGAAGTACTGGTCGAGCAGTTCAACGTCAGCCTGGTGTCGTTGCGCGAAGCCCTGCGGATCTTGGAAACCGAGGGCCTGGTGTCCGTCCGCCGCGGCAACCGCGGCGGCGCGGTGGTGCACGCGCCCGCCAAGGCGAGCGCGGCCTACATGCTGGGCCTGCTGCTGCAGAGCGACACGGTGCCGCTCGCCGACCTCGCGACCGCACTGCAGGAACTGGACCCGATGTGTGCGGTCCTGGCGGCACGCAGGCCCGACCGCGGCGAGACTCTCATCCCCAAGCTCAAAGAGATCAACGAGGCGATGGCCGAGCACATCGAGGACGGCGCCAAGTTCACCGAGATCGGCGGCCAGTTCCACGACGAGATCATCCGAGGCTGCGGCAACCACACGATGATCGCGGTGGTCGGCAGCCTCGAGACGCTGTGGTCCGGCCACCTCAACATGTGGGCCAAGGAAACTGCCGCCAAGGGCGAATACCCGTCGATGAGCAAGCGCCGCATCGCGTTGGGCGTGCACACCAAGATGACGGATGCCATCGAGGCGGGCGACGCGGAACGCGTCCGCAAACTCGCCGCCCGCCATATCGCCGACACGCAGACCTACTTCAGCGCCGGCGACCCCGAACAACGGATCGTCGCCCTGTCGCCGCAAGCACTGGCTCGACGCCAGCGCTGAGAGGTGCTGTGTGCGTACGGCGTTGATCACCGGCGGCAGCGGCGGAATCGGCAAGGCATGCGGCCGCAGGCTCGCTGAACTCGGCTACGACGTCGTGCTCACCGCCAGACGCGAGGAGCCACTGCGCGCTGCCGCAGACGAGATGGGGGCGCGCTACGTCGTCGCCGACGCCAGCGATCCGGGCGGGTTCGCCCCCGCTGTGCACGCGACGGGCGACATCGACCTGTTGGTCCACGCGTCCGGTGTTCTGGGCGGAACATATGCCCGCAAGCAGACTTTCGAGCAATGGCGCGAGACCATCTCGGCCAACCTGGACTCGTGCTTCGTCGTCACATCGGCGGCACTGCCCCGGATGAAGCCCGGCTCACGGTTCGTGTTCGTCTCGTCGTCGGCCGCGCACGAACCGATGATGGCGCGGACGGCGTATTCGGCGTCCAAGGCCGGCATGAACGCGTTCGCCGCGGCGCTGGCGCAGGAGGTCGACCGCGACGGCATCAACGTGCACATCGTCACCCCGGGTCCCGTTGAAACCGAGATGCTGCAGGATGTTCCGTTCGAGATGTGGGCGATACGGGCATCCGACGTGGCCGACGCCGTGGCCTGGCTGGACACGCTCGACCCGTCGGTTGACCTGCCCGAGATCAGGCTGCACGCGATCACCCGGGGTCCGTCGGCGCGCGCCCCGATCGTGCCTCTCGAGGCGGAGCGCCGCGCCACCCGCACCAAGTGATTTCGGCGCGGCTAGTCACCCTGGGGGTGACTGCGCGCGCCGAAATCGCTACTCGCCGGGCAGGGCCTTGACCGTCGACGGCAGCCCGTACAGCGCCGACGCGTTGCCGCGCAGGATCCGTTCCCGCTGGTCGGCGGGGAACCGCCGGATCGCCCAGTCCGGCGCGTCGTAGCTCCAGTGCGGATAGTCCGTCGAGAACATGATGTTGTCGCCCAGGTCCATCATCTCGATGTACTCCCGGTACACCGCGACGTTGACGTCCTCGAGCGGTTGGGTGGTGAATCGGACATGCTCGCGGACGTAGTCCGACGGCTTACGGCGCACGTGCGGCAAGTCGCCCTTGCGGTGCTCCCAGATCCGGTCCATCCGCGACATCACCGGCGCCGCCCACGTGAAACCGCCCTCGACGAACACCACCCTCAAGTCCGGATGGCGGTCGAAGGCGCCGTCGAACACCAGACTCATCAGGTGCGACACGTACAACAGCGGCCACGAGGCGAAGAAGTCGTGCCAGTGCGCGGGGTTCCCGACGGGGTAGATGGGGATCAGCTCGTACGGCGTCTGGCCCATCAGGTGGGTCGCGACCGGCAGGCCGTTGCGGGCGGCCGCTTCATAGAGGGGATCGAAATGCGGGCTGCCGAAGGGTATTCCACGCGTCTGGGGCGTCATCAGCACCTCGGCCATGTACGGGTGCTGCGCCCAGCGCTCGATCTCGCGGGCGGCCTGGCCCGGGTCCTGCGCCGTGACGCTGACCGCGCCTCGCCACCGGCCGTGCCAGTTGTTGTCGCCGAGCCAGACATCGGCCAACCAGTCGTTGTAGGTGGCCTTCAGGATGTGTTCGGCCTGGGGCAGCTGCGCATCGCACATCGGCTCCAGCACCGCGATGCTCACGCCGGCCTCGACCAGTAGCTGTTTGGCGGCGAAATCGGGATCACTGCCCGCGGCGCCGCCGCCTGGCGGGCTGGCGTCCACCCGCAGCGAGCTCGTCTTGTAGGCGTCGGGCGTGTCGTAGAAGTACGACATGGGCGAGACCGCATTGCCGGTCGGCCACAGCGTGTCCTTCCATTTCGCAGGCGCGTAGGACTTCAGCACGTCACCCGACACCGGCAACGGATGGACATCGGTATCCACGATGGTCACCGCGATGTCCTGTGCCACAGCCTCTTCGGCACGTTCTATGGTCGTCATCTCAAACTTCCTTCCGCTGCGGCGACACCGTAGAGTTCACTCGCGTTGCGCCACAACACCTTCTCGCGCTGGGCACTAGACAGACCCGCCACGGCAGCATCGGGCGTGGCGCTGGACCAGTGCGGGTAGGCCGACCCGTACATCAGCAGGTCCGCCTTGTCAGTGAAGTCCAGCCATCGCTCGGCTTGGCGCTCGTCGGTCGGCCCGTCCAGCGTGGACGTGCAGTAGCGAACATGATCGGCAAGGTATTCGCTGGGATACCGGTCGACCCAAGGGGTTTGGTCGCGCATCGACATCCAGAACGTGTCCAGGCGCCACATCAGCGGGGTGAGCAGGTCGTAGCCGCCGTCGGCGAATACGAATCGCAGATCCCCGTGGCGGCCGAAGACCCCCTCGATGATCAACGTGGCGAGGTGGACGAACGAGTTCAGCGGCATGAACGCGGCATAGCCGGGATACGTGGCGGCGTGCCCCGCGAAAGTGGGCGCATAGTCGACGCCGTTGCCGCCGTTGATGTGCACCGCGACGGGCAACCCGTGCCCGGCGGCCGCCTCCCAGATCGGCTCGAACACCGGCTTGCCGTAGGGTTCCCGCGACTGCAGCGGAACACCGACCTGCACCATCTTCGGATGGTCGGCCAGCCGTTCGATCTCGGCGACCGCGCCGCGGACGTCCTCGGGGTTGACCCGGATGGTGCCGAAGAAGCGGTTGGTGGCGTCGGGTTCGAGCCAGCGGTCCAGCAGCCAGTCGTTGACCGCCGCGCAGATGCGGCTGTTCAGCAGGTAGTCGGCGATGTTGCCGCGGGTCAGCGGGTTCAGGATCGCGAAGTCGACCCCGCCTTCCTCGAACAGATGCCGGGCCACGGTGTCGGGGTCCGAGCCCGGATACCCGTCGCCGTACAGGTCTTGCCGGTAGTCGCCGCCGGGCGCCTGGTACCACTGCTGCTCGACGTCGGGGATCGCGCGCAACTTGTGCGCGGGCGAGAGGTAGCGCCGGATCTCCGCGTTGTAGCGGAAATGCGGCTGCACATTGGCATCGATTCGCTTGCAAGCTTCGCTCATGCGGTCAGATACACCTGCCCGTCGGCCACGTCCACCTCATAGGTGCGGACCCGCTTGTTCGGGTCGGCGAGGTTGACGCCGGTGGTGATGTCGAACTCCCAGTTGTGCCACGGGCAGCGCGCGATCTGGCCGTCGCGCACGTAACGCACCTGACCGGGTTCGTCGGGGGCGAACTCGGTGGTGCCCACGACGTACCCGGCACACAGCGGGGCGCCCTCATGCGAGCAGTAGTTGGCGATCGCGTACAGCGAGCCGTCGATGTTGTACACGCCCACGCCGAACTTGCCCGCCTGGACCAGTTTCATGCTCCCCGGAGGCAGGTCGTCGATCGCGCACACCGGTCGGCGTTGCATCCACGTCCCCTTCAGTTTTCCTTGACCTAGAATACTAAAATAGTAAAGATAGAGCGACCGACTCGCTAGACGCTGCTGTCCGGGAGGCACTGTGACGCTCAGCACGGATTCGCACGACAAGCCGACCGTCCCCGACATCGAGACCGACCCGTACGGATTCTTCGAGCACATGCGGAAAACCGCTCCGGTGTGGCGGGGCACGCTGATGGAGAGCGACCTCATGCCGCCGGAGCTGAAGGTCTCCGAGAACTGGACGCTGTTCGACTTCGAAAGCGTCTTCACCGCGTTCCGCGAGGACACCGTCTTCGCCTCGGAGATGTACAACAACACCATCGGCTTGGTCTTCGGGCCGACGATCCTCGGGATGCACGGCAAGCAGCACCACGACCATCGCAGCCTGGTCAGCAAGGCATTCAAGCAGAGCGCGCTCAACCAGTGGGAACCCGAGGTGATCGACCCGATCTGCGATCAGCTGGTCGACGAGTTCAAGGATGACGGCGAGGTCGATCTGGTCAAGGCGGTGACGTTCGAGTTCCCGACCCGTGTGACGGCCGCGCTGCTGGGCTTGCCGCAGGAGGATCTGGAGATGTTCCGGCGGCTGTCGCTGGACCTCATCTCGATCACCGAGGACATCGAGGCCGGCCTGAACGCGTCGGTCGAACTGGGCACGTACTTCCAGGACCAGGTGGACCAGCGGCGCAGCACCATGACCGACGACGTGATCGGGGATCTGGTCGCCGCGGAGATCGACGGCGAGAAACTGACCGACGAGGCGATCATCTCGTTCCTGCGGCTGCTGCTGCCCGCCGGCCTGGAGACCACCTATCGTTCGTCGGGAAATCTGCTGCAGCTACTGCTCACCCATCCCGACCAACTCCGCGATCTTCAACATGACCGCAGCCTGATCCCGGCCGCGATCGAAGAAGGTATCCGGTACGAGACCCCGTTGGTCCTGGTGGCGCGCAACACGACCCGCGATGTCGAGATGCACGACGTGACGATTCCCAAGGGCGCGCAGGTCAATGTGTGCATGGGTTCGGCCAACCGCGACGACAAGCGATGGGAGAACCCGAACGTGTTCGACATCCACCGACCGCGACGCGCGCACATCTCGTTCGCGGGCGGAATCCACAGTTGCCTCGGCATGCACCTGGCCAGGGTCGAGACGAAGGCGATGCTGAACAGCCTCTTCGATCGCGTGACCGACCTGGAGTTGATACCCGATGAGGACACCAAGATCGTCGGCATGCCCTTCCGCTCTCCGAAGCACCTGCCAGTGACGTTCCGGCCGTTGCCGGCCGAGCCGACCAGGCGGGCCTGAGCATGAAGACACGCGCCGCGATCCTGCACGACATGGGTCAGCAGTGGTCGGTGGAAGAATTCGAACTCGACCCGCCGAAGGCCGGCGAGGTGCTGATCGAGATGGCCGCCGCCGGGCTGTGTCATTCCGACGAGCACATCCGCAACGGCGACATGTCCGTGCCCAACGAGGTGATGGAGCAGTTCGGCCTGCCCGGCATGTTCCCGATGATCGGCGGCCACGAAGGCTCCGGGGTGGTGCTCGAAGTCGGCGACGGGGTAACCGAGTTCGCGCCGGGCGATCACGTGGTGACATCGTTCGTCGCGGTCTGCGGTCAGTGCCGGTGGTGCAGTTCGGGGATGGAATACATCTGCGACATGGGCGCCCAGGTGATGATTCCCGGCATGCCGACCGACGGTACGTTCCGCCACCACACCGCCGACGGCCGCAACCTCGGCCACCTTTCCAAGGTCGGCGCGTTCTCTGAACACACTGTGGTGTCAACGGATTCGATCGTCAAGATCGAACCCCATCTGCCTCTGCTGCCCATGGCGTTGCTGTCGTGCGGTATCCCGACCGGCTACGGGTCGGCCGAGAACCGCGCGAAGGTGAAGACCGGCGACACCGTCGTCGTCATCGGTGTCGGCGGCATCGGTACCGGAGCGGTGCAGGGCGCGCGGATCAACGGTGCCGCGCAGATCATCGCCGTCGACCCGGTCGAGTTCAAACAGAAGGCGGCGCTGGGATTCGGCGCCACACACAGCGTTTCGAGCACCGACGAGGCCGCCGATCTCGTCCGCGGTTTGACGCACGGCGTAATGGCCGACAGTGTCGTGGTGTCGCCGTCCCTGATCAACGGCGATGACGTTCAGGCAGCGCTGAGCCTGACGCGCAAGGGCGGCACCTGTGTGCTCACGGGGATGACCGCGACCACGACGAATTCCATCGCCATCAACCTGCAGGAGTTCATCCTGTGGAACAAGAGCCTGGTGGGCACGGTGCTGGGGTCATGCAATCCGCGGGTGGACGTCGCGCGTTTCGCGCGGCTGTACGAGTCGGGTCAGCTGCAACTCGACGAGATGATCACCCGGCGCTACCGGTTGGACGACATCAACGACGGCTACCGCGACCAACTGGGCGGCGAGATCGTGCGCGGCGTCATCGATTTCTCGCTCGGCTGAGGCGGCGGGGGCCGCCCCGTCACAGGATCCGCGACGGGCGGCCCTGCCAGTAGGGGTCGCGGATGCGCCGCTTGTAGAGCTTGCCGTTGGCGTCGCGCGGCAGCGCGGAGTCGAACTCGATCGAACGCGGGCACTTGTAGGTCGCGAGGTTGGCCCTGCAGTGCTCGATGAGCTCGGCCTCCAGCGCGGGCCCGGTCTTTACCCCGTCGGCGGCCTGCACGACGGCCTTGACCTCCTCGCCGAATTCGTCGTTCGGCACGCCGAACACGGCCGCGTCGACCAGCTTGGGGTGCATCACCAAGACGTTCTCCGCCTCCTGCGGATAGATGTTCACCCCGCCGGAGACGATCATGAACGTCGAGCGGTCGGTGAGATACAGATAGCCGTCGTCGTCGACGTAACCCATGTCGCCCAATGAGCGCCAGCCGCGGTCGTTGGACACCGACGCCGTCTTCGCCGGGTCCTTGAAGTACTCGAACTCCGGACCGCCCTCGAAAAACAGCTCGCCGGATTCCCCCACAGGAAGCTCGGCTCCGTCTTCACCGACGACGTGAACCGGGCTGAATGGCCTGCCGACCGAGCCGGGGTGGGCCAGCCACTCCTCGGGGCCGATGATGGTCCCGGCGAAACCCTCTGTGCCGCCGTAGTACTCGTGGATGATCGGGCCGAACCAGTCCATCATCCGGTGCTTGACGTCCACCGGACACGGCGCCGCGGCGTGGATCACACACCGCAGGCTGGAGACGTCGTACTTGGCACGGACATCTTCGGGCAGCTTGAGCATCCGAACGAACATCGTCGGCACGAACTGCGCGTGCGTGACGCGGTGTTCCTCGATCAGGCGCAGTACCGTTTCGGCGTCGAATCTGGGCATCAGGATCGACGTGGCGCCCACCCGGTGCACCGCCATCGTGTAGTTGATCCCCGCGGCGTGATACAGCGGCGCGGGCGAGAGGTACACGCTCGAGGGGGTCATGTCGTAGCGCTGAGCCAGCGAATACTCGAGCACCTTCTGCGCCCAGGAACCCTGCCCGTCCTCGGGCAGGGGCCTGCGGACCGCTTTGGGGCGTCCCGTGGTGCCCGACGAGTACAGCATCTCCGAGCCGTCCGAAATCGTCGGTGCGCAACCGGCTTCGGCGACGGCATCGGCGTAGCACCGCCATCCCGGCTGCGGGCCGCCGACGCTGACGTGCACGTCGACCCCCTCGACGATGTCCGAGGCCTGCAGGATGCGCTCGCCCAACTCGGTCATCGACGCATCGATGAATATCGCCCTGGCGTCGGAGTCGGCGACGACGTAGGCCACCTCGTCGGGTGTGAAGTGGGTGTTGATCGCGCTGTAGTACAGCCCGGAAAGCTGGCAACCCCAGGTGATCTCGAAAAACTCCGCCCGGTTCGGCAGCACCAGCGCCACCCCGTCGCCGCGGCGCAGCCCCGCATCGTGGAGCAGGGCCGCGACGCGTTGGCTGCGCGCGAACAACTCGCCGTAGCTGACCGTGTCCGCCTCCGCGACGGTCAGCGCGGTCGAGTCGGGTGCACTGATCGCGTGTTCGGCGATGTTCACGACGGGTCTAGGTGGCCGCCGCGCCGTTGTCGGAGGCCGCGGCCTGACGCTTGGCCATCTCCGAGGGCAGGATCTTGTCCTTGAACACCTGCTGGATCAGTTCCTGCACGTCCTTGCTGATCGATGCGAGCGCGACCAGGTCGTTGGAGCTCTGCCAGTGCACCCGCATCCCCATCATTTCCCACGCCCGCTTGATGTTGGCCTTGGTGGCCAGCAGCGTGGTCATGGGCGCCTGTGCGATCTGGCGGGCGATGGCGTCGACGCGCGCCTCCAGATCCTCGCGCTTGACCACCTCATTGACCAACCCGTACTCGAGCGCCTTCTGCGCGTCGACCGTCTCAGCGGTGTAGAGGTAGTACGAAGCGCGCCGCCAGTTCATGAAAACCCAAGGCTCGATCGAGCATTCACCCGACGGCATCCCGAACCCCTGCAGCGGCGGGTAGGAGAAGTAGGCGTCCTCCGACGCGATGACGATGTCGGTGGTCAGGCCCATGTGGGTGCCGCCGCCGACGCAGTAGCCGTGCACCTGCGAGATGGTCGGCTTGGAGAACTCCCACAGGTTCAGGGTGGGCTTGACGAACAGGTCGGACTGCGGCTTCCACGGGTGGCCCATCTTCATGGCACCCTCCACGAATGCCGGGTAGTCGACCGCGTTGTTGCCGATCGCGTGGCCCGAGCAGAAGCCCTTGCCGTTGGCCTTCATGATCAGGACCTTGATGTCGTAGTCGCGGTCGGCATCCAGCAGCGCCGCATCCACCTCTTCGGCGAGCTTTTGATCCTGCGCGTTGGCTTTCTCCGGCCAGTTCAACGTGATCTTCGCGATCGGCCCGTCCTTCTGGTAGATGATCCTCTCGCGGGTCTCGTTGAGATCCATACGCTCCTACCCTTTCGTTATGACGTGATGACGCCGATTTCGGCGCCGATGTCGTAGGTCGTGCCGACCGTGCCCGTCCACCGCACGGTGCCCGAAGCTCCTGCTTCGATTTCCTGCTCCACCTTCTCGGTGGCCACGCTGAAGAGAACGTCTCCTTCGTCGACGTGCCCGCCGTCCGCGACGAGCAATTCGGTGAGTTCGGCTTCGGCGACCGCAACCGACGTTCGCGGGATGCGAATGATGAAGTCAGCCACGGACTTCTGCCCTGGCCAGGGTGCGCTGCGCCGCGTCGACGATGCCGGCGGCCGACGGATACACCCGCGCTTCGAGTGCCGCCGCTGCCGGGGTCGGGACGAACCTGGCGCCCACCCGTTCGATCGGTGCGGCAAGCTCGTCGAAACACCCGGCCTGCAGCACGGCCACCACCTCGGCGCCCGGCCCGGCGAACTGCACGGCGTCGTGGGCGACGACGGCACGCTTCGTGCGTCGCACCGACTCGACGATGGTGTCGACGTCCAGGGGCACCAGCGTGCGCAGGTCGATGACCTCAGCGCTGACCCCGTGATCGGCCAATATCTTCGCGGCAGAAAGCGATTCGGTGACACTGCGGCCGTAACTGATCAGGGTGACATCCGAGCCAGGCCGCTTGACGTCGGCCTGCCCAAGCGGAATCCGGAAGCCGGGGTCCGTCGGCACCGGCCCCTTCTGGGCCAGCAGCCGGATCGTCTCGACGAACAGGCACGGGTCTTCGTCGAAGATCGCCGACGCCAGCAGACCCTTGCCGTCACGAGGGGTCGACGGCACGATCACCTTCATCCCCGGAATGTGCATGAACCAGGCCTCCAGCGACTGCGAATGCGTGGCCCCCGTGGCCAATCCGCCATACACCGCGGTACGCACGGTGATCGGAGCCGTGGTGCGGCCCGCGGTCATGAACCGCAGCTTGGCGGCATTGTTGATCAGCTGGTCGGCCGCGATGCCGATGAAGTCCATGATCATGATCTCCGCGACCGGCAGCAGACCGTCGATCGCCGCCCCTATGGCCGCACCGGCGATCGCGGCCTCCGAGATCGGGGTGTCCAGCACCCGGTCGTGGCCGTACTTGGTGGACAACCCCGCCGTCGGACCCGACGCCCCGGGATCGGCGATGTCCTCGCCGAGCAGAAACACCCTGTCGTCGGCGGCCATCGCCTGATCCAGCGCGAGGTTGAGCGCCTCGCGCATCGACATTTCCTTCTCGTCCATGGCCTTCCTCAGACGGGATACATGATCGGGGTGGCGTATACGTCTTGGTCGAGTTCCTGTGCCGTCGGCATCGGTGCGGCCATGACTGTGCGCAGCGCCTCCTCGACCGCGCTCAGCGCGCCTTCATCGATGCCGCTGAGTTCGTCGTCGGAGCACACGCCGCCGTCGATGAGCCTGCGCCGGAAGGCCGGAACGGGGTCCGCGGCCATCGCCGCCTCGAGTTGTTCTTTCGGGATATAGGTCATCCGGTCGCCGAAGTAGTGGCCGCGGAACCGAAAGGTCACGCACTCCAGGAAAGTGGGTCCCCGGCCGTCGCGCGCCCGCCCTATCGCCTGCGCCAACGCGTCGGCGACCGCGAGAGGATCGTTGCCGTCGACCCGCACCCCCGGCATGCCGTAGCCGGCCGCCCGGTCGGCGACCTGTGCGATCTTCATGGTGTCGGTGGTCGGCGTCATCTCGGCGTACAGGTTGTTCTGACACACGAAGACCATCGGCAGGCTCCAGAGCGCGGCCATGTTCGCGGCCTCATGGAACGACCCCGTGTTCGTCGCGCCGTCGCCGAAACTCACCACTGTGACCCGATCGAGGCCCTTGCGCTTGCCGGCCATCGCCAACCCGACAGCCACCGGCGGGCCCGCGCCGACGATGCCCGTCGACAACATCACGCCCCGCTCCGGTTTGGCGATGTGCATGGTGCCGCCCTTGCCGCGGCCCGCGCCCACGGTGCGGCCCATCATCTCGCCGTAGATCTCCTCCAGCGGAACACCTTTGCCGATCAGGTCGTGCAGACCGCGGTAGGTGGTCACCAGCTGGTCGTCGTCGCGCAGCGTCACCCCCATCGCCGCGGCGATCGCCTCCTGCCCGCGCGAGGGCCAGTACACGCACATGAACTCGCCGGTGCCGATGCCCTTCGACAGGCGGTCATCGGCAGCCTTCATCAACACCATCAGCGCGTACATGCGCCGCTGCATCTCGGCTGACGGTGTCATTTCTGATACGACCCGATCTCGCGGTAGACCTTCGGGATCGGCGGGGTCGCCATGTCCAGCAGTTCCAGCGACGACATCTTGCCGCTCCTGCCGAGCTCTCCGAGCCGCTCGACCACCGCGTCGAGATCGTCGCAGTCGAGTTCGTAGACGGCGATGAAGGGCCCCTGACCGTCGGTCGGCGCGAAGCGGCGCGCGGAGATGATGCCGTCGACGGAGCAGATCTCAGCGAGGTGGGTGTCGTTGTACCACTTGTGGTATTCGGCTTCGCGGTCCTGCGAAACCGGCATGGTCTCCAGGTAGATGATCCCTCTGGTCATCTCCCCCCTTTCCTAGACGCCCGCCCACGGCTTGATTTTCAGGAACCCGCCGGCATCCACACGCAACTGCTGCCCGGTGACATATCGCGCGGCATCACTGGCAAGGAAGAGCACGGCCTCGCTGATGTCCTCCGGCTCGACATAGGGAATCGGAAAACCCTGGATCACCGGGAACACGACCTCCGCATCTTCGCGGGTCGGGTTCTGCAGGTCGGGCCGGAACGCCCGATACATCGGCGGGCTGTGCAACATGTCGGTGTTGACGTTGGTCGGGTGAATGGCGTTGACCCGGATCTGTTCGGGGCCAAGGGCGTTGGCCAGATCGTTGACGTAGTGGGCGACAACCTGTTTGGCGAAGGCATAGCCGGCGCCGCCGGGCCCGCCGTCCATCCCGGCGGTATTCGCGGCGGTCGCCATGAATGCCGCGACCGATCCTGTCGCGATGATCGACGCGCCGGCCTTGAGATGCTTCATGCTCGCGTGCACCAGGTTCATCACGCCGAGCAGGTCGACATCGACGGCGTCGACGAAGGCCTGCGGCGGCAGCCCCGCGGTCAGTGGGCAGATCCCGGCGTTGGCCACGACGATGTCGAGCCTGCCGAACTCGACGACCCCCCGGTCGATCGCCGCCGACAGCGCGGCGCGGTCGCGGACGTCGGCGATCTCCGCGTGCACGCGTCTGCCTTCCTTCTCGACCAGGCGCGCGGTTTCGTCGAGGTCCTCGGGCCGGGCCAGCGGATACTCGTTGGTCGCGATGTCCTCGCAGATGTCGACGGCGATGATGTCGGCCCCCTCGGCGGCCAGCAACTGGGCGTGGGATCGGCCCTGGCCCCGCGCCGCCCCGCTGATCAGCGCCACCTTGCCCTCGACCCTGCCCATCGTCACCCCTCCTTCAGACCGTCGAAACGAGCCGGTTGGGGAACCTTCGGCCCACCCCGCAGAGGTAGCTATACTACCTAAAATTATAAAGATGCCAATCGCCTCGATCTCGAACAGGACACCGTGGACTTTTCCTATCCGGCGGACGTGGAGCAGTTCCGCAAGGCACTGCGCACCTGGCTCTCCGCGAATCTGACGGACGAAGTGAAGCGCGCCGACCGGCGCCGCGGGCGCGAACCCGATGCCTTCGACGCGCTGCGAACGTGGGACGCCGCCGTGGCCGACGCGGGATGGGGCGCGGTGTCCTGGCCGCAGGAGTACGGCGGCCGCGGGGCGACCGTGCTCGAGCAACTGGTCTACGCGGAAGAGACCACCCGGGCGCGAGCTCCGGTGCCGCTCAACGTGATCGGGCTGAACAACATCGCCCCGGCCATCATGCAGTACGGCACGGACACGCAGAAGCGCACGCTGCTGCCCCGCATGGTGCGCGCCGACGACATCTGGTGCCAGGGGATGTCGGAACCCGAAGCCGGCTCCGATCTGGCCTCGCTGCGCACCCGCGCCGTCCGCGACGGCGCGGGTGACGACGCGGACTTCGTCGTCAACGGCCAGAAGATCTGGACCTCGCTCGGCCACCGGGCCGACTGGTGTCAGCTGTATGTGCGAACCACTCCCGACGCGCCCAAGCACAAGGGCATCTCCTGCCTGATCGTCGACATGCGGCTACCCGGTATCGAGGCCCGCCCGCTGGTCACCCTGAACGGTGCCGCCGACTTCGCCGAGGTGTTCTTCAACGACGTCCGGGTGCCCGCCGACGCGCTGCTGGGTCCGATCGACGGCGGCTGGCAGGTCGCCACCACGACGCTGAGCCATGAACGCGCAGGCGCGGCGCGGCTGTACGCGCAGGTCGAGGTCCAGTTGGCCGACCTCGTCGCCGATCTGGCCGAGCACACCACCGACGGCAGGCCGGCGCTCGAGGACCGGGCGGTGTTGACCAGGCTCGGCGATGTCGCGGTGCGGATCAAGTACCTCGAGTTGCTGTGCAAGCGGTCGATCTCGGCGACGCTGCACGGCGGCGACGCGCTGGGTTCGGCCAGCCTGGCCAAGAGCGTATGGGCCGAACTCGGCCAGGACCTCGCCGCGCTGGCCTACGACGTGCTGGGGCCCGACCGGGCCGACCAGCGATGGGTGGACCGGCGGCTGTCGTCGCGCTCGCTCACCATCGCCGGCGGCACGACCCAGATCAACAAGAACATCACCGCCACCCGCGTCCTGGGGTTACCGCGCGGATGAACCTCGAACTCACCGACGAACAGACCGCGCTGCGCGACACCGTGCGGCGGTTTCTCGCCGAAAAGGCAAGCATCGGAACACATGTGCGGCCGATGCTCGACGATCCGAGGGGCACCACCGACGATGTCTGGCACGGCCTCGCCGCGCTGGGCGCGACGGGCGTGCTGGTCCCGCAGGACCACCAAGGAGCGGGGATGACGATGGTCGAGGCCGGCGTCGTCGCCGAGGAACTGGGCGCGACAGTCAACCCGGGACCCTGGCTGTCGACCGCCGTCGCCGCGGTTCGGGCGTTGACGCGAACCGGCTGCGACGATGCGCTGCTGGCCGAGATCGCCGCTGGGACAGCCATCGTCACGGTGGCACCGTTGAGCGGCGCGCGGCCGGCCGCGGACGGCGCGCGACTGCGCGGCCAGCTGACCGCGGTGCCGGACGTCGCCGCCGCGACGGTGTTGCTGGTGGTAGCCGACGAACCGTCGGGCGCCGCGCTCTACGCCGTGGCCCCCGAATCCGACAGCGTCACGGTGACCGACCGGCCACATGTCGACCCGACGCGCAAGCTGTTCGACGTGGCGCTCGACGGCGCGGCCGGGCGCCGACTGACCGACGCAGCGCCTGACGCGCTGGACGCACTCGTCGACGACGTCGTGATCGCGCGTGCCGCCGACGCCGTCGGCGCCGCAGATGCGGTGATGAGGCTGGCCGTCGACTACGCAAAGGTGCGCAGGCAATTCGACCAACCGATTGGCAGCTTCCAGGCCGTCCAGCATCTGTGTGTGGACATGTACGAGGCGGTCGAACTGGCCCGCAGCGGCGTGATTCACGCGCTGTGGGCGGCCGATGCGGCCGAACCCGCCGAGCGTCACCACGCCGCGTTGTGCGCCAAGGCGTTCGCGGGCCGGCTCACCGCCGTCGGCGACACCGCGATCCAGGTGTTCGGCGGTATCGGCTTCACGTGGGAGCACGATGCCCACCTCTACCTCAAGCGCCTGCTGGGCTGGGACGTCTTCCTCGGCGCCCCGGACCGCTATCTCGAAATGGTCGGAGCACATCTCGTCAGCGAACTCGATCGAAAGGTGTTGCCATGAGCCAAGTCCTGCACGGCGTGCGGGTTGTCGAGCTGGCGTCGTGGACCTATGTGCCGTCCGCGGGTGCCGCGCTGGCGGACTGGGGCGCCGATGTCATCAAGGTGGAGGACGTCAAGGCGGGCGATCCGGGTCGGGCGCTGGTGATCGGCGGCTTCACCCGGCAGAACGCCAGGGCCGACGTCGACTTCATCCTCGAGATCGGCAACCGCGGCAAGCGCAGCATCGGGATTGATATCAAAACCGAAACCGGCCGTGAGTATTTCGGCCGCCTGCTGGCCACCGCGGACGTCTTTCTGACCAACTGGCGGCCCGGGGCGCTGGAACGGGCGCGGCTGACGATCGAGGACATCCGGTCGTTCAACCCGAACATCATCATCGCGCGCGGAACCGGCGCCGGTGTGCGCGGACCCGACCGCGAGAAGGGCGGGTTCGATGCGGCGACCTACCTGTCCCGCGGTGGCGTGTCGTACACCATGACGCCGTTCGGCACCGAGACACCGGCCGTCCAGGGCCCCGGCTTCGGCGACCTGCAGGGCGGCATCACGCTGGCGGGCGGCGTGTGCGCGGCACTGTTTCACCGGGAGCGCACCGGCGAACCGTCCGTTGTCGACTCCTCCCTGCTGGCGCAGGCGATGTGGACGATAGCGCCGTCGATCTCGGTCGCCGACCTCTTCGGAATCGACGGGATCCCCGGTGCGCCACCCGGTCTGGCGATCAATCCGCTGGTGAACCGCTACAAGACCCGCGACGGCAGGTGGCTGCAGATGGTGTTTCTGCAGCCGGACCGGTTCTGGGCCGGCTTCTGCGAGCGGATCGGCCTGCCCGAGCTCGCCACCGACGAGCGCTTCGTGCCGTCGAGCAACCTGATCGCCAACGCCGAAGAGGCGTGCAAGCTCGTCGGCGAACGGCTGGCCGGCGAGGATCTCGACTACTGGCGCGAAGCCCTCGCCGACGAGCCGGGCGTCTGGGCGGCGCTGGCGACGCCGAAGGAGACGCTCAACGACCCGCAGGTGATACCGAACGGCTACGTCGTCCCCAACGTCGACGACCAGGGCGTCGAATACCAGATCGTCGCGGCGCCAGTGCAATTCGACGAGACACCGCCTGCGGCCGCGCGGGCGCCCGAACACGGGCAACACACCGAGGAGATCCTGCTGGAGCTCGACCTCGACTGGGACGCGATCTCGGCGGCCAAGGACAGCGGCGCGATTCTCTAGGAGGGCACTGATGCAGCGACGCGAGCTCGAGTCGGTGATCTACGAGCGCGAACCGCCGATCGCGCGGATCATCCTCAACCGGCCCGACAAGGCGAACACCAAGGACGCCAGCCTGGTCGAGGAGGTCGACGCCTGCCTGCACGAGGCCGACCGCGACAAAGAGATCAAGGTCGTGATCCTGAAGGCCAACGGCAAGGGCTTCTGCGGCGGCCATGTCGCCCGCTGGGGGCCCGACGAGAACCCCTACCCGGACTTCGGCGACACGTTCGAGGATCTCTACAAGGGCACCGCGGACCTGTTCCTGTGGCCGACGCTGTATCTGTGGGAGTTCCCGAAGCCGACGATTTCCCAGATTCACGGCTACTGCATGGGCGGCGGGATCTATCTCGGGCTGCTGACCGACTTCTGCGTCGCCAGCGAGGATGCGTATTTCCAGATGCCACTGGCGCAGAGCCTCGGCGAACCCGGCGGCCACACCATGATCGAGCCGTGGTTGATGATGAATTGGCACCGCACGATGGACTGGCTGCTGCTGGCGCCGACGCTGTCCGCCCGGGAGGCCCTCGACTGGGGACTGCTCAACAAGGTGGTGGCCCGCGACGATCTCGAAGACACCGTCGAGGAGATGGCCCGCAAGATCTCCCAGATTCCGCTGACCACGTTGATGGCGGTGAAGAGCAACGTGAAGCGGGCCTGGGAGTTGATGGGCATGCGGGTGCACCTGCAGATGAGCCACGTCATGACGAACATGGTCGGTGCGGCGTCAGATGTGCAGGCGCGCCGGCGCGAGCTCATCGAGTCCGGCCTCAAGCCGAAGGATTTCGTCGAGCGCGGGGAGACTCCTCCCGGCGAGCAGACGTAAAACTCCCCGACACGCCGCGGCGACACGCAGTTTTGCGTCTGCTCGCGGAGAAAAGTCAGCGTGAACTGGCGGCGTGGCGGGCGGCGACGTAGCCGAACACCATCGTGTTGGCGATGCTGCCGCCCGCTCCTAAATAGGTGCGGCCCATCACCGTTGCGGTGATGTTGCCGGTCGCGTACAGGCCGTCGATCACCTCGTCGCGCTCGTTGAGCACCTGCGCGTGTTCGTTGGTGATCAGGCCCCCGCACGTTCCCACATCGGCCGGGAACACCCGGGTGGCGTAGTACGGCGCCTTGTCGAGAGGGCCGACCGCGGCATTGGGTTTGTAGCCGGGGTCGCCGAGGCAGTGGTTGTACGCCGACTGCCCGCGGCCGAAGTCGGGATCGAGGCCGTCGGCCGCGAACTTGTTGAAGCGCCTTACTGTTTCGGTCAGCGCGTCCGGCGGAACGTCGATCTGACGGGCGAGGTCGGCGATGGTGTCGGCACGCTTGACGACGCCCTGCTCGATCAGGGTTTCCGACAGCGTGCGCTTCTTCAACGGGTTGGCGCCCGACACGTACCGGCCGACGTACCCCTCGTCGAAGACCTGCCAGCACGGCACCGCCTTGCTGGCATACATCGCCTTGCCGACCTCGACGTAGGAGTTCGACTCGTTGCAGAACCGCTTGCCGGAGCCGTCGACGTAGATGGCGCCGGGTCGCTGCCGTCCGGAGCCCAACGAGGCCGCGCCCGGGTCCTGGATGAAAACCATTGGCAGCCACCACGCCTCGTCGAGCAGATCGGTCTGCGCGCCAAGGGCCATCGCCGTCTGCAGCACTTCGCCGGTGTCTCCGGCGTTGGCGATCGACCAGGAGCCGTCGTTGGGCTGCTCACCGCTGTAGCGGCGCCGCATGTCCGGATTCCGGCTGAACCCGCCGGCCGCGAGCAGAACTCCCTTTCGGGCCTGCACGTGCACCGTCGCACCGTCGCGGTTGATGCGCGCACCCACAACGCGGCCGTCCGACACGATCAGGTCCTCCATCGCGGCGTTCGTCCAGACCGGCGGCCGGCCTTTCTGGTCGATCAG
This sequence comes from Mycolicibacterium moriokaense, assembly GCF_003347205.1. GTDB lineage: Bacteria > Actinomycetota > Actinomycetes > Mycobacteriales > Mycobacteriaceae > Mycobacterium > Mycobacterium moriokaense_B. The sequence continues at coordinate 285,438 of NZ_QQBJ01000006.1, forward strand.
CGACTTGAGGATCTGACCGATCACCGACGCACCGTTGGTCATCAGGTCGCGTCGGCGCAGCTTGGCGACATTGGTGCGCAGGAAGACCCGCATGGCGGTGGCGAACGCGCGCGGCGACCGGTTGAAGTACTGCACGCCGCGAAGCTCGTTGGTCTTCACCACGAACCCGTAGTTCTTCGCCATCGACGGCTGAACCTTGGCGCTCCAGTCGCCGAGTGCGGCGGCGTCGAATGGGACCCCCTCAACGGAACGGCCCGCGGCATTTCCCCCCTTGTGGTTCGGGTAGTAGTCGCTCCACCCGGGGCAGCGAACCAGCCGAACCCCCTTGCGCAGCAGGAAGTCGATCATCTCCGAGCCCGCGGTCAGAAACGTCTCGCGGCGCGCGGGCGATGACGCCGCGCCGATGTCGCCTATGACGTCGTCGAAGTAGGCCAGACCGTCTTCGTGCGAATCCGGTATCCCCTCGGCGCGCATCAGCGGGTTGTTCGGCAGCCACACCATGCCGCCCGACATTCCGGTCGAGCCGCCGAGAAGACCCTGCTTCTCGACGACCAAAGGCTCGATGCCGGCGTCGACGGCAGCCAGCGCCGCCACCATCCCCCCGCCGCCGCTTCCCGCGATCAGGAAGTCGACCGAGAGGTCCCAGTTCATGACGCGGGAACCGTGTCGGTCAGCCCGAGGTCGACGATCGGCACGTCGATGGTGGTGTTAGTGCGCTGAATCGCTGGCACCAGCCGCTGGGAGGGCACCCCGGCCAGAAAGCCGTCGATGACCCGCTCGAAATTAGAGATCAGCCCCTCGATCCGGTCGGACAACCGCATGTACTCAAAGCCCTTGGCGTGCAGGCCCTTCTGCTGCCGCGGCAGGTTCGAGAAGTCCTGCGCGGGGATCGTCGGCCAACTCGGGTCGTCCGGCGCCAGCGGTTGCGGCGTGTCGGGCCGACCCGGCGAGCGGTCGTTCGGATATCGAGTCAACGACCACACCTCGAACAGTGTCTGCTCGGGTCCGAGCGGACGGATCCGGTACGACGACGCGCTGCTGTATTGCGGCAGCAGGAAGTAGTGCGGGAAACAGAAGCCGATCGGGTCGATGACGCCGCGGCGGTCGAGGTCGTTGAGGTCGGGAAAGTCGCAGCCGCGGGCCCGGTGCCACGCTGTGACCGCGTCGTTGACGGCGCCACGCCATGTCGTCATCGCAGCAGCGGGGTCGTCGGGCAGCGTCATGTGCTGCAGGCCTTCGGCGATCCGCACGTCGTTCTCGTGGGTCATGCCGCCCATCCCCGAGCCGAGGGTGCGCATGAAGTAAAGACTGGCCTGCACAACGGGATTCACCGTCGTCGAGTCGGAGTGAAACGCCGCGGGCAGCAGCTGCGGGTGCGTCTGCGGCACGTGGTAGCCCTCCATGAAGGCCGCCGTGGCGAGCTTCCAGTTCACCGGCAGCAGGCACGACTTCCACCATTCGGTGCACAACGCCGAGACGTTGAACTCGTCGTGGCGGGAGGCGAACGGCTCGATGCAGTCCCGCAGCGGTGGCGCGCCGTCGTCGAGGTTGATCCACGCGCATCCGCCCCACAGTTCGAGGCGCACCGGCGCCAGGGCCAGATCGACTGTGCGCAGATTGCTTTCGTCGAACTCGTCGGACCGCAGCACGAAGGTGTTCTTGCCGTCGAGGCCCCAGCACCAACCGTGGAACGGGCAGACAAGGGTGCGGCGGGTACCGCTGCCCTCGACGAGCTTCATGCCGCGGTGGCGACAGGAGTTGTAGTACGCGCGAACGGTCGATTCGTCGACGCGCACAACGATGATCGACTGGTCCAGGATCTCGTACTCGACGAAGTCGCCGGGATGGGGAATCTCCTCCAGCCTGCACGCCATCTGCCAGACGCGTGGCCAGAACAGTTCGGCCTCCAGCGCATAGAACTCGGGATCGTAGTACCGCTGTTTGGGGATGCGGTCCGCGGACTGAACCGCCCAGGGCACCGGAAGCGGCGCCCAGTCCACTTTGGCCACTCTGCTCACCCCTCGTCGGCAGCACCAGCCTCTAAAATAGCAAAAATAGCGAGACGGGCGAAGAGCGCTGCTCGACCCGGGCAACCGCCCGGCCTCAAGATTGCGATTCGGCCCTCTACCTGGGCCAGTCGCCCGGGCGCGGTTGATAGTCGATGGCGACCGCGCGCGGCAGCCTGCGCGGCGCCGGGGTGGACATCGCGTCGATCATCAGCAGGACGTAGCGCCGCCACCCATCGGACGCCGGATCCATCGTCGAGAGCACCCCGTTGAGCATCGCGACCATCCGCGGCAGGTCGTCGGGCACCAGGTCGGCGCGGACGAGGCCGGCCTGCTGCGCGCGCCGCATGAGATCCTCGAGCGCTGCGTCGAGTTGCACCGAGACATCGGTCAACGTGCCCGCCTTCAACGCGGCCGCCAGCACGTTGTGCTCGCGGGCGCCGAGGGCGATCGCCGCTTCGATCAGGTCGGTCAGGCCGCGCAGGGGGTTGCGCGCGCGGGTGGCGCGCTCGATCATGGGCGACAGGGTCTCACCGATGCTCTGGTCGATGACGGCGCGTGCCAACTCTCCCTTGGTGGGGAAGCGCCGGTACAGGGTTCGCTCGCCGACGCCGGCCCTGCGGGCGATGACGTCCATGGGCGCATCCGGTCCCAGTTCGGCGTAGGCATCTCGGGCGGCGCGCAGAATCCGCTCGGCGTTGCGGGCGGCGTCGGCCCGCAGCGGACGATCCTCAACCGCAGTCACCCCGCCACTGTAACCGACAGTTGACTGCCATTACGGTCAACTCTAGGCTCGGCGTAACTGGCAGCTGGCTGTCGATTAGAGGAGCCGCGATGACAACGACGACACAGTACGACGGCACCGCCATGCCCGCGGTCCCCGTCCCCCGCGACGCCCGCTGCCCGCTCAAGCCCCCACCCGAATTCGACGATTGGCGCGCCGCCGACGGCCTGCAGCTGGCCCTGTGGCGTCACGAGCCGACGTGGGTGATCAGCCGCTACGAGGACATCAGGGCGGCGTTGACCGATCCGCGGCTGTCCGCCAACACGCTTCCGGAGAACATGCAGGCCAAGACCGCGGACGATCAGATTCCGGTGATCTTCGCGCGTATCGACGATCCTGAACACAATCGGCTGCGCCGAATGATGACCCGCGACTTCACCTTTCGGCGGGCCGAGGCGATGCGCCCGCAGATCCAGGAGTTGGTCGACGGGTTCCTCGACGACATGATCGAGGCCGGGCCGCCCGCCGACCTGGTGCGCGACTTCGCCCTTCCGGTGCCGTCGCTGGTGATCTCGCTGTTGCTCGGCGTCCCGTACGAGGACCACGAGTTCTTTCAGATCAACAGCACCAAGGGCCTCGACTCCCGATCGACCGACGAGGAGAAGGCGGCGGCCATCGGGGCGATGTTCGACTACATGTGGAAGCTCGCCGGGCTCAAGGAGCGCGAGCCCGGTGACGACCTGATGAGCCGGTTGATCACCGACTATGTCGCCAAGGGGGAACTCAGCCGTGAGACCGCCGTCATGAACGGCGTCATCCTGTTGCAGGCCGGTCACGAGACCACCGCCGGCATGATCTCGCTGGGCGCGGTGGCGCTGCTGCAGCATCCCGACCAGCTGGAGCGGCTGCGGGAAACCGAGGACCCGGCGCAGACCGCCAACGCGGTGGAAGAGCTGATGCGCTACCTGTCCATCGTGCACAGCCAGGTCGACCGGGTGGCACTCGAGGATCTCACCATCAACGGCCAGTTGATCCGCGCCGGCGAACACGTGCTGATGAACCTGCCCGCGGGGAACTGGGACGCCGCGTTCGTCGACGACCCCGACACGTTGAACGTCGACCGAAACGCCCGCGGACACCTCGGTTTCGGCTTCGGCGTGCACCAGTGCATCGGGCAGAACCTGGCCCGCGTCGAGCTGCAGATCGCGCTCACCACCCTGCTCCGCCGACTGCCCACCCTGGCCCTGGCAGTGCCTGCCGACGAAATTCGATTCGCCGGCGAGCAGGAGATTTACACTATCCGCGAGCTGCCGGTCACCTGGTAGATCAACGCGGCGTCGCGTGCGTCGGCCCGGAGTGTGGGTGAACACAAGGCGCTAAGTGTATGGTCTTGGCTCAGCGAGCACAGCCTGCATTGGAGTGGCCATGGGTTTCCTCAAAGGTGATCAACCCGATGTCGACATCGCCCAGTGGCGCACCGGAACTCGCGCCGAGATGATCCGGCCGATGACCCGCTTCATCGCCGAGAGCGGGATGGGCGCGCCGTTGGTCATCCATCTCCTCTACGTCGTCAAGATCTCGCTCTACTTCCTCGGCGGCTGGCTGTTCGTCCTGGCCACCTCCGGGATCGACGGCTTCACCGACTTCTCGACGTGGTGGTCGGAGCCGATCGTGTTCCAGAAGATGGTGCTCTACACGATGCTGATCGAGGTCGTCGGCCTCGGATGCAGCTTCGGACCGCTTGCGGGACGGTACTTCCCGCCCATGGGGTCGATCCTGTACTGGCTTCGACCCGGCACCATTCGCCAGCCGCCGTGGCCCGACCGCGTCCCGCTGACCAAGGGCCACAACCGGACCGCGCTCGAGATCGGTCTCTATGCCGCACTGTTGGTGCTGTTGCTGGTTGCCCTCCTGTCCGACGGCAGCGGCCCGATCCCGTCACTGGGCACCGATATCGGCGTGCTGGCGCCGTGGCACACGGTCGCCGTCCTCGCGGTGCTGGCGCTCGTCGGACTGCGGGACAAGACGATCTTCCTGGCCGCCAGGGGCGAGGTGTACGGGCCGCTGGCACTGGTCTTTCTCTTCACCGGTCCCGACATCATCGTCGGCGCCAAGGTGGTGTTCCTGCTGATCTGGATGGGGGCGGCCACCTCGAAGCTGAACCGGCACTTCCCGTTCGTGATCGCATCGATGATGGCGAACAGCCCGATCGTCCACCCCCGGGCGCTGAAGCGAAAGTTCTTCCGCCGCTTCCCCGATGACCTCCGGCCCAGCCCACTTGCCGGCTTCGTGGCCCACTTCTCGACGGCAGTCGAGATGCTGGTGCCACTGGTGTTGTTCTTCTCCCACGGTGGCTGGGTGACTGCGATCGCGGCGTTCGTCATGGTCTGCTTCCATCTGGGAATCCTGACCGCCATCCCGTCCGGCGTCCCGCTGGAATGGAACGTCTTCATGATCACCGGGCTGCTGTGGCTGTTCGTCACCCACGCCGACATCGGCCTGTCGTCGGTACGCCATCCCGTGCCGATCGCGGCGGTGTTCGTCGTCCTGGTCGCCGTGGTCACCGTCGGGAACCTGTCCCCGCGAAGGGTGTCGTTCCTGCCGGGGATGCGCTACTACGCCGGAAACTGGGACACCTCACTGTGGTGTACGACGCCGTCGGCTGACGACAAGATCGTGCGCGCCAGCAAGGCGCTGGGCCCGATGTATCACCGGCAACTGGCCAAACTGGTCGGCAACGACGACGACGCACTGGTCGCCATCTTCATCGGGCACGGGTTCCGGTCGATGAACTCGCACGGCAGGGCGCTGTACACGCTGGTCCATCGCGCGCTCGACGGCCTCGACGAGGACGCGTACACCATCTGCGAAGGCGAGATGGTCTGCGCGGTGGCCATCGGCTGGAATTTCGGCGACGGCCACCTGCACAACGAATCGCTGGTCGAGGCCCTGCACGCGCGGTGCGCCTTCGAGCCAGGCGAACTTCGGGTCGTCATCCTCGACGGCCAGCCCATCCACCGGCAGCGTCAGGCCTACCGCCTCGTCGACGGCGCCACCGGGGAGTTCGAGCGCGGCTACATCGACGTCGGCGACATGGTCGACAACCAGCCGTGGAACGACGACGTGCCGGTGCACGTCTTGAGCACCCCCCGCGTCTGACGTCAGTTCAGCGCGTAGAACCGTTGCGCGTTCAGGCCGCCGATCTTGGCGCGGGTCTGTTCGCTGATGTCGGCCCTGTTTCGCAAATGCTTTGTGCTCTCCGGCCATTCGCCGTCCCAATGCGGGTAGTCGCTGGCGAACATGATGAAGTCGTCACCGAGCACGTCGATGACGCCCGGCAGGATCGGCTCCTCGGGTTCGCACGTCGCCCAGATGTTGCCCGCCTGCAGATACTCCCCCGGATCCCGCTGCCACCCGCCTTCGATCCAGTCGCCGCGCTTCTCGAAGTGCTCGTGTAGGCGGTCGATGAAGAACGGGACCCAGCCGACGCCGGCTTCCAGAAAGGCGACCCGAAGATCGGGATGCCGGTCGAAGACTCCGCCGGAGACCAGTGCGGTCATCGCCGTCATCTGGTCGAACGGGAAGCTGACGCAGTGCACCTGGATGTAGTTGGTGAACCGGTCCACACCGATCTTCGGCAGGTGCACCCCCGGCGCACCGTGGACACCCAACGGCATGTCCAGTTCGACGGCGGCCGCGTAGAACGGGTCCAGGTCCGGGTGGTCGAGGTTGCGCGCCTTGAGCGCCGGCGGGATGTGCGTGGCCACCAGACCGAGATCCTTTGCCTCACACATGATGTCGATCGCCACGTCACCGTGCTCGATCGGTGTGACGGCGATGCCGTGCAGTCTGCCGCCCGACGATGCGCAATAGTCCGCGATCCACTGGTTGTACAGGCGCGCGAAGCCGGCGGCGAAGTCCGGATCCTCGAGCGTCGGCGTGCACAGGCCCAGGCTCGGGTAGAGCACCATGGTGTCGATCTGGTCGCGGTCGGCGTCGCCGAGCACCCCCTCGGGCGACCGGCAGTTGATCCCCTCGGCCGCCGAGATGCCGTGCTCGGTCGGACACCCCGCCCCTGGCCCGCTGGATTCGGGATAGTTGCGGCCCTCGATCACCAGGCCGGGCACGTCCTTGCGCGGCACGATGTGCTCCGGCCAGCGCTGCAGCGCTTCGACCGCCAGCGATGCCCCCTCGGCGACGTGTCCGTCGGCGTCGATGATCCGCATCTTTATAAAGATACGGCTTTAGCCGCTACGGCTACCCTTTTCGCTCGTGATCGTGTTGCTGCCGCCGTCGGAGACCAAACACGCCGGGGGCGACGGTCCCCCGCTGCGTCTCGACGCGTTGAGCTTCTCCGCGCTGAATCCGCTTCGCGGCGCGCTCGTCGACGAACTCGTCGCGCTCGCCGCCGATGCCCCGGGCTGTCGGCGGGCGCTGGGACTGTCGGCGACTCAGGACGCGGAGATCGGCAGAAACCTCGCGCTCTGGGAGTCGCCGACGCTGCCCGCGATTCATCGGTACACCGGCGTGCTCTACGACGCCCTGGATGTCCAATCCCTGCGCGGCACAGCGCTTTCCCGGGCTCATGCCCGGCTCGCGGTCGGCTCCGCGCTGTTCGGGCTGGTGCGGGCCGACGACCCGATACCCGCCTACCGGTTGTCCGCGTCGTCCAAGCTGCCGGGAAAGGGCACCCTGGCGGCGCGGTGGCGTCCCGCGTTGGAGTCGGTGCTCGCCGACGTCGCGGCCGACGAGCTGGTGGTCGACCTGCGATCGGGCTCGTACGCGGCGCTGGGCCGAGTGCCCGGCGCGGTGCGCGTCGACGTCGTCGCCGAGCACGCCGACGGCCGCCGCACCGTGGTCAGCCATTTCAACAAGGCGCACAAGGGCAGGCTGGCGCGCGCGCTTGTCAGCAGCAGGGCCGAACCCGAAACCGCGGCCAAGGTCGCCGCGATCGCACGCAAAGCAGGCATGCGGGTCGAGCGCGACGGCGACGAGCTCACCGTCGTCGTGTGAGCGATTTCGGCGCGTCTGGTCACCCTACGGGTGACTCAGCGCGCCGAAATCACGCCTTGGCGAGCTGCCTCTTCTCGTAGAGCCGCGCCCATTCGGCGCGCGGGCGGATCGAGACGTCGACGTCGGTCCCCTTTTCCCGCAGCGCCCCGACGGTCGCCTGCTCGCGGGGCGTGCGCGCGAACGGGTCCCAGCCGAAGAAGCGGCACGAGTTCTCCCAGGTGATCTTGTTGATGTCCGAATCGTCGGCGCCCGCGGCGTTCAGTTCGGCCAGCACCTGCTCGGGCGCATCGGGCCAGAAACAGTCCGAGTGCGGATAGTCGCACTCCCACGCGATGTTGTCGATGCCGATCTCGTGGCGCAGCTTCAACGATGTCTTGTCGGTGACGTAACAGGCCAGCGAGTGCTCGCGAAACACGTCGGACGGCAGCTTGTCGCCGAAGTCGCGGCGAAGCCACTTCTGGTTTGTGTAGTGCCGGTCGCTGCGGTCCAGGTAGAACGGGATCCAGCCGATGCCGCCCTCGGAGAAGGCGAACTTCAGGTCCGGGTAGTTGCGCATCGCCGGGCCCCACAGCAGGTCCTGCGCGCACATCGCCGACACCTGGGTGGCCAGGATGATCATGTTGTCGATCGGCGCATTGGGCGCCATGCTGATCGCCCCGAATCCGGTGCCGATGTGCAGACACATCACCACGTTCTGCTCGGACAGCGTCGCGAACACCGGACCCCAGTAGTCCTCGTCGTGATAGCTCGGAAGCCCCTCCAGGTGAGGCAATTCCGGCATGGTGACGGCTCGGCAACCCTTGGCGGCGACGCGGCGGATCTCGGCACACATCGCCTCGGGGTTCCAGGTCGGCAGAATCGCGATCGGGATGAAGCGATCGGGGTAGCTGCCCGCCCACTCGTCGATGTGCCAGTCGTTGTAGGCCGACACCATCACCAGCGTGACGTTCTCGCGCGTCATGTTGAGATGCCGGGCGGAGAAGCCGGTGAACGTCGGAAAGCACATCGAGGCGAGGATGCCGTTGCGGTTCATGTCGCGGACGCGCTCGTGCACGTCGTATACGCCGGGGCGCATCTCGGCGAAGCCCGCCGGGTCGCGGCCCCACTCCTCCGCGGGCCATGACACCACGGCGTTGAGTCCGCTGACGCCCTGTGGCCTGCCCTGATACATCCACTGGTCGACGCCCTTGTCGTCGGTGACGACGATCGGCGCCTCGCCCTTGTACTTGTCCGGCACGTGGTTGAGGAACATGTCGGGCGGCTCGACGACGTGGTCGTCGATGCTCACCAGGATCAGGTCTTTGGTCTGCATAAACCAAGTAGTACCGTCTAGTGGTGTGACCGGCTCTGCGCTATCGGACAGAGGTTTAGCCGAAACGGCCAATGATCCGGATCCATCCCACCGCCCCACCCGGCGAATCGTCGAACTGCGCCGCGGCGGCCGGGCGCCCGGCGGGAGTTATCTGTACGAAGGCGAAGGCCTGATCACCGGGTGGCACTCGCACGAGGTGCACCAGATCGAGTACGCGATCGGCGGTGTCGTCGAAGTCGAAACGGCGTCGGCGCATTACCTGCTGCCGCCGCAGCAGGCGGCCTGGATTCCGGCCGGGCTCGATCATCAGGCGACGATGGCCCCTGACGTCAAGACCGTCGCGGTGATGTTCGACGCACAGATGATTCCGTCCGGCGGCGATCGGGCGCGAATCCTCGCGGTATCACCCCTGATTCGCGAGATGATGATCTACGCGCTGAGGTGGCCCATCGACCGTCCTCAGGGTGATGACGTCTCCGACGCATTCTTCCGCACACTTGCCGATCTCGTGGTCGAGGCACTGGATCACGAAGCGCCACTGAGCCTTCCGACCTCCGAGCATCCGATCGTCGCCGCGGCGATGGCGCACACGAAGGAGCACCTGCAGTCCGTGACCGCCGACGCCGTCAGCCGCGCGGTCGCGGTGTCGGAGCGTACGCTGCGGCGGATGTTCCACGACGAACTCGGGTTGTCGTGGCGGACCTACCTTCTGCATGCCCGCATGCTGAAGGCGATGGCCCTGCTCGCCTCGCCCGGACAGTCCGTTCAGGAGACGGCGACGGCCGTCGGGTTCGACAGCATGAGCTCGTTCACCCGGGCGTTCACGCAGTTCAGCGGCGACACGCCGTCGACGTATCGTAAAAGGGTTGCCGGCGAGCGGTTTTGACCGTCAGTCGGAACGCTTGAACATGCCCTCGCGCAGCAACGAGTCGACCGACGACTGCCAGCGCTCCAGCTGTGTCGGCGAGGTGAACGGCTCCGGTAGATGCCGCTCGATATGGCGGCGAAGGATCAGCGCGCCCAAGGCGAGCACCAACGCATTGATGGCCGCCCACGTCAGATCGAGCCCGTCGCGCGTCTCGCCGCGTTCACTGCGGCGGTGCCAGCGCGCCAGGCCCGAGTTCATCAACGAGTCGAAGATCATGTCGGACACCGGCCGTCCGTCGGTCAACGCGCGGCCGATGTAGTCCGCCAGTTCGGGATTCTCGTCGATCATCCGGGTGATTCGGCCGCCGATCTCGGCCACCGAGTCCGGCGCGGTGTCGGGCACCGGTTCCGTGATTGCGGTGACCACCACCGCCAGCGCCCAGTCGTCCACCGCCTTGATGAGTCCGGCCTTCGTCGCGAAGTGGTGTTGCACCGACCCGAGAGACACTCCGGCCGCCGAGGCGACCGCGCGCAACGAGGTTCCCGACGCGCCGTGTGTCGCCAAGATCTTCATTGCCGCGTGCCGGATCCGATCGATGTTCGACCGCTCGTCGGCGCCAACGCTGCCGGGGTCGGAGAGGACGGTCATCGTCCCTCGAAATGGCTGATCACCCCACTAGATTAGACAATACAGCCGTATCGTGTCTACGATACAAACGTATTGGGGATCCACACCAGTGGGGAGGTCGAGGGTCCATGCAACCGATGGTTTTGGAAGTAGACGAGTCGACGTCTGCGTGTACCCGCGATCCCGATCGCTGGACCACGACGGCCGACGCCGGCGCCAAGGCACTCTGCCGCGAGTGCCCCCGCCGCTGGCGGTGCGCTCAGGACGCCTGCCGGACCCAGGGAGCCGAGGGCGTCTGGGCCGGAATTCTGATACCCGAGGCGGGCCGCGGCCGTCGGCACGCCCTCAAGCAATTACGCGAACTCGCAGAGCTGAACGGATTCCCGGTCTGACCACCTGAACTGACCGAGTCACGACGGGCGGCCTGTTAAGTTTCATTGCCGCCAAAACGGGGCAATACCCCTGCGTCGGGTTCAGATAGTCATGAGGGAGACCTTTCGTGGATGAGCGGCTTGTTCCTGTTGATAGGCCTGCGTCGGAGGCCGTTGCCACCACAGGGCTGTTCCTGAACATCGCCTCGGTGATCGCGCTCGCGGTGAGCTTCGCCAGCTGGAGCGCCTCCGCCGGCGTCATCGCCTCGATCGCGGGCGTATTCGCGATGCTCACCTTCGGCGCGAGCCTGGTCTGCTTCAGCAGGCAAGCCGAGGACAACGAGATCAAGCAAGTCGCCTGAGCGACGCCCGAATCAGCCGCGTTCGCGCGGCACGTGCACGTTGTACTGCGCGATCTTGCGATAGAGCGTGGCGCGGCCCATGCCGAGTTCGCGGGCGACCTCCGCCATCGTCAACCCGTCCGCATTGAGTACCCGGACGATCTCTCCCCGCTCGAAAGCCTCGATGCGCGAGAGGTGACGGGTGTTGCCGGCCAACACTTCCGGCGGAAGCAGGCCGACGTCGACCACATCTGCCCGGCCGGCCGCGGCCGACACCACCCTCGACAGCTCGTCGACATTGCCCGGCCAGTCATAGCTTCTCAGCGCTCGGACCGCGGGTGCGCTGAAGCCGATCTCGCGGCCGCGGACGTGCGTCGCGATGTGATTCGCCAGCGGCAGCACGTCGTCGGGTCGATCCCGAAGAGGCGGCACGGGCACGACGGCGTCGACCAACCCGGCCAGCGCGGCAGGGATGTCCTCGAACCGCTCCGCCGTCACCGCGAACGGCACCGATCCCGCGTCGGCGCTGCGCCGGACCAGGTCGCGAAGCCGCTCGGCCACCCAGGCGGGCAGCATGTCCACTTCGCGAACGATGACCGCGGTGTGGTCCTTGCCGAGTTCGGGTGTCCACAGCCCCAGCCATGTCGCGACGTCCGTCGGAGCCGGTGCGCCCGCCGACAGGATGCGGTCGCGCGGGAAGAGGTGGCGGGCCGCCTGAGCCAGAACCGTCGCCCGGCCCGATCCGGGCTCGCCGACGGCCGCGACGACACCGCCCGCCCGCATACCGCGCTCGGCCTGGCCGACCGCGTCGTTCCAGACGTTCGACAGCGAATGCAAGGTCCCCGAACCGGGTTCCAGACGCGGCACCTCGACGCGGAACACCTGTCCGCGGGGCATCTGCCGCGGTGGCCGACCACTCGAGCGGGCGAGCATCAACGCGGTGGTGGTGCTCGCCGCGGAGCGCGCCAGTGCGAGCAGCAGATCGCTCGAGGACCGTGACCACGTCGTCAGGTTCACGCTGCCCTCCAGCCGGCCCGACGCCGGATCCAGCACCGGGACCGCCGCGCACGTGAACGTGCAGAGGCTCCGCGCATAGTGCTGGTCGGCGCGCACCAGCGTGGGCGCGCGATCGGCGAGCGCCAATCCGAGACCGTTGGTGCCGACCTCGCGTTCGGAGTAGGCGAACCCGGGAGCGAGGTGGACGTCGTCGAGCGCCTGCAGCAGCGTCCGGTCGCCCGACAGCCGCGACAGCACCACCCCGTCGGCGTCGGTCAGCATCAGGCTGACAGGTTCGTTGGCCAGCGTGCGGTGAAGGTCGGCCAGCACCTCGTTGCCGCACTGGAAGAACAGCGAACTCAGGTCGTCGGTGCCGGTGAACACGGGTTCCACCTCGTCGAGCGGAATCCCGTAGTCCTCGCTGCGCTGCCATGACGCGAGCAACCGATCCGGCACGGTGCCGCGCGGAAGGTGCGCCAAGTTCGCCCGCTCGGGCAGCCCGTCCGGCATGTGATCCACGTTACAAAGCGTGGCAAGACGCGCAGGTCAAAACAGCCCCAACGGCGTCTCACATTGAGACATCGCGGCCCTCGGCTACCGCGTGCGGCACTCCTAGGCTCGGCCACAGGTTGTGACAGCGGTCACATGAGAGAGGGACAGCCCGCCATGTATCAGAAAGACGACACCAGCTACTTCATCGTCGACGCCCACGTCGCACTGTGGGATGCCCGGCCCGAGAACCAGCGCAACGTCCACGGCAAGCAGTTCATCGACTGCTTCTACGACTACCACCGCAACCTGTCCCCGGAATCGGAGGTATGGGGCTACGAGGAGTACCTCTACCAAGGCGGCGAGCGGCTGATGAGGGACCTGTTCACCGACGGCTACGTCGATCATGCGATCTTTCAGCCCGCCGCCCTCAGCGAGTTCTACTACAAGGGCTTCGGACAGACGGACGAGGCGTCGGAACTGGCCGCCAAGCATCCCGACAAGCTGACCTACAACCACAACTGGGACCCGCGCAACGGCGAGGTGGGCATGGACCAGCTGCGGGTGGACGCCGAGCGGTTCGGCCTGAAGGGCGTCAAGCTCTACACCGCCGAATGGCACGGCGACTCGCGAGGCTGGCGGCTCGACGACCCGTGGGCCTACCGGTATTTCGAATTGTGCCGCGACCTCGGGATCCGCAACATCCACATCCACAAGGGCCCGACGATCCGGCCGCTGGACCGCGACGCCTTCGACGTGGCCGACGTCGACCACGTCGCATCCGACTTCACGGACCTGAACTTCATCGTCGAGCACTGCGGGCTGCCCCGGCTGGAGGACTTCTGCTGGATCGCCACCCAGGAGCCGAATGTGCACGCGGGGCTGGCGGTGGCGATGCCGTTCATCCACACCCGGCCGCGGTACTTCGCTCAGATCGTCGGCGAGCTGCTCTACTGGATCGGCGAGGACCGCATCCAGTTCGGGTCGGACTACGCGATCTGGACTCCGCGCTGGCTGGTGGAAGCGTTCGTCGACTTCCAGATCCCGGAGGACCTCGGCGAATACGCGCCGCTCACCACCGAGCAGAAGAAGAAGATCCTCGGTCTCAACGCCGCGAAGATGTACGACATCCCGGTGCCCGCCGAGCTGGCACTTCCTTCAGCCGGCGAACCGGCCGTAGGTCCGCGTGGCGCGGACAACCTCGTGGGGGCGTGACGTGGACAGGCGCGGAATCGCTTATGCCGCATTGAATGCGGTGCTGGACCCCGAGCTCGACGAGCCGATCACCGGGCTCGGGTTCGTCCGCTCGCTCGTGGTGTCCCCCGGCGGCAACGTCACGGTGCACCTGCGACTGCCGACGTCATTCTGCTCGCCGAACTTCGCCTACCTGATGGCGTCCGACGCCAAAGATGTACTGAGCAACCTGGATTGGACGCGACTGGTGGTCGTCGAACTCGACGATCATCACGACTCCGAGGTGATCAACGCCGGGCTGGCGGCCGATGCGGGATATCGCGGCACCTTCGGCCACGAGGCAGAAGACAGCCTCGACCAGTTACGCGAGACCTTTCGGCGCAAGGCCCACACGGCGGCGATGGAGCGCTGCCTGACGGCGCTGCTCCGAACGGACCCGAAACTGCTCGAGTCCGCCGTTGGTGACGTCCGGTTGAAGGAGTTGCCCGACGGCCCGTCGACGGAGGCGCTGCTGAGGCGCCGCCGAGCGGTTGGATTGTCCACGCAGCCCGGCGATTTGGTGTTGGTGGATCACCGGGGCCGCGGCTACGCCCCCGAGCAGGTACCACTGGCCCTTCGCCGGGCCCGCGCGACGCGGATCTCCATCGACGGCAACGCGCACTTCTGCCGCGGCCTGCTGCGCACCCGCTACGGAAGCGACGACGCCACGACCTTCATCCCACTGCACTCGATCATGTCGAAAGAAGGAGCACTGCCATGAGCACCATGCGAGCCGTCCAGGTGGTCGGCTACCACCAGAACCTCGAGATGAAAGAGGTGCCCGTCCCGACGCCGACGGGCCCCTTCGACGTCATCGTCAAGATCGGCGGCGCCGGCGTCTGTCGCACCGACCTGCACATCCTCGAGGGACAGTGGGCGGAGAAGTCACAGGTGCAGTTGCCGTACACGATCGGCCACGAGAACGCGGGCTGGGTCGATGCGGTCGGATCCGCGGTGACCAATGTGCGCGAGGGCGACAAGGTGATCGTGCACCCGCTGATCACCTGCGGGCTGTGTCGCGCGTGCCGATCGGGTGACGACGTGCACTGCGAGGCCAACGCGTTTCCCGGCATCGACACCAACGGCGGCTACGCGGACTATTTGAAGACGTCGGCGCGCAGCGTGGTGAAGATCGACGACGCGCTGGAACCGTCGGACGTGGCGGCGTTGGCCGATGCCGGACTCACCGCGTATCACGCGGCGGCCAAGGCGGCGCGACGCCTGACGCCGCGCGACAAGTGCGTGATCATCGGGGCAGGCGGCCTGGGCCACATCGGGATTCAGGTGCTCAAGGCGCTCTCACCCGCCGAGTTGATCGTCGTCGACCGCAACCCCGACGCGCTCAAACTCGCCGAGGCGATCGGTGCCGACCACGGCGTGGTGGCCGACGGCACACAGGTCGAGCAGGTGTTGTCGCTGACGGGTGGTAACGGCGCCGAGACGGTCGTCGACTTCGTCGGCGAAGGTGGCGCTACCGCTGAGGGCGTGGCGATGCTGCGGCGGGCGGGCGACTACCACGTCGTCGGCTACGGCGAGAACATCGATGTGCCGACCATCGACATCATCTCCACCGAGATCAACTTCATCGGCAACCTGGTGGGCTCCTATAACGACCTGTGCGATCTGATGGCGCTCGCCGCGCGTGGTGCGGTCAACCTGCACACCCAGAAGTACGCGTTGGACGACTTCCAGTCCGCGATCACCGATCTCGACAACGGCAACGTCCGCGGCCGGGCCATCCTCACACCGTAGGGAGCAGTCAGATGATTTTCATCGTGGTCAGGTGGAAGCCGAAGAACGTCGACACGTTCATGGACGACGTCGCCGAGTTCACGGCGGCGACGCGCAACGAACCTGGAAACATGTTCTTCGATTGGTCGCGCCGCGTGGAAGACCCGTCCGAATACGTTCTGGTGGAGGGCTTCCGCGACGGTGACGCCGGCAAGGCGCATGTCACCAGCGAGCACTTCAAGAAGTTCGTCGCCGCAGCGCCCGCGCTACTGTCATCGACACCGTTGATCATCAGTCACGAGATCGATGCCACGGGCTGGGGCGAGATGGGCGAGATCAAGGTCGACTAGCCTCAGGGCGCCATGGCGGTGGAGACCTCCCGCGGCTGCACGCAAAATCCTGCAGCGGAGCGGATCTCGCCGAACGACTCGACGAGCGCATCGGTCACCTCGTGCGGGTCGCGCACCGTTTCGCCGTCGGCCAGGACCGAGATGTTCAACTGGTCGACGTAGCTCCACACCGTCACATTGAGTCCGCAACCAGCCATCAGCGGCCCGACGGAGTACAGCTCGCTGAGTGTCAGATCGCCGAACCGGCCGCGCTCGCGCGGTCCCGGCACATTCGACACGGGGATGTTGAACACCCGCACTGCGGCGTCGCGTCGAGCCAGCCACGCGAACGCCGCCGGCGCCACGGCCGGCGGGAGGAACTCCATCCAACGCGCCGACAGTTCCGGGCCCAGCAGCCGGTAGTTCTCCTTGGCCACGTCGGCCGCGAGACCGGTCAACCGCGTGCGCTCAAGCGGGTCGTCGACCTGTACCGGCAGCGACACCACCATGCCGCCGAGCTCGTTGCCCGCCAGCCG
Organism: Mycolicibacterium moriokaense; assembly: GCF_003347205.1. GTDB lineage: Bacteria > Actinomycetota > Actinomycetes > Mycobacteriales > Mycobacteriaceae > Mycobacterium > Mycobacterium moriokaense_B. The sequence continues at coordinate 302,014 of NZ_QQBJ01000006.1, forward strand.
ATCCGGAGACGTGTCCAGGCTGGAGGGCACCGACGCGACGATCGGCTCGTCGGCGCTGCCGTCGTACTCCAGTAGCAGCTCGCGCAGCGCACCGGCGGCCACCGCGAGCACGAGCGTGTTGATGGTGATCCCCAGCGCCTTACTGACGTCTTTGACGTCCGCCAGGGACAGTGTCGCGGTGGCGAAAGTTCTGCGAGGTGCGATGACGTGGTTCATGAACGTGTTCGGCGCGTTGAGGCCGGTGACGATGGAGGGATGTTGAGTGCGCTGCCGCGCCCTGCGCGCGACCTTTGCCACGCCTTTGGTGGTGTAGCCGAGAAGGCTTGGCAGCTGGCCGATTTGACCGAGATGGTCGCGCAGGGCCGCCGAGACCAGGCGTCGTGACGTGGGCGCTGGATCGGCGGGTTCCGGTGCGGGCGCGTCGGCCAGATCGCGCATACCGGCGGTCATCAGGTTCGCCGATGCCACCCCGTCGGCAAGGGAGTGGTGCACCTTGCCCACGACGGCGACGCGGTTGGCCTCGAGTCCCTCGACGAAGTGGAACTCCCACAGCGGGCGGTCGCGATCCAGTGGCGTGCTCGCGATCTCGCCGATCACCTTGTTGAGGCTGCGCCGCCCGCCGTCGCCATCCACCTGCACGCGCCGGATGTGATAGTCGAGGTCGAATTCGCAGTTCTCCAGCCACATCGGGTGGTGAAGCTTCCAGGGGATGTCGACAAGCCGGTAGCGCAACGGTTCGAGCAGCGGAATGCGTTGCCGGACCAGTTCGCGGAACGCGTCGAACGACAGCCCCGAGGGCCCCGTCTCGATGACGGCGATCTTCATGGTGTGGGTGTGCACGCCCGGTGTCTCGCTGTAGAGCAGCATCGCGTCGTAGCCGCTAAGCCGCTTCAACGGTGCCCTCCCTCGAAGCGCCCGGCCACGGCTGGCGTCTACCTACGCGGACGCCGCGAGAGTGTGACGCCGATGAACCTCGTTGAGGAACAGGCTGATTGCCGTGCACGCCGCACCGGTGCGGCCGCCGTCGATCAGGTCGAAGCCGTGCTGGGCTCCCGGCAACTCGAGGTATCCGACCAGCCCGCGCGACACGCTCTGAAGCTCGCGGACGAAATGTCGAGCTTGGGCGACCGGGATGACGAAGTCGGCGTCGCCGTGAATCACGAAGAAGGGCGGCGCGTTCTCGGTCAGCCGCGCGATCGGCGACGCGTTGCGGAACATCTCCTCGTGACGCGCGAAGCTGCGCTGCACCACGATGTTCTCCAGGAAGTCGACGAACCCGTCGCGCTCCGGAGTGGACCGGTCGTGCCAGTCGTAGCGGCCGTACAGGGACACCACCGCATCCACTGTGGTGTCGGCGCCCGCCGGCAGCCCGGCATCGAACTGCTCATCGCCGGGAGTCAGCGCCGCGAGCGAGGCGAGGTGTCCGCCCGCGGAGCAGCCCGCCACCGCGACGAAGTCACGGTCGCCACCGAACTCGTCGACATTGGCGCGGGCCCACGCGATCGCGGCCTTGACGTCCATCACGTGACGGGGCCACCGGTCGCGCGGCGACACCCGGTAATCGATCGCCAAGCAGACCCAGCCGGCCTCGACGAGGTGCGACATCAGCGCCGAACCCTGGAACGTGCGACTGCCATGAACCCATGCGCCGCCCGGGACGAAGATCAGCACGGGCGCGGGCCCGCGCAGATCGGGTCGCCGCCATACGTCGAGAAGTTGGGTCGGGTCCGGGCCGTACTGCACCGCACCCTTGTACAGGTGGCGCCGTCGCTGTTCGAGCAACCGCAGCATCGGTGCCGCGCGCTGCGGCAGCGGCCAGGTCAGCCCATCGAGTTCGCCGAGGATGCCCTGCAGTGCGGCGCTGCACACCTCGGCGAGGACAGGCACGGGCTCAGGGGTCTCGCGTGGCGATGACGGGCGGTCGGGCTTGGGCTTGCGCAGTTCGCGCACCGCGCGAGGCACCTGCCGTGAACCCCACGCACCGATGGCCGTCATCGTGACCAGCGGGTCCAACCGTGGACCGATGACCGGAAGCGCGGTGAGCGATTCCGCAGCGGCGATCGCCGCTTTCGTCGTCTTGCCACGAGCCAACAGTCGCGCGGCCGAACACAGATTCGGCGACGGCTTCTCCCCCTGAGACGTCATGGCGCGAATGTACCGCCGCTCGGCATCGATATCGGTGGAATCGGCCCGGCGTCAGAACTCAACTTCATTGCGGCCGCGGCGCGGCTAGAAGGGCCGGCAGTCGTTGATGGTCGGGTCCCACCAACCGGTGGGCAAGCAGTTCTTCATCGGCGCGCCGGTCGGACGGCACACGTTTGCGACTGGGTCCCACCACTCAGTGCCAGGGGCACAGTCCGCGTGGCTGATGGCGGGCGAGATGACGGTGACGAACGCCAACGGTGCGAGACTGGCGGCGGCGACGGTCGCTATCCGGCGAAGCATCTTCTGCATGGGATGGGTTGTGCCCACATGACCACCTTTTCAAACGCGCCATAGTTTGCCGAGCGCGCCGAAGGTGCAACGTCGGCGAGAAATTGCGCGATGTGTCGCCATGAGTGCACGCTGGGCGTGATCATTGGGTGCGCGAGGGGGTGTGTGAAACCACGACATAGGTGACACCTGAGTCGGGTCATGGGTTACACCTGCAATGACCGTCGATGAGTCG